>NZ_BONV01000003.1 GCF_016862895.1 Planotetraspora kaengkrachanensis | reverse complement strand
GTGGCCGGTGCGGTGCACGCGTTCCACTCGTGCGGTGATGGCGGAGATCAACCGATCCCGCGCGAACGCCAACTGTTGTGCCTGTGCCAAACACGCTGCCGGAGAGTCCGGCAACCCCGCCAGGGCCAGCGCTGAGGCCGCATCCGCCAGCACTGCCACCAACTCATCCAGGCCGGTGGGGTCTGATGTGTCAGACGTGCGTGCCGATTCGGCTGAGTCGCTCGGCTCGGCTGATGTGTCTGCCTGCGGCTCCTGCCCGGTGCATGCCTGGTCGGGTGAGCCAGACTGCGGCGGGTCGTGTGGCGTTGAGTGATGCGGTGCGGAGTCTGACTGTGGTGGGTCGTTCGGCGCGGAATCGGGCGGTGCTGAGTCTGGTGGCTCGGAGTCTGGTGGCACGGAGTCCGGGGGGAAGTCCGGCCATGGATCGGTCAGGGGTGGTGAGCTCAACGCCGAGCTGCCGTCGGTCGACCATGACCGGGCCCGGTTTGTCAGCTGAGCCCACCACTGCGGGCCGCAGGGCAGTTCCCCGGCAGGCTCGTGGGCCGAGGAGGGTGCTGAGAAGGAGTGACGGCTCCCGCGAGGCTCGGCCACGGTGGCACTCCTTCCGCCCATCTGTATCGAACACCTGTATGGATAATCTCACACTGAGTAATCATTCCGCTACAGATATCGAACATGAATTCTAAGCTCGGAGCGAACGCCGGGCCTGCGTCCGAAGTAGGGCAGCCGGTTCGGCGGAGAGCTGATCCGCTGGGCCCGACGCGGCCGCGATCGCTGCGACGCGTGAATCCCAGTCACCGCGACGCGTGGATCCCGGTCAGCGGGTCGGACTGTCGCGGTCGCCGGGACGCAGGAAGATCGGCGGGGCGGGTGAACCCCGATCGCGGCGGCGCGTGGATCCCGGTCAGCGGGCCGGACGAGGCTGCGATCGCCGGGACGCATGAAAAGCGCCGAGGTGTGTGAACCCCGGTTGCCGGAGCGTGCGAAAAGCGGCGGGGCGGGTGAACCCCGGCCGCCGAGGCAGTGAGCCTGCGGCGGGCCGGGGACGCGGTCGATTCGTATCGCTTCGATCAGGCGCCGGGGAACCGGCCGATCCAGTAACGCGTGCGGTCGAGGTAGGCCGACTCGGATGCGGCGCCCGTCGTGCCGTACGCACCCTGGAACGTCTCGTAGCCGAAGCCCGCGGGCGGGTTCGAGCTGGCGGGCTCGATCACCGAGCCCTCGTGCCACTCGTTGAACGAGGTGACCGACACCCACGAAGGCGACGTGGCGATGGCGTTGTTCCACTCCGTGTCGTACGTCGAACCGTTGGCCCGGCCGAGGGTCGGGGTGGTGTTGCCGGGGTTGGCCCGGTCGTCGATGTAGCCGGGAGCCACGGAGGGCGCCCACACGAGCCCGTTGGCCTTGCAGTACGCGGCGGCGTTCTGCCAGCCGGGGGCGGTCGCCCCGGCGATGCCGTCGTAGGTGTACATGCCGCCGAAGTGGGCGACCTTCGAGGTGTCGGTGGTCTGCGCGAGCACGATGCTGGACGCCCTGACCTGGTCGAGCGCGGTCCAGTCGGCGATTCTGAGGCTTTCGAACACGTAGAACGCCGGCCGGTTGCCGTGCCCGGCGTCGCGGTAGAACGCGGGGCTGGCGCCGTACCTGGCGTTGATGTAGTTGATGTCGGCGACCGTCGAGGCGGCGGTGCGGCCCGTGTACGGCTCGAGATGCCAGGCGACCTTGACGCCGTTCTGGGCGGCGACGCTCAGCACGCCCGCGGCGAGCTGGTCCTCATACGACCCCTGGCCCCACCAGCTGTAGACGATGACGCCCGCACCGGACTGCCTGACCCACGCCATCTGCTGACTCACCACGCGCGTGAGGTCGCCGGAGTCGTAGGCGCCCAGCTTGGGATAGAGGTTCGCGCCGATGTCGCCGGGCGGGTTGTGGCCGCCCTGCTGCCAGTGGCGGTAGCCGCCGTTGACGGCGGGGCTGCCGTACCACGGGTAGTAGAACAGGTGCACGTTGGGCGAGAGCCCGGAGGGCTGCTGCGGCCCCGAGTTGTACGCGTTGAACTCGGCGATCGACCACCACCAGCTCGTGCTGCCGGTCTGCACGACCCTGATGTATCGGGCCGAGCGCGCCGTGAAGGACACGCTGACGAGCGGCGCGGTTCCGGTTCCTGATGCCACCGCGGCGCCCCAGTCGGCGCCGTCGGACGACAGGAAGACCTGGTAGCCGCGGGCGTAGTCGGTGGTGCTGCCGGCCGAGTCCATGGTGATCTGGTCGATGGTCTGCGACGCGTGCATGTCGATCGTGACCGACTGGCCACTCGTCATCGGCACTCCGGTCGACCATCGGGTCGAGGAGTCGCCGTCGAGCATCCTCGCGGGGACGTCGCCGCCACCGGTGGCCGACGCGGTGGCCGTCCATCCGGTGCGCGGCAGGGCCGCGGCCAGCGCGGCTGACGGTACGGCGATGAGCGCGGCGGCGACGAGAGACACGGCCGTCAGCACGCCGAGGAGACACCTTCGCAACAGAGGCTCCGTTCAGGGGTGGGGGGTCACAGGCCCGCCGTTCCGGGTGCCGGAGGACGGGACGGCGGGCATCGCCGAGTGCCACGCCGCACGGGAGCGGGCCTTGCCGACGAGGGCGTCTCCCGGTGGGGCAGGGTGCGCGTGGTCAGGTGCCGTGACCTGGCGCGCCGGTTGCGAGGTGATGGCCGATCGATCACACCCGCGCAGGCACGACTGTAATTCTGACCGCTCCGTAAGTCCACAAGTAAAGCGAAATTTCAGGACATGCTCGACTTGGTCGCCGCCGCCGCCGTTGCGCCGGCGTCACCGCTGGGCCGCTGCCGCCGCTGTGTCGGGGCCGCCGTACGCGCCGGTCATGGCAGGCGCGTACGGTCAGCCCTTGTCCGCGCCCTCGTTGGCGCCGCGCACGAAGTAGCGCTGGAACACGACGAAGATGACCGCCACGGGAATGGTGGCCATCAGGGCCGCGCCGAGCTTGAGCGGATACTGCGTGCCCTTGCCGAGTGACCCGGTGACCAGGTCGGCGAGCCCGCGCGGCAGGGTGAACAGCTCTGGGCTCTGCACCGCCACCAGGGTGTGCGGGAACTCGTTCCACGTGCCCTGGAAGGAGATGATCGTCAGGGTGATCAGGGCGGGACGGGCCATCGGCAGGACGACCGACCAGAACGTGCGGAAGACCCCGGCGCCGTCGATGCGCGCGGCCTCCTCCACGCTCACCGGGATCGACTCGAAGAACTGTTTCATGATGAACACGCCGGCTGCGTCCACGATCACCGGCAGGATCAGCGCGGTGTAGCTGTCGTAGAGCCCGAGCTGGTTCAGCACGAGGAACTTCGGGATGAACAGCACCACACCGGGGACGGCCATCACCGCGATGATCGCGGAGAACAGCGCCCGCCTTCCGCGGAAGCGCAGCCGGGCGAGCGCGTATCCCGCCATGGAGTCGAGCAGGACCCTGCCGAGCGTGACGATGACGGTGACCAGCAGCGAGTTGCCGAGCCAGAGGGGCAGGTCGGTGTTGAGGAAGGCCTTCTCGTAGCCGCCCGTGGAGAACGGGTCGGGGAACGGCGACAGCGGATTGGCGGCCGCGTCCGGCTCGGTCTTGAGGGAGTTGCCGATCTGGATGACGAACGGATACAGGAAGACGAGCGCGAAGAAGATCAGGATGCAGTAGCCGGTGAAGACGGACACCAGCGAACGTGCCGCCGCCGACCCGCCGCCGGGTCCCTTGCCCGCGCTCTTGACCGTCGCCATCTCAGGACCTTCCCGTCCGGGCCGATGCCCGGCCCGATGCGTGTGCGGGACGGCGGCGTCGTGAGCCGCCGTCGCGTTCCCGCATGACCCAGCGTTGGACCAGCGTCATCACCACGATGATCGAGAAGAGGACGAACGAGATCGCCGTGCCCGAGCCGTACTCGAAGCTGCGGAACGCGGTCTGGTACGAGAGGAACGCCGGGGTCAGCGTGGTCTTCGACGGGTTGCCCTGGCTCATCACGTAGATCTGGTCGAAAACCTGCCAGGTCGAGATCAGCCCGAGCGTGAGCACGAGGAAGAGTGTCGGCTTGAGCATCGGCAGGGTCACATACCGGAAGCGCTGCCAGCGGCCGGCGCCGTCGAGCATGCTCGCCTCCTCCAGCGTCACCGGGATGTCCTGCAGAGCCGCCAGGAACATCAGCATGAAAGTGCCGGACGTGGTCCATACGACGAGCATGATGATCGTGGTCATCGCCACGCTGGGACCGGACAGCCACTCCCACCACGACAACCCGAACGGCCCGCCGCCGGTGAGGGCCGCGGGGGGAGCCGACGGGTCGACGAGGCCGACGGCGCCGAGCAGCAGGTGCAGCGTGCCGCGGGAGTCGGAGAACCAGTCCGGGCCGTCGATTCCGAACACGCCGAGCAGGCTGGTCACCGCGCCCGAGTTGGCGAATATGAACAGGAAGACGACGCTGATCGCCACCGAGCTGGTCACCGAGGGGAAGAAGAACGCCGCGCGGAAGAACGTCTTGCCCTTCAGCATCCGGCTGTTCACGATCACGGCCAGGCCGAGGGCGAGCACCGTCTGCGCCGGCACGACGATCGCCACGTAGTAGATGTTGTTGCGGATGCTCGTCATGAAGTCCTGGCGGGCCAGGCCGTCCTCGGTGAACAGCCGGGTGTAGTTGCCGGTTCCGACGAAGGGCACGCCGCTCCGGAACGGGCTGCCCTGGCCGTTCCAGTCGGTGAGGCTCACCCACAGCGCCATCAGGATCGGCAGCAGCATGAACAGGCCGAGAATGATCACGACGGGCGCGACGAACAGCCAGCCCGCGAGGTTGTCCCGCAGGGCGGTCGAGCCGCGGAACCGGCCGCGGCTTGCGGGGATCGTGGTGCCGGCCACTCCCGCCTCCTTCCGGTCGGTACGGCCCGGCCCCGCCGTGAGGCGGGAGCCGGGACGTCCAGGGTCTGCTCGGGTCGGGGGAGGGTCAGCCGATGGCGGCCTGGGTGTTCTTCTGGACCCGCTCAAGCAGGGCCTTGGGGTCCGTCGAGGACAGCTGCTGGATGCCGCTGTCGAAGTCGGCCAGCACGCTGTCCATCTTGGGCGCGTTGACCGGGCCCTGGGCGTAGTCGACGCCGTTCACGAACGGGGCGTCGTTCGGGAACTCCTTGACGTAGGCGTCCTTGGCCGACTGCCGGGACGGCATGACGCCGAACGCCTTGGCGAAGGCCATCTGCTGGTCGGCCGAGGTCATGGCCTCGACGAAGCTGATCGCCTGCTGCTTGTACTTGCTCTTGGCCGCGATGCCCCAGCAGTTGGTGAACGACAGCGTGCCCTTGCCCTTGGGGCCGGCGGGCAGTTCGTGGACCGTGTACTTCACGTCGGGGAAGTCGGCCTGGAGGGCGCCCTTGATCCAGTTGCCCTCGATGGTCATCGCGGCCTTGCCCTTGCCGAAGGCCTCTCCGCCCCAGCCCGCGTCGAGCGCCTTGGGGTAGGCGGCCAGCTTGTCCTTCAGCAGCGACTGGACGTAGTCGAGTGCGGCGAGGTTCTGCGGGGTGTCGGCGGTGGCCTGCTTGCCGTCGGGGCTGGTGATCCAGCCGCCCGCCTCGACCATGAACGCGCCGACCCGGTCCCGGGTGTCCCCGATCGTGATCGGCGTGACGTCGACGGCCTTGAGCTTCTTGGCGACCGCGGTCAGCTGGTCCCAGGTGGTCGGCACGTCGGCGTCGGTGAGCTTGGCCTTGGACCACAGGTCCTGGTTGATGACCAGCGCGAGGGTCGAGAAGTCCTTCGGCGCGCAGTAGAACGTCCCGTCGTGGGTGAAGGCCGTGCGCAGGTTCGGATAGAAGTCGTCCGGGTTGGAGATCTTGTCGCCGTACGGCTCGAGCGCCCCGACGCTCACGTAGTCGGCGAAGCGTGAGGCGTCCACGTAGAAGACGTCGGGCGGGTTGTCCCCGGCGAAGGCCTGGCCGAGCTGCTGGGTGAGGTCCTGCGCGGGGGTGACCGTCGCAGAGGCGCCGTTCGCGGAGGCCCACTTCGCCGCGGCGTCCTTGACGGCGGCGGTCTCGGCGTCGCCGGAGGAGCCGATGAGGATCTGCAGGTTCGCGGGGCCGCTGGTCTGCTGGGTCGGCCCGGCGGCCGGGTCGTCGAATCCGCTTCCGCAGGCCGCCGACGTGAGCACGACGGCGCATGCGGCGGCGCCGAGCGCCGCGTTCCTGATGGTCCTGTTCCTGGAGACGCTGCTGTGCTTCATCGCGCTTTCCTGATCTTTCTCGGGAGGTGGGGACAGTTGCTGATGAATCACGCCGATCACGCCGACTGCCGGATGACCAGCGAAGGCTCGAGCAGCACGTGGGCCGGGGACGCGGCCGACGCGCGTGCGGTCTCCGTCCCTTCCAGGATGCGCGCGAGCAATGTGACGCAGTTCGCCGCGGCCTCCTTGAGCGGCTGGCTGAGGCTGGTCAGCCCCACCGCCTTCGCCACGGGCGTGTCGTCGAAGCCGATCACCGCGATGGGCAGGTCGGGCCGGGTGTCCTCTTCTCGCCAGGCGAGTCCGGGGGAGCGCGCGGCGTGGAGCGCCCCCACCGCGAGCGAGTCGCTCACGCAGACGAGTGCGGTGACTCCGGGGTCGGAGTCGATGAGGTCGCGGGCCGCGGCCTCGCCGTCGGCGACCGCGTCGCTCGTCGCCCGGCTCAGCCCGGTGGGGTCGACCCCGGCCCCGGCGAGCGCGCGGACCCAGCCCGCACGCCGGTCGTCGCCGACGCCGGAGCCCGCGGGCCAGCCGAGGAAGCCGATGTGGGTGTGCCCCGCGTCCAGCAGGTGGCGGGTGGCCGCCGCGGTGCCCGCGGATCCGTCGACGTCGACCCAGGGATGACGCGTTGTGGCCTCCTCTCCCCAGGGGCGGCCGAAGGTGACGAACGGCACGCCCTTGTCGAGCAGCCACGAGGCGCGGGGGTCCCGGTGGTGGGTGCCGGTCAGCACGAAGCCGTCGGGCTCGTACGCGCCGAGCAGGTCCTCGAAGGTCGCCACCTCGGAGCGGTCGTCGTCGGCCGTGTAGAGCAGCACCCGGTAGCCCGCCCGGGCCGCGGAGTCGGTGAGCCCGTGCAGGAACCGGTCGAGGACCGACCCGTTGATTCCGTCGCGGTCGGGGTCGATCCGGATGGCGATCAGCTGGGAGCGGCCGGTCCGCATCTGACGGGCCGCCCGGTTCACGCGGTAGCCGAGTTCGCCGACCACGTCGAGCACGCGCCGCCTGGTCTCCTCGCGGACGACGTCAGGGGTGTTCAGCACGTTGGACACCGTCTGGCGCGACACGCCCGCCACCCGAGCGACGTCGGCGATCGTCACCTTGTCGGCCATAACGTGCCTTTCCGTGGGTTTGAACGTTCAAGACGAATTAAGGCATGATTGGATCGTTCAAGTAAAGGAAGTGTTTCGCAATGTGCACCTCCGGCGGGATTCTGTCAAGGCCAGACCTTCGTGGAATCAGGGCCGGTGACTCGACAGGGGGCCCCTTCGTTGTTCGCTCTCCCCACTCATCGCGGCACTCACGGCGGCGTTCGAAACTGCATCGGTGACGGCGTTGTCGGTGGTCCGGCCGCATGACCACCTCTGAACTCGCCCCTGGAGCGGCACCCGAGTCGGCCGACGACCTCACCGCCCCGCCGTACCGGCTCCAGCCGTTGCTCCACGACCTCGTCAGCACCGTCATGGCGCCAACCAGTGCGCTGAGCGGGCCCGACGGGCAGATCCGCGCCGCCGGAGTGCAGGGCCTGTTCCACGCGGACAGCCGTGCCCTGTCGCAGGTGAGGCTCCTGGTCGACGG
Source organism: Planotetraspora kaengkrachanensis (assembly GCF_016862895.1). GTDB lineage: Bacteria > Actinomycetota > Actinomycetes > Streptosporangiales > Streptosporangiaceae > Planotetraspora > Planotetraspora kaengkrachanensis. Next base: position 376,804 of record NZ_BONV01000003.1, on the reverse strand, counting down.
CGTGGAACCCGAGGCCGTCTCATACGCGCCCGCGGGCCCGGGCCGCACCCGCTTCGTGTCGCTGGCCCGCCACCTCGGCGACCGCCATCCCGACCCGACCGTACGGCTGGACCGCGTCAGGGAGGTCGGCCCGTCGGGCATGACCGAGACCGTGGAGATCGCCTCCACGGCGTCCGCCGACGTGAGCGCCACCGTGACCATCGAGCTGAGCTGCGACTTCGCCCCCATCGAGGTGGTCAAGTCCGGCGGCGTCGCGGAGCCGTCCGCCGCCGCGGCCGCGGGGCCCGGCGGGCTGAGCTGGCGGTCGGGCGCGATCCGCGTCGCGGTGACGGGGGAGGGCGCCGAGGCGGATCCGGGCGAACCCGGTTCCCCGGTCGCCGGTGACGGAGAGCCGGACGGCGCCGCCCGGCTGAGCTGGCACGTGACGCTCGCCCCGCGCACCCGGGTGATCCTCCGCTGGAGCGTGACGATCGACGATCCCGCCGCGGTCGTGGTCGCCCCCGCCGCGCGCGCCGAGTGGAGCGCGCCGGAGGTCGTCGCGGACGATCGGCGCCTGACCCGGCTGCTCCAGCAGTCGCTGGACGACCTGCGGTCGTTGCGGCTGACCGAGGCGGGAGCGCCCGACGACGTGTTCCTCGGAGCGGGCGTGCCCTGGTTCCTGACGCTCTTCGGCCGCGACAGCCTCTGGGCGGCCAGGATGATGCTCCCGCTCGGCACGCGGCTCGCCGGAGGCACGCTCCGCGTGCTCGCCCGGCGCCAGGGCGTGCGGCTCGACCCGGGATCGGGCGAGGCGCCCGGCAAGATCATGCATGAGCTCCGGCGGCACGAGTTCGCCGTGGAGGGCAACAACCTGAGGCTGCCCGCCGCCTACTACGGCACCATCGACGCGACGCCGTTGTGGATCAGCCTCCTGCACGACGCCTGGCGCTGGGGCCTGCCCGAGCACGAGGTCGCGGCGCTGCTGCCGAACCTGGAGGCCGCGCTGGGATGGCTCGGCGATCACGCCGACCCCGACGGGGACGGATTCGTCGAGTACATCGACGGCAGTGAGCGCGGCCTGGCCAACCAGGGCTGGAAGGACTCCGGCGACGCCGTGCGCTTCCACGACGGCACCCGGGCGGAGCCGCCGATCGCCCTGGCGGAGGTGCAGGGCTACGCCTACGAGGCCGCCCGGCACGCCGCCGCGCTGCTGGAGGCCTTCGGCCGGCCGGGGGCGTCCCGCTGGCGCGACCACGCGGCCGCCATGGCCGAGCGGTTCCGGGCCCGGTTCTGGGTGGAGGGACCGCAGGGACGGTTCCCCGCGCTCGCGCTCGACCGGGACAAGCGGCCGGTCGACTCGCTCACCAGCAACATCGGCCATCTGCTCGGCACCGGGATCCTGTCGGCCGCCGAGGAGGCCGAGGTCGCCGACCTGCTGGCCTCGCCCGCGATGGCCGAGGGCTTCGGGCTGCGCACGATGTCGTCGGGAGACGGCGGGTTCAGCGCGCTGTCCTACCACTGCGGCTCGATCTGGCCGCACGACACCGCCATCGTCATCGCCGGGCTGGCCCGGGCGGGCCACGGGGCGCAGGCGGCCTCGCTCGCCGAGGGGCTGCTGGCCGCGGGCGAGTCCTTCGGATACCGGTTGCCCGAGCTGTACGCGGGCGACGCCCGTGAGGTGGTGGGCCGGCCCGTGCCGTACCCCGCGGCCTGCCGGCCGCAGGCGTGGTCGGCCGCGGCCGCGGTCACGATCGCGCACGTGGCGCTCGGCCTCTACCCCGACGTCCCCGAGGGGCGGGTGACGCTGCGGCCGCTCCCCGGGGCGCCGTTCGGAGCGGTGTCCGTCCAGGGACTCCAGGTGGCCGGCGCCGAGGTCCGCGTCAGCGTGGGCGCCGACGGGCGTGCCGGCATCACCGGCCTGCCCTCGGGCATGTCCGTCGCCGGGGAGGACTGAGCGCCCGTAGGGTGCTCGTCATGACGATCACCGAACGGCTCGGGGCCGAGAAATACGTCTCCGTCGCGACCTTCCGCCGGAACGGGACCGCCGTCGCCACGCCCATCTGGGTGGTGCGCGACGGCGACGCCCTGGCGGTCTGGACGGGCACGCGCACGGGCAAGGTCAAGCGCGTCCGCAACAACCCGGAGGTGACGGTCACGGGGTGCGATGTCCGGGGAAGGGTGAACGGAGAGCCGGCGGCCGGGCGCGCGGAGGTGATGTCCGCCGCTGACACCGAGCGGGTGCGAGGCCTGATCATCAGGAAGTACGGACTGATCGGGTGGCTGACGGTCAAGGGAAGCAAGATCCGCCGTGGCCGCGAAGGGACCGTCGGCATCCGGATCATCATGACGGAGGGTTGACGTCCCGCGTGCTTGTCCCGCCCGGTATCCGGTGAGAACGTCAGGAGGCGGCATTTCCTGAAGGGAATCCTGACATGACCGAACTGAGGCAGTTGCCGTTCGACCGCGGCGACGCGCTGGAGATCTCGCCGGCCTTCGGCGAACTGCGTGCGGAGCACCCCGTCGCCAAGGTGCGCACGAGAACGGGCGACGAGGCCTGGCTGGTCACGGGATACGACGAGATCCGGCAGGTCTTCGCCGATGATCGTTTCGTCCGGTCGCACCCCACGCCGGAGTCGGCTCCCCGCCTGTCCAAGAGCGTTCTGCTCGGTGGTCCCAACGGCGACTACGCGGGTGAGGCCGCCGCCCATCAGGGCATGCGCCGCCTGCTGGCTCCGGCCTTCTCCGCCCGGCGCATGCGGAGCCTGTCCGACCGGATCACCCTGCTCGTCGGTGAGCTTCTGGACCGGATGGAGGAGAAGGGCCCTCCGCTCGACCTGCACGAGGAGTTCTCCGTCCCGCTGCCCATCCAGGTGATCTGCGAGCTGCTGGGCGTGCCCTACGCGGACAGGGATCTGTTCCGCTCGCTCGCCGACGCGATGTCCTCCCTCGAGGACGCCGAGAGCGCCGCCGCGGCCCAGGCCGAGATGCGGGCGTATTCCTACTCCATCGTGCAGGCCAAGCGCGACGACCCCGCGGAGGACGTCTACTCCGACCTCGCCGCGGCGGACCTGCCCGAGGATGAGATCGCCCGGATGGCCGGGGGCCTGCTGTTCGCCGGCCACGAGACGACGGTCAACCAGATCGACTACGGCGTGCTGCTGTTCCTGCGCAACCCGGCCCAGCGCGACGCGCTGCTGCGCGACCCCTCCCTGGTCCCGGCCGCGGTCGAGGAGATCATGCGGGTCGCCGCGCCCAGTGAGCACGGCATCCTCCGGTACGCCCGGGAGGACGCGGAGATCGGCGGCGTCACGATCCGCGCGGGCGACGCGCTGATGCTCGCGACCATCGCGGCCAACCGGGACGAGCGGGCCTTCCCCGAGCCCGACCGGTTCGACATCGGCCGCGACGGCACCGAGCCGCACGTCGGATTCGGTTACGCCATCCATTACTGCCTGGGCGCGAGTCTCGCCCGGGTGGAGCTTGAGGCCGTGTTCGGCTCGCTCTTCCAGCGCTTCCCCGCGCTGCGCCTGGCGGTGCCGTACGAGCGGCTCTCGGTTCGCGCCGACCGCATCACGGGAGGGTTCGTCGAGGTGCCGGTGGCCTGGTGAGCGGGTGGTGGGCGCCCAGCGGGCGAGCCCTCAAGATCCACACCGAAGATCGAATGCATGTTTGAATAGTGTGCGTACACTGGCCTCATGACGGACACGTTCCAGGGAACTCTCCTCGGCTGGTCCGAGGAGACCGGTCTCGGTCTCCTCGGATCGACGGTCCGGCGCACGGTCCTCGACCACGGGGCGTGGGTGGACGTCCGGCCCGGCTGGGTGACCGGGGCCGACGCCCTGTTCGAGCGGCTCCTCGAGCGCGTGCCCTGGCGCGCGGAGCGCCGGCACATGTACGACCGGGTGGTCGACGTCCCGCGGCTGCTGAAGTTCTACGGCGAGGGCGAGCCCCTGCCCGACCCGGTGCTCGACGAGGCGAGAGACGCCCTCGACGCCCACTACGCCCGGGAGCTGGGCGAGCCCTTCCGCACCGCGGGCCTGTGCCTGTACCGCGACGGCCGCGACAGCGTGGCCTGGCACGGGGACACCATCGGGCGCGGGAGCTCCGAGGACACGATGGTGGCCATCGTCTCGGTGGGCACCCCGCGCGCCCTGCTGCTGCGCCCGCGTGGCGGCGGCCCCACGCTGCGCCACGAGCTGGGCCACGGCGACCTCCTGGTGATGGGCGGCAGTTGTCAGCGCGCGTGGGAGCACGCCGTCCCCAAGACCGCCCGCCCGACCGGGCCGCGGATCAGCGTCCAGTTCCGCCCTCGCGGCGTTCGCTGATCCGCGCTCTCCGCGGTCCTCTGGGATCCATGCCTTCGATGTCCGCTTTCCGGACCGCCGTGTCGACGCGCGGGGTCATCTGGAATCGTTGTGCTGTCGTGGTCCCCTTGTCCGATTCCGGGGACCGTCGCATTTGAAGATCGGCCATATGAAGACCAGTCGCATGAAGACCAGTCGCATGAGACAGAGAGAAGGCTTCGGATGTCCCCGTTGAACTACGCCGCCGCCCCCGGCCGCTACGAAGGCATGACCTACCGGCGGAGCGGCCGCAGCGGCGTCCTGTTGCCCGAGGTCTCCCTCGGGTTGTGGCACAACTTCGGCGACACCGCGAACCTGGACGTTCAGCGTGCCGTCCTGCGCCGTGCGTTCGATCTCGGGGTCACGCACATCGACCTCGCCAACAACTACGGCCCGCCTGCCGGGTCGGCGGAGGAGAACTTCGGGCGGATCCTGCATGCCGACCTGCTGCCCTACCGGGACGAGCTGTTCATCTCGACCAAGGCCGGCTACGACATGTGGGCCGGGCCGTACGGGGAGTGGGGGTCGCGCAAGTACATGATCGCCAGCCTCGACCAGTCCCTGAAGCGCATGGGCCTCGACTATGTGGACGTCTTCTACTCCCACCGCCCCGACCCCGAGACCCCGATCGAGGAGACGATGGGGGCGCTCGACCGCGCGGTCCGCTCCGGCAAGGCGCTGTACGCGGGCATCTCGAACTACTCCGCAGAGCAGACCGCCAAGGCGGCGGCCGTCCTGCGGGAGCTCGGCACCCCGCTGCTGATCCACCAGCCGGCCTACTCGATGCTGGACCGGTGGACGGAGCGGGACGGGCTCCTCGACACGCTGGAGGCGGCGGGCGCGGGGTGCATCGCCTACTCGCCGCTGGCTCAGGGCCTGCTGACCGGCCGGTATCTCGACGGGAACGTCCCCGAGGGCTCCCGGATGTCCCTCGGCCGCTTCCTCACGCGTGACCGGCTCACGTCCGAGTTGCTGGAGTCGCTCCGCGGCCTGAACAAGATCGCCGAGCGGCGGGGTCAGACGCTGGCCCAGCTGGCGCTTTCGTGGGTCCTGCGTGACCCCCGGATGACGTCGGTGCTCATCGGGGCGAGCAGCGTCACGCAGCTGGAGCAGAACGTCGCCGCTGTGGGCGCGCCGGCTCTGTCCGCCGAGGAGCTCGCCGAGATCGAGAACCTCCTCTAGGCGGTTCCCGCGGCGGGACCGCGGTTCGGTCCTGCGCCGGCCCGGGGGTTCGTCTCCGGGCCGGCGGCCTGCGGATGCGCCCGGGTCAGTGGTCGTCCCAGTGGCCCTGGTGGGCCGCGTGCCGGTGACCGTCGTGGACGTAGTCGAGGTGGTCGCCGTGCTGCACGGCCTCGTGACCGCAGCCCTCACCGTGCTGGTGGTCGTGCTGGTGTTCGACGTGTCCGGACGGTTCGCACTCGTCCCAGTGCCCGTTGTGCGACCGGTGCAGGTGGCCGTCGTGGGCGAAGTCGGTGTGGTCTCCGTGCTTGACGGCGGTGTGGCCGCACCCCGAGGAATGCTCGTGGGTATGCCCGGAATGCTCTAGATGTGCCGTGGAGTTCATGGCGGGGGACGTACCCCCGTCAACGGGAGTGTCGCCCACCGATCCCTAACCTTTGACCAGGCGAGACGTCAGGAAAACCTGGACCGGCGGGCCTCCCCGCGGCCCCTAGTCGACCTCGGCGCTGCCGTTCACGCGGAGCTTGCGCCGGGCCCGCTCGTAGAAGTTCGTCGTGCCGAGCCGTACGACCTGGGCGGCCCCGCGCAGGGCGGACACGGTGAGCCGGTCGCCGGGGGACAGATAGCCGCCGATCGTCCCGTCGACCTCCATGGCCAGCTGGCCGCTGGTGGGCAGCACGTCGAGGGTGACCTCCTCGTCGGCCGACAACACCAGGGCGCGGTTGAACGCCGTGTGCGCGGCTGCGGGCACGACCAGGAAGCCCTCGACGTTGGGGGACACGATCGGGCCGCCGGCGGAGAAGCTGTAGGCGGTGGACCCCGTCGACGTGGCCACGATCAACGCGTCCGCCGCGTAACGGACGAACGGATGCCCGTAGACCGACACCGCCACGGCGGACAGGCCGTCACCGGGGATCCGCACCAGGGCGATGTCGTTGAACGCCGTGATCATCCGGCCGTCGGGCGCCTTCGCCTGCACGGCCATGCGGGGCTCGACCGTGTACTCGTGGTTGTCGATCGAGGACAGCGCGGGGGACAGGCCCTCGACGTCGATCTCCGCGAGGAACCCGAGGCGGCCGAGGTTCACGCCCAGGATGGGCGTCGGGTGCCCCTCGATCAGCCGCATCGTGCGGAGCATGGTGCCGTCCCCGCCGAGGCTGACGAGGAGATCGGCCCGCTTCACCAGCGTGGTGCTGTCGACCGCGATCGCGCTGCAGTCGATGCGGTCGACCTCGTCGGGCAGGCCGAGCACCGTGACCTCCCGTCCCCGCGCCCATTCGACGATCGTGTCGATGGCCTCCTTGGAGTCGCGCTGGGGATGCAGAACCAGACCGACGGTGCTGACCAAGCCCATGCCCACACTGTACGAGTTCCCGGGGACCGCCCGGTACGCCCGGGAGCCGTCAGGCCGCGCCGCCGGGGTATCCAGGAGGTCCGGGAACGCCCGGGACCCTAGGGCCGGTCCTGGTCCTCGATCGGCAGGTACACCCGGAAGGTGGTGGCCCCCGGCTCCGACTCCACCCTGATGTCGCCGTGATGCTTGTTCACCACGATGCGGTAGGAGATGTCCAGGCCCAGTCCCGTCCCCTCGCCCACCGGCTTGGTGGTGAAGAACGGCTCGAAGATCCTCGGCCGGATCTCCGGGGGGATGCCGCCGCCCGTGTCGGAGATCTCGACGAGGAGGCGGTCGTCCTTCCGCGAGGTCCGCAGGGTGAGGGTGCCACTCCCGTCCATGGCGCCGAGGGCGTTGTCGATGAGGTTGGTCCACACCTGGTTGAGCTCGGCGGCGTAGGCGGGGATCTGGGGCAGCGACCGGTCGTACTCCTTGACGACCCGGACCCCCTTGGGGATCTTGGCCTGCATCATCGTCAGCGTCGCGGTGAGGAGGTCGTGGACGTCGACCGTCTGGTGCGGAGCGCGGTCGAGCTGGGAGTACTGCTTGGCCGCCGCGACGAGGCCGGAGATGCGCGTGACGGAGTCCTCGATCTCGCCCATCAGCAACTCGGTGTCGATGGTGTAGCCGAGCCACCGTACGGCCGGCTCCAGGTTGTCCGCTCCGACCGCGCCCGCGATCTCGTCGAGCCATTCGACGTCGACGGCGCCCGCGACGAGCGTGGCGGCGAGGTCCCAGCTCCCCGCGATGTCGTGGTCGTCGAGCCAGTCGGCGACCGTGTCCTCGGCGTCCGAGGTGGCCATCGCGGACAGGGCGGGCGCGGTGCTCGCCCGCTTGACGGCCTGGTCCTGGAGCCCGACGAGATCATGCAGCTGGGAGCCGTCCAGGCGCCCGTCGGCGATCATGGCGAGCTTCTGCCGCATGCCGGAGACCCGCTCGCGCAGGGACGCGGTCGCCCGCACCGCCGCGGCGGCGGGGTTGTTCAGCTCGTGGGTCAGCCCGGCGGACAACGAGCCGAGGGCCAGCAGCCGCTCCCGCTCGCCGACGATCGTCTGGGTCGCGCGCATGCCGAAGAACAGACCTTCGAGCAGGTGGATCGCCATGGGGAACCATTCGCGGACCGCCTCGGCGACGTCCTCGGCCGGCAACACGAAGAAGTCGGACTCGGTGATCGCCCGCAGCGTGTTGAGGTAGGTCTGGTCGACCCGGTCGCCGATGTAGGCCTGGGTGGCGCCGCCGTACACGCCGCGCTGCTCGGTGCGGTTGACCTCGACCTCGTCGCCGTGCACGCGCCTGCTCATCGACACGGTGCCGTTGAGCAGCACGAAGAAGCAGGTCGCCGGCTCGCCTTCCGCGTAGACGACGGTGCCCGCGTCGCGGTGCTCGACCTCGCCCTTGTCGGCCAGGAGGGCCAGCTGGTCGTCGTCGAGCGCCTCGAACAGGAAGAGGGTGCGCAGCTCGTCAGGGGTCAGCCGCGTGGTCATTGCGCCTCCAGGTAGCGGTGGATGAGGGACACCGCCATCGCGCCCTCGCCTACCGCCGAGGCGACGCGCTTGACCGAGTCGGACCGCACGTCGCCCGCGGCGAAGACGCCGGGCATGCTGCTTTCCAGGTGGTAGGGGTCGCGGGGGAGCGCCCAGCCGGCGGGCCTGCGCCCCTCGGCGAGGAGGTCGGGCCCGGTCAGCACGAAGCCGTGCCGATCGCGGGCGATCGCGTCGCCGAGCCAGTCGGTGCGCGGCTCGGCACCGATGAACACGAAGAGCCAGTAGGTCTCCACGGTTCTCGTGGCACCCGTGCGTCCGTCGCACAGAGTGATCCGTTCGAGATGGTCCGTACCTTCGCCGCCGACGACCGTCGTGCGCGGATGCACCTCGATGTTCGGGACGTCCTTGATCTGATCGATCAGATAGTGCGACATGGAGCGGCTGAGATCGTCGCCCCGCACGAGGATGTGCACCCGGCGGGCGTAGTGCGAGAAGTAGACGGCCGCCTGGCCGGCGGAGTTCGCCCCGCCGACGATGTAGACGTCCTGGTCCGCGCAGCTCGGGGCCTCGGTCGACGCCGACCCGTAGAAGACGCCGCGACCGGTCAGCTCGTCGAGGCCCGGAGCGTCGAGCCTCCGGTAGGACACGCCGGTCGCCAGCACGACCGTGTGGGCGGCGATGGCCGTGCCGTCGCCGAACCGCAGGAGCCGGCTCGTGGTCCCGCCGCCCTCGAGGCCGATCACCTCGCGGGTGGTGAGCAGTTCCGCGCCGAACCGCAGGGCCTGCCTGCGGGCGCGGTCGGTGAGCTGGGCGCCTGACACCCCATTGGGGAAGCCGAGATAGTTCTCGATCCGGCTGCTCTGGCCGGCCTGCCCGCCCGTCGCCCGCTGCTCGACGAGCACGGTCCGCAGCCCCTCTGACGCGCCGTAGACGGCGGCGCCGAGACCAGCGGGCCCGGCGCCGACCACGGCGACGTCGTAGAACTCCGAGGCGGGGGTGGTCGACAGCCCCACGTGGGCGGCGAGATCCGCCTCGGTCGGCTTGACCAGCGACTTGCCGTCCGGCGTGACCACCACCGGCACGTCGCCCTCCGACAGCCCGGCCGCCGCGAGCAGGCGCGCCGCCTCAGGATCGTCCGCCAGCAGCCACCGGTACGGCACGAGGTTCCTGGCCAGGAAGTCACGCACGGCGAACGACGGCGCGGACCACTTGTGGCCGATGACCCGGGTCTCCTGGATGGACGTGTCGGGCGTGGCCAGCCAGGCGTCCAGCAGCGCGTCGACCACCGGATAGAGCTTCTCCTCCGGCGGGTTCCACGGCTTGAGCAGGTAGTGGTCGAGATCGACGAGGTTGATGGCGTCGATGGCGGCGTCGGTGTCGGCGTACGCGGTCAGCAGGACCCGGCGCGCCAGCGGGAAGAACTCCATGGCCTGCTCGAGGAACTGGATGCCGTTCATGTGCGGCATCCGGTAGTCCGCGAGCATCACCGCGACCTGCTCGCCGCGCAGCTTGATCTCCCGGAGGGCCTCCAGCGCGGAATCTCCGGATTCCGCGCGGACCACCCGGTAACGATCGCCGTATCTGCGTCGGACGTCTCGGGCCACGGCGCGCGAAACGGCCGGATCGTCGTCAACGGTCAGGATCGCGGGATTTGCCATGGAGACCATCCAATCACGTCCGTTTGAACGTGGGGTTTCCGAAGTCCCCGTAGGGCCATAGGTCCCGCCAAGCGGTGACTTTCGGCCCACTCCACGCCCGGGATCCGCAGGTCAGGCTGGTGCTGAGGGAGGAGAGCGCCGTGCCGATGACCGTGCGTGACGTCATGAGCCGGTTCGTGATCGCGGTCGAGACGGGCGCCTCGTTCACCGACGTGGTCAACGCCGTATGCCGCTTCAACGTCGACGCCGTTCCGGTGGTGGACCGCGACAAGTGCGTGCTGGGCGTCATCTCCGACGACGACCTGCTGCTCAAGGGGATCGGGGGAGCGCGGCCCGGCGACTCGATCTTCGAAGGGGCGGCGCGCCGCCGTCAGCGCAGGAAGGCGATGGGCCGCACCGCGGCGGAGATCATGACGGCTCCCGCGGTGACGGTCACCGAGGACACGCCTCTGCGCCATGCGGCACGGCTCATGCGCGACAACAGGATCAGGCAACTCCCCGTGGTGGACGCCCGGACGGGATGCATTCTGGGCCTGGTCCGCCAGGCGGACCTGCTGAAGGTCTTCGCCCGGTCTCCGGAGGACGTCCGCGACGAGGTGCTCGCCCTGGTCGGACCGTTCACCCGCAGTTGCACGGTCCAGGTGGAGGACGGCGTGGTGTCACTGGCGGGCAGCGTGGACCGCCGGTCGCGGATCGCGCTCCTCCTCGACGTCGTCTGGCAGGTGGACGGCGTCGTCGACGTGGAGGCCGATTTCTCGTTCGCGGAGGACGATCTCGGCAGGACCGTCCCGCCCCTCTACATCTGAGGGGCTCCGCAGAGGTGGCCCGGGGGAGGTGCACAGATGACCGTTGAAACCATGAGAGCGGCCGACGTGATGAGCCGGATGCTCGTCACCGTCGAACCGGACGAGTCCCCGCTCATGGCGTGGGAGCTCATGCGCCGGGCGGACCTGCATCACCTCCCGGTGATCGACGCGGAATCGCGGATCGTCGGCGTGCTGAGGCGTGAGGACCTGGCCAGCCACTGGTCGGGAGGGCCGGCCGAGCAGTCGAGCGTGCCGGTGGTCCGGTTGCTCGACGCCCAGCCCTGCCCCTGCGCAACGCCGGACATGCCCATGTCGGCCGTCGCCGCCCTGATGATCGACACGGACGTCGACGTCGTGCCCGTCACCGGCGCCGAGGGGACCCTGCAGGGACTCATCACCGCGCTCGACGTCCTGAAGGCCGTCGCCGGCAGGGCCACGCCTCCTCGCGGCCCGATGGACGTGCGCGGCGGCCTGTTCCGGCTGGAGCCGGTGCTGCCGCCTTGCTAGATCACTTCCGTCGGGTCATCCGGGCCGCTTCCCATGATCAGTACGGCCGCGCCCTCGACGCGGTCGGCCGACAGGTCCCGCAGGGCCCGGTCGGCCTCGTGGAACGGGTAGGGCGTGGTCGTCACCCGGGGCCTGTGGACGGCCGCGAGTTCCAGGAACCGCCGGCCGTCCGCCCTGGTGTTCGCGGTGACGCTGCGCAGGGTGCGCTCCTGGAACAGGGAGCGCTCGTAGTCGAGCGCGGGAATGTCGGTCAGATGGATCCCCGCGACGGCGAGGGTGCCGCCCCGGTCGAGCGCGTCCAGCGCGACGGGCACGAGATCGCCCACGGGGGCGAACAGGATCGCGGCGTCGAGCGGCTCCGGCGGGCTGTCGGTGGTGCCGCCCACCGAGGCCGCGCCCAGCTTCGCGGCGAGTTCCCGCGCCGCCGCCGACCGCGTCATGACGTGTACGGCGGCGCCCTCGGCGACCGCGATCTGGGCGGTCAGATGGGCGGAGGCCCCGAATCCGTAGATGCCGAGCCGTCCGCCGGGCGGGAGGTCCGCCCGGAGCAGGGCGCGGTAGCCGATGATCCCCGCGCACAGCAGGGGCGCGAGGCCGGTGGCGTCCGCGTCGTCGGCGAGCGGGTAGACGTAGGCGGCGGGAGCGGTCAGATACTCGGCGTAGCCGCCGTCCGCGTCCCAGCCCGTGTAGGTGGACGACGGGCACAGGTTCTCCGCTCCGCGGCGGCAGTGGCGGCACGCCCCGCAGGTCGAGCGCAACCACGCCACACCCACCCGCGTGCCTGGCGGCGGCCCGGCCGTACCGGCGCCGAGGGCCGCGACCCTGCCCACGGCCTCGTGTCCGGGAACGGTCCGCGGCCTGCGGGGCGGGAGGTCGCCCTCGGCGAGGTGGAGGTCGGTACGGCAGACCGCGCAGACCTCGACGCGTACCAGGAGCTCGCCAGGTGCCGGCACGGGCACCGGCAGCCGGACCCGCTCCAGGGGGTGGGTGTCCATCGGCCCCGGCCGGGCCACGACCCAGGCGTCCATCTCCGCCCGAGACTCCGCCGGAGACTTCGCCGGGGGCTGAGCGTGTCCCATGCCCGTGATCCTAGGTTCGCGAGATGCGGCGGCCGGTGATCTCCACGGGGACGACCTTGATGTACAGGTCACGCTCGCCGCCCGCCCACGACTCAAGACCGGTGGACACGGCCGCGGCCCGCTCGCTCTCGGACACCACATGGTGGGCGCCGCCCCGGATGAGGACGCTCCAGCCTTCTTGCTTCGTGTAGTCGAACCGGTCGACCTCGAAGGCGATCATCAGTTCGCAGCCCTCGACGCCGCTTCGCAGGTCCTCGTCCATGGGCCCGCCGAAGGCGGTGCGGATCAGGACGACGCCTTCGACGAGGGCGTAGTTGACCGGGAAGATCACCGGTCCGGCGTACACGCCGAAGGCGACGCGGCCCACGCCGCCGGGTGCGATCAGGCGCAGGCACTCGTCCTTGTCGATCTTCTCCGGTGGGTACGGCGCGGCCCGCTCTGGCTCGCGGGCCGGCACGGAGCTTTCCGTCATGTGGATCTCCTGATCGCTCGCTCGGCCGCGTGACGCCTCGTGCGGCCCTCATAAGTTGGTGTGCCCGGTGCCGCCCCGAGTAGTGGCCTGGTGGAGCACGCCGGCAGGGACCGCGCCCTGGCCGCCGTGAGTCAAGCGTCGTCCGCCGCGCGTGCACGCGGCACGGCCTTCCGGCCCCTGTGCGGGGGACGAAAGGCCCCGCTGCCCGCCGGATGTGAGTCATGGGGAGAGGGGTGACGGCCCGGGCGACCGTGGGCAGGATCCACCTATGGAAGTCCTGAGCAGCCGGATTCTTCTGCGCCCCGCCGACCTCGACGCGAGCCGCCGGTTCTATCGGGACGTGCTCGGCCTGGCGGTCCACCGGGAGTTCGGACCGGCGGACGACCCGGGGGTGGTGTTCTTCCTCGGCCAGGGACTGCTCGAGGTCTCCGGGCGGTCGGAGGGCCCCTCCGGACGCGGCCCGGCGATCTGGCTGCAGGTCCGGGATGTCCACGCCGAGCGCGACCGCCTCGCCGCCGCCGGGGTCGCGATCTCCCGCGGCCCGGTGACGGAGCCATGGGGGCTCGTGGAGATGTGGATCGCCGACCCCGACGGGACGCCGATCGTCATCGTTGAGATACCGCCGGATCACCCGCTGCGACGGGACCACAGGGTGCTCGATTGAAAATCTTTCCGGTCCGCGAAATCATGCCCACACGCGCGGTGCCGTAGCCGTGGTGCCGGTGAGCCGATCCGCGCAGGCAATCTGGATCATGCCGGCCGGTCGGACCACCGGGACTGTGGGGATTCGCACCGGAAAGTAACCCTATTACCTACCAACAATATGGGATAATGAGCTATGAGCTCGTGGGCATGTGCTGAGACGCCGACCACAGCCGCCGTGATGGCCGCGCGCTGGGTCAGGTCCGCGGCCGCCGACGACGCGCTCGGCCGCCACTGGGTCGCCAATCCCGATCCGCAGGGCCGATCGGCGAAGGCCGGTCATCCGTCGTCCCTCTATGCCGGCGCGGCCGGGATCGTCCTGTTCTTCCTGGAACTGGCGGCGGCCACCGGGCACGAGGCCTATCTCGACGACGCCAGGGCCGGGGCCCGCTACCTCGCCGCAACCTGGCCCGACCAGCCCGACCTGACCTTCTACCACGGTCTGGCCGGGACCGTCTTCGCCATGGCCGAGGTGGGCTGGGCGACCGACGACGAGCAGATCGGCGAGGCCGCCCGGGCGGCGGCCGACCAGCTCGTCCGCAGCGTGCGTCCCCTGGGCGACGGGATCGGGTGGACCGGCGACCCCGCCCAGCGGGGCGACGGCGGCATCGTGCTCGCGCTGTTGCACGCCGCCGGGATCCTCGGCGTCCCGGTCTACGAGGAGGTGGCCGTCGAGGCGGGGGAGCGCATCGCCTCGCTCGCCGTGCCCGGGCACCGGTTCGGCGACGGCGCCTGCGCCGACCTGCCGGTCGACGCCGTCACCCCGGGCTTCCTGTCCGGTACGGCCGGCACCGCCTTCCTGCTCGCCCGCCTGTACGGCGTGACCGGGGACGAGCGTTTCCTGGCGGCCGCGCGCAGGGGGGCCGACTTCGTCCGTACGGTCAGCGTGGTGACCGACAAGTGCGCCATGGTGCCGCACCACGTGCCGCAGGGGCGCAGCCTGCACTACCTGGGATTCTGCTCGGGCTCTGCGGGGGTCGCCCGGATGTTCTACGAGCTCCACCGGGTCACCGGCGACCCGGGCGACCTCGACTGGGTCGAGCGGCTCGCGCACGGTGTCGTCCAGAGCGGTGTGCCGCGACGGCACACCTCCGGCTACTGGAACGTGGCCTGCCAGTGTTGCGGCAGCGCGGGGCTCCTGGAGTTCTTCATCGGCCTGTGGGCCGCCACGGGGAACGAGACCTACCTGCAGCACGCCCGGTCGGTCGGGCAGGACCTCATCGGCCGGGCGACGGCCCACGACCAGGCCGGTTACCGCTGGTACCAGGCCTACCGGAGACTGCGCCCGTGGGAGGTCACGGCGGACACCGGTTACATGGTGGGGGCGGCGGGCATCGGGTCGGCGCTGCTCCATCTCGACGCCGCCGATCTCGCGGCGGCGCCACGGCGCATGATCCTGCTGCCCGACAACCCCTTCCCCGCGATCCCGGTGCCCGCGCGGATGCTGGGCGACGACTCCTGACCTCCGCTCGTTGAGGGGGTGCGGCCCGGCAGGCTCGCGCCGGCCGGGCCGTACGGGATGGGTCAGAGCTTCTTCCACAGGGCGGGCACGTTGGGCGGCTCCCACCCGGTCAGGGCCGTGTGGGCCTGCAGGCACTGGTAGGTGGACCCGCCGTAGGTGACCTTCGCGCCGACCGCGTAGGCGGTTCCGGCCTTCCACGCGGGAGTGGAGCCGGGCGGGGTCTGCGTCGGCGTGGGCGTCGGTGTGGGAGTGGGTGTGGGCGTCGGGGTCCTCGTGGGCGTGGGGGTCGGTGTGGGGGTGGGGTTGCCTCCGCCGCCGAAGGTGACGTCGGAGCAGGTGTAGAACGCCTCGGGGCTGTCCGAGCGCTGCCAGATCGAGTAGATCAGGTGGCGGCCGGTCCGGCCGGAGGGGATCGTGCCGGTCATCACGTAGGCGCCGTTGGTCAGTGCCGGGTCGGTCACCCGCAGGAACGGGGTGGCGTCCAGGTCCGACCACTTCAGCGGCTGGGCGGGGTTGTAGCCCTGCTTGGTGAGGTAGAGCTCGAAGGTCCCGCGGTGCGGCGCGGTCGCGCGGTAGGTGAAGGTGTACGAGCCGGCGTTGACGGCGGTCGCGGGCCAGTCGGTCCGTGCGAGGTCGAATCCCTTGTACTTGTCCCGGCCGGCGCTGCACAGCCTGCCGTCCGGGATGATCGAGCGGCTCTGACCGGCGGCGTTCGCGAGGTTGATCTCGTTCCAGTCGTAGAGGGCCTGGGTGCCTCCGGCCGCTACGGCCGCCCTGCAGGCCGCCGACTGCGGGTTCTCCGGGCCTTCCAGGAAGCAGGCGTAGGCGCGGCTGACGGGGTTCTGCATGGTGCCGTGGGCGAGGGCCGCGGGAACGGCCAGCAACGGGATGCTGCCGAGGGCCGCGACGATCGCGGCAGTTCGTTTCCTGTTCATCAGGAATCTCCTTTGGCGGGGGGTGTTCATGCAGTTCACGGCGTCGGCTGTGATTTAACTCTTAGTTAAGTTTCCTAAGAGTTTGATCGAAGTTACTCCGAGAAAGGTTGCCGGTCAACGCCCCCCTTTCCCGCGTGATCATGCACCCCTTCGCGATCAAGGCGCCCGACCTCCTCACCCTCTGGTCGTGATCATGCACGGATTCGTGGATTCCCGGCCCGGCCTGGGCGAACGCCGTCCGTGATCATGCACGGAGTGGTCCTGTCACGACCTCCCCGTGGCGGACGCAAGGCCTTCCGAAGTGCCGGATCACACCCGGGCTGGTGCTCGCTGTGCGCCCTGATGCCTCACTGACCTGCGAGTTTCCCGCTGCGGACGGTCGCTTTGAGGTGTTTGTGACTGTATAGGGCAAAAGTAAAATTTCGTGGCGACAGCTTGGGGTTTGACTTGTTCTTGGCTTAATGTCCGATTACTCAACCGTGACCAGTCAGGAGATCCCCCATTTCCAGCATCGCGGCACAGCCTTCCCAGAACCCCGCACAGAGCCCGTCCGGCTGCACCGAGCAGCCGCTGCTCAAGGGCACCACGACCGCCTCCTACTTCTGGGACGACGGATCGGGTGTCAACGGAGACACCGGCAGCCCCGCCTCGGGCGAGCCGATGCAGAAAGGCCTCGCGGCAAGCCCGAGCTGGCCCCTGGGGACCAAGGGCTATGTCGTCTACCAGGGCAAGAAGGCCGACTTCTTCATCGGTGACCGGGGGCCGGGCATCCCGTCGAACAAGGGCGTGATGCTCGACCTCGACGGGAAGACCTTCGCCGACCTGACCGGCGGCACCTGGGACGGCTCCTCCCTGACCGTCGAGGGCAACGGCGGAGCCGGCCACATCTCGGTCACCTACGTCGTCACCGAGTGGGGCCAGGGCCTGGGCAAGAAGGGCACCCCGCGGCCCTTCTCGTCCGGGGCCTACGGCGTCGAGGACGACTCGCCCAACGGGCCGGTGATGGTCTGCCCGTCCGCCACGGCCTCCCCGGCCGCCGCCGTCTCCCCGGCGTCCCCGCCCGCCGGAGATTCCCCCGCCTCCCCGGCCGCCCCCGGCTCGGTCTCCCCCGCGGCCACGGCCGCGGCCGACGACGGCGCGTCGGCCGCTCCGGGCTTCAGCGCGGTGTCGGCCTCTGGGCCCTATTCCGAGCCCGTCGTGCCCTGCCCGGAGATCTCGGCCGCTCTCATCGTCTGCGCGGTCGCGGCGGCCGCGGGCAGGAGCGCGCTTCGCCGGGCCGCCAATCGCCGGGCCTGAACGGCCTGCGCCGCCCCCCTACTTCTTGCGGCGCTTAAGCGCCCCGGCCACGCGCTGCAGCACGCGGTCCCAGTCGGAGCCGAACGGGTTGTCCTGAACCAGGTACGTCCACGTCGCGGTGGGCCGCTTGAGCCCCTGGTCGCCCAGATCGGCGGTGACGTCGACCGTCTCGAACGTCTCCTTCGACCGCTGCTCCACCTCGTCGAGCAGACTGCGATAGGCGGGCGCCGCCTCGCGGTTGAACTCGTCGAGCGGGTTGAGCCGTCCGAGCGCCCGCAGGTGGATGCCCTCGCGGAGGTCCGCCAGGTAACCGAGGTGCTCGGTCCAGCACCTGTCCAGATGGAACAGCACGATCTGCCGGCAGGCCTGCTCGACGACCTCGGCGCCGACGGCCTCGCTCAGCTCGCTGAAACGGTCGGGAAGCGCCTCACGCAGCGCCTGCACCGCGGAGTCCTCATGAAGGACCCGGTCACGCAGTTCGAGTATGTGCGTCCGCTGCTCCTCCATGAGCCGCGTGTAACGCCAGGTGTTGCGGTGGATCTCCAGATTCACACCCTCCGCGACCCGCTGGGCGTGCGCGACGAGCTCTGCCGCCCGCTTGTGCCGTACGACTCCGTCGGGGTCGGCGGCGGGGAGTGACTCGTCAGGCGCGTACGCGGTGAGCAGTTCGTCCGCGCCGCTGACGAAGAAGACCGAGCCGCCGGGGTCGCCCTGCCGTCCGGCGCGGCCGCGGAGCTGGTCGTCGAGCCTGCTGCTGTCGTGCCGCCCGGTGCCGATGACGTACAGCCCCCCGAGCTCCGCCACGTCACTCTCAGCAGCGTGTTCCTCTGACTGGCCGGCGGCCTCGTCGTCATCCGCCGGCCGGCCGCCGAGCCTGATGTCCGTGCCGCGACCCGCCATCTGGGTGGAGACCGTGATCGTGCCGCGTGCGCCGGCTCTGGCGATGATCGCCGCCTCTTCCGCGTCGTTCTTGGCGTTGAGCACCACAGGCCGCAGGCCCCGGGCGCGGAGCGCCTCGTCGAGGCGCTCGGACTCCGCGACGTCGAGCGTGCCGATCAGGATGGGCCGGCCGGTGGCGTGCTGGGCGGAGATCTCGTCCAGCAGCGCCTCCTGGCGGCTCTCCGCGGTGGCGTAGATCCGGTCGGGCTCGTCCACCCGGACGCACGGCTTGTTGGGCGGGATCACGGCGACCTTGAGGTCGTAGAACTCGCGGAGCTGTTCGCCGACGGCGACGGCCGTGCCGGTCATGCCGCAGATCTGGGGATAACGGCGCAGCAGGCCCTGAATGGTCAGCGAGTCGAGGATCTCCCCGGTCTCCGAGGCGGGCAGCTTCTCCTTCGCCTCCACCGCCGCCTGGAGTCCGTCGGGCCACCGCTGCAGAAGTGCGACGCGGCCGCGCGACTGGTTGATCAGGTGGACGCGGCCGTCCCGCACGATGTAGTCGACGTCGCGGGTGAGCAGCGCGTGCGCGTGCAGGGCCAGGTTGACCTCGGTCACCACACTCGGATCCTCGTAGAGGTCGACGCCGAGGGACTTCTCGACCGTGTCGGTGCCCTTGGCGGTGAGGAAGACGCTCCGCCCGTCAGGGTCGATCTTGTAGTGGTAGCCGCGGGACAGCCGCCGGACCAGTGCGGCCATCTCCGGCACCGCCGTACCGGGATCGGCGGCGCCGGCCAGCACCAGCGGCACGCGGGCCTCGTCGACGAGCACGGAGTCGGCCTCGTCGACGAGCGCGACCTGCGGTGCGGGGACGATCAGCGCGGCGGGATCGGTGACCAGACGGTCGCGGAGCACGTCGAAGCCGAGCTCGCTCACCGCGGCGTAGGTCACGTCCTTGGCGTAGGCGTCCCGGCGCTCCTCGGGCGTGGAGGTCTCGGAGATCCAGCCGACCGTGAGGCCCAGGATCTCGAACAGGGGCCGCATCCACTCGGCGTCGCGGCGGGCGAGGTAGTCGTTGACCGACACCGCGTGGACGCGTTTGCCCTGGAGCGCGAACCCGGCGGCGGCCAGGGCTCCGGCCAGCGTCTTGCCCTCGCCGGTGGCCATCTGCGCGACATGGCCCTCCAGCATGGCCAGCACGCCGACGAGCTGGACGTCGAAGGGCCGCTCACCGAGCGATCGGCGGGCGGCCTCGCGCATCACGGCGCAGAACTCCGGCGTGCCCACCTCGCCCGCGCGGAGCTCGGCGCGCTCGCGCACCTCGGCCTCGAGTTTCCCTGCCTGCTCGACCGTCCGCTGGAACGGCGTCAGGTCGATGCTTCCCGGCCTGTCGAGAAAACGCCTGACGAAGTCAGCTACCGAGGCCATGCACGCTCCAACGACTCACCTGCCGGACTGGTTCCGTCTGCCCGGTTCATGGTGCCACTATCCGGTCTCACAACCTGACCGGGCACCCCCGACATTGCTGTCAGAGGTTGACAGGTATGGCCGGAAGTATGGCGCCCATGACAACCATCGCGAAACTCATCGCCGTCACCCTCGATTGCGCCGAGCCCAAGAAGCTGGCCGAGTTCTACGCCAGGATCACCGGGTTCGAGGTGCAGTACGCGGAGGACGAGTACGCCGGAATCGGCGACGGCACCACCACGATCTATTTCCAGCGCGTGCCCGACCGGAAACCGGCTTCGTGGCCGGGACCCGACAAGCAGTTCCACCTCGACTTCCGGGTGCCGGACGTGGCCAAGGCCGTGGAGGAGTACCTCGAACTGGGCGCGACCAAGCCGGAGTTTCAGCCGGGTGACGGGTGGATCGTCCTCGCGGACCCCGAGGGCCACCTGTTTTGCGTCTGTCCGGAAAGGTCGTGACTTCATGCGGGTCGAGTGATCGAGCGGCCGGGACAGTGACCTTTGTCCCTAAGCTTGCGTGGTGACACTCGATTCGCGACCCACCGGCCGGCGCCCATGATCTTGATGGGAATCTCGATCGCCCTCATCGGAGCCCTGGGCTACGCCCTCGGTGCCGCACTCCAGCAGCGCGAGGCGGTCAGCGCGGGCGCCACGCTCAAGCTGGTGAGACGGCCCCGCTGGTGGATCGGCGGCGTCATCGGCTTCACGGGCGCGTCCCTCCACGCGCTCGCCCTCAGCATCGCGCCCCTCGTCGTGGTGCAGCCGGTCAGCGTGGCGACGCTCGTCTTCGCCGTCCCGCTCGCGGCGTGGCTGCACGGCAGGCGGCCGCACCGGGCCGAGATCATCGGCTCGGTGGCGGTCGCGGCCGGGCTGCTGGGCCTGATGCTGCTCGTCCCGGCCCACAACGTGACGCCGGTGTTGTCGAACCGGGCCGCCATCGGGCTGATCGCGACCGTCGGGGTGATCGTCGCGGTCTCGTTCCTGATCGCCCGCTGGTTGCGCGGCCCCTTCAAGGCGCTGCTGATGGCCATCGGCGCCGGTTCGGTCACCGCGACGGTGTCCACGTTCGTCCGGGTCGTGGGGGGTGGGCTCGGCGGCGACCTCACGCGGCTGCTCACGTGGTTCACCCTCGCGATCCCGGTGCTGCTGATCTGCGCCGTGGTTCTGCTGCAGAAGTCGTACGCCGTGGGCTACTTCGGCATCGCCTACGCCGGGGTCCAGGTGGTGGACCCCATCACCTCGGTGACGGCCGGAGCGGTGCTGCTCGGTGAGTCGCTCCCCACGGGGGCGAACAACGTGATCCCCGCCCTGGCGGCGGCGGCCGTGCTCATAGCCGGGACCGTCACCCTGGGCCGGATGGCGCCCGACCACTCCCAGGCCGTCCCGGAAGCCGTTCCCGAAGGCGTCCCCGACTCCCAGGCCGTTCCGGAAGGCGTCCCCGGCGCGGCTCCTGCGCGGCTTCCCGAGGCGGGGACCGGCGCCGTCGAGACGGCCAGGCTCTGACGCGCGTCTCACTCACGTCCCGGCGTGACGCCACGGCCGGTCACGCCGGAGGACGCCAGTCGAAGACGTCGTCGAACTGACGCAGGGCCATGTCGCGGCCGAGCCTTCCGGCGAGGAGCAGCATCGCGTCGCGAGCCGACACCGCAGGCGGAGTGCGCCATCCGGTGAGCCGGCCGATCGACCTCGACCGGCGGGCGATCCGCGTCGTGCGCTCGAGCCGGTCGGACGTGTAGGCGGCGAGCCCGGCGACTCCGGTACGGCTCGCGTGATGGGCCAGCACCACGGCGTCCTCGATGGCCTGGCACGCGCCCTGGCCCAGATGCGGGGTCATCGCGTGGGCGGCGTCGCCGATCAGCGCCACCCTGCCTCTGTGGAAGGCCGGGAGCGGCGTGTCCATGGAGTAGAGGTCGTGGCGCAGCACCGTGTCCGGGTCGGCGCCGGCGAGCAGCGCGGGGATGGGCGGGTGCCAGCCGCCGAACAGCCGGGTCAGCTCCGCCTTCTCGTCGGCCGCGTTCCCGCCCGCGGGCGTCGTCGACGTGGCGTAGCAGTACACCTGGTCGTGGGCCAGCGGCATGACGCCGAACACCAGCCCGCGGCCCCACGTCTCCCCGGCCGGTACGGAGTCCTCGACGGCGGGGGCGATGAGACGCCAGCTCGTGGCGCCCGCGTAAACGGGGCCGGGATGCCCGGGGAACAGTGTCGTCCTGGTGGAGGACCGGATGCCGTCGGCGGACACGATCAGGTCGGTCGCGATGTCGCCGTCGCCCGTGGAGACCAGGCCGCCCTCCGGATCGACGGACTCCACGCGGGTGTCCAGGCGCAGCACGCCGGGGGAGAGCCGTGCGGAGAGAAGGCCGACCAGTTCCGAGCGGAGCAGGAGGACGGTCGGGTCGCCGTACCGCGCCTGCGCCTCCTCGGCGCTCGTCCGGGACAACCAGCGGCCGTCCGGGCGCCGGATGCCGGCCTCACCCTGGATGGCCGAGAGCTTCCGCACGTCGTCACCCACGCCGATCGTGTCGAGGGCACGTAGCGCGTTCGGCGCGACGGCCAGCCCCGACCCGACGGGTTCGATCGACGGCGCCTGTTCGACGACGGCGACCGACCATCCGTCGCGTTCGAGTGCCGCCGCGGCCGTCAGGCCGCCGATTCCCGCACCGATCACCACCGCCTGTGCCATGACGCCTCCCGGCCCACTACATCTGTAGTCGAACCGTACTACGCCTGTAGTCGGGTGTCACTACAGGCGTAGTATTCGACCGTGATCAGCCATCGGGCGGAAGTCATCGCGGACGCGGCCATCGAGATCCTGGCCGAACGCGGCATGCGGGGGCTGACCCACCGGGCGGTCGACGAGGCCGCCGGACTGCCGCAGGGCTCCACGTCGAACCACGCCCGCACCCGCTCCGCCCTGCTCGAGCTGACGATCAACCGGCTCGCCGAGCGGGAGGAGCTGCTCTTCTCCGGTCCGCCGGCCGACGTGCCTCCGGAGACCGGGGGTGACCTGGCCGGGTTCGTCGCCGGCGCGACCTACAAGGCGGTGACGGACAACCGGGTCGGCACGATCGCCCGGTACGAGCTCGCCCTCGAGGCCACCCGCCGTCAGGAGCTCCGCACGGTCTACGACGAGCTGGGCCGGAGGTTCCGCGAGGCCGCCGTCGCCCTCTTCGCGGCCGCCGGCTCCGCCGATCCCGTACGGCACGGCC
Organism: Planotetraspora kaengkrachanensis; assembly: GCF_016862895.1. Taxonomy (GTDB): domain Bacteria; phylum Actinomycetota; class Actinomycetes; order Streptosporangiales; family Streptosporangiaceae; genus Planotetraspora; species Planotetraspora kaengkrachanensis. Next base: position 353,958 of record NZ_BONV01000003.1, on the reverse strand, counting down.
ACGAGCTCGTCGCCTTCGCCGAGGGCATCCTGTTCGACGCCGTGGTGGGAGCGGGCCGGACGCCGTCGCTGGACGACCTGCACGCCGCCTTCGCCGACTTCCTGCGGGGCCGCCTTCCGTGACATGGGGGGTTCGACAGCCATACCGGCTGGTCGGTACGCTGCTGAGGTGAATGATGCCGAGGAGAACGCCGCAGGACAGGACGCCCTCGGGGTGAACGCCGATCCACCCGGCCTGAACCTGGACCGGCTCGCGGATCACCTGTGTGCGGCGGGGCTCGCCCGGGGCCCGCTCTCCGCCGAGATGATCACAGGCGGGAAGTCCAACCTCACCTACGTCGTCGAGGACGCGCACACGAGGTTCGTCGTGCGCAGGCCGCCCCTCGGGCACGTCCTGGCCACCGCGCACGACATGAGCCGCGAGTACCGCGTCATGAGCGCGCTCCAGGACACTCCCGTCCCGGTGCCGAGGACCTTCCACCTGTGCCAGGACGCCGACGTCATCGGTGCGCCGTTCTACGTCATGGAGTACGTCGAGGGCGGCCAGCCTCCGATCACCCCGATGCTGGCGCACCAGCTCGTCGACGTGCTCGCGGCGCTCCACTCGATCGGCCCGGACGGCGTCGGCCTCGGCGACTTCGGCAGGCCGGAGGGCTTCCTCGAGCGGCAGGTCAGCCGGTGGAAGCGGCAGCTCGACGCCTCCCGCAGCCGCGAGGTCGAGGGCATCGACGACCTGTTCGCCCGGCTGTCGCAGTCGGTGCCGCGTTCCGGCGAGCCCGCGATCGTCCACGGCGACTTCAAGCTCGGCAACACGCTCGTCGCGGACGACCGCGTCAGGGCCGTCCTCGACTGGGAGATGTCCACGCTCGGCGATCCGCTCACCGACCTGGCCCTCTTCCTCCTGTACGGCGACTTCAACCAGCTCGACAACGACTATGTCGGCGAGTCGCCGCCCAGGGACGAACTGGCCGCCCACTACGCGGAGGCGTCCGGCCGCGACATCTCCCGTCTGGGCTGGTACGTCGGCCTCGCCTGCTTCAAGCTCGCGGTGATCGCCGAGGGCATCCACTTCCGCTTCACCCAGGGGCTCACGGTCGGGGAGGGGTTCGCCGAGGTCGGCGAGCAGGTCGCCCCGCTCGTCGCCCGCGGTCTCGAGGAGGTCTAGATGAATTTCGGGTTCGACGACACCACGGCCGAGCTGCGAGCCAGGCTCCTGACGTTCATGGACGAGTGCGTCATTCCGGCGGAGCGCGCCTACGAGGAGCAGGCGGCCGTCAGCGGCTGGGGCCCGCCGCCCCTGATCGAGGACCTGAAGGCGGAGGCGCGGGGACGCGGCCTGTGGAACCTCTTCCTTCCGGGGGAGGAGGGCGCCGGGCTCACCAACCTGCAGTACGCGCCGCTGGCCGAGATCATGGGCAGGTCGCCGTCGATCGCCGCGACCGCGACCAACTGCGCCGCGCCCGACACCGGCAACATGGAGGTGCTCGCGCAGTTCGGCAGCGAATGGCAGCGCAAGGAGTACCTGGAGCCGTTGCTGAACGGGGAGATCCGGTCGGCGTTCGCCATGACCGAGCCCGACGTGGCCTCCTCCGACGCGACGAACATCTCGACGTCCATCGTCAGGGACGGCGACGAGTATGTCGTCAACGGCCGCAAGTGGTTCATCACCGGGGCGATGAACCCGAACTGCAAGATCCTCATCGTCATGGGGAAGACCGACCCCGAGGCCCCGTCGCACCGCCAGCAGAGCATGATCCTCGTGCCGCGCGGCACCCCGGGCCTGACCATCAAGCGGGGCATGAAGGTCTTCGGCTACGACGACGCCAGCCACGGCGGCCACGCGGAGGTCGTCTTCGAGGACGTCCGGGTGCCCGCCGACCATCTGATCGGCGAGCAGGGCGGCGGCTTCGCCATCGCCCAGGCGCGCCTCGGGCCGGGCCGCATCCACCACTGCATGCGCCTGATCGGCGCGGCGGAGCGCGCGGTCGAGCTCATGTGCAGACGGGCCCTTTCGCGCACCGCCTTCGGTAAGACGATCGCCCAGCAGGGGGTCGTCCAGGACTGGATCGCCGAGTCCCGCGTCCGGATCGAGCAGCTCCGGCTGCTGGTGCTCAAGACGGCCTGGCTCATGGACACCGTCGGCAACCGCGGCGCCCACACCGAGATCCAGGCCATCAAGATCGCCACTCCCGCGGCCGTCGAGTGGATCCTCGACAAGGCCATCCAGGTGCACGGCGCGGGCGGGCTGAGCCAGGACTTCCCGCTCGCCGGCGCGTGGGCGGGCGTACGGAGCCTCCGGTTCGCCGACGGCCCCGACGAGGTGCACAAGCGGTCGCTCGCCTACCGCGAGCTCAAGAAGTACATGGACTGACGGGAAGGGATGTCTCGTGGCATGGGATGAGGCGGCGGTCGACGAGCGCGCTCAGGCGTTCCTGGCCGAGCACGATCCGGCGGAGATGGGGCGGCTCGACTTCCTGCGCGCGCGGTTCGACGCCGGTCTGGCCTGGGTGCACTTCCCCGAGGGGCTCGGCGGGCTCGGCGCGGCGCGCGGCCTGCAGGCCGTCGTGGAACGCAGGTTCAGGGGCACGCCGGACAACGACCCGGGCCTGATCGCCATCGGTCTCGGCATGGCCGCGCCGACGATCCTCGCGTTCGGCACCGACGAGCAGCGCGAGCGGTTCCTCCGGCCGCTGTGGACGGGGGAGGAGGTCTGGTGCCAGCTCTTCAGCGAGCCCGGCGCCGGATCCGACCTCGCGACGCTCGCCACGCGGGCGGTCAGGGAGGGCGACGAGTGGGTCGTCGACGGGCAGAAGGTCTGGACGTCGGGCGCCCACCACGCGCGCTGGGCGATCCTCGTCGCGCGCACCGACCCGGAGGTGCCGAAGCACCGCGGGCTCAGCTACTTCGTGTGCGACATGGAGGCCCCCGGCGTCGAGGTGCGCCCTCTGCGCCAGATCACCGGTGAGGCCGAGTTCAACGAGGTCTTCCTCACCGGCGTCCGGCTGCCGGACTCGCTCCGGCTCGGCGAGGTCGGCGACGGCTGGCGGGTCGCGCAGACCACGCTCATGAACGAGCGGGTGGCGATCGGCGGGACGCCCACCCGGCGGACCATGATCGGACTGCTCGGTGAGACGTGGCGCGAGCGCCCCGAACTGCGCACCCATTCCCTTCACCAGCGGCTGCTCGCCCTCTGGGTCGACGCGGAGGTCATGCGGCTCACCGCGACCAGGTTGCGTGAGCAACTCGCCGCCGGGCACCCCGGGCCGGAGGGGTCGGGGATGAAGCTGGCCTTCGCGCGGCTCAACCAGGAGCTGACGGGCCTGGAGGTCGAGTTGATGCGTGAGGAGGGCCTGGCCTACGACGACTGGACCTTCCGCCGCTCCGACAGCGTCGACTTCCTCGGCCGCGGATCCGGCTACCGCTACCTGCGGGCGAAGGGCAACTCCATCGAGGGCGGCACGTCGGAGATCCTCCGCAACATCATCGCCGAACGCGTCCTCGGGCTCCCGTCCGAACCCCGTGTCGACAAGGACGTCGCCTGGAAGGACCTCCCCCGATGAGCGAGGAAGCACACAGCCCGATGACGCTGCTCTACACCGAGGTGGAGGAGGAGTTGCGGGCGGCCGTCCGCGGCCTGCTCACGGACCGGAGCGCCCCCTCGGTGGTGCTGGCCCACGTGGAGTCGGCGGCGACGACCGGCGCCGTGCCGTACGACATGGAGTTGTGGAAGGCGCTCGGGCGGGACATCGGCGCGGCCGGGCTGCTGATCCCCGAGGACCTGGGCGGCGCCGGCGCGTCGGCCCGCGAGGCGGCCGTCGTCCTGGAGGAGTTGGGCCGCTCGGTCGCGCCCGTGCCGTACCTGAGCAGTGCCGTCCTCGCGACGCGGGCGCTGCTCGGCGCGCGGGACGAGGCCGCGCGGGAGCTGCTGGGACGGCTGGCGTCGGGAGAGGCGACCGCCGCGCTCGTGGTGTCCTTCGCGGCCTCGCCGCACACGTGTGCGCGCCCGGTGGTGACGCTCGGCGCGGACGGCACCCTCACCGGCAGGGTGACCGGGGTGATCGGCGCGGAGGTCGCCGACGTCCTGATCGTCCCGGTGGCGGTGGAGGGGGGCGACCCGGCGCTGTACGCGGTGGACGCGCAGGCGGCGCGGATCAAGACGGTGGCGTCGCTCGATCTGACCCGGCCCATCGCGACGGTGTCGTTCACCGGGGCACAGGCGCGGCCGGTGGGGAGCGCGGCCGGTGTCGCGGACGCCCTGCTGCTGGCGGCGGGCCTGCTGGCTTCGGAGCAGCTCGGGGTGGCCGAGTGGTGCCTGTCGACGACGGTGGCCTACGTCAGGGAGCGCAAGCAGTTCGCCCGGCCGGTCGGCTCGTTCCAGGCGATCAAGCACCGGCTGGCCGACCTGTGGCTGGAGGTGGTCGGCGCCAGGGCCGCCGCCCGCAACGCCGCCGCCCTGCTCGGCGCGGGTGAGGACGCGGGCGTCGCGGTCGCGGTCGCCCAGGCGCACTGCGGGACGGTGGCCGTGCACGCCGCGGAGGAGTGCATCCAACTGCACGGCGGAATCGGGATGACCTGGGAGCATCCCGCGCATCTCTATCTCAAGCGGGCGAAGGCCGACGAGATCGCTCTGGGCACTCCCGGCGACCACCGCGACGCGCTCGCCACGCTGGCCGACCTGCCCGGCCCGGTCAGCTGACCGTCTTGCCGAGCGGGTGCCCGAGGGAGCTCAGCAGGAGGTCGGCGAAGTGCCTGCCGACCTCCTGGCCGGAGAGCGGGCCGTCGGGGCTGTACCACGTGCCCAGGTGGTGGACGGAGCCGAAGAAGAAGTCGACCACCATCTCGGCCGGGATGTCCTCGCGGAACACCCCGGCCCGCTGGCCCTCGATCACGAGGTCGCGGAAGCGCTCGTGGTAGCGGCGGCGCTCGGCGCGGACGGTCTTGTACGTCTCGGGGGCGAGCTGGTGCATCGACCGGAAGAAGATCTTGGAGTCGTCGAGGTTCTCGACCGTGGTGACGACCACGTCCATCGCGGTGGCGTAGAGCCGTTCGCCCACCGGGCCCTCGGCGTCGGCGAAGCGGGTCAGGCGCTCCATCTGCAGGCGGAGGACCCGGCCGTAGATCTCGTGCAGGAGGTCATCTTTTGAACCGAAATAGTGGTACATGGCGCCCTTGGTGACGCCGGCGGCCGCGACGATCTCCTGGACGGATGTGCTCTCGAAGCCGCGTTCGGCGAACAGCCGGGTGGCCTCGGCGAGCAGGCGCCGGCGGACCGGTTCCTCCACGGTGACTGCGCTGCGCGCCATCGTGTCCTCCTCGTTGTCTGTACGGCACAGCGTACCGACTGGTCGGTCGATCGTACTGGGGACGGGGCCAATCCCCGGTTTCGGGGGCGGGAATGGGTTAATTTCCTGTGCCGAGGAGATCTGGGGTTCCCACTTGGGTATCCCTGAGACAGCCGCCTGCCTACCGTGGGGGAGTTCGCCATGCCCAGTGGCTCGATCTACGTGCCTCAGGACGAGAAGTTCAAAGGGGCCTCGCCGCAGAACCTGTACGAGACCTTCTGGTTCGCCGGGCGCAGGAACCGGCTCCGCGTCCGCGCAGCCGTCGGGGTGGCCGGCTTCGTCGCCGGCTACTACCTCGCCTACCGGATGGGGCTGGCCAATCCCTTCGCCGCAGGCGTGCTGCTCGGCGGCGCCGCGGCCCTGGTCGACCTGCTGATCGCCTGGCGTTCCCACGAGCGGACGGCCGTCTGGCGGGGCAAACGACGCGGCGAGGTCAGGACCGCGCGTCTCCTGCGCCGGGGACTGGCCCGGCACGGCTACCGCGTCATGAACGGCCGGGCCGTACCGGGCGAGACCTCCATCGACCACCTGGTCATCGGACCCGGAGGCGTGTGGATCGTGGACAACGAGGCGTGGGAGCCCGACACGCACATCGCCAAGTACGGCGAGCGCCTGTTCTTCGACGAGAAGTTCGGCACCTCGGTGGCCAAGGGGCTGATCGGCGCCGCCACGTCGATGGCGGCGCTGCTGACCCGTGAGACCGGCATCTCGGTCACCATCACGCCCGTGCTCGCCGTCCACGGCGGCAAGATCGACGCGCGCGGCGGGACGCTCACGGGCGAGGGGCTCACGGTGTCCTACCCCCGCAGGGTGGCGCGCTGGATCCGGTCGGAGCCGACCGCGGAGCTGACCGCCGAGCAGATCGAACTGTTGTCGCGCACGGCCGCGCGCATCCTGCGCCGCATGATGTGACCCCAGGGACCGGGCCAGACAGTGCCGCCGGAGGATCGACGCGGGCGAAGGGTGTCGATCGGGAAGCCGTGGATCGAGGTGGGGATCTCGATCCCGGCAGGCGGACAGGGGTTCAGTCGAGCGTCTCGATGAACTCGGCCAACTGGGCGACGTTCCGGCACTCGTACATCGGGACGACGGAGCCGTAGCCGGTGGCGACCGAGTCTCCGGTGTCCCACTGCGCCCGAGGCTCCGGGTTGAGCCAGTAGGCGTGCCGGGCCCGCCCCGCCAGCCGCTTCAGCGTGTCCAGGGCGGGCGCCTGGTAGTTGGAACGGGCGTCGCCGAGGATCAGCAGCGACGTCTTCGGGCCGACGGCGTCCGCGTAACGCTCGGCGAACCGCTCGAAGACGTTGCCGTAGTCGGTGCGGCCGAACCGGGTGATGTCGGCGTCCTGCGACATCCGGGTGATCGCGTCGATGACGTCGGCGCCGGGCGCGAACATCGTGGTGATCTCGTCGACCGTGTCGACGAACGCGAACGCGCGGACCTTCGTGAACTGCTCGCGCAGGGCGAACGTGAGCAGCAACGTGAAGTGGGAGAACGTGGAGACGGAGTCGCTGGCGTCGCACAACACCACGAGCTCCGGCTTGTGCGGGCGCCTGGGCCGCAGCCGCGTCGTGAGCGGCACGCCGCCCGTCGACAACGAGGCCCTGACCGTGCGGCGGAAGTCGAGCCGCCCGCGGCGGCCGAGTTTGTTCCTCATCGTGAGCCGGGTCGCGAGCCGGCGGGCCAGGGGGTAGACCTCGCGGCGGAGCTGCGCGAGCTCGGCCTTCGTCACCCGCAGGAAGTCGATCCTGTCGATCGGCGGCTTGACCGTCGACCGGGCGATCTTCTCGACGCCGGACTCCTCGGCGATCCTTCGGCGGACATCCGTGGCCACTTCATCCTGAAATCTGGTGATATTCCGGCTTATCTGTTGCCGGGCGATCTTCTCGGGGAGGCCGCCGCGCTCCGCCAGCATCCGGTCGAGCAGGCGGGCCGTCAGCGTCTCCGGCGACAACGCGCGCAGCACGGCGAAGGAGAACCACGACTGCCGCCCCGCCGACGCCTGGACCCGGCCGAACCGCTCCACCATGGCGCGGGCGAACTCCCGGAACGCGGGGTCGTCCGGGTCGCCCGCCAGCAGATCGGCGAGCCGGTCGCGCAACTCGGGGACCTCGGCGTGCTCCAGGTCGACGCCGCCGTCCGGCCGCTCGCCTGCGCCCGTGCCGTACGAGCCGGAGACCACGGGCGGGAACCACAGGTCGAACAGCACGTCGAAGCCGGGACGGTACGACGGCCGCTTGACCAGCGTCGCCGCGTACGCCTCACGGAGCGTGTTCCGGTCGGCCAGGTCGATCAGCGTGAGGGCGCCGGCGGCGTCGAGCCCCTCGGCGAGCGATACGGGCAGTCCCGCCTCGCGCAGCGCCTGCACGAATCCGAGATGCCGGTCGACCAGCGACTCGCGTGTCATGCCCGTTCCCATGCCGGTCTCGCGGCCGTTCTCACGAGCGGGCCGCCAGGCCGAGCTCCTTGGCTGCCCTGGCCTGGTCGGAGTTGTGCTTGAGCACCACGCCGAGCGTCCGCCCGATGACGGCGTCGTCGAGTTCCGTACGGCCGAGCGCGAGCAGCGTGCGGGCCCAGTCGATCGTCTCGGCGATCGACGGCGACTTCTTCAGCTCCAGGGCGCGCAGCGTGGCGACCGTACGGGCCAGCTGCTCGGCGATGCTCGCGGGAAGACCGGGGACCTGGGCGAGCACGATGTCGCGCTCGCGCTCGGGAGTGGGGTAGCCGAGGTGGAGGTAGAGGCAGCGGCGCTTGAGCGCCTCCGACAGCTCGCGCGTCGCGTTCGAGGTGAGCACGACGTACGGCCTGCGCGCGGCGGCGATCGTGCCGAGCTCGGGGATGGTGATCTGGTAGTCGGACAGGATCTCCAGCAGCAGTCCCTCGACCTCGACGTCGGCCTTGTCGGTCTCGTCGATGAGCAGCACCGTCGGCTCGTCGCTCCGGATCGCCTTCAGCAGGGGGCGCTCGAGGAGGAACTCCTCAGAGAAGATGTCGTCCCACGCGTCGTCGTCGGCCTGGATGCGCAGCAGCTGCTTCTTGTAGTTCCACTCGTAGAGCGCCCGGGCCTCGTCGAGGCCCTCATAGCACTGCAGTCTGATCAACCGGGCGCCCGTGGCCGCCGCGACGGCCTTGGCGAGCTGGGTCTTCCCCACACCGGCCGGCCCCTCGGTCAGCAGCGGCTTTCCGAGGGCCCCGGCCAGGAAGACCGATGTCGTGATGCCGTCGTCGGCAAGGTAGTCCACGGCCGTCAGCCGTTCCCGGACCTCGTCAGGCGAGGCGAACCACATCTGCACTCCCAGCGTCGACCGAATGTTGTTCTAGAGTAGCCCGGTTTTGAGTGGTCTGGGCATTGCGATAATCTCTAAGAGCTCTGCGCCGCTAGCTCAGTTGGTTAGAGCAGCTGACTCTTAATCAGCGGGTCCGGGGTTCGAGTCCCTGGCGGCGCACCACGATTCCGATTCCTGGGCATTCTCGTGATTCACGAGGGTGCCCAGAAGTGTTTCCCGCCCCTGTGGATTCCCCTCCGATCATCGTCACCCGGTAATAGCCGTGCGGGTGTCCATCTATCCCGAGCATGTGGCCGCCACCCGTGCGCCGACGTACTGGTGGCTGTTCTCCTCGCGCCGGTGGACCCCTCCGCTGCCGATCAACGTCTATGTGATCGAGCTCGAGCGGATCATGGGCTTCCTTCGGTCCTTCGTCGCCGATCTGCCGGCGGGCCAGGCCCTCGCCCGCCGCGTCACCCGGTGAACGACCGGTCCCCGTCCAAGGTCATGGCGTGGGCGCGGCTCCGGTCCGTTCGGCCTGGACGCCTCCCAGAGTCGCGGCCGCACCCACGATCTCTTCGGCACCGGTGTTCAGCCCTTTGTCCATGACCACGATCGGAGAGCCGTAGAAGCCCATGGCGCGGCGCATGCTGTTCGCGAGTTTGGGCGGAGCCGACTGCAGGATCAGCTGGTTGTCGAGGGGGACGAAGACGATCATCCGGTGCTTTCCGCGTCGCCCTGATCCCCGTGGCAAGGGGAGCACGCGCACTGTGGCGATCTGCGGCCACGGCACCGTGAAGTCATACTGCGGCAGGGAGACCCCCGTGGAGTCGAGCACGAGGACCGGAGTCTTCCTACGAGCCACCACCCGAGCGGTGGTCACGATGGTGAAGATCGCCATGGCTCCCATGGCGATGGTCATGGGGATGTAGATGTAGGGCCGCCCGGTCGCGATGGCCAGCGCCGGCACGCCGATGATGAGGACCGCGGACAGCGCCCACGAACCGCGCAACGCCTTGAAGTCGTATCCGACGACCAGCGGTTCCCCGTCGGAGGGCGTACCCGAAGGCATGGGTGGAGGGGCCGCGACGGGCAGGCTCTGCGAGTTGAGGGTCTCCATGCGGGTGAGCGCGATCTGCCGCCGCATCAGGCGCCAGAGGTATACGACGATGGCCCCGACGGTCAGCAGGGGCAGGAGGGTGAAGCCGGCCTTCGAGCCGCTGGTGACCTCGATGACGACGGCCGCGACGGCCACCGCTACCAGGACGAACGCGCCCCACGCCATCGCCAGGAGCACGCGTCTCAGCATCGCCGCGCGCCCCAGGGAAACGCCCGCGTATGCGGCCGCGACGGCGGCGATCCGTGGATCGGGATGAGGCGTCCGGCTGTTCAGCAGGTCATGGCGGGTGCGCCGATCCAGTCGCCGCCATGCTCCGACCGCTTCCCGGCGGTTTTGGATCAACATGGCCGGTCATTATGCCGAATCCGAAATCGCGCGGTCGACGGGGATTCGGCGACGCGGGCGTGAACAGGAAGGTGCTCGGTCAGGAGGCGTGGGCTCCGTCGTAGGCGTCGCGTGCCTCGAAGACGTCGTCCAGTCGCTTCTCGACCCACCGGGTCAACACCCATACCTGCTGCGCGACCTCGCGGCCCATCGGCGTCAGCGAGTAGTCGACGCGCGGGGGGATGACGGGCTTGGCGTCCCGGTGGAGGAAGCCGTCGCGCTCCAGGGTCTGCAGGGTCTGCGCGAGCATCTTCTCGCTCACGCCCCCGATCTCGCGGCGCAGTTCGCTGAAGCGGAACGACCGCTCGAGCAGCGCGGCCAGGACGAGGACGCCCCAGCGGCTGGTGACGTGTTCGAGCACTCCTCGTGAGGGGCACTCCGCGCGGTTGACGCTCGGTGACGGCTCGGCCGTACCAGCCGCGGCAGTGCCGCCGTGCGATCTCAGCTCGTCTCTTACGCCCATGTCAGTACCTTACTTGAAGGTGGGTACTTATGGCAGGGATAGTACCGGTCATATGGTGAGCCCCGGGTGCAGGACCTGCACTTATGACGCGAACCTATTCGGGGAGAAGCATTCGAATGAGCATCTTCGTCACCGGCGCGACCGGTCAGCTCGGCCGTCTGGTCATCGCGGACCTGCTCGCCGCCGGAGTGCCGGCGGACGGGATCACGGCCGTCGCCCGCAGCGAGGAGAAGGCGGCCGACCTGGTTGCGCGGGGCGTGGGGCTGCACGTGGCCGACTACGACCTGCCGGAGACGTTCACCGGGGCGTTCCGGTCCGAGGACCGGGTGCTGCTGATCCCCAGCACTGACGTGGGCAGGCGCGCCGTCCAGCACGTCGGGGTGATCGAAGCCGCGAAGGAGGCGGGCGTGGCTCAACTGGCCTACGTCGGCGCGTTCGGCGGACCCAAGGCCGACTTCCTGCTCGCGGACGACCACCGCGAGACCGAGCGGCTGATCCTCGACTCCGGCCTGCCGTACACGTTCCTGCGCAACAACTGGTACTCCGAGGTGTACACCCGCGACCTGGCCGGGATCATCGAGCGCGGCGCCATCGTCAACAACGTCGCTCCCGGCAGTAACATCGCCACCGCTGCCCGTGCCGACTACGCGGCCGCCGCGGCTGTCGTCATGCGCGCGGACGGTCACCTGAACCAGGCGTACGAACTGGGCGGCGACACCACGTGGACGTTCGAGGAGTTCGCCGACGAGGTGACGCGGCAGACGGGCGAGAAGATCGTGCACACGTCCCTGACCGCGGCAGAGCACAAGGCGATTCTCACCGGCGTGGGGGTTCCGGAGGGCTTCGCCGACATCCTGGTGGACATGGACGGGGCCATCGGCAGAGGCGCGCTCGCGGACACGCCCGGGGACCTGTCGCGGCTCATCGGGCGTCCCACGACCCCCGTCGCGGACACGATCGCGGAGGCGCTCGCCTCCTGACGCCGCGACGGCTCCGTACGCCAGGCGCCCGCTAGATCCGATCTAGCGGGCGCCTCGCCGTTTCTCGCGCCTGTGGGGTGACGACGGACGGCCGAGGAGGGACACCGATGTGGATCACGGAGGCCGGGCCCCCGCTGCGCATGGCGGCGATCATCGGAAGCACCAGGGAGGGCCGCGTCTGCGACGTGGTCGGCCGGTGGTTCGTTGAGCGGATACGGGAGCGGAAGGACATCCTGGCGCACGTTGTGGACCTGGCCGAGTTCGCGTTCCCCGCGCGATACCCGCACGAGCCCACGTCCCAGATGCGCAGGTTCACCGCGGAGATAGGCAGGGCCGACGCCTTCGTGGTCGTCACCCCCGAGTACAACCGCAGTTTCCCCGCATCCCTCAAGCAGGCCATCGACTACGCCTACGACGAGTGGCGGGCGAAGCCGGTCGGCTTCGTGTCCTACGGGTGCAGGTCGGAGGGCGTCTACGCGGTCGAGCAGTTGCGGACCGTCTTCACTGAGCTGCATGCCGTGTCCATGCGTGACAGTGTCGGGTTCAACCTGCTCGGCGGCGGCGTCGACGACAGCGGCGAACCGTGCGGCACCGATGAACAGATCCAGGCGTGTACGGCCATGCTCGACCAGCTCGTCTGGTGGGGTCTCGCGCTGCGGGCCGCGCGCGCCGCCAGGCCGTACGTCGCGTAACCGGAGAGGAAGATCATGAGTGAACATGGAGCCGGCCCGGCCATCGAGACGTCGGGCCTGATCAAGATTTTCGGGAAGAACCGCGCGCTCGACGGCCTGGACCTCACGGTTCCCGCCGGGACGGTGTACGGCGTGCTCGGCCCCAACGGGGCGGGGAAGACGACGGCGGTGCGGATCCTGGCCACGCTGCTGCGACCCGACGGCGGTGAGGCGCGGGTGTTCGGCCACGACATCGTGCGCGACGCGGACGCGGTGCGCGGCAGGGTGAGCCTGACCGGGCAGTTCGCCTCGGTGGACGAGGACATGACGGGGATGGAGAACCTCGTCCTCATCGCCAGGCTCCTGGGCTACCGGAAGCCGGGCGCCAGGGACAGGGCGGCGCAACTGCTGGAGGCGTTCGGGCTCACGGACGCGGCCGACCGGCAGGTGAAGAACTTCTCCGGCGGCATGCGCCGGCGGCTGGACATCGCGGCCAGCATCCTCAACACGCCCGAGCTGCTCTTCCTCGACGAGCCCACCACGGGACTCGACCCGCGCAGCCGCAACCAGGTCTGGGACATCATCCGGATCGTGGTCGCCCAGGGCACGACGGTGATGCTGACCACGCAGTACCTCGACGAGGCCGACCGGCTGGCCGGCCGCATCGCGGTCATCGACCACGGCAAGGTCATCGCGGAGGGCACCCCGGGGCAGCTGAAGGCCTCGGTCGGCGCGGGCTCCGTGCACGTACGGTTGCGCGACGCGTCGCAACGGCCGGAGGCCGAGCGCGTCCTGTCCAAGGCGCTGGACGCCCCCGTCCAACTGGAAGCCGATCCGGTGGCCCTGACCGCGCGTGTGGCGGGCGAGGGCATCGAGCACGCCGCCGCGGAGCGGGCCGCCCGTGCGCTGTCGGAACTGGCCGCAGCCGGTATCTCGGTGGACGACTTCTCCCTCGGCCAGCCCAGCCTGGACGAGGCCTTCCTCGCACTGACGGGCGCGCCGGCCCGAGCAGACGCCCGCACCGACCACCCCGCCACGTCAGAGGAGACAGCGGCATGAGCGCCACGACCACCGAGCCCGGCACCGCGTACGTCCCCGCCGCCGAGGCGCTCAGCGCCGTCATGGCACCGGGGGCGCGCCCGAGGCGCCCCAGCGCCCTGTCCGCCTCGATCACGTTCGGCTGGCGCGCGATGCTGAAGATCAAGCACGTGCCGGAGCAGCTGTTCGACGTCACAGCGTTCCCGATCATCATGACGCTGATGTTCACGTACCTGTTCGGCGGCGCGCTCGCCGGCTCGACGACCGAATATCTGCAGTACCTGCTGCCTGGAATCATGGTGACGAGCATCGTGATGATCACGATGTACACCGGAGTGGCGGTCAACACCGACATCGAGAAGGGGGTGTTCGACCGTTTCCGGTCACTGTCGATCTGGCGGCCCGCGCCGATGGTCGGCTACATCCTCGGTGACATGTTCCGCTACACGGTGGCGTCCCTGGTCATCCTCGTGGTGGGCCTGGTCCTGGGCTTCCGCCCGGGCGGCGGCGTCACCGGCGTGCTGGCGGGAATCGCCCTGCTGATCGCCTTCTCGTTCGCGTTCTCATGGGTCTGGACGATGTTCGGACTGCTGCTGCGCAGCGAGAAGTCGGTGATGGGCGTCAGCATGCTGGTGCTGTTCCCGCTGACCTTCCTCAGCAACGTCTTCGTCGACCCGGAGACCATGCCGGGCTGGCTGCAGGTGTTCGTCGAGGTCAATCCGATCACGCATCTGGTGAGCGCGGTGCGCTCGCTGATGGGAGGCACCACCGACACCGGAGAGGTCACCCTGGTGCTGATCTCCAGCGCGGTGCTGGTCGTGGTCTTCGGCACGCTCACGATGCGCCTGTACAACCGGAAGTGACAACCGGTGGTGTCTACCTGCGGAAACGCCTAGGTTGATCTTCCGAGGGCACAGTCAGGGCACTCGACCTTTCCACGAGGCCGGGCGCGAAGAAGGCATCCATGGCCTTCCGCGCCCGGTCTGCGGCATCGGGCAGCAGGTGGGTGTACGTCCGCAGGCAACCGCAACCTCAATTTCGCGAGTTACGCGAAGGTCGCGTCCTCAGGCGAACTCGCGGCGCGGCGCGGCGGTGCGGGCGCCTCGGGATCCCCCGGGCGCACCAGGCCGGTCTCGTAGGCCAGGACGACAGCGTGGACGCGCGTGCGCAGACCGAGCTTGGCCAGGATCCGGTTGACGTGCGTTTTGACCGTCGCCTCCGCGACGAATATCGATGCCGCGATCTCGGTGTTGGACAGCCCTCGCGCGATGAGTCGCAGCACCTCGAGCTCACGGTCGGTCAGCGTCCGCAGGCTCGGCGCGTGGCCGCCGTCGGGGGGTGGGAGCACGAGAAAGCGCTCGATCAGGCGGCGTGTCAGCGCGGGCGCGATGAGGCGCTGCCCGGCCGCGGCGGCGCGTACGGCATCGATGAGTTGGTCGCGCGGGGTGTCCTTGAGCAGGAAGCCGCTGGCGCCCGCCTTGAGGGACCCGTAGACGTACCGGTCGAGATCGAAGGTTGTCAGCATGAGTACGTGCGGGAGGTCCGGGTCGGCGGCTGCGAGCAGTTGCCGTGTCGCCTGGATGCCGTCCAGTTCGGGCATCCGGATGTCCATGAGGACGACGTCGGGTCGCAGCCGGCGGGAGACCGTCACCGCCTCGACGCCGGTGCCCGCCTCGCCGACGACCCGCAGATCAGGCTGAGCCTCGAGGATGAGCCGGAAGCCGGTCCGGACAAGCTGCTGGTCGTCGGCCACGACGATGTCGATCACGGCTGCACCTGCGGGTAGGGCAGCCGCGCATGGACGGCATAGCCGGCAGAGTCTCGTGGGCCAGTCGTCAGCTCGCCGCCGTAGATGGCAGCCCGCTCGCGCATCCCGATGAGACCGAAGCCACCTCCCCGCTGCTCGCCTGCACCGGTCCCGTCGTCGACCACGCGGAGCACGACGTCGTCGGTGCCGTAGCTGACCCTGACCTCGGCGCCGCTCGCGCCCGAGTGGCGCAGGGCGTTGGTCAGCGCCTCCTGCACGATGCGGTACCCCGCGAGCTCCACGCCTGCGGGCAGCCTCCGCACAGCACCCTCGACGGAGAACGCCACGGGCAGACCCGCGGACCCGACCTGCTCGCAGAGCTCGGCCAGATCGGTGAGGGACGGCTGCGGCGTGAAGGAGGGCCCGACATCCTCTGCCCGCAGCACACCGAGCAGGCGGCGCATCTCGTCCAACGCACCACGAGCAGTCGATTCGATCGCCATCAATGCCTCGCGCGCCCGGTCCGGCCGCTCGTCCAAGACCGACAGGGCGGCGCCCGCCTGCACCGTGACGACGCTGACCCCGTGCGCGACGACATCGTGCAGTTCCCGGGCGATCCGGTCCCGCTGGGTCCGGACAGCGCCCTCGAGCGTCTTCGCCCGCTGGGCCATCGCCGCCGCGGCTCGGTGGCTGCCGACGTACCGGCCGACGACCCAGCCCACCAGATGCACAAGCCACCAGAACAACGCATCGTCGAAGCCGTCGCTGGACCGGATCGCCGGGTCCTGCAGGTCATGCACGACGACCGCCACGGCGGTCACCGCCAGCCCGGTCAGCGCCTGGCCGCGCCGGCTGTAGGCCGCGACGGAGTAGAGGCTCACCAGCACCGGACCGTCCAGAAGCAGGCCGATGGGCGCGGTCGCGGTGATGACGGCCTGCGCGGCGGCCGCCCCGGCGACCACGCAACTGACTACGAGCGGCGCCCGCCGGCGCCACGCCAACGACGCTGCGACCACGAAGAAGAGGACGGAGTTCAGCGCCGCGGGTCCCGCCACAGGATCGTCGGCCCACACAATATGCCGCGGTGCCCATACATCGATCTGGCCAACCGCGACGAACGCCGCGGCGATGGAGACGTCGAAAAGCCAGGCCCGGCGCCGACCGGGCTCGGCGGGGGCGGCGCTGTCGAGCATGGGCGCATGATACGGCCGGCGACAGTCGCCGGACGTCCACCCTGGGGTGGATGCCGCACCACCGTTGCTCCAACCAGCCGCCGCGTCCACCCAGCCGGCGATGGACGATCGCAGGCCGTGGGCGGCCTAGCGTCGGCGCCATCCACCCATGAAAGGAGCATCGATGATCGAGACTACGACAACCCCGCCCGCCGTCGCTCCCGGACGCCATCGTTCTGGGGTTGCCAAGGCGTAGCTGGTCAGCCATTTCAAGGTCGTTAGGCCACGTGGGGCAAGTAGGCTGGCTGCGACTGCCGCGCGGGTGAAGGAGCCGTTCGTGATCATCGATCCAACGATGGCCAGGATCGGCCAGGGCGTGGAGTTGCATCACCACCGAGGTCAGCGTGAAGCCGCTCGCGACTTGTTCGCGCAGATCTGGGACGACATCGGCGGTGAGCAAGGCGACCCGCTGCATGTTTGCGTCCTTGCCCATTCGATGGCCGACGTGCAAGACGACGTGCACCAGGAGTTGATGTGGGATCTGCGAGCGCTTGCCGCTGCCGATCTGGTCACTGATGAGCGGGTGGCCCAAGCTGGGGTGCCGCTTTCGGTGGCCGGCCTGTATCCGTCGTTGCACCTCAACTTGAGCGAGTGCTATCGCAAGCTGGGCGATTTCGGCCGCGCCCGTGAGCACCTCCAGCAGGCGCGGGCCGAGATCGGCGCACTTGGCGACGACGAGTATGGGCGGCTCATCAGGGGCGGTCTGGAGCGGCTGGCCGAACAGTTGGGTGACGTTCCCACCTGAGTCCATCGGGATCCACCAAGCCCAAAGCCGTTCCGCCCGGCCTTCCAGCCGACGACCCAGCCCATGATCCAGCCCATGATGACGTGCCGGCCGCGTGCCAGGTCACCGGGCCGAGATCGGTAGCCCAAGCGCTGATGGCACGAGGAGACCGGGCACGCCGGAGGGCGCGAGTTGCTGTTTGGACGACGGTCTTGGAATGCTTCGCGCATGTCGTCGCTTCCGCCGACGTTCGCCGAGGACGTCATTGCTCAGCCCGCCCAGGTGCAGTTCGAGGCGTTCCTCGACGAGCACCGCGCCGCGCTCAACAGCTGCTTGGACGGGATCACCGAGGAGCAGGCGCGCCGATCGTTGGTGGCCTCCAGGACTACGTTGCTGGGTCTGGTCAAGCACGCGACGTTCGTCGAGAAGGTCTGGTTCGACGAAGCCGTCTCGTGTCGATCGCGCGCCGAGATCGGCATTCCCGCGACGCCCGATGAGTCGTTCATCCTCGATGACCACGACACCATCGCCAGTGTCCAGCGCGCGCACACAGAAGCATGCGAAGCGTCGCGCCGCGCGACGTCCTCCTTGGGGCCGGACGACATGGTCCATGGCAACCGGCGCGGCTCGCTCCCGCTGCGTTGGGTGTACCTCCACGTGCTGCGCGAGCTGGCGCAGCACTGCGGACACGCGGACATCCTGCGCGAGCAGCTCATCAACGGTTAGTGCGCCCAGATTCTCCGGACCGCGAGCGTGGACTTGCCCGCAGCACCCCGCCCGAGGACCATGATCCGGTTCATCTCAGCTCCTCAGCCTGCGCCCACACCAGTTACTCATGAACTGTGGATTTGAACTCCAGCAGGTCCACTGCCAGGCCTGGGGCAGGGCCGGTATTGAATACGAGTCAGGGGGCTCAACAGGGCTCCGCGAAGGATTCCCGTCACAGCGATCAGGGCCAATTGAAGAAGGCGGGAGGCCATAGCCGACTTTCTGCCTGCGGAACGCCCATGCCGCCGATCCGGAACCACGTCAGATCACGGACGCCACGGGACCTGCAGGGTTCCTAGTTCGACTGCAAGGCGAGCCCGCAGGGCAAGGCCGCAGGGCAAAGGAAGAGTGATTCTGATGCGTATCGACGTGCACGCCCACCTGTGGACCGACGATTACCTGGACCTGATCGAGTCGTACGGGCAGGACGCCTCCGTGAACCGCGGCCTCGGCGCGGGCGATGGCCCCCAGGAGGTGGAGGCCCGGTTCGCGCTGATGGACTCGGCCGGCGTCGACCGGCAGGTGCTGTCCGTCTCCCCGCGTGTGCCGCACTTCGCCGACGAGGCGCAGGCGGTGCGCGCGGCCCGGCTGGCGAACGACCTGTACGCCGAGGTCACCGGGCGGCACCCGGAGCGGTTCTCCGCGTTCGCCGCCCTGCCCCTTCCGCACATGGACGCCACGCTGAAGGAGTTGGCCCGGGGGTTGGACGAGCTGGGGATGGTCGGCGCGGCGGTGACCACGGACGTGCTCGGCGCCTCACTGGCCGATCCGTCGCTGGCGCCGTTGTGGGAGGAACTGGACCGGCGTGGCACCGTCCTCTACGTGCATCCGACCGGCGGCGCGGCGGGCAGCCCGCTCATCGCCGAGCACAACATGCGGTGGATGGTGGGCGCGCCCGTCGAGGACACGATCGCGGTGACGCAACTGCTGCTTGCGGGCATCCCCAGCCGCCATCCGAACGTGAAGATCATCAGCTCTCATCTGGGCGGCGCACTGCCGATGTTGCTGCAGCGGATCGACAACCAGTACGGCTGGGAGGCGCCCGGCGCGCCGGAGAAGCCGAGCGACGCGGCCCGGCGCCTCTGGTACGACACGGTCGGGCACGGACACGTGCCGGCGGTGCGGGCCGCCGCCGAGACCCTGGGTGCCGACCGGCTCGTGCTCGGCACCGACTTTCCGTACGAGAACGGCGACCTGTTCCGCCGCGCGGTCAGCTACGTCCAGGAGGGACTCGGTGAGGACGCCGCCGGGGTGCTCGACCGCAACGCCGCCGCGCTGCTCGGGCTGTAGTCGGAGCGGTGAAGGGCGCGGAAGCGCGATGGCACGCTCAGGGCGCATGACGCTGTGATCAGCTGACTAGAGCCGGAAGGCGCCGCCTTCAACGAGGATGAGCACGCCGATGCCGATCAGGACGAGCGGCAGCAGAACGTGACCCCATCGGCTGAGGGCTCCGGCGACGATGGGACGCGTGGCGAAGAACCGACCGGCCGCGCACCAGACGGCGACCAGGGCCAGGAAGACGACGACATGAACGGTCGTGGAACCGGCACCTGCTGTGGCGAAGACCGGAACATAGACGCCGATGTTGTCGCCGCCGTTGGCGAACGTGACAGCGGCCACCTCCAGCATCTTCGGCCCGCCTCCGGCCTCCACGACGGCGGTCCCGGTGTCGCCTCGGCGGTCGTACCACGCCTGCCACGCGGCCCTGAGCCCCAGTGCGAGGGGCAACAGGCCGAGGTAGGGGATGACCCGGTCGGGCAGGAAGGTCGCGCCGAACCCCGCAGCGACGGCAGCCGTCAGGATGCCCAGGAAGCCGAGATATTGTCCGGCCACGATCCGAGATGCCGCGCCGGCATGCCCGATGCCCTGGGCGAAGAACAAAGCCAGAATCAGGATGTCGTCGACGTTGGTGACGGCGAACAAGCCAGTCGCCTGGCCGACGATGCCCAGGTTCACGGGGGGAACCGTTTCCTTCCGTATGGGACGCCACCATCCGCTGCAGCCCAGCGTGTCGATGGAGCCACGTGATGCCTTGCGAACTGGAGAACTCCGCACATCTTCGCCTGCAGCGGCCCTCCGTTCGAATCCCTCTCACGGCTCACCGCGTGCCAGGGGCGACCGGCTCGTCCCAGTCGATCACGTAACGCTGCTCGACGCCGAAGGCCCGCTCCGGGTGCATGACGGTCTTCAGCATGATCGGCATCAGCAGCGGCATCAGGGCTCGGGACAGCGGCTTGGCCGCCTTCGTGCTGTTGATCCGCGCCGCACGGGCGGCGACCTTCTCCACTCTGGGACGGCGTAGGCGTTCGTAGGCGGCGAACGCGGAGGGCGCGTCGGGCAGGTCGCGCACGCAACGGGCGAGCTGGACCGCGCTCTCGACGGCCAGCGACGCGCCCTGGCCGGAGCTGTTGGACGGCGCGTGCACGGCGTCGCCCACCAGGACCATCCTGTCGCTGTGCCAGCGCGGCACTTTCGGCATCATGTGCAGCGAACCGAGCACCTGGAGCCGGTCGGGATCCGTGCGACGGATCAGCTCGGCGCCGGGTTGGTCCTCGGAGTGGTGGGCCCGCAGCCGGCGCAGCCACTCGTCGTTCGGGATCCGCCGGGCCTCGGCCGCCGTCATGGGTGTGTCGGAGGGGAGGTTGGCGCCCCACTCCGCCCCGCCCTCGGGATGCGGGCGGAACAGATAGAAGCCGCGCCTGCCGAAGGCGTAGGTGATAGTCCCCTCGTCCTGCGGCAGGTCGAAGTCCGCGACCGCCTCGAAGCCGAGCAGCCCGGTGGGGGTCGGGCCCGGCGCGTCCGGGTCGATCAGCGTGCGGACCGTCGACCGGATGCCGTCCGCTCCGACCAGGATGTCGGCCGTCGCCGTCGTCCCGTCGGCGAACCGGGCCGTGACCCCGGACCCGGTCTCGTCGGCCCCGACCAGGCGCTTGTCGTGCTCGAACCGTACGCCCCGCGCGACCGCGTGGTCGTACAGCGCGCGATGCAGGTCGGCGCGCCAGATGAGCTGTAACGGCGGGAGCCCGGGCAGGGTCGGCAGCGTGTCGAGCCGTTTGCGGCCGACGGCCATCACCGAGCGGGGCATCGGCCTGGCGACGGCCCGCACCGTGTCGGCGACACCGACGATCTCCAACGCCGACAGGCCGTTCGGCGCCAGGCCGAGCGAGCCGCCGACGCCGTCGGCCGTGGTGGGGTACGCCTCGTAGACGGTGGCCTCCACGCCGGCCATGCGCAGGGCCATCCCCGCGATCGGGCCCGCGACGCCGCCGCCGATGACCATCGCCGTCCGCACCTTGCTCATGTCATGTTCTCCTTCATCCGTTGCCAGGTCCGCTCGTAGGCAGGGTCCCTCAGGGACTCGACGAGATCGGTGACGAAGCGGATCTCGGCGTCGACCAGGGTGAGCCGGTATCGCTCCTCGACCAGGAACACCCACGGCACGTCGTCCTCGACGGCCTGCCGCAGCACGCCCCGTGCCTCCTCGGCCTGCTCGCGCAGGGCCGCGAGGCGCCGGCCGAGGAGCTCCGCGGCCTGCGCAGGGGCGAGCACGGCCAGCAGCGACAGGGCGACCCCGAAGTGCGGGTACTCCTCCTGCGGGACGGCGACCAGCTCGTGCATCCAGTCGTAGAGCTCGGCCCGCCCCGCCTCGGTGATCCCATAGATGGTCCGTTCCGGGCGCTGCGTGTCACGCACGGTCTCCCGCTCGGCGACGAACCCGGCCCTGCCCAACTGCTCGACGACCATGTACAGGGAGCCGCGGTTGTACTTGATGTTGCGGTCCTTGCCGTGCTCCTGGAGCCGCCGCCCGAGTTCGTACGTGTGCATCGGCTCGGCCATCAGATAGACGAGTACGGCCAGAGCCAGTGGATTGGACACCTTGCGTCGCTTGACCACGATCTTCCTATCTGCCTAGTTGATTTCGACTATCCATGGCTGAATAGTTGATGTCAACTATTTGCGCCATCGGCTGTTGGAGTAAGGAACCTCGCATGAGGGTGCGAAACCGGATGAACTAGATTCCAACGGTCGATCCGGGCAGACGATCAGGGCCGTCCGGGGCGGATCAAGAAGATCAAGCCGATCAATACGAATCTGAACGGAGTCGATCGTTGCTCTCCGACCGGCTGTTGCCCGCCGTGCCGGCGTTGCTCGGGGGGACGATGCTCGCCGTCGTCCTGTTCGTGCCGTTTGTGTTCCACAGCTACCGGCGGCGCGGCGAGGTGGGGTTCGGCCCGGCACTGCTCGCGTTCGGCTTCCTGATCTACGGGCTCGCCCTCGTCGCCTACACGCTGTTCCCCGTACCGAGGATCGACGGCGGCTGGTGTGCGGTGAACACCGCGATGAGCCACGCGCAGCTCGACCCGCTGCGCTTCCTCGACGACATCGCACGGGAGCAGCGGACGCCGGGGCTGCGCGCGTTGCCCGCCAATCCCGCGGTGCAGCAGGTCGTGTTCAACGTGGCGTTGTTCGTCCCGCTGGGCGCGTACATCCGCCACTACTTCCGGCGCGGCGTGGTCACCACCGTGCTGACGGGCGCCGTGGTGTCGCTGCTGATCGAGGTCACCCAGTACACCGGGAACTGGTTCCTCTTCCCGTGCCCCTACCGGTTGTTCGACGTGGACGACCTGCTCGCCAACAGCCTCGGCGCGGCGATCGGCGTCATGTTCTCGCCGCTGCTGCATCTCGTCTACGGGCGGCATCTCCTCCCGGCGAACGTCGCCCGTCCGCTGACCGCCGGACGGCGGCTGCTGGGGATGCTGGTGGACCTGGTCGCGGTCTTCCTGCTCGGCGGTGTCCTCGCCACCCTTCTCGAGCTGGTCGCCACGTACGGCTTCGGCCTGCGGGTGACGGAGCAACCGTGGGGTGATCTGGCGAACTCCGCGCTCAACCCCTGGTTGCCGGCGGTGCTCCTGCTCGCCGTCCCCGCATTCGGCGCGGACGGCGCCACGCTGGGGCAACATGCCGTGCGGCTGCGCCGGACCCGTCCGGACGGCACCCGGCCCGGCGTCCGGATGGTCCCCGCGCTGCTGTTCGGAGCCTTCGGCTACTGCCTCCTCGTGGGGCTCGACCCCTTCGTGCCGGCGGCCGGCGTCCTGGCGAATCTGCTGCTGGTGGCCTGCCCGGTGTTCGCCCTGCCGCGATCGCATCGGGGGCTGTCCGGGCTGGTCTCCGGGCTGACCGTCACGGACTCACGCCGGCGGGGGAACGGGCCGGTCAGGCCGGGGCGGTCCGCCGGGTCGCGCGACCGGCGGGTGAGCGCCTGACCGAGGTCCCGATCGGGTGCGGCGTCAGGAGCGCCAGGTCATCTCCTCATCAGGCTGGTAGCGGCAGGTCGCGCCGGTGGAGACGGTGGCGCGGAGATGGGCGGCGAGCTCGGGGTGGAGCCGGTCGAGCTTGCGCAGGACGTCGCGGATCCGGGCGGTGACCGTCTTGCGGGCCCGCTCGGCCTCGTCGCCGAGCCTCCGGTCGCGCCCGCCGAGCCCGGCGGCGGCCCGCAGTTCGTCGAGCAGAGCCTCCCGCTCCCTGTCGAAATCCGCGGCCCTTCGGTCGTCGCCGAGCCCCGCCGCCCGGTCGATCTCCTCGTCGAGCAGCGAGAGGCGGCGCCGGTATCGGGCCTTGGCCTCCTCGTCGAGAATCGGGTCACCGCCCATCCGCCGGGCCGCCACGACGAGCCCCCCGCCTTCGGGGTCGAGGAGCTCGACGGCGGGCACGTCCGTCCCTGGTCGGCCGAGCAGGTGCCGGAGGTCCCGCAGACCCTTCGCGTCGGGCAGGCGGACGGTGCGGCCTGCGAACGCGAGCGTCCAGACCTCGCCGTCCCGCGCGAACGTGTCGCACCACTCCGGTGCGTCCGCGGCCTCAAGCGGGTGCGGCGCGGCCCGCAGCCGATGAACGGTTTCGGCGATGTGCGTCATGCCGATCTGGGCCGCCTCGGCCTCGACCTCGTCGAGGAGCCCACGGGCCGTCTCCACGTCGCCGGGTCCCCTCCGTGCGAGCAACGCCTCGGCGAGGTGGGCCCGCGCCTCGATCGACCAGGGGCGTGCCTTGAGCCGGTCGGCGGAGTGCCACGCCCGGGTGAAGCCGTCGACCGCCTCGTCCCAGCGCTCCTGGGCCGCGTCGACGAGCGCCAGCCACAGGACCATCGGACCCCCGATGTCCCAGCCGTAAATGGCCACCGCCCATGTGCCGATGTGCGGCTCGAGGTCGGCCCGGGCCTTCTCGCACAGCTCGGGGTCGCGTGAGGCCGCGGCGACCATGGCCTGGAAGCGCAGCCACAGTGGCCGGATCAGGCGTTCGCGGGACTCGCCCCTGGCGTTCGCCTCGGCCAGGTAGCGCAGCGCCGGCTCGAGATCTCCCCGGCGCAGTTCGGTCATGGCCTGGAGGAGGCCGGGGCAGGGGTGCCGGCTCTGGAGAAGGACGCGGTGCAGCTCCTCAAGATCGTCGAACCGTCCCTGGAGTAGCCGCATCGCCCAGCGGTGATGGTCGAGCATGAACGCGAAGTGGTCGTGGTCGAGGCGCCCGTTGACCTCCGCGACCTCGTTCAGGTGGCTCTGCGCCTCGTCGAAGCGGCCCATGAGCGCGCAGACGATGCTGAGGTCGGTCGATGTGGACAGGCCGAGCAGAGGCGTCTCGTCCCGCCTGCCCAACTCGATGTACGCGTCGAACTGGTCGAGATAGCGGGGATCACCCTGCTCCAGCAGTGCCACCCAGCGCAGGGCGGCGGCGTAACTCTCCATCTCCACGTCCGCGGTGCGGCGCGCCAGGGACAGGAGCTCTTCGGTGAGCGCCGCCCGCTCCGGCGCCGTGCCGGGACCCCAGATGCTGTCGTGCCGGGCCCACAGGCCGAAGGCCAGGGCCTCGTCATCGTCGTCACGCCGGGCCAGCACGGCGACCTGGACGGCCAGGTCCTGGGCGACGCGGTCGAGCGGCAGGTCGTCGGGCGAACCACGGCGCACGAACCTGCGGTGCGCCTGTCTCAGCAGGTCGGCGCTCATCCGGCCGATGTGGTCGCGGCCGCGGATCCCGTAGAGAGACAGCGCCACCCGGGCCAGCAGTTCGGGGTCGTCCGCCTCCCGCGCCGCCGCTGCGGCCTCCTCGAACGCACGCCGGCCGACGTCGCTGTCGCCCCACTGACAGAGCTCCCGGCCGAAGTCGAGCGCGAGCATGACCCGCTGCCGCGGGCTGCAGTCCACGGCCAGGTCGAGCGCCCTGCGGTAGTGGCCGGCCGCCTCCTCCGTCGCCAGGCGACGTACGGCGTGATGGGCCGCGGCGACCAGGAGCTCCACCGTACGGGCGGTCTCGACGTGGTCGCCGGCCAGGTAGGCGTGCCTGGCGAGATCGGTGGGGACCGTCCGGTCGGCGAGATCCGGCGTGCGGTCGACGGCCCGGACGACCGAGGCGTGCCGCCGCGACGCCTCCTCCTCGCCGAGAGACTCATACAACGTCTCGCGGACCAGGTCGTGCGCGAACGCGAACGACGCCCCGCCTCTGGACACGACGAGCCGGGCCGCCACCGCCTGGCCGAGCAGCCGGTCCACGTGCGCGACCGGCTCGGCGGCCGTGGCGGCCAGCACCTGGCGGTGGAATTCGCGGCCGAGGACGGCGGCGGTGGTGAGGAGTTCGACGACCGGCCGGGGGAGCAGGGACAACCGGCGCAGCAACGTGTCGCGGACGCCGGGGGCGATGGCGGTGACCGACCCGCCGCTGCGCCACAGCCGTGCCGTCTGCTCCACGAAGAAGGGGTTTCCCCCGGTGCGCCGGTGCACCTCCGCGACCAGGTCGGCCGCGGGCTCCTGCCCGGTCGTGCGCGCCATCAGCGCCCCGACCCCGTCGCGGTCGAGCCCGGTGAGGGTGATCGTCGTCGCCCTCGACGCCAGCGGCAGCAGGAACGGGCGGAGCGGATGGCCGGCGTGCTCCACCTCGACGTCCCGATAGGTGCCCACGAGCAGCAGCCGCTCGAACCAGGTGTGCTGGGCCGCGAACTCGAGCAGCTTCAGCGACGCGGCGTCCGCCCAGTGCAGGTCGTCGAGGACGACCATGACGGGACGGCTCTGCGAGATCGACACCAGAGCGCTCGTCACGGCGTCGTAGAGGTGGAATCCGTCGACCACGTCGGAACTCGGCGACTCCCCGAGCAGGGCGGTCAGACCGCCCCGCGCGGCGTCCTCGGCCGCAGACCACTCGCCGGGCGTGACGCTGCGCCGTACGCCGCGCAGGACCTGCACCCACGGCCAGTAGCCGGGCGCGTTGTCGGAGTCCCAGCACGAGCCGCCGAGAACCAGAGCGCCCAGCCGTCTGGCCGCGTGCGCCGCGTCGGTGACGAGCGTCGTCTTTCCGATGCCCGCCTCACCGGTGACCAGCACCAGCCCGCCGTGGCTCTCCGCGGCCCGGCCGATCTCGACGCGCAACATCGCGGCGGGATGGTCCCTGCCGATGAGCTCGCGGGTCACGTCGTCGATTCGCGTCTCCATGGAAAGGTGGCCGTCCGTTCCTGGCTCGTGGGGGTCTCGTCTCCTCGAATGCTTAACGTGAAGCAAGTAATTCAGCACGCTCCGTGACGCTCGCCGGAAATGCCATATTAAGATTTCCCGCGATTCTTCGCGCGTGTCGATCCGTGCGCCGGTGCGTGGAGTCCGGCATGCCGGCTGTGCGCAAGCCAACGAGAAGCCGCGCATCCGCGAATATATGCCGCTTAATAGCGACAAATGCCGTCAGCAGCGATGTCAGTGAGATCTCATCGTGCGCCGCGGAGCCATCTGAACGGCGAGCGCCTCCTGGCCGGCGGTGGCGGCGGGGGCTCGGCGGGGGAGACGGGGGCGCCGGGGGAGGGATTGCGCATACGCCAGTCGCGGACGACCTCGTCCACATCGAACGGCATCAGATTGAGCGGCGGACCGGACAGGGCCTTCTTGGTGGCTTCGGCGATCCTCTGGTTGATCTCCGTCACGATCGCCCGGACCTCGTTCTCCGTCCTCGCCCGCGACGCCGACGCCATGGCCTCCTCGGCCTCCTTGCGCAGGGCGAGGGTGCCCGGCAGCGGGAACGAGAGGTTCTCCGCGCGGAGTTTCTGCTTGATCCACCACATCTCGTCGTACGGCTTGCCCTGATCGGGGAGGGGCTTGCCCGCACCGGGCAGATCGTCGAACGCGCCGCGCTCGGCGGCTTCTCGGATCTGCCGGTCGATCCATGACTCGAAACCCATTCCTGGGGGTTTGCGCTCCGTCACCGGCCTGCCTCCCGCGTACGACAGCGGACACCGCGAGCATAACCGGGCGTGCCGGCGGCAACCGGGAACGGGTGCGCCGCACCGAGGCCGTCTGGGATCCGGGTCGTGCCCGACGCCTCCTGGGCGGGATGGCGAAGGAACACCCGTTCCTGGACGACCGGCCCATTCGCGGTCGGATATTCGATCGCCTCGCCGTACGGGTGAGATCTATCGTCGGGGAGATCCGACCGACTCTCCGATGAGGAGCCCGCCGTGTACACCGAGAACGACCACTCCTTTTGAGCCGTCCTATGAGCCGACCGGCAAGCGCCGCCGGGGGTTCCCTTTAGCGAGACCCGCGTAAAGCGCGGCGACCGCCGCGTGGGCGTCGACACCGAGCTGATCGAGAAACTCGGCGGCGACGATCCGTGTCCCTGCGGCTCCGGGCGGCGGTTTCCGCCGCTGCTGCCGGTCCAGCGGGCGATATGACGACACCCTCGGCCACTACTACGTCCGGGACCGGGACACCTGAAGGACCGTACGGCCCGGCCCCCGCCTCTTGCGGGGGGCCGGTGCACGAGACATAAGCCGGGGCGCTGGACCTGAGCCGGGGCGCTGGACCTGAGGGGGGACGCGCACGAGGGTCAGAGCGCGCCGCTCTCGATCGCCTCCTTGAGGCCCTCCTGTGTCTCCTGATGGGAGGAGACGCCGTTCGTCACCGTGAAGTCGATGAGCACCACGCTCGCCTCGAAGGTGAGGTGCTCGGTGACGCGGGTCCCGCCGGTGCCCAGGTCCTCGAAGACGATCTTCTGGTGGGTGACCACGTTGGGCAGCGACCAGCTGTCGGTCTCGTAGAAGAACTCGTCGGGGTGGATCCGCTGCTGCGCGTGGGTCTTGCTCGTGGCGGGGATCCCGGCGACGACGGGAATGTCCTCGATGGCCGTGAAGTCCACGTAGCGTACGCCGCCCTCGGTCCGGTCTGTGTGGGTGACCACACGCTTGAGGAACGAGTGCAGGCCGACGTGGTTGTCGACGTTCGAGTACGCCGTGAACACGTGCTCGATCGGTGCGTCGATGTCGATGGAGATGTCGCGTTTCACCTGGCTTCGTCCCGTCAACGGCAGGGGAGCCGTCGCGCATTCGTAGAACTTGTAGAAGTCCCAGGCGGCCTGCCATTCGGCGGCGAGTTGAGCGTCGGTCTCGAACGTCTCCGCGTGGACGGGATTGGAGAACGCGCCGAGCACGACTGCTGCCGTGAACAGCTGGATCGCGAAAAGTCGAAAGAACTTCTTCACGGAACCTCATCGAGTGACAAACGGAAGGGATGAATGCCCTTATATCGCACTTGATCACACTTATGAACCTCCGCTCGGAGGTGCCGGGCAACAGAATTGAAACGACAGGTTCACACACGGGAGTACATGTCCTATCGTGGATGTGGGAGCGCTCCCATCGATTGGAGTGACGTTGTGACCCCCCATTCGGACCCGCGCACCGCGGAGTGCCTGCTGCCCGCGGTGGGCGCAAGCGTTCCCCGGGCCCGCGCACTGGTGCGCCGGGAACTGGACCACTGGGGGATCCCGTCCCTGATCGACGACTGCGCGCTCATCGTCAGCGAACTCGTGACCAACGCCGTACGGCACGGCGGCACCGCCCTCGCCCTCCGGCTCGTGGGGGGTGCCGACTGGGTGTACGGCGAGATCTACGACCCGGGCGACGGCGTGCCGTGCATGCGAGAGCCCGGCGCCGACGCCACCGGTGGCCGAGGACTGATGATCGTGGCGGCGCTGGCCGACGACTGGGGTGTCTCCCACCCGCAGCGCGGGGGCAAGATCGTCTGGTTCGTGACCGGCGACGGAGCCCCATCCCGCCGGGGGTCACTGGCCGCCGACCCCCTCGCCTCGGTGGGCTGATCGGCCTCTCGGCGTGCTTGCGCAGGCCGTTCCGGAGCGGCCTCTCGGCATGCCGCCCCGCCCCGGAAGGCGCTCGCATAGCAGGAAATATGACGGTTTGATCACCCACTGTCGTCAGAGTGTGATCCCTGACACTCTGGGCGGGTGATCACCTTATCGATCGTCACGGCGACGGAATCGCACCCGTACCCGCTGATCCGCGGGGGCGGGCTTTTCCTGATCTTCGTCGGGCTCGGTTTCCTCCTGGGGTGGATCGTGCCGAAGATCTGGATCCCGTCCGCCATCGCGGGCGGGGCGGTCGGGCTCACCGCCAGCGGCCTGAGCGCGCTGCTGCCCTCACTGGGGACGCCGTCGATCGTCCAGATCTCCGCCCTCGTCTTCTCCTTCCTCGTGGAACTCGGACTGATCGCCTTCGTCCTCACGAGATTCAAGGAGGCCGACCAGCGGACGCAGATCCTCGCGATCCTGCTCGTGGTGGGCCTGCACTTCATCATCATGGGACCCGCCCACGGCCCGCTGATGGCGCTCCTCGGGGTCGTGACCGTCGCCAACGCCCTGCTGGGCATGCGGATCATCGCCTTGCCGCTGCGCATCTTCGGCGTGGTCGACGGCCTGCTCAAGTTCGGCTTCGGGATGGTGATGCTGCTCCTGTACCCGGCCCTCACCTATACGTGATCCGGCACGTGATCCGGCCGCGCCGGGACCGGTCGATCTCGGTGCCGGGACCCCGGACTAGGGTCGGATTCGGCGAGGAGCAACCTGGCCGATGGCTACGAGGGGGAGTGCCATGGCGACGATGAAGGCGATCCGGCAGCACGAGTTCGGGGGGCCCGACGTCCTGCGGTTCGAGGACGTGCCCCGTCCCGAACCCATCGGCACCGAGGTGCGCGTCCGGGTCCAGGCCGCCGGCGTCAACCCGGTCGACTTCAAGACCAGGTCGGGGCGTGGTCCGCTGCGCAACCCGCCGTTCACGGTCGGCTGGGACGTGGCCGGGGTCGTCGACGAGCTCGGTGTCGGCGTGACCCGCTTCGCCGTGGGCGACGAGGTGCTCGGCATGCCGTGGTTCCCGCGCGAGGCCGCCGCCTACGCCGAGTACGTCACCGCGCCGTCCCGGCAGTTCGTGCGCAAGCCGGCGGGGATGAGCGTCGCCGAGGCGGCGGCGCTCCCGCTGGCGGGCCTCACCGCCTGGCAGGCGCTCGTCGACACGGCCGGGGTCGAGGAGGGCCAGCGGGTGTTGATCCACGCGGCGGCCGGGGGTGTGGGACACCTCGCCGTCCAGATCGCCAAGGCCCGTGGCGCCCACGTCATCGGGACCGCGAGTCCGCGCAACCACGAGACGCTCACCGAACTGGGGGCCGACGAGCTCATCGACTATCGCGCGACCCGCTTCGAGGACGCCGTGCGCGACGTGGACGTCGTCTTCGACCTGATCGGCGGTGAAACCGGGCTCAGGTCGCTGACGGTGCTCCGTCCGGGTGGGCTGCTCATCGAGGTGCCCTCGGGCGCGAGCGCGGACGTGCTCGCAGCCGCGGAGAAGGAGGGCGTGCGCGCCACCGGGTTCCTCGTCGAACCCGACGCGGCCGGCCTCGCCGGTCTCGTCGGGCTCTACGAAAGCGGCCGACTGAAGGTGCTCGTCAGCAAGCGGTTCCCGCTCGCCGAGGCGGCCGCCGCGCACGAGGCCGCCGAGCACGACCACTCGATCGGCAAGATCGTCCTCACCGTGTGAGGCGTCCGCGGCGCGAATCCGCCGATTGAAGCGGAGTGAAGGGGTGCGGCCCGTCTCCCCATGCGGGGGAGGCGGGCCGTTTCCCGCGTCAGCCCATCATCTTGCCGATGTCGAGCACCTTGCCCGCCGGAGGCGTCTTCAGGGTGACCGCCTTGTCGTAGTCGAGGAAGTCGAGGTACTGCGAGTCGTCGTCGGGGCTGCTGACGCGGAGGATGTACGGCTTGCCCTCCGTCGCCACGTAGATCTTGCTTCCGTCATCGGCGTGCAGCGTGATGGCCGGAACTCCGTTGATCTCCGTGGGCTCGGTCACCTTCACATCGCCGGTGTCCGAGAACATCTCGCCGTACATCTTGTCGAATTCGACCAGGGCCGCGAGGTCGCCGAAACCCTTCTCGGTCGACGGCATCTTGACGTACTTGCCGGCCAGCATGCTCGCCGCGTCCGCGCCCGCCGCCGCGGCCCAGAACGCCTTGTCGCCTTTCATGTAGGCGGACTTGCCGATGACCGTCAGTTCCACGCTCTGGCCGTCCAGCGTGATGCGGCCGGCGCCGCCCTTCCCGCGCACCATGGTGGTGTCGAGCTCGTAGGTGCCGTCGTCGTCGCTGAACGCGCCGCGCAGGTGGACCGACTTCGCCGAGGTCGAAGCCTCGTGCGCCTGCTTGATGACCTCGGCGCCGGAGAGCGCCGCCAGTCCGGTGCTCGTCGGCGAGGCCGCCGGGCTCGCAGCGGCCGTGGCCGGGGTGGTGGCCGTGGCCGGGGCGGCCGTGTCGGTCCCCCCGCAGCCGGTGAGCAGGCCGAGGGCCAGCGCACCGGAGGCCGCCGCCAGGAGAGAGCGGCGGTGAAGGCGCGTCCTGCTCATGTGATGGCGAGAGTGCGCGCTCGATAGATCTGTGAACATGCCCGCTTCGACGGTCCTGGCGGCCTAGTGGTTGGCCATCTGTATTGGACCGTGTCAAAAACGTCATCAATCCGTGAAAACCTCGTTGATCAGCAACGATGTGTTCGCCGTCCGTATGAATGACCGTCGGCCGGCGTTCATGAGACCGGCGTTCTTGAGACCGAGGGGCGCGGTCCGGGGCGCGCGGGGCCCGGAGCTATGCTCGCCGCGTGGAGATCGAAGACAGCGCGGCGGACTCGCACGCGGACGGCCCGAACGACTCGCCCGTGCCGGCGTACGCGGTGTGGCGGTCCACCGCCGCCGACCCCGCCTTCAGCGAGTGGCTGCGCTCGGCGAGCGAGCCGGACTGGACCGCCGTCGTCACCCACCCGTTCGCGGCCGCGATCATCAGGGGCGAGGCGGACATGCGCCGCTACCTCGTTCAGGACTTCCAGTTCGTCGACGCCTTCACGGCGCTGCTCGGCGCCGCCGTCGCCGGCGCCGACCGCTTCGAGTCACGGGTGCCGTTCGGCCGGTTCCTCGGGCAGATCGTCACCGACACCGAGCGGAGCTACTTCCACCGCGCGCTCGCGGATCTCGGCGTCGGGGCGGACGACCTCACCTCGCCGGTGCTGGAGCCGGTCACCGTACGCTTCCGGGCGCTCATGGACGAGGCGCGCGTCAGCCAGGAGTATCCGGTCATCCTCGCCGTGTTGTGCCTGGCGGAGTGGATCTATCTCGGCTGGGCGAGCCGGGCCGCCGAGCCCCTGCCGGAGCGGTTCCTCCACCGCGAGTGGATCGACCTGCACAGCGGGCCCGAGTTCGAGGCGTGGGTGGGGTTCCTCCGCGGAGAGCTCGACCGGATCGGCCCTTCCCTCGGCGAGGACGGCCAGGCCCGCGTGCTGGGCTTCTTCCGGGAGGCGGCCAGGCTGGAGCGGGGCTTCTTCGACATGGCGGAGGGCTGAGCGCCCCGGTCAGACGGCGCTGAGCTTCGCCAGGCGGCGCAGCGACCTTCTGAGGAAGGCGGCGCCGACCGGCCTGGCCAGATTCCAGCCGAGCCGTCCCGCGGCTCCGAAGGGCGGTTCCAGGTCCTCCTCCCAGACGATCGTGCTGCCCCCGCCCGGCCGGGGGATGACGCGGAAGGCCCCCGTGCCCCGCAGTTGCCGGCCGGTGTGGCGGACCGCGACCGTGTGCGGCGGATCCCAATCGGTGATCTCCATCGTGTCGGTGAACCCGATCGGGCCGACCCCGGTGAAGGCGGCCAGGGCGCTGCCCGCACTGTGACCGTCGCCGGCGATCACCCGCGCACTGGTCAGCGACATCCACTCGTGGTGCCGCCCCCAGTCGGTCAGCACGCCGAAGACCCGTTCCGGGCTCGCCTCGGCGTCGACCGCCACCGCGAGATGCGTCATGTCTGTCCCTTCGTGCCAGAGGCCGGGCCCGGATGCCGGGCCCACGTCCCAGGGGGCGGACGCGGACGCCGGCGATCGGCGGGCCGCTGTTAGCGTTGGCAGCCGTCGCACCGAAACGTCTCCGGAGGGACGCAGCACGATGTCGGCCGGTTCCACCCTTCCTCCTGCCCTGTCCCGCGCGCTGGCCTCACCGGTCGCGCCCGGAGACCTGTCGGACATCAGGCACGTGGTGTTCGTCATGCAGGAGAACAGGTCGTTCGACCACTACTACGGGCACCTGCGCGGAGTGCGGGGATACGGCGACCGCAACGCGCTGCCGGGCCGTACTCTGCGGCCGGTGTTCGAGCAGGACGGCGTGCTGCCCTTCTCCGTCAGGGAGGCGGCCAGGCTCGCGGGCGCCGACCCCATGCTGCTCGACAGCCACGACCACAGCTGGCTCGGCACGCACAACGCCTGGGCGATGGGCTGGAACGACGCCTGGACCCCCAACAAGGGCCCCTCGTCGTTGTCCTACTACGACCGGGACGACCTGCCCTTCTACTACGAGCTCGCCGACACCTTCACGATCTGCGACGCGTATCACTGCTCGGCGCTGACCTCCACGACCCCCAACCGCAACTACCACGTCTCCGGCCACACGGGCTTCGAGCCGGGTGCCCAGCAGCGGGCCGTCGACAACGACGCGTGCGAGGAGGACGGCCACGCCGGCTACTCGTGGATCACCGTGCCCGAGCTGCTGACACAGGCCGGCCACTCCTGGCAGGTGTACCAGGAGTGGGACAACTACCAATGCAACAACCTGGAGTTCTTCGCGACGTTCAAGGCCGTCATGGCCAAGCTCGGCCAGACCAGCATGCACGCCTTCTACCAGGCGGTCCGCTCGGCCGACGACCCGGAGCCGCTGCTCGCCGAGCTGGAGGAGCGGGTGGCCGGGCTCGGCCCGGACGACCGGGACCTGTACGAGCGGGCGTTGCGCCGTACCAGGACGGGGGGCCTCGGGGAGTGGTTCTCCGCTGACGTGGCCGCGGGACGCCTGCCCGCCGTTTCCTACATCGTGACCTCCCTCGCGGACTCGGAGCATCCGGAGGGCTCGTCGGCCGCCGAGAGCGGAAAGGTGATCTACCAGATCCTCGACGCGATCGCCTCAGATCCCGACGTGTGGGCGCACACGGCCGTCTTCATCACCTACGACGAGAACGACGGCTTCTTCGACCACGTCCCGCCGCCGGTGCCGCCGGACGGCACACCGGGGGAGTTCGTCAGCGGGCGGCCCATCGGCCTCGGCATGCGGGTCCCGATGCTCGTGGTGTCGCCCTGGAGCGTGGGCGGCCACGTCTGCTCCGAGACGTTCGACCATAGCTCGACCGTGCGGTTCCTGGAGAGCTGGCTCGGCATCAAGGCGCCCGACATCAGCGCGTGGCGCCGCCAGGTCGTGGGTGACCTGACCTCGGCCTTCGACTTCGCCGGCCCATCGGCGCCGCCCGTCTCCACCGTCACGTCGCCGGACGCCCCCGCCGCCCCGGCGCAGCCCCATGGAGAGAACGCCGCCCGCTGGTACCCGGTCGCGCCCGCCGAGCAGCGGATGCCCGTCCAGGAGCCGGGGACCAAGCCCGCGCGGGCTCTGCCGTACCAGGCGGACGCCCACGCCAGGGCACGCGGGCGCGCCGTGGAGATCACCATGGCCAACCGCGGCGTGGCGAGCGCGCACCTCGCGCTGTACGGCTACCTGGGCGAGCTCGTCCGGCCCCAGCACTTCGACGTCGTCGACGACCTGCGCGAGGCGGTCTACTTCCCGACCGACTCCTACGACCTGATCCTTACCGGGCCGAACGGCTTCCGCAGGCACTTCCGCGGCGGGCTGGCCGACCGGGTCGAGGTCACGACCGAGATCGACCCCGGTTCGCGGACCGTCCTCCTCGACCTCGTCAACACGGGGGACTTTCCCGCCGATGTCCGCGTCGTCCCGCTCGCCTACGGAGGTGAACCGCGGGTCCTGAGCCTGCCCGCCGGCGGCGTGGAGCGGGTGGAGTGGCCGGCCGAGTCCGGGTGGTACGACCTGCTGGTGACCGTCGAGGGGGACGCCGGCTGGCTGCGCCGCCTGATGGGCCACATCGAGAACGGCAGGCCGAGCGTCACGGGCTGATCCGGGGAGGCCGAGGGCGGCGGGTTCACCCGCGGGTCACCGGGTAGGGGAGCCCGGAGGCAGGTGACCCGTCATGCCGGTGACCATCGCGCTGGCGGGGGACACGATGCTCGGGCGGGGCGTGGCTGAGCGCGTCGCCCAGTCGGTGGATCCCGCCCGCTTCTTCTCCGCGGATCTCCTCGAGGTGCTCGGGGAGGCGGACCTCTTCGTGCTCAACCTCGAGTGTTGCGTCTCCGGCAGAGGCCGGAGGTGGGACGCCCCAGGCAAGCCGTTCCACTTCCGCGCGCCTCCCCAGGCGGCCGAACTGCTCGCCGGGATGGGCGTGGGATGCGTGACGCTGGCCAACAACCACGCGCTCGACTACGGCTCAGAAGCGCTGCTCGACACGCGGGAGTGGCTGGCCCGGTGCGGAATCCTGTGCGTGGGAGCGGGGGCCGACCAGGCGGAGGCGAGGCGACCGGAGGTCGTCACCGCCGGAGGCCTTCGCGTCGGGGTGCTCGGCGTGACCGACCACCCGGCCGACTTCGCGGCCACCGCCGTACGCCCGGGCGTCAACTACGCCGACCTGATGGTCGGCGTGCCGCCGTGGCTGGCCGCGGACGTGGAGGACCTGCGCGCGCGGGCCGACGTGGTGGTCGTGACGCCGCACTGGGGGCCGAACATGACCGGGCGGCCGAGGCCGTACATCCGTTCGGCCGCCCGTTCCCTCGTCTCGGCGGGGGCGGGGCTCGTCGCCGGGCACTCCGCACACGTGTTCCACGGCGTCGCCCCGCCCGTCCTCTACGACCTCGGCGACTTCATCAACGACTACATCGTGGACGCATCGCTCCGCAACGACCTGGGCCTGCTCTTCCTCGTGACGATGGACGAGCACGGGCCCGTACGGCTGTACGGCGTCCCGGTCGAGTTGCTGCACTGCCGTACGCGGCTCGCCCGCGACGACGAATGGCGGTGGATCCGTGACAGGTTCGCCGCGGCCTGTGCGGACCTGGGCCGCACCGGGCCGGGCGCCCCCGGTCAGGGCGCCACGGTCACCGACGAGGACGGCAGGCTGGTCGTCGACATGAGATGAGCCATGAGATGAGCACTGAGATGAGCCCGCCGTCCGGAAACTGATCAGGCGTGGATGAGCGGGGTGTCGACCAGGTGCTCCGCCAGGAACCACGCCTGCAGCTCGCCCGTCCGGATGATGTCGGAGACCAGCAGGTCGTTGGTCCCGTCATCGCCCTTCTCGTCGGCGGTCGCGGCGGCGTCGTGGGCGGCGACGAGGATCATCTCGTGCGCCTCCAGCAGACGCGACAACATCGCCGGGACCTCTTCCACGCCGTCCGGCGGCCGCTTGATCACTGTGATCTCCGCGACGTGCCGGGGATCGCCCACGGCGACGCCGCCGAGGGTCTGGACCCGCTCGGCGAGCTTGTCGACCAGTTCGAGCTGTTCCTCGGCGTGTTTGTCGAGGAGCAGGTGGAGCTGGTAGAAGGTCGGCCCGCGCATCAGCCAGTGGTGCTTCTTGTAGAGGCTGTAGAGGATCTGGGTGTCGGCCAGGATCTGGTTGAGCCGCTGGCACGAGTGCATCCGGGTCTCCATGGAGAGACCGACGGGGAACTGCCGCACGGTCCCGAACTCCTGGATCTCCATACCCTTCTGATGCAGCCAGGGCTGGCTGCCGCCACCGGAGCGGGCTTTGGCGGAAGACTTGACACTCAAGGTCGTTCTCCTCCCATTCAGGGGCTTCGTACAAAGTCTTCCGGGTGCCACGTATGTGGACCCTTGTGCGATATGCCGAAATTTCCCCTTATTGAGTAAAGAGGTGACCGTTGAACCGGGGTCGCGGATCCCGCGTACCTCGAAGGTGATGAGAATTTCACGCCCAGGGGCGCGTGCCGGACGGCTCGCCACCCCCGCCCTGCTGCTCGTCCCCGCCCTGCTGTTCGCCGTCGCGTGCACGGCCGAGCAGGCGCCCCCGCCCGCGGCCCAGGCCCCTCCGCCCACGGTGGAACTGCTGGCCGCCAGGGCCGGATGCACCCCGAAGATCCAGATCGACGCCAAGGAACTGCGTCAGGGCTACTGCACGACCTCCATCGGCACGTTCTTCATCACGACGTTCGCGACCCAGAAGGGGAAGGACGACTGGATGGACCAGGCGCCCGAGTACAGTCCCCACCTGGTCGGGAACCTGTGGACCGCGCTGGCTCCCCGGCCCGTGCTCGACAAGCTCCGGCAGGAGATCGGCGGGGACCTCCACCTGATGGACCACAGGAAGAGCCCCACTCCGGCGGGGTAGCGAACGGGTACGCTCGACATCCCGCGCCCGGCGAAGCCGCTGCAGGAGGTCGAACGTGGGACTCAGCTCAGGTCGTGGAGCCGGACGCCCGTCCGCGCTCACGCGCGCGTTCGCCGCGGTCCTCGCGCTCGTTCTTGTCGCCTCGGCGTGCGCCGGGAAGGAGAGGCAGACGCTGACGGTGTTCGCGGCGGCCGCCCTGACCGGTCCCTTCACATCACTCGGCCGGTCCTTCGAAGCGTCGCATCCTCAGGAGTCCGTGCGGTTCACCTTCGGGGACAGCGACGCCCTGGCCCAGCGGATCGCCCGCGGCGAGGGCGCCGACGTCTTCGCGGCCGCGGGCGCGCCGGCGATGCGGCGGTCGGGCGCGCCGTCGTCGCGGGTCTTCGCCCGTGACGATCAGGGCGACTACCTGATCGGATCCGCTCCGGAGACCGCCCACCTTGTCCTCGCGCGGGAGTTCATCGATCTCGTCCTGTCCGACGAGGGCAGGCGGGTCCTGGCCGGAGCGGGCCTCACCCCCGTGTGACGCCCCGGACCAGGGAGACAGGGACTAGGTCCTGTCTGACAAATCAAGCCCTGCTGCGCGCGGCCCAGATGGCGCCTCGCTTCGTTGTCGTCGTCGGCCGGAGGCTCCGCTCCGACCTCCTCCTCCGCCTTGCGGTGCATCCATCTGGATCCACGCTCGCGACGGGCAGCATTTGTCAGACACTCCCTAGCTCTCGCGCCCGGCTCCCGCGGTGACGCCGGCCGGGCGGTCTTGTGCGCCGGCCTCGCCCTCCCGGTGGATCGCCGCCACGATCCGGTCGAGGGCGGCCAGGTCGCCGGCGTCGAGGGACAGCAGGGGATCGGGCGGCTCGCCCAGGATCCGCTCGGCCAGCGCCGCCGCCTCCGCCCCCGCGGGCGTGATCGTCACGATCTTCGCCCGCCGGTCGCCGGGATGCGTCGCCCGTTCCACCATCCCGCGCCGCTCCAGGTCGGCGACCACCACGCTGGTGTACGGAGCGTCGGTGGCGAGGTGCTCGGCCAGGTCGCGCAGGGTCAGCGGGCCGCGGACGAGACGGCGCAGGGCCTTGGCCCGGACGAAGCTCATGCCGAGGGCCTCGCAGACCTCCTTGCGCCGGTCGTGCGCGTCCAGGACCAGGGCGCGGATGCCCTGCCAGACCCTGGCCGCCGTCTGCCTGTCGCCGCTCATGGGACCGTCACCGTTTCCATGGTCTTGAGACGCTCCGCTGTTCGGGCCGCGGTGCCTTGCGCCCAGCGGCCGGTGGTCAGGAGGGCGAAGCCCAGGATGAGCGCGCCGTACCCCGCAATGATCCACCAGCCGATGTGGGCCGCGGGCATGAATTCCGCGCCGTGACCGGCCGTGGCCACGACGGACCCCACGATCGCCACGCCGAGCGACTGGCCGATCTGGCGGCTCGTCGAGGCGACGGCGGCGGCCACCCCGGCCTGCTCGAGCGGCATCCCCGAGACGGCGGTGTTGGTGATCGGCGGGTTGAGCATCCCGAACCCGAGACCGAACACCGCGAAGACGGCCAGCAGCAGGACGAGTGACGTGTGCAGCGCGACCTGTGCGAGCAGGACGCCCGTCACGGTGATGCAGACGCCGGCGATGAGCAGGGACGGCCTCGGCCCGCGGATCCCCACGAGACGGCCGGACAACGGCCCGAAGACCATCGCCATCAGCGCGATCGGCAGCGTGCAGAGCCCGGCCTCGAGCGCGGTGAACCCGCGGTTGCTCTGCAGATAGAGCGTGTTGAGGAACAGGAAGGAGCCGAGGCCGGCGAATCCGCACACCGCGATCGCCGCCGCCCCGGAGAACGGCGCGCTCCGGAAGAACCGCACGTCGATGAGGGGCTCCTCCCGGCGGTACTCGTAGACGATCAGGAACGCGAGGGTGAGCACCGTGACGGAGAAGCAGGCGAGGATCAGCGGGGAGGTCCAGCCGGTTCCGGGTCCTTCGATGATCCCGTAGGTCAGGGAGGCCAGCAGGACGATCACCAGCGCCTGCCCGACGGGGTCGATGCGGCGCGCCTTCTTCGCCTTGGACTCGGGCACGAACTTCCACGTCAGCAGGAAGGCCAGTACGCCGATCGGCACATTGATCCAGAAGATGGCCCGCCAGCCGACGGTGTCGGTGAGCAGGCCGCCGATGACGGGCCCGAGCGCCATGCTGATCCCCACCACGCCGCCCCACACGCCGATCGCCTGCGCCCGTTCGCGGCGGTCGGTGAAGGTGTTGGTGATGATCGACATCGCGACGGGGTTGAGCATGGAGCCGCCCACCGCCTGCACGATGCGGAAGACGACGAGCCAGGTGAGGCTGGGTGCGAGGCTGCACAGCAGGGAACCGGCCGTGAAGGCGACCAGGCCGGTCTGGAAGGTACGCCGGCGGCCGATGCGGTCCGCCGTGGATCCCGACAACATGAGGAGGCTCGCGAGCGTGAGCGTGTACGCGTCGATCGTCCACTGCAGGCCGGAGACGGGGGCGCGTAACTCGTGCCCGAGCGAGGGCAGGGCCACGTTCACGATCGTGTTGTCCAACGCGACGATGAGCAGGCTCATGCAGCAGATCAGCAGAACGAGAATCCGCCTTCGGCGGGACATGCGGTTACTCCTCAATTAGTTGTACTAACACAACTTTAGCCTCCCTGGCGATGTGCCCGACGGGAGGTCCTTGCCGAGGGCATAGCAGAATGAGATTCTGTTTCGCATGCGTGCGACGGCCAACGGGATCGAGATCTGCTACGAGTCCTTCGGCTCCCCCGAAGGGCGGCCCCTGCTGCTGATCATGGGGCTCGGAATGCAGATGATCGGGTGGGACGAGGACTTCATCGGCCTGCTGGTCGACGCCGGCCACCACGTCGTCAGGTACGACAACCGAGACGTGGGCCTGTCCACCCATCTCGAGGAGCCGGCCGATCTCATGGCGGCGCTCGGCGGCGACACGTCGGGCGCCCCGTATCTGCTCGCGGACATGGCGGACGACACCGCCGGGCTGCTGGACGCCCTCGGCTGGACGAGCGCCCACGTGGTCGGGGTCTCGATGGGCGGAATGATCGCCCAGTGCCTCGCCATCGGGCACCCGGGCCGCGTCCGCACGCTGACGTCCATCATGTCGACGACCGGCCCGAGGGTCGGGCCGCCGACAGAGGCGGCCATGGCGGCGCTGCTCACGCCTCCGTCACCGGACCGGGAGGCCGCCGCGGAGCGCGCCCTCGCGTCGTGGCGGGTCATCGGCTCACCGGGCTACGCGATGGACGCCGAGCGCCTCGCCCGGATGGCGCGGGACAGCTACGACCGGGGATACGACCCGCAGGGCGTGGCCCGCCAGCTCACGGCGATCCTCGCCTCTCCCGACAGGACGGAGGGGCTGCGCGGGCTCACGATCCCCGCACTGGTGATCCATGGTGAGGACGACCCGCTGGTGACGCCCCCCGGCGGAGCCGCGACCGCCGACGCGATCCCGGGGGCCAAGCTGCTGACGTTCCCGGGCATGGGGCACGACATGCCCCGCGAGTTGTGGCCGGTGTTCGTCGAGGCCGTCAGCGAACTGACGGGCCGCGAGCCCGGCTGAGAACTCGCAGGTGCCACGCTCGGCTCCCGGCGGCTCAGGCGCGGCCGTGTCCCGCCGTCGAAGGCGCCCTGGTCAGCCCGAGGGCGAGGGCGGGACACATGTCGGCCGCCCGCAGAGCGCCCCGGAGATGCCGGGCGGGCACCGCGGCATCGGTGAGCACCGGATAACCGAAGCCGTCGAGCTGCACGAGGTCGGGAACGATATGGCCGCACAGACCGTGCCCCGCGCACCGAGACCAGTCGACTGTCAGCCGCAGTCCGGTCGTCGTCTCCTGGACCTCCTCCCCGGGAACCGGCAGCAGTCCGCGCACGGGCCGGCCGCATCCGCCTCCGGCCACGTGCGCGGCGACATCCTCGGAGAAGACATCGAGGGCGGAGAGCAGGAATCTGGTCGCGCCGTCCGGATGGTGACAGGCCCCACGCCCGCGGACCACCCCGCTCGCCTGCTTGACGGCCAACAGCGCCTCGGCGCCGTCACTGCCCGCGGCGAGCGAGGAGAAGGACCGGGCGATGGCGGGCAGCCCGAGTCTGCAGGGCCCGCACTGACCCGCCGACTCGGCCCCGAGATAGTCCGCGACCCTGGCGACCTCGCCCAGCGGGCATGTCCCCTGCTCCAGCGGCACGATGATGCCGGCGCCCAGCGC
The DNA here is from genome assembly GCF_016862895.1 of Planotetraspora kaengkrachanensis. Lineage (GTDB taxonomy): Bacteria > Actinomycetota > Actinomycetes > Streptosporangiales > Streptosporangiaceae > Planotetraspora > Planotetraspora kaengkrachanensis. Next base: position 312,450 of record NZ_BONV01000003.1, on the reverse strand, counting down.
GGCCCCGGCCTCGGCCATGGACTCCCGTGACACCGCGACCGTGGCGGCCCCGGCCGGAGAGAGCCACGCGCCGTGGTAGCCGCCGACCATGACACCCTGGCCCGCGGACACCCCGCACCGGCGGAGCACCTCAGCGAGCGGGACGCCGGTCGGGGTCTCCACCACGACCCGCCCATGACCCGGGACGGTCACGGTGAGCAGGACCGTGCCCGGCTCGGTTCCGGTGCCCGTCGCCCGGTAACCCTCCGGCCCGAGCTCGGCCAGAACGGCCAACTGGGCGAACGTCTCGGCGTTGGACAACAGCGTCGGCAGGCCGTCGACGCCGCTCTCCGCGGCCCGGACCTTCCGGCCCGGCGGGATGGGCGTCTCGCCGTTCACCCCTCTGACCAGAGCGCCTCCCTCCCCGGTGATGAACCGCTCCGGCAGGCGGACGAGCCTGACGGAACCGGACAGGCCCGCGTCCTGTATCGCGGTCGAGATGGAGCGCCCGGGGACACCGCCGTCCGTGACGCCTATGACGATCTCGCGCGCGCTCAGTGCGCGTGCGGCGAGTACGGCCCCGTCCAGGACGAGATGCGGTGTCCGGGCCAGAAGCGCCTTGTCCTTGGCGCTGGCGGGCTCGCCCTCTGTCGCGTTGACGAGCACCACAGGCCGGACGTTCCGGCGCTCGGCCGCCTGGCCGACCGCCGTGAGCTTGCGGGCGAAGGGGAAGCCTGCGCCGCCGCGGCCGCGGAGGTCGACCTCTCCGGCCAGCGCGACGAGTTCGCGCAGGGAGAGCCGGGCCACGGACCGGTGACGCTCGCGGTGGGCGGCGAGGTTCAGCCGTTGCAGGCGGTCAAGGCCGTGGAAGAGCCGCGCCGGGCCGATGGTGAGGATCTCCTGAGCGCCGCTCACTTGTTACTCCCGGTCCATTGCGCCGCCTCAGCCTTGAGCTCAGCCCAGAACTGTTCGTCGGGGACGCCCTGCGCCTCCGTGACCAGCGAATCCCGGGCGGCGCGGTTCGGCGCCCGGACCTCTCGCCGGCGCGTCGTACCGCGCCTGCGCGCCCAGGAGGCGAGCCTGGCGAGAGCCATGACGGCGACCAGCAGGAAACAGGCCGTGTAGCTGAGGGTCACCCAGTCCTTCGCCGCCCGGCCGGCGTTCAGCCCGTGCACGATGGCGATCGGCCAGCAGAGGTACGCGGCGATGTGGAGGACCCGCCACGTCCAGGGTCGCCCCTGACCGATGAATCTGCCGCGGGCGACCCCGGTGGCGAAGATGATGATCATCATGTCGCTCGCGATCGTCCCCAGACCGATCCAGACGGCGCGCTCCTGCCCGCCGTCGAACGGCACGACGACGTCCAGCATCGACGCGTGCCCTTGGAGGATCTTGAGGAGCACATGCGCGACCAGGAAGCTCATCGACATGACGGCTGTGGCCCGGTGCGCGGACTGGGCGAGGATGCGGAGCCTGATCGGCATGAAACGCTCGGAGGCCGCCAGGCCCACCACCACCGCCGCGCTCAGCGCGACGAGTGCGAAGACGCCGGAATAGAACTCCAGGAAGGCGCGGATGCGGACGACGACGCCGGCTCCCTGTTCCGTGAATCCGGCGGCCACGATCCCGGCGAGGGCCGCACAGAGCAGGAAGGCCCGCACGACCTTCCTGCTCCGGGAGGTGCGGGCTGTTCGCCTGGCAAGTACGTGATGTTGCTCCATGGGCGTCCTCAGCGCGAATGAGTCGGCCGGGGGGACGGACTGGCCGAAGGAGATCGGAGGGACGGCGTGGCGGACGGAGGACGGGGGCTCGGTGAAGGAGGGGCGTCGGTCCCGAAGTTGAGCAACGGGTTGCCCGCGTTCACCCGCAGACCGGAACGATCGGCCCAGACCTGGTCCCCGGCGGTGTGCAGGGTCCAGCCGCCGATCCGCGTGCCCTCGAGCGGCATCAGGCTCGCACCGCTGAAGAGGGTGAAGTCCACCGTCGCGGGCCCCGAGGCCGGCGCCGCGCCGCCGCAGGGCCGTGCGGTTCCCGTATGCCCGAGATAGCCGCCCTCCTGTATGAGGGTGCCTTCCTTGACATCGGCGACGTCGGCCATCTGGTAGTACTCGGAGGCCAGGCCGTCGGCGTGGATCAGCAGAAGCATGCTCTGGCTGGCTGAGCGTGCGCAGAGGCGGTAGAGCCTGCCCGGTGCGGGGGCGAGGACACGGCCGTCGCCACCGCTGAACTGCAGGGCGTCGACTCCGCCGAGGGACCGCATCGTCCACGACTGACCCGCGCTCCACGGAAGCGTCATCCCGGTGGCGACGCCTTCCTTGGCCGACGAGGCCTCGCCGTACTGCTCCAGGAACGGCCGCTCGTCCGCCGGGACCACCGTCGTGGGCGCCTGCCGTACGAACCGCGCGAAGTCCTCGACGCCGGCCGACGCGACCTGCCACGTCTGGCCGGACCTCCGGGCGATGAACAGGGACGGGTCGGGTAGGGCGGCCACGCCCGGGGGCGGCGGGATGGCCGCGGTGCCGAAGGCCCAGCCCTTGGCCTCGTCGATTCGGGTCATGTGCACGTCCGGCTGCGGCAGGCTCTCGACGCGGAAGGCCGCGCGTGCCGACGGGCCTCGCTGCCTCAGCACGGCCGTCCGTACCTGGGCGAACGGTGCCGGGTCCGTCCGGGAGGCCTTCGGAGTCGGACGCGGTCGGCGAGTGCCCGTAACCTCGGCCTTCACCACGCGGTGGGGTCCCACCCGGGCGACGACCTCCTGCTGGACGATCGCGCACAACGCCAGGCCGACGAGGACGGCGACGAGTCCGCCGATCCGCGCGACGCCGTCGGCCAGCGGCAGTATCGAGCGGTGCCCGGACGAGGATCTGGGCATCAACGCACCCGGCCACTGCGGATCTGCGGGGTAAGGGTCTCAATGAGAGGTAACGCCCACGTCGAATGCCGCATCACCTGTCTGATCGCCCTCCGAATCCGCACCGGGGCTGACCGCGACTTGACGCCATGGGTCATTCACCAGCCACTGCCGAGACCCCACTTTATGGTGATAAGGGGGGTTCGCATGATCAGGCTACGCCAACGCGCGACCGCGAAAGGCACGAAGTCGGACGGTGGCCCGCAGAGCGGTGTCAACCTCGCCCGCCGCGGGTGGCGCCGGGCCGGGAGGCGGCAGGTCCCGCGGCCTCCCGGGCTCGGCGGCGTGGTCACACGTCGAGCTTGTCCTCGATCGTGCGCAGTTGGTGGCGGGCCATCGCGAGGTTGGCGCGGCCGCGGTCGAGGGCGAGGTAGAGGAACAGGCCCTTGCCGCCCCGGCCCGCGAGCGGGCGGATGATGTGGTACTGCCCGCCCAGCGTGATGAGGATGTCCTCGATGGCGTCCTGGAGTTGGAGGGCTTCCATGGCCCGCAGCTTCGCCTTGACGACCTCGGTGTTGGCCGCCGCCGCGATCTGGAGGTCGAGTTCCTTGCCGCCGCCGATGGTGCCGAGCGCCATGCCGCTCCCGTAGTCGACGACCGCTCCTCCGATCGCTCCGTCGATGGCCATCATTTCTTTGAGAGAGACGTCCATGTTCGCCATGCTTTTTGCTCCTAATCGGTAATTCGGGGATTCATTCGCGTTCGACGATGGCGGCGAGTCTTCCCGCCGTTTTGCGGCCCTCCCTCCGGAGCAGGCCGAGATTGGCGCCCGGGCCGACCAGGACGGTGAGGACGAGCTTGGCCCCAGCGGCGTAGCACGCGGCGTGCCCGTCCGTTCCGGACACCAGGGTCTCCTCGAGCCGGCCGACCTTGGCGAGGTCGGTCATCCGGCGGCTGAGCGACAGCAGCGCCGAGGTGAGCGCCGCCGTCTGCTCGGTGTCGGCGGGCAGGTCAGTCGTCACGAGCATGCCGTCGACCGTGCAGGTGAGCGCCCCGGTGATCTCCGGCGCGCGGCTCCGCAGCAGGACGATCTCCTCGTATATGTCGCGGCGCAGATCCATCGGGACCCCCTTTCCGGCCCGCTTGAGCCACGAGCGCGTGATCACTACAGCGCCTCCAGGGCGTCACGCAGCCTGATGAGCAGGTTCACGTCGGCGGCGTCCGCCTGCGGTGGGTGCGTCCGCTCCGACGCGTCCCCGGACTGCGCCGCGGGGGTCCGCTTCGGCAGTGCCGCCGGAACGTCTGCAGTGTCCGGCCCGGACGCCGCGTGCGTGGCGAGCAGTCCGGCCGCGGCGAGTTCCCGTACGGCGAGCAGGGTCGAGTAGGCCGGACGCCCGAGGCGGCGGGCCAGATCGAGCGGGGTGGCCGTGGAGTCCGCGGCGAGAACCAGCTCCCACTGGGGTGCGGTGAGGAGCACGTGCCCGCCGTTGAGGCGCCCCACGGGGACGACGGCCTCACCGTCGAGCTCCGCGGACGGCCAGGCCCGCTCGAGCCGGGCCGACCTGCGCTCGCACTCGCGGAACAGGCCGGGGACGTCGAAGTACCAGTGCGTCCCGAGCCAGTGGGTGTCCCCCTCCTTGAACCTGGACCTGGGCGTCCCCGCCGGCCGCAGCAGGAAGAACGACGCGTCCAGGGTCGCCCCCAGCACGCAGAACTCCAGCTCGCCCCGGCTGAGCACGCCCTTCTCGATGAGGAGGTCGCCCCCGTCGGCCTCGGGCCCCGCCGCCTGCCGTATCCCGCGGACCCCGGAGGCGCTGATCCGGCCGGAGGTCGTGAGCAGTTCCTCGACTCCCGGGGTGGTCGTGCACTCGACGTACGACACCCGTCCGCCGGTGAGGTAGACGGTCCCGTCCTTGCCGACGCGCAGGGAGCCGGTGGCGTTGTCGGCCGCGAGCCGGGTCAGGACGGTGTCGAGGGTGGTGGGGGCCATGACTCAATGGGCCATCAGCTGGTCCGTGATGATGCCGAGCCGCCACTGCGCGAGGGCGAGGTTCGAGCGCTCGAGATCCAGCCGGAGGCAGATCAGGAGCGGCCCGTCGAAGACCATCTCGATCGGCTTGATGAGGTGGTGGCTCGTCTCCGTCGTGATGATCATGGTGTCGATCCGCACGGTCCCCTCCGGAGACGCCAGTGCGATCCCCTCGAGCGCCGCGCGGAAGGTCTCGGTGAGCCCGGCCGCGGACCTCGCGGGATCGGGCGTTCCGCTTCCGACGACCGCCATGCCGCTGACGGGTTCCACCAGGACCGCGTCGAGCGCGCCGGGAATCGACATGACCTCAGAGAGGCAGTCCTCTATCCCGATCACGTCAACTCCTCGCCGATTAGCCGATACAGCGCGGCCAACATTAGAGAAGCCGGTGGGCGTCACTCCGGTGCCGTGGAGGAGTCATAAAGAGGCGGGATAAACGATTCAGCAACATCGAATAAGGATTGTCCGCCTAGGTGGGAAACATCGGTTTTTCATGAAATTTCTTCATTTTGCGCACTTGCGACATCGGGGAAATATCCCGGCATCTAGCTAGATTTCGCTGTCGCTGGCCGTCCGACCCTGTCCGCTCGAGTGGTGGCGCAGGCCGTACAGAATGGAGGCATGGAGCGGATCCTGGTCAGCGCGTGCCTGCTCGGCAGCCGCGTGCGGTTCGACGGCGGCGCGAAGACCAGCGACGACGAACTGCTCGCCTCCTGGAGGGCCGAGGGGCGGCTGGTGCCGTTCTGCCCGGAGGTCGAGGGCGGGCTGCCCGTCCCCCGTCCGCCCGCCGAGATCGAGGGCGGCGTGGGCGGCGCCGCCGTCCTGGCCGGGGCGGCCCGGATCCTGACGCCGGACGGCGACGACGTGACGAACGCGTTCCTCTCCGGCGCGCAGCAGGCGCTGGCGGTCGCGCGGTCGTTCGGCGTCCGGATGGCGATCCTCAAGGAGGGCAGCCCGTCGTGCGGCTCCCTTCGGATCCACGACGGCACCTTCCGCGGCAGGGTGACCCCGGGCAAGGGAGTGACCGCGGCGCTGCTGGAGCTGAACGGCATCCGCGTCTTCGGCGAGGACCGCCTTCCCGAGGCGGCCCTTCACCTGGCCGAGCTGCTCAGGGAGACAGCGGATCGGGAGCGGTGATCAGGTCGCCGGGCGTGATGACGGCCTTCTCGTCCGGCTTGAACACCAGCACGTTGTCGACGTAGGACCGCACCGCGGCCTCGAGCCCGACGTCCTTGCCCGCGGCCTCGGACATGTACCAGCGGTGGTCGAGCACCTCGTGGAAGAGCTGCGCCGGCTCCAGCTTGCGCCGCAGGTCGGCGGGGATCGCGTTGACCACCGGCTGGAAGACCTCGGCCAGCCACCGGTGGGCGACGATGGCCTCGTCCTCGTGCCGCAGCCCGTTCGACACGCGGAACGAGTCGAGGTCGTTGAGCAGCCTTCTCGCCTGGTTCTCCTCGACGTCCAGGCCGGTCAGGCGGAGCAGGCGGCGCTGGTGGTGGCCGGCGTCCACGACCTTGGGCCGCACGATGAGCCGCGACGTGCCTGCCTTGCGGCGGACCATCATCTCGGCGACGTCGAAGCCGAGTGAGTTGAGCCGTCGGATCCGCTGGTCGACGCGGTGCCAGTCGACCTCCTCGATGATCTCGTCCTGGGTCAGCTCGTCCCAGAGCCGCTCGTAGCGCTCGACGAGCTGCTCGGAGAACGCCTGCGGGTCGATCGTGGGGTGCAGCAGGCCGCCCGCCTCCAGGTCGAGCATCTCGCCGAAGATGTTGACGTGCGCGACCTCGATGTCGTGCGACCGCTGGCCCTCGGTGAGGGTGGGGTGGAGCTCACCGGTCTCCGCGTCGACCAGATAGGCGGCGAACGCCCCCGCGTCCCTGCGGAACAGGGCGTTCGACAGCGAGCAGTCCCCCCAGTAGAAGCCGTTCAGGTGGAGCCGTACGAGCAGGACGGCGAGGGCGTCGAGCAGGCGGGTCAGCGTGTCCGGCCGGATCGAGCCCGACAGCACCGCACGGTAGGGGAGCGAGAACTGCAGGTGCCTGGTGACCAGGGCGGAGTCCAGCTCGGATCCGTCCTGCGCGGTCCTGCCCGTCACCACGGCGACCGGTTCGACCGCGGGGGTGTCCAGCCTGGCCAGGTCCCACAGCAGCTTGTACTCCCGCTTGGCGTACCTGGCGCTGATCTCCTTGATCGCGTAGACGCGCCCGGCGAGCCGCGCGAAGCGCACGACGTGGCGGGAGATGCCGCGCGGCAGCGACACCAGGTGGTGGGCGGGCCACTCCTCGAGGGGGACGTCCCAGGGCAGCCGGATCAGCTCGGGATCGCTGGGAGCGCCGATCATCTGCAGGGGCACGACTGCTCCTTTTTCGGGGTCTTCATCACCAGTGTCCCGGATAGAGTCGGGCGGTATGACACTGGTGGACGACTTTCTCGACTGGTATCTGGCCGAGCATCCGATCAGCGCGACGCTTCTCGGCGCCGGCGGCCACGACCGCACTCTGGGCGACTTCACCGAGGCGGGGTTCACGGCCAGGGAACGAGCCGAGGAGGAGTGGCTGCGGCGGCTGGCGGGATACGCCCCCGCCTCCCTCGACGACGAGATCGACCGCGACCTCGTGCTCTCGCACCTGCGCGGCGCGGTCGCCCAGGCCCGCCGGCCGGAGTGGCGGCGCGATCCCGCGCCGTACCTCAACGCGATCTTCGCGTCGATGTTCACCCCGTTCCAGCAGCGGCTCGCCCCGGAGGCCGACCTCGTCGACGCGGCCGTCGCACGGCTCGCCGACGTCCCCGGTGTGCTCGCCGCGTGCCGCGAGAACCTCGATCCCGGTCTCGCGTCCGACCTGCTCGTCCGCCGTGGTCTGGATCAGGCCCGTACGGCGCGGCACTTCCTCACCGCGACCCTGCCGGCGGGAGTGGCGGACGAGAACCTGCGCGCCCGTCTGGCCAACGCCGCCGGGCCCGCCGCCGAGGCGTTCGACGACTTCGTCACGTTCCTCGACGGCTTCAAGGCCGGCGGGACCTGGCGGATGGGAGAGGAGCTCTACTCGACCCTGCTGCGGGAGCGGGAGATGCTCGGGTACGGCGCCTCCGAACTGCACGAGAAGGGGCTCAAGTCCTGGGACGAGCTCGACGGGCGGATGCGCGAGGTGGCCGGGCGACTCGGCTCCTCCGACTGGCGGGCCGCCATGGAGACGCTCATGGACGACCACCCGCCCACGCTGGAGGCGATGCGCGCCGAGTACGAGGCCGAGACCTTCCGTGCACGCGACTTCGCCCGCGACCGCGGGCTGGTCACCTTCCCCGAGGGGGAGGACTGCCGGGTCCTGCCGTCCCCGGAGTTCCAGCGTCCCCTCATCGCGGTGGCCAACTACCTCGCGCCGCCGCCGCTCACGACGTCGAGGGCGGGCGTCTTCTTCGTCCCGTTCACGCCGGACGGTTTCACCGAGGAGCAGGTACGGCAGCGCCTGAGGACCAACTCCCGGGCCCAGATGCCGTCGATCGCCGTCCACGAGGCCTATCCCGGACACCACTGGCACCTGGCGTGGATGGCCGGCAGCCCGAGGAAGGCGCGCAAGATATTCCGCACGCCGTACTTCGTCGAGGGCTGGGCGCTCTACGTCGAGAAGGTGATGCACGAGCAGGGGTACTTCGACACGCCGCAGACCGAGCTGGCCCACCTGGACTGCCGGATCTTCCGCGCCGCGCGGATCGTCGTGGACACGGCGCTGCACTGCGGCGACATGACGATCGAGGAGGCCGAAACGTTCATGACCACCAAGGCCTCGCTCTCGCCCGGCACGGCGGTGGGGGAGGTCGGCAGGTACTGCGCGTGGCCGACCCAGGCGCCCTCGTACCTGACAGGTGCTCTGGAGATCGAGCGGATCAGGGACGACTACCGCGGCGACCTGCGGTCGTTCCACGACGCGATCGCGGGGTCGGGAGGCCTGCCGCTCGGGCTGGCCAGGAAGGCGGTCATTCCGGCGTAGCGCTCGTGCATGATCACGGTGAGCGTCTGCGCAGGTGGGGCGGGGTTCCGCCGAGCCTGCGCATGATCACGCCTAGTGGCGGCGCAGGTGGAGCGGGGTTTTGCCGAACCTGTGCATGATCACGCCGGGGGTGGGGTGAAGGCCCGGACGATGACGTCGGCGAGCTGCTCCTCGGTCAGCACGGTGGGCGTGCCGACCCCGAGGGCGCGGACGTACACCTCGCAGAGCCACTCGAGCAGGCGGGTGGCCTCGAAGGCCTTCTCCAGACCGGCTCCGATCGTGACGCCGCCGTGGTTGGCCATCAGCGCCGCCTGCTTGCCCGTCAGCGCCTCCTGGACCTTGGCGGCGAGTTCGGGCGTGCCGTACGTCGCGTACTCGGCGACGCGGACGCTGCCGCCGAGCAGAAGGGAGTTGTAGTGGATCGGGGGCAACTCCGTCATGGTCGTGGCCACCACGGCACCGAAGACCGAGTGGGTGTGCACGACCGCCGTCGTCCCCGTCGCGGCGTAGACGGCCAGGTGCATCGGGGTCTCGGACGACGGGGGCAGTTCGCCCTCCACTATGGTTCCGTCGAGCCGGACGATCGGGCAGTCCTCGGGGCGCAGACGGTCGAGCGCGACGCCGGAGGGAGTGACCGCGACGAAGTCGCCGTCCCTGGCGCTGAGGTTGCCGGAGGTCCCGATGACCAGGCCCAGCTCCGCGGCCCGCCTGCCGTAGTCGCACAGCTGCCGGCGAAGCTCTTCCATGGCGGCGAATCTAGACGATCGTCCGAAATAACGCCAACCTGGTCTATACCAGTTACTCATCCGACCATTCGCGCATACTCGGTGTATCGGGTCATCCCACCTCTGTTTAGCCTGCACAAACGCGTATATAGTCTGTGATCGTCGGCGCGGATTCATCCCAGTCGGGTTACGGGTTGGTCTAGACCGACGACAACATCTTGACGCTGTCGTGGCCGGGCCGTACGGTCCACCAAACGTTTAGGAAACTTTCCTAATTGACCCCGCCACGGGAGAGTTGATGACTAGTACCCCCCGCGAGATCACGCGTCGTCAGATGATGCGGCGTGTGGGCCTCACCGCCCTCGTCGCCGTCCCCGCCGCCGGCCTGCTGAGCTCGTGCGCCACCTCCGGCGGCGACTCGGCCGCCCCGTCCGCCGCGCCCAGCGCCGCCGCGACGTCGGCCACCAACCCGTTCGGCGTCAAGGCCGACGCGCCCCTCGAGGTCGTGATCTTCAAGGGTGGTTACAGCGACGAGTACGCGACCCAGTCGCACGAGCCGCTGTACAGCAAGGAGTTCCCGAAGGCGCAGATCAAGCACCAGGGCATCCAGACGATCAGCCAGACGCTGACCCCGCGCTTCGCGAGCGGCGACGTCCCCGACGTCGTGAACAACTCCGGCACCGACATGCTCGACGGCGGCGCGCTGATCGGCGCGGGCCAGCTCCTCGACCTCACCCCGCTGTTCGAGGCGCCCTCGATCGACGACCCGAGCAAGAAGGTCAAGGACACCATCGTCCCCGGCACCGTCGAGTCGGGCTTCGGCGGCGACCCGGCCAAGCCGTACACGCTGAACTACGTCTACACGGCGTACGGCCTCTGGTACGACGCGAAGATGTTCGAGAAGAACGGCTGGACCCCGCCGAAGACGTTCGACGAGTTCAAGACCTTCGCCGAGGCCGCCAAGAGCAAGAACGTCGTCCCGTTCGCGTACGCAGGCAAGAACGCCTCCTACTACGCGTACTGGATGATCCTGATCTCGGCCGCGAAGATCGGCGGCAACGAGATCCTGCTCAACATCGACAACCTCGCCGACAACGCGTGGAACGCCGACGCGGTCAAGCAGGCCGCCACCGCGTGGGCCGAGATCGGCAAGTACATGGACAAGTCCTACGAGGGCCTGATCCACACCGAGGTCCAGACCCAGCAGAACCAGGGCAAGATCGCCCTCTACCCCTCGGGCTCGTGGCTGGAGTCCGAGCAGGCCAAGGACACCCCGGCCGGCTTCGAGTACGCCATGTCGCCGACCCCGTCGGTGTCGGCGAGCGACAAGATGCCCTACGAGGCGATCCGCGCCGCCGCCGCCGAGGGCTACGTCGTGCCGGCCAAGGGCAAGAACCCCCAGGGCGGCCTGGAGTACCTGCGCGTCATGTTGTCGAAGGAGGCGGCCAAGGCCTTCACCGAGAAGACCAAGAGCCTCACGGTCGTCGTCGGCGCCACCGAGGGCATGACCCTGTCGCCCGGCCTGACCAGCGTCGTCGCCGCGCAGACGGCCGCCGGCCAGAACGTGGTCACCTACTCGCTGTTCGAGACCTGGTACAAGGAGCTCGAGACCGAGCTGCGCAAGCAGACCAACGCGCTCATGTTCGGCCGGATCAGCGCCGACGAGTTCTGCGCCAACATGCAGAAGGCCGCGGACAAGACCAAGGCCGACTCCTCCATCAACAAGCAGTCCCGGAGCGTGTGATCCGATGCGGCATGGCAAGCTGACGCCGGCGGCGCTGCGGAAGTACGGGTTCGTCGTCTCGTTCCTCGCGGTGCCTGTGCTCCTCTACGTGGTCTTCGTGGTCTGGCAGTACATCCAGGCGTTCCAGATCTCGTTCACCAATTCGAGGGGCATCTCGCCCAATTTCGACTACGTCGGCTTCGACAACTTCACCCAGTTGTTCCAGGACGACGTCTTCTGGGCGGCCGTGCGCCACCACGTGGTGCTCCTGCTTGCCATGCCGCTGATCACCATCGCGATCGCGCTCTTCTTCTCCTTCCTGCTCAACCTCGGCGGAGGGCAGCGCAACGGCCGGATGGTCGGTGTGCGCGGCTCGGCGTTCTACAAGATCGTCTTCTTCTTCCCCCAGGTCCTCGCGGTCGCCATCGTCGGCGTGCTGTTCCAGGCGATCCTCCGTCCGGACAAGGCCGGCGTCTTCAACAGCGCCCTGGGCGCGGTCGGCATCCAGCCCGTCGGCTGGCTGATCGCGCCCAACCTGGCCCTGTGGACGATCATCGGGGTCATGGTCTGGCAGGCCGTCGGCTTCTACGTCGTGCTGTTCTCCGCCGGCATGGCGTCCATCCCCAAGGACGTCTTCGAAGCGGCCTCGCTCGACGGCGCGGGGCGGATCACGCTGTTCTTCAGGATCACGATTCCGCTGTTGTGGGACACCCTCCAGGTCGGCTGGGTCTACCTCGGCATCGCCGCCTTCGACGGGTTCGCGCTCGTGCAGGTCCTGTCGGTGGACCGCGGCGGGCCCGACAACGCGACGACCGTGCTCCCGCTGGAGATCTGGCGCAACGCCTTCACCTACTCCAAGTACGGCGTGGCCTCCGCCATGGGCGTCGCGCTGTTCTTCATGACGCTGACATTCGCGGTGCTCACCCTCCGGGTGACCCGGCGCGAGAGGATCGAGTTCTAGCCGTGGCGACCGATGTGATGCCCGTGGCTCCGAGCAAGGCCGCGACCGCCCCCCGGCCCCGCCGGCGCTCGATCGACGTCTTCTCCAGCCTGTCCCATGTGGCCCTGGTGATCTGGGCGATCCTGGTCATCTTCCCGATCATCTGGACGTTCCTGGCGTCCTTCAAGACGAACACCGAACTCTTCGGCGACAACTCGCTGGCGATGCCCCAGAACTTCGACTGGGGTTCCTGGGGGCGCGCGTGGGACAAGGCCCACATCGGGCTCTACATGATCAACACGGTGAAGGTCGTGGCCGTCTCCACGTTCCTCACGATGTTGTTCGGCTCGATGGCGGCCTATGTGCTCGCCCGGTACACCTTCTTCGGCAACCGGGCCGTCTACCTGCTGTTCGTCTCCGGCCTGTCGTTCCCCGTGTTCCTCGCGCTCGCCCCGCTGTGGCTGACGATGAAGAACCTCGGGCTGCTGGGCACGCACACCGGCCTGATCCTGGTCTACGTGGCGTACTCGCTGCCGTTCACCGTCTTCTTCCTCACCGCCTTCTTCAGAACCCTGCCGTCCTCGGTCGGCGAGGCGGCCATGATGGACGGCTGCTCGCACACCCGCACGTTCTTCCAGATCATGCTGCCGATGGCCAAGCCCGGCCTGATCAGCATCACGATCTTCAACGTGATCGGGCAGTGGAACCAGTACCTGCTGCCGATCGTGCTGCTGCCCGGCGACGTCCAGGACAAGTGGCTGATCACCCAGGGCATCGCCAACATCTCGACCAACGCGGGGTACGAGGCCGACTGGGCCGGGCTGTTCGCCGCGCTCAGCATGGCGATCATCCCCGTCCTGATCATCTACATCATCTTCCAGCGGCAGATCCAGTCGGGCCTGACCGCAGGGGCGACCAAGTAGGCCGCGACGGTGTGGCGTGGTTCCGCCTTCTGGTGATTCATGGTGTCCTGGGGGCATGCACGAGGCTTCCGAGTGGACCCGGGACGGGGACACCATCCACCGCACCGTGGTCGCCCCCGACTTCCGTACGGCCATCGCGATCGTCAACGACATAGCCGAGCAGGCCGAGGCCCTGAACCACCATCCCGACATCGACATCCGGTGGCGGACCCTGCACCTGGCGCTCACGACGCACGACGCGGGCGGCCTCACCGACCTCGACTACAAGCTGGCGGCCAGGATCGACGGCATCGTCGCCGACCACCAGGCGTGAGCGGGGTCTCCCCGGTCGTCAGCCGAAGACGACCGGGGGAGGCACCGGCGCGAGGACCGCGTCCCCGTCGCGGATCGGGCGGGCCCCCGCGACGAACTTCGACAGGTCCTCACCCCACACGCACCTCGCCTGGGTGAGGCCGCCCGCCGTCCTCCTCGTCAAAGGGCCGACCGGCAGCTCCACGGGAGAGGCCGCGATCACCAGGTTGCCGAAGCGGCGGCCCCGCAGGATGCCGGGCTCGCCGAGCAGCGCCACGTGCCCGAAGACCTCGGCGACCGTCGCGACCACCCGTTTGACGAAGGCGAGCCCGCTTCCGTCGGCCACGTTGATCACCAGGGTCCCCGCGGGCCGCAGGATCCGGGAGATCTCCGCCATGTAGCCGGCCGTGGCCAGCTCCACCGGCATCGTCGCACCGGAGAACGCGTCGAGCACGAACAGGTCGGCGAAGTCGTCGGCGAGCCCCTCGGCCGCCGTGCGGCCGTCGAGCACCCGGACCTTCAGCCGGGGCACGGACTTCAGCCGGAGCTGGTCGCGGACCAGCTGGACGAGCTTGTCGTCGGGCTCCACCACGATGTGCCGCGAGCCCGGCCGGGCCGCGGAGACGTATCGGGGGAAGGTGCAGGCGCCGCCGCCGATGTGGACGGCGTCGAGCGGCCCGTCCGGCAGGCAGTCGACCACCGTGGCCATCAGCTGCACATAGGAGAACTCGAGATAGGAAGGGTCACTGAGATCGACGTAGGATTGCGGCACCCCGCCGACGCTGAGCATCCACCCGTCGGGGCGGTCGAGATCGCGTAAGAGCTCCACCTCGCCGAAGGTCACCGGATACCGGCCCGGAAGCGGCTGCTTCTCCCTCGCCACCTCGATCTCCTCCAGCGTGATGTAAGGCACTCGTCCCCCACGAGAGGCCCGGCCTGCATGTCAAACCGTACGCGAGTGCGAGCGCTGCTCGCGCTCTTCACCGTCGCGGGCGCCATCGTGATCACCGGGGTGCTCGGACTGTTCACATCCGGCGGACGGGCGCCTGCGGCCGCGCCCGGCACGGCGACGCCGGCGGCCACCCCGCAGGTGGAGGGGAGCCCGGAGCGGACGGCGGCGGCCTACCTGCGGGCGTGGGAGGCGGCAGACTACACGGCGATGCGGGAGCTGACCGACGACCCGCCGGCCGACTTCGCCGCCCAGCACGAGAGCTTCGAGGAGGCGCTGGCGGCGCGGTCCCTGCGGCTGACGCCGGGCCGGACCGTCATGACCGGCGAGGACACCGCCGAGGTGCCCATCACCGAGTCCCGCGAGCTGCCGGGCTACGGCCCGTGGGCCTACCCGTCGGCCATGCGGCTCGGGATCAGGGACCAGACCTGGAAGGTCCTGTGGGAGCCCGCCGTCATGCACCCCGATCTCGCGCCGGGGGGCGGGCTCCGCAGGACCGCCGCCGCGACCGGCGTCCCCGCCGTGCGCCTGGTCACCCAGGAGGGCAGGGACTTCCCCGCGGACAGCGACGCCGAGGCCTACCTCGCGCGGCTTTCCACGGCGATCCCCGAGCCGTCCGGAGGCACGTCCGTGGGCTGGCGGGTCGAGATGGACAACCCCGGGCAGCCGGCGGAACGGCTCGTCGAGTACGTCCCCGAGGCCCCGAAGGGCACCAGGACCACCATCGAATGGGCGGCGCAGGCGTCGGCCGCCCGCGCGCTCGACGGGGTGCGGAACCCGGCCGCCATCGTGGCGGTGCGGCCGTCGACGGGGGAGATCCTCGCGGTCGCCGACCGCCTGGGCGGGAGGAAGGCGTTCGAGCAGAAGTACGCCCCCGGCTCCACGTTCAAGACCGTCACGGCGGCGGCCCTGCTCGATGCGGGGATGTCCACGGAGACCGTGGTCGACTGCCCGGCCGCGTACACGATCCCCGGAGGGCGTTCGATCGCCAACTACCGGGATGAGGCGCACGGGTCGGTCACCCTGCGCGAGGCGTACGCGCTGTCCTGCAACACCACGTTCGCCCGGATGGCGGTCGAGCGGCTCAGCCCCGCCGCCCTGATGGAGCAGGCGCGGGCCTTCGGCTTCGGCGTGCCCCTGCCGTCCGGCGTCGGCGGGACCTGCGGAAGCATGCGGCAGCCGGAGAACGACGACGCGCTGGCTGAGGACTCCTTCGGCCAGGGCACGGTCGAGGCGACCCCCCTGTGCATGGCACTGGTCGCCGCGACGGTGGAGAGCGGGCAGTGGCGGCCGCCGCTGCTGATGCCCGCGGCGGGCGCGGACCGGCCGGGGAGCGTGCGCCTGCCCTCCGGCGTGGCCGCTGGGCTGCGCACGCTGATGAACGCGGTGACCGCCGACGGGACCGCGGCAGGCGCCGGGCTGCCCGACGGCGTGGCCGGCAAGACGGGCACCGCCGAGGACTGGCAGGGCGGTGCGGATCACGCCTGGTTCATCGGATATTGGGGGGATCTGGCGTTCGCGGTGTTCGTCGAGCACGGGGGCACCGGCCGCGACGCGGCCGTCCCGATCGCGGCGAGATTCCTCAAGGCCCTCTGACAGGCGTGAGACGTACGTCACAACCTACGGTTGAGTAACTTACGCTAGCGTAGGTTACGTGACGACGATCTCCCTCGAACGGACGGCCAAGCCCAGACTCCGTGGCTGGCTGCACGCGGGCGCCGTGCCCGCGACTCTGGTGGGCGGGTTCGTGCTGGTGGCCCTCGGGCCCACCGTGCAGGCGCGACTGGCCGCCGTGGTCTACGCGATCACCTCCGGCCTGCTGTTCGGCGTCTCCGCGACCTACCACCGGGGCAGGCTCTCCCCGCGCGTCGCGGAGGTGCTCCGCCGGTTCGACCACGCCAACATCTACCTCGTGATCGCGGGCACCTACACCCCCTTCGCGATGCTCGCGCTGGACGGGATCGCCCGGGTAGCCGTCCTGTCGGTCATCTGGGCCGGGGCGACCGTCGGGGTGCTGTTCCGCGTGTTGTGGCTGCGCGCCCCCCGCTGGCTCTACACGGCTCTCTACATCGGCCTGGGCTGGACGGCCGTGTTCGTCATGCCGCAGTTGTTCGCGGGCGCGGGCGTAGCCGCCGGGGTCCTGGTCATCGTGGGAGGTCTGCTGTATTCGGCGGGCGCGGTCGTGTACGGCCTGCGCCGGCCGGACCCCTCTCCCCGGTGGTTCGGCTTCCACGAGGTCTTCCACGCCTTCACGATCGCGGCCTACGTCGTCCAGTACGTGGCCGTCTCCCTGGTGGTCTACGCCGCCGTCTGATCGGCCGGAGTCCCAGACGATCCGTTGCGGGGCGAAAAATGTTCTCCTGGGGGGATAGTTTTGTGGAAACTGTTCACAACTATCGCCTGGTATGAGGGAATTGTGTTGGTCCCGACGTAATGCGGAGGCGGCATGGATCCCAGCGCTGTGCACGACGGTCTCGCCCGGCACCTGCTCGTCGACGGTTACCGGCTGGTGCTCGACCTCGACAGGAGCGCGGGGTCCTGGCTGGTCGACGTCCGCGACGGCAGGCGGTATCTGGACTTCTACACGTTCTTCGCGTCGTCTCCCCTGGGGATGAACCCCTTCGCCGGCGATCCCGAGTTCCTCGACCTGCTCGGACGGGTGGCCGCGAACAAACCGGCCAACTCCGACCTCTACACGACCCATCTCGCCGACTTCGTCGAGACGTTCCAGCGGGTGCTGGGCGATCCCGAACTGCCCCATCTGTTCTTCGTGGAGGGCGGCGCCCTGGCCGTGGAGAACGCACTCAAGTGCGCCTTCGACTGGAAGAGCCGGTGGAACGAGGCCAACGGCCGGCATCCCGGCCTGGGCACCAAGGTCCTCCACCTGACCCGCGCCTTCCACGGGCGCAGCGGGTACACGCTGTCGCTGACCAACACCGATCCGGTGAAGACCGACAGGTTCCCCAAGTTCGGCTGGCCCAGGATCGACGTGCCCGCGATCCATTTCGGCGACGTCGAGCGGGCCGAGGAGCGGGCTCTGGCCCAGGCCCGCGAGGCGTTCGACCGGTTCCGCCATGACATCGCCTGCTTCATCGCCGAGCCGATCCAGGGCGAGGGCGGGGACAACCACATGCGTCCCGAGTTCCTGCGGGCCATGCAGGCTCTGTGCCACGAGCACGAGGCGCTGTTCGTCCTCGACGAGGTGCAGACCGGGGTCGGCCTCACCGGCTCGCCGTGGGCCTACCAGCAGCTCGGCCTGGCCCCGGACATCGTGGCCTTCGCGAAGAAGGTCCAGGTGGGCGGGATCATGGCCGGTCGCAGGGTGGACCTCGTCCCCGACAACGTCTTCGCGGTGAGCGGGCGGATCAACTCGACGTGGGGCGGCGGGCTCGTGGACATGGTCCGCTCGCGGAGGATGCTGGAGATCATCGAACGTGACGGGCTGATCCCGCGGGCGTCGATCCTGGGGGAGAAGCTGCTCGGCGCGCTGCGCGGGCTCGAGGCCGAGGGGCTCGTGACGAACGCCCGCGGGCGTGGCCTGATGTGCGCCTTCGACGTCCCCGACCCCGGCGAGGTGGTCGAGCGTCTCCGGGAGGACGAGGGGATCCTCGCGCTGTCCTGCGGAGAGAACTCCGTCCGGTTGCGCCCCGCCCTGTCCGTCCAGCCGGAGGAGCTGGAGTACGGCCTGGACGGCCTGCGCAACGCCCTGACCCGCGTCCCCGCCGCTTCCTGACCCCGGTGCGGTGACCACCGGGACGAGGAGGTGACGTCGCTCTCCCGGGGGTTCTCACGCCCCCGGGTCGGTTCCGCCGAGCCAGCGGCCGATCGCCGTGACGCGCGATGCGACGCCGAGCTTGGCGTAGATGCGGTTGACGTGGTTCTTGACGGTCTTCTCACTGAGGAACAGGCGCTGGGCGATCTCGCCGTTGGAATGACCCGTGGCGATCAGGTCCATGACCTCGGTCTCCCGTTTGCTCAGTCCCATTCCGGCGCGGTCGTCGACTCTCATCCGGCCTCCGTTAAGAGCCAAAGATCGCCGAGGCCCCCCGCCCATCCGGCGTTGCGGTCGTCAGGTGAGCATAACTCGCAATATCTACCTTTGGTGGCAATGTTCGCTGACTTGCTCGCGTCAGCCGCACAATCCGCCGCAAGCGCGCAAAAGGGAACGGCCAGTCCCTCAGGACCGGCCGTTCCCTTACTGGGGTGAGTGATGGGACTTGAACCCACGACATCCAGGACCACAACCTGGCGCTCTGCCAGCTGAGCTACACCCACCATGTCCGCCGTTCCGCACGGCGTACGAGAAAAGTGTAGCGGCATTCGGGACCATCGCGCTCCATCCCGCGATCAGGCTCGCGGTCAGGTCGCGGAGATCGCCTCGGCCACCTCCCGCGCGGTCGCCGAGTCGGGGCCGGGTTGCGGCACGAAGACGGCGGCACGGTAATAGCGCAGCTCACGGATGCTCTCGACGATGTCGGCGAGGGCCCGGTGCCCACCCTGTTTCTCTGGGGAGGCGAAGTAGACCCGGGGGTACCACCGCCTGGCCAGTTCCTTGATCGAGGAGACGTCGATCATCCTGTAGTGGAGGAAGGAGTCCACGCCCGGCATGTCCCGCGCGATGAAGGAACGGTCCGTCGCGATGGAGTTGCCGCACAGCGGCGCCTTCTTGGGGTCGGCGATGTGGCCGCGGATGTAGTCGAGCACGATCGACTCGGCCTCGGCGAGCGTCACACCGCCGGCGAGCGCCTGGAGCAGCCCCGAGGCGGTGTGCATCTCCCGGACGACGTCCGACATCTGCCCCAGCGACTCCGGAGGCGGCTTGATGACGACGTCGACACCCTCGTCCAACTGGTTCAGCTCGCCGTCGGTCACCACGCAGGCCACCTCGACGAGCGCGTCACGGCCGAGGTCGAGCCCGGTCATCTCACAGTCGATCCAGACCAGCAGGTCAGTCATGGAACCAGCGTAGTAGTGCGGTCACCGGGCTTCGAGCGAGTCCAGCACCCGGTTGAGTACTGATTGGTCGAGATTGTCCGGCACGGAGATGTAGAGCATGGACGGACGCTGGTCCTGACCCCGGTCGACCAGCACGAACGCCCCCTTCTCCGTCTTCCACTTCCAGCCGTTGGCCGCGGCCTCCTTCGAGAAGTCCATTTCGAACTCGGTCACCCAGGCCTGGTGCCCGCTGACCTCCATGGCCTCGTTGCGGAGGACCTTCCTTTCGTGCTGGGGTGCGTAGAACAGGGGCTCGTAGCCCAGGAGCATCGCGGTGACCGAGGTGCGGAGATCCTGTGGCCCGCCGTACGGCAGGATCTGGGGGAGCTGGGCCGCGTAGATCGACCCGACCCAGTCGCCGCCTTCGCCGTCGTAGTCCTGCTGGGACAGGGCGCTGTAGCCGCTCGTCCAGAGCGGGACCTGCGGGTTGTCCGGGTTGTTGATGTCGGCCGACTTGGGCACCGTCCACGGTTCGCCGGGGAAGGCGTAGGACAGCCCCGTCACGGGGTCGATGATCCGGTCACCCGACGGCTGGGGGAGTTCCGCGAGAGGCGCCGCCGGGGACGGGCTCGGAGGGACGATCGAGTCGAGCGGCGCGCTCGGGACCACCTCGTCCGGCCGGGACGCCGTCGAGCCCGAGCGGTTGTTCATGAAGACGAGGACCGAGGTGAACGCGACCACGATCGCCACCAGGACGGCCACGCCCCCGGCGATCCACGGCCAGACCGGGGTCGCCTTCGGCCGCTGCCCGAAGGCCGGCGTCGGTAGGGGAGGATGCCCCGGATGCCCCCACATCGGCTGCTCGGTCCGCAGCGGCGCCCGCAGGGGCGCGGTGTGGGACGGCTGCTCAGGAGGAGCCGTGGCCTCCTGCGCGTATGCCTCCTGGGGATGCGTGGCATCCGTCCACTGGGAGCCGTCCCACCAACGCAGTTGGGGAGATCCGTACGGGTCGGGATACCAACCGGCGGGGGTCGTGGTCATGCGGCCACATTAGTGAACTTCGCATTTGTAGGAGAAGGTGGCTTTACCCTGTACGGCCTTCCCCGAGGTCGTGGGGGACAGGACGCGCAGGGTGGCCGTGCCCTTGAAGCCGGACGACTCCCCGCTGACCTTCCAGTGCAGCGGAAGCTCGACCGAGGTCGGCCCGGAGAGCACGCGCAACTCCTGCTCGGCCAGTTTCTGCCCGTCACTGCGGAGCCAGACGTAGCGGATCGAGCCCTCGCCGCCGTTCGTGGTCACCACGCCGACGATGGTGGCCGTGCCGTCGCACGACAGGGTCTTCTTCGGGCCGCGGACGTCCACCTTCTCCACGGCCACCGCCGGACCCGGCGACTGGCGCAGCCAGAGGATGCCCGCCGCGATCAGGACCGCGAGCAGGATGGCCCCCGCCCACGCCGTCGCGCGTCGCCGGCCTCGCCGCGGCGTCCCGCGCGATCCCTCCCGCCCGTGCAGCGTGGCCAGCTGGTCCTGCCCGGAGCGCCAGATCCGCTCCGCCGTGCTCTGGGGGACGTCCGGGTCCTCCGTGGGCACGCCCGGCCCGAAACGCATCATCATGTCGCCGTCGGGCGCGGGCCGCGCGGGCGGCGCCGTACGGACGGAGCCCGCGCGGTCGGCGTGCAGCAGCGTGACGATCTGGCCGGGGTCGGGCCCGGAGGGGGCGGGCGAGGTCGGGACGTCGGCCGCGTACCACCGGTGCAGGGTCTCCACCAGGCGGTCGCGCGTCGTGAAACCGGGCGGCAGGACCTCGCGTCCGGCCACGAGGGTGTCGCGCGCGGCGGCCAGCCCGCCGGTCGAGGCCGCCGAGGCGGCCCGGTCGAACAGCCGTGCCGCGTCGCCGGACGCCCAACTCGCCGACAGCGTGCGGGCGAGCGCCGACCAGGCGGCGATGTCACGCTCCACAGGCGGAGAGTCGCCGCGAATCGCGGCCATCAGTCCCCGTTCGGCGAGTATCGCCGAGCCGTCCTCGGCGATCACCACCGTCCCGGGATGCAGGGAGCCGTGCGTGAGCCCCGCCGCGTGCAGGGACAGCAGGGCCTGGGCGATCTCGACGAGGATCGTTCCCGCGCTGCCCGAGTCCGGTCCCGTGCCGCCGGTGAGGAGGTCGGAGACCGTCGGGATCGCCGGGCGGGAGGTGATCAGCCAGACCTCGCCCCGCGCGGTGACGAGATCGGCGACAGGGAGCAGCGAGGGCAGGCCGCTGCGCACGAGCCGCCGGTCGGCGCCCACCGCGGAGACGAGCCGCTCCCTGGCGTCCGGCGCCGCCACCGCCCGGGGATCGAATCGCAGGACGCCGGACGGCACTCCGTCAGGCGAGATCGCGTCGTTCCACGTGCCGAGCTCGCTGATCCGCGTCCGGCCGGTGAGCCGGTACCCCGAGATGGTCGCGCCGTCCTGCATTTACCGCCGCCTCCGATGCCTTCCGGCAATCCTCTTCGCCGTCAGTGTGACGGAAACAGGCCGATTGTGATCAGGACTGTCCCGAGAATTCCCGTCGGCACGTCACGCGGGTTCTGCCCGGGCGGCTCCTCGCGCGGCTCCCCGCCATCCGGGGCCGACGTTTGGGGAACGCCCCGCGTGATGGTCGGGAAGTCCGTCGGCTTCTCCGTCGACTGCGTCTCCGACGGGCTGGGGGAGGTGCTGTCCGGCGGGGTGGGCGAAGGCGATTCCGGTGACGGCGACGTCGGGGGGTCAGGCGTCTCGGCAGGCGGCGTGTTTCCGGGTGGGTCTTCCGGAGTTTCCGGGTCGGTGGGCGGATCATCGGGATCGCCGGGGTCGGTGGGCGGGTTCGCGGGGCCGCCGCCTGGAGGGTCGGCGGGTGGGTTCGCGGGACCGCCGCCTGGAGGGTCGGCCGGTGGGTTGCCGGGGTTGGCCGGAGGGTTGCCCGGGTTCGCCGGATTACCCGGAGGGTCGGCGGGTGGATTGCCGGGATTGGCCGGCGGGTTGGCGCCCGGGTTGCCGGGCGGGGCGGGCGGCGGCGCCACCACGGGATCGGGGGTCGGCGACTCCTCCGGTTCGTCCGACGCCGTCTCTTCGGGGGTGAGGGGGTCGTCGGTGACTTCGGTGCCGGATCCAGGTGCGGCAGGCGACTCGGCCACGCTGCCCGCCTGCAGTTTCGTCCCGTTGGTGATGGATCCGACCAGCAGCGCGCCACCTGTGGCGACCACCACCGCGCCCGCCAGCGACAGGCCGACCTTCATGCCCGTCTTGCTCAGCAGGCTCTTGCCCCTGCCCAGCCTGGTCTCGGCCAGTGACGTGCCGACCTCGGGCGCTTCCTCGGTCAGCGGGAAGAACGGAAGCAGCAGCCCGGCGAGGACGGCCAGACGCCGCCGGCCCTTCTCCTCCCACTCCGAGCCGTACGCCTCGTACGCGAGGAACTCGAGCTCGTTGATCAACGCCTCGGCGTTCTGGGGGCGCTCGGCCGCGTGCTTGGCCATGCCGCGCTCGACCAGGCCGCGCAGCGGGGCGGGCACCTCGTCCACGGGAGGCGGGGTCATCCGGTGCTGCCGGGCCAGGGCGGCCATGTTCTGCGCCCGGAAGGGACGGGTCCCGGTGAGGCACTCGAAGAAGACCACGGTGGCCGCGTAGACGTCCGTCGCCGGGCTCGCCGGCGCGCCCGACCACTGCTCGGGCGCCATGTACGGCGGTGTGCCGCTCGTGGTCATGGCCTCCCCGGCGCGGGCGGCGATGCCGAAGTCGACCAGTTTGCTCGTGCCGTCCGACTCGATCAGGATGTTCTCGGGCTTGTAGTCCCGGTGGACCAGGTCGGCGGCGTGCGCGGCGGCCAGCCCTAACAGGGAGCCCTTCAGCACGGCCAGCGCCGCCTCCGGGCCGGTCGGGCCCTGCGAGCGGAGCATGACGCGCAGCGAGACGCCGTCGATCAGCTCCATGACGATGGCGGCGCCCTGCGGCGTCTCCAGGTATTCGTAGAAGCGGGCGGCGTGCGGGTTGGCCGGCAGCGTCGCGAGCACGCGAGCCTCGTGCCGGAATCGGGAGACGAATTCGAGGTCGGTCAGGAGTTCGTCGGACAGATACTTGATCGCCACCGGAATGTCGTTGGCGTCATGTCGTGCGAGCACGACCCTTCCTGTGGCCCCGGTGCCGAGCTCTCGGATCTCGGTGTAGCCGGGGACGAACCAGGTGCCCGATTGGCCGTACATGCGGTCTCCCTCATCGCCCGGCCCCCCGCCGTGGTCGAGCTTAACGACGGCCCTCACCAGTGAATCGAAAAGTCATGAAACAGTCACGCATAGCTGTCAAACGGTCTTAACTGTGCGTAATCAGTGAAAAGTGTGATCTGTTCAGTCGGTGCGGGCATGCCGCGCGGCCGCCCGCCCGAAGCGGCTCCTGGCGGCGGCCGCCATCGAGCGCAGGACGCCCGGCGGCCGGTCGAGGGGCGGCCGGTTCAGCGGGAAGGTGGGGGCGAGCGGGGCGGCCAGGTCGGCGACCGCCCGTCTGCCCCGTTGTTCCCAGGCCGCTCCGCACGCCGCGGACGCGACCTCGTCGAGTTCGGCCACGAACATCGCGGCGCTCGGCGGCCGAAGGCCGGGGTCCCCGGCCAGTCCCCGCTCGACCAGATCGCGCAGCGGCACCGGCACCTGCCGGGACGCCGCTTCGGAATGGCGTCCGCCCGGGAGTCGGCCGGTGAGACATTCACTGAGCACGGCGGTCGCGGCGTACATGTCGGAGGCGGCCGACGCCGGCCGTCCGGCCCGCACCTCGGGAGCCGTGTATGCGGTCGCCCTCGCGCGTACGGCCAGGCCGAAGCCGACGAGCTTGCTCGCGCCGTCGCCCTGCACGAGCACGTGCTCGGGCTTGTGGTCGCCGTGGACCACGCCGGCCTCGTGCGCCGCCGCGAGCCCGAGAAGGGAGTCCTTGAACAGCACGAGGGCGGCCCGCGGCGTGATCGGGGACTGCCCGCGGAGCACCGCCCGCAGTGAGGCCCCGTTGACCGGCTCCATGACGACCGCCGCGCCGCGTGGCCCGTCGGCGTACTCGTGCACCCTGGCGAGGTGGGGATCGTCGAGATCCGCCAGGAGCCGGAGGTCCGCGCGCAACCGCTCCGCGACGCCGGGCTCCGTCCGCGCCTCCTCCGGGAGGTACCGGATGGCGACGTGGGAGCCCGACGTCTCCTCCACGGCCAGGACGACGCGGCCGTCGTCTCCCGACCCGAGTGGGCGCACCTCGGCGTATCCGGGCACCCGCCACTCGCCGGGAACGGTCATGCGCACTCCTGCCGTGAGTGGGCGCCCGCGGGGCCCATCCGATCGAACGGGATGCGCAAAGTGTGCCGAATTAGGGGGATCCCCGCTATCCCCTCTCACAGATATGCCGCGGAACGGTCACGCCGGGAGTCAGGCGCGGATCGGGCACAGGCTCGCCCCAGGACACGCTCAGCGGCAACACGCCCGCCCACACCGGCAGGTCGTAGTCCTCCTCGTCGTCGACCGGCGGGCCCTGCCGCATCTTCACGGACGCCTCCTCCAGGGACAGGGCGAGGACGGCGGTCGCGGCGAGTTCCTTCCTGGTGGGGAGGCGGACGACGTCCCACTGGCCGGGTGCGAGTTGCTCGGTGATGACACGGAGCCCTTCGAGATGCTCGTCCGGGTCGTCGACGAGGCGGGGCCGTCCGTAGATCATCGCAGAGCGGTAGTTCACCGAATGGTGGAAGGCGGAGCGGGCCAGCACGATGCCGTCGAGATGGGTGACTGTGACGCACACGGGCTCGGTCGTCCCCGCCCGCAGGGAGGCGGCGCCGGTCGAGCCGTGCAGGTAGAGCGTGTCGCCGACGCGCCCGTAGCCGGTCGGGACCACCATCGGCGCCCCGTCGACGATCACACCGAGGTGGCAGATCAGACCGGCGTCGAGCGCGGCGTAGAGGTCGGCGCGGTCGGTCCGGGCACGCTTCTTGCCCCGGTTCAGAGTCGTACGGGCCGTGGTGGAGAGCATGACCGTAAAGTTAGATGAGAGTGGACTGGTGAAACACGTCCACTCCCGATGACTTGTGGGAGACCACTTTGCGCACCGACGTCGATCTTCCGCTGGTCGTGGACCGGGCCGCGCCGCTGCCGCTCGTCGTGCAGATCGGCGACCAGTTGCGGGAGGCGATGCGGAGCGGGGCGTTGAAACCGGGGGAGCGGCTGCCGTCGAGCCGGGCGCTCGCCGCCCTGCTCGGCGTGAGCCGCACCGTGGTCGCCGACGCCTTCCAGCAGCTCTACGCGGAGGGCTGGCTCGACGGGCGGCACGGATCCGGCACGTACGTGGCCGCCTCGGGGGACGGCCTGGGGCGGGCCGCCACCGGCCGGAGGCGGGGCGGCGGAGAACGCCCGGAGGACGACCCCGTCATGCTCGCGCCCCGCGGGGTGACGGCGGGGATCATCGATCTGCGCCCCGGGCGGCCGTGGGTCTCCGGATACGACGAGGCGGCCTGGCGGCGCGCCTGGCGCAGCGCGGGAGAGCTCGCGCCCTCCGGATGGCCCGACCCCTACGGCCACGCCGAGCTGCGCGAACTTCTGGCCGATCACCTCCGCCGGGCTCGGGCCGTGCCCACGGGCCCGGGCAACGTCATGGTCACCAGGGGGACGGGCAACGGGCTCGACCTCATCGCGGCCACGATCATCCGGCCGGGCGCGAGGGCGGGTGTCGAGGAGCCCGGCTACCGCGTCGCCCGCAACGTGTTCGCCGCCAGGGGCGCCGAGATCGTGCCGTGCCCCGTGGACGGCCAAGGGGTGATCGTCGAGGAGTTGCCCGATGACCTGGAGGTGCTCTACACGACTCCCGCGCATCAGTATCCGGTGGGCGGGCGCCTGTCCATCCCGCGCAGGGAGCGGCTGCTCGCGTGGGCCCGCCGTACCGGGGCGGTCGTCGTCGAGGACGACTACGACGCCGAATTCCGCTACGACGTCGCCCCGCTGCCCGCGCTCCATGGCATGGACCCCGACCGGGTCGTGCTCCTCGGGACGCTCTCGAAGTCGCTCAGCCCTGATGTGGGGCTCGGCTGGCTGGTCGCGTCCGAGGGGCTGCTCGCCGCCGTCGCCCGCCGCAGGGACGAACTCGGCGACCGTACGCCCGGGCCGGTGCAGAAGGCCGTCGCGACCCTGCTCGAGCGCGGCGACCTCGACCGGCACCTGCGCAGGATGCGGCTCGAGTACGCCCGGCGCCGCGCGGCCATCGTCGAGGCGCTGGGCCCGCTCGTGCAGGGGGACACCGCAGGCCTGCACGTGATGATCGAGCTGCCCGAGCCGGTCGTGCCCGACCTCGTCAGGAGGGCGGAGGAGCGCGGAGTCCTCCTGGACACGACCGGACGACATCACCACGGGCCGCCGCGGGTCCACGGCCTCGTTCTCGGGTACGGCTACGCGTCCCTCGCCGACGTGAAGCGCGGCTGTGCCGTGATCAGAGACCTGCTCTAGATCACGCGCTCCAGCACCCGGAAGTCCTCGCGCGGGCGGGGCACCGAGAACTCGGGCGACTCGTCCCCGATGATCCGGGAGATGTCGATCGAGCCCGGGTCCCCCTCACTCGCCCCCGGCACCTGGGAGTGGCCGAAGTGCCCGCCGCGCGCCCAGATCCGGCCGCTGCGGGCACTCACGAGTGACTGCGGGAACGCCTGGGGCGGGCCTGCCGGCCAGCGGCGGGGGATGTCCCACGCGTCGAGCCACGTCAGGATCTCGTCGAGACCGTCCAGCTTGGTGTCGGTGAAGGGCTCGTGCGCCGAGCCGATGACCCGGATCTGCACGCAGACCCGTCCGTTGCGTCCACGGTCGCCCGGGAGCCCACAGGCCGCCCTCGTGATCGGCAGGAGTTGCGACGTCTCTCCTGTCACCGGGTTCCACACCAGGTGAGGGGGCCGTTTGAGCTGAATGAGCCGCTGGGCGACCGACCATGCGGAGACCCCGTGGGGGTCGGCGGGCCAGATGAACCAGACAGCCCGGGGAGCTCCGCCGATCATCGGTCCGGAGTCCTCGGAGGAGGGATTCACACTGGCACCAGGAAGCCATGCTTGGGCCACAATGCCCCCTAAGATCCTCGGTCGCGTGTTTCCTCCCCTTTCGGGCTCTGGCTGACACCTCGGGAATCGTGATTGTTACCGGCCGGGAGCCTTTGGCCGGATCCGGCCAAAGGCTGACGTTGTCCCTGGTGACGCTGGGTTTCCTGAGGCTCCAGATGAGGCGGCCGGGGGCCCCGCCGCCTACAGGAGGGAGGGGTCCGGCGACGGGGTGGCCGAGGGTTCAGGTGAGGGACTGGCGCCCGTCCCGCTCCAGGAGAGCCGGCAGGAGGGGTTGCCCCCCGCCGAGCGGAAGCCGACGACCCCGGCGCCCGCCGACGTGGGGTCGATGATCGTCACGGTGATCTGGCTCGAGGCGCCCGCCTTGATCCGGCCCTGGTTCGGGCTGATGCTGACGCCGTCGTGGGTGGTCGCCGTCCAGTCGACGGCCGCGTTCCGGGCGGTCAGGGTGATCACGCCGGAGGTGACGGCGCCGAGGTCGCCCGGGCAGCCCAGGTCGAGAGCGGGGCGGGGTGGTCGCGGGGTGACGCGGGCGGAGGGAGTCCGGGTCGGCCGTGTGGTGGCGGGAGAGGTCGTGACGCGGGCCGGGGGGGAGGCGGAGGGCGTGGGCGACGGGGTGGCCGGGGCCGGCGTGGTCTCCTCCGGCTCGGCCGTCTCCGCCGGATCCTCCTCCGGGACCGGGACGAGCGTGTCCGGCGGTTCGGAGAACGGGGGGTTCATCGCCTCCAGCCGGCCCTCGGGCGCCTGGCCGTAGATCAGGGTCGCGGCGCCGGCCGTGCCGAACACGAACACCGCGGCCAGCAGGATGAAGGTGGTCCGGCTCCTGCGCCGGTCACACGGGACGCGTTGCCTGCGGGCCCGTCTCCTGCCGGACGGCCCGCCGGGCGCGACGGGGAACCCCCTTCTGTCGAACCGGTCCCCCTGCTCGAGGATCGCCGCCCGGTCCGCCTCGTACTCCGGGGCGAGGCACGTGTCGATGACTTGACGTCGCAGGGAGAGAGGCGGGTACGCGACGGCGACCGTGGCCAGCAGCGCATCGGCCGACACGTGTCGCTCGCGGCCCTCCGCACAGATCTTGCAGCCGCTGATGTGCCGGCTCAGCCGCTTGCGGACAGCGGAGCTCAACGGGCCGTCCCGCCACGACGCGCCCACGCCGGAGTCGACGAGCGCGGACAGGTCGGGGCAGTGGGCCCGTCCCGTGCGGGCGAGCACGATGGCCGCGGCGGAGTTCTCCACATGGGCGCGTGCCCTGGACAGGTGTCCCGCCGCCTGCCGGGACGTGACGCCCAGCACCGCTCCGATCTCCGCGGTGGACAGCTGGTGCCGCACGGCCAGGTCGAGCGCTTCGCGTTCGGACTGCCCGAGCTCGCCGAGCGCCTCGTGGACGACCGCCGCGAGCCCCGGGTCGGCAGGCGACTCGTCCGGAGCCATGTAGGGGGCCATGCCGCGCGGCGGTGTCCGGCCGCCTGTGCAGGCCCCGCTCCGGGTGCGGGCCAGCGCGTAGAGCCAGGCCCGCAGCCGGGCCGGCTCGGTCAGCCGGTCGACGCGTCCGCAGGCGATGACCAGGCTGTCGTGCACGGCGTCCGCCGCGAGATCCTGGTCGTTCAGAAGAGTATGGGCGTAGTCGTTGAGTCGGTCGGCGTACGCGTCATAGAGACTGGCGGGCGCGTGCGCGTCCCCGCGCCGGAGCGCCTCCAGCAGTCGATGATCGTCGGTACGGCCGACGTCCGGCCATCCGGGCAACAGTTGTTCCTCCCCGCGAGACGGAAACCAGATGCGAGCCAGTCCCCACACGAGAATGACGCCGCCGGAGGGACCCTCGTTTACTGATCCGTAAGCCATGCTTAGCGGGCATGACCTGCGAAAACTGTGCCCAGAGCGAGCCTTGCGGCAAAAGTGAACGCCGGGTCCTCATGGGACCCGGCGTTCAGTGAAGAAGCCTCTGCGCGTTCGCGCTACTTCCCTCCGGGGTCCCCGCAATTCGGCGCGCAGAGGCGGCGGGCGATGCCCTTCAGGAAGATGTTGCGGATCTCGAGCACGGTCTGCGGGAAGTACGCCGTTCCGCCGGTGGCCTTCGCGATCGAGTTCATCTGCTTGCGGTTCTCGTCCTCCTTGGTGTTGAACGAGATGATCAGGATGCTGACCGGCTTCTTCGGGTCGTAGGCCTGCTTGAGCTTCTGCAGGATCTCGCTGTTGGAGATGCCGCCGTTGGGGTCGTCGTTCCCGACGCCGTCGGTGAAGAGCAGGATCGTGTTGACCTTGTCAGGCTCGTAGTCCTTGGACATCTTCTGGTAGGCCGCCCAGAGGGTGTCGTTGAGGCCGGTGTTGCCGGTCGGGATCGCCTGGGAGGCCCGCAGGGCCTGCTCGATGAGGGTGCGCCGGGTGACCCCGTTGCTCTGCTGGGCGAGCGGGCCGATCGACACGACCTGCTTCCAGTCGACGCCCTTGCCGCGCAGGTTGTCGGAGAAGGCCCAGATGCCGAGCTCGGCCTTGTCGGGGAAGAGCTTCAGGCCCTCGATGCCGACGTTCGAGATGGCCTGCATGCGGGTGGTGCCGGACTTGTCGGCCGGCAGAGCCATCGTGCCCGAGATGTCGATCAGCGCGAGGATCTTGGTCCCGAGCTTGATCTGCTGCCACGCCTGGGCGAGCTGGGTGATGGTGGCGGCGTTGGGGAGCGGCAGCGTCGTCGGCTTCTTCGCGTTCACGCCGTGGTCGGCCGTGAGCTGGGCGCCGCCCTTGCCGTCCGGCGTGCGGAAGCCGAAGGACTGCACGGTCTCGCGGCCGTCAGCCGAGGTGACCTTCGCGGCGAACGCCTGGGCGGCCTTGCGCAGCTCGGCGTCCTTGGTCGTGATGATGATCGGGTAGTCCAGGCTGACCGTGCCCTCCGCCGGGTACAGCGCCACGGCGGGGTTGCTCGGGGTCTTGTTGGTGTTGAACGCCCAGACGGCCTGCTCGGTGGAGATGCCGACGGGGATGCGGGCCGCCGCCTTCGTCAGGGTGGCGAACATGCTGTCCGACGACGGCACCGTGGACTCGGACAACTGCCGGAGCACGCCGACGAGGACGTCCTCGTCGCCGCCCGCGGACTTCAGCACGTTCGCTCCGGCGAGCAGCGCGCCGAGTCCGGCCGCGTTCTGCGTCGGGTCGAGCGCGAGCACGCGGACCTTCTTGGCGAGCCCGTCAGGGTTCGCGGCGTTGGCCGCGCTCATCAGGCCCGTCCAGCTGGCCGGACTGAAGGCCGACTTGAGCTTCGACGCCCCGGCCTTCGACGCCGTCAGCACGACGGGGGAGTCGGCGGCGTTGCCCGACGGCTTCACGGCGGGGCCGCCCGACTTGGCGAGCCCGGCGAGCCAGAGGCTGGAGTCGGGGATCCACACGGCAGGGTTCAGCTTGGCGCCGGTCGCCCCGGTGCCCGCCATCGCGTTGGCGACGTCGGCCGCCTTGGCCGCCGTGACGGTGACCTCCACGCACTTCCCGTCGACCGACGGGGCCGAGGACTTCGCGATCTTCTCCATCGCCGGCTGGATGTCCGGGGAGGCCGCGACCGAAAGCGCGATCTTGTCTGCGCCGGAGCTGCAACCGGCGTCCTTGTTCACGATGACGTACGCGGCCACACCGAGGAGGACGGCCAACGCGACGGCACCCGCCAGGGGCACGAACACCCTGCCCCGGCTGGCACGCCGGCGTGGTGGCGGATCGTTGTATGAGTCGAAGCCGCCATCGAGTTCGTCAGTGCGGTGACGTCCGC
This sequence comes from Planotetraspora kaengkrachanensis, assembly GCF_016862895.1. Lineage (GTDB taxonomy): Bacteria > Actinomycetota > Actinomycetes > Streptosporangiales > Streptosporangiaceae > Planotetraspora > Planotetraspora kaengkrachanensis. Next base: position 281,306 of record NZ_BONV01000003.1, on the reverse strand, counting down.
CCATGGTGCCCTCTTCGGAGTCGATTGGCTCCCGACGGTACGCGACTCCGCGCCACCATTTAGGGAGATTCACCTGAATGCTTACGGAACGATACTGGTTGCGCCAACTCTGGCAAAACGCCAGTCTTGGTGCACCGATTACGAAAAGTCATGGTAAAGACTCAGCATGTAAAGTAACTTGCGATACATCTTGACCTGGGGCAAACGCGATGTATCGTGAGGCGCAGAGGGCTAGGGGGCGCGGGTGGCGGCGGTCATGGACGGCGAGGTCGGCGAACTCGGCGAGACGTCGGTCGCGGCGTCCCTCGCGACGCGTCGAGAGTGGCCCGCGGATCTCGTCCTGATCGAGTTCGCCGAACCCGGCTGTCCCGCCGAGGTCCGGCGGCGGCTGCGCGAGCTCACCTGCCTGCGGGAGATCGTGATGACCGGACGGACCGGCCGAGCCTGGACCGATCCAGGCGCCGGCCCCGCCCTGGCGCGGGCGTTCCGCTCGCTCGGCCTCGATCTCGCCGTCGTGACCCTCCAGTGGCAACGGGACCGCCCGTTCCGGGCGCCGCGCCCGTCCTGCACGGCCACCGCGGTCAGCCCCGTCGCGATCACGTGTTCGGCGGGTGAGGGCACCGGCATGCTGACCAAGCTGATCGTCGTGACGGCGAACCCCGACGTGACGGCCGACGATGCCACGGGCGCCGATGTGACCGGCGCCGATGCGACGATGGCCGGGGCCGTCCGGCTGCCCTGACCCGGCCGGCGGCGGGCACGCCGTACCCTTGGCGCGTGGTCATCCCGGTCGAAGACGCAGCCGATCCCCGTCTGGCGGACTACACGCGCCTGCGCGACGTCGACCTGCGCAAGAGCCTCGAGGGCGAGCGGGGACTGTTCCTCGCCGAGGGCGAGAAGGTCATCAGGCGGGCCGTGGCCGCCGGGCATCCGGTGCGCTCGGTGCTGACGACCGCGAAATGGCTCGGCCATCTCGCGGACGTGATCGAGGGCGTCACCGTCTACCTGGTCTCCGACGAGGTCATGGAGGGGATCACCGGCTTCCAGGTCCACCGCGGCGCGCTCGCGTCGATGGAGCGCCTGACGCCGCCGTCGGTCTCCGACGTCATCTCCGGCCGCATCTCCGGCCGCGTCGCCGCAGGGGGGACGCCGAGGGAAGGCTCGCGCGGGAGGCCCCGCCGGATCGTCGTGCTGGAGGACCTGGTCGATCACGGCAACGTCGGGGCCATCTTCCGCTGCGCCGCCGCCCTGGGCGTCGACGCCCTGGTCCTGTCACCTCGCTGTGCCGACCCGCTCTACCGGAGGTCGGTCAAGGTGTCGATGGGCGCGGTGTTCGCCATCCCGTACGCCCGGATGGAGGACTGGCACGACGGGTTGGCGGAGATCCGCGCGGAGGGATTCCAGTTGCTGGCCCTGACACCCGACCGGGCGGCCGTGCCGATGGACGACGTGGTGCTCGGCGACCGCGTCGCGCTCATGCTCGGCTCGGAGGGCGACGGGCTGTCCTCCCATTGGCTGCACGAGGCCGACCACCCCGTGCGGATCCCCATGAGCGAGACGGCGATGGACCTCGGGGTCGACTCGCTGAACGTCGTGGCCGCCGCCGCCATCGCCTGTCACAGCCTGGTCCGCTGACCCCACGGCGACCCCACGGCCGCCCGGGAACGTCCCCCGTTCCCGGGCGGCCGCCATACGGGTCTTCTGGGCTATGCCTTCGCGGCCGCCGCCACCTGCGCGCCGGCCCATTTGAGCAGCTTGCGCGCCGAGGTGAAGCGGGCCGCGTCGGACTTGTCGCCCAGGACGGTGCCGACGATCAAGTGACCGCTCTTCACCTGAGCGAACGCGAGGCAGTAGCCGGCCTTCGCCGTGTAACCGGTCTTCAGCCCGACCGCGCCTTCACTGAGCAGCTTGTTCGTGTTGGTCCACGTGTGCTTGCGGTGGATCTTCGTCGCCGGAGTCGTGTACTTCTTGGCCTTGACGATCGTGGACAGGGTGGGCGTCTTCAGCACGATCTGCGCCAGCTTCGCCTGGTCGCGTGCCGTGGAGTACGACTTGGTGGAGGTCAGGCCGTCCGCGTTGGCGTAGCGGGTGTCCTTCAACCCGAGCGACTTGGCGGCGGCGTTCATCCTGGCGACGAACTTCGCCTTGCCCGGGCCGTACTTGACGGCCAGCGCGTTCGCCGCGTCGGCCGCGGAGGGGAGCATCAGGGCGTACAGCAGGTCGCGGACGAAGAGCCGCTCACCCGCCCTGAAGCCGCCCCCGGTCGCGCCGTGGGACGCGGCCCATTGGATGTCGGCCTTGCTGACCGTGACGACGTCGTTCAGCTTGGCCCGCTTCAGCACGACATATGCGGTCATGAGCTTGGTCACGCTGGCGACCTGTACGCGGGTGGTCGACGACTTGCCCATCAGGGCCTTGCCCGTGGTGACGTCGACCACGTACGCCCTCTTGGCGGTGATCGCGGGGGGCGCGGCGACCGTGGCGACGGTCGTCGTTGTAACCGCCGTCGCGGGGACGGCGATGGAAATGCTCGCCGCGGTGGTGCTCACGGGCACGGTCGCCGCGGCCGCGGCCGTGCCCACCGATCCCGTGGCGAGAATGGCGGCCGTCAATACGCCGATGACTTTGATACGCATCCGCACATGATCGCATGAGCGGGAATCGGGAAAGATTGCTATTTAAAGACGTTATGGACTGAATGGTCAGGGTGTCGTTGACATTCTTCTGCGCCGTCTCCAGGTGGCGAGGCCGGCCGCTGCCGCGGCGGCCACGGCGAGCACCGTTACGGCCAGAACCGGAGACGCGGCCGCCAGCCGCACCCAGGACCAGATGAGCGAGTAGAGCCCGAACGTCGTCACGGGCACCCAGGTCAGGCAGCCGAGCGCGCTGGCCACCAGATACCAGCGGTAGTCGACGCGGAGCGCCCCCGCGACCCAGGGCAGCGTGTGGCGCAGGCCGGGAATCCAGAAGCACGCGTAGACCGCGAGCGCGCCCCACCTGCGCACGAAGCCCTCGACCCGTTCGATGCGCTGCTGCCCGATCTTCCTGCCCATGCGCGACCGGTAGAGGGCCTCACCGAGCCGATGGCCGATCCAGTAGTAGGCCTGGAACGCGCCGAACAACGCGACCGCGCCGACCGCGACGACGAGCCACAGGGGCAGGCCGAGTACCGAGGCCCCCAGGGGGTCGGGGATCCGCACCCGCCACCACCGCCCTTTCTGAGGTCAGGCTTACCTTACCGCCGGGTTCGGCCCTGCCTGCAAGCCGCCGTCAAGCGCAGGTCAACCGGTCCATCCGAATCTGGGGACGGCAGGAAGGGGTAGGCCGATGAGTCCGCGAAGCAGTGCGATGCCGATCGTGGTGAGCGGCGCCGCGAACATGGCGAAGCTGCTGGTCGCCACCATGGCGGTGGCCGGCGCCTACGTGGGGGCGCAGGCGTCCCAGGCGGAACCCGCAGGAGTCCCGGCGCTCTCGTCGATGACTCCCTCGGGCTCCGCGGCCACGTCGACGGGATCGTCCACGACAGGGGCCTTCGCGGACCGGCCCACCCGCGTGATGACCCTGACGACCCGCGCCGACGAGACCGGGACGCCGGACCTGACGCAGACCGACGTGGCGGCGGATACAACGGCGGATACGGCGCAGCAGGTGGCTCCCGCGCCCGGCAGGGTGGTGGTGACCGCGATGCCCGGCGGCGCGGACTGCGAGCGGACGTACCGGGTGCGGACGATGATCGACCCCGCGGGCTCCGGCGTCTCGTACGCGTGGCAGGTCGTGCGCTGGAACTCCTCGACCCGCGGGTGGCAGCCGTACTTCGCCAGCAGGAGCGGTTTCACCGGAGGCCCGCGCGCCGTCGAGTGGCGCCCCCGGATCGGCGGGAATCCCGGCCGTTACCGCGTGCGGCTCGACGTCGGCTCGCGCACCTACGAGAGCGCGGCGTTCCAGGTCACCTGCTGACCGTGTGATCACAGCTTTTTGGTGATCATGCTCAGATTCTGCGAAGGGCCCACCAGCAAGCCCAACCCCCCCGCCGTGATCATGCATGAATTCGGCGAAAGGCCCCTGACCTGCGGATCCCGATTTCGTGATCACGCGCGGATTCGGGGAATCACCCCACCACCAGGGCGTACGCACTGCGTGATCATGCAACGAGCCCGCCGCTGCATGATCACGGTCGTTATCGGCCGAGGTCGACGGCCCGATCTCCGAAAGCGTGCATGATCACGCCCACGTTTGGCCAGGTCATTCGACAAGTGCCCGAATCCGTGCATGATCACGGACCGGGGTTGGTGCACGTCGACGGCTCCTTCGCCGAACTTGTGCATGATCACGAGATCAGGTGGCGAGTGACTGGCGGGCCTCGCCGATCCAGCGGGGCACGCCGACCCGTTCCGCCACCCCCAGCGCCGTCTCGTAGTGCTCGCGGGCGGGCAGGCCGAGCCGTACGGCGAGATCGCCGAGGGTCCGGGACACCGGCCAGAGGGCGACCACCCCGGTTCCCGCCCCGGCGATGCGGTCGCGGAACGGCACGAGCTTCTCGTAGGCCTCCTTCATCCGGTCGGCGTCGTCGAGCAGCATCCCGGCGAGCGCCCGCCAGATGAGGGCGAGTTCGTAGAGGAAGTCCGTGCGCACCGGCTCCCGCCCGGCGGCGATCACCTGCGCATCCCTCCGGTGGCCCGCGGACGCGAGTGCCACGGCGTAGGCGTCGAGCGTCCATTTGGCGCCACGCTGGTGCGCCTCGGCCAGCGGTTCGGCCATCTCGGCGGCACGGCCGTCGACCAGGTGCAGGCAGAAGGTCGCGATCAGCGGCAGGTCCTGCCGGCCCTCCAGCATGCCCGCCCGAGCCGTCAGCCTGGCCGCGTTGCGGTAGGCGCGCTCGGCTTCGGCGTAGTCGCCTGTGATCATCAGACGCTGCCCCGCGTACCAGGCGCCGACGGCGGCCGGAGCCGGCAGATCGTACCGGCGGCCGAGCGACTCCGCCTCCGCCAGGTGATCGTCTGCCTCGGCGAAGTCGCCGCGGGCCGAGGCGCACTCGAGCAGCACGAGGTGGGCCAGCGCCCGGACCGCGATCTGTCCCGACTCCACGCCGACCCGGAGGAGTTCGCGGCCGATCGTCTCCCGCTCGTCGACCTGGGTCATCGTGTAGGACTGGCGCAGCCTGCCGCTGAGCGCCACCGCGAGCAGGGCCGGGTCACCGCTCGACCGGGCCAGTTCCTCCGCCTCCAGCGACGCCTGGTAGCCCCGCTGGGTGGCGGAGCCCTCGAGTTCGAGCGCCAGCGTGGCCAGCAGGCTGGCCCGCAACGACTGCTCGCCCTCGGGCAGTTCGACGAGGGCCTTCTCGGTGACGTCGACGATCTCCCAGGCGGTCCTGGTGAAATCGCGGGCGATGCCCTTGTGCGGCACGGCGAGGGCGGCCGCGATCCGCGCCGTCAGCTCCATGTCGCCGAGCGGGAGGGCGACGTTCATGGCCTCCCGCCGCAGGCCGCGCGCGGCGGTCATGTCGCCGCACAGGGCCAGCGCCCTGATGTGCCTGAGCTGAAGCTCCAACCGCTCCCTGACGGGGCCGTTCCCGCCGTGGGCGCGGTCGAGTGCGGCGACGGCCTGCTGCCACAACGACGCCGCCTCGCGATGCGCGAAACGACGCTCGGCCTGCTCCGCGGCGAGCCCGGCGTACCACCCGGCCTTGGCGGCGGTGTCCGCGGTGCCCGCGGCGTCGTAATGGTGGGCCAGCGCGGCCACGTCGCCCGGGTTGCGCCGCTCGATCACGGACGCCACCGCCGCGTGCAGCCGTGATCTGCGCAGCCGCGAGGCGTCGGAGTAGAGGGTGTCCCTGACGAGGTCGTGGTCGAAGCGGAGCAGGCCGGCACCCGGCTCGGTGACGAGCCCGGCGAGCAGGGCGGCCTCGACGGCGTCCACCACCGCGTCCTCGTCGCCCGACACGTCGACCAGCACGTCCACGTCGACGTCGCGTCCGATCACCGCCGCCTGGAGCAGCACCTGCTGCGCCCGCTCGGGCAGCCGGGCGATCCTCCTGCGCAGGATGTCGCGGACCCCGGAGGGCACCTCGGAGATGTCGGCCTCGGCCTCGAACAGGCGGACCGTCTCCTTGACGAAGAAGGGGTTGCCGCCGGCCCGTCCGACGATCGTGGAGACGACGTCGTCGTCGACGTCGCGCACACAGGTCGCCCTGACCAGTTCGGCCACCGACGCGTCGTCGAGCCCGTCGAGGCCCACCCGCACGGGGCCGAGCCTGGCCAGCGCCGCGAGCACGTCCTGCTGCTGGTCGTTCAGCTCGCCGTCGCGGCAGGTCACGATCATCAGCACCCGGCTGGCGGCAAGCAGGCTCGGCAGCGCGCGCAGCAGCGCAAGCGTCTGGTCGTCGGCCCAGTGCAGGTCCTCAAGGACGATCAGCAGCGGCGCATCGCGGGCGACCGCGGACAGGTAGCCGCCGACCGCCCGGTGCAGGCGGAATCCGCCGGACGCCTCGTCGTCGCCCGTGTCCGGCGCGGCGTCGTCGAGCAGCGGCGCCAGCAGGGCGGCGTACTCGCCGGCACCCCGCCGTGCGACGAGCCCGCGCAGCACCTCGACCCACGCCCAGCCGGGGGGTGTCGCGCTGCTGTCCGGGCAGCCGCCGCCGGCCGTGATCCAGTTCCCCTCCTCCAGCAGGCCGGACAACTGGCGCACCAGCGTGGTCTTGCCCGCGCCGGGGTCCCCGTTGACGACGGCGACCGTGAACCGGCCGGCCGCGGCACGTGGCGCCGCGGCCCGCAGCGCGGCCAGCTCGCCGTCACGGCCGACGAAGGGCTCGGCCTCCAGCGGCGGCAGATCCACCGCCTCGAACGACCGCGGCGGCCAGCTCCCGGCGACCTCCGTGGTCCGGCGGGTCGCGGGGACGGCGAGGTCGAGCGCGGGATCCTGCGACAGGATGCCGGACTCCAGCTTCCGCAGCGCCGGGCCGGGGTCGATGCCGAGCTCGTCCGACAGGATCCCGCGGGCCCTGCGGATCGCGGCCAGCGCGTCACCCTGCCGTCCGCACCGGTAGAGCCCGAGCGCCAGCAGCCGCCAGCCCTCCTCGCGCAGGGCGTGCTCGGTGGTCATCGCCTCGAGGTCGGGCACGGTCTCGGCGTGCAGGCCCATCCGCAGCCCCGCGTCCGCGTGCCGTTCGCGGGCCACGAGCCGCAGCTCGCTCAGCCGGGCGACCTCCGCTTCCGCCCACGGCTGGTCGGCGAAACCGGAGTACGGCGTGCCCTGCCACAGCGCCAGGGCGGAATCGAGCCTGGCCCTGGCCGAGGCGGGGTCGTCCTCCAGCCACTCCCCGGCCGAGCGGACGACCGCCTCGAAGCGCAGCGCGTCGACCTGCTCGGCCGCCGCGCGCAGGGCGTACCCGGAGGCCACCGTCACCAGCAGTCGGTTCGGCCCGCCGCGCGGGCGGTTCGGCTCAAGCACGCGGCGCAGGCGCGAGATGTAGACCTGCAGTCCCGACTGCGCTCCCTTGGGGGCGTCGTCGTCCCACAGGTCGAAGAGCAGCGTGTCCACGGGGACGACCTGGCCCCGGGCGACGAGCAGGCGGGCGAGGACCGCACGCTGTCGCAGGCCGCCGAGGTCGATGTGGCCGGCGTCGTCGCCCGCCTCGACCGGGCCGAGGACCCGGAACGTGACCGGGCTCATCGGATGGTCGTCCCGCGCCGGGCCGCGCGAACGGCGAACGGGCCGCGCCCAGGCGATCGCCCTGCGTCGTACACGTCCGCTGCCCCTTGCCCACACATGTCAGCCGTAACGGTATGCGCGCCCGCGAAGAGGGCACAAGGTCTTTCCGGATCCGGCATCGTCGCCCGCGCGGGAGGGTCAGGTCGTCTGCGTGCTCGCCAGCGTCGGCCGGTCGTCCGCCGACGCGTTCTCACGCCTGCGCAGGAGCGACCACGCGCCGAGCGCGAGCGCGCCCCACGGGATCTCGATCGTGTAGGTCCAGAAGCCGAACAGGATGGCGGCCGCGGTCGCGCCGGTCGCGGGCTGCCCGAAGGCGCCGATCAGCAGGGTCGCCACGCCGCCCTCCATGATCCCCGCGCCGCTCGGCGTGACCACGACGGAGGTCAGCACCCGGCTCAGCGCGAACACGGCGACCGTCTCGGCAGGCCCGGGGTAGGACCCGGTGGCCACGAGGCAGCAGGCCATGATCAGGCACTGGAGGCCGAGGAAGGCGACCATGCCCAGCGACAACCCCGCCCACTTGCGGTGGACGATCTCCGCGATGTCCCGGCGGAGCCGGTCGATCGCGCCGGAGGCGGCGTGCTCGGCCGGCTGGAACCGGCGGGGGACGATCCGGAGGAGGCCGTCGAGCACTCGGCCGAGGACCGCCGCGGCGCGATCCCAGTAGAGGGCCGCCGCCACGATCGCGACGAGGGCGACGATCGACACGGCACCCACCCACCCGGCGTTCGCGATGGTCGGGTTGGCGGCCTTGCCGGCGATCAGCAGTCCGACGATGCCGATGGCGGGCAGCAGGAACCTGAACAAGGTGTTCCAGATGCCGGTGACCAGCGTGTAGACCACGATGGGCCGGTTGGCGAACCCCCAGCCGCGCGTCATGCCGAACGTGAGCGCGACCCCCGCCGCGCCGCCGAACGGGAGCAGGTTGCTGACCGCGCTGCCCGCCCCGTTGAGTGTCAGGGCCTGGAGGTGGGTGAGGCCGGGCAGCGCCGAGGTCATCACGAAGGTGTAGGCCCACAGGCTCCCCAGCCACAACACGGTCATCAGCAGGATCGTGTGCCAGCTCAGCCTGCCGAACTCACGCCCGATGTCGTGCCAGCTGACCTTGGCGCCGGTCAGCGTGTGCACGATCCACGGCAGATAGACCACGAGCACGACGGCCAGCGCAAGGGACAGCGCCGACAGCGCGACACGCAGCCACTTGTTGTTCACTCGAGATGCCCCCAGTCGTCCTTGGTCGCCTCAAGTGTGCCGGGAGATCGGTTGACCGGAATCCTCCTGGCGGAGGATGGGCCCCCTAGGGGTTGCCGAAGGGATGCCTGAGACGGGTCCCCGGGGGCAACCCCCGCTGAACGAACCACTCGGTGCCGAACACGTATCGGTAGATCGGCGCGGGGATCCTGAGCATGGCGCCGAGCGTCCGGTCGCCGTCCCCGCCGCTGGCCTGGGTGGCGTGCGCGGCCATGGCCGTCCGCTTGGCCCTGGTGTGCCTGCGGACGTTCACCCGGTGGGTGATGGTCTCCCCGGCGGAGTAGGCCCTTTCGAAGCTCCTCACGTCGAGTGCCGGATAGAAGCGGGCGGCGAGCCGCACCCCCTTGACGAGCCAGTCCCGGTTCACCGTCGCCTCGAGCACGATCGGCGTCCCGGCGATCTCGGCCGCCCGGCTGCCGACCCGGTACACCTGGACGTGGTCCGGGTGCCCGTAGCCCCCGGAGGGGTCGTAGATCGTCACAAGGTCGGCCGTCTCCTCCTTGAGGATCGCCGCGAGGCGCTGCGCCGCCTCCTCGATGTCGACGTCGATGAACGCGTTGTCCGCCCGGTCGTCGGCCATGCCGCCGTCGATGGCCAGGCCCGAGTCGCCGTACCCCAGCTGCACCACCCGCGCGCAGCCGAGCACGGCCGCCGAGCTGCGCAGCTCGTCCATCCGGGCCTTGCCGAGCTCCTCGCCGTGGGGGAGCTCCGCGAGGCCGCGTTCTCCAGCGGTCGCGACGACGAGCACCACCCGGTGCCCCTCGTCCGCCAGCATCGCCATGGTCCCCGCGGTCAGCAGGGCCTCGTCATCCGGATGGGCGTGGAAGAACACCGCCGTTTTCATCCCGTTCCGCCGAACGTTGTCATCGTGCTCCACGAAATGTTGTCCCGGTCCCTGCCCCATGATCCCACGTGCCGGTTCACGTTCACGGCCCACCCTCCCGGGGCGCTGCGACGGTTTGATGGGCGACGCGCGCTCTGTCACGCTGGCCCGGTGAGGATCCTTCACGTCAGTGACTGCTACCTCCCACGGCTCGGGGGAATCGAGGTCCAGGTCGCCGACCTCGTCAGAGTGCAGCGCGAGGCCGGGCACGACGTCGAGGTGGCGACGGCGACGCCGGGGGACGGCCTGCCGGGCGTTCACCGCGTGGTGGCCCGCCTGCCCTTCGACCTGCCCGTGCATCCCCGCGGCACCACGCACCTGATCCGGAGGATGACCGCGGAGCGGCCCGACGTGGTCCACGTCCACGCGGGGGCGGCCTCGCCGTTCGCCTGGATGGGCGTGCGCGCCGCCGTACGCGCGGGCCTGCCGGTCGTCGTGACCGTCCACAGCATGTGGGATCCCGTGACGCGCGGTGCCTACCGGGCGTTGCAGAGCCTGTTCCAGTGGCGTCGCTGGGGTCTGGTCGCCACCGCGGTGAGCGAGGCGGCGGCCCGTCCGATCAGGGCGGTGGCCGGGCCGAACGTGCCCGTTCTCGTGGTGTCGAACGGGCTCGACGTCTCGGCGTGGCGCCCCACCGGCGAGCCGGCACGGGGGGAGGCGGTCCACGTGGTGGCGGTGGGGCGGCTGGCTCCGCGCAAGCAGCCGGTACGGCTGCTCAAGCTGCTGGAGGCGGCGCGCGCCCGCGTGCCGGAGGAGATCGCGATGCGGGCGACCATCGTGGGAGACGGGCCCGCGCGGGGACGGATGGAGCGACACCTGCGCACCAGGGGGATGGACTGGGTGGCGCTTCCCGGCCGGTTCAGCAGGGATCAGATCAAGGACCTGCTCGCCTCGGCCGACGTCTTCGTCGCCCCGGCGCCAAGGGAGTCGTTCGGGCTGGCGGCCCTCGAGGCCCGCTCGGCGGGGATCCCCGTGGTGGCCCGGATGCAGAGCGGTGTGGCGGACTTCGTCCGTCCCGGCAAGGAGGGCCTGCTGGGGCGCACCTTCGACGAGCTGGTCACATCTGTGGCGACGCTGGCCCGTGACAGCGAGCTGCGCCATGCCATCGCCGGTCACAACCGGGCGACCGAACCGGTGAAGTCCTCCTGGCCCGCGGTTCTGGAGGGTTTCGGCCGCTGCTACGAACTCGCGGCTGAGACCTCCTCAGCGAGCCGGGGCCTCCCCGGTACGTCCGGACCCTTCTGAGAAGCCGGGGCCTCTCAAAAAGGGAGGACCTTGCCCGAAGGGGTGCGCAGGTCGACGGGCTCGGGGTGCTTCGGTGGCCGGGGCCGGGGAATGATCTGCAACTTCTTCATCGGGGGCTGCCCTCCTCTCCAACTCTTGGTGTCATGATTCCCACGAAATCATCGGGTTTATCCTCGCCAGGCCATTTCCGCGTCACTTCTTGTTCTTGTACGGCGCGGGCGCTCGCAAAACCTCCGCACGGCCTCAGGCCACCCCGAGATCGCGGGAGACGCCGTTGCCGGCGTGCGCCCGGGGTGCCTGCCGCCCGAAGGTGCCGTGGGAAGACGAAACGGCGGCCGCCAGGGCGCCACGTCGTTGTGGAACACCTGGCGGCCGCCGTACGCGTCGCCGGGGAGCATCCCCAGCGTGCGGGCGTGCCGTCTGCGGCCCGGCGGTCTCGGGGCCGCGGACGGAGCCTGGCATGGCGGGCCGGGGGAGGCCCGGCCGCTCGGGCATCTCGTGCGCCGGCCAAGGCGTGAGAGTCGAATATGCCCGCCATATCGGGAGCGTAGAGAACCTATGTTTCAGCCAATCAGTGGAAATGTTTCAACTCATCTACCGATGGCTGATTAGTCCGTACTCACCGGCCCTCGGCCGCCGAGGTCAGCTCACGGACGCGAGGATCTGGTCGAAGACCGGGGTGAGCTTGGTGGCGGTGGGGGTGTCGGCGTTCACCAGGTAGACGTTCACCAGGCGGCCGCCACCCTCGACCAGGCCCTCCACGACCACCTTGTTCCGCTCGCACACGACGCCCTTGCCGGACTCGCGCTCCTTCCCGCCGAACCCGGAGCACGAGTCGGTGAACGCCTGCCGGACCGTGGCCACGTCACCTCCGGTCACGACGTCGGCCCGCAGGGCCAGCGGGTCCGAGCCCTGCTGCGGGGCGTCCGCGGCGGTGAACAGGCAGACGGTCGCCTTGATGGACTCGGCGGTCTCCAGCGGGTGGTTCTCCTCCGTCTCCCGCAACTCCCACGTGAGTGACGTGGTCTTCGAGAGGCTCTCCGCCGTGAGCGGGCAGCCGCCGGACGGCTTGGCCGCCGCGGTGGCCGCTCCCTTCGTGGCCCCGCCGCCGGACCCGCCGCCGTCGCCTGACGTGTCGCCCGTCGATCCGCAACCGGCAAGGAACGCTCCAGCGACGACGGCGATGACCATCTTGCTCACAGAATGCCGCATGGCTGCGACACCATCCTTTTCATCTGGTGAAACGCCCTGGGTGGGCGGGGGGTGCGCACGGCGGGGCCGCCGTGCGGTCGGCCGCGACGGCGGGGAGACGGGCCCGCCGGGGCCAGTGCCCCAGGAGCCGCTCACAGCCGCGCGGCGGCCTTGGCGGCGAGTTCCTCCATCGGCTTCTTGTTCGCCGCCGGGTCGGTGAGAAGAACGAGCCGGATCCCCACCCAAGTGCCCGACTTCAGGAAAAAGATCATGTTGTCTTCGTAGTGCGCCTCGTCGCCGACGCCGGGCACCTCGGTGAACTTGTGCTTCAGGCTGCGGTCGATGTCGAGGATCTTCTTGGCGCCGTCGCCGGCGTACACCTCGACCTGCGCCGTCGGCCCGGTCGTGGGTCCGGTGTAGGTGCAGGACGGCGTGCTCGGGTCGCCCGCGATCCCGTCGTTCAGCGGGGTGCCGGCCAGCTTCTCCGCTTCCTCGTGCGTCACGAGCTCGCACGCGTTGACGGCTCCCGCGGGAGCAGCCGCCGCGTCCGGTGTCGAGGGGGCGGCGGCCGGCTCCTCGGTCACGGTGACCGTCACCGTGGCAGTGGGCGCGGGGCTCGCCGCGGACGCGCCGCAGGCCGCGGTGGCCAGGGCGCCGGTGGTGAGGGACAGCGCGGTGGCCCACCGGAACAGGCGGGCACGCACTGATCGGCTGTTCATGAAGTCGACCTCAGCTCTTGCAGAGTGGAACGTCGGGTTGGGTGACGGTCCGGTTGACGATGTCCTTCTTCTTGACGTCCTTCTCCGTCGGGACCTTGACCTTCAGGGCCTTCTCGATCGCCTTGGAGAGCGGGGCGGAGAGGCTGATGCCCGCCCCTCCGCGCACCGTGAGCACGAGCGTCGTCCCCTTGCACTTCACGGCCGGCCCGGCGAGAGGCAGGCCGACGCGGCCGGCCGCCGACCCGTTGGTCAGCCCGAGGGAGGCCACGACGCCCACGTATGGCCCGGCCCCGGCGACGGGGAGGCCGACCATGATGCCGAATCGGAACTCCGCGGCCACGACGATGCCCTCGACGCCGATGGAGACGCCGCGCAGGGAGTCCATGATGCTCTTGCGCACCGAGAACGTGGGCGTCAGGACGGTCCCGCCGTCGAGCCCGAGAGGGCCGCTGAGCCCCCACTCGCCGCCTGCGGAGATCGTGGCGTTCTTCGCGGAGAACGCCGTCTCGACGAGGAGCTTGAACGTCTGCTTGACGGTCGCGGGGAGTCCGCCGATGAGGATCGGCTGCTTGAGCTCGACCGGCAGTTCGATGCGCGCCTTCTTGTTGTCGGTGTATCCGCCGCCCGCCCCCGCGTGCACCGAGATGGCGATGCCCGTGATCCCGAGCAACCGCAGCTGGGGCTTGAGGATGGTGCCGTTGGCGACGGTCATGCTGGACCTGACCCGCAGGTCGTTGAACTTCAGGGCGACGTCCAGGCCGACCTTCAGGCCCTTCTTGGCGGTCGCGGCGTGGTCGGCGTGGAGCGTGAGCTGGGTCGGGCTCTTGGCCGCCTGGAGCTCCCAGGGGCCCACCTTGGCCGGCTGCTTCTGCGGCCCCGGGCTCGGGGCGCGGCGGTCGCGGGCGACCAGCTGGAGGGCTGGAGCCGCGACGGCCACCGTGCCGGACGAGGCTGCGGGCGCGAAGGCGGACACCACGCGGGGGCCGCTCTCCGGCCGCCCCGGCAGGGGGGCGGGCGGCGCGGCGGTCCCTCCGGACGAGGCGCCGCCCTCGGGCACGGAGATCGAGTCGGCGCCCGCCGTGTCCGGGTCGACCTCTCCCAGGAGGTCGGGCAGCGCCTGGAACTGTTGCGCCTCGACGTCGAGCGGCTGGTCGACCGCGAAGGTGCCGTTGCGCACGATGTCGGTCAGCTCGACGGGGGCGAGCGTCACCGCGAGGCCGTCGTTCGAACGTTCCACCCGGACGACGCGGCCGGCGGCCTCGCCCGTGACGAACATGATCTTGCCTGGCCGTAAGTCCCCGGCTCCGTCGGCGTCTCGGTCGATCGTGTAGGTGAAGCCGTCCCCGCTGACCGAGCGGATGACGGTGCCGCCGCCCTTCACGATCACGACGTCCGGCTGGTACTCGACCGACGAGTCGGTCCGGGGTGCGTAACCGTAGGTGAGGTCGTCGTCGGCCTGAGGCGTGCCCGAGCCGGCGCCGCACGCGGCGACCAGCACGAGGCACAGAACGGTCAGCGCTCCGCAGACGCCGCCGCGGAGCGATCGGAACGGTTTCACGTGCGGTTCCGCCGCGTGGAGAAGGGGACCTCGATGCCGCCGGGGTCGTTGACGTGATGGAAGCCGCCTGACACGGCCATCGGACACCTCCGTCGAGGGGAGCAGCGTGGCAGCCGATGCTCTTTAGAGTGAGACTCTAGAGCCGTACTCTAAACAGATGACCGGAGGCAAGGGACAGCGCTCCGAACAGACGAAGAACAAGATTGTCGAAGCGGCGCACGCGCTGTTCATCGAGAACGGGTACGCCGGGACCACCTTCCAGGCCGTGGCCGACGCGGCGGGCGTCTCCGTCCAGACGGTCTACTTCCACTACGGAAGCAAGAGCAGGCTGCTCAGACGCGTCGTCGACGCCGCCTCTGCCGGTGACGGCGAACCGGGGCCACTGCTCGACCGCCCCTCGTTCGCCGCGCTCAGGGAGCCGGCGGATCCCGCCACGGCGATACGTCTCTGGGTGCGGGAGAGCGGCGCCGTCCTCGACCGGGTGGCCCCCGTCCTCACGGTGGTTCGCGACGCCGCGCCGGGCGATCCCGACATGGCGGCCCAGTGGGCGGACGACAGCGCCCGGCGCCGTGCCGCCCACGGGGCGTTCATCGCCGTCCTCACCGGCCTGCACGCCGTACGGCACGGCCTGAGCGAGCGCCGGGCGGTCGACGTCGCCGTCGCCTTGTTGTCGCCGGAACTGTTCCTCGTGCTGACCCGTGAGTGCGGGTGGACGGCGGCGGAATGGGAGGGGTGGGCCGCCGACCAGTTGGCGCACGCCCTGCTGCCCGGATAGGGCGGACCTGGCTGGACGGCTCACGCCATGGTCGCGGCGATCCGCTCGTAGGCGCCGAGCATGAGATCCCAGAAGCGGCGGGTGTCGATCGCGGTGCCGACGAGCGCGTTGGGGGCCCTGTCGCGCAGATGGAAGTCCACCACGGTCATCCCCGAGGTGAACCGCCCGGCGGTCTCGACCTCGACCACGGCCTGCTGGATCTCGATCAGGGTCGGGTCGATGAGGTAGGCGATCGCGCAGGCGTCGTGGATGGCGGGCCCGTCGTCCGCCGTGACCATCCCGTAGAACTCGGCGCACGGGACGAGCAGGTCGGCGCCCAGCCGTCCCATCTGCCGCATCCGGTCCACGACGGCGGTGGTCGCGAGCGCGGTGCGGCTGACGTCGAGGCCGATCATGGTGACGGTCCAGCCCGCGGCGAACACGATGGCCGCGGCCTCGGGATCGGCGACGATGTTGAACTCGGCCGCCGGGCTGTAGTTGCCCCGGGTGTAGGAGCCGCCGAGGATGACGAACTCGCGCGCCCAGTCCACGATCCTGGGCTCCTTGCGGACGGCCAGCGCCACGTTGGTCAGCGGGCCGATGGCGACGAGCGAGATCTCTCCGGGGGCGGACGCCAGCGTGTCGATGATGAAGTCGACCGCGTGGCCGTCCGCGGGGGGAAGCGTCGGCGCAGGCAGCCGCACCTGCCCGAGGCCCGAGTCCCCGTGCACCTCCGCCGCGTCGATCCTGGGCCGTAACAGGGCGCCCGCGCTGCCTGGGACGACGGGAACCTCGGGAAATCCGAGGAACTCGCGCAGTCGCAGCGCGTTCTCCGTCGTCTTCGCCAGGGAGACGTTGCCTCCGACCGTGGTGATCCCGATGATCTCCACCTGGGAGCTGCCATGGGCGAGGGTGATGGCCAGCGCGTCGTCTATGCCCGGGTCGCAGTCGATCAGGATCCTCTTCACCCGGGCAGCGTAGACCGGAGGCCGGCGGAGACTCCTCTCCGGCCGCCCGTTGATCTATCTGATAAGCGTGGGGTGCTTGATTCTGCGGCGCTTTCTCAAGGCGATCTCCATCTGACGCTCCATGATCCGGGCACGCTCGTGATCTCCCTGGCGGGCGCTCGACGCGGCGAGATTCGCCACCACGGCGAGTACGGCTTCCGCGACATCCTGCAGGCGCGATTGCGACGACCAGATCTCGTTCATCGGGTCGAGCCCGAGGACATTCAGCATCGCCCGCACGGAACGGCATTTCTCCGCGGCCCCCTCGCGGTCTCCCGCGGCGAGTGCGGCGTTGCCCGCTCCGACCGCCGAGTGGACGACGGCCAGCGCCTGCGACACGTTCAGGTCGCTGTCCATGGCCGCGCTGAACTGCGGCGGAAGCGAGCCGACGGCCGAACCGACGCGGAGCACGAACCGCTCGATCCTGCGGTAGGCCGTGGCCGCCTCCTCGACCGCCCCGACAGAGAATTCGACCGGTGAGCGATAGTGGGCGACGGCCAGGTAATAGCGGAGTTCCACCGGCCGAATGTGATCCAGGACGGCCCGGACGGCGAGCGGGTTGCGCACGTGCTTGCGGATTTTCTCGCCGCGGTGGGTGACCGGCCCGTTGTGCAGCCAGAAACGCGCGAACGCGTCTCCCGCCGCGTGCGACTGGGCCATTTCGTTCTCATGGTGGGGAAATATCAGATTGGCTCCGCCGCCGTGGATGTCGAATTCTCCGCCCAGATATCTCCGGGCCATGGCCGAACATTCCAGATGCCATCCGGGCCGTCCTTCTCCCCAGGGCGCCGACCAGAAGGGCTCGCCCGGTCTGGCGCGTTTCCACAGGGCGAAATCACGGGGGTCCCGTTTTCCCCGTTCGTTTTCCTCGGACCCGCGCATGTGCTGCGCCTGCTGCCGCGAGAGCGACCCGTAATGGGGATAGGAGTCGACCGAGAAATAGACGTCGCCTTCCGACTCGTAGGCGTGGCCGGTGGCGACGAGTTGCTCGATCATCTCGATCATCTCGGGGATGTGGCCGGTGGCCCGGGGCTCCACGCTGGGCGGAAGGCAGCCGAGCGTGGTGTAGGCGCGGGCGAAGGAGCGGTAGACGGGACCGGTGATCCGCCACCACGGCGTCCCCTCGGAAAGGGACCTGCTGATTATCTTGTCTTCGATGTCCGTGACGTTCCGGCATAGCAGTACTTTGTGGCCGGTGGTTTTCAACCAGCGGTGAAGAATGTCAAAACTCACCTGTGACCTGATCTGCCCGACATGCGGGGGAACGACCACGGTGGGGCCGCACAGGTAAATCGACACCATTCCGGGAATTCGAGGAGTGAAATCGCGGACCATGCGACGACTCGTGTCGTAAAGGCGAAGACCCACCCATCCGAGGGTAAGCGACTAATCCGCTCGCTGTCGATAGCGCTGCGCGGGCACGCGGCGCACAACGCGGAATACGCATTGTGAGACGTGCGGAAGGGGGAATAAGCGGACGGAGCCTTGTGGTTCGCGTTGACATGGAGACGACGAATCGAGGCCGCGTCCGCGTCGAGACGACGGCCAAGCGCGTGCGGGCCTTCGTGGACGGCCGGCCGGTGGCCGACAGCACCCACGCCCTCCTGGTCTGGGAGAGCCCGCACTACCCGACCTACTACTTCCCGGCCGGCGACGTCGACACGGACTCGCTCAAGGCGACCGGCGGGACCAGGCACTCTCCCAGCCGGGGTGACGGCCTCCTCCACGACGTGGGGGAGCGGAGGGACGCGGCCCTCCTCTACGGGGACGACGCCCCGCTGAAGGAGATCCGCGGGCACGTCCGGCTCGACTGGGATTCCATGGACAGCTGGTTCGAGGAGGACGAGGAGGTCTTCTTCCACGCCCGTGATCCGTACACGCGGGTGGACATCCTCCCGAGCTCACGGCACATCCGGGTGGAGGTGGGCGGGGTCACGGTCGCCGACTCGAGGCGCGCGCGGATCCTGTTCGAGACGGGGTTACGGCCGCGCTACTACCTGCCGAAGACCGATGTGCGGCTCGACCTGCTGACCCGGTCCGACACGGCGACCCACTGCCCGTACAAGGGCACCGCCGAGTACTGGTCGATCGGTGCGGACAAGGACCTCGTCTGGTCGTATCGGACGCCACTGCCCGAGAGTCAGAAGATCGCCGGCCTCGTCTCGTTCTACAACGAGAAGCTGGACATCTACGTGGACGGCGTCCTCGAGCAGCGGTGACCGGCCAGGCGGCTCAGCGGCGGATGACGTGCAGCACGCTCGCGATGCGCTCGGCTGCGGTGACGACGTCGGAGGCGTGCCCGATGCGACCGGCCCACGACAGCCAGTACCACCACTCGCCGTCGTTGGCGTTGGACGCGAGCACGTCCTCGGCCATGGCGGGGACCATCGGGTTGACCACGCGCAGCCGGGGATACAGCCCGGCCGGCGCCGTCAGGCGTACCTGGAACGAATGGGCCTCCAGCTGGGCGGCGAGCCGCTCCAAATGGTCCATCGCCTCACTGCGATCTGGCGTCATGGTCGGTCTCCGGAGGATGTCGGCACCTTTCACCTGGAAGCCTGAACCCGACCGGACCACCGGGCAATCCGCGCCGTTCCGCGAAACCGTGCAATAACCAGGGAATTCATCGACATTCCGTGGAACATCCTCGAGTCCGCGGCCACGAACGGGTAACGGTGCGAAGGCTCGGGTGCACCTCGCTTTACATTTGGGAAACATTCGTGCAGGGCGACACTCCAACCGCGGAGGGCAGCGCACATGGCCCGTGGAGAGCATTCACCCGCATGCGCCCGGCGCTGGCGTGAGCAGGCGGAAGGCCGCCAGTGGACGCTCTGGCAGACCGTCCAGGCGATCCACGGATGTTGCGGGGTGAGCCTGCTCAAGGCGCACCGCCTCGGCCGCGGGTGGTCGGCCAGGCAGGCGATCGAGGAGCTGGAGTTCCTCTGCGAGCGGCAGTCCCTCGGGCTGCCCCGCGCCAGCATCGACCTGCTGAACGCCTGGGAGAACAACCGGGCGCGACCCCGTCCCCAGACCATCGACCTGCTGGCCCGGCTGTACCGGGCCAACGCCGTACGGCTCGGCCTCGCGGGCGACTACTGCGAGGACCAGGGCGGGCAGAAGGTCGTCGTCGTCGGTCCCGGCGCGGCCGAAGAGACCGTCCATCCGGACGAGACCGGCGACGACGCCGAGCGGCGGGCGATGTTCCACCAGGCCATGCTCCTCGGCACGCCCAACGGCCGGTTCTTCGCCGAGGTCGAGGGCACCCGGCACGACCTCGACAGGACGCTGGCCGCCGGGTCGGTGACCGAGGACCAGCTCGACAGGCTCGACGAGCAGGTGCTGCGCTACCGCCGCGAGTACATGACCACGCCCCCGATGCCCATGTTGTGCCGCGTCATGCTGGAGATCTCCGACGTCAGGAAGCTGAGCGCCGCCCGCCAGCCGTCCTCGGTCCAGCGCCGCCTGCTGACCGCCACGACGATGCTCGCCCTGCTGTCGGCGGACGCGCTGATGAAGCTGGGCGACACCCGCCAGGCCCACTCCTGGTACGGCACAGCCCGCGCGGCCTCCGACGACGTGGGGGACCTGAGGTTGCGCGCCCTCGTCCGCGCGCAGCAGACGATGCTGCTCTACTACTACGGCGATCTCAACGAGACCGTCCGGCTGGCCAGGGAGGCCCGGATGCTCGCGGGGTCCGCCCCGAGCTCTCCCGCCGCGCTCGCCGCGGCCGCCGAGGCCCGGGCGCTCGCCCGGATGGGGGAGAGCAAGGCGGCCAGGCTCGCCCTGGCCGAGGCCGAGCAGATCTTCGCCAGGATGCGCGGCATGAGCCAGGACGACCTGGCCTTCGTCTTCACCGAGAAGCGCATGAAGTTCTACCGGACCGGGACGCTGATCGAACTGGGCGACGCCGAGGACTTCGACGGCCTCGACGGGTCCTCCTCCGGCTTCCACACGATCGACCCGGCCCTCATCCAGCTCGACCAGGCCAGCCAGCTGGCCAGGCACGGGGACCACGAGGAGGCGTGCAGGATCGCGGCCGACGCGTTGAGACAGGTGCCGGCCGAGCATCGCACCTCGATCGTCGTCACCCGCGCGAAGGCGCTGCTGGCCGACATCGACCCGACTCTGCCGTCCGTACGGCACCTGCGGCGGGTCCTGTCCGAGTCCTCACCGCGGCTCGCCCTGGACAGCGTGCTGTGAGGCGGCGATGAGGGCCGCAGGCCGCCTCTCGCTCGCCGAGGAGGCGTTCGGCCTTCTGCGTGAGGTGTGCGGCGAACTGGGGGTGGACTCCCGGGGCGCCCAGCTCATGCGGTTGCGCAGCAACGCGGTGTTCAAGCTGCGCGGCGACATGGTCGTGCGGATCGCCACGGCCCCCGACGCCCTGACGCGGCTGCCCGTGGTGCTGGCGGTCGCACGCTGGCTCGCCGACCGGGGTTTCCCGACCGTGCGCCCGGTGGACGAGATCCCGGGCCAGCCGATCGTGTACGACGACAGGGTGGTGACCTTCTGGCGGTACGTGCGGTCCAAGGGCCGGCCCACCACCCAGGAACTCGGCAGGGTCCTGCGGAACCTGCACCGCGAGCCCGTGCCCCCCATGCCGCTGCGCCGGCTCACCGACCCGCTCGCGGAGGTGCGTCACGCCGTCGAGCACCGGGCGGAGGTGCTGACCGCGGGGCAGCGGGCCTGGCTCGGCGACCGGATCGAGGAGCTCACCGGGCGCTGGGGCGACCTGGAGACCGGCCCTCCCGTCCTGCTGCACGGCGACGCGTGGATCGACAACCTGCTGCGCTGCCAGGACGGCAACGTCGTGCTGCTCGACTGGGACGGGGTCGCGGTCGGCCCCCGCGAATGGGACCTCGTGCACACCTACCACGGGCAGCGCCGATTCGGGCTGTCCGCCGCCGACGTCGAGGAGTTCGCCCGGGCGTACGGCGCCGACCTGCGGCAATGGCCCGGGTACGGCACTCTGATGGAGGTCCGGGACATGTACGCGGTGGGAATCCACATTCGCAACGCCCTTGGAGACCCGTTCTCCCGGCAGGAACTTCCCCGCAGGCTCGACTCGTTGACCCGGGGTGACGGCCACGCGAGATGGTACATGGCATCGCCCGCATAGGTATTCGGCGATCCGGGTACTCTCCGGATAGGCTGTTGTTGTTGCGGCGGTGATTTCCTAGAACGTGTTTACTGGGGAATCACCCGGCAGCGGGCGTGCTTGCTTGCTTTTCCAGCGTCATACGCGGATGCAGGGTAAGGTCCGCTGAGCAGCCCCGTGTCTCCGACCTGGTGACATGGTGAGGCTCCCGTAAAGGAGAAGCAGTTGTCTGAAGGCACCGTCAAGTGGTTCAACGCCGAAAAGGGCTTCGGGTTCATCGCTCCTGACGACGGTACACCTGACGTGTTCGTTCACTACTCGGCGATCACCTCGAGTGGTTACCGAAGCCTGGACGAGAACCAGCGCGTCAGTTTTGTGACCGTTCAGGGGGCCAAGGGTCCGCAGGCCGAGCAGGTCACGCCCCTCTAGGCTCAGAAGAGAAGTCCAAACGCCGTGGCTCGCGCTTCATGAGCGCGGCATATCGAAAAATCCGGACCCGCGTCGCATGGGCGGCGCGGGTTCCGGATGTTTTACCGGCTTTTTGCCGGGAAGTCGCCATCTCCATGAGGCTGAGCGTCACATCGGACCTGTGGTGGAAGAACGCGGTCGTTTACTGTCTTGATGTCGAGACATATGCCGACGGAAACGGCGACGGTATCGGGGATTTCCGCGGGGCCGTCCAACGAATCGACCATCTCGACCGGCTGGGCGTGACGTGCATCTGGCTGATGCCGTTTTTCCCCACCCCTGACCGTGACGACGGCTACGACATCACCGATTTCTACGCGGTCGACCCGCGACTGGGCACGCTCGGCGACTTCGTGGAGTTCATGCGCGTCGCCAGGGACCGGGGCATCCGGGTGATCGCCGACCTCGTCGTGAACCACACCTCCGACCGGCACCCGTGGTTCGTGGACGCCCGATCGGGCCGGGACTCGCGGTATCGCGACTGGTACATCTGGTCCGACGAACCCGAGCCCGACGACCCCGAGGGAGTGGTGTTCCCCGACAAGGAGAACAGCCTGTGGGAGTTCGACGAGAAGACGGGCCAGTATTACTTCCACCGGTTCTACCGCTTCCAGCCGGATCTCAACACCTCCAACCCGGAGGTGCGTGACGAGATCGCGCGGATCCTCGGATTCTGGATGGAACTCGGCCTGTCCGGCTTCCGCGTCGACGCCGTGCCGTTCCTGGTGGAGCAGGTCGCAGACTCCGGCGGAGACAGGCTCCCCGACCCGCACGAGTTCTTCGCCGACCTGCGGGCCTTCCTGAACCGCAGGGACGGCGGGGCCGCCCTGCTGGGCGAGGTCAACCTGCCCTACGACGACCTGGTGAAGTATTTCGGCGACGCGCTCGGCAACCAGATCACGATGTGCTTCGACTTCATCGGCATGCAGAACATGTACCTCTCACTGGCGCGCGGCGACGCCGGGCCGCTCGCGGCGGCACTCGGGGAGCGTCCCCGGCCGCCCAGGGACGCCCACTGGGCGACCTTCGTGCGCAACCACGACGAGCTGACGCTGGACAAGCTCAGCGACTCCGAGCGTCAGGAGGT
This sequence comes from Planotetraspora kaengkrachanensis, assembly GCF_016862895.1. Classification (GTDB taxonomy): domain Bacteria; phylum Actinomycetota; class Actinomycetes; order Streptosporangiales; family Streptosporangiaceae; genus Planotetraspora; species Planotetraspora kaengkrachanensis. The sequence continues at coordinate 258,341 of NZ_BONV01000003.1, read as the reverse complement.
CTTCGCGGCCTTCGGCGCGGACGAGGACATGCAGCTCTACGGCCGGGGCCTGCGCCGGCGCCTGCCCACCATGCTCGGAGGCGACCTCGAGCGGATCAAGATGGTCTACAGCCTGCTGTTCTCCCTGCCCGGAACCCCCGTCCTGTTCTACGGGGAGGAGATCGGCATGGGGGAGAACCTCGCTCTGGAGGGCCGGCAGGCCGTCCGCACGCCGATGCAGTGGACCCCCAACCGCAACGGCGGCTTCAGCACGGCCGCCCCCTCGAAGATCCACAACGCCATGCCTTCGGGGGACTACGGCCCCGAACGCGTCAACGTCAGCGCCCAGGAGCGCGACCCGGACTCCCTGCTGCTCTGGATCACCCGGCTCATCCGGCACTACCGGGACTGTCCCGAGCTCGCCTGGGGCGAATACTCCGTGCTCGACTGCGGGGCCCGCTCGGTGCTTGCCCACCGGGCCGACGCCGAGGGGGAGACGGTCCTCGCCGTGCACAACTTCAGCGAGCGGGAGACGGAGGCCGAGGTCGTCCTCGACGGCCTCGACTCGTCCAAGGTGCTCACCGATCTCCTCGTGGACGGGACCGTGGAGATCTCCGGCGAGGGACGTGCGCGGTTCCGCCTCGGCAGGTACGGATGCCGCTGGTTCCGCGTGTCCACCCCCGAGACCGCCCCCGCCGACTCCGCGGGTTCTTCCTAGGGGGAGCCTCAGGGGCCGGTCCGGTGGATCTCCGATGGGCCGGCGTCCTCCCCGCGGCCACAGTGATGAGCCATGGGGATCACTTTTACCTTCGCTGGAAACCCGTATGACGTCGCACGACGCGGAAGGGGCCGGGCGTTCGCCGGGCCGCCGGCGGATCTCACCCGGGTCGCGTCCCACGCGCTGATCGGCGCGGGCAGCCTCGGCATGGTGCTCCTGCACCTCGTGTCAGGGCTCGACCCCCTGCACGACGTGATCAGTCAGTTCGTCTTCGCGCCGTACGGCTGGCTGCTGCCCGCCTCGCTGGTTCTGCTCGCGTGCGGCTCGGTTCTGACGGCCCTCAGGCTGGCGCGGCTGGACCGCCGGGCGGCGTTGCTGACCGGGCTGTGGAGTTGCTGTCTGCTGCTGGTGGCGGGATTCCCCACGGACAGGCCGGGGTTGTCCCTGTCGATGTCCGGGGGGATCCACCGATACGCGGCGGCCGTCGCCTTCGTCAGCGTGCCGGTCGCGGGACTGATCCTCTCCCGGGTCGCCGGCTCACGCCTGATCCGGGTGATCAGCGTGGTCACGCTGGCGCTGGCCGCACTGGTGCTCGCGCCGTACGTCGCCAAGACGCTGGGCCAGGACCTCGGGATGATCCCCGCGGGACTGACCCAGCGCCTCACCGTGTTCTCCGACGTGACCGGGCTGATCGCGATGGCGCTGCTGCCCGCCCGCGTGGCGGCCGGGCGGCGGCGGTCAGATCAGGCCGAGCTCCTTGACGGCGTCCCGCTCCTCGACCAGTTCGCGCACCGAGGCGTCGATGCGGCCCCGGGAGAACGCGTCGATCTCCAGACCCTGGACGATCTCCCAGCGGCCGTTCCTCGACACGACGGGGAACGAGGAGATGATGCCCTCGGCCACGCCGTACGAGCCGTCGGAGGGGATGGCGGCCGAGGTCCAGTCGCCCTCGGGCGTGCCGTTCACCCAGTCGTGGACGTGGTCGATCGCGGCGTTGGCGGCCGACGCGGCGGAGGATGCGCCGCGGGCCTCGATGATCGCCGCACCGCGCTTGGCCACCGTCGGGATGAAGGTGTCGCGCAGCCACTCCTCGTCGACCTGCTCGGCGGCGATCTTGCCGCCGACCTCGGCGTGGAAGAGGTCCGGGTACTGCGTGGCGGAGTGGTTGCCCCAGATCGTCATCTTCTTGATCTCGGAGACCGGGACGCGCAGCTTGGCGGACAGCTGCGAGAGCGCCCGGTTGTGGTCGAGGCGCGTCATCGCGGTGAACCGCTCGGCGGGGACGTCGGGCGCCGCCGACTGGGCGATGAGGGCGTTGGTGTTGGCCGGGTTGCCGACGACCAGGACGCGGATGTCGTCGGCCGCGTGGTCGTTGATCGCCTTGCCCTGGGGGCCGAAGATGCCGCCGTTGGCCTGGAGGAGGTCGCCCCGCTCCATGCCCGCCGTGCGCGGCCGGGCGCCGACGAGCAGCGCGATGTTGGCGCCGTCGAAGGCCTTGGCCGGGTCGTCGGAGATCTCGATGCCCCGCAGCAGCGGGAACGCGCAGTCGTCGAGCTCCATCGCGGTGCCCTCGGCGGCCTTGACCGCCTGAGGGATCTCCAGCAGGCTCAGCGTCACCGGGGTGTCGGCGCCCAGGAGCTGGCCTGAGGCGATGCGGAAGAGCAGCGCGTAACCGATCTGGCCGGCCGCGCCGGTGACGGTCACTTTGACGGTCATGACGATCCCCATTCGCGATAAGTGTGACTCACGGATGCTACTCGCCCGGAGCCCCGCAGGCGGTGCTGAGGTGCCCTCAGCGCGCCGGGCCGGGGCCCGTCGAGGCCGCGGTTCCAGAAGCTGATCCAGTCCCCCGTCAAGCGGCTCCGGCGTTATGTGGCGCCGGGGTGGGAGGGGCCGTGCGGATCCCGGCAGTGCGGGCCGTCCTCGCCGATCATCAGGAGTCCGGGAGAGGCGTGGTCCACCTGGAGCGTCGTGTGCTCGATGCCGTACGTGTCGTGCAGCATGGCCTCGGTGGCCTGCCGTACGGCATGGCAGTCGGAGCCGGGGGCGACGAGCACGTGCGCGGACAGAGCCGCGTAGCCCGAGGTGACCGTCCAGATGTGCAGGTCGTGCACCTCGACGACGTGCTCCGTCGCCGCCATCCGCGCGCCGACCTCGTCGGGCGACATGCCTGGGGGCGCGGCCTCGAGGAAGACGCGGCCGGAGTCGCGGACCAGGCCCCAGCCCGCCTTGGCCATCAGGGCGGCCACGACCAGTGCGGCGATGGCGTCCGCACGGGCCCAGCCGGTGAGCCAGACCACGAGACCCGCCACCGCCGTGGCGATGAACGCGTAGAGATCGCTGAGTATGTGCTGGAAGGCGCCCTCGACGTTGAGACTCGACCGGTTGGCCTTGCTGATGAGCCAGGCCGCGACCACGTTGACGACGATGCCCACGAGACCGGTCACGGTCACGAGCAGGCCCTCGACCACGGGCGGCGACACCAGCCGGTGCACGCCCTCCGCGACGAAGAACACCGTGAGCAGCAGCAGCGTGATGCCGTTGATCTGCGCGCTGATGATCTCCACGCGCTTGAGCCCGTAGGTGAAGCCGCCCTTGGCGGGACGGGCGGCGATCCTCATGGCGACGAGCGCCAGCCCGATCGCGGCGGCGTCGGTCAGCATGTGGCCGGCGTCGGAGAGCAGCGCCAGGGAGCCGGCCACCAGGCCGGTCACCACCTCGGCCGCCATGAAGCCGAGGATCAGGAGCAGAGCGCCGAGGAGGGGCCGCCGGTCGGCGTCCGCGCGCACGGCGTGCCCGTGCCCGTGGCCGTGCCCGTGTTCCCGGTGGCCGGGTTCCTGGTCGAGCCAGACGCCGTGATCCTGGCCGGCCCGCTGGTCAGTCACGGGAACCGGCCTCGTCGTGGGTCACGTGGGCAAGGCCGAGGTCGAAGAGCATCCGGACGTGGGAGTCGGCCAGCCGGTAGTACGCCATCCGGCCCGACCGCCGTACCTTCACGACGCGGTTGAGCCTGAGCAGCCGCAGCGCGTGGGAGACGGCCGACTCGCTCTGGCCGCACGCCGCCGCGAGGTCGCAGACGCACATCTCCCCGCCTTCGAGGAGCGCGGCCATCAGCCGGAGCCGCCCGGGGTCGGACAGGAGCCCGAACACCTGGGCCAGGCCCTCGATCGCCGGCTCAGGGGGGAGCGACGCCATGACGGCGCTCACCCGGTCGGCGTCGACCACCCGTGCGTGTGAAGAGGTGCTCATATGAGCGATGGTATGCGCCTAATGGGTGATTGGCCCGGCGGCTCCCGTACTGCGAGCGCCGTCGGGCCCGGCCGGCCGCGGCGCCACGGCCGGCCCCCGCGATGATCGGGTCAGGCGTAGTGGTCGCGGCTTCCGCCGGAGCGGGTCAGCTTGACGACGACGGACACGATCAGCGCGACGGCGCCGATGATCAGTAGCCACTTCAGCGCACCGAAGATGAGGCCGATGATCGAACCGAGCAGGAAGAAGCCGACGATGACCGCCGCTGCGATGAGGAGAATGCGTCCCATGTCTTCACCGTAAGCGCCCCCCGCCCCGCGATCACAGGGCGGGAGGCCAAGTTCAGGGGCGCCTCAGGGACATCTCAGGGGTCAGTCGTTGGCGTGGAGCGCGGAGTTCAGCTCGATGCCCGTCCCTGCCCGGTGGACCGCCTCGACCGCACCGGTCGTGGAGTTGCGGCGCAGCAGGAGCCCGCTCTTGCCGGACAGTTCCCTGCCCTTCACGATCTCCCCGCCGGGCAGGGTGACCTTGGTGCCCGCGGTGACGTAGAGGCCGGCCTCGACCACGCAGTCGTCGCCGAGGGAGATGCCGATCCCCGAGTTGGCGCCCAGGAGGCACCGCTCGCCGACCGAGATGATCTCCTTGCCGCCGCCGGACAGGGTGCCCATGATCGAGGCGCCGCCGCCGACGTCCGAGCCGTCGCCGACGACGACCCCGGCCGAGATCCTGCCCTCGACCATCGAGGCGCCGACGGTGCCGGCGTTGAAGTTGACGAAACCCTCGTGCATGACGGTGGTGCCGCTCGCCAGATGCGCGCCGAGCCGTACGCGGTCGGCGTCGGCGATGCGGACCCCCGCGGGCAGCACGTAGTCGACCATCCGGGGGAACTTGTCCACCCCGTAGACGGTCACGGGGCCGCGGGCGCGCAGGCGGAGCCGTACGGCCTCGAAACCCTCGACCACGCACGGGCCGTGGTTGGTCCACACGACGTTGGACAACAGTCCGAAGACCCCGTCCAGGTTGAGGCCGTGGGGGCGCACGAGGCGGGCGGACAGCAGATGGAGCCGCAGGTACGCGTCATGGGCGTCGACCGGAGGCGCGGAAAGGTCGGCGATCCCGGTGCGCACCGCCACGACCTCGACGCCGCGGGCGGGGTCCGGCCCCAGGAGCGCGGCCAGGTCCTCGTCGAGACCGGCCACCGCGAGGCGCTCCGTTCCGCTGACGGGCGGCTCGCCCAGTGTGGGGGAGGGGTACCACGTGTCGAGGACGGTGCCGTCGGCCGCGATCGTCGCGACGCCGATTCCGTGGGCGCCCGAGGTTGTGGGGTCCATAGCTGTCATGGCACCCAACGCTACCGGCATCGCCAGGTGAGAGCCGGGGGCGGAGCCGCCTGGGGACGGACGGCGGACGAACTGCTCAAATTTTCCCGCTAAATCCCCCGGTTTTATGGCATTTCATGTTAGTTCGCACGAGCTCTGGGGAGAACTCGTTCCCCGGAAGGTTCTGCGCCATTCGCGGAGTCGTGCGATCCGCGTGGACGCCGATGGAGGGGCGAATGACCGACGTGCAGGCGTACGCCCGGAAGTGCTTCCGCGGCGCCACCACCGACCGGGTCGGCGTCGAGCTGGAGTTCCTCGTCTTCGACGCGAAGGTCCCCGCCAGGCACGTCCCCATCGCCCGGACGGCGGCCGCCCTCCCGCAGCTGCCGGGCGGCAGCCGGGTCACGTTCGAACCGGGCGGGCAGCTCGAACTCTCGGCTCCGCCGGCTCCGCTCGCGCAGGCCGTCGCCGATCTCGTCGCCGACGTCGACGCCGTACGGCTCGCGCTGGCCGGCGCGGGCCTGACCCTGGGGGCGTCGGGCCTCGACCGCCTGCGGCAGCCGATCCGCCAGCTCCACGAGCCGCGCTATGACGCCATGGCGGCCTACCTCGGCGTGCCGTACGGGGTCGCGATGATGTGCTCGACGGCCTCGATCCAGGTCAACGTGGATTTAGGCGCCGACCCCGCGGAGCGCTGGGCCCGTGCGCACGAACTCGGTCCGGTCCTCCTCGCGGCGTTCGCCAACTCGCCCGCCGACGGGTGGATGTCGGGCCGCCAGGCGGTGTGGTTCAACCTGGACCCGACCAGGACCGCCTCGGCGGCGGCGGGCGGCGACCCGGCCGGAGACTGGGCCGGCTATCTGCTGAACGCCGGCCTCATGATGATCAAGGACGGTGACGGCTTCCGCCCCGTGCCGGCCGGTTCGGTGTTCCGCGACTTCGAGGTGGTGGCCGGGCGGCCGCCTGAGGAGGCCGACGTCGCCTACCACGCGACCACCCTCTTCCCGCCCGTACGGCCACGAGGCTGGCTCGAGATCCGCTACCTCGACGCCCAGGGAGCCGACGAGTGGCCGGTCTGCGCCGCCGTCGTGAGCGCCCTGCTCATGGACGACCGCGCGGCCGCCGTCGCGCTCGAAGCCGCCGCGCCGGTGAGGGACAACTGGGTGCAGGCGGCCCGCTTCGGTCTCGCCGACCCCGCTCTGCGCGCGGCCGCCGCTACGTGTTTCCTCGCGGCGGCCGAGGCGCTTCCCCGGCTGGGAGCCGAGCCCTGGCTGACGGCCAGGGTCCGCGCCTTCGTCGCCAGACACATCGAGCCCGGTCGCTCGCCGGCCGTCGATCTGATGGAGGAGATGTACGCGTGAGCGATTCCATCAAGGTCCCTGACGTGACCACCCTCAAAGAGAAGATCGCCGCCGAGCTGGCCGCCGTGCGCGACCGCTCCCTGGCCTACACCGACATCGACGACGCCGTGCTCGTAAGCCAGCACTCGCCTCTGATGTCCCCTCTCGTGTGGGACCTCGCCCACGTCGGCAACTACGAGGAACTGTGGGTGCTGCGCGAGGTCGGCGGGATCACCCCGCTCCGGCCGGAGATCGACGATCTTTACGACGCCTTCACGCACACCCGCGGCGACCGGCCCAGCCTGCCGCTCCTGGGGCCCGGCGAGGCCAGGAGCTACATCGCCGGAGTGCGAGGTCGGGTGCTCGACGTGCTGGACAAGATCGACCTCGACGACTCGGACCCGCTGCGGGCGCGGGGGTTCGTCTTCGGGCTGGTCGTGCAGCACGAGCACCAGCATGACGAGACCATGCTCGCCACCCTGCAGCTGTCCAGGCAGCCGGGGCTGGTCCGCGAGGGCGACCTGCCGCCCCGCCGCTCCCCGAACCTCGGCGCGTCCCCCGAGGTTCACATCCCCGGCGGGATCTTCACGATGGGGGCCGGCGCCGCACCCTGGGCGTACGACAACGAGCGGCCCGCCCACCGCCTGCACCTGCCGGGCTACTGGATCGACCGGTTCCCCGTGAGCAACGGCGCCTACGCGGAGTTCGTCGCCGCGGGCGGCTACGACGATCCGCGCTGGTGGACGCCCAAGGGGTGGGAGTGGGTGGAGACGAAGGGCGTCCGCGCCCCCCTCTTCTGGACGAGGGACGGCGACGCCTGGTGGCGCACCAGGTTCGGACGGGAGGAGCCGGTGCCCCCGGACGAGCCGGTCCAGCACGTCTCCTGGTACGAGGCCGACGCCTACGCCCGGTGGGCGGGCAGGCGGTTGCCGACCGAGGCCGAGTGGGAGAAGGCCTGCGGCGGGCGCACCTATCCGTGGGGCGACGCCGACCCCACGCTCGACCAGGCGAACCTCGGCCACCTGGCGGCGCGTCCCGCTCCGATCGGCGCCTTCCCCCAGGGCGCGAGCCCGTACGGGGTGGAGCAGCTCATCGGGGATGTCTGGGAGTGGACCGACTCCTGGTTCGGGCCCTACCCGGGCTTCCGGAGCTTCCCGTACAAGGAGTACAGCGAGGTCTTCTTCGGCCAGGAGCACCGGGTGCTGCGCGGCGGCTCCTGGGCCACCCACCCCTCCGCCGTCCGGAGCACGTTCCGCAACTGGGACTATCCGGTCCGGAGGCAGATCTTCTCCGGGTTCCGGTGCGCCCGCTCGGAGGACTAGATGTGCCGCCACGCGGCCTGGCTGGGGCCGCCGCGCAGCCTGGCCTCGCTGATCTTCGAGCCTGAGCACGGGCTGCTCCCGCAGGCGTACGCGCCGCGGATGCAGCGGTTCGGGAGCGTCAACGCCGACGGATTCGGGGTGGGATGGTATGACCCGTCCCGTCTCGAGCCGGTCCGCTACCGCAGGTCGATCCCGATCTGGGCGGACGCCAACCTGCCCGGCATCGCCGACGTCGCGCGCTCCTCGTGTCTCATGGCGGCCGTCCGGTCCGCGACCGTGGGAATGCCCATCGAGGAGTCGGCCACCGCCCCGTTCTCGGACGGCGTCTGGCTGCTCAGCCACAACGGCCGGGTCCGGCGGGAGGCCGTCGCCCTGATGGCGGCGGGCTCGGAGAGCGCGTGCGACTCGGCGTGGCTCGCCTCCGCCGTGTTCACGCGGCTCCGTGAGGGGATGCCGGTCGCCCAGGCGCTGCCCATGGTCGTCAGGTCCGTCGCGGAGGCCGACCCCGGGGCCCGGCTCAACTTCCTCGTCAGCGGGGGAGCCGAGCTGGCCGCCACGACCTGGGGTGACACTCTGTTCGCCCATCTGGGTCAGGGCGTGCTCATCGCCAGCGAGCCGCTCGACGACCGCCCCGGATGGCAGGCCGTACCCGATCGCAACCTCCTGCTCGCGTCCCCCGACGGCGTGCTCGTGACACCGATCCACTGAGGAGCGACACATGGCGCTGATCGACCACCTCGACGGAGACTATCTGCGGCAGGCGCTGGAGAACGACGTGCGCACCGGGCTGACCTCCTCGCCCAAGTGGCTGCCGCCCAAGTGGTTCTACGACGCGACCGGCAGCGACCTCTTCTCGCGGATCACCCGGCTCGCCGAGTACTACCCGACCCGCAGGGAGCTCGAGATCCTGCGCCGGCACGCACCCGGCATGGCCGTGCACAGCGGGGCGGACACGCTGGTCGAGCTCGGATCCGGCACCAGCGAGAAGACCGTCCTGCTGCTCGACGCGCTGTCCGCCTCGGGCACGTTGCGGACCTACATGCCCGTGGACGTCGACGCGGTCACCCTGGAGGCCGCCGCCGCGCGGCTCGCGACCCGCTATCCCCGCCTCGCCGTACAGCCGGTCCGGGCCGACTTCGAGCACCACCTGTCCCTGCTGCCGAGGGAGGGCCGGCGGATGGTCGCCTTCCTCGGCGGGACGATCGGGAACCTGCCCCCTGCGGCCCGCGAGCTGTTCCTCAAGGAACTGCGCGCCACCCTCAGGCCGGGCGACACCCTGCTGCTCGGCACCGACCTGGTGAAGGACGTCCGGCGGCTGGTCGCGGCCTACGACGACGGGCGGGGGGTGACGGCCGCGTTCAACCGCAACGTGCTCCATGTCATCAACCGTGAGCTGGACGGCGACTTCGAGCCGGACGCGTTCGAGCACGTCGCCCGGTACGACGAGGACAACGCCTGGATCGAGATGCGCCTCAGGGCGACGCGGGCCATGTCCGTACGGCTGGGCCGCCTCGGGCTTTCCCTCGCCTTCGAGGCAGGCGAGGAGATGCGCACCGAGATCAGTGCCAAGTTCCGCGAGGAGGACGTGCGGCGCGAACTGGCCGCCGCGGGGTTCGACGTCGTGCGCTACTACACCGACCCCGCGGGTGACTTCGCCCTCACCCTGGCCGGTCGCTGACGGCCAGGGCGCGGTGTGGGGCCTGCTCGTGGTCGGCGCGTTCGGCCCGAGCGTGATCAGCCGGCTCGTGATCAGCCGGCTCGTGGTCAGCGCGCCAGCAAGCGGCGCAGCCAGTCGACCCGGGCGGCACGGGCCGCCTGGGAGATCGCCGCCTGGGGCACCATCGCGTCGAAACCGTGGAATCCGCCCGGCCACACGTGGAGCTCCGCCTGGCCGCCCGCCTGCCATATACGGGTGGCGTACGCGACGTCCTCGTCCCGGAACGTCTCGGCGGAACCCACGTCGATGAAGGCCGGCGGCAGCCGGGACAGGTCCTGCGCGCGGGCGGGCGCCGCATAGGGGGAGACATCGGGGCCGCCTCGCCGTTCCCCGAGCAACGCCGTCCATCCGGTGTCGTTCGACGTCCTGTCCCACACGCCCAGGCCGGCCATCTGCCGGCTGGACACGGTGTCGTTGCGGTCGTCGAGCATCGGGCAGGCCAGCAGCTGCCCGGCCGGCGTGGGGCCGCCGCGGTCACGGGCGAGCAGCACGACGGCCGCGGACAGACCGCCTCCCGCGCTTCCACCGCCGACGACGATCCGGTCCCGGTCGACGCCGATCTCCTCCGCGTGCTCCGCCGTCCAGACCAGACCGGCGTAGCAGTCCTCCACCGGGGCCGGGTGCGGATGCCGGGGCGCCAGGCGGTACTCCACCGAGACCACGGCGAGCCGCAGTTCCTGCGCCATCTCCAGGATGAGCTCGATCCCGGTCCGGTTGTCTCCCATGATCATGCCGCCGCCGTGGATGTGGTACACGGCGGGGACCGGGCCCGTGACCCCGGTGGGCCGGCAGATGAGCAGCGAGACGTCCGGCGCGCCCTCCGGCCCCGGCACGGTGCGCTCCTCGATCTCGAAGGCGCCCCCGCGGCGGAGGTCGTCGTCCGACGGTCGCATCAGGGCGGTGGCGCCCTGCAGGTCGGGGATCATCTCCGGCAGCAGAGCGGGCGGGACGCCGTCCGCCATGGTCGCCAGGGCGACGGCCAGTTCGGGATCGAACGGGGGAGGAGTCAGGCGCTCGTCGTACGGCGGGGAGGGCGGAACGGTCATCGGACCTCCTGGTGCGTCGATCTGGTGCGTCGATCTGGTGCGTCGATCTGGTGCGTCGATCTCCGCGTGGCGGTTCCACGCGGTGGATCCATGCTGCAACGCGGCCGGAGCCGGCGACTGCGCCGGGTCGAGTACGGCCGGGGTCACCCCGCCTGCGCGGCGATGATCTCCTCGCCGAACCGCGCGCAGCCGTCGCAGATGCGGACTCCTCCGCCGGTCACGAGTGCAGTGACATCCGTGGCGGGCTTGTTGCAGAAGGAGCACGACAGCGCGCTCGGCAGGGCCACGAGTTCCAGATGGGCGCGCGGCGCGTCCGGCCGCCCGGCGTCGTCGACGACCCGGCAGGCGAGTGAGACGCAGGCGTCGCAGATGAACACGGCGGGTCCCGCGACGAGCCGGTTGACCTCCGTCTTGCCGGCCCCGCAGAAGCCGCACGCCGGGTCGGCGGGCTTCCTGCGGGATCTCCAGCCGGCCGTGCCGCCGGTGGCCTCGATGATCTGGTGGACCCGCTGGTGGCTGATGTCGAGCGCCTCGGCGATCTCGTGCAACGACGACCCGCTCAGGTGGAGGCGCCGGACGGCCTGGTGGTAGGCGTTCTTGGCCTGTTCGGCATGGTCCTGCGCCTCGGTCCACCGGGTGCCGGCCTGACGTGCCCGGAGCAGCAATTCCTCGTCGAGAGCCATGCCGTCCAGGTTAGTTAGACACTCGGGAGCCGCGCACGGATCCTGGCGCCTGCCGGTGGGCCCGGGTGTCATGCGGGGGAGGCGGGGGAGGCGGCGGCCGCGCCGACCCGGGCGATCGCGGCGCGGACGATCGTCTGCTCCTCTTCCGGCAGGGCCCGGCCTGCGTGGACCATGTGCAGGGCCGTGCGCAACCGGGTGCGCTCCTCCGGAGTGCCCAGGCCGCCGAGGTTTGTCGTCTAGTGCTCCTTGACGCAAGTGGGCAGGCGTGACCGCACCCGTCGGTGGAAGCTCGATTCAGCCGGCTTCGAGGATGTGCTTCATCCGGGTGAGGTCGGCCTGGACGAGGCCGGCGTCGCGGGCGAAGTCCTCGTCGCTCATGCCGGGGAGACGGCGGACGGTGAACACCACCTCGCAGCCGTCCCCGTCGGGGAACACCCGCATCGGATTGTGGACTACCTCGCCCGAGGGCATCGTGACCTCGTGGTCGAGGACGCCGAAGGCGTTGCGCTCCGCGAAGGCGACGCCCACGCGGCCCCCGCCGGTCTCCACGAACCACCGCCCGCCGACGTTCTCCACCGCGCTGCCGAGCCCCGGCGCCCACTCCGGGATGTTCGCCGGATTCGACGCGTACTCGTAGACCTCGTCCGCGGGCCGGTCGATCTGCTCACTGATGTGCCTGGATTGCGAAGCCATGCCCGCCATCATGCCGAAGACGGCCGACGTTCCCTCGCCGGAGGAGATCGGTCAGGACACCGGTTCCGGCGGGGTCAGGAACTTCGACCGCTCGGGGTGCTCGCTCGGCAGGATCCGCGCGCCCATGGCCCTGTCGCTCCTCAGCCGGTTCATCGAGATCGCGAGGGACGTTCCGTACACCATGTGGCCAAGCGCCAGGAGTGCCTGGCGCCCGGGGGAGTCGCGGGAGATCGGCGGATACATCTTCAGCCGGGGCATCAGGTGCTGAAAGCTGGCGTACCAGACCGCGAGGCCGTACGCCGCGCCGACCGGAAGCGGGACCCGCTGCCCGCGGAACAGCAGGCCGAGCGCGGCCCCCGCGGCGCTGCCGTACGCGTAGTGGCCGATCGTCGCGAGCGCCCCCTCGCCCGGCTTGGGGCGGTGCCTGCTGCCGGGAAGGGCGACGCGCACGACCCTCTTGGGAGGGGCATGGCCCAGCAGGCCCGCCTGCTCTCCCGCCATCAGCACGGCGCTGTAAACAGCGGTCGCGAGGGCGCCGCCGACTGCGCCGTTCACCAGGTTGCGCGTCATGATGGGGCCTATTCCCCCGGCCCGCGGGCGCGTTCCCCCGCAACCGGCCCGCTTCGGGTAAACACCTCACCTCTCGTCACCGGTGCACTCGCCGGCCTTGATCGCTTCCATACCCGGCACGCGGTTTGCCAGGTGGCGCCGCGGGGGCACGGACCAGCCATGACACCGCTCGCCGTCCTTGCGGGCCCGGCGAGCCCGGCCGATCTGGTGGCGGCGCGAACCCAGATGGCCCTCTCACTGGGCTGGCACATCGTCTTCGCCTGCCTCGGCGTGGGCATGCCGGCGTTGCTGTTGTTCACCGAATGGCGGGCCCATCGGACCGGCGACGCGGTCTACATGCGGCTCGCCCGGCGATGGGCCACGGCCGTGGGCGTGCTCTTCGCGGTGGGCGCGGTCTCCGGCACCATCCTGAGCTTCGAGATGGGCCTGTTGTGGCCGGGCCTGATGGGTGTCTACGGCGAGGTCATCGGCCTGCCGTTCGCCATGGAGGGCATCGCGTTCTTCGTCGAGGCGATCTTCCTCGGCGTCTACCTCTACGCCTGGGACCGGCTCTCTCCCCGGGCACACCTGCTCAGTGGGATCCCCGTGCTCGTCGCGGGCGTGTCGTCGGCCGTCTTCGTCGTGGCGGCCAACGCGTGGATGAACGCGCCGCGCGGATTCGACCTCGAGAACGGCAAGGTCGCCGGGGTCGCGCCCTGGGCCGCGGTGTTCAACCCGGCGATGCCCCCGCAGGTCCTGCACATGGTCATCGCGGCCTTCATGGTGTCGGGATTCGGCACCGCCGGGGTCTACGCGGTGGCTTTGCTGCGGGGACGCCGCGACCGCTACCACCGGCTCGGCTTCCTGGTGCCGTTCACGCTGGCGGCGGCGCTCTCGCCGGTCCAGGTCGTCGCGGGCGACTACGCCGCGCGGTTCCTCGCCGGCGACCAGCCCACCAAGCTCGCCGCCGCCGAGGCGCTGTTCCCCACCGGCCCGAACGCGCCGCTGCACCTCGGCGGGCTGGTGATCGACGGCAGGATCCGGTACGCGCTCGAGATCCCCAGCGGGCTGTCGATGCTGGTGGGCTTCACGCCAGGGACCGTCGTCCAGGGGCTGGACCGGGTCGCGCCCGCGGACCGGCCGCCGATCAGTCCCGTCCACCTGGCGTTCGACACGATGGTGGGCATCGGGATGGTGCTGCTGCTCCTGTCCGCCTGGCTGGCTCTGAGCTGGTGGCGGCGGCGCGACCTGCCCGCCTCGCCGTGGTTCCTGCGGCTCGCCTCCGTCGCGGGTGTGCTCGCCGTCATCGCGGTCGAGACGGGGTGGGTCGTCACCGAGGTCGGGCGGCAGCCCTGGATCGTGTACGGCAAGATGCGGACCTTCGAGGCGGTCAACCCCGCCCCCGGCCTGTGGGTGGGCTTCGCCGTGGTCGCCGTCGTCTACGCGTTCCTCACGGTCGCGGTCGTCTACGTCCTGCGCCACGTGGCCCGCACCGGGCACGTCGCCCCGCAGGAAACGGAGCCCTGATGGACTCGGCGCAGATCCTGTTGGCCGTCATGTGGGCGGGGCTCACCGTCTACGCGCTGCTCGGCGGAGCCGACTTCGGCGGCGGCGTCTGGGACCTGCTCGCCGGGCGCAGCCGGGCCGGCATGCCGCAGCGGCGGCTCATCGAGCACTCGATCGGCCCGGTGTGGGAGGCCAACCACGTCTGGTTGATCTTCGTGCTCGTGGTGTTGTGGACCGGCTTCCCCCTGGCCTTCGCCTCGGTGATGTCCACGCTCTACATCCCGCTCACGCTGGCCGCGCTCGGGATCATCGCGAGGGGCGCCGCCTTCGCCTTCCGCAAGGCCAGCACGGAGTTGTGGCAGCAGCGCCTGTTCGGCGGGGCGTTCGCCCTCTCGTCCGTGCTGACGCCGTTCTTCCTCGGAACGGTCGCCGGGGGGATCGCGTCCGCCCGGGTCCCGCCGGGTCTCGCGGCCGGTGACGTGGTGGGGAGCTGGCTGAACCCGACCTCGCTGCTGGGGGGCGTGCTCGCCGTCCTGGTCTGCGCCTACCTCGCGGCGGTCTACCTGTGCGACGACGCCGCGCGCTCCGGGACGCCGCAGCTGGCGGAGGGGTTCCGCCGGCGTGCCCTGCTCGCCGCCGTCGTGACCGGCGCCGGCGCGCTCGCCGGCATCGCCGTGCTCCACTGGGACGCTCCCCGCCTCTTCTCCGGTCTCATCCACCGGGCGCTGCCCCTGGTCGTGCTCAGCGCCGTGCTCGGGATCGCGTCGATCGTCCTGCTCGCGCTGCGGCGCCACCTGCTCGTACGGGTGGCGGCCGTGCTCGCCGTCGCGGCCGTCATGTGGGGCTGGCCGGTGGCCCAGTATCCGGCGATGTTGCCGCCGGGCCTCACCTACCAGGAGGCCGCCGCGGCGCCCGTGGTGACCACGACCGTTCTCGTGGTGGCTGGAGTGGGGGCGCTGCTCGTGGTGCCGTCCCTCGTCTGGCTGTTCGTCCTCCAGCGCCGCATGCCGTACGACGCCGACACGTCCGGCTGAGGCCGTCTTTCAGACGACGCGCGAGGCGGCCTCCACGATCGCCTGCAGCCGGTTCCCGTGCGCGCCGTGCCAGTAGACGTGCCCGCAGCCGAGGCAGCGGGCGAACGTGTCGTATCGGCGCCTGGTCCCCGGTGGCAAGACGTGCTCGACCTCGCCCTTGGCGACCGGGGACAGCAGGCCGTTGCACGCCGTGCACCGGGTCCAGGGGGCGAGCGGGGGCGCGAAACGATCGAGCGTGTCACGGAGCTGGTCGTCCGGGCGCGCGCCGCGGACGTAGGCGCCGAGCCACAGGGCCCGGCGGCGAAGCAGGCCGCGGTCCTTGGTGAGCAGCACCCTCGACTCGGCGTTGGCCTGCGCGATCAGCGCGTCGTCGCCGAGGTCGTTGCGGTAGGCGACGTCGACGCCGACGAGGCGCAGCCGTCTGGCGAGGGTGCCGAGATGGACGTCGAGGACGAACCGGGGCGCCGGGATCGGCTGTGGCCTCGCCACCCCCAACACGCGCACGGCGTCGGCCGGGCCCGGACGGTACGACGGCGCGACCGGCCGTCCTGCGGCGAGGAGCGTGCCGACCTCCGGAAGCGGGATGCCCGCGGACTCGACCACGTGCCCGAGCGACGACGTGCCGTCGTAGGGCACGCGGCAGACGACGGCCCGGCGGCGGGGCGGGAGGAACAGCCACAGTTCCGCCCCGACGCGCAGGTCGAGTTCGCCGCGGACCATGCCTCCATCATGCCGGGACGTCCGCGACGGGTGCTCGGCCACGGTGATGGAAGCCGATAACGCGTAGGAGATCTCCTACGGTTGACTTGTAGGGAATCTCCTACCTATTGTTGTCGCCATGACAGGTAGCGAGCGGGTGACGGCGGGAGGCGCGGACGTCTTCGCAGCACTCGCCAGTCCGGTGCGGCGCGAGCTGACGGCGCTGCTGCTCGGCGGGCCGCGGTCGGTGAACGACCTCGCCTCGCACTTCGAGATGAGCCGCCCGAGCGTCTCCGAGCATCTCCGGGTGCTGCGCGACGCCGGGCTGGTCAGCGAGGAGCGCAGCGGGCGGCGGCGGCTCTACCGGCTGGAGGCGGAGCCGCTGATGGAAGTGTCGCGCTGGCTCTCGCCGTACGAGCGGTTCTGGCGGGAAAGGCTCGCCGGGCTGCGTGAACTGCTGGATGAAGAGGATGGAGACGACCATGAGCGCTGACCTGACGTCGATCGAGGTCGACGAGTTCCTGCCGCACCCGCCGACCAAGGTGTGGCGTGCCCTGACCGATTCGGCGCTGCAGGAGCGGTGGCTGATGGCGGGCGACATGAAGCCCGTGGTGGGGCACCGCTTCACCTTCACCACCCGGCCGATACCGCAGGTCGAGTTCGACGGGGTGATCTCGTGCGAGGTGCTCGACGTCGAAGAGGAACGCCTGCTGCGCATCAGCTGGAGAGGCGGAGCGCTGGACACCACGGTCACCTGGAGGCTGGTCGCCGAGGGACAGGGCACCCGGTTGTTCGTCGAACACGCGGGTTTCGACCTCGACGACCCGGCTCAGGCCTTCGCGTTCAAGAACATGGGCAGCGGCTGGCGCTCCACGGTGATCCCGTCGCTTCTCAAGACGCTCAGCGCGATGTGACCGTCCCCTTCCGCAGGTACTCGCCGGCCGCGTCCAGGAGCCAGTCGGCGAGGTAACCCGCGAACGAGGACCGCACGAACACGCGGAACCCCTCCTCGCCCGTCGCGGCGAGCACGACCAGCGCGCGGGCGAGCATCGTCTGCGCACAGCGTCCCGGGCCGAACACCCGGGGGTGCAGGTCGAGCGCGCAGCCGTGCGCGAGCAGGTCGCGCGAGCGGGGGCCGTCAACGGAGATGACCGTGCGCTGGGCCGACACGTCGGTGATCCCCACGTGCGCCGTCCCGGCCGCCGCCCGGATCGTCCCTTCGGGGTCGTCTCCCCGCTCTCCGACCACCAGCCACTCGTCGGGCCCCATCCAGAGCACGTCGGCTTGAGCGCTCGTGCAGGTGCCGGGATCGGTCGGCAGGGGCGCGCCCAGGGCGAGCCCGATGTCGGCCGCCGCCCGGCTCTTCGGGTCCACGCGCAGGTTGATCTGCGTGAGGAAGGGCACCTCCGCGATGCGCAGGTCGTCGGACGACACCGGCGTGAACCGGGCCGGCGGGCTCAGTCGCTCAGCCATCGCGGCGGGCTCCCTCGGGGTCGTAGAGGATGTGGGACGTGACGGTGACGGGGACCAGTTCGTCGCCGAGCGGGACGTACAGTTCCTCGCCCATCCGGTCACGGCCACCGCTGACCAGTGCGAGCGCGAAGGTGCTGCCCAGCACCGCGCTGCGGTAGCTCGACGTCACGTGGCCGAGGGTCGGGACCGGCGGCTCGGGCAGCGTGCCCGTCTCCACGAGGTGGGCGCCCTCGGGGAGGAGCCGGCCGGGGTCCGCGGGGAGCAGGCCGACCAGGTGCTTGCGGTCCGGCCGGCTCGTGTCGGCCCTGGCGAACGAGCGCTTCCCGATGAAGTCGGGCTTCTTCTTCGACACGACCCAGTCCATGCCGAGGTCGGCCGGGGTGACCGTGCCGTCGGTGTCCTGGCCGACGATCGGGTAGCCCTTCTCCGCCCGCAGCACGTGCATCGTCTCGGTGCCGTACGGCGTGACCGTCCCCGTGCCCATGACCGCCTCCCACAGGGCGAGTCCGTCCCACGCGTTGACGTTGATCTCGTAGGCGAGCTCGCCGGAGAAGCTGATCCGGCACACCCGCGCGGCCAGCCCGGCCACCTCGGTGTCCCGCCAGGTCATGAAGGGGAAGCTCGCCGCGTCGACGGCGAGGCCGGGAGCCAGGCCGGCCAGCACGTCACGGGAACCGGGACCCGCGAGGGCCACGGTCGCCCAGTGCTCGGTGACCGACGTGCAGTAGACCCGCAGGTGCGGCCACTCCGTCTGGAGCCACTCCTCCATCCAGTCGAGCACGGCCGCCGCGTTGCCCGTGGTCGTCGTCACCAGGAACCGGTCGTCGGCCAGGCGGATGACGGTGCCGTCGTCGAAGACCATCCCGTCGGGCCTGCACATGACGCCGTAGCGGATCGCGCCCACCTTGAGGGTGCTCATCATGTTCGTGTAGAGCCGGTCGAGGAACTCCGCCGCGTCCGGGCCCTGCACGTCGATCTTGCCGAGGGTGGAGGCGTCCATCGCGCCCACGGACGTCCGTACGGCATGGCACTCACGCAGGACGGCGGCCTCCATGTCCTCGCCCGCACGCGGGTAGTACCAGGGGCGCTTCCACTGGCCGACGTTCTCGAACGGAGCCCCGTAGGCCACGTGCCACTCGTGCAGCGACGTGGTCCGCACCGGGTCGTGCAGCGCGCCCCTGTCCCGTCCGGCGAGCGTGGAGAAGCCGACCGGCACGTACGGCGCGCGGAACGTGGTGGTGCCGAGATCGGCGAGCGGCAGGCCGAGAGCGTGGCCGACGACCGCGCTGGTGAGCACGCCGGACAACTTGCCCTGGTCGTGCGCCGTGCCCGCCGTGGTGTAGCGCTTGACGTGCTCGACCGAACGCAGTCCCGCTCCGGTCGCCTTCATGACGTCGGCGACGGTGACGTCACGCTGGAGATCCACGAAGTGCGTGGCGTAGTCGGCGGCCTCCACGAGCCACAGGTGGGCGGCCGGCTCGGCGGGTTCCTCTGCGGGGGTCTCGGGGATCCGGAAGGCGTCCCCCATGCGGAACCCGGCGGCCTCGGCCGCCCGCGCTCCGGCCGCGGCGCCGTCCTCCAGGCACCCGGCCAGGGTGAACACCCCGCGCGCGGCGCCCGCCACCTCGACCGCCTGCCGTACGGGCCCGGGCACGAACGAGCCGGTCGCGTCGTCGTGGCGGAGCTCGCCGCCCGCCTGGCTGAACAGATGGACCAGGGGGTTCCAGCCGCCCGAGACGAGCAGCAGGTCGGCTTCGATCTCCCGGTCCACGTGACCGGCACCGGAAACGGTGACGGACGAGACGCCCTCGTCGCCGCCGACCGCGGTGACCACGTGGCCGGTGAGGACCTCGGTGCCGTCCTGCGCGTGGCCGGCGGTGTCGCGGGTGTCGACGATGGCGGCGATCTCGACACCGGCCGCCGCGAGATCCCGGGCGGCGGCGTAGGCGCTGTCGTTCGTGGTGAACACGACCGCACGCGCGCCGGGCAGGACGCCGTGGCGGTTGGCGTACGCCCGGGCCGACCCGGCCAGCATGACGCCCGGCCGGTCGTTGCCGGCGAAGGCGATCGGCCGTTCGTGGGCTCCCGTGGCCAGCACGACCTGGCGGGCCCTGATGCGCCACACGCGCTCGCGGGAGTAGGCGTCCGCGCCGCGCCGCTCGACGGCGACGAGGTAGTTGTCGTCGTAGTAGCCGAACACGCTGGTGCGGCTCAGCACCCGGACGTCGGGGCGGCCGCCGAGCTCCGCGAGCGTCGTGGCCGCCCACTCGTCTCCCGGCACGCCGCCGACCGTCTCGGCGGTGTCGGGCAGGCTGCCGCCCGCGACCGGCCGGTCGTCCGCGATGATCACACGGGCGCCGGTGCCCGCCGCCGCGGCGGCCGCCGCCAGACCGGCCGGACCCGCGCCGACGACGAGGACGTCGCAGTGCGCGTGGACCGCGTCGTAGCGGCTCGTGTCGGGTTCCTCGCTCAGCCGTCCCCGGCCCCGCAGGCTCGTCGCGTCGAGCCCCTCGGTGAGGTCGAGGGTCGTGGCCTGCGCCATCGGCTCCACGCCGTACCGCACGAGGGCGTTGGGCTCCTCCGTCCAGGCGGCGTAGATCCCACGTGGGCGGCCCAGAGCGGGACTCGCGGCCACCGTGCGCACACCGTTGGCCAGCAGGGCGGAGGCCAGCGTGTCGCCGCGGACCCCCTCGTAATCCCGGCCGTCGAAGCGGAACCGGACCGGCTCGCCCTGCCACCCGGCCATCCGGCGGGACGTCACGCGATCACCTCGCGGGCCTCGATCTCGTTGGTGGCGGTGTTCCGCACGGCGTTGAACCAGCGGCGGCACCCCGCCGTGTGGTTCCACCGCTCGGCGAACCGGCCCTCGGGGTTGTCGCGGAAGAACAGGTAGCGGGCCCACTCCTCGTCGGACAGCGCCGCGGGGTTCTCGGGATAGGCGACGTGCGCCTGCCCGCCGTAGTGGAACTCCGCCTCGTCGCGCGGTCCGCACCACGGACAGGGGATCAGCAGCATGGGGTCTGGGTCTCCTTCAGTGGGCCTTCAGTGGGCC
The DNA here is from genome assembly GCF_016862895.1 of Planotetraspora kaengkrachanensis. GTDB lineage: Bacteria > Actinomycetota > Actinomycetes > Streptosporangiales > Streptosporangiaceae > Planotetraspora > Planotetraspora kaengkrachanensis. The sequence continues at coordinate 237,962 of NZ_BONV01000003.1, read as the reverse complement.
ACGGCCGCCGCGCCGTGCTCGTCCACGAGCGCGCCGGTGGTGAACCGTTCGAGCGAGAAGGGGGCGTTGAGGGGGTGCGGCTCGCCGTGGGCGATCGTGTGCGCGTAGCACCAGCCCACGCCGGGCGTCGCCTTGAAGCCGCCGGTTCCCCAGCCGCAGTTGACGAGCAGGCCGTCCACCGGCGTCGTGCCGACCACGGGGGAGGCGTCAGGGGTGACGTCGACGATCCCCGCCCAGGTGCGCAGGACGTGGGCCCGGGCGAAGATCGGGAAGAGCTCCAGCGCCGCCGACATCTGCTGTTCGATGATGTGGAACGCGCCGCGCCGGCGGTAGGAGTTGTACGGGTCGATGCCCGCGCCCATGACCAGCTCGCCCTTGTGGGCCTGGCTGACGTAGACGTGCACGGCGTTCGACATGACCACCGTCGGGTGCACGGGCTCGAGCAGTTCCGACACGAGCGCCTGGAGCGGATGGGTCTGCACCGGCAGCTCCACTCCGGCGGTCGCGGCGACGACGGAGGAGTGGCCGGCGGCGGCCAACGCGACCGTGCCCGCAGCGATCCTCCCCCTGGTCGTCTGGACGGCCTGGACCCGGCCGCCGGCCACCTCGACCCCGGTGACCTCGCAGTTCTCGATCAGGTGCACGCCCATGGCCGCGGCGGCCCGGGCGAAGCCCCAGGCCACGTAGTCGTGCTTGGCGATGCCGGCCCGCGGCTGGTAGGTGGCGCCGAGCACCGGATAGCGCACGTCGGGCGAGACGTCGACGATCGGGCAGACCTCCTTGACCTCCTCAGGCGTCAGCCATTCGGCGTCGACGCCGTTGAGGCGGTTGGCGTGGACCCGGCGCACGCTTTCCCTGACGTCCTGCAGGCTGTGCGCGAGGTTGAGCACGCCGCGCTGGCTGAACAGGATCGGGTACCCGAGGTCGTCCTCGAGCCCCTCCCACAGCTTGAGGGCGTGCTCGTAGATGCCGGCGCTCTCGTCCCACAGGTAGTTGGACCTGATGATCGTGGTGTTGCGTGCCATGTTGCCGCCGGCCAGCCAGCCGCGCTCCAGCACCGCCACGTCGGTGATCCCGTGGTTCTTGGCCAGGTAGTAGGCCGTCGCCAGCCCGTGGCCGCCGCCGCCCACGATCACCACGTCGTACGAGCGCCTGGGCTCCGGGCTGCTCCACAACCAGTCGGGGTGATCCGGGAAGTCTTTGGTCACGATTCTTCTCCGGCGTAGAGCGGGTGCTTGGCGGCGAGGGCCTCGACGCGTCCGCGCAGGTGGGCGATCGACGCCTCGTCGCCGTCACCGGTCAGGGCCGCCGCGACGACGTCGGAGACCTCCTGGAAGTCGGCGGTCTGGAAACCGCGCGTCGCCAGCGCGGGGGTGCCGATCCGCAGGCCGGAGGTGACCATCGGGGGCCGGGGGTCGAACGGCACGGCGTTGCGGTTGACGGTGATGCCGGCCTCGTGCAGCCGGTCCTCGGCCTGCCGGCCGTCCAGCTCGGACGCGCGCAGGTCGACCAGCACCAGGTGGACGTCCGTGCCTCCGGACAGGACCCGCACACCCGCCGCTGCGGCGTCCGGCTCGAGGAGGCGGGCGGCCAGGACGCGCGCCCCTTCGAGGGTGCGCCGCTGCCGGTCGGCGAACCAGTCGCCCGCCGCGATCTTGAACGAGACCGCCTTGGCCGCGATGACGTGTTCGAGCGGGCCGCCCTGCTGGCCGGGGAACACCGTCGAGTTGATCTTCTTGGCGAGTTCCCCGGTGGACAGGATCACACCGCCCCTCGGCCCGCCGAGCGTCTTGTGCGTGGTCGTCGTCACGACGTGGGCGTGCGGCACGGGGGAGGGATGCAGCCCCGCGGCGACCAGGCCGGCGAAGTGGGCCATGTCGACCATGAGGTACGCCCCGACCTCGTCGGCGATCCTGCGGAAGGTCGCGAAGTCGAGGTGACGGGGATAGGCCGACCAGCCCGCGATGATCAGCTTCGGCCGGTGCTCCCTGGCCAGCCGCTCCACCTCGTCCATGTCCACGAGGTTGTCGCTCTCGCGCACGTGGTAGGCGACCACGTTGTAGAGCCGGCCGGAGAAGTTGATCCGCATGCCGTGCGTGAGGTGGCCGCCGTGCGCCAGGTCCAGACCGAGGATCGTGTCGCCGGGTTCGAGCAGGGCCGCCATCGCCGCCGCGTTCGCCTGCGCGCCCGAGTGCGGCTGCACGTTCGCGGCCTCCGCACCGAACAGGGCCTTCACCCGGTCGATCGCCAGCGTCTCGATGACGTCGACGTTCTCGCAGCCGCCGTAGTAGCGCCTGCCCGGGTAGCCCTCGGCGTACTTGTTGGTCAGGACGGATCCCTGCGCCCGCATGACCGACACCGGGGCGAAGTTCTCCGAGGCGATCATCTCGAGCGTGGACTGCTGGCGGTGCAACTCGGCGCCGATCGCCGCCGCGACCTCGGGGTCGGCCTCGGCGAGCGGTGTGTCGACCAGCGATTCGGATGGGTTCAAGGCGGGTCCTCCAGAGGTGGTGCTCATGCGGTGACCGCGTCAGCCGCGGAGGCGTTCCATGGCGGGGTCGAACAGGGGCTCCTCGGCGACGACCGCGGCGACCCGCCGGTCGAAGTATCCGATGTGCACCACCTGGCCGGGCGTGGTCAGCTCGGTGGGAAGCCAGGCGTAGGCGATCCCCTTGCCGATGGTGTAGCCGTAGGCCGCGCTCGTGACGTAGCCGACGCAGCGGTCGCCGTCGTACACCGGCTCCTTGCCCATGACCACGGCCTCGGGGCCGTCGACGGTCAGGCACGTCAGGCGCCGCCGTACGTCCTCGCGGCGTTCGAGCAGGGCCTCGCGGCCGATGAAGTCGCCCTTGTCCGGCTTGACGGCGAACGCCAGGCCCGCCTCGTAGGGGTCGTGCTCGTAGGTCATGTCAGTGCCGAACGACCGGTAGCCCTTCTCCAGCCGGAGGCTGTTGAACGCGCCGCGGCCGCCCGCGATGATCCCGTGCTCCTGCCCGGCCTCCCACAGGGTGTCCCAGAGCTTGGCGCCCATGTCGGCGGTCGTGTAGAGCTCCCAGCCGAGCTCTCCGACGTAGGACAGCCGCAGGGCCGTGACGGGAACCGCCCCGACGTGGGCCTTCTTGCCGCGGAAGTAGCGGAAGCCGTCCGCGGAGAAGTCGCGCCCGGCGAGCGGGGCGACCACCTCACGGACCCGGGGACCCCAGATGCCGATGCAGCAGGTGCCCGCCGTGATGTCGCGGACCACCACGGAGGGGTCGGCGTGCCGGTGGAACCAGTCCAGGTCGAGGTTGCCGTTCGCGCCCACCTGGTAGTGGTCGCGCCCCAGCCGCGCGATGGTGACGTCGCTGCGGATGCCGCCGTCCTCGTCCAGGAGCAGGCAGTACGTCACCGAGCCGACGGACTTGTCCACGTCGCCGGTCGACAGCCGCTGGAGGAAGGCCGTGGCCCCCGGCCCGCTGACCTCGATGCGCTTGAGCGCCGACATGTCGTACATCGCGACGGACTCGCGGGAGGCCTGCGCCTCGGCGCCGACGATCGGCGACCAGTGGCGGGACGCCCAGTCGCCGGGGTGCGGAATGTCCCTGCCCTCCACCAGGCCGGCGTTGGCCTCGTACCACTGGGGGCGCTCCCAGCCGGTCGCCTCGAGGAAGTACGCGCCCAGTTCGCGCTCACGCGGGTAGAAGGGGCTGGTCCGCAGCGGCCGGAGGTTCGCCGGCGGCTCGAGCGGATGGATGATGTCGTAGACCTCGACGTAGTTCTGGCAGTCGCGGGCGAGGACGTAGTCGGGGGCGAGCTGGTGGGGCTCGAACCGGTTGACGTCGCACTCGTGCAGGTCGAACGACGAGCAGTGGCCGTCGGCCAGCCACTCGGCCATGGCCCTGCCGACGCCGGCCGAGTGCGTCACCCACACGGCCTCGGCCACCCAGAAGCCCTTGACCTCGGGCGACTCGCCGAGCAGCGGCATGTTGTCGGTCGTGAAGGAGAACAGTCCGTTGATGCCCTCCTCGACCTGGGTGTCGCGGGTGTCCGGCATCAGCGACCGCGTCTCGGCCCAGGCGGGGGCGAAGTCGTCCTCGGTGAATGTCAGCACCGAGGGCATGACCTCCGCCTCGTCGAACGGCAGGATCTGCTCGGAGGTGATCGGCAGAGGGCGGTGGCCGTAGTAGCCGACGCCCAGCCGGTCGAACCGTTCGCGGTAGTAGAGGTCGGCGTCCTGGTGCCGCAGGATCGGGCGCACCGCCTCCTGCGCCGCGTCCAGCCCCTTGACCGGGCCGGTCCAGGCGAGCTGGTGGGCGAGCGGCGTGAGAGGGAGCGTCATGCCGGCCATGCGGGCCACCTTGGGACCCCAGATGCCGGCGCAGCAGACCACGATGTCGGCGGGGATCTCGCCCTGGTCGGTCACGACGCCGGTCACCCGGCCGTCCTCGCTGCGGACGTCGAGGACCTCGTGCCGCTCCAGGACGCGGACGCCGCGCTCGCGCGCCTTCTCGAGCTGAACCTCGACCGCGTGTACCGCCTTGGCGAGGCCGTCGGTGGGGACGAACAGCCCGCCCAGCACCCGGTCCTTCGACAGGAGCGAGTGGCGTTCCACGCACTCCTCGGGGGTGAGCAGGTGCGCCTCGAGGCCCCAGGCGGTGGCCCAGCCGTGCCGGCGGTGCAGTTCGGTGAGACGCTCGGGCGTGGTGGCGACCTCGAGCCCGCCCACCTGGAGGAAGCAGCCGAGCGCGCTCAGCTTCTCCACCGTGTAGCGGGCCATCTCGGTCATGGTCTTGGAGGAGTTCGTCTGGAAGACCAGGCCGGGCGCGTGGGACGACGAGCCGCCCGTCGCCGGTACGGGGCCCTGGTCGACGACCGTGATCTCGGTCCATCCCTTGGCGGAGAGCTCTTCGGCGAGGGCTGCCCCGACGACTCCGGCTCCGATGATGACGACGCGCGGGCCAGCCATACACACCTCCGTCGTTGCGCATGTCGAAACATCATGCGCGTCCCGCAACAGAGTCCTATTCACCCCATATGCCTGTCAAGAACTCATAGCCGCGACCCCCCTTGGGTGTGATCATGCACAGGTTCGGGCGCGCATGGTCTCACCTGCGCAAACGAGTTTCGTGATCATGCACACGTTCGCGATCATGGTGCGTGACATGCGCAGACATAGTTCGTGATCATGCAGCCATCGCCACGCCCCCGGCGTACGCGTTGTCGCCGCGAGACGCCGGGGAGAGTGGTGATGAGGCTCGTCAGAGGCGAGGCGCGGCCTGAGCCGGCGCCGAGGCGGCGTAGTTCTGCAGGAAGTGCGCTTCGGCCAGAGCGAGCCGCTCCAGCTCGTCGGGGGAGACGCTCTCGTTGACCGCGTGAATGCGCGCCTCGGGCTCGTTGAGGCCGATCAGCAGGATCTCCGCCTCCGGGTACAGCCGGGCGAGGGTGTTGCACAACGGGATGCCGCCCCCGTTCCCGGCGATCTGCATCGCCTCGCCGTACGCCGAGAGCATGGCCGCGGCCATGGCCTTGTACGCGGTGGAGGAGGTGTCGGCGCGGAACGCCCCGCCGTTGCCGCGCGGCGTGACGGTGACCCTGGCGCCCCAGGGGGCGGCGGACTCGAGGTGGTACGTCAGCGCCGCGGTGGCCTTCGCGACGTCGACGCCCGAGGGGATGCGAAGAGCCAGCTTGGCCCTCGCGGAGGCGTGCAGGCTCGGCGTGCCTCCCACGACGGGCGGGCAGTCGATCCCCATCACGTTCACCGACGGGCGGGCCCAGAGTCTGTCGGCGACCGTGCCGGTGCCCACGAACCCCACTCCGTCGAGGATCCCGGCGTCGTCGCGGAACAGTTCCTCCGGGTATTCCATGCCCTCCCAGACGCCGTCGGCTCCCACGCCCTCGATCGCCGTGGCGCCGGTTCCGTCCCACAACGAGTCGAGCATCCGGATCAGCGCCGCGAGCGCGTCGGGGGCGACGCCGCCGAACTGGCCGGAGTGCAGGTCGCCCTTGAGGGTCTCGACCAGGACCTCCACCATCGTCATGCCCCGCAGTTGTGAGGTGACCGTCGGAGTCCCCGCGCGGAAGTTCCCCGCGTCGCCGACGAGGACGGCGTCGGCGGCGAGCAGTTCCGGGTGCGCCTCGGCGTGGCGTTCGAGCCCTCCGGTGCCCTGCTCCTCCGACCCCTCCACGATGATCTTCACGTTCACCGGCACGCCGCCGTGGTCGCGCAGGGCGCGAAGCGCGGTGAGGTGCATGATCAGGCCGCCCTTGCAGTCGGCGGCGCCGCGGCCGTACCACCGCCCGTCCCGTTCGGTCAGCTCGAACGGCGGCGACAGCCAAGCGGACTCCTCGAGCGGAGGCTGCACGTCGTAGTGGGCGTACAGCAGGACGGTCGGCGCGCCCGCGGGTCCAGGAAGGAAGCCGTACACCGACTGGGTGCCGTCCGGCGTGTCGAGCACGGCCACGTCGCTGAAGCCGTCCCGGGTGAGGGCGTCGGCGATCCATCGGGCCGCGCCGGCGCACTCGTCCCCCAGGGACAGCCGGGGATCGGCGATCGAACGGTATGACACGAGTTCCGCCAGGTCGCCGCGGGCCTGGGGCATCAGCGCGGCGACCGTTTCGCGGAGGCGAGAAGCAGACATGGGCACCACCTTGGCCCATGTCCGGACCCGATGCTGCGTGACCCTGGTCACCTCGGTTCGGAGCCGGCCTTCGGGCGGAATGCCCGCATGCCGGCTCCGTGGCGTGCCCGCGGGTGGAACTCGTGCATGATCACGCGCGGCGTTCGCACAGGTCGGCGGGCATGCCGCCGAACCTGTGCATGATCACGAGCGGTGTCGTCGCAGGTGAGAGAGCCCTTCGCCGAATGTGTGCATGATCACGCGGAAGGGGGGCGATCACGCGGAAGGGGGGGTGAACCAGTTCTGGGGGGCGGGGGAGATGTTCTGCCATATGTGCTTGGGCTCGCGGTATTCGTTGAGACCGGTCGGTCCCAGCTCACGCCCCACGCCGGACTGCTTGAACCCGCCCCACTCCGCCTGCGGCACGTACGGGTGGTAGTCGTTGATCCACACCGTTCCGTGGCGCAGCCGCCCGGCCACCCGGGCGGCCTTGCCCGCGTCCCGGGTCCACACCGCGCCCGCCAGGCCGTAGTCGGTGTCGTTGCCCAGCCGGACCGCCTCGTCCTCGTCCCTGAACCGCTCGACCGTCAGGACCGGCCCGAACGACTCCTCCCGGACCACCCGCATCTCCCGGTGGCACTCGTCCAGCACGGTCGGCGGGTAGAAGTGGCCCTTTCCGGGAAGACGTTCCCCTCCGCACCGCAGCACCGCGCCCTCGGCGATCCCGGCCGCGACGTACGCCTCGACCTTGGCCAGGTGGGCGGCCGAGATCAGCGGTCCCGTCTCCGCCTCGGGGTCGAACGGCCCGCCGAGGCGGATGCGGGAGGCCCGCCGTACGACCTCGTCGACGAAGGCGTCGTGCAGCGAGTCCTCGACGAGCAGCCGCGCGCCCGCCGAGCAGACCTGTCCCGAGTGGAGGAAGACGGCGGTGAGCGCGAAGTCGACGGCCGCCTCGAAGTCGGCGTCGGCGAAGACGATGTTGGGGTTCTTGCCGCCGAGCTCGAGGGCGACCTTCTTCACGGTCGCGGCCGCGGAGGCCATGACGGTCCGCCCCGTGGCCAGGCCGCCGGTGAACGACACCAGGTCGACGTCGGGGTGTTCGGCCAGCGGCGCGCCCGCCGAGGCTCCCGCGCCGAGCACGAGGTTGGCCACGCCCGCGGGCAATCCGGCCTCCTCGAGCAGCCGCATGAGCATGATCGCGGTGGACGGCGTGAGCTCGCTCGGCTTCAGGACGAAGGTGTTGCCCGCGACCAGCGCGGGGGCGACCTTCCACGAGGTCTGCAGCAGCGGGTAGTTCCACGGGGTGATGAGCCCGCACACGCCGACCGGCTCGTACACCACCTGGCTGATCGCGTCGTCACGGCCGGTGTCGATCACTCGCCCCGCGTCGGTGCCGGCGAGGCCGCCGAAGTAGCGGAAGCACTTCACCACGTCGTCGACGTCGTACTCGCTCTCCACCAGCCGCTTGCCGGTGTCGAGCGACTCGGCCGTGGCGATCTCCCTGCGGTCGCGCTCCAGGAGGCCGGCCACGCGCAGCAGCAGCGCTCCACGCTCCCGCTCCGGCGTCCGCGGCCACGGGCCGTCGTCGAACGCGGCCCGCGCCGCGGCGATCGCCAGCTCGGTGTCGGCCCGGGTCGCCTCCGCGACCGTCGTCACGAGCCCGCCGTCGGCCGGCGACAGGATCTCGCGGCTGCCGCCCGCGACCGGCTCGCGCCAGGTTCCGCCGATGTAGAGGTCCTTCAACGCGCTCACTTCACCTTCTGGTGGCGGTAGAACTCGACCGGCTCGGCCGGCAGGGGGGTGTCGCCGAGGATCAGGTCGGCCGACTTCTCCGCCAGCATCATCACCGGGGCGTAGATGTTGCCGTTCGTCACGTACGGCATGACCGAGGCGTCCACCACCCGCAGGCCCTCCAGGCCGTGCACCCTCATGGTCAGCGGGTCGACCACGGAGAGGTCGTCGACGCCCATCCGCGCCGTGCACGAGGGGTGCAGGGCGGTCTCGCCGTCCCTGGCCACCCAGTCCAGGATCTCCTGGTCGGTCTCCACCGAGGGCCCGGGCGAGATCTCCCCGGCGTTGTACGGATTCATCGCGGGCTGGTTGAGGATGTCGCGGGCCACCCGTACGGCCTCGACCCACTCACGCCGGTCCTGGTCGGTGGACAGGTAGTTGAACCGGAGCGCGGGATGCTCCCGGGGGTCCGTGCTCTTGATCTTCACGGAGCCGCGGGCGTCGGAGTACATGGGCCCGATGTGCACCTGGTAGCCGTGACCGCCCGCGGGAGAGCTGCCGTCATAACGGACGGCGACGGGCAGGAAGTGGAACATCAGGTTCGGATATTCGACGTCGTCGTTGCTCCGGGTGAACCCGCCGGCCTCGAAGTGGTTGCTCGCCCCCGGGCCCTTGCGCAGGAACAGCCACTGCGCCCCGATCCACGGCCGCTTGTGCAGCTTCATCGCCGGCTGCAGTGAGACGGGCTGCTTGCAGCCGTACTGGATGTAGACCTCGAGGTGGTCCTGGAGGTTCTCGCCGACGCCGGGCAGGTCATGGACGACGTCGACGCCGAGGGCCTTGAGCTCGGCGGCGTTGCCGACGCCGGAGAGCTGGAGCAGCTGGGGCGAGTTGATCGCGCCGCCGCAGAGGATCACCTCGCCGGCCCGGACGGTCTTGCCGTTGTACTCGACGCCGACCGCCCGCTTCCCCTCGAAGAGGATCTTCGTGACGAACGCCCGGGTCTTGATCTCCAGGTTGGGCCGGTTCTTCACCGGGTGGAGGTACGCGCGGGCGGCGGACAGGCGCCGTCCTCGCCGGAGGTTGCGGTCGAAGCGGGCGAAGCCCTCCTGCCGGTAGCCGTTCACGTCGTCGGTCAGCGGATAGCCCGCCTCCTGGACGGCCTCGAAGAAGGCCGAGAACAGCGGGTTGGCGACCGGGCCGCGCTCGAGCACCAGCGGGCCGTCGTGCCCGCGCATCGGGTCGTCGGGGTCGGCGGCGAGGCAGTTCTCCATGCGCTTGAAGTACGGCAGGCAGTGCGCGAAGTCCCACGTCTCCATGCCGGGGTCGGCGCCCCAGCGCTCGTAGTCCAGGGGGTTGCCGCGCTGGAAGATCATGCCGTTGATGCTGCTGGAGCCGCCCAGCACCTTGCCCCTGGCGTGGTAGATCCGCCGGCCGTTCATGTGCGGCTCGGGCTCGGACTCGTACTTCCAGTCGTAGAAGCGGCTGCCGATCGGGAACGTCAGCGCCGCGGGCATGTGGATGAAGACGTCCCAGAGGTAGTCCGGTCTGCCGGCCTCCAGCACGAGCACCCGGTTCGACGGGTCGGCCGACAACCGGTTCGCTAAGGCGCTTCCGGCCGATCCACCGCCGACTATGACGAAGTCGTACATGTCTGCCTCCCGGGCAGGATGATATTGGTCTGTGCAATGGGGTGCGTAATTCGCAACAGCCGGACCGTCCGGTCCGGCTCGCGCGCTACAGTCCGGCTATGGCCGAAGAATCTTCCAGTGCACGAGCCGAGGGCGGCGGCGTCCAGTCCGTCGATCGCGCGATCAGCATCCTGGAGATCCTCTCCCGGCGGCGCGAGGCCGGTGTGAGCGAGATCGCCCTGGAGATCGACGTGCACAAGTCGACGGCGTTCCGCCTGCTCGGAGCGCTGGAGGCCCGGGGTCTCGTGGAGCAGGCCGAGGACCGGGGCAAGTACCGGCTGAGCTTCGGGATCGTCCGGCTCGCCGGCGGCGTCGCGGCCAGGCTCGACCTCACCCAGCAGAGCCGTCCGGTGTGCCGCCGTCTCGCCGACGAGATCGGCGAGACGGTGAACCTGGCCGTCGCGCGTTCCCACTACGCGGTCAACCTCGACCAGGTCCGCGGCCCGGCCGCGGTCACCGCGCACAACTGGGTCGGCCAGCTCACCCCGCTGCACGCCACGTCCAGCGGCAAGGTCCTGCTCGCCCACCTGGACGAACGGCAGCGAGAAGAACTGCTTGGAGCCGCCGGCCTCGAGAGGTACACCTCCGCGACGATCACCTCGGCCGAGGGACTGAACGCGGAGCTCGCCGAGGCCAGGGAACGCGGGTACGCGGTGACCGTGGAGGAGTACGAGATCGGGCTGAACGCCATCGCGGCGCCCATCCGCTCCCACGACGGCGAGGTCTTCGCCGCCGTCAGCGCCTCGGGCCCCGCCTACCGCTTCAGCGAGAAGCGGATGCACGAACTCGCGCCGATCCTCATCGCCGGGGCGGACGACATCAGCCGCCGAATGGGGTACGGCGGCTGAGCCGTCCGGCGATTCCGAGGAGATCACTCGCCACCGCCTGCCGGGTCGTGCGGACTAGGCGAGCGAGGTGCCCAGGCGGTCGAGCACCCACTCGTGGAAGCCGCCGATGTGGTGCTCGCTCGGCACGAGCACCCCGCCCTTGGCGTACGCGCGCGAGCCCATCCCGAGCTGGGTCCGCTCACACGCCTCGAAGTCCTGCACGTTGACCCGGTGGAAGAGCTCGATGGAGGCGTCGAGGTCGCGGCCGCTGTCGACCACGTCCTTGCGGAACAGCCAGTCGCACTCGACCACCGTGCGGTCCACCGCGAGCGGGAACATCCGGTGCAGGATCACGTGGTCGGGCACGAGGTTGAGGAACATCAGCGGCTTGACCGTGAGCCCGTAGTAGCGGCGGTCCTGGTCCTCGCTCACTCCGTCGATCCGGTCGGCGCCGGCCGATCCGTCCACCGTGAAGCCCTCGATGTCTTCGCCGAACTCGGCCCCGTGACCCACGGACAGCTGCGTGGCGAGCCCGTCGGCGAACTCCGGGATCACCTCGGTGAGCTCCGGGTGGATCGTCGCGCAGTGGTAGCACTCCATGAAGTTCTCGACGATGAGCTTCCAGTTCGACTTCACGTCGTAGACGGTCCGCCGGGCCAGCCCGAGGTTCGGGATGTCGTAGTTCTCGATGGAGCCGAGGTCGCCGAGCCGCTCCACGATCTGGCCCTGCACCTCCTCCTCGAAGGGCACGGGCTCGTCGGACAGATTCACCCAGACGTACCCGAGCCACTCACGGACGTGCACGTTGATCAGGCCGTACTCGACCCGGTCGATGTCGGGCATCTTGGTGAGGTTGGGCGCGGCGATCAGCTTGCCCTCGAGGTCGTACGTCCACGCGTGGTAGGGGCACTGGAATGCCCGCTTGACCTCGCCGCACTCCTCGGTCCTGATCCGCGCGCCGCGGTGGCGGCACACGTTGAGGAACGCGCGGATCGAGTTGTCGCGCGCCCGCGTCACGAGCACGCTCTCCCGGCCCACCTGCACGGTCTTGAACGCGCCCGGCTTGGCGAGGTCGGCCGCGCGCACGACGCACGTCCACATGGACTCGAAGACCCGCGCCTGCTCGAGGGCGAAGACGTTCTCGTCGGTGTAGTGGCCGCCCGGCAGGGTGGTGATCAGGCTCTGGGGAAGGCTGCTCGTGGTCACGCCGCCTCCTCAACGGGCCGTGTACCTGTGGATGCGGCGGCCGATGGCTGGTTCACATGCACTCCCTATCCCTCAACCCGTGTTGACGGTGGCTAGCCTGCGGCGCCACCGGGTGAACTGGCGGACCTGGTCCACCCCGAGCACCGCGACGGGCCGGTCCTCGCGCCGGTAGACGGCGAGGAAGCTGCGCGCCGCCACGTCGCCCTCCTCGACGGTGACCGTGTCACCGGGGAGGGTGTGACCGGCGAACTGGATCCGCATGCCGTACTGGTCGGACCAGAGGTACGGCGGCGCCTGCGGAGGGGCGGGGGCGGACCCGCCGGAAAGGAGCGTCGCGGTGGCCGCCGCGGGCCGCTGCACCGCGCCGGTCCAGTGCTCGACCCGGTGGTGGCGCCCGAGCCCCGGGTCGAACCAGGCGGCGCAGTCGCCGACCGCCACGACGCCGGGCAGGCTCGTGCCTCCTCCGGAGTCGCACAGCACGCCGTCGCCGAGTTCGACCCCGCTGCCCTCCAGCCATCCGATCTCGGGCCGCGCGCCGATGCCGACGAGCACGACGTCCGCGTCGAGCCGCTGTCCGTCGGCGAGCAGCACTCCGTCGACGCGGTCACCTCCGGTCAGGGCCTGTACGGCCACGCCGCAGATCAGCCCGACTCCGCGTTCTTCGTGGAGCGCGCCGAGCGCGGTGCCCATCTCCCCGCCGAGCGCGCGGGCGAGCGGCGCAGGAGCCGTCTCCACGATGGTCACGCCGAGGCCGAGCTCACAAGCCGTGGACGCGACCTCGGCCCCGATGAATCCGGCGCCGATGACGACCAGCCGGCGGCCGGGCACGAGGTCGGCGCGCAGCGCCGACGCGTCGTCGAGCGTGCGGAGGGTGTGGACCCCCTCCAGTGTGGGGGAGTCGCCGGGCAGGGTGCGGGCGGTGGCGCCGGTCGCCACGACGACGCCGTCGGCGGCGATCGAGGTTCCGTCGGCGAGCAGGACGCGGCGGTCGCGCGGGTCGAGCCCGGAGGCGCGGACGCCCAGGCGCCACTCGGCGGCGAGATCCTCGTCGTCGGTCTCTAGTGCGAGGTCGGCCTCGGTCATCCGGCCCGCGAGGAACTCCTTGGACAGCGGAGGCCGGTCGTAGGGGCGGTGGCGCTCGGATCCCACGATCGTGAGCGTGCCGTCGAACCCCTGGTCACGCAGGGCACGGGCGGCGTAAAGGCCCGCGAGAGAGGCCCCGATGACCGCGACGGACCTCATGCCGGCCTCACGCGGTCCTCGCGCGGGCCCCTGGCGGCAGGTTGGGCGGCAGGTCCGACGGCACCACGTAGACGGTGCCGTCCTCGACCACGACGCCGTGCGTCCTGACCGGCAGCTTGGCCGGGGGCGCGTCCACCTCGCCGGTCCGGAGGTCGAAGCGGGAGGCGTGCAGCGGGCATTCCACCTCGCATCCCTCCAGCCAGCCGTCGGCGAGTGAGGCGTCCTGGTGGGTGCACGTGTCGTCGACGGCGTACAGCTCGCCGTCGTCGGTGTGGAAGACCGCGATCGGCGGTTCGACGGTGTCGAGCCGGAATGCCTCGCCCCGGGGAAGGGCCGCGAGGGGACACGCAGGGATCATGCGGCAAACCCCAAGTTTCGTCTGACGGAACAAGCAGCGCTATGCGCAACAGAGTGACCCGGCGTAGGACTCATGTCAAGAGGCGACATATCGGGCTAAATCGTGGTAGATGCGTGGCGCAACGCGCCGCCTGTGGCGGACCGGCGCTCCCGCTCGCGACCTGTTCGGAGACCGGCCGTGGCGCTCGTGCGGCCGGGGCCGGACCGCACGCATTCCGGCGGTGTGGCCGGAGGTGTGGCCATTCCCACAGGTAATGAGACGGTCTGCTTTTGTCCTTGTTTCGGCCGCCCATCAATGCCGCGCAGATACCTTCTATTTGGGACTTACGTGGACATTTGCCCCAAGAGAGTGAGCCGCATTGGGAGGCGGACGATTGCTTCTGCCGGACTCGCTCCGCGCACTGTTTCTGCCGGACTCGCTCCGCACCCGCACCACCATGGCAGTGGCAGGACTGGCCCTGATCTTCCTGACCGCGATCGGCGCGAGCATCGACCGCCTGGTGGTCGACGGAATCCAGGCCCAGATCTTCCAGGAGGCGCAGAGGGCCGCCGGGAACTATCTCGGCACCGTACGGCCCGGCTACACGCCGAGGCCGGTTCCGAAGACGCGCATCGACCTGATCCAGCTCGTCGACTCCCGCGGCCGGGTCGTGACGGCCAGCCCCGCGGCGGCGGGCAGGCCGGCCCTGAGCACGGCGCGTCCCCCCATCGACGACCGGATGCAGAGCCACACCGTGTGCTCGGCGCGGGGGGAGTGCGTCATGCTCGCCGCCGTGCGGGTCGCGCCACTGGAGACCCGCGAGATCTGGAACGGTGAGCCGCACTATCTCTACGCGGGGACGGCGGAACCGGCCATCCTCGCGTCGCACCGCCTGGCGTTCCTCACCGCGGGGGGGATCGTGCTGATCGCCGCCCTCATCGCCTGGGGCAACTGGTGGCTGGCGGGGCGCACCCTGGGCCGGGTGACCGCGATCCGCGCGACCATGGCCGAGATCACCGCGAGCGACCTGAGCCTGCGGGTGCCCGAGCCGCCGGGCCGCTCCGAGTACGCGCTGCTCGCCCGCACCGCCAACCGGACCCTGGCCCGGCTGGAGGAGTCGGTGAAACAGCAACGCCGGTTCGCCTCCACCACCTCTCATGAGCTCAGGACGCCGCTCACCGCTCTGCGTGCCCGGCTCGAGGAGGCGATGCTCTACCCCGACGAGGTCGACCCCCACGAGACCATCCGGGATGCGCTGACGGTCACCGATCGGCTGGAGACGATCGTCGACGACCTGCTCGTGCTGGCCCGCCTCCGCGCCGGCGATCCGGCCGCCCGCGAGCCGGTCGACGTCGGCGCCCTGGTGATCGAGGAGGCGGCGGCGGAGGTGGGCGGCGTGCCGGTGCACGTCCGCGCCCGCCGCGATCTGATCGTCATGGGCAGCCGGATCCAGTTGATCCGGGTCGTCGACAACCTCCTGACCAACGCCAGGCGGCACGCCGGGACCCGAGTCGAGGTCGTCGCCGAACTCGTGGACGGCCAGGCCGTCGTCACGGTGTGCGACGACGGCGACGGCATCGCGCCGCAGGATCGCGAGCGTGTCTTCGAACGCTTCGTCCGCCTGGACGACGGGCTGCGCCGCGAACCCGGGGGCAGCGGGCTCGGACTGGCCATCTCCCGGGACATCGCCCACGCCCACAACGGAACGCTGCGGATCGAGGACTCGCCGCGAGGCGCACGATTCGTTCTGCGGCTCCCCCTCACTCCGGCGATGCAGGCAAGCACGCCGGACGTCCCCGTCGAGGAGTTCTCCTGATGCTTGACCACGAAGTCACGGACGGCATGATCGACGCGTTCAACGCGCACGACTTCGAGAAGGCGGCCGGTTTCTTCAGCCCGTGCGGTGTCTATGTGTGCCCGGGCGGAATCGCCGAGGGGCGGGAGCAGATCGCGTCCTATTTCGCGCTCTACCTCGAGGGGTTCCCGGACATCACGCTGACGCCCACAAGCAAGGGGGTGTGCGGGGATCTCACGGTGATGGAGTGGACGGTCACGAGCACCCACGGGGGACCGTTCCTGCTGCCCGACGGAGAGGTGGCCGGGCCCACCGGCCGGCACGTCGTCGTCCGGGGCTGTGATTTCCGCACCATGGACGACGACGGGCTGATCGCCAGCCAGCGCGTCTACTACGACCAGCTCGAGATGCTCAGCCAGCTCGGCGTCGAGCGCATCACCCGATGACCTCCGGGTGACCCCCGTCGACCACCTGTCGACCACTACTGGACGGCCCCGCCCGGCCCTCGCGGGGAGCGAGGACGGGCGGGGCCGCGGGTGATTCACGGGCGGCCGGGACGGCGGAGCCCGATCGGGCGGGTTCGGGTCGGGAACAGGGGCTCCGGGCGCGGACGGGCTTCGGTCAGGCGCGGGCCGTCGCCCCGCTACGGGCCTGGAGGGAGGTCAGCAGGCCGACGACGACGGTCACGGCTCCAGCGAGCCACGCCGTCCACGCCGAGGCCGACTGGCCGTCGAAGCCGAACGCCCAGGGGGACACGAACAACAGCCCCCCGAACGCGGCGGTGACCCAGGAACTCGCTCCACCCGCGCCCAGGATCGCCCACAGGGCGGACACGATGAGGAGCGTTCCGAGGATGAGCAGTGGCTGACCCGCCGCAGCGGCGTCGTCTGCCCAGAAGAACGGCGCGAGCGCCGCGACCAGGCCGGCCAGCAGGGCGACGACGTCGGACAACGATCTCGTGAGATCCATCCGTGCCTCCGAACATGGGAGAGATGACCCTTTGACCCGACCATGTTCCTGATTGACCGACCGGTCAATGTTCCAATTCGTCAGGATTGCCTCACCATACGTAGTCGCCGACGGTGAGGCCGGGCCCGGCGCCCATGCCAGGAGATTCAGACCGCGGGGTCGGTCGTGCCGGTGAGCGTCATCGGGGTCATGGGGGTGATCGGTGCGAAGGCCCGCTCCGGCTTGCGGCTCCGGGCGCCGGCGGCCGGCCTGACGTCGGCGGGGGCGGCCTCCTCGCGGCGCCGCGGCGCGAGGGGGAGCCTGAGGACGAAGCGCGCCCCGCCGAGATCGGACGTCTCGACGTGCAGGGTGCCGCGGTGGGCCGCCACGATGTCGTGCGCGATCGCGAGGCCGAGGCCCGAGCCGCCGCTCTCGCGGCACCGAGCGGTGTCCAGACGGGTGAACCGGTCGAAGATCCGGCCGCGGTCCTCCTCGGGGACGCCGGTGCCGTCGTCGCTGACGGTCAGCTCGGCCATGTCGCGGTCGCGCCGCACCTCGACCCGTACCTTGCGCACGGCGTGGCGGCGGGCGTTCTCGAGGAGGTCGACCAGAACCCGGTCGAGCTGGGCGGGGACGCCCTCGACCGTGATCCCGGGGGTGAGCCGCAGATCGACGGCCGGGCCGCCGCCGCGCGGGGAGACCCCCGACCGCACGAGGCCGTCCAGATCGATCTCCCGCCGCTCGACCGGCTCGTTGGCGCCGACCCGGGCAAGCAGGAGCAGGTCGGTCATGATCAGTTCGAGCCGGTCCACGTCCCGCAGCGTGCCGCGCAACATCTCGGGAACGCCGTCCGCGTCGGGATGGAGCCGGGCCTCCTCCAGTTGCGCGCGCACGGCCGCGATGGGGGTGCACAACTCGTGTGAGGCGTCGGAGGCGAAAAGCCGCTGCTGTTCGAGCGCCCGTTCCGTACGCTCCTGCGAGTGTTCCAGGCGCCGCAGTGTGTTGTTGACGGTCTGCGCGAGCCGGGTGATCTCGTCGCCGCCGGAGGGCTCGGGCACGCGGCTGCTCAGGTCGTTGGCGTTGATCCCGGCGAGCTGCGTCCTGATGACCTCGACCGGGCGCAGCGTCCTGCCGGTGATCTTCCACGTCGTCAGGGCCGCGAGCAGCAGCAGGGCCAGGGCCTGCGCTACGAAGAGCAGGTCCAGCATCCCCGTCGACAGCCCGTGCGGCGTCGCCCGGCCCGCGTACACGACGGGGGAGTCGGCGGCCGGCCCGACTCTGGCGGCGGCGAGACGCACGCAGCCCAGATCAGGGTGACCGCAGGTCTCGATTTCCCTGAGCGAGTCGCCGGCGGGCCGGACCGTCGCCAGCGGGCCCATGCCCCTGGCCGCGTCCGAGGACGCGATTACCTGGCCGGCGGGTGCCACGACCTGGATGAGATCGATGCCGGGGACCTGCGGCGTGATCGCGCCTGCGGGCCGTCCCGCGCGGATCTCCGCCGCGACGAGGGTCGCCTGGCTCCGCGCGTCCAGCCAGGCGGCCCTGGCGAAGGCCTGACGGGCCACCGTGGCGCCCACCAGGGCCGCGGGCACGAGCAGGACCGCGGCCAGAACGGTGACGAGCAGGGTGACGCGGCCACGAATCGTCCGTGGCCGGGGGAGACGCGCGGATAGCGGCATGACCCCGTTGTCCCCCTCTGCTCGTCGGTGCTCCCTGCCTCACCGGGGACGTCCGGCGAGTCCTACTCATGCTCGCCCCGTCACCTCCTCCTCCACATCGCACGTCCGCGTAGCTTGTCGCCGGCTTGTCGTCCCGGGTCCGCCGATTCGCCCCCGGGGAGGCGTCGGCCAGCCCCCACCTGCGACCCCTGAAGGCGGAAATGGTGTCATGACTTCATGGGAGGCTCGCCCTCGCATGATCCGGGGTCCGCGGCCGGCTTCCAGTCGTCGTCGAGGCCAGGCTGGCGTGGCCGGGAGCGGGAATGGGCCGCCGTGGCCGGGATTCTGCGGGCCGCGACGGAGGGCCGGGGCGGCGTCGTGCTCGTCGAAGGTCAGATGGGCATGGGTAAGAGCCGGCTGCTGCACGAGACCGCCGAGGTGGCGGAACGCGTCGGCTTCACCGTGCTGCGGGGCACGGCCGACGAGCTGAGCCAGATGATGCCCCTGATGCCGCTGATAGCGGCGCTCGGGGAGTCGCCACACGCGCTGCTCACCGGGATGTCCGTCTCGGACGTCCTCGACCTTCGCCTGCTGATGACCGAGCAGCTCCGTACGCGGCTGGAGAGCCGGGCGGCGCAGGGACCCGTGCTGGTCACCCTGGACGACCTGCACTGGGCGGACTCCACGACCATGCTGGCCCTCCGGACGCTGGCGTCGGATCTCGCGAGCTATCCACTGGTGTGGATGCTCGCTCTCGCCCGGGGTGCGGGTGACGACCCCCCTCGCCTGGATCGGCTGTTCGAGGCGCTGCAGCGCGACGGCGCCACGCCGGTGCAGCTGGGTCCCCTCCCGGACGACGCGGTGGCGGCGATCGTCGCGGACGTCCTGCAGGCGTCCCCGGGACCGGACGTCCTCGCGCTCTCCGGCGCGACGGGCGGCAACCCCTTCCTGCTCGTCGAACTGCTCGGAAAGATCAACGAAGAGGGCGCGGTCCAGATCGACGGCGGGCACGCGCGGCTGGCGTGGGCGGAGCTGCCCTGGGTCCGCGCGATCACCCGCAAGCGCCTCGACGGGCTGACGGCGGGCACGCGCCACATGCTCCAGGTCGCGGCGATCCTCGGCCGCTCGTTCGCCGTCCACGATCTGGCCGAGATGCTCGGCGAACCGGCGAGCCGCCTGCTGCCGGGGCTGGAGGAGGCGACGGGCGCGGGCGTTCTGGTGACGTCGGGCGACCTGCTCGCGTTCCGCCACGATCTCCTCCGGCAGGCCGTGACGGACGCCGTGCCTCCTCCGGTGCGCCTGGCCCTGCGCCGGCAGGCGGGCGAGATGTTGCTGAACAGGGGCGGCAGCACCGTCCCCGCCGCCGCGCATCTCGTGCACAGCGCCAGGCCGGGCGACACCCGGGCGCTCGACGGTCTCGACCGGGCCGCCCGCGAGGTGCTGTGCTCCTCGCCGCAGACCGCCGCCGATCTCGCCCTCCGGGCGCTGGAGCTCACCGCCGACGACGATTCCCACCGGTTGGAGCGCACGGCCGCGGCCGTCGACGCCCTCACCGTCACCGGACGGCTCATCGAGGCGGCCGAACTCGTCCGCGAGTCCCTGGCCACGCTGCCCGACGCGAAGTCCGTCGAGCTGCGGTGCAAGCTCGCGATCATCATGTTGCTCAGCGGCCAGCCGGGCGAGGCCATCGCCGAGGCGGAGATCGTCCTCGCCCAGCCGGACCTCTCCCCGCAACTACAGGGCATGGTGGAGCTCGCCTGGTTCAAGGCCCTGATCGCCCTGAACGACTTCAAGCGCGGCCAGGAGCGGGCCGAGGCCGTCCTGGCCGATCCGGGCAGGACGCTCGACGCCAGGGTCGGCGCGCTCCTCCTGCTCGCGCACCTCGACTTCCTCGACGGACGCGTCGAGGCCGGGCTCGACCAGTTCAGGGAGGCCGTCGCAGCCGCGAGCGACGGATCGGTCGCGGCCCGCCTGGCGCATCCCCGGCTGCTGCTGGCCCGGATCCTCACCTGCATGCGGCGCCTCGAGGAGGCCGAGACGAACATCCAGGCCGCGGAGGAGGAGGTCCGGGCCGCCGGCCACACTCCCTACGCCGCGAACCCGGCGTTCTTCCGTGCCCGCCTCCGCCTGGTCGCCGGCCGGATGGAGGACGCCGCCGCCGAGGCGCAGACCGGTCTGTCCCTGGCCGACGAGTTCGGCCCGCACGCGTTCGAGTTGTTCGGCCACGGCGTTCTCGCCATCGTCGCCGTGCGGACAGGCGACATCGCGTCGGCGACCCGCCACATCGAGCGCTACCGCTCCGAGCAGGTCACGCTCGGCCTGCGGTTCGGATCGGTGTGGGGGTTGTGGGCGGTGGGCCTGTTCGCCGAGGCCACGGGAGGCCCACAGGCGGCGAAGGAGACGCTCAAGAGCGCCGACGCGCAAAGGCGCAGGTGGCTGCTCGTCGTCGAGCCCCCCTCAGCGGCGTGGATGACCAGGATCGCGCTGATGACGGGCGACCCCGAGTGGGCCGAGGAGATCGTGCTGGCCGCCGAGCGTCTCAAACTCGACAACCCGGGTTTCCCGGTGCTCGCCGCGGCGGCGGACCACGCCCGCGGGCTCGTCGACGGGGACTCCGCCAAGCTCTCCCGGGCGGCGGCGTCCTTCAGGGACCCGTGGAGCCGGGCCTCCGCGTCGGAGGATCTCGGCGCCCTGCTGGGGAGCACGGCCGGCGCGTCCGACACCGACGCGGCCGTCCTCTGCCTGGAGCAGGCACTGGAGGGCTACGACCAGGTCGGCGCCCTTCGCGACGTCGCCCGCGTGCGCGCGCGGCTGCGCCAGCTCGGGGTCCGCCGCAGGCACTGGACCTACACCGAACGGCCGTCGACCGGATGGGGCAGCCTCACCGAGACCGAGAGCACGGTCGCCTCCCTCGTGGCCCACGGGCTGACCAACCGCCAGGTCGCCACACGCATGTTCCTGTCGCCGCACACCGTCTCGTTCCACCTGCGTCAGGTCTTCCGCAAGCTCGGCATCGGCTCCAGGGTCGAGCTGGCCAGGCTCGCCGCCGAGCTCGCGCCGGAGGAGGCCGACGCCGGGGTGCAGCCCCCCTCCGACCGCCGCCAGCGCCCGCGCTGACCCGGCCGCTTTTCGCCCGGCAGGCCGGGCGAGGGGCCGGCGACCCGGGTCAGCGGAAGACGAGCAGGCGCACGGCCTGGTCGATGGGAACGCCTCCGCCGATGAGCTCCAGCGTGCGGTGCCGGGTCTCCGGGCGGTCGATCAGCGCCGCGATCACCGCCGCCACGTCGTCCCGCGACACCTCGCCATAGGGGAGCGGCGGGTCCGCCAGTGTGACGAGCCCGGATCCCGGCTCGTCGGTCAGGCGTCCCGGACGCAGGATGGTCCAGCTCAGCTCGCGGGCCCGGAGATCCTCCTCGGCCGCGGCCTTCGCCGTGATGTAGGCGCTCCACGACTCTCCCGTCCCGGGCCGGCGCGGGGAGCCGCCGCCCATCGTGGAGATCTGGATGAACCGCGGCACCCCGGCGTGTTCGGCGGCGTCGGCCAGGAGGACGGAGGCCCCCCGGTCGACGGTGTTCTTGCGCGCGGCCCCGCTGCCGGGACCCGCGCCGGCCGCGAACACCACGGCGCCGGCGCCCAGGACGATCTCGGCGACCTCGTCGACTCCGGCCCGTTCCAGGTCGCAGAGCACGGGCTCGGCGCCGGCGGACCTGAGGTCGCCGGCCTGGGCCGGGTCGCGGATCAGGCCGACCGGGGCGTCGTCGCGCTCCGCGAGCATCCGTTCGAGCCGCAGCGCGATCTTGCCGTGCCCGCCCGCGATCACCACGCGCATGTGGATCACCTCCGTCGACGATCAGCCGGTGCGCGGAGGCGCCCCGGGAGCGCCCGCGTGTGGCGTCCCCGGAGGCGCGGGCCGGGTGGTCACCAGCCGCCATGGCCGCATCATGTCGTTGTCCTCGTGCTCGAGGATGTGGCAATGATGGATGTACCCGGCGGGGAACGCGGTCGCGGTTCCGCCGACGCCGGGGACGGGAGGCGCCGGGTCGAACCGGGCGACGATCCTGTTGACCATCCGCGGATAGGCCACGAAGGTGTCCCGCCAGCCCTGCTGGTCCGGCTCCGGCGGCTCCGGCGGCCCCAGCAGGTAACGGGCCAGGTCGGGCCCGCCGCCGGAAGGGCGGCCCGCCGCGACCCAGCGGGCGTGGTCCCTCGCGTACTCGTCCGCCTGCAGCCGCTGCCGGTTGTGGATGAGGAACTGCACGAGGTGGACGTGCATGGGGTGGGCGTCCCCCGTGGTGTTGACGTACTCCCAGATCTCGGTCGCGCCCGACGCCACGAAGTCGTCCACCGGCTCGAAGAAGTAGCGGCCGTCGATCAGCATGTGGATCGGGACGCCCTGCTGGTCGAGAGTCTCGGTGAGGACGTGCGGGCGCACCGGGGTCTCCGGCCCCGGCCGGAGCGGCTCGACCGGCGGCAGCGCGAGCGCGCCGGGCGGCGTGCTGTCGTCCCTGCCGGTCAGCGGGTCGGAGACGTGGAAACGCATGATCTCGGGGATGGCCGGTCCGCCGCCCCCGCCCGGGTACGGCACGGCGGCGTCGTTCATGAGCGTGACGGCGGCGCCCATCGGCAGCCTGCCGAAGTCGACGACGAGGTCGGCCCGTTCCGACGGCGCCAGCAGGATGTGGTGGGCGCGCAGGGGGAAGCTCCGCAGGCCGCCCGAGGAGCCGATCACCCAGAAGGGGAGCTGTGACCCGTGGCGTGCGAACCACAGGTGATAGAAGCGCGCGTTCGACGCGTTGAGCACGCGGAACCGGTACCGCCGCGGCTCCACCGCCATGAAGGGGTACGCCTTGCCGTTCACCACGGGGGTGTCGCCGAAGAACTCCGGGACCCAGACGGGATGGTGGCGGCCGGCCCCCTTCGTGGGATAGAACAGCGAGCCGTCCTCGCGGAACGTGCGGTCCTGGATGACGAGGGGCACCTCGAACCTGCCGCGAGGCAGGCCGAGCGCGTCCTCGAGACGGTCGCGGACGAGGTAGACGCCTGACAGCCCCGCGTAGTTGTTGAGCCGCGTGAGCTCCATGGCGTGGTCGTGGTACCACAACATCGCCGCCCGCTGCGCGTTGCCGTACGCGTAGATCGCCTCGTTGGCCGTCGCGCCCGGCAGCGAGCCGTACATCGGGCCGTGGAGCCCGTGGGGCGTGAACCAGCTCTGCGGGTCGCCGTCGGACTGCGGAGGGTTCCGCCCTCCGTGCAGGTGGACGACGTTCCACACGGTGACGTCGTCGGGCAGGTCGGTCATCCGCCGGCCTCCCGGCGGGTCCGGTGGTACACCGGGGACGCTCCGCCAGAGGCTGGGGTCGACGGAGCCGCGGAGCAGGTGGGCGGTGGGCAGCCGATTGCGGTACCTGACGATCACCGGCCTGTCGCGCCGGGCCACCAGGGTCGGCCCGAGGCAGCCCATTCCCAGGGGGCGCGCCGGGTCACCGGGATCGGCGGCCCAGTATCCCCACGCCATGGTGATGTCGAGATCGCGGTGAAAGCGCCAGGGGGCCTGCCGCATGGTCACGTCGTAGTAGTCGGCGCCCCGATGGGCCGACCTGTCCGGCACGGCCACGGGCGGAACGGGCAGCGGGTCGGTGAACCTCCGCAACTTCCGGCCCGGCGTCGCCGGCCACGAGGCCGCGATTCCCGCTCCCGCAGCGAGGCGCGCGAATTCCCGTCTGGTGAGCCGCATCGCCGTGCCTCCGCTCGGTCCGCCTGCGGTCGCCGGCCGCGCCCGTGGCCGCAGAACGGCTGGAGCCGATGATCGGGCCGACACTGCCCGTCACCTGGTCTCTTCTCATCCGAGGCTAGCGACCATCTCGTCAATAACGCCTCAAACGGGCCCGAACTGCGCGTTCGGTCTTGCGGTAAGGCGAGCCCTAAGGTGACTTCATGTGGTAGTCATGTAACACAAAGTGATCGGGAAAGCCTCCGGCCCGTCCGGCAGTAGTCGTCTATGGGGATGGTCAATGCTCGTCTGCGTGTTCGCCGTGGTGGCGGCGGTCGGCCTCGTGGCCGCATCCGCGTTCCTGTTCAGGAAACTGGCCCGGGGGAAGACGGGAGACGAGACCTCCTCGGGGCACGCGGGGGCGATGGTCTCCTCGCTGTTCCTGCTCGTGTTCGCCATCGCGATCGTCGTGCCGTGGACGACCGTCGACTCGGCGAGGCAGAACACCTACACCGAGTCCCAGGCGGCGGTGGAGACCTACTGGTCCGCCGCCTCGCTGCCGGCCCCGGGGGGCGCCGAGGTGCAGGCGGGGCTGCGCGACTACGTCGGCTTCGTGCTCGACCGCGAGTGGCCGCTCATGGCGTCGGGCCGGCTCAGCCCCGAGGGCTCCTGGCGTCTCGACTCCCTGCGCACCCAGGTGGCCGCGCTCAACGTGACGGACGATGACGCGCGCGTGGCCAAGGGGGCGGCCCTCGACCGGCTGGCGGACCTGTCCGCCGCCCGGCGCCAGCGGGCGGCCGACGCCAAGGCCACCCCTCCTGCCGCGGTGATGGTGCTGACGGTCGTGACGGGCGTCGTGGTCCTGGTCTTCCCGTTCATGGCGGGCGCCCGGCCCCGCGGTTTCGCCCTGGTTCCGATGCTGGCCATGGCGGTGATGCTCGGCGTCGGCGTCTACCTGGCCTGGGACATCTCCCGCGTGTTCACCGGCGGGCTGGCGGTCACGCCGGACGCCTTCGCGACCGCGCTGCAGGAATTCCAGCGAATCCCCGAGAGTCGGTGACCCATGGGTTTCACACGGACGCTCACGGTGGTGGGCGGCGTCCTCGCCGGCTGCACGCTCGCGGCCGCCGGGGTCGCCCTGCCGGCCGCGGCCGAGCCTCCGCCGGACCCCCTGGTGAGAGCCGACGTCGCGGTGAAGGTGGTCCCGCCCCCTCCCGACGACGACGGCCTCGGCGTCGCCGTCTGCGTCGACCTCCGCACGCTGGTGCGGTTGAAGGTCGAGCTCGGCGTCCTCGCCCCGCCTCGGTGCGCCCGCGCCGTTCCCCGGCCGTCGCCGGAGCCTCCGCCGCCGCGGCCGTCCCCCTCGCCCACGCGGCGGGTGACGCCCCCCGCGCCCGCCAGGCCGGCTCCGCCGCCGGTGGCGCCCGTCGCCCGGCAGCGCACGCCCACGCCCACGCCCACGCCGTCGTCCCCCCGGCCGAAGCCGTCGACGGTCGCCTCCGCCTATCCCGTTCGCACGCCGATGGCGGCTCCCGCGCGCAAGCATCGCAACCCGCTCGGCACGATCATGGTTCTCGTCATCTTCTCGACGGTGATCGCCACCGCGGCGGGCGTGGCGTTCGCGGGCTTCCGCTGAGCCGGGGCCGCCTCCGATCGCGGAGACGGCCCCGGGTCCGTCATCTCCGGCCGGCGTCGAGAGCGCTGGTCAGGGATCCGGTGTCGCCGGACATCTCCCAGATCATCGCGCCGAGCAGGCCCTTGCTCTTCAGCCATTCCGTCTTGCGGCCGATCGACCAGGCGGCGTCCGTCGCGGAGGTCAGCGCCCGCGGCGTGGCGCACCGTGTGCGTGCGCCCTGGCTCTGCTGCGGGCGATCGCGCGCAGCGTGAGCAGGGCGACGACGGCGACGATCTGACCGCCGAGCACGATGCGGTTGATGTCGAGGGCCGGCTCCCAGCGGACCTTGCCCTCCTTGATGACGTAGACCCCCGCCGGGGTGGCCGCCATGCCGAAACCCG
Organism: Planotetraspora kaengkrachanensis; assembly: GCF_016862895.1. Taxonomy (GTDB): domain Bacteria; phylum Actinomycetota; class Actinomycetes; order Streptosporangiales; family Streptosporangiaceae; genus Planotetraspora; species Planotetraspora kaengkrachanensis. The sequence continues at coordinate 212,205 of NZ_BONV01000003.1, read as the reverse complement.
CCCCCGACCCCTCGGCCTGCGCGTCACCCGTGCGGTCGCCGCCCGCGCCGGACTCTCCGTCGCCGCGCACTCCGGGGCCCGAACCCTCGCCGCCCCCGCCGCCGGCGGCGACCCTGGCGACCGGCACGACCGTCACGCCGTCCACCGTGATCGGCTCCCCGAAGACCCGCCGGACCGTCACGTCGTCGTGGATTCGCGAGATCAGTTTCATGACCTCCATGGTTTGACTCCCTTCGTAGGATCCGCGTCCCCATGGTCGTTCGCCGTGCGTCCGCGTGGAAGGCCCGTACGGCGACCGTGGTCTTCAGGGGACGATGCGCAGGGCCGGGCGCTGGTCGGGCATGCCGAGCAGTTCCCGCACGCGGCCGGCGGGCCAGGCCAGGGTGCTCGCGAGTCGGGCCATGGTGAGCCCCGTCTCGGCCACGGCCAGCTCGAAGGCCTGGCGCAGCAGCGTCGGCTGCTCGCCGGGATAGCCGCTGATCGGTTCGGCGGCGAAGCCGGGCTGGTCGCGGAGCTCCCTGAGCCGCTGGTAGGCGCGGCTCGCCGCGGAGTCGGACAGCAGGCCCACCTCCCGGCAGCGGTAGAGGAGCGAGTCGACGGAGACGCCCCAGGTGTGCCTGAGCTCCCCCAGACGGCGCAGGTCGAGGCGTCTGGGCAGGTCGGGCAGGATGCTGTCGCGGGGGGTGAGGAACTCGGCGGCGAACACGTCCGCCTCCCGCTCCTGCCGGCCGTCCCCCGACGCCGTGTCGCCGTGGAGGACCAGATGGCCGAGTTCGTGCGCCGCGGTGAAGCGGTAGCGGTGGATGTCGTCGAACCGGTTGGCCGTCAGGACCACGATCGGCCGCGGCAACTGCGAGGTGGAGAACGCGTCGACCGTCGAGGAGTCCTCGTCGGGCGGCGGGAACACCACGATGACGCCGTGCGCCTCCATGTGCCTGACGATGTGCGACAGCGGGCCGGCGCCCAGCCCCCAGAGCCTGCGCAGCGCGCGGGCCGCCTGCGCGGGGTCGTGGGGGAGGTCCGCGCCCGCGTGCACCTCGCCGCCGGAGAAACCGGGCAGGTCGACGTCGGGGAGCCGCACCCGCTTCTCCAGCGCGTGCGCGAGCTCCCACACCTGCTCGACGAACGCGACGGCCTTGGCCCGCTGGTGCGCGCGGGTGGAGCGCAGGCTGCGGAAGTGCGCCATCGAGCCGTCGAGCTTGCCGTGCGGACGGCCGGTAAGGAAGAACGCCGGCGGTACGGCGAGCGCGTCGGCGAGCTGGGGGACCAGCGCCGGGCGCGGCCGGGTCATGCCCGTCTCGTACTGCCCGACGGCGGCGGGCGTGACCCCGATCCGTTCCGCCAGGTCCTTCTTCGTCAGGCCCGCGAGGTGCCGTGCCTGGGTGAGCCGGCTCGGGTCGAACGCGTCGGCGACTGCCTGCGGGCTCGGGTGGCTCTGGTTACGGGTGCTCATCGTCGGCGGTGACCGCGGTTTCCTGCTGTGCCTCGTTGTGGACGGGGAACATCGCCTCATTCGCCCGTTCGACCGGCGGCCTGGCCCGCAGGACGAGATCGGGCAGCGCGCCCTGGTCGAAGCGCGCCGCGCCGGCGGCCTCGGTGAGCCCTGCGGACGGGGACGCGATCGTGAGCGGGATCGGCTCGTAGTGGAGCCACCGGAGGTGCCCGAGATCGTCGAGGAGTTCGGCCTCACCCCAGTAGAGCCGCAGCAGCCCGGCGTGGGCGTTGCCGGCGTAGGCGATGGGGACCAGCCGGGTGTCCTCGGGGAGGTGGGGCAGGGCCGGGCGCATCGCCCCGTCCGCCTGTCGGGTCCCGCCCTCGTCCCCGGCCGGCCACGCCTCCGGCGACGGCTCGCCCTCCCAGTCGCCCTCCCAGCCGATCGACAGGTCGAGCTCCTCCTGGCGGTAGACGGCCGCCGGGCCGAACCGGTCGAACAGTTCGCGCACGAGCGCCGAGATGCGGCCGTCGCTGATCCGGGCCGTGGAGACGGGTGTGGTGTCGTCCTCGGCGTACCGGAAGGGCAGCAGCAGGTTGCCGTCGAGCAGCACCAGGCGGTGCGGCGAGGTGTACGGCCTGACCGTCTGGAAGCCGGGCTCATCCCGGAAACCCTCGACAAGCGCCTCGTACCGCCTGGTCATCAGGGTGTGGCCGTAGGGGAAGTTCTTGTCGCTGCGCGACCAGCGCTGCGCGTCCTGGGCGTTGGCGACGGCCTCGGTCAGTGACGCGACGATCTGGCGGCGGACCGCTTCGGCCCGGTCGCCGAAACGTCCGGCGGCCCAGCCCTGTGGGGACGGACTCGGATACACCCGGCGACCTCCGATCCGGCTTCGCCCGTTGACCGGACGCCGCCGCCGACGCTTCATTTCCGCGCATCCTACTCCCGGCACAGGTGTAGTTGATGTTGTCTTCTCCCTGCGCCGCCGCGGCCCTGCGGATCACGCCCGGAATGTTTGACCGGACCTTGATCATTTGGTCGTAGATCATGTGGTCTGTGGTGCTTACTGTCGATCTCGTACCGTTATTACTGTTGGGGGAAGATCATGCCAGTGTGCACCGCGTTCGTGGCCGGCGTCCTGCTCGCCACGGGCTCTGGAACGTCAGCCGACCCGGCCCCGGCCGTGAACGCCCAGGGGCCCGCGTCCGCGCCGGTCTCCGTTTACGGTCCCGCTCACCCAGGCGTGTTGTCACAGCTCGCCTGGATCGACGATCCCATTTCGAGCGCGCCCGACGCGGTGGCGCTCCACGCGCCGACGCCCCAGGACGTCGTGATCGTGTGGCCTCCCGCCGACGGCACGGTGCCGGGAAGTCAGAAGATCATCTTGCCCTTCGAGGGTCACCAGCATGCGTCGTCGTGGTCGTCGGAACAGTCCGGCCACGGTGCCGCGCCGGACCGGTTCGACGAGTCCGGCGAGTCGGGCGACTTCGACGGGTTCACCGATTCCGACGGCGCCGGCGACGCGGGGACGGGCTCCGGCACGGGCTACACGCCCTGAGGCGCGTCGGCCGCTCTGACGGGGGTTCAGGCCCAGGCCAGCGACCCGCGTGTGGCCCAGTAGAGGTCCGGATCCTCGGTCATCGCGTCCAGCCGCTCCGCCAGCCCGTCGTCCCACGCGACCGTGACGGCCTCCAGGTTGTCGCGCAACTGGGCCGTCGACGCGGCGCCGCTCAGCACGGTGGTGACCCACGGCCGCGCGAGCACCGCGCCGAGCGCGAGCGCGTCCGCCGGGACGCCCCGTTCGCGCGCGGCCGCCTCGAGCGGCGCGGGAGCCGCGCGCGGAGTCAACCGGCCGTTCGCCACGCCCTCCTTGACGATCACGCCGAGGCCGGCCGCGTGGGCCCGGGCGAGGGCGGGGCCCGCCGAGCGCTCCAGCAGGTTCCAGGTCGACTGCACCGTGTCAAACACCCCGGTGTCCACGGCCAGGTCGATCGTGTCCGCCTGACGCGGCCCGGTGGTCGACAGCCCGACCGCGACGCCCTCCGCGCGCAGGGTGCTCAGCGCGCCGAGGACGTCGTCGTCGTCGAGCACCCCGCTCTCCACGGTCGCCGAGTGGATCTGGTACAGCGACAGGTGCGGGCCGAGCAGGCCGAGCGTCTCGTCGAGCTGGCGGTGCAACTGCGCGGGGGACAGGTCCTTGACCTCGTGACGCTCGGCGTCCATCCGCCAGCCGCCGACGTACTCGTATCCCCACTTCGACCCGATCGTCGCGGCGCCCGGGGCTATCCCCCTGTCGTTCAGCCACCCAGCGAGGAACTCCTCCGCCCTGCCGTACGAACGGGCGGCGTCGAAGTAGCGCACGCCCGCCGCCCACGCGGCGTCGAGGACGGCCCAGCTGCGCGCGCGCATCGTGGCCACGCTGCGGTCCCCGCCCAGGTCCTCGTCGCGGCCGAGCGTGATGTAGGCCGGGCGCCCGACCGCGGCCAGGCCGAGGCCGACGGACGTGACCGCCAGTTTCGTCCGGCCCAGCGTGCGTTCAGCGAGCATGGTCATTCCTCGTCGTGCGGTTTGATCCAGTCGAAGGTGCGCTCGACCGCGCGCTGCCAGTTGTCGTACTCCCGGGCGCGGAGCTCGGGATCCATGGCCGGCAGCCATTGGGCGGCGCGGTGCCAGTTGCGGCGCAGACCTTCGAGGTCGGGCCAGTAGCCGACGGCGAGCCCGGCGGCGTAGGCGGCGCCGAGGGACACCGTCTCGGCGACCATGGGCCGGACCACGGGCACGTTCAGCACGTCGGCGATGAACTGCATGAGCAGGTTGTTCGCGGTCATGCCGCCGTCGACGTTCAGGGTCCGCAGGTTCAGGCCGGAGTCGGCGTTCATCGCGTCGACGACCTCGCGGGTCTGCCAGCCCGTCGCCTCGAGGACGGCCCGGGCCAGATGCCCCCTGGTGATGTAGGAGGTGAGGCCGACGATGATGCCGCGGGCCTCACTGCGCCAGTGGGGGGCGAACAGCCCGGAGAAGGCGGGCACGATGTAGCAGCCGCCGTTGTCGTCGACGGTCCTCGCCACCGTCTCGATCTCGGGCGCGGTGCCGATGAGTCCGAGGCCGTCGCGGAACCACTGGACGAGCGCGCCGGTGATCGCGATGGACCCCTCCAGCGCGTACACGGCGGGTTCGGCGCCGATCTGGTAGCCGACGGTGGTCAGCAGGCCGTGCGTGGAGCGGACGGGCTCGTGGCCGGTGTTGAGCAGCAGGAAGCTGCCCGTGCCGTACGTGCACTTGGCCTCGCCGACGGCGAAGCAGGTCTGCCCGAACAGCGCCGCCTGCTGGTCGCCGAGGGCGGCGGCGATGCGCACGCCGGGCATCACCCGCGTGGCCACGCCGTACGTCTCGGCCGACGGCCGGATCTCGGGCAACATGGCGCGGGGCACGCCGAAGAAGTCCAGGAGCGTGTCGTCCCAGCTCAGGCTGTAGATGTTCATCAGGAGCGTGCGGCTCGCGTTGGTCACGTCGGTGACGTGCGCGCCCCCCTCGGGGCCGCCGGTGAGCTTCCAGATGAGCCAGCTCTCCATCGTGCCGAACAGGACGTCGCCGCGTTCGGCGCGTTCCCGCAGGCCGGGAGTGTGGTCGAGCAGCCAGCGGATGGTCGGGGCCGAGAAGTAGGTCGCGAGGTGGAGGCCGCAGAGCTCCTCGACGATGTACGCGTCGGGGCGGCGGGCCAGCTCCTCCACCAGCATGTCGGTGCGGGTGTCCTGCCAGACGACGGCCCGGGTGACGGGGACCCCGGTGTGGCGGTCCCATAACACCGTCGTCTCCCGCTGGTTGGCGATGCCGACGGCGGCCACCTGCCCGGGGTCGGCCCCGGCCTGGGCGAGCGCCTTCGGGCCGATCTGCTCCAGGTTGCGCCAGATCTCGGTGGCGTCGTGCTCCACCCAGCCCGGGCGCGGGAAGTGCTGCTTGTGCTCGCGCTGCGCCACCGACACCAGGCGGCCGCCGTGGTCGAAGAGGATGCAGCGGGTCGAGGTCGTCCCCTGGTCGATGGACATCACATAACGCTCAGCCACGGCGTCCTCCCTCCGTGTCAGGCGGGCAGCGGATTTCACCGGGGTCTCCGAGTGAGATCACCAGCGAGGGGCTCCGAGATCGCGTGAAACCGCCCGCGCGGCGTCACGCACGAAGGTCACCAGATCGGCCCGAGGACGGTTGTGCGGGTCGCAGACCCGCTCGACGGGCCCGGAGATCCCCATGGCGCCGACGACCAGTCCGCCGTAGCCGCGGATCGGGGCGGCCACGCTCGCCTCTCCCACGGTGGTCTCCTCGACGTCGGCGGCCCAGCCGACCTCGCGGATGCCGGACAGGGCGCGCGTGAGCTCCTTGGTCGTACGGATCGTGCGGCGGCTGAACGCCTCGAGGTCGCCCTCGGGAACGGCCGCGGCGGCGTTGGCGTCGTAGGCGAGCAGCACCTTGCCCATGGCCGTCGCGTGCATGGGCAGCAGCATGCCGACGTCCAGCGTCTGGAGGGTGTCGTCGGGCCGGAAGACGTGGTGGACCACCAGGAGCTTGCCCTGCAGGTGGGTGCCGATCCGCACGGCCTCGCCGCTGCGGGCCGCGAGCGCGTCGGCCCAGTTGATGGCACGGGAGCGCAGCTCGTTGACGTCGAGGTAACTGGTGCCGAGGTGCAGCAGCGCGGCGCCGAGCTGGTACTTGCCGGTCGCCTCGTCCTGCTCGACGAAGCCGACCATCTGCAGCGTGCGCAGGATGCCGTGCGCCGTGCCCCGGGCGAGACCGAGTGAGTTGGCGATCTCGCTGAGGCCGAGCCGTCCCGACCCCTGCGCGAGCAGGCGCAGGATGGCGGCCGCTCGCTCGATGGACTGAACTGGACCGGGCATGGGGCGGATCGTATCTCCGGCGAAAAGTATTCGACAATGCCGACGCTGGATCGTGACGCGAGGCCTTACCTCACCGGGTTTCCTTCGATGAACGGCCAGCCGGGGCGTTATAGACGGAAATGGAGTGGCCTGCGTCACGCCACGAGCCTAATACGGACTACTGAGCCTGACCAGTGTTCGACAATGCCGACACCCATTCGTTGACGTACTCCACAGCGAAGCTTAACGTCCCGTTGCATCCCCTGTGGGGGTCCCAATACCACCGCCCGTCCGCGCTCTTGGAGAGTGGACATGGTCTTAGGAGGAGACATGGCGGAACGGTTCGCAAACCGAGGACTGCTGGGCGAGCTGGCGGCCGAGTTCGCGGGGACGCTGATACTGATTTTGTTCGGCCTGGGCGTCGTCGCCCAGGTCGTGGGCGGCGGGATCGGCGACCACGACAGCATCGCATGGGCCTGGGGACTCGCGGTCGTCCTCGGCGTCTACACGGCGTCCCGCGTCAGCGGGGCCCATCTCAACCCCGCCGTGACCGTGGCCCTGGCCGTGTTCAAGGGATTCTCCTGGCGCAAGGTCCTGCCGTACACGCTGGCGCAGACCCTCGGCGCCTTCCTCGCGGCGCTGATCGTCCGCTGGAACTACAGCGAGGTCCTCGCCAAGGTCGACCCGGGGCACACCATCAAGACGCAGGGGGTCTTCTCGACCCTGCCGGGCAACGGCACGCTGCCGGTCCACATGTGGGGCGGCTTCCGCGACCAGATCATCGGCACGGCGATCCTCCTGTTCCTGATCCTCGCCGTCACCGACGTCCGCAACTCCGCGCCGCTCGCGAACCTCGCGCCCTTCATCGTCGGCCTGATCGTGGTGGCGATCGGCATGGCGTGGGGCACGAACGCCGGATACGCCATCAACCCCGCGCGCGACTTCGCCCCCCGCCTCGCGTCCTTCCTCACCGGGTACGGCGGCGCGTGGCGCGACCAGTACGGAGACCTCTATTTCTGGGTGCCGATCGTCGCACCCGTCATCGGCGGGATCATCGGCGCCGGCCTGTACCAGCTCCTGGTCGACCGCTTCCTCCCGCGTGCGGGCGCGCCCGAGCCCGGCCGCACTCCTCCCCCCGCCGACTACGAGGCGGCCGCCGCCTCCCGCTGAAGAATCCCGACCCGGTATTAGATCGGTGTGACCCCACGACACGAGAGGCAGACGACCGATGGCCGACTTCGTCGGAGCGATCGACCAGGGCACGACGAGCACCCGTTTCATGATCTTCGATCATGGCGGCAACGAGGTGGCCCGCCACCAGCTTGAACACGAGCAGATCCTCCCCCAGGCGGGCTGGGTCGAGCACAACCCCACCGAGATCTGGGAGCGGACCCGCGCGGTCGCGGACACCGCGATGCGCGTGGCGAACCTGCACTCCTCCGACCTCGCCGCGCTCGGCATCACCAACCAGCGGGAGACGGCGGTCGTGTGGAACCGCCGCACCGGCCGGCCGTACTACAACGCGATCGTGTGGCAGGACACCCGGACCGACCGCATCGCCGCGGCGCTGGAGCGCGAGGGCAAGGGAGACGTCATCCGGCGCAAGGCGGGCCTGCCCCCGGCCACGTACTTCTCGGCCGGAAAGGTCCAGTGGATCCTCGAGAACGTCGACGGCGTCCGCGAGGCGGCCGAGCGCGGTGACGCGATCTTCGGCAACACCGACACGTGGCTGCTGTGGAACCTCACCGGCGGCGTCGACGGCGGCGTGCACGTGACCGACCCCACCAACGCCAGCCGCACCATGCTGATGAACCTGGAGACGCTCGACTGGGACGACGAACTGCTGTCCTTCTTCGGCATCCCCCGCCAGATGCTCCCCGAGATCAAGCCCTCCTCCAACCCCGACCTGTACGGCACCACCCGCCTGCTGGGCGGAGAGCTGGCGCTGGCCGGCGACCTCGGCGACCAGCAGGCGGCGACCGTCGGTCAGGTCTGCTTCGAGCCCGGCACCGCCAAGAACACCTACGGCACCGGCAACTTCCTGCTGCTCAACACCGGCACCGAGCCGGTGCGCTCGCAGAACGGCCTGCTCACCACGGTCTGTTACCAGTTCGGCGACGCCAAGCCGGTGTACGCGCTCGAGGGGTCGATCGCGGTGACGGGCTCGGCCGTCCAGTGGCTGCGCGACCAGCTCGGGATCATCTCCGGCGCCGCGCAGAGCGAGGCGCTGGCGCGGCAGGTCGAGGACAACGGCGGCGTGTACTTCGTGCCCGCCTTCTCCGGCCTGTTCGCGCCGTACTGGCGGTCGGACGCCCGCGGCGCGATCGTCGGGCTGTCCCGGTTCAACACCAACGCCCACCTGGCTCGGGCGACCCTGGAGTCGATCTGCTACCAGACCCGCGACGTCGTCGAGGCCATGCAGCAGGACTCGGGGGTCGTCCTCGACGTGCTGCGCGTCGACGGCGGCGTGACCGCCAACGAGCTGTGCATGCAGATGCAGGCCGACATCCTCGGCGTGCCGGTGTCGAGGCCGGTCGTGGCCGAGACCACCGCGCTGGGCGCCGCCTACGCCGCCGGGCTCGCCGTCGGCTTCTGGCAGTCCACCGACGACCTCAAGCAGAACTGGAACGAGGCTCGCCGCTGGGAGAGCCAGTGGGACGACGAGCAGCGCGAGCGCGGCTACGCCGGCTGGAAGAAGGCCGTCACCCGCACGCTCGACTGGGTCGACGTCCAGTGAAACGTCGCCGGGTCGCCTGTCCGGCAGGGCGGCGGCCCGGCACCTCCCCTCGATCGATGAGGAGCACGAAACACGATGTCTGAATATACGGGGCCGGCCTCCGCGCCACCCCTGGAGCCGACTCGGGAATCATCGCCGGGGTCGGTGCTTGGACCCCGGCATCGGGCCGCGGCGCTGCGCAGCCTCGGTGAGCACGAGTTCGACGTGCTCGTCGTGGGCGGCGGCGTGGTGGGGGCGGGAGCAGCGCTCGACGCGGTCTCACGCGGCCTGTCCGTCGCCCTCGTGGAGGCTCGCGACCTGGCGGCGGGCACGTCCAGCCGGTCGAGCAAGCTCATCCACGGCGGCCTGCGCTATCTGGAGCAGTTCGACTTCCGGCTGGTGCGCGAGGCGCTCAAGGAGCGCGGTCTGCTGACCACCCGGCTGGCTCCGCACCTCGTCCGGCCGGTCTCGTTCCTCTACCCGCTGCACCATCGGGTCTGGGAACGGTTCTACGTCGGTGCCGGGATCACGTTGTACGACACCCTCGCCGGGCGGTGGGGCCTGCGCAGGCACCGCCAGCTCAGCCTGCGGCGGACGCTGGAGAAGGCCCCGGGGCTGCGCAAGGACGCGCTCGTCGGCGCCATCCAGTACTACGACGCGCAGGTCGACGACGCCCGGTTCACCATGATGGTCGCCAGGACCGCCGCCCAGTACGGCGCCTGCGTGACCACCAGGACGCCGGTGATCGGCTTCCTGCGCGAGGGGGCACGGGTGACCGGGGCGCGCGTACGCGACCTGGAGAGCGGCGCGGAGATCGAGGTCAGGGCGCGGGAGGTGATCAACGCCACCGGCGTCTGGACCGACGAACTCCAGCGGATGGCCGGGGTCGAGGGCACCGCGACGGCGCGGCCGACCGAGGGCGTATCCGTGCAGGCGTCCAAGGGCGTCCACATCGTGGTGCCCAGGGAGCGGATCAGGCTCGACACCGGTCTGATCCTGCGCACGGAGAAGAGCGTGCTCTTCGTCATCCCGTGGGGGCCGCACTGGATCGTCGGGACCACCGACACCGCGTGGGACCTGGACAAGGCCGAGCCCTCCGCGACGAACACGGACATCGAGTACATCCTCGACCACGTCAACGCCGTGCTGAACACGCCGCTGACCACCGACGACATCGAGGGCGTCTACGTGGGCCTGCGCCCGCTGATCGGGCGGTCGGGCGCGAGCACCGTGAAGCTCTCGCGCGAGCACGCCGTGACCAGGCCGCTCCCCGGCCTGACGGTCGTCGCGGGCGGCAAGTACACCACCTACCGGATCATGGCGAAGGACGCCGTCGACGCTGCGGTCGGGAACCTCGGCGAGGCCGTGCCTCCGTCCATCACCGAGCGCGTCCCGATCATCGGCGCGACCGGGTTCGAGGCCGTCAGGAACAACAAGAGGCGGCTCGCGGAGCGCGCCGGGCTCTCCGCCGGTCGCGTGGAACACCTCCTGCACCGGTACGGCTCCCGCACGGAGGAGCTTCTCGAGATCGTCGCGATGGCGCCCGGCCTGGGCGAACCGATTCCCGGAGCGGAGGGCTACCTGAGGGTCGAGGCGGTCTACGCGGCCTCGCACGAGGGCGCACTGCGCCTGGAGGACGTCCTGGTCCGGCGCACCCGCATCTTCATCGAGGAACGCGACCACGGGCTTGAGGCCTCGCAGGAGGTCGCGGTGCTCCTGGCGCCGGTCCTCGGCTGGGACGACGACCGGGTCAAGCAGGAGATCGACGAGTACCGGCAGTACGTCCAGGCCGACACCGCGGCCCGGCGGGAGCCGGACGACGCGGCGGCCAACGCCGTACGGCTGCGCGGCCTGACCCCCTCGGAGGCGATGAGCTGATCAGGGGCTGACCGCGGACCGCGACGGCCGGCCCGCCCGGCACGCGCAAGGGGCCGGCGATCGACGGATGCGATCGCCGGCCCCTTCGGGTCATACGCTCACTTGGCGGCGTCGAGCCGGGAGAGCTCGTCAGCGGACAGCTGGAGGTCGACGGCCTTGGCGGAGTCGCGGGCGGACTCCGGACGCGAGGAGCCGGGGATCGGGATCACGACGGGGGCCTTGGCCAGCATCCACGCGAGGCAGACCTGCTGCGGGCTCACGCCGTGCGCCTGGGCGACCTCGCCGAACGCGGAGAAGCGGGAGCCCAGTTCGCCGGCGCGCGAACTGCCGCCGAAGGGCGCCCACGGCAGGAAGGCGATGCCCAGCTCCGCGCACAGGTCCAGTTCGGGCTCGCTCGACCGGAAGAGAGGGGAGAACTGGTTCTGCACGCTCACCAGCCTGCCGCCGAGGACCTCGTTCGCCGACCGGATCTGCTCCGGGTTCGCGTTCGAGATGCCGGCCATGCGGATCTTGCCCGCGTCGAGCAGGTCGCGGACCGCGCCGACAGACTCCTCGTAGGGGACCGTGGGGTCGGGACGGTGGAACTGGTAGAGCCCGATCACGTCCACGCCCAGCCGCTTCAGCGACGCGTCGGCCGCCTGCTTGATGTGCTCGGGCGAGCCGTTCACCGTCCAGGAGCCGTCGCCGGGCCGTACGTGGCCGCCCTTGGTGGCGACGAGCACGTCAGAGGTGTCACCGCCGTAGCTCGCCAGCGCACGCGCGATGAGGGACTCGTTGTGTCCGACCTCGTCGGCGTGGATGTGGTAGGCGTCCGCGGTGTCGATCAGGGTCACGCCCTCGTCGAGAGCGGCGTGGATGGCCGCGATCGAGCGTGACTCGTCCGGCCGTCCCTCGATGGACATGGGCATTCCGCCGAGGCCGATCGCGCTGACCTGAACATCGCCGATGTGGCGGGTCTGCATGTGAATCCCCCAAGAACGACATCTGTCCTTCCGCGGGGCGGGGGTCCGTCCCGCGGAAGCTGATTGTGGTTCGACTCTAGTGATTGAAATCCGGAGCATCGCCCTCGGGGCCGCCATCGCATGTCGGGCGTCCGTGTCAGGCGAGGATCCGCACGGGGTTCTCCACGAGAGACAGGAAGGCGCGCATCCACTCGGCGGCGACCACGCCGTCGACGGGCCGGTGGTCCACCGAGAGCGTCACCCGCATGACCGTGCCGACCTCGAGTCCGCCGTCCCGGACGACCGGCTCCTGACGGGCCGCTCCGACGGCGAGGATCGCGGCCTGGGGCGGGTTGATGATGGCGGCGAAGTCCTCGGTGCCGTACATGCCGAGGTTCGTCACACTGATCGTCCCGCCCTCGAGTTCGTCCTGCCGGAGCCGCCCGGCCCTGGCCCGCTCGGCGAAGTCCTTCACGGCCGAGGCCACGGACGAGACGGTCATCCGCTCCACCGACCTGAGCACCGGCGTGACGAGACCGCGCTCGGTCGCGATCGCCACCGACACGTCGACGGAGGAGAACGACCGGACGGCGTCCGGTGCCCAGACGACGTTCATGGCGGGGACCAGCAGGTGAGCGCCCGCGACCGCCTTGATCACCAGGTCGTTGAGTGAGACGCGGACGGGGGCGCCGTCGTTCAGCTCCTCCCGCAGTCTCAGCAGCCTGTCGACCCGCGCGGTGCCGCGCAGGTAGAAGTGGGGGGTCGTCTGCTTGCTCTCGGTCAGCCGCGAGGCGACCGCCCTGCGGATGCGCGAGTGGGGGATCTCGGTGAAGGCCCCCGCGCCCGCTTGTGCCGTCGCCGTCGCCGCCAGTGCCGGTGCCGAGAGCGTTGGCGCGGGCGCCACGAGGACGGTCCCGGCCCGGTCCCGGCTCGCGAGCGCCGCTTCCACGTCCCTGCGGATGATGCGGCCGTTCGGCCCGGTGCCGGTGATCTGCTCGTACGGCAGGCCGGCCTCCTTGGCCATCCGGCGGGCGAGCGGGCTGGAGAAGATCCGCCTGGTCGCCCCCGTCTCCGCGGGGCCCGCCGTACCCGGCGGCGGCGCCTGCGCGGGGACGGCGGGGGAGGACGGCGGCTGAGAGGGGACCGCGCCGGCGAGGGAGGAGGGCGCCGGCGCGGGGTCGTTCGTGGCGGGGCCGTTCGTGGCGGGGTCGGCGGGGGAGGCGACGCCGAATTCGGCGAGCAGGGCGTCGATGTCGGGCACCTTCTCCCCGGGCCCGCCGATGACGGCGATGGGGGCGCCGACCTCGACCCCCGCCCCCTCGGCCACGAGGGTCTTCAGGATGACGCCGTCGTCGTCGGCCTCGACGTCCGCCACGGCCTTCTCGGTCTCCACGGTGGCGATCACGTCGCCCTTGGCGTACGGAGCGCCCTCCGGGAGCGGCCATCCCTGGAGGACGGCCTCGACCGCGTTCGCGGCCAGTTCTGGCATGCGCAGGAGCTTGGCCATGTCAGGACCTCTCAGTACCGCGTGATCTCGGTGAGCTTGGCGGCCACTTCTTCGGTCCTCGCGATGGCCGCGCGCTCGAGGACCTTGCTGATGCTGGGCGACGCCTCGCCGCCCGTCACCCGCTGGACAGGCTGGTCGAGCCAGTCGAAGAAGCGGCGTTGTATCTCGTCCGCCAGCCAGCCGCCGTACGACGTGCCGACCGCTCCCTGCTCGGCGATGACCACGTTGTTGGTCTTCCTGATGCTCTCGCCGATGGTGTCCCAGTCGATGCTCGCGCGGTCGAGCCAGCGCAGGTCGATCACTTCGGCGTCGACGCCGTCCAGCGACTCGACCGCCTCCAGGACGTAGTTGGTCATCGCGAGGTAGGAGACGACGGTGACCTGCGATCCGGCCCGCCGTACCGCGGCCTTGCCGACCGGGATGCAGTAGTCGAGGTCGTCCACCGGGCCCTCGCCCGTCGACGCGTAGAGGTCGACGTGCTCTAGGACGACCACGGGGTCCTTGCAGCGCAGCGCGCTGTTCATCAGGCCCACGTAGTCGAAGGGCGTCGTGGGGGCGACGATGCGCCAGCCCGGCGCGGTCGCGAAGATCCCCGCGGGGTCCATGGAGTGCTGCGAGCCGTATCCGGTGCCCATCGCGACCTTGCTGCGGAGCACGAAGGGGACCTCGCCGTCGCCGCCGAACATGTGCCTGGCCTTGCCGATCTGGTTGAAGAGCTGGTCGGCCGCGACCCACATGAAGTCCGCGTACATGAACTCGACCACCGGCTTGAAGCGGCCGTCGAGCGCGACTCCGCCGCCGAGGCCGGTGAAGGCGTTCTCACTGATGGGAGTGCCGAGGACCCGGTCGGGATAGGCCTGCTTGAGCCCGCGGGTGGCGCCGTTGGTGCCGCCGCCGAGCCGGTGCACGTCCTCGCCCATCACGACGACGGTCTCGTCGGTCTCCATCCGCCGCCCCATCACGGCGGCGACGGCGTCGATGAACTTCTGCTCGGCGATCTCGCCGGCGAACGACTCGCGGTCGGCCGTCCTGGCGCCGGCGAACTCGCTCAGGTCACCGCGGACCCCCACGTCGGCGAAGGCGGGGTCGGGCCACTCGTCCGGCCTGATCCGCCGCTGACCGGCCTTGCCTTCGGGCAGGGGTTCGAGGAGCACCCCGCCGATGTCCGCCATCAGCGCCCCGGCGCGCCCGGTCAGGGCGTCGATCTCGGCCTCGCCGAGGATGCCGCGCCGTACGAGATGACCGGTGAGCTGCCTGATCGGATCCCGGTCGCGCCACGACCTCTCCTCCTCCTTGGTCCGGTAGCCGAACGCGCTGCCGGGGAAGGGGCCGTTTTGGTGGAAGTAGCGGTAGACGTCGGCCTCGATCACGGTCGGGCCCCTGCCGTCCCGCATGTGGGCGAGTGCCTCCCGCATGGCGAGGTGGACCGCGAGTGGATCCATTCCGTCGACCTTCCAGCTGGCGATCCCGAATCCGGGCCCGCGCGCCGACAGTCGGGGCTCGCCGGTGGCCTCCTCGACGTTGGTCGAGACCGCGTAGCGGTTGTTCTCGATGAAGAAGCACAGCGGCAGGCGCCACGCCGAGGCCAGGTTGAACGTCTCGAGCGTGGAGCCGATGTTGGCGGCGCCGTCGCCGAAGTAGGTCACCGCCACCGCGTCGGTGCCGGCCTGCCGGTGCGCCCAGGCGGAGCCGGCCGCGAGCGGGACGCCGCCGCCGACGATGGCGTTGGTCCCGATCGCGCCCGCCTCCTTCCACTGCAGGTGCATGGAGCCGCCGCGGCCGTGGCTGAAGCCGCGGTCGAGGCCGCAGATCTCGGCGAGGCTCTTGAGCAGCACCGCGCGCACGTCGGCGGAGAACTCCTTGACGGGGTCGATCCCCTTCGGCTCGACATGGGCGAGCACCTTGGCGAGGAACTGGTGATGACCCCGGTGCGAGCCGTTGACGGTGTCCGCGCTGGTGAGGGGAAGGACCGAGCCGACGGCGCCGGCCTCCTGCCCGATGCTCGAGTGAGCGGGGCCGTGGACCAGGCCCTCCTTGGCGAGTTCGAGGACGTACTCCTCGAAGGTCCTGATGAGCACGAGCTGGCTGAGCATCGACGTGAGGAGAGCCGGCTCTGCCGCGTCCCAGTCGGCTTCGGTGGCGACGATCTCGATCCACGGCGCGGCGGGTTCGAGCCGGTTGTGCTCGGTCATGACTCTCCCATGCAATCGTTCGCAGAAGGTCAAGCGTTGCACAAAGTGGATCCAATATCTAGCCACGCTTCGGCTGTGGACACGGGTTTCTCGATCGTTCTATGCTAATTTGGATCCAATGTTCCCTCGTGGAGAGTTTCAGCATGAACGTGGGACTTCCGGGGCTGAGCGGCGTGGACCACATCGGTTTCACGGTGCCCGACCTCGAAGAGGCGAGCAGGTTCCTCGTCGATGTGCTCGGGTGCGAGTACATGTACACGCTGGGCCCCTACCGCCATGACGACAGCGACTGGATGTCCGAGCACCTCAACGTCCACCCCCGAGCGGTGATGCGGCAACTGCACTTCTTCCGCTGCGGCGGGCAGGCGATCTTCGAGGTGTTCGAGTACTCCGCGCCGGACCAGAACGCGGCGCTGCCCAGGAACAGCGACATCGGCGGCCACCACGTGGCGCTGTACGTCGACGACCTGGACGCGGCGGTCGCGTACCTCGAAGGCAAGGGGGTCACGATGCTCGGCGGCCCGACGGCGAGCAGAGGACCGAGCGAGGGCCAGCGGTGGGTGTACTTCCTGAGCCCCTGGGGGATGCAGTTCGAGCTCGTCTCGTACCCCGGTGGCAAGGCCTTCGACAGGCAGGCGAAGGACGCCGCGGCCCCGAGCCGCCCGGCCGGATAGGGCCGGTCATACGGAACCGACAGGTAAGAGGATCAGTGGTGACAGTACAGGCCCAGCGAACGGGGAACGGCGTTCAGACCAACGCGGCGAGTCACCGCGTCGCCGACTATCTGCGCACGGCGATCCTCAGCGGGGAGATCGGGCCCGGTGAGCGAATCCGCCAGGAGGACGTGGCCGAGCGGCTCGGCGCCAGCCGGCTGCCGGTGCGGGAGGCGTTGCGGATCCTCGAGGCGGAGGGCCTCACCGAGCACCTGCCGAACAAGGGCGCCAGGGTGCCGTGGCTGTCCATGCAGGACCTGAACGTCATCTACAAGATCCGTGAGCGGCTGGAGCCTCTCGCCCTCACCGAGAGCATCCCCAACCTGTCGGGGACGGAGCTCCGCGAACTCGACCGGCTGCAGGGGCGGATCGAGGCCGACACCGGGATCAGCGAGTTCCTCACCCTCGACCGTGAATTCCACCTGATGACCTACACCGGCTGCCAGGTCGACCAGCTCTCGATGATGGTCGTGCGGCTGTGGAACTCAACGCAGCACTATCGCAGGGCGTTCATGAACGTGAGCGGGGCGAGCAGGCGATGGGTGATCAACGCGGAGCACCGGCTGCTGCTCGACGCCATCGAGCGACGCGACGTCGTCGACGCCGAGCGGCATCTCGCCGGCCACATCCGGCGCACCCGCATCGAGCTGTCCCGGCATCCCGAGGCTTTCGAAGGACCGATCGTATGACGCAGGCGTTCGAGCTCACCGTCAACGGCAGGCGGGTCCGGATAGAGACACATCCGGACACGTCGCTGCTCCACGCCCTGCGCAACGAACTGGGCCTCAAGGGCCCCCGCTTCGGTTGCGGGCTCGGCCTGTGCGGCGCGTGCTTCGTGCAGATGGACGGCAAGGTCGTTGCGTCCTGTGACACCCCCATGTGGTCGGCGGAGGGCCGGACCGTGGTGACGGTCGAGGGGCTGGAGCCGGGGGAGGGCCTCCACCGTGTGCAGCAGGCGCTGCTCGACGAACAGGCGGCCCAGTGCGGCTTCTGCGTCTCCGGGATCATCGTGAACGCGGCGACCCTCCTCGACACGAACCCCGACGCGGACGAGGAGGCCATCGTGGAGGCGCTCGACCGGAACCTGTGCCGCTGCGGCGTGCAGCGGCGCGTGGTGCGCGCCGTGATGAAGGCGCGTTGCGAAGGTCCCTGCCACGTGACACCTGAGGACGCCTCATGACCGTCCAGCGAGAGATCGTCGCGGCGCCCGCGCTCCCTAAGGACCTTGCGGCCAACCCCGTCCTTTCGCGCTGGGTGACGGTCCACTCCGGTGGGACGATCGACGTGCGCGTCGGGAAGGTCGAGCTCGGCCAGGGCATCCTCACCGCCCTCGCGCAGATCGCCGCCGAGGAGCTCGGCGTCGATCTTGAGCAGGTCCGGATGCCGCCGGCCAACACCGCGCACGGCCCGAACGAGGGCCAGACCTCCGGAAGCATGTCGATCATCCACTCGGGGCCCGCCGTACGGGCGGCGTGCGCGCAGGTGCGGGCGAGGTTCACCGCCGAGGCGGCCAGGCGCTGGGACGTCGACCCCGACCTGGTGACCGTACGGCAGGGTTTGTTCAGCTGCGGCGAGCGTGCCGTGTCGTACGGCGAGCTGGCCGGCGTGGTCGACCTCGACGTCGCCGCCGATCCCGGCGGGCCGCTCACCAGCGGCGACCGCTCGGTCCTCGTCGGCATGAGCGCCGCCCGACTGGACCTGCCCGACAAGATCGCCGGTCGCCCCCGTTACATCCACGACCTCGCTCTGCCGGGTCAGCTGTCCGGGCGGGTTCTGCGCCCGCCGTCGCCTGGGGCGAGGCTGCTGCGCGTCGACGAGAGCCGGCTCGCGGACCTGGACGTGCGACTGGTCAGGGACGGCTCGTTCATCGGAGTGGTGGGCGCGGACGAGGCCGAGGCGATGAGAGCCGTGCAGGTTCTCCGCGACGCCACGACGTGGGAGGAGTCCGATTCGCTGCCCGACGAGGACGACCTGTCCGCGTTCCTGCGCTCCGGGCCGCACGAGACCATCGAGGTGCTGACCCCCGAGGGACCCGAGCCCGAAGGCCGCACGATCAGGGCGACGTACAGCAGGCCCTTTCTCGCTCACGGGTCGATGGCGCCGAGCTGCGGGATCGCCCGCTGGAACGACGACGGGACCCTGTCCGTCTGGAGCCACAGCCAGGGCATCCACGGTCTGCGCGCCGCGATCGCCCAGGCGCTGGACATGGACGCGGAACGCATCGAGGTCGAGCACGCGGAGAACGCCGGCTGCTACGGCCACAACGGCGCCGACGACGCGGCGTTCGACGCCGTCCTGCTGGCCCGCGACGTGCCCGGGCTGCCCGTGCAGGTCCAGTGGAGCAGGCAGGACGAGCTCGCCTGGTCGCCGCTCGCGTCAGCCATGACCGCCGACGTGCGGGCGGTCGTCGGCGAGTCGGGATCGGTGTCGTCCTGGCGGTACGACGTGTGGAGCCAGGGACACACCAGCCGGCCCGGTTATCTCGGGGTGCCCGGCCTGCTCGCGGGCGCCCACCTCGAACGGCCCTGGAGTTATCCGGCGCCGGGCGACCCTCCGGCGGTCGTCGGCGCGGGCACGGTGCGCAACGGAGTGCCGATCTACGACTTCCCCGACCGCGGCGTCACCGGCCACCGGCTGCTCGAGACGCCCATCCGCACCTCGGCGATGCGCGCACTGGGCGCGTACATGAACGTGTTCGCGATCGAGTCGTTCATGGACGAGCTCGCCCTGGCCACTGGAGCCGACCCGCTCGAGTACCGGCTCAGGCATCTCGGCGACGCCCGGGGGCGGAGCGTCCTCGAGGCCGCCGCCCGGTCGGCCGGCTGGGGGAACCCGGCGGAGGAGGGGGTGGGCCTCGGCCTCGGCTTCGCCCGCTACAAGGACAAGGGCGCCTACTGCGCGGTGGTCGCCGAGGTGGAGGCGGAGAGCGACATCCGGCTCCGCCGCCTGACCATCGCCGTCGACGTCGGCAGGGTCGTCAATCCGGACGGCGTGCGCAACCAGATCGAGGGCGGCGCCACCCAGGCGGCGAGCTGGACGCTGAAGGAGCGGGTGCGCTTCGACCGGCGCCGGATCACCAGCGACGACTGGGAGAGCTATCCGATCCTGCGGTTCAGCGAGGCGCCCGAGGTCTCCGTGGAGATCGTGGAGACGCCGGGCACCCCCTCGCTCGGAGCGGGAGAGGCGGCCCAGGGCCCGACCGCCGCGGCCATCGCCAACGCGGTCGCCGCGGCCATCGGGGTGCGCGTCCGCGACCTCCCGCTCACAGCGGACGCGGTCGTCGCCGCCATCGAGGCCGCGGAAGACTAGGCCGCGTCGGACAGATCAAGTCCTGCTGGCCTCCGCGGTACATCGCTTTGTCGTCGCCGCAGGCTCCCCTCCGGCCGCCAGGATCAACGCTCGCGACGGTCTATTTCGGTAGTCCACAGGGATGGGGTCAAGAAGTGGTACCGGAAAGTGGTACCGTCTGAATTATGGCTGAGACCCGACTGCGGCTCCCGGACGAGACCTACGAGCAGATCAAGCAGATCGCCGGTGGTGATGCACAGAGCGTCAATTCCGCGATGGTCGTCGCGATCGAGGAGTACATCGCCCGGCGCCGACGTGAACGCTACGAGTCGATGGGCAGGAAGATCGCGCAACGCGATCGGGAACTGCTGGATCGTCTCGCCCGATGACGTCTTTTCCCACGACGGACGACATCCTCGCTCTGGCCGGTGCCGTTCTGCCGACCGTCGCCCTGCGCGACGGTGGTCAGCTGCATGCGGCGGTGTTGCGCCCGCAAACATCGGTGTTCGGTGAGGACGCGTACCCGGACCTATGGGAGAAGGCGGCCGCTCTCATGCACAGCATCGTTCTCGGCCATCCCCTGGTGGACGGCAACAAACGACTCGGGTGGGCCGCTGCTGTCGCGTTTCTTGAAGACAACGGCGAGATTCTCGACTACGAGGATGTGGACGAGGCGGAGAGCGTCGTCATGTCCCTGGCCAAGGGCGAACTGGACGACATCCCCGACCTGGCCCGTCGGCTTCGCCGGCTACGCCGGGACGCCTGACCCGCGGGGAGGCGGGAAGTCGCGGCGGCGGCGGATCGGGCCGAACAGCAGGATGGTGACGGAGAGAAGCTGGGCGCACGCCATCAGCCACAGGGTCTCCCGGACGCCGATCGCCTCGCCGAGCACCCCGCCGAGCAGCCCGCCGAGGGGGACGGCCCCGTAGTTCAGCGCGGACGTGCTCGCGGTGATCCGCCCGAACAGCTCGGCGGGGCAGTACTGCTGGCGGAACGTGCCGGTCAGGATGTTCGAGGCGACGAAGCCCGCGTCGGAGCCCACGCCCGCGGCGGCGAACAGGACCAGGCCGAGGTCGCCGCCGGCGATCGGCCCGAGCAGCATCATCGGCGCGGCGAACATCTCGCAGAGCAGGAATCCCCGTGCCGTCCCGAACCGTCCGGCGACGCGTCCGGCCAGCGCCGCGCCGAACAGGCCGCCCGCCCCTGCCAGCGCCAGCACGACGCCGATCTGCCCCGGCTCCGCGCCGAGATGCCGGGAGAGGTACACGACCTGGATGGACTTGAAGCCCATCAGCGCGATGTTCGACATCGCGCTGAACGTGGTGAGCGTGCGCAGGTAGGGGTCGTGCGTCACGAACAGCAGCCCGTCGCGGATCTCCGCGACCAGTCGCCGTTTCTCCGTCCTGTCCTGCAGCGCCTCCCTGGTGCGTACGGAGCGCAGGCAGAGGACGGCGACGCCGAAGCCGACCACGTCCGCGAGCACGCCGCTGACCGCGCCGAAGGCCTGAGCGAGCAGGCCGGCCAGTCCGGGACCGGCGATCTGCGCGGCCGACTCGCTGCCCTGGAGCCTCGTGTTGGCCTCCAGCAGGCGTTCGCCTCCGACCAGGGCAGGCAGGTAGGCCCGGTAGGCGAGGGTGAAGAACACCTTCGCGACGCCGCCCACGGTGGCCGCCACGAGAAGGTGCGTCATCGTGAGCACGCCCAGCCAGGCCGCGATCGGCACGCTCGCGAACACCACCATGGAGACGGAGTTGCACGCCTGCATCACCGGCCGTTTCCGCAGGCGGTCCACCCACGCTCCGGCGGGCAGCCCGACCAGCAGCCAGGGGAGCCAGGCGGCAGCGGTGAGCAGCCCGACGGCGAACGTGCTCGCGTGCAGCGTCACCACCGCGACCAGGGGCAGGGCCACGCCCGCCACCGAACTGCCGAGCATGCTGGTGGTCTCGCCGGCCCACAGCAGCCGGAAGTCCCGCATGCGCAGCAGTTCACCCCGCGAAGCCGACGCCGAAGCCGACGGCGTCGGCGCGGTCACGGCCTGCCCGGGACGGCCCGCACGGTCAGGAAGACGGTCGTGCGCTCCTGCCCGTCGTCGGGGATCTCCCGGTCGGCGAGCGACGTCAGCAGGCCGAGGATCGTCTCCTCCAGTTCGGCGAGTTCCGCGACCGAGAGCCGCGCCCAGTGGTCGGAGGTGAAGGCCGCCCGCCGCCACGGCTCCGGATAGCCGTCACGCTCGGCGAACCACTGTCTCGCCATGGCGGTCTGCCGTTCGAGGACCAGCGACTCGGCCGCCTCGGCGACGGGGTCGTCGGGGAAGTCCGACGGCGACCAGTCGGTCCTGACCGGCACCACGCGCCACCAGCGTTCCCGGCGGTCGCGCGCGAGTTCGGGAGCCTCCTCGACGAGTTCGCTCGCCGCGAGCACCTTCAGGTGATGGCTGATGTTCCCGACGGCCTGCCCGGTGCTGTCGGCGAGCATCGAGGCCGTCGACGGGCCGTCCACGCGCAGGACGTCGAGCAGACGCCGGCGCAGCGGATGCGACATGGCGGCGAGCACCTTCGAGTCGTGGATTTCACGCATGGGGCGATCAGGCATGCGGTCACCCTAAATGCACAACAATCATTGTGCAATAACTCTTGTGTATCTCTCATGCCTGATCACCGCGATCCGCCGCGCATGGGTCAGAATCGGTCTCGTGCAGTTCGGCATCCTGGGGCCGCTGGAGGTCCGGACGTCCGAGGGGGAACCGATCTCCGTCGGCGGGCCGCGGCCGCGCGCCCTCCTCGCACTGCTCCTGCTCGACGCCGGGCGGCTCGTCAGCGTGGAGCGCCTGGTCGACGGCCAGTACGGCGACGACCCGCCGGCGGGAGCAGCCAACGCGATCCAGGCCCACGTGTCCCGCCTGCGCCGCAGGCTGCCCGCGGACCTGATCGAGTTCCACGGCGCGGGTTACCGGCTCGCGGTCGACCCCGACGACGTGGACGTCCATCGCTTCGAGCGGCTCGCCCGGGACGGGCGCAGGCTCCTGACCGCCGGTCACCACGAGCATGCCGCGAGATCACTGAGGGACGCGCTGACGTTGTGGCGAGGACCCGCGCTGGCGGACGTGGCCGACGCGCCTTTCGCTCCGTCGCAGGTGACGCGCCTGGAGGAGGTACGGCTGGCGGCGCGGGAAGACCTCGTCGAGGCCGAGCTCGCCCTACCAGAGGGCACCTCGACGGCCGAGTTGCGGCACCTGGTGGCGGCCAACCCGCTGCGCGAACGGCTGCGCGGCCAGCTCATGCGGGCGCTGCACGCCGAGGGCAGGCAGGCGGCGGCGCTGACCGTGTTCGACGAGGGGAGACGGCTGCTCGCGGAGGAGCTCGGCGCCGATCCCTCGCCCGAGCTGGCGGCCCTGCATGTGGCGATCCTGCGCGGCGAACCGTCACGCGGCCGGGCCACGGGCCGTGGGCTCCCCGCGCGGCTGACCAGCTTCGTCGGCAGGGACGAGGAGCTGGACCGGATCGACGCCCTCCGGGACGCCCGGCTGATCACCGTGACCGGCCCCGGCGGCTCCGGCAAGACCAGGCTGGCGGTCGAGGCCGCCCGGCGCCGCGGGCAGGACGTCTGTTTCGTTGACCTGTCCCCGCTCGACGACGGCGCGCAGATCCCGCAGGCCGTGCTGAGCGCGCTCGGACTGCGGGAGACCGGGCTGCGGTCGCCGGACCTCGGCCACGGCGACGCCGCCGAGCGGGTCACCGCCGCTCTGGCGGATCGTGAGCTCCTGCTCGTCGTCGACAACTGCGAGCACGTGATCGCACCGGCGGCGGTCCTCGTGCGCCGGTTGCTCGACGACTGTCCGGGCCTGGCCGTCCTGGCCACCAGCCGCGAGCCGCTCGGGCTCACCGGCGAGATGCTCGTCCCCCTGCCGCCGCTGGCCGTGCCGCCGCCGGGCACGGAGCTCGGTGCGGCGCTCGGCTACGGCGCCGTACGGCTGTTCGCGGATCGGGCGGGCGCCGTGCGACCGGGCTTCACGATGCACCCGGAGGCGGTGGAGATCTGCGCGGCCCTCGAAGGGTCGCCACTGGCCATCGAACTGGCCGCGGCGAGGGTGCGGTCGTTCACGGTGGAGGAGATCGCCTCCCGCCTGAAGGAGCACGGCCGGTTCGCGCTGCTTTCACGCGGCGACCGCACCGCGGCGGCGCGCCACCGGACCCTGCACGCGGTGGTGGAGTGGAGCTGGAGCCTGCTCAGCGCGGACGAGCAGGCGATGGCCAGGCGGTTCTCCGTCTTCTCGGGAGGAGCCTCGATCGAGGCGGTCGAACGGGTCTGCGGCCCCGCCGAGGTGCTGGCCGACCTGGTGGACAAGTCCCTCGTCGAGGTGAGCGGCGGACGCTACCGGATGTCCGACACGATCCGTCTGTTCTGCGCGGAGCGGCTGTCGGAGGCAGGGGAGGAGGAGCGGCTGCGCGCCGCGCACGCCGCCTGCTTCCTGGACCTGGCCCGGCGCGCCGACCCGTGGTTGCGGCGGGCCGAGCAGCTCGACTGGCTGGCGCGGCTGTCGGCGGAGCACAGCAACCTCGAGGCCGCGCTACGCCATGCCGTACAGGCCGACCCGGAGACGGGGCTGCGACTCGTCGCCGCCCTGTCGGCGTACTGGTGGCTGAGCGGGCGGCGCGGGCAGGCCGCCTCGTCGGCACTCGGCCTGCTCGGGCGGCTCGGCGAGGGCGCACCGCCCCCGGGCCTGGAGGAGGAGTACGTCCTGTGCGTGCTGCAGGCCGTGCCGGACGCCTCTCCCGCGCAGTGGGCCCGGGCCGAGGAGATCATGCGCTCGCTGGACCGGGAGCTGCGCCACCCGTTCGCGGCGGTCATGTGGGGGATGATCGCAGGGCCGCCGGAGCCGGGCTCGGCCCGGATGCGGCAGTTCGGCGCCGACCCGTGGAGCCGGGCCATGGCGTCGCTGGGGCAGGGGACGATGCACCTGCTCGACGGCAGGGTCGCCGAAGCCGAGCGGGAACTGGAAGAGGCCCTGGAGGGTTTCCGCCCGATGGGCGAGCGATGGGGCACGGCGCAGGGGCTGGAGTGGCTGGGGACGATCTCCAGCTGGCGGGGGGACTGGACGAGGGCCAGACGGTTGTGGGGGCAGGCCCTCGACCTGCATGAACAGCTCGGCGCGCTGGACGAGGTCGTCGACGTGCTCTGCCAGAGGGCGGGCGGGCTGCTGCGTGAGGGTGACTTCGCCGCGGCCGACGCCGACCTGCGGCGCGCGGCCGAGTTCGAGCGCAGAACGGGCAGGTCGCATCGCCTGTCCCTGATCGCGCTCGGCCGGGGCGACCTCGCCCGCACCCGGGGCGAGTACGCGCAGGCCCGCACCTGTTACACGGAGTCGATGGCCGGCGTCGGTCCCGGCACGTACGTCGGCGACAGCATCAGGCTGGCCGCGCTGTCAGGACTGGGACGGCTGGCGCAGGCCGAGGGCGACCTCGAGGAGGCGAGGCTCCGTCATGCCGAGGTGCGCGCGCGGGCCCACGGCCTGCCGGCGATGGATCTCGCCGACGTCGCCGAGGGGCAGGCCGGGCTGGCCCTGCTCGAAGGCTCTGCCGAGCGGGCGGCGTTCCTGCTCGGAGTGGCGGTGGCGCTGCGCGGCATGGCCGTCACGGGCGACCGCGACGTGGCCGGGATCGCCGCGGGCGCCACGGAGGTGATCGGATCCGCTTCGTTCGCGTCGGCCTTCGCCACAGGCGCGGCGCTGGACAGGGACGCCGCGCTGACAGCCCTGTCGTGACCGTCAGCGGGTTGTCTCCGGACTGTCAGCGCCCGCCGCGAGCCTCGGAGACATGAACACCAACATTCTGATCTCCGGCGCCGGCGTCGGCGGCCCCGCACTGGCCCTCTGGCTCGACCGCTACGGCTTCAACGTGACCGTGGTCGAGAAGGCCGCCGCCCCGCGCCTCGGCGGCCAGGCCGTGGACTTCAAGGGCGAGACCCACCTCACGGTGCTTGAGCGCATGGGAATCCTGGACGACGTACGGCGCCTGCAGACCGGCGGGACCGACCAGGAGATCGTCGACGCGGACGACCGCACGCTGGCGGTGATGCCCGGCGAGTTCAGCGGCGGCGAGCTGGAGATACCGCGCGGCGAACTGTCGCGGCTGCTGTACGAGAAGACGCGCGCCGCCGGATGCGAGTACGTCTTCGGAGACTCCATCACCTCGCTCACCGAGACCGCGGGTGGTGTGCACGTCACGTTCGAGCGCGGCGCACCGCGTACCTTCGACCTGGTGGTGGGCGCGGACGGCATCCATTCCAACGTGCGCCGCCTGGCGTTCGGCCCCGAGTCCGACCATGTCCGATTCCTCGGCTACTACTACGCGCTGGCCGACATCAGGCGGGACTTCGGGCAGACCGCGAAGATGTACAACGAACCCGGCAGGCTGGTCGCCGTCGGAGGGCCCGCGGCCCCGGCGTTCTTCGCCTTCGCCTCACCGCGGCTCGACTACGACCGGTACGACGTCGAGGAGATGAAGCGGATCGTCGCCGACGCCTACGCCGGCATGGGCTGGCGGACCCCCGCCGTCATCGAGGCGGTGCGGGAGGCGGACGACCTCTACCTCGACTCGATCAGCCAGGTCCGGATGGACCACTACGCCAGGGGCCGCGTGGTGCTGCTCGGCGACTCGGCGTACGGCAACACGCTGGGCGGCTTCGGCACCGGGCTGGCCATGGTGGGCGCGTACGTGCTGGCCGGCGAGCTCGCGGCGGCCGGGGGAGACCACCGGGTCGCGTTCCGGCGTTACGAGGAGGAGTTCCGCGGCTACGCCAAGATCGCCAAGAGCGGAAACGCGGGCGGGTTCCTCGCTCCGTCCACGCGCGCCCGGATCCGGATGCGCAACTGGGTCTTCAAGGCCGGTTTCCTGTTCAAGCTCATGATGAGGATGACGGACAAGTTCGCCACCGACATCACGCTCAAGGATTATTCGTCCCTGGTCCGCCGCTGAATCATTCCTCTATGAGGTCGCCCAGCGCCTCGCGCATGGAGGGATATCTTTCCGGGCCTTCCGGTCCGGTCCTGGGCGGAGGCTCGGCGTGGTCCGACAACTCCGCCGCGATCCACGGATACCGCGGATCCTCGCCCTGGAGGACCTTGTAGATCACGTCGTAGGACGCCGGGTCGACGGTGGACAGGCGGGCGCCGACGTTGCCCACAGGGATCCAGACCAGGTCGTTGTGGTTGAGCCGGGTGCCGAGCACGTCCTTGTCGAGCGGAAGGACGCAGATCCAGTCGTGCCCGTCGTCGCCGGTGACCGAAATGTAGGAGACGCGCATCGCGGGCTGCGTGCGTGCGATGCGGATGCCGAAGCGGCCGCGTGGGGGCTCGCCCTTCAGGGCGACGCTGTGGATGTCACCGGCGTCCGGTCGCACGAATGGTCTCCCCAAGGTAGGCGCATTTTATCGCACGAATTCTTTTTCAGAATATGTCCGCTAATGCGGGATATCGAGTCGAGCGCCATTTCGTACGCCTTGATTAACCGGGAATACACCCGGGGGTGTGGGAGCCCAGATGGCCGCCAATTGAGATGGTCGCCAACATATCTGTGGCACAGCACATTCCTGGTAGCCTTGAGGGATGGTGGAAGAGGCGAACGCACTCCCGGCGGGAGATCGGCCCGCAGTCGCCAACCTGGGCTGGTCCCTCGGCATGGTCCTGCGCGCGTGGCAGGAGGAGGTCGACGAGGTCCTTCGGGGCATGCCGGGAACCAGCAGGGGCTACCACGTTCTGTCCGCCGTCGCCGACGGCGAGCCCAAGAGGCAGAAGGAGCTGGCCGAGCTCGTCGCGATCGACCGCACCGTCCTCGTCTATCTCCTCGACGACCTCGTCGAGGCCGGCCTCGTCGAGCGGCAGCTCGACCCCCAGGACCGTCGCGCCCGCCGGATCGTCGCCACCGAGCGCGGACGGCGGGTGCTGGCCGAGGCGGACAGCCGGGTCGCCGCCGCGGAAGAACGCGTCCTGGGCGGAGTCTCGCCAGCCGAGCGGGCGGCCTTCCACCGGATCGCCTCGCTCGCGGCCACGAGGATCCACGAGGCGTCGCCGGAGACGGATCCGTGCGTGGCTGTCCAATCCGTACTCGACGTGCCCGCCTGACGCCTTCTCGGCTGAGCCGCCGAGGTCAGCGCCTGTCGCGCCGCCGGGCGGCCAACCACAACACGGCCGTCGCGGCCAGCGCCCCCGCGGCCGCCCCGCACAGCAGGCCCGCGACGGTGTCGAGGCCGCCGTCCAGGTCGTCGAGCCGCGTCAGCAGGGTCGTCGCCGCCAGCGCGAGCACGACGGCGACGAGGGCGTAGAACCCGGGGCTGAGGAAGAGGGTGCGCCGGGGAGCCCGCGGCGGGGCGGCCAGCTCCGCGGCGGGGCCGAGGCTGGCGGCCCTGGGCCGCTTGAAGTACTCGAAGCGCAGCCACGTGCCGCAGGGTTCCCAGCCGTCGCGGGCGAGCCGGTCGTGCACTCGTGCCCGGCGGCCGGGTGCGATCAGCTCCCGGCGGTACTCCCACTGCTGCGGGTGCTCGGGATCGCGGGTGCAGACGAACAGGCCCCTCGCGTCGACCGTGTCGACCTCCCAGCCCTGTGCGCCGTACTCGTCGAGCAGTTTGACGTCGTGGAACAGGTCGGCGGTCCAGCGCCAGGTGTCGGCGTCGGCGGCCGGCTCGGCGGGCTCCGCGGCGGGAGCCGACGCGGCGGTCAGTTCCGCGGCGAACTCGGCCGCCGGACCGAACTCGTCCTCGGGGTCGCCGCCGCTCTCGGCGAGGTAGCCGGCGAACTCGTCCAGCGTGGCGCCGACCCGGTCGGCGGGCATGCCCGCCTCGGCCAGGAGGACGGCGAGCTCCTCGAAGTAGGCACCGGCCGGGTGTGCCGTTTCACCGCTCACCGGGTTCTCCTTCGCGTGGGACGTGCTCGACGCCGCCCTTGATCAGCGCGGTGCGCACAGACTCCCCGAAGCTCAGCCAGAGCCCGCCCTGCTCGGCGAGCGTCCGCCTGCCGAGGTCGGTGAGCTGGTAGTAACGACGGCCGGGGCCCCGTTCGGTCACCCGGAACTCCGCGGCGACGAGGCCCGCCTCCTCCAGCCGGTTGAGCACGGGGTAGAGGGTGCCGCCCTTGATCTGGCCGAGGCCCGATTCCGCGAGGTCCTTGACGATCTCGTATCCGTAGTTCTCGCCCGCCGTCAGGCTGGCGAGGACCATCAGATCGAGCACGCCCTTCAGCCAGCTCGCGCGTCGGTCGCTCGTCACGGTGGCGATCCTATCTAGCCTGCCTGGCCGACTAGCTCCCGCGGCCGCGGGGACAGCAGCAGACCGCGAAGGTCGATCAGGGCGTGCAGCAGGATCGGCAGGAGCAGGCTGCCGGTCCGGAGATAGAGCACGGTCAGGCCGAGCCCGACCAGGGCGACCATGAGCATGCCGCGCCGGCCCTGATAGAGGTGGCCGGCGACGAACACCGCCAGCGCCAAGAACGCGGCCGTCTCCGTGCTCAGACCGAGCGCGCCCGTGCCGGCCGCGATGAGCAGTCCCCGATAGACGATCTCCTCGGCGACGCCCGCGGTCACCGACAGGCCCGCCGCATACCAGTGCTCGGCCACGGTGCGCGGCAGGAGATGCGCGAAGGCCTGCCGGGTGGGGACCGGCTTCCCCCTGGCCGCAAGTCCCCGGAACGCGAGCGCACCGACCGCCGCCGCGCCGAGGAAGCCGACGACCGCTCCCAGGGTGTCGGCCGGCGGCTCCTTGACGACCAGGCCGATGTCCGCGGCGTCGAGGCTCGGCTCCACCGCGACGATGAGCAGCGCCGCGCCGGCCAGCGCCCACAGCTCGGCGGACCAGAGCGTGGTCATCCGGCGATAGACCGTCGGGTCCTGGGCGCGGGTGCGGGCCAGCCGGTCGTAGGAGCGCTTGCCGAGCAGGGGGCTGACGACGGTCAGATGGCAGACGAGGGCGGCCGACAGGACGAGCGCCACGGGCGTGAAGGACATCGGGGGACTCCTAGGTGCTGTGCTTACCTAGAAGGTAGAGCAAGCTAGTTAGGTATACAACCTAACTAGCTGTGTCGCCCATTGGGAGGGGTGCGAGGACCGGCTGGCGCGAAACACCGGTCAGACGGTGACGACGACCTTTCCCGAGGCGTGCCCCCGTTCCTGGTACTCGACGGCCGCCGGGATCTGCTCGAACGGATAACAGCTGTCGATGACCGGGGTGACCTTGCCGTCCTCGATGAGCTCGGTCAGCGTCATCAGGTTCCGCCTGTTCTCCGTGCAGGCGACCACGTCCGCCACGGCCATCCGCTGTGACACGAACGGGGACATCGCGACCGCCGAGAACACGCGGACGGCCGGCTGGAACCATCGGCTCGCTGGTCCGCCGACGGCGACGTAGGTCCCCTTCGGCTTCAGCACCCGCCGGCATGCGGACCCCGGACGGCTTCCCGCGTTGTCGAGCAGCAGGTCGTAACCCCGCCTGTCCCGCGTGAAGTCCTCCTTGGTGTAGTCGATGACCTCGTCCGCGCCCAACGACCGGACCATGCCGACGTTCCGCGGACCGCAGACACCGGTGACCTCCGCGCCGAACGCCTTGGCGATCTGCACGGCGAACGTGCCGACACCGCCGGAGGCGCCGTTGACGAGCACCTTCTGGCCCGCCTGGATGCGCCCCACGTCACGCAGGCCGATCAGGGCGGTGTTGGCCGCGAGCGGCACCGCCGCCGCCTGCTCGAACGACAGGTTCCTCGGCTTCGGCGCCAGTTCGCCGGCCTGGACGCAGACGTACTCGGCGAAGCCTCCCTGCTTGAGCTGCGCGAACACCTCGTCGCCTCGGCGGAACCCCGTCACGCGCCCGCCGACGGCCTCCACCGTGCCCGCCACGTCCGCGCCCAATATGTCCAACTTCGGCCTGCGCGGCCCGAGGCTGCCGCCCATCAGGCGCGCGATGTACGGCTCGCCTCTCATGTGGTGCCAGTCGTAGGGCTGGACGGAGGTGGCGCGCACCCGGACGAGCACCTCGTCCTCGCCGGGCACGGGCCGGTCGATCTCGGTCAGGTCCAGGACGTCGGGGGAACCGTACGAGCGCAGAACGAACGCCTTCATCACTTCTCCTCATCCACTGCGGGCGGGGACGGCGACGAGCGGGTCTCGAGCCGGAAATTCACTGTAAAAGTCCAGGAGAAAGGGCTCATCGGCCGAAAGTACGCCCGTTTGGCGGACGATCGGCCGACCCGGATCAGGCCCATCGCCCGATGAACCGCCGTCGCCCGCCGATCACGATCGGGGCATGACCGACGAGAACACGGTGGAACGCCCGACACCGCCTCGAGGCGGCCCTCCGGCGGACGCCTCCGACAAGGCGGGGACGTCCGCCACGACCTCCTGGATCGTCCCCGCGGCGTTGATCATGCTCAGCGCCGTTCCGGTGGTCGCCGGCGCCGCCCGTCTGACCGAGCTGAGCGGGGGCGCGGCGACCACGCCCGAGGACGCGCGGTTCTTCGCCGCGCCCGTTCCCGTGGTGCTGCACATAATCGGCGCCAGTCTCTACAGCGTGCTTGGCGCCTTCCAGTTCGCGCGCGGCCTCCGCCGCCGACACCCCCGCCTGCATCGCGCCGCCGGACGGCTGCTCGTTCCCTGCGGAATCGCCGCGGGGCTCACGGGCCTGTGGATGACCCTGTTCTATCCCCGCCCCGAAGGCGACGGCGATCTCCTCGCGGGTTTCCGGCTCCTGTTCGGCACCGCGATGGTCGTGTCCATCGTCCTGGGCCTGGCCGCCATCCGGCGGCGGGACGTCGCCCGGCACCGCGCATGGATGACCCGGGGTTATGCGATCGGGGTCGGCGCGGGCACGCAGGCGCTGGTCCACGTGCCGTGGATCCTGATCTTCGGCACGCCCAGCGGGACGTCCAGAGCGCTGCTCCTGGCCACCGGCTGGCTGATCAATCTCGCCGTGGCCGAATGGGTCGTCCGCAGCCGGCCCGCGTCCTTCTAGACGCGGTTGGTCTCGTAGGCCCACATGGCGATCTCGACGCGGTTTCTGGCGCCGAGCTTGGCCATCAGGCTGGCGATGTGCGACTTGACCGTGCTGAGGGAGATGTGGAGCTCCTCGGAGATCTCGCTGTTGGTCCGCCCGCGCGCCACGGTGGCGAGGATCTGCTCCTCCCGCTCCGTGAGCGCCTCGACGGGCCGCACCGGGGCCGAGCCGGTCACGGGCCGGGCGAAGGTCCTGAGCAGCCGCGCGGTGACGCTCGGGGCGATGAGCGCGTCGCCGTCGGCGGCGGCGTGGACGGCCTGCGAGAGCAGTTCCGTGCCCGCGTCCTTGAGCAGGAAGCCCCGGGCGCCGGCTCTCAGCGCGGCGTAGACGTACTCGTCGAGGTCGAACGTGGTGATGACGACGACGGCGAGAGGGTCGGCCACGCCCGGACCGGCGAGGGATCGGGTGGCCTGGATGCCGTCGACGCCCGGCATGCGGATGTCGAACAGGCACACGTCGGGGCGCAGGCGCCGGGCGAGTTCGACGGCCCGCCGTCCGTCGGCGGCCTCGCCGACGACGTCGATGTCCGGCTGGGCGTTGAGGATCATGGTGAGCCCGGTGCGCACGATCTCCTGGTCGTCGGCGACGAGCACCCGGATGCTCATGTCGCCGGCCCCATCCGGGGCAGCACGGCGGTCACGGTCCAGCCTCCGCCGGGATCCGGACCGGCCGTGCAGGTGCCGCCGAGCAGGTCGGCGCGCTCGATCATGCCGAGGATCCCGTATCCGGCCGACGCGTTCGGGCGGATGTGGCTGCTTTCGCCGTCGTCGTTCACGCGCAGGTGCACCGAGGTCTCGTCGGCGGCGACGCGTATCTCGACGCGGGTGGCGTGACGCGCGTGCCGCAGGGCGTTGGTGACGGACTCCTGGGCGAGCCGGTAGACCGCGGACCCCACCGCTGGGGAGAGGTCGCCGAGGTCGCCCGAGATCTCCACGTCGACGGACGGGCCGGAGCCGCCCCGCCGCGTGAGTTCCTCGAGGTCGCCGATGCCCCGGCCGGGTGTCAGGTCCGCGGGCCGGCCGCGACGCAGGACGCGGACCATGGCGCGCATCTCGGCGAGCGCGCGTGACGCCTCGGCCTCGATCACGCGGAGCGCCTCGGTGGCGGCGTCAGGTCCCGACGCCGACGTGGCGAGGCCCGCCTGAGCCCGAATCGCCATCGCCGAGACGTGATGCGCGACGGTGTCGTGCAGGTCGCGGGCCAGTTGTTCGCGTTCGAGCAGCTTCACCTGATCCAGCTCACGCATCCGCGCCCTGGCCCGGTACCGGAACGCGCCGCCCAGGGCGATGGTCGCGAACATGGCGGCCAGCGCGCCGAACAGTTCGCCGGGCGCGGAGATCGTCGAGACGCCGACCGAGACGAGCATGACGGCGAACCCGATCACGGCGTCGCGGCCCGATCCCCACCGGAACAACGCGTACGGAAGGATCAGCAGGTACACCGCCGTGTACGCGTCGGAGGAAGGCGCGCCCAGCAACGCGGGGACCAGACTCGTGGCGACGAAGCAGATCGTGAGCATCGACAGCGGTCTGGTCCTGCGCCACAACAAGGTGGGCACCAGCACGACGGTGACGGTCACCGAGTAGGCCCGCCACGGAAGATCCGGCCGCAGGACCCCTTCGAGCGCCGCCGCCGGCATGAGCAGTCCCACGAGCACCCAGTCTCGCCAGACGCGGGCCGGTACGGGGGAGGGGCGCGGCTCGTCCCAGACCGAGCGAAGAAGGGCGAGCACGGCAACATCGTAGGAAAGCCTGGCCCGTCAGAACAGATGCAGGTTCGGCCGGAATGCTCACCAGCACCGTCCCGCGCACGCGACGGCCGGACGTTCGTACGTGCCGAACACATCTTCGGGATGATCGAATCCGACGGCCTGACAGTGGGACGGCCCGGCCGGGAACATCCCGGCCGGGCCGTCACCTGCGCCAGGTCACCACTGGACGGCGATGTACTTGGCCTCCACGTAGTCGAGCATGCCCTCGTGGCCGCCCTCCCTGCCGATGCCGCTCTGCTTCACACCGCCGAACGGCGCGGCCGGGTCGCTGACCAGTCCGCGGTTGAGCCCGACCATGCCCGACTCGATCCGCTCCGTCACCCGCAGCCCGCGGGCCAGGTCGCCGGTGTAGACATAGGCGACCAGCCCGTACTCCGTGTCGTTGGCCAGCCGGATCGCCTCGTCCTCGTCGTCGAAGGTGACGATCGGGGCCACCGGGCCGAAGATCTCCTCCTTCAGGATCGGCGCGTCCGGGTGCACGTTCACCAGCACGGTCGGGTCGTAGTAGAAGCCTGGACGGTCCGGCCGGGCGCCGCCGACGACCGCCTTCGCGCCGCCGTCGACCGCGCCGCGTACCAGGCTGTCGACCTTGTCCACCGCGTCCTGGTTGACGAGGGGGCCGACCTGGGTTCCCTCGTCGGTGCCGGGGCCGACGGTCAGGGCGGACATGCGCTCCGCCAGACGCCGGCCGAACTCGTCGGCGATCGACGACTCGACGTAGAACCGGTTGGCCGCGGTGCAGGCCTCGCCGGCGTTGCGCATCTTGGCGATCATCGCGCCCTCGATCGCCGCGTCGAGGTCGGCGTCGGCGAAGACGACGAACGGCGCGTTGCCGCCGAGCTCCATTGACGTGTTGATCACCTGGTCGGCCGCCTCCTTGAGCAGGACGCGCCCCACCTCGGTCGAGCCGGTGAAGGAGAGCTTGCGTACCCGGGGGTCGTGCAGCATGGCCGACACGACGGCTCCCGACCTGCGCGCGGGGAGCACGTTGACCACGCCCGAGGGAACGCCGGCCGCCTCCAGGATCCGCGCCATGGCCAGCGCGGTCAGGGGGGTGTCGCTGGCGGGCTTGAGGATCACCGTGCACCCGGCCGCCAGGGCCGGGCCGATCTTCCGGGTGGCCATCGCCGCGGGGAAGTTCCACGGGGTGACGAGCACGCAGATGCCGACCGGCTGGTGCACCACGAGGATGCGGTTCGCCCCCGAGGGCGCCGTGGTGACCGCGCCGATGTCCCTGACGGCCTCCTCGGCGTACCACCGGAAGAACTCCGCGGCGTAGGCGACCTCGCCCCGGGCGTCCGGCAGCGCCTTGCCGTTCTCGAGCGAGATCAGCCGGGCGAGGTCCTCGCTCTGCGCCGACATCAGCTCGAAGGCCTTGCGCAGGATCTCGGCACGGGCGCGCGGAGGTGTCGCGGCCCACGCGGCCGACGCCTTGTCCGCCGCGTCGACCGCGGCGATCGCGTCGTCCACGGTGCCGTCGGCCACGGAGGCGACGACCTGTCCCGTGGCGGGGTCGAGCACGTCGAAACGGCCGCCGTCGCCGGCGGGGACGGCCTCACCCCCGATGTAGAGCTCGGTGAGCAGGTCGCCCACGAGTGCCTGGTTGTTGTCTCCCATCGGAAACGCCTTTCGCGTGGCAGGACTCAGTACGGGTTGGCGACGACCAGGTCCTGGGCCGGGAACAGGGTGAGGATGCGCCCACCATCGGGTGTGACGACGACCTCCTCCTCGATCCTCGCAGCCGAGAAGCCGTCGCTGGCGGGGCAGTAGGTCTCCAGGGCGAACACCATGCCGACCTGGAGTTCGACCGGCTCCCGCATGCTGTTGAGCCTCGAGATGATCGGCCGTTCGTGCAGACCCAGCCCCAGGCCGTGGCCGAACTGGAGGCCGAAGGCGGCCATCTCGTTCTCGAAGCCGAACTCGGTCGCCTCGGGCCACACGGCGGCCACCTGGTCGGTGCCCACGCCTGGCTTGATCATGCGGATCGAGGCGTCCATCCATTCTCGCGCCTTGGTGTAGGCGTCCCGCTGGCTCGGGGTCGCGCTGCCGACGCTGAACGTCCGGTAGTAGCAGGTGCGGTAGCCGTTGAAGGAATGGATGATGTCGAAGAACGCCTGGTCGCCCGGGCGGATCAGCCGGTCGGAGAAGTTGTGCGGGTGCGGGTTGCACCGCTCGCCGCTCACCGCGTTGATCGCTTCGACCTGGTCGGAGCCCATCTCGTAGAGGCGCTTGTTGGCCAGGGCCACGATCTCGTTCTCGCGGATGCCGGGCTTGAGGGCCTCGACGATGTCCTGGTAGACGCCGTCGACCATGGCGGCGGCCTGGGTGAGCAGCATGATCTCGTCGGACGACTTGATCTGCCGGGCGTCGAGCATCAGCTGCTGCGCGTCGACCACCTTCAGGCCCTGGCGCTGCATCTCGAACAGGAACGCCGGCTCGACGATGTCCACCCCGACCGGGGCGTCCGCGAGGCCCGCGTCCTCGAGGAGTCCCTTGATCTGGCGGACCGCGTCCTCCATCAGCCCCGCCGTCGGCGCGATCGCGCCGCGGAGCCCGAGCATGCCCGCGTGGCAGTTGGCCGGGTCGAGCCATGGGCTGTAGAGCCGGTGGTGGCGTGCCGCCGACCCGAAATCCCACAACATGGGCTCGCCGCCCCGCGTGAGCAGCGCGTACCTGGTCATCTTGTCGCCGAGGGCGCCGCCGATCCAGGTCTGGGTGACGTAGCGGATGTTGTAGAAGTCGAAGAGCAGGAAGGCGCCGCACTCGCTGGCCTCGAGCGACGCCCTGGCCCGGCTCAGCCGGTAGTCCCTGAGCCTGCCGAAGTCGACCCGCTGCTCGTAGTCGACGCCCATGTGCCCGGGGGCGGGCATCGGAATCGCTGATGTCATGACCGGCCGTCCTCACGCGGGGTGCCGAGGCCGTCGTCGACGTGGACGCTCTCGGGCTTGAGCTCGATGCCGGAGGCGGCGGCCTGGAGGTCGAGCAGGATCGAGAAGTCCTCGTCCACCCGGCCGCTGCCGACGCTGGCCTGCACCATCTGGGCCGTGATCGCCGTGACCGGCATCGGCACGTCGAGGGCGCGCGCGGCGGCCAGGCCGAGGTCGAAGTCCTTGCGCAACAGGATCGGCGTGAACGTCGGGGTGTAGTCGAGGTTCACGAACGCCGGGGACTTGTAGCGGGTGAACGTCGAGCCCATGACGCTGTTGTTGAGGAACTCGAGGAAGGCGTGCCGCGAGACTCCGCCCTTCTCGACCAGGACGGTGATCTCGGCCAGCGACTGGGTGACCACGCCGAGCATCAGGTTGTGCGCGATCTTCACCAGGCGGGCGAGGTCGCCCTCTCCCACGTAGGTGACCGACCTGCCGATGTGCCCCAGCAGGTGCGCCACCTTGTCGTAGGTCGCCTCGGGTCCGGAGACGACCAGGCTCAGGTTCCCGGACTTGACGACCTTGCCGTTCCCGCTGACCGGGGCGGCGAGGTAGTCGACGCCCCGCTCGTCGCAGGCGGCGCGGACCGCGGCCGACGCCTCGGTGGAGATCGTGGAGCAGTCGACGACCGCGCCGGGCAGCTGGTCGCCCACGAGCAGGCCGCCCTCGCCGAACAGCACCGTCTCGAGATCGGCCGACGTGGAGACCATCGTGAACACGACGTCCCTGTCCCTGAGGTCGGCGACGGCCTCGCACACGGCGGCGCCGTGCTCCCTGAGCGGTTCCGCCTTCGCGAGGGTGCGGTTCCAGGCGGTGAGGTCTACGCCGGCCTTGGCGAGCCGCTCCGCCATCGCGACACCCATGCGGCCGGTTCCGATCCAGCCGACCCTGGGGCCGGAAGCGTCCGTAGTCGAATCAGTCATCTGGTCCGCCTCTGCAATCGTTTGCTGTT
This sequence comes from Planotetraspora kaengkrachanensis, assembly GCF_016862895.1. Taxonomy (GTDB): domain Bacteria; phylum Actinomycetota; class Actinomycetes; order Streptosporangiales; family Streptosporangiaceae; genus Planotetraspora; species Planotetraspora kaengkrachanensis. Next base: position 174,990 of record NZ_BONV01000003.1, on the reverse strand, counting down.
CAAAGTAGGAGCTGATCATATCGCTGTCAATATGAGGCCGCTCACGGTCGGGGCCGATGGTCAGACGCCCTTCGGCCCCGACGCGCCAGGCGGTCAGCGAAGCCGGTCGGCCACCCAGTCCGCGGTGTAGGGACGGTGCCACGGAGCGAGGTCCGCGCAGCCGTGGTTGCCCTCTTCGAGCATGAGCAGCTCGGTGTCGCCGCCGGCCGTGGACGCGAGGCGCTCCGCGTGCGGCCAGGGGATGAGGCGGTCCTTGCGCCCGAAGACGATGAGCAGCGGTGCGCTGATGTTCTCCGCCGATCCGTCCAGGTTCAGGGTCGAGGCGATGGCGTGGGCCTCCTCCTGTGAGCCTGCGCCCGACCTGACCTGGAACGTCTGCCGCGTGAGCAGCGGGAGCCCGTCCCAGCAGTCCCCGAAGTTGTACGGCCCGGCCAGCGCGACGCAGGCCTTGACCCGGTCGCCGGCCGCGGCGGCGACCCGGGGCGCGTAGTAGCCGCCCAGGCTGACCCCCCAGACCGCGATCCGGTTCTCGTCGATGTCCGGCTCGGCGGCCAGGGCGTCCAGGATCGCCTTGCCGGGAAGGGACCAGTCGCCCCTGATGGGCAGGTCGTACTCGGCCTCACCCTGGCCCGGGCCGTCCACGCTGAAGGTGGCGAGCCCGCGCTCGAGGAAGGTGTCCTCGGTCGAGCGCAGCTCCTCCTTGGTCGAGTCCAGGCCCGACAACATGAGCACCACGGGGTGCGGTCCGGTTCCGGCGGGGAGCCGGAGCACGCCGGGCAGCGTGGTCCCCTCGAAGTCGATCTCGATCCGCCGGCCGGCGGGGCTGAGGTACGGCAGGGCGTCGTTCAGGCAGGCGACGGCACGGCCGTGCGCCTCCCGCATCTGGTCGAGGTCCTCGACGAAGACGAACTTCGCGAAGTGGTAGTAGACGGCGGCGCGTGAGAGGTGCTGGCCCGCGGACAGGAACCGCTCGGCCGCGAGGGCGTCACGGCCGAGGTTCTCGTGCTCGGTGGCGACCTTCGACCAGGCCGAACACCAGTCGGCCCAGTTCTCCAGGCCTCGCGTGACCCGTTGGAAGTCGTGGACCGTCACACCGTTCGTGGTGAATCGGGGGCCCCAGTTGGCGATGGCTGAGGCGACTCGATCGTCCATGTCATCCTGCTTTCTGGCGTCTTGCAAACGAGTGCAATCTCGCTCATTGTGGGTGAACTGTCAAGGAATCAACCGTTTAATCCCGATGGGAAAACTGGTGAGGCGTCGATGGATGTGGTGAACGGAAACGACCTGCCCGGCTCGGCCGACGTGGTCGTCGTCGGTGCGGGCCACAACGGGCTGGTCTGCGCGGGATACCTGGCGGCGGCCGGGCTGGAGGTGCTCGTCCTCGAGGCGAGGGACGTCCCCGGCGGCGACACCGTCACCGAGGAGCTCACGCTGCCGGGCTTCGCGCACGACTCGTGCTCGAGCGCGCACGTGCTGATCCAGTCCAACCCGCTGATCAGAGACGACGAGCTCGGCCTGCTCGGCGCGTACGGGCTCGAGTACACGATGACCGACCCCGCCGTCGTGCTGCCCCAGGCCGACGGCGACGCTCTGGTGATGCGCCGCGACCTCGGCGCCACCGCCGACGAGATCGCCCGCTGGTCCCGCGCCGACGCGGACGCCTTCCGGCGGCTGATGGGGGAGTGGTCGGACGGCCTGGCCGCCGAGCACGCCAGATGGAGCTCTGACCTGCCCCCTGGTGACGGCGGCGCGGCCGGGCGATACCGGGCTCTGCGCCGCCGGTCCGCGTGGGACGTCGTGCACGAGCGGTTCGGGAACCCGGTCATCCGCTCCTTCATGTTGTGGCTGTCGCTGGCGACCATCCAGGACCCGCGCAGGCCGGGCACCGGCGTCCTGCCCGCCTCGATCACGGCGGGCCGTCTCAACTTCGGCTGGACCACCCCGATCGGGGGGTCGAGCGCGCTGCCCCGGGCGCTGATCCGCCAGATAGAGGCGCACGGCGGCCGGGTCGTCTGCTCGGCGCCGGTCTCCTCCGTCGAGGTCGAGGCGGGCCGCGCCGTCGCGGTCCGCACGGCCGACGGCCGCGAGGTCCGTGCCCGGGAGGCGGTGGTCTCCAGCGCCCATCTGGCCCGCCTCGCCGGAATGCTCGCCGGCGCCGACGTCCCCGCCGACCTCGCACAGGCCAGGGACACCTGGCGGCCGGGGCTCAGCGTCTTCGCCGTCCACGCCGCGCTGCGCCGCGACATCGCCGTCACCACGAAGGGCGGGCCGGTCGCGAGCGCCGCGGCGGGGTTCGGCACCGCGGAGGGCATCGCCCGCCAGATGGAGGCCTTCGAGCGCGGAGTGCCCGACGCCGCCGACCCCTGGCTGCTCGTGGTCGACCAGACCGTGGTCGATCCCGGCCGCGCGCCGGACGGGGGCGCCACGTTCAAGATCCTCACGATCGCGCCGTACGAACGGGCGGACGGCCGCTCGTGGGCGGAGAGCAAGGACGAGCACGCCGAGGCGCTGATCGCCCTGGTCCGCTCCAGGACCACAGGGCTCGAACCGGAGAACATCCTCGCGATGCGCGCGGAGTCGCCGGTCGACGTCGCCGCGCACAACGTGCACAACCTCGGTGGCTCCTGCCACGGTGGTGAGTTCCTGACGCCGTCCGGGGAGGTGATCCCCGGCTGGCTCTCGTACCGATCTTCCATTCCCCGCCTGTTCCTCACCGGCGCCACGACCCACCCCGGGGGATCGGTCTCCGGCAGGCCCGGGCGCAACGCCGCCCGCACCGTGCTGACCGACCTCGGGATGGATCCCGCGAAGGTGATGGGCCCGATCTGAGCCGACCGGCGTCCGACCGGGCCCACCGCCCGGTCAGACGCTGGTCGTCTCCGTCTTCGGGCCTCCGGACGACCGGCCGTCCGCGGACGACCCGCTCGCGCCGCCGAGGTACAGCGACGCGATCTCCGGGTCGTCCTTGATCGCGGTGGCCGTGCCGGTGAGCCGTACCTTGCCGCCCTCCATGACCACGCCGTGGGTGGCCAGGCCGAGCCCGAGCCGTACGTTCTGCTCGACCAGCAACACCGTCGTGCCCGCCTGGTTGAGCTCGTTGATCAGGCCGGCCACCCCCGCCAGGCTGCGCGGGTCGAGCCCCAGCGACGGCTCGTCGAGCAGGATCAGCTTGGGGTCCAGCATGAGGCAGCGCGCGATCTCCACCATGCGGCGCTGGCCGCCGCTGAGGTTCCCGGCGTTGTCTCCTCCCCGGGCGGCCACGATGGGGACGCGCTCCAGGACCATGTCGAGCCGCTCGCGCAGCAGCGCCCGCTGCTTGCGGATCAGGTAGCCGCCCATCAGGACGTTCTCCCTGACCGACATGGTGGGGAACAGCGCGTGCGACTGCGGCACCTGGGTGATCCCCCTGCGGAGGATCTCGTCGGGCGAGCGGTCGGCGATCGCCTCGCCGTTCATGGAGATCTCGCCGCTGCTCGGCTTGAGCAGCCCGCTGATGACGCGGAGCACGGTCGACTTCCCCGCGCCGTTGGGCCCGACGATGCACGTGATCGTCTGCGGCGCGCACTCCAGGTCGACGCCCTGGAGCACGCTGCCTCCGCCGTATCCCGCGACGACTCCCTTCAGGGACAGCACGTCACTGCACCGCCTCTCGCGTCGTCTCGTCGGCCCGGTCGCCCGCGCCGTCCTCGTCGCCGTCCTCTGTGGGCCTCCAGTCGTCGCCGAGATAGGCGTCGAGGACGAGCGGGTCGGTCCGGATCCGGTCGGGCGGACCCTCCGCGATCGGCGCGCCGTGCGAGAACACCACGACCGGATCACACAGGTCGAGCACGAGGGGGATGTTGTGCTCGACGATCAGGAACGTCACCCCGCTGCGATTCAGCTCGCGGATGACCTCGGTGAGCTGCCCGAGCAGGCTGGGGTTCACGCCGCCGGCCGGCTCGTCGAGCAGGATCAGCTTCGGCTCGAGCATCAGCACCTGCGCGAGCTCGACGAGCTTCTGCTGGCCGTACGACAGCGCGCCGGCGGGCTGGTTCGCGAACCGGCCGAGTCCGACGATGTCGAGCAGCTCCCTCGCCCGCGCGGCCTCGTGACCGCGGACCGCGTCGGAGAACATCGTGCGCCAGCGCGAATCCGGCAGCGGGGCGACGACGTTCTCCTGGACCGTCATCTCCTTGAACAGCCGGGTCACCTGGTAGGTGCGGCCCAGGCCCAGGTGGCCGCGCCGCCAGGGGCGCATGCCGTCGATCCGCCTGCCGTCGAACCAGATCTCACCCGAGTCCGCCGCCATCCCACCGCTGATGAGGTTGAACAGCGTCGTCTTGCCCGACCCGTTCGGCCCGATCAGGGCGGTGATGCTGCCCTTGCGGACGGTCAGGCCCGCGTCGTCCACCGCGGTCAGGCCGCCGAACCGCTTCGACACCCCGCGCACGTCGAGCAGGATCTCGCCGGGGGCGACCTCGTCCTTCTCGTTCACGGCGGCGATCTCGGCGCGGACGCGCTCGGTCACCGTGACGGTCGCCGTGACGGGCGCCCGGCTGAGGGCGCCGGCCTGGTCGGTGTACTCCACGTTCTCGGGGTGCCGCCGACGCCACCACTCCTCGATCGTCGGCAGGATGCCCTTGGGGAGGAACAGCACCACCAGCATGAGGGCCAGGCCGAAGACCAGCACGCGGGCGTTGCTGCCCCCGCCGTACACGGTGGCTCCCTCGCTGACGAGCTGGACGATGAAGGCGCCGAGCACGGGCCCGTAGAGGGTGCCCCTGCCGCCCGTGAGGGTGGCGAGCACGATGGTCACGCTGCCGAGGATCGCGAACGACCCGACCGGGTTGATGAAGGTCAGGTAGTAGGCGTAGACCCCGCCCGCCATGCCGATGAAGAACGAGCTCGCGGCATAGGCCACGATCTTGAAGCGGGTGGTGTTGACGCCGATCGAGGCGGCCTTGCCCTCGTCCTCCCGGATCGCCACCAGGCCCGTGCCGAACTTCGTGCGCCTGATCCAGGCGCTGAACAGGACCGTCAGCACCATCAGGATCAGAAAGACGTAGTAGAACGGGATGTTCTGGAAGTCCCTGTCCCAGAAGGGCAGTTCGAGGGTGATCCCGTCCGACCCCTGGGTGATGCCCTTCAGGTTGACCGCGAAGATCTGCGCTGCCAGCAGCATCGCGATCGTGATGATGACGAACGCGTGGCCCCGCGTGCGCAGCACGACCGAGCCGATCAGAATCGCGATGATCACCGCGGTGATCCCGCCGAGCGGCGCCACCCAGAGCGGGTTCACGCCGAAGTGCACGGCGAGGACGCCGACCGTGTAGGAACCGAGGCCGAGGAACATGCTGTGGCCGAGCGAGATGTAACCGGCGTAACCCGAGATGATGTTCCAGCTCGACGCCTGGATGGCCAGCAGGAACGCCAGCAGCATGACCCCCTGGGGGTACGGCTGCCACGGGTTGACGACCGGGTACAGCAGCAGCAACACCAGGCAGATCCCGGCGATGAGGTGTGCGCGGGGAAGGGCTCGCAGCCTGCTCATACCGTGTCTCATACCGTGTCCTCGCGCAGCTTGGCGCCGAACAGCCCCTGTGGGCGGAACAGCAGGACGACCATGATCACGATGTAGAAGACCAGCGTGGACCAGTTCAGCGACCCGTAGGTGGCGGTCAGGGTCTCGGCCAGCCCCAGGATGCCCGCGCCGATGAGGGCGCCAGGCAGGCTCCCCATCCCGCCGAGGACCACGATGCCGAGCAGCCGGGAGATCCAGTCATAGTGCGACGCGGGGAAGAAGGGATACAGCACGGACAGGATGGATCCGCCCACGCCCGTCGTGGCGCTGCCGATGGCGAACGCCAGGGCGGCCGTGCCGGTGGCGCCCACCCCGACGAGCGCCGCGCCCGAGGGATTCTGCGTCGCGGCCCGGATCGCCCGCCCGGTCCACGTCCTGGTCAGCACGAAGTACAGGACGCCGAGGACGGCCATGGCCGCGAGGAAGCCGAAGACCTGCGCCTTGGGCAGGGAGATCGCCCCCACGCGGAACGACTCCTCGAAGTACGACGGCGTGGCCGACTTGAACTTGTTGCCCGCTGTGATGTTCAGGACGCCCTCGATGACCAGCGCGAAGCCGAAGGTCAGCAGGACCGACATGGAGGCCGAGGAGCCCCGGATACGCGACAGCAGGAGACGGTAGGCCACCCAGCCGAAGCCGAACATGAGTGGGGTGGTGACCACCGACGCGAGGATCGGGTCGATCCCGGTCTCGTGCCACAGCCACCACGTGAGCATCGCCACCAGGATGAGGAAGGCGCCTTGCGCGATGTTGATGATCCGCATGACCCCGAAGATCAGGGTGAGTCCGGACGCCATGAGCGCGTAGACCCCCCCGATCAACAGGCCCAGTGCGATCGCCTGGACTAGATGTGTCATCTGGGGCCGCCGTCACTTCCAGGCGGGCTTGGGGTTGACGACGGTGGTGGACGTCGCCACGTCGGACGGCGCCACGACCTCGACCTTTCCTGACTGCCACTGGGCGAGCAGGAACTGGCCCTTCGGCTCGCCCGTCGCCTCCCACGACAGGGGACCGAGGATGGTGTCGACGGTGTTGGCGTGCAGCCAGTCCCGGATCTTGTCCTGGTCGATCGAGCCGACCTTCTCTGCCGCGGTCTGCAGGACCTGGGCGGCGGCGAACGCGTCGGCCGCGTCCTCGGCGGGATCGGCGTTGTAGGCCTTCTTGTACGCGGCGACGAAGTCGGCGTTCAGCGGCGTGGTGGCCTTCTCGTTCCAGCTGACCGTGTAGAAGACGCCCTCGGTGTTGTCCAGGCCGACGGCGTCGCTGTACTGGCCGGCGTTGCTCGGAGCGGAGGTCTGGAACAGGACCTTCGGCGAGAAGTTCAGCTGCTTGAGGCTGCGGACCAGCCCCACGCCGTCCTCGAACACCGCGCCCTGCGCGACCAGGTCGGGCTTCTTGGCGGCCAGGTTGCTGGCGATCGTCTGGAAGTTCGTGGCGTCCGCGGGGTAGACCTCGCTGTACACCGTCTGCACGCCGAGGGCCTCGAGCTGCTTCTGCATCGACTCGATCACCGGCTTGGCGAAGGGGTCGTCCTGGGTCGGGTAGGCCGCCGTCTTCGGACGGTCGGCCTCGGGGAGCGACTTGATCCAGTTCACGAACACGTCGGCCTGGTGGGGCGCGGTCGCCTGCTGGGCGAAGAAGAGGTACTTGAAGTTGCGCTCGAACATGTTGGGGGCGCCGCCCGCGGGCTCCACGAAGACCATGCCGTTCTTCTCGGCCACGGCCGAGGCGGCGTAGTTGAGCAGGGAGGAGAACGTGCCCAGGAGCAGGTCGACCTTGTCCTGCGTGATCAGTTTGGTGTAGTCGGCGACGACGGTGTCCTGGTTGCTCGCGTCGTCGGTGATCTTCAATTCGACCTTGCGCCCGAGGACGCCGCCCTTGGCGTTGACCATGTCGCGCCAGACCTCGTAGCCACGCTTGGCCTCGCTGCCGGGCTGGGCGAAGTCGCCGGTCAGGGGGAGGGAGATGCCCACCACGATCGGCTTGCTCGTGTCGCCGGCCGCGGCCGACTCCGACGGGCGCGTTCCGCAGGCCGCGAGCGCCAGAGCCGCCACGACGCCCAGCGCCACCGCCTTCAAGCCTCGGCCTCGCCGGTGTGGAACTGGCCGGCCGGATTTAGCATGGGTCTCGTTACCGCTGGGGGATGAAGCGGTCATGAGCCCTCCTCTGTGAGCTTTTTGCCGCATAGATTTAACCGCAAACGATTGCGATGGCCAGCAGCATGCGGTTTCATCCTGTCAGTGTCAAGAGGTCGGACTGGACTCGGCGCATGGACTGCAAACGAGTGCGGGCTATCATGGGCGGGTCCGTCCAGCTGAATCGAGCCGAACGGGAGCTACCAAATCGTGACACGGCACCTCGTGGTCGGGGCCTTCAGCCCGTCCGTCCTGCTGCGCGTCAGCCGGCGTACCGGCCTGCTCGCCGAGCACGACCTGGACGTGGAGGAAAGGCCCGTCCCCTCGTCGCCCGCGCAGTTCCGCGCGCTGATCGACGGCGAACTCGACGTGGCCCTCACCAGCCCCGACAACGTGGTCGCCTATCGCTTCGACCCCGGCAACCCGCTCCGCGAGACCGCCGACGTCCGCATCGTCTCGGCCATCGACCGCGGCCTCGGCCTCGGCGTCTACGCCCGGCCCGGCATCGAGTCCGCGGCCGATCTGAAGGGCGCGATCGTCGGCGTCGACGTGCCGGGCTCCGGCTTCGCCTTCGGCCTGTACGCGCTGCTCGAGTCCCTCGGCCTCGACCGCGGCGACTACGAGATCGCCACCCTCGGCTCCACGCCTCGCCGCCTGGAGGCCATGCTGGCGGGCGGCTGCGACGCGACCATGCTCAACGCGGGCAACGAGTTGCGGGCGGAGGCGGCCGGGTCGGTCCGGCTCGGACGGCTCGTCGACGTCTGCCGGCCGTACCTCGGCACGGTGGTCAGCGTCGCGGGCGACCGCAAGCGGCCGCTCGCCGATGCGCTCGCCGCCGTCCTCCTCGAGACCGCCCGCGAGATCCGGGCCGGCCACGCCGACCAGGTGACCGTGGACGAGGCCGTGGAGGCCCTGCGGCTGCCCGAGGCCCTGGCGGTGCGCTACCTCGAACGGCTCAAGGACCCCGAAGAGGGCCTGGTCGCCGACGGCGTCGCCGACCTCGAGTCGATGGAGACGATCGTCGGGCTGCGCCGCAGGTACATGCCGGCGCTCGTGGACGGGACCGACGTGCTCGCCGCCGCCCTCGACCCCTCGGGGGGCCTGATCGACCCGCCTGCTGCGACGGGGCGATGACCGAGCTCGCCACCCGGGAACGGTCGCCGCGGCTGCTGCAGTCCGTCTCCTTCGTCAGCACACTCGACCGGTTCTCCATGCCGCCGATGCTGATCGCGATGGCCCGCGGCCTCGGGGCGCCGCTGGCCGAGGTGGTCAACGCCGCCGGTGTCTACTTCCTGCTGTACGGGCTCATGCAGCCCGTGTGGGGGATGATCTCCGATCGGCTCGGCCTGGTCAGGACCATGCGGCTCGCGCTGCTGCTCGCGGCGGTCTGCTCGACCGCGGCGGCGTTCACCCAGTCGGCGCTCAGCCTCGGCGTGGCCAGGGGACTGGCGGGCGCGTGCTTCAGCGCCGCGGTCCCCGCGAGCCTGATCTACGTCGGCGACACGGTCCCCGCCCAGCGGCGGCAGCGGGCGGTCACCGCCCTCATGACGGGCGTGGCGCTGGGCACGGCCGTCGCCTCGACGGGTGCGGGGGCGCTGGCCCAGTTCTCGACCTGGCGGCTCACGTTCGTCCTCACCGGGGCGGCCTCGCTGCTGCTCGTCATCGCGCTCGGACGGCTTCCACGCCCGGAGCTCGTCCGCTCGCACACCGGTGTGCTCGCCCCTCTGGTGGCCGTCGCCCGTTCGGGCCCGGCCCGGCTGGTGCTGACCCTGGCGTTCGTCGAGGGAGCCGTCCTTCTCGGTTCGCTGACACTGCTCCCACCGGCCGTCGAGGCCGCCGGCGTGAGTGCTTCCGTCGCCGGTGCCGTCACCGCCGTGTACGGTGTTGCCGTACTGGGGTTCGCCCGTGTGGTGGGGGCGTTGTCGCGCCGCACGCACGCGTCCCGGCTCATCGCACTCGGAGCGCTCGCCGCCGCGGCCGCATGCGGGCTGACCGCCCTGTCCCGCTCGCCGGGCATGGCACTGGTCGCCGCCGGCCTGCTCGGCCTCGCCTGGGCCTCGATGCACTCGTCGTTGCAGACCTGGGCGACGGAGGTGTTGCCGGACGCTCGTGCGACGGTCGTGTCGGCCTTCGCCGGGGCGTTGTTCCTCGGCAGCGCCGTCGCGGCGGTGCTCGTCGGGGGCCTCGCGGAGAGCCACAGGTACACGGAGATCTTCGGCCTGGCGGCGGCTCTCGCCGTACCGCTGGGCCTGTTCGCCACGCTGGGACGCAAGCGATGGATCCGACCTGAAGGAGAACCCGGTCGATGAGACCCAACCAGCCTTCGTTAACCCCTGCCGGGGAGGTCAAGCGGGCTCAGCCCCCCACGCTCAGGGACGTCGCCGAGGCGGCGGGGGTGCACGCCGCCACCGCCTCACGCGCCCTGAACCCGAGCACGCGCCGCCTCGTCAGCGCCGAGACGGCCAGACGTGTGATCAAGGCGGCCAAGACGCTCGGCTACCAGCCCAATCCCATCGCGCGGAGCCTGAAGACCGCCAAGTCGAGCACGGTCGGGTTGGTCATCCCCGACCTGACCAACCCGCTGTTCCCGCCGATCGTCCGGGGGATCGAGGACGTCCTCGAGGCGGAGGGCTTCAGCGCCTGGATCGTCAACACCGACAACGACCCCGAGCGGGAGCGGGCGCGCATCGACTCCCTGCGTTCCCGCCAGGTCGAGGGCCTCATCATCGCGACCGCGCGGGTCGACCACCCGTTCCTCGAGGCGCTGCACGAGCAGGGCGTCAAGATGGTGCTCGTCAACCGGCGGGTCGAGAACCTCGAGGTCCCGTGCGTGACGGCCGACGACGCCACGGGCATCGCCCTCGCCGTCCGGCACCTGGCCGAGCTGGGACACCGGCGGATCGCCCACCTCGCCGGCCCGCACAGCACCTCGACGGGGGTGGTCAGGTCCAGGGCGTTCCGGCACGCCATCCGCGACCACGGACTGGAGGACGACCCCTCCCTCACCGTCGAGTGCGCCCACTGGAACGAGGCCGACGGGGCCACAGCGATGCGCGAACTGCTCGACCGCGACAACCGGTTCACCGCCGTCGTCGCCGGAAACGACCTGATCGCGCTCGGCTGCTACGACGTGTTCGCCGAGCGGGGGATCTCCTGCCCGGACGAGATGAGCGTGGTCGGCTTCAACGACATGCCCTTCATCGACAAGCTGCGCCCGCCGCTGACGACGGTGGGGGTGCCGCACCACGACATCGGCGCCGAGGCCGCCCGGATGCTGCTCGACTGCATTGAGGAACCCGACCGGCGTCCGAGGTCGCTGCTCCTCCCCGTGACATTGGTGGTCCGCGACTCCACCGCCCCCCCTTCCGCCCGCCCTTCCTCGTGATCATGCACAAGTTCGGGCGCAGGTGCTCTGACCTGCGCCCCCCTCGCGCGTGATCATGCACGGGTTCGGGCGCGTCACGGCTGAGCTGGTCGTATGCCGTGCGTGATCATGCGCAGATTCGCGAGGAGGGCGTCCGACCTGCGGATCCTTGCTTCGTGATCATGCAGGCGGAGAGCGTTCTTCGCCGCGCGAAGCTGACCGTCCTTCGTGCGGTGACGCTAATGCGATGAAACATGGCGTTTTTATGGATCTGCTACTTTTGTCCGCCCGATATCCGCCTTGGGTATCTCGCGACGTGAAAGCGGTGTGGTCCCCTCATGAGTGACATCGGCGTGGACGGCCTGGCCGACGGCGCGGCGAAGGCGCTCCTGCTGGCCTTCGAGCGTTTGCTTACGGTCGGCCTGGGGGTGGACAGCCCGCGAGGGGAACACGGCACCCTTCTGATCACGTCCGGCATTCCCCTGCCCCATCTGAACGGCGTGTTCACTGACAGTCGCGAGCCCGACGTCGACGAGGTGGCCGAGTTCGCCCACCGGATGACGGAGAGTGCCGTCCCGTGGAGCATCCAGGTGCGCGGCGAGCCCACACCGGAGCTCGTCGAGGTGGCCACGCGTTTCGGGCTCACCCATCGCATGCGGCTTCCGCTCATGGCGATGCCGGCGGCGCCGGTGACGTTCACCTCGGACGGCCACGCGGTCCGGACCGTAGACGGGAAGGAGCACGAGCTCTACCGCGACGTTCTCGCCGCCGGCTTCGAGGCTCCCGTGGACATCATGGCGGCGCTGGCCCAGCCGGAGATCCTGGACATGCCGGGCGCGACGGCGTACCTCGTCGAAGCGGACGGAGAACCGGTCTCAACGGGATTCGGCATCCTCGTGGGGGACCACATCGGGGTGTTCAACATCTCGACCCCGCCGGGCCATCGGCGCCGTGGGTACGGCAGGACCGCCACCGAGGCGGTGCTGCGGGACGGGTACGCCGCCGGCGCGCGCGTGGCGTTCCTCCAGGCCAGCTCCGATGGCCTGCCCCTCTACGAACTGCTCGGTTTCCGCGTCGTCGAGACGTGGACCTACCTCCAGCGCGGCTGAGTTTCCAGCTCCCGGGCCGATCGGGGCGTCGTGCCCGGGCCTGCCGTACGGTCACGCGTGCATGATCACGCCTGCCGTACGTGCAGGTGGGGGCGGGTTTCCGCGAAGGTGTGCATGATCACGCCTGCTGTACGGGGCAGGTGGGGGCGGGTTTCCGCGAAGGTGTGCATGATCACGCGGGGGGTGGGGGCAGGTCAGGGGTGGTCCGCGCGAGCCTGTGCATGATCACGCGGAAGGGGGTGGGGTGGCATTGACAGGCAATCCGGTGGGGGTCATTCTGCTCGGGCCGGGCAAATCGTTTTGCGAAAGCCACTGACAACCACGGGAAAGGGGAACGCATGACCGACCAACCGCGTCGCGTTCTGGTGACCGGCGCGGCCGGCAGGCTGGGGCGGGCGGTGCTCGACCTGCTCGCCGCGCGGGGCGTGCCCGCCACCGCGCTCGACCTGCGGGACCCGGGAGGCTTGCCCGCCGACCGCGTGGTGACCGCCGACGCGGGCGACACCGCGGCCGTGCGCGAGGCGCTCGACGGGGTGGACGCGGTGGTGCACCTCGCGGCGATCCCCGCACCCAGCCTCGGCACCCCGGAGGAGGTTTTCTGCGGCAACACGAGGGCGACCTTCGTCGTCCTCGAGGAGGCGGGCGCGTCGGGGGTGCGCAGGGCGGTGATCGCGAGCAGTTTCTCTGTGCTCGGCCTGCCCTGGGCCTCGACGCTGCGGCACCCCGCATACGTGCCGGTCGACGAGTCCCTTCCCCTGCAGAACGAGGATCCGTACGGGCTGTCCAAGCAGGTCGACGAGGCGACGGCGGAGATGATGGCCCGCCGGTACGGGATGTCCGTGGCGGCCCTCCGCTTTCCTTTGCTCGGCGGTCCCGGCGACAAGTTCGACAAGGCGGTCGCCCGGTACGCCGAGGATCCGGGCTCGGGCGCCAAGGAGTTGTGGACCTACCTCGACACCCGTGACGCCGCCTCGGCCTGCTGGCTGGGCGTGACCCGTCCCTTCGACGGATACCACGCGGTCTTCGTCACCGCGCCCACCACCCTGGCGTCTCACCCGACGGAGGAACTCGTCGAACGGTTCCACCCCGGATCCGAGCGGCGTGCGCCCATGCCCGGCCGCTCCGCGCCCGTCGACCTCGGGGTGGCCGAGCGCCTGCTGGGCTTCTCCGCCCGGCACCCCTATCCCGTCGCCGTCCCGGACGAACGGGAGGCTGAGGCTTCCTGAGGACTTTTTCAGTGAGCATAAGGAGTCATCGACTGTAAGATCCGGGACATGTCCCCCGAAGGCCGATCCGTCGCGCGTCGCGAACGGAAGAAGGCGCAGACCCGCGACGCGATCGTCGCGGCGGCCTTCGGGCTGTTCGCCGAACGTGGATTCGACGCGGTGACCGTGGCCGAGATCGCCGACGCGGCGGACGTCTCGGCGAAGACGGTCTTCAACCATTTCGCGGCCAAGGAGCAGTTGTTCTTCGAGGACGAGCCGCTGCTGCGCGGAGAGCCGGGCGCGCTGGTCGCGGGCCGCGTGCCCGGCGCGACCGTCACGGAGGCGATCGAGGGCCTGCTGCACGGCCCCGCCGACACGGACACCGACACTGACACCGCCTCCCTCGACCGTGTCCCCGTCACCCGTGACCACGCGAGCTGGGCGCGCGTCTACGCGGACAGCCCCGCCCTGCGCGCATACGCCCGGACCTTGTTCTCCGGATGGGAGGCCGGGCTGGCCGGGGCGATCGAGGCCGAGTTCGGCGCACGCCCGGGCGCGCCTTCCCCCGCGGTCGTGGCGGCGGTCGTCCTCGCCGCCGTCCGCGAGGTCTGGGAGTCGACCCTGGCGGCCGTCGCCGGAGGCGTCCCGGACGGCGAGGCGGTCGCGGAGGGGAGAGGGCGCCTCGCCGCGGCCCTGGTCACCCTCGCGCCGGTCATGCCCGGCGGGAAGGCCGTCGTTCCCGGGCAGCCGGATTCCAGGCCCGGCCCGGCCGTCTCCGGCGAGGCGCCCGCGGTACCCGCGCAGGGATCCGCCGCATCCGAGGCCGCATCCGGGTCCGCATTCGGGGCCGCTCCCGGGCTCGCTCCCGCGCCCCGGGCGCCCCGTGGGGAACGGCCCAGCATCACCCGCGTGGCCGAGCTGGCCGGGGTGAGCGCGACCACCGTGTCCCACACGCTGAACGGGCGCAGGCCCGTCGCCGACTCGACCAGGCGGCGCGTGCTCGACGCGATCGAACGGCTCGGCTACCGCCCCAACGTCCTCGCCCGTGGCCTGCGGACCAGCAGGAGCCAGACGATCGGGCTGGTCATCCCCGACATCACCAACCCGTTCTATCCGGCGCTCGCCCGCGGCCTGCAGGACGTCCTGGGGCCGGCGGGCTACGACGAGATCATCAGCAACACCGACGGCGACCGCGGCATGGAGCGGGCGGCGATCGAGCAGATGATCGCCAGGCAGGTCGACGGACTGGCCTTCGCGGTGTTCCACACGCACGCCGAGGATCTGCTGCCCGCCATCGAGGCGGGCATCCCGGTGGTACGGCTCGGCGGCCGCCTCGTCCAGGAGGGCGTCGACGTGGTGCACAGCGACGACGAGGGCGGGGCCGCCGAGGCCGCCCGCTACCTGCTGGAACGCGGCTACCGCAGGATCGGGTTCGTCTGCGGGCCGGAGGCCGAGGGGCCCGCGGCAGAGAGGGTCGCCGGCTACCGCGCCGCGCTGACGGAGGCGGGGGCGCCCGCCGACCCCCGTCTCGTGGTGCACACGCACTTCAGCAGGGTGGGGGGAAGGGACGGCGCCGCCGCGCTGCTCGACCTGCCCGAGCCTCCCGACGCGGTGTTGTGCGCCAACGACATCATGGCGATCGGCGCCCTGGAGACGGCGGCCCGTCGCGGCCTGCATGTGCCCGGCGACCTGGCCGTCATGGGGTTCGACGACATCGAGGCCGCGGGTCTCATCTCGCCCGGTCTCACCACGATGGCCAACCCCGCGCGCGAGATCGGCCAGGCGTGCGCGCGGCTGCTCCTCGACCGGCTGTCGGGGCAGGCAGGCGGATATCGCGAAGTGGTCATCCCCGCCAGGCTCGTCCGGCGTCAGTCCGCCTGACCCGCCCGCGGCGTCCTGCCCGGGGCGCGCACACACTCTTGACAGGCCCTGTGTTGCGTGTAGATTTCGGGATCAATCTTAACGATTTGCGCGAAGAACCAGCCCGGTAGAAGGGCCAGGCCGGTGCCTTCCGCGTCCCGCCGGCACGCGTGATCGACCCCCCAGGCCAGTGACGAGAGGACGCCGATGTCAGCCCGTGCAAAACGTCGAAACTCCGTGATCGCCGCGATGCTCGTGACGATCCTGTGCGCTCTGTGGGCGCAGCCCGTGCCCGCGGCCGAGGCCGCGAAGCTCTCGACCAAGGTCCAGCTCTTCTACTACCCGTGGTACGGCAACACCGAGATCGGCGAGTGGCGGCACTGGCAGCAGGGCGGCCACACCCCGCCCGCGGACATCGGCGCCGACCTCTACCCCAAGCTCGGCGCCTACGACTCCGGCGACGTCAGGGGAGCGGTCGCCCAGCACATGAAGTGGATCCAGCGCAGCGGCGCGGGCGTCATCGTCTACAGCTGGTGGGGCCGGGGCAGCTACGAGGACCGCATGGCCAGGGGAGTGCTCGACGCCGCCGCCAAGAGGGGCGTCAAGGTGGCCTGGCACATCGAGCCGTACGAAGGCCGAACCGCTGAGTCGGTCGTCGCCGACATCGCCTACCTCAACGAGACCTACGGCGGCCACCCGGCCTACTTCCGCGCACCCGACCAGGGCAGACGCCCGGTCTTCTACATCTTCTGGAGCCTGCAGATCGCAGACTGGACGGCTCTCGACCAGGTCAACGGGGACAACGTCATCCTGGCGCAGACGACGGACACCTCCAAGATCGCGCACTTCTCCGGGATGTACACCTACGACGGCATCGCCGGCGCCACGGCACCCGGCTGGAAGGAGGCGGGCGCCTACGCCAAGGAGCACGGCCTGATCTGGGCGCCCTCGGTGGCCCCCGGCTACGTCGACGACCGCGCGGTGCCCGGCAACACCACTCCCACGCTCGGCCGGGACGGCGGAGCCACCTACGACAAGGAGTGGTCCAACGCCCTCGACCCCGTGATCGGCGGCGACCCCACGTGGGTGTCGGTCACCTCGTTCAACGAGTGGCACGAGGGCAGCTCCATCGAGCCCGCCGCCAGCAATCCGCCGGCGGGCTTCGGCTACCAGACCTTCGCCGGCGCGTACGGCAAGCGGGGCAAGGCGGCCGAGACGGCCTACCTCGATCGGACGAAGTACTGGGTCAAGGCGTTCGAGAAGCGGCGCTAGCCGTACGCGAGCAGAAGGAGAGACGTGATGAGTTCAGTGCGGAAGCGGGCGCTCGGCGCGGCCGTGGCGCTCGTCGTCGGCGTGGTCGTGGCGGGCTGCGGGGGCGGGGCGGGAGAGCAGCAGCAGAGCGGCGAGCAGACGCTGAAGATGTGGACGTTCAAGAAGTCGCACGCCGACGCGCTCAACAAGGTCGCCGCCCAGTTCAAGAGCGAGACCGGCATCACCGTGAGCGTGGAGGCGGTAACACCGGACGACGTGTTCGTCAGCAAGGTGCAGAGCGCGGCGCAGACCAACGGCCTGCCCGACGTCCTTGAGGTGCACGCGGGCGGCGAGGACCTCGAGATGGGCGCCTCGGGCCTGCTGCAGGACCTGCAGGGCGACGTCGGCGACGCGTGGAAGCAGCGGCTGCTGCCCACCACCCGGGAGAGCGGGGTGATGACCCAGCAGCGGATCGACGACGCCGCGAGCGACTCGCCGTTCAAGAGCGCCAAGGCGGGCCAGCGCTTCAGCGTGGGCTTCACCGCGGGGGCGTTCGGCATCGTCTACGCCAACAAGGACAAACTGCAGGCGGCCGGCCTCGATCCGAACACGCCGCCGAAGACCTGGGAGGAGTTCCTCGACGCGCTGAAGGCGACCACCGGCAAGGACGCCCAGCAGGGCGGCCTGTCCCTCGGGCTCAAGGTGAGTCAGACCGGTTACAACTGGATCTATCAGCCGCTCGCGCACTCCTACCTGGGCAAGGACCGCTTCCAGGCGTTGTTCGCCAAGGGAGCCGCGCAGGGCTTCGCCTCCCCCGACGGGGTCAAGACCCTCGACGTCTACAGCAAGCTCACGCCGTACTGGATGCCGGGGAGCACCACGCTCGGCATCGACGAGGCGGACATCGCCTTCGCCCAGGGCAAGTCGGCGTTCGACGTCGGCGGGACCTTCACGCTGGCGTTCCTCGCGCAGAACGGCATGTCGCCCGACAAGGTGCTCACCTTCCCCATCCCGCCGTCGTCCGAGGGCGTGAACAAGGAGATCTCGATGTCCCCGCTGGCTTTGACGGGGCTCGGGGTAACGGCCACCACGCAGAACCGAGCGGCCGCGGTCAAGTGGATCGACTGGCTCACCTCGCCCAAGGGCGCGGGCGCCGTCGCCAAGGAGTCCCTCGACCTGCCGGCGACCGATCTCGGCGCCGACGCCGAGGCGCTGCTGGGCGCCGACCTCGCCGCGCTGCAGAAGTACTTCACCGGCTCGCCGGAGAGCGCCTACGACGCCGCGGACGTCGCCTTCTTCCCCTCGGACTACGACCAGGTCAAGCCGGGTGACCTGATGGTCAGGCTGACGCCGCTTCAGGAGGTGTCACCGCAGCAGGCGGGAACCGAGCTCGACAAGATCATGGGATCCATGTGGAAGGCGACCGAGTGAGCTCGCTCGCTGTGCGGGACCACCCCGGACGGCTCATGGACGAGCCGTCCGGGGGGCGGTCCCCCCGCCGCTGGCCGGGCTGGCTGACCGGATGGGCCTTCGTGCTCCCCGCGATCGCGCTGTTCGCGGTCATGGGGGTCTACACGATCGGCAGCGGCCTGGCCCTCAGCTTCGCCAAGTGGAACGGCTTCACGCCGACGTGGAACTGGGTCGGGATCCAGAACTACCTCGATCTGCTCTACGCCGACCCGGTGCTGGCGCCGGAGCTGCGCCGGGCCGGGTGGAACACCCTGCAGGTCATGATCTTGGCGCCGCTGCTCACCGTGGCCATCTCGCTGCCGCTCGCCGTCGCGCTCAACTCGATCCGGCGGCTGCGCGCCGTGCTGCGCTCGGTCTACTTCCTGCCCTATGTCACCACCGGGGTCGCGATCTACTTCGCGTGGCGGTACGTCCTCGAGCCCGACGGCGCGATCAACACGCTCCTGCGCTCCCTCGGCCTCGGCACGCTCGCCCAGCCGCAGGGTTTCCTCGGCAACCCCGACACCGCGCTGCCCACGCTGATCCTGATCCTGGTCTGGTCGAGCGTCCCGGTGGCGACGCTGCTCTACCTGAGCGGGCTCCAGGCCGTCGACCCCAACCTGTTCGAGGCCGCGCAGATCGACGGGGCCGCGCCCCGCCACGTCCTGCGCCGGATCATCTGGCCCCTGCTGCGGCCCATCACCGCCGCCATCGTCCTGCTCGGCGTGCGCGACACGCTGCACGGTTTCCAGATCTTCCTGGTCATGACGCGGGGCGGCCCTGGCGGGCACACCGACGTGCTGGCGCTGATGGCCTACCGGCTGTCGTTCTTCAAGGGGCTGGCCCAGACCCTCGGCCTGGCCAGCGCCCTCGGCTGGCTGCTGTTCGCCGCGGCCGTCCTGCTGACCCTGGCGAACGCCCGCATGTTGCGGAGGGTCCGGTGACCGGGCGGCGCGTGGTCAGGGCGGTCGTCTTCGCCGCCCTGTTCGTGTACGCGCTGATCAGCCTGTATCCCTTCCTGTGGATGGTCTCGGGTGCCTTCAAGAGCAGGAGCGAGATCCTCGAGGGGCGTTTCCTGCCCCGCGACTTCACCCTCGACACGCTCACGCAGACCTGGGGACGGCTGCACTTCTTCGACTACTTCCTCAACAGCCTCAAGGTCACCGGGCTGACCGTGCTCGGCGTCCTGGTGGTCTACAGCCTCGCGTCCTACGCGTTCGCCGTGCTCGACTTCCCCGGCAGGCGGATCCTCTACTGGTTCTTCGTGGCGCTGCTGTTCGTGCCGGGCATCACGATGCTGCTGCCGGTGGTGATCCTGGAGAAGCAGCTCGGGGTGCTCGGCACGCACATCGGCCTCGTGCTGCCCTTCGTGAACGGCACCGCGCCGCTGACGGTGCTCCTGCTCACCAACGCGTACGGCTCCATCCCCAGGGAGATGCGCGAGGCCGCCCGCTCGGACGGCGCGAGCGAGGCTCGCATCTTCTGGTCGGTGTACCTGCCGCTGTCCAGGCCCGCCCACGTGACGGTCGCCGTCCTGACGGCGGTGCCGACCTGGAACGAGTACGTCCTGACCCGGGTGTCGATCTCCGATCCGTCGCGCTACACCCTGCCGCTGGGCCTGGAGTCCCTGATCTCCAGCGAGGTGCCCAGGTACAACGAGGTGATGGCCGCCTCGCTGATCATCGTGATCCCGGTCATCGTGCTGTTCCTCTTCCTCCAGCGCTACTTCGTCAACGGCCTGGTGGGGGCGCTCAAGGGCTGACCGGCGGTGTGAGCGGGGTAGACCATGTGCAGGATCCGCCGAGGAGCAGCGGGGAGCGCACATGGGACTCGCGGGAGCACGCGTGCTCGTCACGGGCGCGTCGTCGGGCATCGGCGCGGCGACCGCCCTGGCCCTGGCCCGACGGCGCGCCCACCTCGTCCTGGCCGGCCGCGACGGGGACAGGCTGGCCGAGGTCGCGGCACGCACGGGCGGGGAGGTCGTGGTGGCCGATCTGCCTGGCGGCGCGGCCGGCCTCGCCGCGGCGGCCGGGCCGGTCGACGTGCTGGTCAGCAACGCGGGGGAGGGGTGGTGCGGGCCGTTCACGCAGATGCCGGAAGAGGCGGTCGAGCGCCTCGTCGGCGTCAACCTGGCGGCTCCGGTCCACCTGACCCGCCTGTTGCTGCCCGCCATGATCGAGCGCGGCCGTGGGCATCTCGTCTTCGTCGCCTCGATCGCCGGAGCGGTGGGCGTGGCCGAGGAGGCGGTGTACTCAGCGACGAAGGCCGGGCTCATGGCCTTCGCCGAGGCGCTCAGGTACGAACTGCGCGGTCTCGGGGACTCCCGCTCCGGGGACGGTTCCGCAGCGCCGCGCATCGGGGTGACCGTCGTGGTGCCCGGGGTGGTGGACACGCCGTTCTTCGCCCGGCGGGGCGTGCCGTACGGACGGCGCCGCCCCGCGCCGATCCCGCCGGAGCGGGTCGCGCGCGCGGTCGTCGCGGCGGTGGAGCGCGGGCGGGCCGAATGCTACGTCCCCGGCTGGCTCCGCCTGCCCGCCCGGCTGCGGGGAGCCTCGCCCGGGCCCTTCCGGATGCTCGCGGGACGGACGGCGATGCGGGGACGGCCGGTCAGTCGCCGCGAAGCGCCCGAATCGACTCCTTGAGCGAGCCGAGCGTGGCGAAGACCGCCGTGGGTTCGTAGCCGCAGTGCGCCATGCAGTTCGCGCACCGGTCGTCGCGGCCCCGGCCGTAGGACTCCCAGTCCGTCTCCTCGACCAGCTCACGGTAGGTCTGGGCGTAGCCGTCCGACATGAGGTAACAGGGCCGCTGCCAGCCGAACAGCGAGTACGACGGGATGGCCCACGCCGTGCACGGGAAGTCGGTCTTCCCCTCGAGGAAGTCGAGGAACAACGGCGTGTGGTTGAACCGCCACCTGCGGCGGTTGCCGTCGGCGAACGCCTTGCGGAACAGCTCCCTGGTCTCGCGCACGCCGAGGAAGCAGTCCTGGTCGGGAGCCTTCTCGTACGCGTAGCCCGGTGAGATCATCATCTGGTCGACGTGCAGGTCGTCGTTGAGGTAGTCGAGCACGTCGACGATGGTCCGCGGGCTGTCGGTGTTGAAGAACGTCGTGTTGGTGGTGACGCGGAACCCGCGGCGCTGGCATTCGCGCACGGCCGCGACGGCCTCGTCGAACACGCCCTCCTTGCAGACGGACGCGTCGTGCCGTTCGCGCAGCCCGTCGATGTGCACCGTCCACGCGAAGTACTCCGACGGCGTGAACTGGTCGATCTTCTTGGGGATCAGCAGCGCGTTGGTGCAGAGGTACACGTACTTCTTGCGGTCGACCAGTTCGTCCACGAGCTCCCCGATCTGGGGATGCATGAGCGGCTCGCCGCCCGCGATCGACACCATGGGCGCGCCGCACTCCTCGATCGCGGCGACCGCCTGCTCGACCGGCATGCGCTGCTTCAGCACGTCGGCAGGATGCTGGATCTTGCCGCAGCCCGCGCAGGAGAGGTTGCAGGCGAACAGCGGCTCGAGCTCGACCAGCAGCGGGAACTTCCGGCGCCCGCGCAGCTTCTGGCTCAGGATGTAGCCGCTGACGCGCAGGCTCTGACGGATCGGCATCGGCATCAGGGCCAGGCCTCCTCGGGTAGGGCGGTCGTCTCCGCCCGCCGCCTCTCGACCGTGAGCGGGCCGAGTCCTTCCAACGCCGTGAGTACGGCGGCCACGAGCGCGGGCGGTCCGCCCGTCAGCCGGATCGTCCGGGCGCCCGCGAGCCAGCCGAGCGCGACCTCCTCCGGCGCGCCGACGGCCCGCAGGCCTCCGGGCTCGGGCGCCTCGGACCGCAGGGGATGCGGCGGGCCGGCGTCCGGTCTGACCAGGAGGGTGAGGTCGGGCACCGGACGGGCGCCGCCGTTCACCTGACCCGCGGGAGAGCCCAGGAGCACGTGCCGGGCTCCGGCGGCCGCGGCCCAGAGCGCCAGGACGGGACCGAGCTTCGTCAGGACCCGGCGGGCGGCCAGGCCGCCGGCGAGGGTCGAAGGGCGGAGCAGGGGCCTCGACGGCGTGTCGACGATCACCCGCACCACCGCGAACGGCAGGCCGGCGCGGGCGGCGGCCACCGGGCCGCTCTCCATGTCGGCCGCGCGCGCCCGATCCTCACCGGGGCCCGCGTGTGCCTCCGCCCGCGCCCTCCCCGTGACGACGTGCGGCGTCGTGACGAGGGGGCCGGTCTGTACGGCAAGGCCCGCGCGGGCCAGGTCCCCGGCGATGAGCGGAGCCGACGGACAGGGCCACGCCTGCCCGTCGTATCGGACCTCGGTCGCCACGAACACCTCGCCCGGGCGGAGCCCGTCGTCGAGGGCGCCCGCGAAGCCGGTGACGGCCACGGGCACGCCGGGCGGCAGTCCCGCCGCGGCCCGTTCCGCGCGGCGGGGCCCCATCCCGAGCCTGACCACCTCGCCGCGGCCGCCGGGAAGGCCGCCGCGGACCGCCCGGGCCTCGATCCCGAGCGCCACGCAGACGAGCGGCCCGGTCATGACGGTCTCACCCGCACGAGCCCGCCGTCCCTTTCTGCGTGTCCTTCCCCGTGTCCTCCGCCGTGTCCTTCCCCGTGCCGGACCTCGTGGTGTCCGCGGCGCAGGTATCGGCCGAGCGCGCTGACCGGGAAGACGAGCCGGTAGAGGTGGTAGTTGATGTAGAAGTCGCCGGGGAAGCCGGTCCCGGTGAAGAAGTCCTCGTCCCAGGTGCCGTCGGAGCGCTGGTTGTCCACCAGCCAGCCCACCCCCCGGTCCACGACGGGACCGGACTCGCCCGCGGCCAGCAGGCCGATCAGGGCCCACGCCGTCTGGGAGGGCGTCGACGCGCCGCGCCCGATCCAGGCGGGGTCGTCGTAGGAGCGCAGGTCCTCGCCCCATCCGCCGTCGCCGTTCTGGTGGCGTTCCAGCCACGAGACCGCCCGTCGCACGCAGGCCGCGTCCTGTCGTACGCCGCCTGCGACGAGGGCGGGCAGCACGGCGCCGGTCCCGTAGACATGGTTGGCGCCCCAGCGGCCGAACCACGAACCGTCCGGCTCCTGCGCCTTCAGCAACCACAGGACGGCCCGGCGGACGACGGCCGAACCGGCGCGGCCCTCGGCGGCCAGCGCCTCGACGACGTGGGCGGTGACGTCGGCCGACGGAGGGTCGATGACGGCGCCGAAGTCGCAGAAGGGCAGCCGCTTGCACAGCTCACGGGTGTTGTCGGCGTCGAAGGCGGCGAACCCGCCGTCTCTGGACGCCATGCCCGCCATCCAGCGCATGCCCCGGTCGATGGCCGGGCGGGCGTCCGGGTGGGACGTACGGCCCAGCGCGAGGATGACCTCGGCCGTGTCGTCGGTGTCCGGGTAACCGTCGTTGTCGAACTCGAACGCCCAGCCGCCCGGCGCGAGCGACGGCCGGCGCACCGCCCAGTCACCGGGTCCCCTGACCTCCTCGGCGAGCAGCCAGTCGGCGCCGCAGGACACGGCGGGATGGTCGCCGGGCAGCCCGGCGTCGAGCAGGGCGTTCATCGCGAGCGCGGTGTCCCACACCGGCGACTGGCAGGCCTCGAGCCTGCGGCCGGTCTCGTCGCGGATCGTGAAGCGGTCGAGTCCCCTGAGGCCCTTGTCCATCACCGGATGGTCGAGCCCGTAGCCGCACAGGTCGAGGGCCATCAGCGAGTAGACCCAGGGCGGCTGGATCCCGCCCCACGAACCGTCGAGCTCCTGCCGCGCCACGATCCAGTCGGCGGCGCGCCGGATCGCCGCCTGCCTGAGGCCCGGGATCGGGCGCCGCTGGTAGCGGTGGAGGACCCCGTCGAGCGCGGTGAACACGGCGTCCCAGCCGCCGCGGGGCCGCCGCGGCGCGGGACGGCCGGTGCGCAGTTCGGCGAGGTCGACCGGGAGCGGCCGTACCGGCCGGCGGGCGCTCACGATGGTCAGCGGCACGATCGTCTGCCGGGCCCAGCACGCCCAGTCGTAGACGTTCAGGGGGAACCACGAGGGCAGGAACATCAGCTCCGGAGGAAGGACCGGCAGGTCGTCCCACGACCACTGTCCGGCCGTCGCCAGCCAGATGCGGGTGAAGACCCGGCTGTTCTCGATCCCGCCCGCCTGCCGTACGAACTCGGCGGCCGCCTTCATGTGCCGCGCGTCGGCGGGGTCGCCCGCGAGGCGCAGGGCGGCGTAGGCCTCGATGGTGGTGGACAGGTCGCCGGGGCCGCCGTGGAAGTTGGCCCACGTGCCGTCGTCCCGCTGCTGGGAGCGGATCCAGCGGGCGGCCTCCGCCGTCTCCTCCTCCGTGCGGATGCCGAGGAAGTGGCGCAACAGCAGGTCCTCGGCGTCCATGGTCACGTTGGTCTGCAGCTCGCCCTTCCACCATCCCTCCGGCGACTGGAGGCCAAGCAGGTGGTCGCGGGCCGCGTCGAGGGCGCGTTCCGCGCGGGACGCCGGCGGTGCGGCGGGAGCCGTGGTCATGTCAGTGATCCCTGGAGGTGATGAAGTGGGCGATGTCGAGGAACTCCGCGCGGACGCCCGCGGGCATGTCCGCCCGCACGAGGTGGCGCTCGGCGGTGTCGAGCCGGTGCTTGGCCTCGGTCTCCGCCCAGTCCCGCCCGCCCGCCTCGTCGACGAGCCGCGCGGCCTCGCGCAGGTCGGACTCCGCGAGCGGTCCGGGAGTGGCGAGGAGGGCGGCGAGCGCGTCGCCCGCCGGGGTCCCGCCGGTCAGGGCGGCCACGACCGGGAGGGTCTTCTTGCGGCTGCGCAGATCGGACAGCACCGGCTTTCCCGTCGTCTCCGGGCTGCCCCAGATGCCGAGCAGGTCGTCCACGAGCTGGAACGCCAGCCCCGTCTCCGCCCCGAAGGACGCGAGGGCGGACACGAGCCGCTCCGGCGCGCCCGCCGCGATCGCGCCGATCGAGCAGGCGCAGGCCAGCAGAGCGGCCGTCTTGTCCGCGGACATCCGGCGGCACTCCTCAAGGCCGACGTCGTCCCGCCGTTCGAAGTCCAGGTCGAGCCCCTGGCCGGCGATCAGCCGCCGGGTGGCCGTGAGCAGGCTGCGGGCGGCTCGCGTACGCGCCGGGTCCGCCTCGTCCAGGACGAGCTCCTGGGCCAGGACGAGCAGGGCGTCGCCCGTGAGGATCGCCGCTGATTCGCCGAACACGGTCCACGCGGCGGGGCGGTGCCTCCGGGTCGGATCGCGGTCCATGACGTCGTCGTGGAGCAGGGAGAACGCGTGCACGAGCTCGACCGCCGCGGCCACCGGCAGGCAGCGCTCCTCGTCGCCTCCGGCAGCACGCGCGGACAGCACGGCGAGGGCCGGGCGCAACGCCTTTCCTCCGCCTCCGGTACGCCGTCCCGAGGCGTCCGTCCATCCCAGGTGATAGGAGGCGACGCGGGCCGACAGCGGGTCGAGCCGGGAGACGGCGTCGCGCAGCACGGGCTCGACGAGCTCCCGCGCCGCCGACACCGACGGCGGGGTCACTCCGGTCATGGCCTCGCCTCTTTCAGGTGGCGTCTGGCGAGGCCCGCCGCCGTGAGCCCGCTCCGCACGGCGCCCTCCATCGTGTCGGGCCAGCCCGTGGCGGTCCACGCGCCGGCGAGATAGAGGCCGGGCATCAGGGTGGCCGCCTCCGGCCGGAGCGCGCCGCTGCCCGGGCTCTGACGGAACGTGGCCCGCCGTTCCCTGGTGACGAAGAAATCCCTGATCCTGGCCTCGCGGGATCGGGGCAGCAGCCGCTCGATCTCGGGGACGAACGCCCCGCGCACCTCGGCGGTCGCGGCGTCGATCCACCGGCGCGCGGCCGAGACGGAGATCGCCAGGTACTGCCCCCCGCGGACCCCTCCGGCACGGGTCTTGTCGAAGATCCACTGCACGGGCGAACCCGTCACCGCGGCGAACGGCAGGTCGATGACGCGCCTGTCGTAGACGATGTGGACGTTGACGATCGGGCTGGCGTCGAGCGCGCTCCACCGGTCTCGATCTGGCGCCGCGTCGACGGGGACGAGTTTCGCCGCCTGCTCGTGCGGCGTCGCGACGATGACGGCGGCGGCCTCGATCCGGGCGCCGTTCACCACGATGGTGGGTCCAGGCTCGATCGCCTCGACCTTCGCCGACAGCCGTACCTCCCCGCCTCCGCGCTCGATCGCCGACCTCGCGGCCGTACCGTGGAGCTCCCTGAGGGAGACGGCGGGGACGCCGATGTCGGCGGCGTCGGCCCGGCCGAGCAGTGCGGTCTTGAAGACCATCGCCGCGGGGCCCAGCGCGGCCTCCTCCGTGCGCACGTTGAGCGCGGCCACGGTGAACAGGTCCCACAGGTCGCGCCTGGCGGCCTCGCTCTGCCCGTGCGCGGTCAGCCAGCCGCCGAGGCCGGCCCGGTCGAGGCGGAGGTCGGCGGGGTCGAGCCTGCGCAGGGCGAGCGAGCCGCGCATCGCGCGCAGCCGGTCCGCCGGGGTGAGCAGCGAGTACGTCGCCAGAGCGGGCAACATGTGGAGGGGTCCGGGCAGCGCGGAGCGGCGCAGCCGCCCCGTGCGGCCCCCGGGGGCGAGCACGTGCATGTCGAACCGGTCCTGAACGGACACGTTGCCGGTCTGTCCCAGCCGGTCGAGCAGCCCGCGGTAGGCCGTGCAGCAGCGGAGGAAGACATGCTGGCCGTTGTCGGCGAGGAGCCCGCCCCGCTCGAACGAGTGCGTCGCCCCGCCGAGCCGGGGGCGTGCCTCGAAGAGGATCACCGGGATCCCGGCCTCTGACAGGGCGACGGCAGCGGCGATGCCCGCGAGCCCGCCTCCGACGATCGCGACCCGCGCGGGCGGCGCGGTCACCGGCCGGCTCCGGCGACGGCGCGCGCGGCGACCATCGCCTTCATCCAGGGGGCGAGGGACAGCCGCCGGGACAGCGCTCCGGCCGGGTCCGCCGCGATGCGGCCGAGCAGCCGCCGGTAGATGCCCGCCATCGCCGCGGTGCAGGCCGCGCTGCGCCGGTCGAGAAGGGGCACCAGGCGCATCCCGTCCTCGTACCAGCCGAGCGCGCGATGTGCTTCGAAGCGCACCAGGTTCGCCAGCCTTTCCGGTGGATCGGCGAACCTGCCCGAGCCGTCGAGGTCGAGCGTGCACCCGAACCGGTCGAGATCCTCGGCGGGCAGGTAGACGCGTCCGGCGACCCGGTCCTCGGAAAGATCGCGCAGGATGTTCGTCAGCTGGAGCGCCACCCCGAGCGCATCCGCGAGCTTCGGCGCGGCGGGCTCCTCGGACCCGAAGATCCCGAGGGACAGGCGGCCGATCGACCCGGCGACGTGCCTGCAGTACGTCAGCAGGTCGTCGAAGCGTTCGTAGGTGACGCCCCGCACGTCCGCGGCGCAACCGTCGATGAGTTCGTGGAAGGCGGGGAGCGGTATGGGGTACCGGCCGGCCGCGTCGTGCAGGGCCACCAGGACGGGGTCGTCGCCGGGGGCCAGCCGGAGGGCCGCCCGGGCGTCGGTCAGCGCCGCCAGCCGCTCGTCCGCCGGCCCCGTGCTGTCGCCGATGTCGTCGATCCGACGCGCGAACGCGTAGACGGCGCTGAGCGCACGCCGTTTCTGCGGCGGCAGCAGCAGGATGCCGTAGGCGAAGTTCTGCGCCCTGGCCCGGACGATCTGCTCGCACTGCCGATAGGCGTCGGACGGGTCCACCGGCTCACCTCCCTCTCGTGAGGACGCGCAACCACTCGGTCAGCAGCCGGTCCCGCCGCGGCCGGACGGCGGTTCCGAGGACGTCGTGACGGCCGCGCTCCAGTGCCGCGACGGTGGCGCGCCCTCCGGCGACGTAGCCGGCCACGGCCAGGCGGGCGAACCCGCCGAGCGTGCGGACGAGCGGCGCGCCCTCGTCGAGCAGGGCCGCCGCGCGCCGCGTCTCGAACGCGACGACCCGGCGCAGGCACGGTGAGGTCGAGGGCGCGGCCAGGTCGGCCTCGACGCACCCGAAACGCCGCAGGTCCTCGCCCGGCAGGTAGATGTGCCCCCGCGTGAAGTCCTCGCCGACGTCCTGGCAGTGCTCGATGATCTGCAGGGCCGAGCAGATCCGGTCCGACAGGCCGAGCCGTTCGGGCACGGCGAGGCCGAAGACGTGCAGCACGATGTGCCCGACCGGGTTGGCCGACAGTGCGCACGAAGCCAGCAGGTCCTCGAACGTGCCGTAGCGCGTGACGGTCTGTTCCCGCCGGTTCGCCTCGACGAGCCGGTGGAACGGTTCGGCGGGGATCGCGCAGGCCTCGATCGTCGGGGCGAGCGCCCGGATGACTGGCAGCCGCGGTTCGCCGCCGTCGTAGAGACGGGTCAGGTCGGCGTCGACGGCGTCGAGCAGGCGGAGGCGCTCGCGTGGGTCACCCGGGTCGGCTTCCGAGCCCGCGTCGCCGATGTCGTCGACGCGGCGGGCGAAGCCGTACACCGCGATGAGGTGGCGCCGGTGGCGACGCGGCAGCAGCCGGGACGCGACAGGAAAGTTCTCCCTGCGCACCGGCGCCGCATCACAGGCGTCGCTGACATCGCCAGCACTCCCAACGTTTCCCACAGCGCCGAAACTGCTGAC
Source organism: Planotetraspora kaengkrachanensis (assembly GCF_016862895.1). Lineage (GTDB taxonomy): Bacteria > Actinomycetota > Actinomycetes > Streptosporangiales > Streptosporangiaceae > Planotetraspora > Planotetraspora kaengkrachanensis. Next base: position 146,499 of record NZ_BONV01000003.1, on the reverse strand, counting down.
ATTGCGGACGTTGCGAATGTGGCGGAGAACGCCTCCCCCCGACAACATGACAACAGGATCTCCCTGGCGATTCGCCACAAAACATGGCATGAGCTCGCCGGACTTTACGTACGTGGCCGGTCGGGCAGACGAAATGTTTTGATCACGACCGGCGAAGTCGAGGGAATTCAAAATCCTCATTGTCAGGACTGATCAGTAAATGGAATCGCTTTCCCGCGCTTTTGCCGTAATGGCGTGAGGTAAAAGCTTCGCGTGCCTGGGCGGCCCCCGCTCGTACCGCCGGGCGCGGCGGGGTAGGAGCCCGGCGGAAGCCGGCCGGACGCGAGCCGACCGTCAGCCGACGCCGTGCTCGGCCAGGGGGCCGACGCGCAGTCCCGCGGAGCGGCAGTGATCGACCAGATGCCCGAGCGCGCCGAGCGCCGAGCGCCACGCGCCGGGTGCCGAGGTGCAGTCGGAGTCGTGCAGCAGGAGCGTCGCCCCGCCCCGCAGGCCGGGCGTCATGGTCTCCAGCACCGACTCCGGGGTGGCGTGCGCGGTCCAGTCCCGTCCCCAGGCCGTCCACAACACGGGGCGCAACCCCCACCACCGCGCCGCGAGGAGGGCCTCCGCGCTGAGCACGCCGTACGGCGGCCGGTACCGGACCGGGCGGACGCCCGTCACCGCGCGCACGAGGTCCGCGGCGCGGCCCATCTCGACGGCGACCCGGCCAGGAGGCGTCGTGAGGGAGTTGCGGTGGTGCCAGCCGTGCACGCCGATCTCGTGGCCGGCCTCGGCGGCACGGCGGGCGACGCCGGGGTGGCGTTCGAGCATCTCACCGAGGACGAAGAAGGTCGCCCGGCACCCCAGCCGGTCCAGTTCGTCGAGGAAGCGTGGCGTGGACCGGGGATCGGGCCCGTCGTCGAAGGTCAGCGCGACATGGCCGGGCGCCCCCTCACCGGCGAGTCCGGGCGTCAGGCGGCGGACGGCGGGCAGCCAGGTCGCCCCGGGGCCGGCGTGCAGCAGGGCCGCACCGCCGAGCCCCCCGAGTGCGAGAAGAGCGCGAGTCATCCCCTCAAGTGTTCTCAGGGAAGGTGCTCGTGATGCCAAAGGGGCGAAAGATCCTCATCCTGAGCGCGGCCATGGGAGCCGGGCACGACGGCGTCGCCACCGAGCTCGGCCGCCGGCTGGCCGCCCAGGACGTCGAGGCCGAGGTGGTCGACATCCTCGATCTGCTGCCGCTGGGCGTGGGGACGTCGTTGCGCCGGGGGTACGGCTGGATGATCCGCTCGGCGCCGTGGCTGTACGCCGCGATCTACCAGGTCTTCTTCGTGTCCGAGCGTGCTCCCTCGACCTCCCCGCTCACCCTCCTGGCCGCGGAGCCGCTTCGTGAGCTCGTACGGCTCCGCGCGCCCGAGGCGGTCGTCTCGACCTTCCATCTGGCCGCGCAGGTCACCGGTCACCTGCGCGAACGCGACCGGCTCGCCGTCCCGAGCGTGGTCGTCGTGACCGACTTCGCCGCGCACCGGCTGTGGCTGCATCCAGGGAACGACACGTACCTGTGCGGCGACCCCGTGACGGCGCGCACTGTCGCCGAGGCGACCGGCCGCCCCGCCCTGTGCCACGCCCCGCTCGTCCGGCCCGAGTTCCTCGAACGGGACGCCGACGTGGGGCGGGCACGCGCGCGGCTCGGCGTCCGGGAGGGCGACCGGCCGGTGCTCGTCTCCGCCGGAGCCTGGGGAGTCGGGGAGGTGGAGGAGACGGCCCGCGTCCTGGCCGCGTCCGGCCGCTATCTGCCGGTCGTCCTCTGTGGGCGCAGCGACCGCCTCCTGCGCCGCATGCGGGACGCCGGAGCCTGGCCGGCCCTGGGCTGGTGCGACGACATGCCGGACGTGTTCGCGGCGGCCTACGCGATGGTGGACAACGCGGCCGGTCTGACCTGCAGGGAGGCGTTCGCCGCCGGGGTGCCGGTCGTCTCCTATCGGCCCATCGCGGGTCACGGCCGCGACGGCGCGCTGGCCATGGAGCGGGCGGGGCTCAGCGTCTACGCGCGGGACGCGGCCGAGCTCATCGGCGCCCTCGACCGCCTCGACGGCACACCCGAGCGCGCCGGACTGATCGCCAGAGGGGCCGCGCTGTTCAACGCGGCGTCCCCCGAGTCGCTTCTTGGTCGCCCGTATCGATGACCCCGTCTCCCCGGACCGCCGCCGAGCGCGACAGCAGCACACTGCCCAGAAGGATCAGCCCGATCCCCAGGAGTTCGGGCACCACCCACCCACTGGTCCTGATGTCCTCGCCGAACAGGGCCACGCCGTACCCGGTGCTGGCCACCGGGTCGGTGACGGTGAGCGCCGGCTGCACGGCGACCAGGGGCGAGCACTGCAGGGCGTTCTGCAACAGGAAGACGCTGCACAGGCCGGTCGCCACCATCGTGTAGAGCGGCCACGAGGTCAGCACGCCGGGCGGGTCCCGCTCGAGGACGTCGATGGTCCGCTTCATCAGCACAGCGGTGTAGGCGAAGGTGAGCCCGGCCGCGATGCCGAGAGCCACGCCGCGCAGCCCCAGGCCGCCGGGCATCCTGCCGCTGACCACGCCGACCGCGACCGCCACCGCCACGAGCCCGGCCGTGACCGCCGCGGAGATGACCCAGCCCATGAACCCGGGCATCTTGTCGGCGTTCGAGGGGGAGGCCGCGGCGAGGAAGAGGGCGAGGCCGGAGGTGACTGCGCCGACGGCGAGCCACGACTGCCGGCCCAGCTGGATCTTGAACAGCCACGCGGCGATGAGCATCGTGATCGGCAACTCCACGACGAGCAGGGGTTGCACCAGAGCCAGTCCGGCGAAGCCGAGCGCGGTCGCCTGGAAGAGGAAGCCGCCGATGAGGGCCAGGATGCCGAGGAGCCACGCCGGGCGCCGGACCAGGTCCCACATCAACGCCAGGCGGAACGCCTCACTCGGGGGAGCGGATCGGGCGGCCTTGCGCTGCAGTACGGACGCGAGGGCGTTGCACACCGCCGCCAGAAGTGCGAGAGGAACAGCGATCATGATGTGCCCCCCGGATTCCCCGTCCGCTGAGGGTGCAATACCCGCCAGAGGGTCATCCACCCTGCTCCCTGCCAGGGTGTGATCATGCACGGGTTCGCGGAAGCGCGCGCTGGCCAGGACCGATGCTGGGCGTGATCATGCACAGATTCGTGAGGATGGGGCCTGACCAGCATTGATGGCGTGCGTGATCATGCAATATCGGGGGTCGCAGGGTTGGGCGTACGACCCGCGTGCGCCGTGGCGGACGCGATGCGGGGGCAGTGCCTGGACGAGGACGCCTCACCCGCGCATGATCACGAAGCTTGTTCGAGCAGGTGAGGGGCCATGTCGCCGAATCTGTGCATGATCACGACATGTGTATGCGCAGATGGGACAGTGTTTTCCCGAAGGTGTGCATGATCACGGGCGGGGGTCAGCCGCGGGCTAGGCGGGGGAGCAGGGCCGAGGCGATGGCGATCATGACGGCGGCCGAGGCGAACAGCACGCCGAAGTCGAGCGGGAGCCGGGCGGAGGTGCCGACCAGGAGCCCGCGCAGGGCCTCGACCTCGTAGCTCAGCGGGTTGATGTGGTTGATCACCTGGAGCCATCCCGGCATGAGTTCCACCGGGTAGAGCGCGTTCGACGCGAAGAACAGCGGCATCGTGATGGCCTGGCCGATGCCCATGAGCCGGTCCCTGGACAGCACCAGGCCGGCGATGGTGATCGACAGGCAGCAGAAGAACGCCGACCCCAGAAGCAGTGCGACCACCAGCAAGATGATCTTGAACGGGTTCGTCTCGAGGTGGACGCCGAGGATCAGCGCGAGGACGAGCACCACGACGGCCTGGGCCACCGCGCGCACCCCGGCCGCGAACGCCTTGGCGCCGACCAGCGCGATCCGCGGCGTCGGCGTCACCAGCAGCTTGGCCAGCACCCCGGCGTCACGCTCCCAGATGATCTGGATGCCGTAGAAGATCGCGATGAACAGCGCGGACTGGGCGAGGATGCCGGGTGCCAGGAAGTCCAGGTACGGCGTCGAGCCCGTCGGGATCGCCCGGATCCGGGTGAACACCTGGCCGAACACGAGCAGCCACAACGCGGGCTGGACGGCCCGGGTGACCAGCTCGGTCCGGTCGTGGCGGAGCTTCTGCAGCTCGACCAGGCACGTCGTGGCGACCCGCGAGGCGACGGTGCGGGCGAGGGCGAGCGGTCCTGGCTCGGTCTCAGCCGACGCGGCGGGCGGTGCGACGGGCAGCGCGGACATCGCGCATCCCTCCGTTCTCGTTGTCGCCGGTCAGGGCGTTGCCGGTGTGGTGCCGGAAGACGTCGTCGAGGGTGGCGTCCGGGCCGAGGGCGTCCTTCAGCTCGCCGGGGGAGCCCTGCGCGCGGATACGGCCACGGTGCATGAGGGCGACGCGCTCGCAGTGCTCGTCGGCCTCCTGCATGGCGTGGGTCGTGACGAGGACGGTCATCCCGGTGGCCGCGCGGATCGCGGCGATCCTGTCCCACACGCCGTCGCGGGCGACGGGGTCGAGCCCGACGGTCGGCTCGTCGAGGATCAGCAGCTGCGGGGCGCTGACCAGGGCCTGGGCCAGCTCGAGCCGGCGCACCATTCCGCCGGAGTAGGTCTTGCTCGGGCGGTCGGCCACCTCGGTGAGGTCCATCGCGTCGAGCACGGCCGCGACCTGCGCCGCACGGGCGGCGCGCGGCACGTCGTACAGCCGGGCGAACAGGGCCACGTTCTCCCTGCCCGTCAGGGTCCCGTCGGCGGACAGCTGCTGGGGGACGTAGCCGATCAGCCGGCGCACGGCCGTCCGCTGGCGTGCCACGTCGCGGCCCATCACCTGGATCGCGCCGGGCGGCGCGGGCAGGAGCGTCGTGATCATCCGGATCGTCGTGGTCTTGCCGGCGCCGTTCGGCCCGAGCAGGCCGAACACCTCGCCGCGCTCGACCTCCAGGTCGAGCCCGTCGACGGCGACGGTGTCGCCGAACTTCTGACGCAACCCGACGCAGCGCAGCGCTGGGGTCATACGACGTCCTCCGCGAGTTCCGTGATCAGGTGCCGCAGGGCGGGCAGGGCCGCGACGACGGTGGACACCTCGTCGTCGCTCAGCCGGGCGAAGGCGTCGCCGACGAGCCGGCTGCGGGTGTCGCGCCATCGGGCGAGCCGGGCGACCGCGGCGTCGGTGAGGAAGAGCCTGGCCGCGCGACGGTCGGCGGGGTCGATCTCGCGGCGCAGAAGCCCCGCGGCGCCGAGCTGGTTGACGAGCGTGCTGACCGAGTTGCCCGCGAGATGGAGGGTCCGGGCGGCCGCCGCGACGCCGATTCCCGGCTCGGTCTCGATGAGCTGCAGCAGCTCCACCTGGGCGCCGCGAAGCAGTGGGCCGGGCAGTTCGGCGCGCAGGCGCCGCCGCACGACGCGCCGCAGCGTCAGCACGACGGCCATCACCTCGTCCGCCGCGGCGGGAGTCCTCATCGGAGACATGAGACTCATTATACCTCTTATTAAGAGGTAATATCAGGACAAATTATGATCAACGTGACGCCGGTCGGCGGCCCGGAGAAAGGGATCAGGAGACGGCCGCGGCATCGGTCCCTCTCAGTTCCCGCTCGAACCAGGCGATGGTCCGCAGCAGCCCTGTCTCCGGATCGATCTGCGGCCGCCAGCCCAGTCGCCGTACCGCCAGCGAGGTGTCCGGCCGCCGGACGTCGGGGTCGTCAACCGGCCTTTCCACGAAACGGATGGGCGAGCAGGACCTGGTCAGACGGCGGATCGTCTCCGCCAGTTCGAGGACGGACATCTCGACGGGGTTCCCGATGTTCACCGGGCCCGCGAAGTCGCTCGAGGCCAGCGCGAGCACCCCGCTCACCGTGTCGTCCACGTAGCAGATCGACCGCGTCTGGGTGCCGTCTCCTGCCACGGTGAAGGGCTCGCCGGTCAGGGCCTGACGGATGAACGTAGGGATCGCCCGGCCGTCGTGGGGCCGCATCCGCGGGCCGTAGGTGTTGAAGATGCGGACGATGGCCGTGTCCACCCCGCGGGACTCCCGGTAGGCCGTGGTGAGCGACTCCGCGAAGCGCTTGGCCTCGTCGTAAACGCTGCGCGGCCCGACCGGGTTGACGTTGCCCCAGTAGCTCTCCCGCTGCGGGTGCTCCAGTGGATCGCCGTACACCTCGCTGGTGGAGGCGAGGACGAAGCGGGCGTCCTTCTCCCGGGCGAGCCCCAGCGCGTGAAGCGTGCCGAGGCTGCCGGCCTTCAGCGTCTCGATCGGATGCCGCAGGTAGTCGGCGGGGGACGCGGACGAGGCGAAGTGGAGCACCAGGTCTACCGGCCCAGGCACGTGGACGAATCCGGTGAGGTCGCACTCCATGACACGGAAGCCCGGCCGTCCCATCAGGTGCTCGACGTTGCCCGGCGACCCGGTCAGGAAGTTGTCCATGCAGGTCACCGAGGCGTTCAGGTGGACGAGCCGCTCGCACAGGTGGGAGCCGAGGAAGCCGGCGCCGCCCGTGACCACCGCGTGGAGACCCGTCATCGTGCGACCCCCTCCAGCGACCCCGGGCCGCGTCCGCATGGATCGCCTCCGTCGCGTGTGGTGGTGGTTGCCGCACCCCGCATTAATAAACGGACTTTTATTGATAATTCAACTTAAATGGGACGGGATCTCAAAGGTCGTCACGGACGAGGCGGCGGCGGGCCTGGTTAAAGACCTCTTGGTGCAGGTTAGACCTCCACTCTCCCGGGTAACGGTAACCGGACGAAAGTATTCAAACACCGCAAAAGTCGCGCTCGGGGTAGAGGTCGACGGACCCCCGGAGGAGCGCCATGGAGGACGGAATCAGATATACGCGAGGCGGATGGCGGGGATTCGCCGCACGGCACCGGGATGTTCTCGTCGACGTCGCGCTGGCGATGGCGGTTCTGGTCTGCAGCCTCCCGCCGGCGCTCGTGGGCATCGGCGCGCCCGCGTCGTGGGTGAGCGCGCCCCGCTGGTTCGCCGTCCTGACCGCCGTCGTCGCCGCCCTGTCCATGCTGGTACGGCGCCGCACGGCCTGGCCGCCCCTCGTCGCCGCGGTGATCTGCCTCGCGGTCACCGGGGAGTTCCTGCCGTTGACCCTCGCGGCGTACTCGATGACGGCGCACGCCACCGTGCGGAGGTGGGAGCGGGTCGCCGCCGCGGCGGCGGTCGCCTACCTGGCGATCAGCGTGCTGGCCCGGGCGCCGTTGCACCTGCTCTGGGCCGACGCGATCCGCGCCGTGGCGCTGGTCTACCTTCCCGCGATGATCGGGACCTGGGTACGGGGCTACCACACGATGCAGGCGGAGTTGTGGCTCAGGGAGGAGCGCGCCGCGTCGGATGAGCGCCGTCGCCTGGCGGGGGAGCTGCACGACACCGTCACCCACGCGGTCACGGTGATGGTCCTGCACGCCGGCGTCATCAGGGACAGCGAGGACCGCACGGAGGTCGTGTCGCTCGCCAGGATCATCGAGGACAAGGGCGTGCGGGCGCTGTCGGAGCTGAGAGAACTGCTGACGGTCGTGCGCCGTGGCGACATCCCCGCCGCGGCCAAGGGCGTCGACGCGATCCCCCAGCTCGTCGACGATTGCGTCGCGACCGGACTGCGGGTCGATCTGCGGCTCGACGCGGACACGCTTTCGCGGGAGGCCGGCCACGCGTGTTACCGGATCGTCCAGGAGGGGCTCAACAACGTACGCAAGCACGCGCCGAGCTCTGAGGTGCGGGTCGTCTGCGAGACCAGGGGCGAGGTGACCAGGGTCTCCGTGATCAACGGCGAGACCGGTGACGAGCCGCGCCCGGCCGGGATCATCTTCGAGAGCGCCGGGCCCGGCTACGGGCTTGAGGGGCTGAAGGAACGCGTCGCCCTGATGGGAGGCCTGCTCGCCTGGGCTCCGACCGAGGAGGGCGGGTTCGTGCTGACGGCCAGGATCCCCCGCACCAGAGAGCTGGGTTATCCGCCCCCCGTGGGGCGGCGGGGGCCGGTGGGGTCCGCCGCCGGTTCCCGGTGATCCCTCGCTGTTCCGCCCGCCCGAGTGATCATCTCGGATTCCCGTAAATATCCGGATTTGTTGGTTACGTTGTGATCAACATCGGACGCGGGTGAGGGGCGGATGAACATGGAGCAGGCACCGGTGGGGATCGATCCAGCGGTTCCGAGCGTCGCGCGGATCTACGACTACCTCCTCGGCGGCACGGACAACTTCCCCTCCGACCGGGCGGCGGCCGACAAACTCGCCGAACTGACCCCCAACATCAGGGAGGGCGTCCAGGCCAACCGCCGCTTCCTCAGCCGTGCGGTGCGCTTCCTCGCCGAGAACGGGATCCGGCAGTTCCTCGACATCGGCGCAGGCCTGCCCACGCAGGAGAACGTCCACCAGGTCGCGCTGCGGGTCGCGCCGGACTCCCGGATCGTCTACGTCGACAACGACCCGATCGTGCTGGCCCAGGGCGGCCGCCTGCTGGCCGACGACCCGCGTTCGATCCTCCTGGACGGCGACCTGCGCGAGCCCGAGGCGATCCTGAGCGACCCGCGCGTCCGCGCGCACATCGACTTCGACAAGCCGGTCGCGCTGCTGCTGCTCGCGGTCCTGCACTTCATCCCGGAGGACGACGTCGCGGAGCGGGCGGTGCGCACGTTGTGCGACCGGCTCCCCTCGGGAAGCGGGCTGGTGATCAACCACCTCTCCTTCGGCGACATCGACGACGGCAAGCTCGAGGAGGGGCGCGAGGTCTACCGCCGGACCGCCACCGGCTCCGTCACGCCCAGGACCCGCACGCAGATCCTGGGGTTCTTCGACGGGTTCGAGCTCGCCGAGCCGGGCCTGGTGTCCACCGGGGAGTGGCGCCCCGAGCCGGACGAGCCGAGGATCCCCAAGCTGCCCGGCATCGACGGCTTCAGCGGGGTGGGGCTTCGCCGCTGAGGGCGGCGGCGCCCGTCATACGGAGCTGGCCATGGGACCGCCGTTGTACCGCACGGCGTCGCCGATCGCCTCGAGGAGGTCGAACGGCCGTCCGGCGGCGTCGGCGTACGCGCGGTGCAGGTTGAGCACGAGGCGCTCCGCGTCCGGCCAGGCCGCGAACTCCCCGAGGTCGCAGCGCTGCGCCGCCTCGAGCGGCGTAAGGCCCTCATCGAGCCCGGTCCGCGCCGTCCGCAGCACGAGCTGGAGGTAACGCTCCACGTCGGCCAGCACTCCGGGCAGCGCGGCGCCGTCGATGAGGGGGCCGTGGCCGGGGACGACGTGGTCGGCGCCGAAGTCGGCCAGCCAGCCCAGCGACGCGATCGCCCCCTCGACCGAGCCCATGAACACCAGCGGTGTGACGCCGTGGAAGATCAGGTCACCGGTGAACAGGACCCGCTCTTCGGGAAGCCAGGCCACGACGTCGCCGGTCGTGTGGGCGCTGTAGCCCGGGTGCAGGAGGTCGACCCGTCGTGACCCGGTGAACAACGTCAGATCCGAGCGCAGGACGACGGAGGGGACCCGCCTCGTCACACCGCCCCAGTCGGGCACCGGCTGCCAGACGGGCGGGCAGCCGTCGATGATCGGGTCGGTCAGCAGTCCCTCCCGCATGGCCTCGTGCCCGATCAGCACCGTCGAGCTCGGCAGCAGGCTGTTGCCGTACGTGTGATCGCCGTGCAGGTGCGTGTTGACCGCCATGGTCAGCGGGGCGTCGCCGGTGGCCGCGCCGACGGCGGCCAGGAACCGGCGGGTGCGCACCTCCGTGGCGCAGGTGTCGACGACGATCGTGCCGTCGGGGCCGCTCACCGCGCCGGCGTTGTTGATCCACCAGGTGCCGTCGGGCTGCACCCAGGCGAAGACGCCTTCGACGATCTCGTGCAGGGCGGCCGCCTCGGGTGCGGAGCCGGCTCCGTCGTGCGTCGATGTCACCGTCGTCATCCCTCTGTTCGTAGGTGGACCGCGCGTTCGCGGGCCAGGTCGCGGGCACTTCTGGCGCTCGCGTGCACCGGTTACGATACGACCCGTTTGGGCGATTTGATGACGAGGTCCCGCCGTACGGCGCGAGCGCGGGAACGACAGGCGCCTCCCGGAGGGGAGGGCCGGAGGAGATGGGGCAGACTGGCGGATGCCCCCGTCTCACGGCGAACCGCAGGAGCATGAGAGCCCATGGCCGACCCACGCGCCGGACAACCCGCCCGCCCCTCCGACCTCGTTGACGTGGCCCGTCTGGTGACGGCCTACTACGCCCTGCATCCCGATCCCGAGCAGCCCGGCCAGCGGGTCGCCTTCGGGACGTCGGGGCACCGGGGATCGGCGCTCAACGTCGCGTTCAACGAGGACCACATCCTCGCGACCAGCCAGGCCATCTGTGAGTTCCGGGCGAGCAGGGGCGTGGACGGGCCGCTCTTCCTCGGCGTCGACACCCATGCCCTCTCCGAGCCCGCCCGGGTCAGCGCGCTCGAGGTCTTCGCGGCCAACGGGGTGTCGGTGCTGATCGACAGCCGTGACGGGTACACGCCGACGCCGGCCGTGTCCCACGCGATCCTCACCTTCAACCGCGGGCGCGGCGCGGGGCTCGCCGACGGGGTCGTGGTCACGCCGTCGCACAACCCGCCGGCGGACGGAGGCTTCAAGTACAACCCGCCGAACGGCGGCCCGGCGGACACCGACGCCACGTCGTGGATCCAGGACCGGGCCAACGCGCTGATCGCCGGCGGGCTGAAGGAGGTCAGGCGCGTCCCCTACGCCCGTGCGCTGTCGGCGGCCACGACCGGCCGCTACGACTTCCTCGGGGCGTACGTCGGCGACCTCGGATCGGTGGTGGACCTCGAGGCGGTCAGGGACGCGGGCGTCCGCATCGGGGCCGACCCGCTGGGCGGCGCCAGCGTCGCCTACTGGGGGGAGATCGCGGAGCGGTACGGGCTCGACCTGACCGTGGTGAATCCCCTGGTCGATCCGACCTGGCGCTTCATGACGCTCGACTGGGACGGCAAGATCAGAATGGACTGCTCGTCGCCGTACGCGATGGCGTCCCTGATCGGCGCGCGGGACGCCTACGCCGTCTCGACGGGCAACGACGCCGACGCCGACAGGCACGGCATCGTGACCCCCGACGCCGGGCTGATGAACCCCAACCACTACCTCGCCGTCGCGATCTCCCACCTGTACGGCAACAGGCCCGGATGGCGGCCGGAGGCGGGGGTCGGCAAGACCCTGGTCAGCAGCGGCATGATCGACCGGGTCGCGGCCGATCTGGGCCGGCGCCTGGTCGAGGTCCCGGTCGGGTTCAAGTGGTTCGTGTCCGGGCTGCTCGACGGGTCGCTGGGCTTCGGCGGCGAGGAGAGCGCGGGCGCCTCGTTCCTGCGCCGCGACGGTTCGGTGTGGACCACCGACAAGGACGGCATCGTCATGGCCCTGCTCGCCTCGGAGATCATCGCGGTCACCGGCCGCTCGCCGAGCGAGCACTACGCGAACCTGGTGTCCCGCTTCGGCGACCCGGCGTACGCCCGGGTCGACGCGCCCGCGACCCGCGAGCAGAAGGCGGTCCTCGGCAGGCTGTCGGCGGAGCAGGTGACGGCGGGCACGCTCGCGGGCGAGCCGATCACCGAGGTGCTCACGGCGGCCCCCGGCAACGGCGCCGCGATCGGCGGGCTCAAGGTGTCCACGGAGAACGCCTGGTTCGCCGCACGTCCGTCCGGCACGGAGGACGTCTACAAGATCTACGCCGAGTCGTTCCGAGGCCGGGACCATCTGGGAGAGGTGCAGGCGGAGGCCCGGGCCCTCGTCGACGCGGCCCTGTCCGCCTGATCTCTCGGGTCTGAACGGCCGGACGCCCGCCGCGGGAGCTTCGTGCCCGCGGCGGGCGCCCGTTCGGTCGACTGTTCGGTCGACTGTCCGGTCGTTCGGGATCAGTCGCCGTAGAGCAGGTCGATCGCGTCGGAGTACTTGCTGTGGATGATCCGCCTGCGCAGCGAGAACTTGGGGGTGAGCTCCTCGGTCTGGGTCGACCACTCGACCGGCAGGACCTTCCACTTCTTGATCTGCTGCACCCGTGCCAGGCGCTCGTTCGCCCTGGCCACGATGCCCTCGACCGCCGAGAGCACGTCCGGGTGCTCGGCCAGGTCGGCGAGCCCGGTGAAGGCGATGCCCTGGGTGCGGGCCCAGGCGGGGGCCGCCTCGCCGTCCAGGGTGATGAGCGCGACCGGGTAGGGACGGCGGTCGCCGAAGGCGAGGGCCTGGCCGACCAGGGGGTGCTCCTTGAGCAGGTTCTCGATGTTGGCGGGGGAGATGTTCTCGCCGCCCGCCGTGATGATCAGCTCCTTCTTGCGGTCGATGATCTTGCAGAACCCGTCCTCGTCGAGGGTGCCCACGTCGCCGGTGTGCAGCCAGCCGTCCTCGTCGAGGAGGTCGGCCGTGGCCTCCGCCAGGTTGAGATAACCCGACGTCCCGATGGGGCCGCGCATCAGCACCTCGCCGTCCTCGGCGATCTTGAGCTCGACGCCGGGGAGCGCCGGGCCGACCGAGCCGAGCTTGTACCTCGCGGGGGTGTTGACCGTGCACGCGCCGGTGGTCTCGGTCATGCCGTAGACCTCGAGGATGTTCAGGCCGAGGCCGGCGAAGAAGCGCTGCACCTCGATGGAGAGGGGGGCGGCGCCCGACGACAGCCAGCCCGCCCGGTCGAAGCCGATCAGCGACCGGACGAGCGACAGCAGGCCGGCGTCGGCCGCCTCGTAGGCCTGGACGATCTCGGGCGGGGGCGTCGCGCCGTTCTGGCCCGCCTCGATGTAGGCCACTCCGGCGGCCATCGCGGCCCGCGCCTGCTCCTGCTGCTCCTCCGGCTGGGTGTCCAGGACGGCCAGCAGCCCCGCCATGATCTTCTCCCACACCCGGGGGACGCCGAAGAACAGCACCGGCCGCACCTCGCGGAGCACCGTGCTGAGCTGCGTGAGGTCGGGGCAGAAGTGGACGTGCGAGCCCTTGAACAGGGGCAGGTAGAGGCTCAGTACCCGCTCGGCGATGTGGGCGTAGGTGAGATACGAGATCTGCGTGCCCAGGTTGGGCAGCGAGGACGTCCTCTCGATCGCGGCGACCTCGTAGCTGATGTTGCGGTGGCTCAGCGGCACGCCCTTGGGGTTTCCGGTCGTGCCCGAGGTGTAGAGCACCGTCGCGGTGTCGCCGGGCAGCACCGCCCGCAGGCGGCTCTCGACGAGTTCCGGGTCGGCCGCGTGCCGTTCGGCGCCGAGGGCGACGAAGGCGTCCCACGTGAGGTAGCGGTCGCCGGAGGGGCACGCCTCGGCGTCGAGCACGATCACCGTGGTCAGGTGCGGGAGCTCGCCCAGGGCGTGTTCCCAGCGCCGCAGCTCGTCGGCTCCGCCGAGCACCACGATCTTCGCCTTAGCGTCCGACGCGATGTACGTCACCTGCTCGGGAGCGAGCGTGGCGTAGACGGAGATCGGGGTGGCGCCCGCGTGCACGGCTCCCAGGTCCGCCAGCACGTGCTCAGTGCGGTTGACCATCATGAGCGTCACGGTGTCGCCCGGCTCGAGGCCGAGCGCCGCGTAGCCGGCCGCGATCGCCAGCACCTGCGCGCGGGCTTCGGCGAAGGTCAGCGTCTCCCAGGCGTCTCCGGCGCGCATCGAGTACGCGGGCGCGTCGGGGTGCGCCTCGGTGATGTCCTGAAGCCGGCTGCAGAGGGTGTATTCGCGAATCTGGTCCTCAATCAGAGAACGCTCGTGCAGAATGTCGGCTTTCGTCATAGATGAGCCTTTTTGTGTGGGGGATGGCATCTGACTTGGCACGTATCGCATCACGCGGTCAAATGGGTTACAAGAGGTTCACCTGAGTGCCTTTTCCCGTGTGCGCCCGGGAGAGCGTTCTTCCTGATGAGACGTCGTTTCCCGCGGGCTCGATCAGGCGGGGGGCGCCGGAATTTCCATTGGTCTGGACCATTCACGGTTCCGTGGAGAAATCCGACATGAGTCGTCGAGAATTCGCGGGTTCGGGAGCCGGGGCATTCGCGCCACGACAATGGGGTGCGGCCCGCTTCGAAGCCGTCCACCCTGATCGCAGGAGGCGGCCATGTTCACGCAGATCTTTCCGATCCTGACCACGTCTGACATGACCAAGGCGCTGTGGTTCTACGCGGCCGGCTGCGACGCCGCGGTGGCAGAACTGCGCGACGCCGGTGTGCCGGTGTTGCGCGAGCCGGCCGGCCAGGAGTGGGGCGAGCGCACGGCCATGGTCGAAGACCCGGACGGCAGCCGCGTCCTCGGGGCCGCCAAGGGCGTCGGCTGATCAGGCGGCGGTCAGCGGATCGCTTCTCTGGTCGAGGCTCCGCAACCGAAGGACGAGCCTGGCGCCCAAAGGCGAGTCCTCGCAGCGCAGGGTTCCCCCGTGGGCTTCGGCGATCTCACGGGAGATGGCCAGCCCGAGGCCGCTGCCACTGGGATCGCGGCGCCTGCCGGAGTCCAGTCGCGTGAAACGCTCGAAGACGCGCTCACGGTCGCGGGGCGCGATGCCGTCGCCGTCGTCGGACACGGTGACGACGACGTCGCCGTTCACCGTCTCGACGGCGACGTCCACCCGGGTCTCCGCATGACGCTGGGCGTTGTTGAGAAGGTTCTCGACGACCCGCGTGAGCTGGACGATCGTGCCGCTGACGTAGGCGCAGCCCGAGGGGTGGACGTGCACGGGCACGCCGCCGTTGCGTCGTGCGACGGCCTCCCTGACCAGGCCGGTGACGTCGACGGGGCCGGGCGGGGCCGGTTCCTCCTCGGTGATGCGGGCCATGACCAGCAGGTCGTCGACGATCGCCTGAAGGCGGTCGACGCCCACGAGCGCCGAGCGGATGGCATCGTGCGCGTTAACATTTTCCGGATCGAGGAGGGCGCCCTCCAGTTGGAGACGCATTCCGGCCATCGGAGTGCGCAGTTCGTGGGAGGCGTCGGAGGCGAAGCGACGGTGGTGCTGAACCGCCGTCTCCATCCGGTCGAGGACCTCGTTGGCGGTGCCGACGAGCTGCGAGATCTCGTTGCGGCCGGGAGGCTGAGGCAGCCGCAGGCTCAGGTCGTTCGGAGTGATCTGCGACATCCTGGCGCGGCTCAGCGTCACCGGGCACAGGGACCTGCCGAGCAGCGTCCAGGTCAGCCGGGAGATCGCCACGAGCAGCGGCAGGGCCGCGGCCGCGATCCACAACTCCAGACGGTGCTTCATCAGGATGGACGGTGCGGGAAGCGCGGCGTAGACGAAGGTGGAGTCGGGCTCCCGCGACGTCCTGATGGCCGTGAGAAGCGAGCATCCGTTCGGGCCGCACTCGGTCAGCTTCTGGATCGGGTTGTCCGGCGGCGGGCGCACCGCCGAGAGGGGCGGCAGGGCGGCCGCCTGCTTGCTGGCCTCGACGACGCGGTCATCGGAGTCGACGACCTGGACGAGCTTGACCTGGTTGAAGACGGGGATGGTGTGCGGCACCTCGCCGTTGCGCATCGCCGTGCTCCACAACCCGGCGACGCGTCTGGTCTCGGCGCAGGCGTCGGTCTCGAGTTTGTGCCGGATGACCATGTCCAGGCTCGCGCCCGCACCGGTCAGGACCAGGAACGACAACGCCGTCGCGGCCATCGTGTAGCGCGCGCGGAGCGACTGCGGCCGGTACATGGTCCAGCGGAATCTCCGGCCGCCGGTCGCGCCGGAGGCGATGGCGCGGCTCACCATGTCACCCTCCGGCGTTCCGGCACGAGCGAGCGGGCGACGGCCCGGGGCACGCGTGTCCGGTTCGGGAGGGGAGGTCGTGATGGGCTACGAGTCACCTGCGCCCTCCGCTGAACAGTCGTCGCCGCCGGGGTTGGGAACGGGCCCGAATCTGGAGAAGGGGGGTGTCCTCCACAACCGGGCGATGCCGGTCGCCGCGGAGCGGCCCTTGCGCGCGAGGCCGGAGGCCGGGAGCAAGGTGTGGCGGTTGCCTTCGCGGGGTCCGTTGAAGTCCATTTCGTAACTGTATGAACAAAAAGTGGCGTTTGGGTGGCTGTGTTACACCTAGCCTAGATGTAGGGATATGTGAACATTGTGTAGGACCGTGCAAGTTGAGGAGACTGTGTGCTCCGCCTGCCTGTGTCTACAGAGGTTCGGCGGTCCCTCGGCGGGCGTCCGGAATGCCGCCCGCGCGCGATCCACGCTCGGGGGGACGGCGTGACGCCGCATAAAAGTGGATTATGCAACGATCTACTGTCGAGTCCCGTCCGATTGTGACGGTCGCGAGGCCGGACGGCCGATGTGCGGGGCGATATCGCGACACATTTGAGGCTGCGTTCCCGAATCGGGTTCCTTACGCTATTTGCGGATCTTTGGCGTTGCATTAATCTGCCCTTGGCAAATCTTGCTTTTCTGTGGGTTGCGAGGTTCTTGGAGGCCGTGCCGATGTCGTCCGGGAACGTGGAGCCGGAGGACGGCGACGATCGGCCGGCCGGGAAGCCCGTCCCGCCCCCGGAGACCGCGCCTTCCGGGGACCCGCCACCGGATGCCCAGGCGGCGAAGGCTCCGGCTCGGAAACGTCCCCGGCTCACCTGGGAGGCCGTCGGAGGCATCACGGCGATCGCCGGACTGGTGGCCGCCGTCGTCTTCGGCGTGTTGCAGGTGGCGGCGCCGTCACAGCAGGCGGAGCCCACCCGTGGCGCTCCCAGCGCTCCCGGCGTTCCCGCCGACGAGAGGCTGGAACTGGTCGATCTGTCGCCGTCGCGCGAACCGGTCGACGTTCCGGTGTCCCAGTACGAGTCCGACGGCCGGACCACCGCCCCCTCGGCGGGCTCAACGGTGCCCGGCGGCGACTCCAGGGAGCGCCGCGCGCTCGTGGTCACCCTTCGCAACTCCGCCGGGGACACGGCGTTGCTGACCGGAGTGAAGCTCGTCGTCCACTCGACCTTCGAGCCGTCGACGTGTGAAGGCGGCGCGGGTGAAGGCGTGAAGGCGACCCTCAACTATGACTTCCGGTTCCCCGAGACGCTCCAGGTGCCGTGGGCGCACACCGAACCTCAGGTCTTCGCGGTGCGGCCGCACGACGCCGACGCTTTGTCGATCACCATGGGCCCCGAGAAGGAGGAGGGCCTGACGCTGATGTGGCGCTTCTCCGTATACGGGGTGTCCAAGGGAGGCAAGGAGGCGTACTGGGGAGACGGCGTCTGGACCGACTACTACGAGCTGTCTGACGCCGATTACGCCCGTTATGTTCGGGGTGACTCTCCCAAGCCCGTCGACGACGAGGTACGGGCCTGCGCGGCCCAGGTCCTGAGCGGCCTCAAAAACTTCACGGCCGGCTCCTCCCTGGTCGTCCATCCCGGCGTGACCGCGATGATCGACTACTACCGGCGGCTGGCCGAGTCGTGACGGAGGACGGGGCAGGCGACCGGCGGTCGCTCTCGCGCCGGGAGATCATCGTGTCCGGCCTCACCGTGGGTCTGGGGGCGGCCGGTCTCGCCTGGTACGTCGCGGGGATGAGGTCGTCGCCGCCCGAATCGTCACCGAAAAGCGAGTTCCGGCTGCCGGTGCCGACGCCGACACCGACCTCAGCCGGGTGGCAGGTTCCGATCGTGGTCGGCCCCCTGTGCACGATGGTGCGGTCGGGCGACCACCTCTATCTGTACGACGCGCGCGGAACCGTGCACGCGCTGGACGCGGGGACAGGCGCCACTCGGTGGAGAGCCGAGCCGGGCGTGCCGGTCGGCATCGGTGTCCTCCTGTCGGGTGACCTGGTGGTGGTCGGTGGCACGCCCTACCCGGCGGACGGCGCGATCCCCACGCCGAACTTGACGAAGGGCGCCGTGGTCGCCCTCGATCGTCGGACGGGCGAGCCCGTCTGGCGCCACGGCACCGTGGGGGCCTTCCGTTTCATCGGCGGCCCTCTGCCGGGATCGGTCCTGGTACACGATGACGACGGTGTGCTCCGGCTTCTGGACGCAGCCACCGGCGAGGTCCTCTGGCGGCGCGCGCTCTCGTCTGACGCGTTCCACCTCTCCAGCGTCGATCGGCTGGCGGTCAGCGGATCCGTCGTCCTGGAGACCTTCGGCGGCACACTGCGGGCCGACATGGACGACCCGGTCACGCACCCGAACACCGAGTGGTTCCGTGCCGTCGACGGCGTCGACGGCACAGTGAGGTGGACGGCCGACGTCGCCGCGGCGAAGTGGACCTTAGTTCCGCACGCCGGAGGCGGACGGCCCGGAACCGCGGGCAACATCGATTGGCTCAGCACCGAGGTCGCCGGTTTCGTCCATGTCGTACGGGCGATCCTTTCGCCTACCGGCGATCCGGACGCCGCGCTTTCCCGCACGTCGGAACTGGTCGGCGTCGAGGTCGGCTCCGGTAGGAGCACGTGGGCGTTCCCGGCCGGGCTGATGTCGCAACCCGTCGTCGAAGCGGACGCGATCTACGTCGCGAGCGCCGAGACGCCTGACGACGCCGTGCGGATCCACGGGTGGGACGCCCGCACCGGGCGGGAGATGTGGACGTTCAGACCTGACGGCGACGATGCGAAGATCCTGATTCCCGGCGCGACGGTTCTCGCAGTCGACGGAGACGTCCTGTGCGCCGGGTCGCAGGACGGGATCCTCGCCCTCGACGTCCGCACCGGCAGGAAGAACTGGTCGGTCCGTCACGGAGCGCATGGTCTGCGGGGGGCTCCCGTGATGTCGAGAGGGGTCGTCTACATGGTCGACGACTCCGGGCCGGCCGACATCCGTGCCTGGCGGTTGAGCGACGGGCGGGAGCGACCGTTCGACGGCCCGCACGCGGGGGATCGGACGCTGGTGCCCGTCGGCGACATGCTCTACGTGACCTCCGCCGCCGCGTTGTACGGGATCCCTCTCGGCGCGTG
The DNA here is from genome assembly GCF_016862895.1 of Planotetraspora kaengkrachanensis. GTDB lineage: Bacteria > Actinomycetota > Actinomycetes > Streptosporangiales > Streptosporangiaceae > Planotetraspora > Planotetraspora kaengkrachanensis. The sequence goes on along the minus strand of NZ_BONV01000003.1, from coordinate 127,663 downwards.
ATCACACTGGGGCCGGGTCAGCCGTGGACGTGGGGGAGCACCTCCCGGCCGTAGAAGTCGATCACCTTCTCCTGGTCGTCCTGGCCGGAGTGGATGAACGGAGTGGCACCGAGGTCGAGCAGACGCTGGACGGCCTTGATGTGCACCTGCGGGTCCGTGCCGCGCGGCCACGACTCGTACACCTTCGACAGCGGCCAGCGCTGCTCGGCCAGGCGCTGGATGGTCACCGGGTTGGGCTGGTAGAGCAGGTCGCCGAAGCCGTGCACGGTGAAGCGCCATTTCTGCGCCGCCTGGTCGGCCTCCGCCTGGCCGCCCACCACGACCCAGGTCTCGACGAGCTTGGGCATGGCGTCGGGATTCCTGCCGGCCGCCCTGGCGCCTTCATTGAACGCGTCGACCATGCGTTTGTCCGTGATGTCGTGCGTCTGCACCACCCAGCCGTCGCCGTACCGCCCGGCCAGGTACGCGCTCTTCGGCCCGCTCGCCGCCACGTAGATCGGCACCGGGCGGGCCGGCACGTCGTACAGCTTGAACTGCTCGGTCTGGTAATAGCGGCCCTTGTGGGTGACCCGCTGGCCGGTCCAGAGCTTGCGGATGAGCCCGATGGCCTCGATCAGCCGCTCGTGCCGCTCGGGATAGCGGTCGAACCGCCCCGTCGAGGCCAGTTCGTTCAGCGCCTCTCCCGAGCCGACGCCGAGGAACACCCTGCCGGGCGTCAGGATGCCGAGAGAGGCGAACGCCTGCGCGACCTGCGAAGGATGGTGGCGGTAGAGCGGGCAGGTGACGCCCGTGCCGTACGTGAGCCGTGACGTGCGGTCGCCGACGAGGGCCAGCGTCAGCCACGGGAACATGCTGTGGCCCTCGTCGTCCTGCCAGGGCTGGGAGTGGTCGCTCGTCCACACGTGCCCGAACCCGGCGCGCTCGGCCAGTTCGGCGAAACGGACGAGGTCCTGCGTCCGGAACTGCTCGTGCCCGAGGACGAACCCCACCGGCGACGCCTGGCGCCGCCCAGTGCCCGGCTCAGTACCCGACGGCGACGGGCTGGGCGTCGCCCCCGAGTTCCCACCGCGCAGGACACCTGTGCCCAATGCCGCGCCGCCCATCGCCGCGGCTCCCAGCATGGAGAACCTCCGCCGGGAGATCAGCGTCGGGTCCGTTGCCGGACGCTGTTCACGCTCGTGTCCGCTCATCGTCGTTTCTCCCCCCGACATCGACACGAGTTGTCGGCCCATACCCCCACTTATTCCGTACAAACAGAAGAAAAGGTGATATATCAGGCCATGGCAATTAAAGGGAACGACGCGGAAGGTGAGTAGGGGCGTACTCAGGACGTTCGCGACGACGTCGGCTTAGCCTCCCTCCAAGAGGTGGTGATCCCACCGGGATGACTCCTCGTGAGAGACCTCAAAAGGGGGGCCCATGCCAGAGATTCCCGTTCTCGGCCTGGCGGACGATCACGCACTCGGCGCGGTTCACGAGATGCCGCGGATGCGGGAGATCGTCCAGTCCAGCCCGCTCACCCTGGCCGACCGGGCGCTGCTCGTCGACCAGGCCGCCGTCGTCATCGACGGGCTCTACGCCCACCTGCTGCACAAGCGGGCGATGTACGCGATCGATCCGAGCCAGCGGCTGCGCGTGCTGCGGGCCAAGCTGCCGGCACTGTCGGACGCCGACTTCCACGTGGAGCTCGTCAAGATCTTCAACCAGCTCCGCGACGGGCACACCGAGTACGTCCTTCCGGAGGCGTACCAGGGCCCGGTCGCCTTCCTCGGGATCAGGGTCGAACGTTGCTGGGACGGCGACACGCCCCGGTACCTCGTCACGAGCCGGTACGAGAAGCTGACCGGCGACCCGCAGCTCGTTCCGGGAGTGGAGGTCACCCACTGGAACGGCATGCCCGTCGAACTGGCCGTGGCCAGGAACGCCGAGCGCGAGTTCGGGGGCAACGCCGCCGCCCGGCTCGCCCGCGGCCTGCAGGCCATGGCGATCCGCCCGTTCGTCACCGCGGCGCTGCTCGAAGAGGACTGGGCGGACATCAGGTACCGGACGCAGGCAGGCGTGACGCGTGACGTCCGCATCCCGTGGCGGGTCTTCGATTCGATCCAGGACCTCCGCGAGTTCCTCGGTCTCCGCCCGACCGCGGCGGGGGCGGTGCCGACGGCGGTGGGCTACGACCTGCGCACGAGCCTCGCGCAGCGGCTGCGTAAGCGATTGTTCAGCGCGTCGGGCGAGACGCCGGGCTCCGGCGCCGCGGCGACCGGCCGGGAGATCGCCACCACCCGGCCCGAGCTGAAGGCGAGGATCATCCGAGCAGGGGACGGCCGTGAGTACGGCCATCTGAGGATCTTCTCCTTCCACCTCGAGGACCTGAACGCCGACGGCGACTTCGTCGACGACATCATCGGCTTCCTCAACGAGGTGGCGCGGGTCCTGTCCCTCATGCCGGAGAACGGGCTCATCGTCGACGTGCGCGACAACGGCGGCGGGTTCGTCGTCGCGGCCGAATACCTGCTGCAGATGCTCACGCCCAACCGGATCGCCCCCGGACCGGCCCAGTTCGTCTGCACTCCGACGACCGCCGCCTTCACTCAGGCGCTCGACGAGATGGCCGCCTGGCGGGCGTCGATCGCCGACTCCGTGCAGACGGGCGCGCAGTACTCCAGCGGTGTGCCGCTGGACGACGCCGACTTCATCAACACCGCGGGGCAGCTCTACCACGGGCCGGTCGTGCTCGTCACCGACGCGCTCTGCTACAGCGCCACCGACACGTTCGCGGCCGGTTTCCAGGACAACCGGGTCGGCCCGGTGCTCGGGGTGGACGAGGCGACGGGCGCCGGCGGCGCGGAGGTCCGCACCCACTCGGCCATCCTGCGGGACTGGCCGGAAGGCCCGCTCCGGCCGCTTCCCGGTGGCGCCGACTTCCGTCTGTCCATCCGGCGTACGCTTCGGGTGGGCACCCATGAGGGCCAGATCATCGAGGACTTCGGCGTCGTGCCCGACCACCTGTACCGCCTGACCAGGCGGGACGTGCTCGAAGGCAACCTCGATCTGATGGAGGGGGCCGTCGCGCTGCTGCGCGGGGGCAGGCCGCGGACTCTGGAGGTCGACGACGTCGCCGTCGACGGCGCCCAGATCACACTCACGCTGACCACCCGCGCGCTCACCGGCGTCGACGCCTACGCCAACGACCGCCCGGTCGCGGTCGTCGCCGTCGCGGACGGGACGAACACCATCTCCTTCACCGCGCCGGAGGCGGAGCGGGTGACCGTCCGGTTGCTCGGCTTCGACGGGACCGCGCTGTCCGCGGCGAGGAACCTCCTCTTCAGCGCGGCGGACGGAGCGGACGAGGGCGGCAAGACGTCCTTCGTGCGCGAACGGATCGGCCTCTAGCCCTGGTCGCTAGGCCTGGTCGCTAGCCCTGGTCCTCCGACAGCCAGATCTCCGGGCGCATGCGAATTCTGATCATCCGGTACGTCGCCTCCTCGGTGGAGGCGACGTACCGGTCGGCGCCCTCATCGCCGAGATAGCGCCGGGCGAAGTCGCGCCGCTCGTCCCGGGTGACCGACTCGTCGATCCCGGTCACCGGGCCCTCCACCGACACGTACCGGTAGGGGAGCTCGGTGGACTGGACGCAGAGGCTGAACCGTCCCGCCTGCCTGATCAGGCGTGCCTTGCGGCTGTCGCGCGCAGTGATCAGGACGATGTCGCCCCCGGGCGCGTAGCCGTACCAGATCGGCACCGTCAGGGGGCCACGCGCGTCCCCGTCCACGACGCTCACCACCGAGACCCGCACCTCCGCGAGGAACGCCTCGCGCTCCCGGCCGCTCATCGCTCTCGACATCGTCAGCCCTCTTCCGCCGAAGACCGCCCGGTACGGCTCGCCGACATGAAGTCTCCCGCCGGAACAGGCCCGGAGAGCCCCGGTGTCGAACCCTGTGTGACAAGCATCACAATCACCCTCGGCGCTCTCGCCCGACATGTCCACGTGTGCGTCTCAAGCCGTGAGAACAGTCATGCGTCCACGCAGGTGGTTCAGCGGTTATCCCGGATTTCGGCCATCCCTATCGGATCTCGCGACCGGGGCGTTACGGAGTGTCGGATGGTTTACCGACTGTCAGCTTTCGCGGTTTCGGTCATCTTCTTACGATCAGAGCGCTTTGGACCGATCTTCTCGTGAGGTGACATGAGAATCCTCCGGCCGGGGACCACCGGCAGAAACAGCGGGCGTGAGCGCTCTCGACTGTGGAGCGCATCCGCCGCGTTCGCCCTGGCGGCGTCGTTGCTGGCGATTCCGCTCCCCGCGGCCGCCGCGGACGTGCCCCTGGCGCCGACCAACCTGATGTCGCACGGCAAGCCGTGCGTCACCGGGGACTCGCGACCGTCCGTGCTGACGGCCACGCCGGTTCTCGCGGCGAGGCAGCAGCACCCGACCCCCGGCAAGCAGTCGCTGACCACGTTCTTCTACTGGTGGCCCCTCGGCGGAACCCGCAACGAGACCGACGTGTTGTCCCAGGCGTCCGGCAACCCGTCGAACGTCTCGCAGGCCATCCCCGCGGGCAGGCTCACCGACGGCTCGTCGTACGTGTGGCAGGCGCGGACCTTCGACGGCACCGCCTTCGGGCCGTGGTCGGTCAAGTGCCAGTTCACGGTCGACCTCACACCGCCGCCTGCGCCGGCCGGCGTCACCTCGAGCGACTACCCGACCGGCGGGCCGCACGGCGGAGCGGGCGTTCCCGGCGTCTTCGAGGTCACCGCGCCGGCCGAGGGCGGCGGCGACATCGCGGGTTACGAATACAGCTTCGACTCCGGAACCCTCGGTGGCACATTCGTCGCCGCTCGCGCGCACGACCACGGCGCCACGATCACGGTCGCCCCGCCGCACGACGGTTCCAACAGGCTGACCGTGTGGTCCAAGGACCGGGCCGGCCGGTTCTCCTCGCCGTTCACCTACTCCTTCAGCGTGCGGGCGCCGGCGGGCCCCGCGGCCGAGTGGACGTTCGACGAGGCCGGCGACGCCGGCGACCGCACCGGGCACGGCAACACGGTCGTCCTCTCCGGCGGCGCCACCCACACCGACGGAAGGGGCGGCGTGGGCGCCGCCCTCTCACTGGACGGCGTCTCCGCCTTCGCCGCCACGAACGGCCCGGTGCGCGCTCCGAACCCGGACACCGGCACGATGACCAAGGTGCGCACCGACCACACCTTCACGGTCACCGCGCGCGTGAAGCCGTCCGCGATCGGGGGCGGCGAAGTGGCCGCGGTGTCCGTGGACGGCGCCGTCACCTCCGCGTACGTGCTGGGCCAGTCCGGCGACCGATGGACCTTCCGGATGGCGGGCTCCGACACGGACGCCCCCGTCTCGGCCGTCGTGTCCTCCGACGCCGCCGCGACGGCGGGGAAGTGGACGCACCTCGCGGGCGTCTACGACTCGTTCACCCATGAGCTGCGGCTCTACGTGAACGGCGTCAGGCAGTCGACCACCGCCACCCTCGAGGGCGGTTTCCGCGCCACCGGCCCGACGGCCATCGGGCGCGCCAAGGCCGCCGGAGTCGCGACCGGTTTCCTCGGCGGGGCCGTTGACGACGTCCGCGTGTACGACTACGCCGAGTCCGACCCCCACCTGGCCGCCTTCGCCGTGCCTCTCCAGCCGGTCATCTCGTTTCCCGACGGTGACACGGTGTCGAAGGGCGGGAAACTGACTGTCCGGTTCGACGCGCGCGGCGACGAGAACGTGGTCAGGTTCGATTACAGCGGCGGCGGCTCGAACCAGAGTGTCGAGGCGATCGGCGGCTCCGCCACAGTCACGATCGACGCCCGCTCGACGGGCACGAGTGTGGTCTCCGCCGTCGCCGTGGACGCAGCGGGCCATCGGTCCCTGGAGGTCCTGGCCTCGTTCACGGTGGTGGGCGTGGCGAGCGTGTCCGGCACGGTGCTGGACCTCGACACGTTCATGCCCGTGGAAGGCGCCACGGTGACGATGGAGCCGGGCGGCCTGTCCATGGTCACCGGTCCTGACGGCATGTACAGATTCGACGGCTTCCCCGCCGGTTCCTATACGTTGTCGGCGAGCAAGGGCGGCGCCTGCCCCCTGTCGTCGGGCAGCATCCATGTGGACATCCCGGACGATGCGGTGAGGCGTGACCTGCCGGTGTTCCCGCCGTTCGATGACTCCGGGGAGCCCACCTGCACCCCCGAGCAGGGGTCTGAGTAGAAGGCCGTGAGATCGGCGCGGCGGCACAGGTGTGCGCCGCGCCGGTCACGCGTCCTTCGGCGCGGAGGAGGCGGAGATCGCCTTGGTGAGCGCCTTGCCGACCATCTCGGCGACGTGCTCGACGGTGGCGATGCCGTCTCCCATCGAGCGGGTGCGGCTCGACAGCACGGCGATCAGGTAATCATGGTCGTCGCCTTGGACCCGGCCGATGCTGTTGATGGTCCACAGGTCCCCGTCGATCTTGCGGGGCAGCCAGCCGTTCTTGAGCGCCGTCGTGTCCTTCCGGCCCGCGGCGGCGCTGACCCCCCAGTCCTGGGACGAGACGACGTCGCCCATCAGGCCCAGGGCGTACGCACGGTTCTTGGCGGTGAGCGGACTCTTCTTGGACGTCAGGGACTTCAGCAGGCGGATCTGGTCGGCCACGTCGGTCAGGGTGGCGCCCCAGTAGCCCGCCGGGCCAACCGACGTGTGGCGCAACTTGAGCTTCTTGTTGGCGGCCGCGACGCCGTATGAGCCGCCGACCTTGTACCACAACGCGTCGGCGGCGTTGTTGTCGCTCTGAGTGATCATGCGGGTGGCCAGGGCGCGCTCGTCGCGGCTGAGGCCCCGCTTCTCCCGCTGGGCGCGCAGGAGGAGCGTCACCAGGATGTCGACCTTGACGATGCTCGCGGTGGCGTGCCGCATGTCGGCGTTGTAGCCGTACGACAGCCCTGTGGTCAGGTCCTGGATCTGCACCGAGACCTGGCCGGACCGGCCTTTCAGGTACGACCCGACGCGACGGGTGAGGTCCTTGCGTGCCGACTTCGAGAAGACCGGCTTGGGAGCGGGGGTCGGCGCCGGGCTCGGTGTGGGAGTCGGGCTCGGCGTCGGCGTCGTCGCGGGGACGACGGCCTGAATCGTCGCGGAGGGGGAGGCCGCGTGCACCGCTCCGGAACGCGAGGCGGTGAACTGCGAGCCGCCTCCGATGAGTGCCGTGACCGTCACGAGCGCCACCGCGCTGCGCAGGATCGCCCGGTGCCGGGGCGCAGGCCGCAGCGCGGCTCCGGGGGCGTCACGGGGCCGCCTGAACGTCATGCCAGACAGGTTTATGCACGCATATTGGCCCAACCTTGGCCAAAGCTACAAATTTCCTGATCTGTGACTCTTGTGTCTCCTGAGAAACGTCCCGCCCCACCGCCTCTGCATGATCACGCGGAGGTGAGGCCCCGGCCGCCGGAAAGCAGCAGGCCCCGTACGGACATCCGTACGGGGCCTACGCATGATCTACGCCATGGGCCGGGCAGGGTGGTCCGCCCTGCCCGGCAGGCCTACTTGATGTAGGCGATGCCGTCCGTGGCGACGGTGGCCCGACCAGCGGTGCCCGCCACCACGATCTTGATGGTGTGCTTGGCGCTCGTGGTCCAGCTCTTCGTCCAGATGATGTTGCGGTAGCTCGTCCCGCCCTTGCTGTCGACCGTGGACGTCTTCACGCCGTCCACGTAGACGTAGAAGACTCCGGTGTTCGAGGCCCGCCTGACGATCAGGCCGACCGACCGGCCGGTGAAGGTGTAGCTGGCGGTCGCGTTCTTCGCGGTGCTGGAAAGGATGCTGCCGCCGAGGTAGGAGGTGGAGTTCGACTTGGTCCACGTTCCTGTGCGACTGGAGTAGGACTCGTACGCCACGGCGGCGGTCCGGGTCACCGACGACGTCTTCGTGTAGCCCACCGCGTCGCCCGCGGTCACCGACCACACCGTGGAGGCCTGCGTCTTCACCGAGGACGCCCATGACGTCGCGGTCGTCGCCAGCGTGACCTTGGACGGCGAGGCGATCTTCATGGTCCGCAGCAGCGCGTTGTCCGTGGCCTTCCAGTGCAGGCCGACCGGGACCACGTTCGTCGTGCTGACCGTGCCCGGCCTGATGTTGAGGTAGGCCGCGGTGCTGAAGACGGGGGCCGTCTTGTCCATCACCACCGTGTAGGTCGGCGACGTCGCCGTCGTCCCGTTGATGTTGACGGCGCGCAACTGCACCTTGTGGGAGCCGGTCGCGAGGGTCACGCTCGCCGAGGTCGCCCAGGGGTAAGGCGAGGCGACGACCTTTCCGTCGACCACGACCTCGTACTTCCAGAACGCGGCGTTCCTGGCGGCCCAGCCGAGCGAGACCGCTCCCTTGGTGTAGTAGGTCGACCCCACCTTCGTGGCGCCCGTGATCCCGGTGAGGCTGAGCGACGTGACCGGGGTCGTCCAGGCCTTGGCCGCCGTCCTGATACCGGGGAGCGCCGCGTAGAGCTTCGTGCCGGGGCACGCCGTGGCGTAGCCGTCCCGGTGACCGGAGATCGTGTTGAAGCTGTACGTACCCGGCTTGAACTTCCCGTTGTCGGCGGTGATCGTCATGGGGGTCTTACCGGTCGGGTTACCGCCGGCCAGGCCGAGCTTCCACGCGGCGAGCTTGGCGATCGAGTCGAGGGCGGCCTTCGTCGGGGCGGGGTCGCTCGTCTCGTTGAAGCTGCCGAGCAGGGCGATTCCGGTGCTGGAGGTGTTGAAGCCCAGCGTGTGCGCGCCGATCACGGGCTTGTCGATTCCGCCCGCGCGACCCTCGAAGATCGTGCCGCACTTGTCGACCAGGAAGTTGTAGCCGATGTCGTTCCACCCGTTCGTCCTGACGTGGTACAGCATGATCCCCCGGATGATCGAGGGGGAGTCGGCGCAGCTGTAGGTGTTGACGCCGTCGGTGTGGTGGACGAAGACCGCCTTGACCGTGGGCGCGTACTCGGGCGGATCCGTGACCAGTTTCTCGTCGGCGCCCCACGACGCGCGGGTCTTGATGGTCGGGCTGGGCGCGGTGCTCGCCGAGGTGGCCGCGAGCGCCTTCGCCGTCGGAGTCGGCGTCGGGGTCGCCTTCGGGGTGGCGCTCGGAGTCGTCTTCGGGGTGGCGCTCGGCGACGGCGAAGCGGGGGGCGTGGGCGTCGGGGTCGCGACCGGCGTCGTGGCCGGCTCGACGGGCGCGACGTCCCCGGCCGAGGGGCTCGGCTCGGATGCCGGCTCGGACGGCGCGTCGGGTTCCGTGGTGCTGACGGCTCCCGCGAGGGTCACATCGCCCAACTGCCCGCCCGCGGCCCGGACCCCGGTCTTCCGCGTGCCGTTGCCCGGGTCGACGAGTTCGACGCGGAGTCCGCGGGGCAGGGTGGCGCCCTTGCCCGTCACGCGGACCTCCACACCGTTGGAGGGCCCCACCCACAGGGGCGCGGTGGCGCCGCGGGTCTGACGATCGGTCTTGCTGCCCGCGTCGGGCAGATCGTCGCTCTCGGCCTCGACCGGACGCCACGACGACCAGGTGCCGGAGGCGGTGGCGCGCGTGCGCACCTCCACCGCGCCGTCGATGGCCTCGCGAGCGTTGTCCCAGCTCACGCCCAGCAGGCTGAACGGCTTGGTGGTCGCGGCCGGCAGGCCCTGAACCGCCTGCTTGCCGGATCCGCCCGACTGGCCGGAGGGCACGTCGCGCAGCACGAGCGTGTTCACCTGCCCCGGAGTGGGGGGCTGGGCCGCCGGCGACGCGCTCGACGACGGCCCGCCGACCACCACGAAGGCCACGGCCGCGGCCGCCACGGGTACGACCGTGCTCAGCGCGACGATCATGCGCCTCTTCATGAATCTCCGATCATTCGGTGGATCGATCCCGTTCACCGCGCCATGCCGTCGCCGGGAGGGGCCGGGGGAGTCTGCGGCTGGGAGCCAGGCAGTACCGCGCCTGGTTTATCACAAATAGACCGATCCTTCGGTCGGAACGCGACACCGCGACTCGCCGCTCGCAGGGGGAGGTGACGCGCCCGGAGCGCGTCGGACGGGTCGGGGTCGCACGCCCGGGCTGGTGAGGGGCGAATTCGGAACAATTCAGAATGTTCCCTGTGTGACATAGCCCACATCGCCCCCCACAGCCGACCTCGGCGCCCCGATCAGCGCCTGAACGACAGCGAGAGCCCGAACCTGCCCGCCCGGTCCGTCCACCAGTGGCGCAGGTCGAACCCGCTCGCGGCCAGTTCGGCTCGGACCCCCTCGGGACGGAACTTCGCGGAGATCTCGGTACGGATCTCCTCGCCCTCGGCGAACTCGGCGACCAGGTCCACGGCGGGAAGCCGTACCGACTGGGGCCGCAGCGAGCGCAGCCGCATCTCCATCCACTCGTTGCCGGAGTCCCACACCGCGCGGTGGGCGAAGGCCGACGGGTCGAAGTCGGCCCCCAGTTCCCGGTTGAGCACCCGCAGGACGTTGGCGTTGAACTCCGCCGTAACGCCTGCCGCGTCGTCGTACGCCGCCACGAGGACGGCCGGATCCTTGACCAGGTCGGTGCCGAGCAGGAGCGAGTCGCCCGGCGACAGCGTGCCGTACAGGTCGAGCAGGAACGCCGCACGCTCGTCGGGCACGAGATTGCCGATCGTGCTGCCGAGGAAGGCCACCATCCGGCGGCCCCCGCGGGGAAGCTCGCTGAGGTGCTCGCCGAAATCGGCGATGACGGCGTGCACGGCGAGCTCGGGGTAGTCGGCCCGCAGCGCGTGCGCGGCGCCCATCAGCGCGCTCTCGCTCACGTCCACCGGCACGTACCTGCTCAGCGTGCCCGCGGACCGCATCGCCCCGAGCAGCAGCCGGGTCTTCTCCGACGAGCCCGAGCCGAGCTCGACGAGCGTCTGCGCGCCCGCGAACGCGGCGATGTCGCCCGCGTGGGCCACGAGGATCTCCCGTTCCGCGCGCGTCGGGTAGTACTCGGGCAACCGGGTGATCTCCTCGAACAACTCGCTGCCGCGGGCGTCGTAGAACCACGCGGGCCGCAGCCGCTTGGGCACGGAGGTCAGGCCGTCGACCGCGTCCGCGCGCAGCGCCGCGTCGAGGTAGCCGGCGGACAGGTGGTTGTCGATGGTCAGCGTGGTCATGCTTCCTCCGTGTCCGCGGCTTCGATTGGGGAGACCGACACCTCGCCGCCGCGGGCGACGAGCAGGCTCGCATCGGGGACGTCGACCCATCCCGGGTCGTCGTCGGACGGCTCCGAGGCCACCACGACCCCGCGCTCGCCCACCCGGTACGCGAGGGTGTCGCCGTAGGCCGTCGCGGCGATCGCCTCGCCATCGGTGATCAGCAGGTTCAGCCGGCCGTCCGCGTGCGCCGCCACGTCACGGACCGTGCGGGCGAGCGCGCCGGCCATGGTCGACCCTCCGGCCAGCCGATGTCTGACCAGCGCCCACACGAGCGCGGAGTCCGAGCGGGCCGGCAGGTCGAGGAGCAGCGCGGCGGGCAGCAGCCCGGCCAGCCCGGCGGCCGAGCCCGGCCAGCCGGCCACGACGCCGTTGTGGCTGAACAGGTGGCGGCCGTCCCGGAAGGGGCAGGCGGCGGAGACGTCCGGGGCGGTCCCCTCGGTCGCCGAGCGGACCGCGGCGAGCAGCGCCCGCGTGCGGGTGACCCGCGCCACGTCGGCGAAGGAGTCGTCCGCCCACATCGGACCCGCATGACGGTACCGGGCGGGCACCGGGTCTCCGTCGGCGTACCAGCCCGCGCCGAACCCGTCGGCGTTGACCGTGCCGTACCGCTGCCGCCGCGGTGCCCAGGCCTGCCGGTGCAGGCCGAACGGCGGGTCGATGAGCACCTCGCGCAGGGTGACGGGTTCGCCCAGGTAAGCCAGGTGACGGCACATCAGACGCCCTCGCCGGGAGCCGCGTCGCGTGCCGTGCGGAATCCCGAGAAGATCTGCCGCCTGATCGGGTAGTCCCAGTTGCGGAACGTGCCCCGGCAGGCGACCGGGTCGGTGGCGAACGAGCCGCCGCGCAACACCTTGTACTCCTCGCCGAAGAACACCTCGGAGTACTCCCGGTAGGGGAACGCGGCGAATCCCGGGTACCCGCGGAAGTCGCTGGAGGTCCACTCCCAGACGTCCCCGATCAGCTGGCGGACGCCGTACGCGGAGGCCCCGGCGGGGTAGGCGCCGAGGGGGGCGGCCTGCAGGTGGCGCTGGCCGAGGTTGGCGTGCTCGGCGCCGGGCTCCTCGTCCCCCCACGGGTAGCGGCGGGAGCGGCCGGCCGCCGGGTCGTGCCTGGCCGCCTTCTCCCACTCGGCCTCGGTGGGCAGCCGCCTGCCGGCCCAGGAGGCGTACGCCTCGGCCTCGTACCAGCAGACGTGCACGACCGGCTCGTGCGGCGGAACCGGCTCGACGTGCCCGAACCGCCGCCGCAGCCACGTGCCGCCCTCACGCCACCAGAACCTGGGCCCGGTCAGCCCGGCGTCCTGCCTGTGCGCCCAGCCCGCCGCCGACCAGAGCTCCCGCCGTTCGTATCCGCCCGCCTCCATGAACGCCAGGTAGTCGGCGTTGCCGACGGGCACGGTGTCGATCCAGTAAGCGGGCACGTGCACCTGGTGCGCGGGCCGTTCGTTGTCGAGGGCCCAGGGCTCCGTCGAGGTGCCCATGGTGAACGGACCGGCGGGGACGAGCACCTCCTTCGGCCACCGTCCCGAACTCGCCGCGGGCGGCGGGGCCGACAACACCGGCGTGCCCTCGCGCAACTGGTGGGTGGCCAGCATGGTCTCGTCGTGCTGCTGCTCGTGCTGGGCGATCATCCCGAACGCGAAGCCGTGCTCGACCAGCGGGTTCCCCTCGACCGGGGAGCGTTCGAGCAGGTCGGTCACCCGCTCCCGGACGGTCGCGATGTACCGGCGCGACTCCCCGGGTGAGAGCAGGGGAAGGCGCGGACGCTCGGCCCGAGGGTGCTCGAACGCGTCATAGAGCGAGTCGATCTCGGGGCGCATGGGCTCCTGGCCGCCCACGGCGCGCAGCAGCCACAGCTCCTCCTGGCTGCCCACGTGCGCGAGGTCCCACACGAGGGGGGACATCAGCCGCGAGTGCTGCTTGGTCAGGTCGTCGTCGCCGACGCAGTCGGTGAGTGCGAGGCTGCGCTCGCGGGCGGCGGTGAGCAGGTCGTAGGTGCGGCTGCGGATGTCTTCGCCGGTCATGTCCCGGCCTCCGTTCGGATCGGTTCGCGGATCTCGGAGCGGGGGGTGTGGTGAGAAAGGCGTTCGGGGTCGTCGGCAGGGCATCTGCCCCGGCTGACGTAGGCGTCGGTGAAGCGCTCGACAGCCGTGCGGACGGCGGCGGGGGCGTTCATCCGGTCCAGCGCGTCCAGCGCCGCCGCGAAACAGGTCGCCGCGGCCGCGGCGATCGTGGGATCGGACAGCCCCAGCGCGGCCGCGCGCCGCCAGGGACCGGGTTCGAAGGGGTCCCAGCACTCCGTCGCGGCCAGGGCCAGGTCGGCGGCCGCGGGATCCTCGACGAGCGCGGTGGCCACGGCGAGGGGGACGAGCCAGCCGTCGTCGCCGTGCTGTGCGTCGACCATCCGCAGTTCGAGCCAGCCGTGCGGCCGCACCGGCGGGAACAGGGTGGTGAGGTGATAGTCGACGTCCTCGCGGGTGACCGGGCGGGGCCCCGCGCCCGCCAGCCAGTCGCGCAGGGTGAGGCCGAGGGGCACCTGCCACGGGGCCGGTCCGCGGACGCACATCACGGGCGCGTCCAGCGCGTATCGCGCCCACGCCTCGGCCGGGTCGGAGCCGGCGGGGGGCGACGTCCTGCGCGGGTCGAGCCGCGCCCACACGGCCTGCCGCGTCGACTTCCATCCGGTCGGCCGGCCCGCGTGACACGGTGAACTGGCGAAGGCCCCGACCAGAACCGGCCCGATGGCGTGCGCCAGCCGCCACCGCCGTGCCATCCCCGCGGGCCCGGCTCCCGGCAGCCCCGCGTCGAGGCACACCTGGACGGACGCCGTTCCGCACATCATGGTCCTGCCGTGCGGGCCCGCGCGGTCGAAGTAGCTCTCCATCGCGACGTAACGGGGGGCGTCCCGCACCCGCACCGGCGGGCGGTACGGATCGGCGCCGCCTCCGGACAGGCGCAGACCGGCGGCGCCCAGGCGGGCGCGCAGGCCCGCCATGTCGGCCGCGGCGGTGGCGACGGCCCCGCGGAGAGAGGGCGCGGGGGCGGAGCTGAGCTCCACCTGGCCGCCGGGCTCGCGCGACAGGGCGCCCGCCAGTTCGCCCTCGGCGGGCAGCGCTGCCGTGACACGGGCCGGATCCACCCGCGCGTACGGATCACGCGCGTCGTGGACGAACCACTCCAGCTCGACCCCGACCGTTCCCGGCACGCCCGGCGTCAGGCAGGTCGTCGCGATGTATTCGATGGCGTCGTCGGCGCTCCAACTCGCCGCGTAGGGCGGCGCCTCGTCCCCTGATCCCCGATGCATGCACCCTTGGTCTCGGGAGGACGGTCAAGCGTTACGGACATCGCCGACTGTTTCACCATCGGATATCGGTTGTTCGGAAACGACTCCTTAGATCGGACGGGAGGATTCGCGGCCGGTCGGAATGTCAGGAGGGGCGATTAGAGTGCGGAGCATGCCCGAGGCCGACTCGCAGTCACCTGGCCCCGTCCTTCCGGCAGACGACGTCGTCGTGGAGGCCCTGCGCTGCGGCGACGAGGACATGTTCGCCGCGTTGCTCACGGCGTGGTCACCGGGGATGTTGCAGGTCGCCCGGGCGTACGTCGCGGACGAGTACGCCGCGGAGGACGTCGTCCAGGACGCGTGGGTGGGGGTGTTGCGCGGCATCGACAAGTTCGAGGCCCGCTCCGCCCTGCGCACCTGGGTGTACCGCATCGTGATCAACAGGGCCAAGACCCGGGGCGTCAACGACGCCCGCACGGTGCCCATGACCAGCCTCGCCACGGCCAAGGAGGACTTCGATCCCGCCGTCGATCCCGGCGGTCCCCTCGGGGGTTCGCGCGGCGCCGACGATTCCGTCGCGCTGCCGCAGACCCCGGTCGCGTGGCCGTCCCCCGAGGGTGAGATTCTCGCCCTCGAGGTCCACCAGCACATCGAGCGTGCGCTCGGTTCGCTGCCCGCCCGGCAGCGGGTCGTGATAACACTGCGTGACATGCAGGGGTACAGCAGCGACGAGGTCTGCGCGATCCTTGAGATCACCGCGGCGAACCAGCGGGTGCTGCTGCACCGTGCCAGGGCGTCGCTGCGCGGCACGCTGGACCGTTACCTGACGGCCCAGTCCGGCAAGGAGCCGACGCGATGACCACGATGAACTGCGAGGAGTTCGTGGACCTGGTCACCGCCTATCTCGACGAGGAACTCGACGCCGGGACCCGACGGCGTTTCACCGGCCACATCGGCGTGTGCGGCGGCTGCGACGTCTATCTCCGGCAGATCCGCGTCACCGTCGCCGAGGTCGGGCGGCTGCCCGCCCGCAACCTGACCGACCGGTCGCGGGAAAACCTGCTCGAGGCGTTCCGCGACTGGTCGGCCAGGTAGGCCTGTCGACAGTGGGTCATCCGCGCGTCAGGGGCGCTCGGTCTCCAGCCGCGTCGTCAGGTCGGCGGAGATCTCGGCCGAGGCCCACAGGGCGGGGTCGAGCGGGCGCAGATAGGTCTGCTGGACGCCCGGCACCCGGTCCTCCACGACGTACGTGGCCCTGACGTACGCCTGGGCGCCGGGGGTCTGCACGTACGGCACGACCTTGAAGTCGGCGGTCATGGCGTCCCGATCGATCGTCGTCAGGACGTATCCGCGCTGGTTGTTGTAGAACTTCAGGTGCGGGTTGATCGCCAGGAAGGGATGGGCGGCCGGGTCGGAGTCCGCCCCGTCGCCACCGGTGCTGATCGAGGTGGTGACCAGCTCGGAACCCACCGACGGGCCCGTCGGGTCGTCGTAGTCGAGCTTGAGGTCGCTGGCCCAGTGGGCGTGCACGTCGCCGGTGAGCACGACGGCGTTGCGCACCTCGGCGTCCACCCATCCCTGGGTGATGCGCTGACGCGACGCGACGTACCCGTCCCAGGCGTCCTGGCTGGTCACCTTGGCCGGACCGGCGTTGTTGTCGCGCTGGGCGAAGAAGACCTGCTGGCCGATGACGTCCCACCGGGCCTCGGACCTGCGGAAGCCGTCCAGCAGCCACGCCTCCTGCTCGGCGCCGGTGATGGAGCGCGCCGGGTCGACGGCCTCGGGGCAGTCGTCGTACCCGTCGCCACACCCCTGGTCGTCGCGGAACTGGCGGGTGTCGAGCATGTGGAAGGTGGCCAGGCGCCCCCAGCGGATCCGCCGGTAGAGCTGCATGTCGATGCCGTGCGGAATGGAGGCGCGGCGCAGCGGCATGTTCTCGTAGTAGGCGCGGAACGCGGCCTCGCGACGGGCCAGGAAGTTCGGCTGCGGGATCGCGGGGTTCTCGGGGATCTCGTCGGCCCAGTTGTTGTCGAGCTCGTGGTCGTCCCAGACCACGAGCCACGGCGCGGCGGCGTGGGCGTTCTGCAGGTCCGGGTCGGCCTTGTACTGCGCGTGCCGCTGCCGGTAACCGGCGAGTGTCTCGGTCTCGGGGCCCTCGTGGTCGCGGACGTTGCCGCCGGGGATGGTGTAGGTGTTCCTGGTGTACTCGTACTGGTAGTCCCCGAGGTGCAGGACCAGGTCGGGGTTGTCCTCGGCCAGCCGCCCGTACGACGTGAAGTACCCGTGCTCGTACTGGGCGCACGAGACGAACGCCATGGTGAGGGCCCCGCCGAAGGACGACGGATGCGGAGCGGTCCTGGAACGGCCGATGGGGGACACGTAGGGGCCGGTGCGGAAGCGGTACCAGTAGTCCCGGTCGGGAGACAGGCCGTTCACCTCCACATGGATGCTGTGGCCCCACTGGGGCGTGGCCTCCGCGATGCCGGCGCGCACCAGGCGGCGGCATCGCTCGTCGGAGTAGACCTGCCACAGGACCGGGAACGTGCGCAGCGGCATGCCGCCCATGCCGTCCTCGGCGAGGGGGTTCTGGGCCAGGCGCGTCCAGATGACGAAGCCGGAGTGGTCGGGGTCGCCCGAGGCGACGCCGAGGGTGAACGGGTCGGTGACCAGGCCCCTGGAGGCCAGGCTCTTCGCGGTCTCCGCGGCCGGGTCGGGTGCGGCGAAGGCGGGAACGGCGGGCAGGGCGGTGACCGCTCCCGCGGCCAGACCGGTGACAAGGAAGGATCGTCGATCGAGGTGCGGCACGAGTGCTCCTAGGGGCGATCCGGGAGGGGGACCACCGTAGCCTGACCGCGCGGCATGACTCCGCGGTTAACTCCAACCGTCACGTAAAAGGCGATCTTCGGCCTCTGGCGCGCGCCCGCCGGGGAAACCGTGCGTGCCCGGGTCGCGCTGTTTAGGGTGTGGGAATGGCGACATGGGACGACGTACGCCGGATCGCACTGGACCTGCCCGAGACGTCCGAGCGGACGTCCGGGGAGGGCGCGCAGCAGTGGCGGGTCAAGGACAAGCTGTTCGCCTGGGAGAGGCCGCTGCGGCGCGCGGACTTCGAGGCGCTCGGTGACGCCGCCCCCGACGGGCCCATCCTGGCCGTACGCGTCCCCGACCTCGGCGTCAAGGAGGCGCTGGTCGCAGAGGATGGAGACGTCTGTTTCACCACGCCGCACTTCAACGGGTACGCCGCGGTCCTCATCCGGCTGGACCGCATCGCCGTCCCCGAACTGCGGGAGCTCATCGTCGACTCCTGGCTGGACCGTGCGCCCAAGCGCCTCGCCGCCGCCTACCTCGACGCCTCCCGCTGATCTGAGACGCGCGCGGAAGCGCCGAGCGGTCAGTGCAGGCAGTGTCCGCAGGGCTGGAGATTGCCACCGACTTCGGTCAGCGCCCAGGACTGCAATTCGCTGAGGCCGCCGCAGTACTTGACGTACTCCCCGGTCCAGCGAGTCCCCCTGGTCGGGCTGCCGGTGATGAACGTGCATGTGGCCCGATGCAGGATCAGGTAATTCGGGTGAGGTTTACGCGCAGTGTTGACGACGAACTGCTCGGGATGCGCTGCCAGCCACTCCAGATAGCCGGCGTCGTCATCGATGAATGGCCACATGAAGCCATGTTGCCCGCGAATGGAGGAATTCGCCCGAGGTTCCCGCGAAGCCCCTGAAGCGGTGAGCAGGGCGATCAGAAGGCGTCGGCGCGGATCAGGCCGGTGGGGAAGTGGTGCAGTGACCGCGCCCCGTCGGCCGTGATCTCGAACATCTCGCCCGTCTGCACTCCGGCGCTCAGGTCGGGGGTGCAGACGTTCGGCTGCACGACCACCGTCATCCCCTCCTCCAGCGGGAGCAGGTCCCGGCCGGACGGTTCGGACCGATGGCTGAGCACCGGGGGCAGGTAGCCGCCGCCGAGCCCGTGCACGAGGTCGTCGACCGTGGTGAAGCCCGCGTCGAGCACCAGGTCCGCCGCCGCCCGGAGGTCGACCGGCAGGGCGCCGGGGCAGAGCAGTGCGGACATGGCCGCGAGCGCCGCGTCGGCGACGTCGTGCAGCTCGCGATACAGAGGCGTCGGTTCCGTGTCGACGGTGACGGTCCGCAGCAGCTGGCCGGGATAGTCGGGGCCCCACGTCGTGCTCAGCTCGAAGACCACGACCGAGCCCGACTCCAGCCGACGGGAGGTCGGCCACTGACCGGGTGCGCACCGGTCCGGCGCCTCCATCGACGTCGCGGCGACGTAGTGGATGTGGTTCGCGCCACCCGCCGACGCGTAGGCCGACTCGACCGCCGCCACGAGGTCCAGCTCGGTCGCGCCCGGCACCGCCGCCGACACCAGCGAGGCGGCCGACTGGTCGGTGAGCGCCGCGGCGTGCCGCAGCCAGGCCAGTTCCTCGTCGCTCTTGCGCGCGCGGAGCCTGCCGTACTCGCCGTCGAGCTCCACCACGGCGGCCGCGCCGTCGAGGGCGGCCCGCAGGCTCACCGGCACCGGGCCGATCGTGCCGACCCGCCGGACCGCGCCCAGCGTCGTCAGCACCGCGTCCGGCGTCCGCTCGACGATCGCGGCGACCTCGCAGCCCTTCGCCAGGCGCCGCGCGTTCGGCACATGGTTGGGGAAGCTCACCAGGAGCGCCGGCGGGGCGCCCGGACGGAGCACGGCCACCGCCTCCCGCGTCACCGGCCATCCGGTCAGCCAGGGCACCGCGTTGCCGAACTTGTTCGCCCCGTAGGCGATGACCGCGTCGAGCTCGTGCCGTGCCGCGAGCTCGTCCACGGCGGCCCGCCTCCGGGCCATCTCCGCGTCGGTGAAGTCGGGCGGCGGCGTACCAACGCCGGGGAGCAGAAGACTCGGTCGCGTCGACATGGAGTGCACTGTAACGGCTATGCACTCGTTTGCACTAGACGGCACTGATCGCGAGTGGGCCACCGTATTCCGTCTACGGTGATGGCGCTGGTGCGTAAGAAGGATGGCGAACGATGTCGGTTCAAATAGACGAGCACGCTGCTCGGAGCGTCCTGTCCGGGCTTGCCGGCGAGAGATGGGCATCCGCCCGACTTGGCCTGGAGATTCTGGATGATGTGACGGGTTATGCCAACCGTGCGGTTCCGCTGATGAAATCCGAGATCGAGGGAGTTTATGTAGCCCGAGCGGAGAGCGTGAGGGAAGCAGGATTACGAGCGGTTGACCTGGATCGGTTCAACGAAGCAATCGCGCGCAGCAGCCTTCTGGAGATCGTGATCTTCTCATTCTCCAATGGGTGCTGGTCGTGTGTATGCGTTGCTTCGCCAGATCTCTTCACTCCTGTCGCTTCTGTGGTGATCGAGGTGGGGCCTCCAGGGCCTGCTTTGGTGAATGCTGAAGAATAGGACGATGCGGGCTGCGTGCGCGGCCTCAGCTGCGGCGGGCGCGGGCGCGGCGTTTGCCTTCGTGCATGGCCTGGACGCGGGCCACCGGGATCGTGTGGCCCTCCTCCACCAGGTCGGCCGGCAACTCCTGCGGCTCGGGCATGAGCTCCGTCCACGGGTCCCGCCCGCCGAGGATCGCCGCCGCGGTGTGCACGGTGAAGTCGGACGGGGAGACGTCGTCCAGGTCCTTCCAGGCGACGGGGAACGACACCGGCACGCCCGGCCGTACGCGCGGGCTGTAGGCCGCCACCACCGTGGCCCCGCCCGCGCGGGTGGAGTCGAGGAACACCCTGCCTCCCCGGTCCTCCCGGATGAACGCCGTCGTCGCCAGGGCGGGGTCGAGGCGTTCCGCGCGCGCGGCGACCGCGCGGGTCGCCGCGGCCACGTCCCACACGTCCGCCGCTGCGAGCGGGACGAAGACGTGCACGCCCTTGGCGCCGCTCGTCTTGACCGCGCCCGCCAGCCCGGCGTCCGACAGGGCCTGCCGCACCAGGTGGGCGGCCCGTACGGCCATGCCGAAGGAGTCGCCTTCCGGTGGGTCGAGGTCGAGCACGAGGTGGGTCTGCCGGCCCGGTTCGTCGGCGCGCATCAGCGCCGGGTGGTATTCGACGGCCCGCTGGTTGGCGAACCACAACAGGGTGGGGCGGTCGTCGCAGAGGGCGTAGGACACCTCACGCTTGGAGGTCTCGGCCCACACCGAGACCGTCCGCACGAACGACGGAGCGTACTTCGGGACGTTCTTCTGCATGAACGGGTCCTGGCCCGCACGCACCCGCATCACCGACAGCGGCCGGCCGCGCAGGGCTGCCACCGCACGATCGCTCACGGCGTCCAGGTAGTCCACCAGATCGCGCTTGCTCGCACCCGCCCCGTCGAACAGCGGCTGGTCGAGATTCGTGAGCGACACACCGTCCCGCACCTCATCGCTGGTCACCAGCCCACCATGCCGACGCCGCGGCGAGAGGTCAACCACGCTTCGCCCCTGATACCGGGCGACGGCCGGGATGAAACCCTCGTGAAACCGGCGGCGGATACCTTTGCCCCGACCAGCACGACGTCCGTCAGATGGGACCACGGGGGCCCCTGGCCGGCGCCGCGCTGGACGTCACCGGATACGGGGGCTCTGGTGATCGACCGCTCTCCCGGCGGTGGCGGCGCCGGCGGGAGAGCGGTCGACGACGTGCTCGAGGACCCTGGGAGAGGACACCGATGAAGAAGAAGACGGCGGCGGCGCTCCTCGCGCTCGTCGTTGCGGCGATCCTCGGAGCGAGCGCGTCGCCCGCCGCGGCGGTCTCACCGTGCGGCGAAAAGGGTCTCACCTGCGACAGCACCTGGATGGATCCCGGTCCCGCCAACGGCCAGTGATGCTGAGCGTTCGGTGACCGGGTCAGGACGGCAGGAACGGCCTGGCCTCCTCGACGGCGCGCAGTTCCGCTCGTGCGCGTTCGTGCCAGACGGGCAGGCCGATCTCGGCGAAAGCCACCGCGGCCGTGTCCAGAAGCGTTCCGGCGAGATCGGGGTCTCCTCGCGCGGCGGCGAGGCGGCCGCCGGCCAGGTGGGCGCGGGCCGTGAGGAACGGCTCGCCCAATTCGGTCGCCGTGGCGAGGGCGTGCTCCAGGCGTTCGGCCGCACCGTCGAGGTCGCGCACCAGGAGAAGAGCCTCGCCGATTCCCAGCAGGCCGTACGTCTCGCCGATCAGGTCCCCGACGGCCTGGGAGGCGGCCAGAACCTGCCGGAAGGCGTCCTCCGCCTTGCCGGCCGCGCCCTGGCTGAGGTGAAGCGCGCCCAGGCGGTTGAGGATCTGCGCCCCGCCCCGCGTGTTGCCGAGGTCGCGGTAGACCGCCAGGGCCGTCTCCAGCAGGCGGGCCGCGGCATCGGGACGGTCCCCCTCGATGTGGATCTGGGCGATGCCCCCCAGCACGTGGGCCTCGGCATGCCGGTCGCCGGTCTCGCGGAGCATCCGGAGCGCGTGACGGTAGCCCCGCAGGGCCGTTCCCGACCGTCCCTCGACCCGCTCGATCAGGGCGGCGTTGCGCAGGGTCAGGGCCTGCCCATGATGGTCGTTGACGGCTTCGAAGAGCGTGAGGGCGGCGTCGAGGTGCGGGCGCGCGGCGGTGTAGTGCTGCCGGAACAGCTCGAGCGTCCCGAGCGAGTAGCGCATCGCGGCCTCACCGCGGGCGTCGCCGGCCCGGCGCGCCGTGTCGAGGGCGACCTGCGAGGTGTGCCGCCAGTCGTCGAACAGGCCCTGCGCCTCGAACAGCGTGATCGTGGTCATCGCCAGGTCCCAGCAGGTCTCGCTCAGGCCGAGCCTGGCCGCCTGTTCGACGGCCGCGACCAGGCCGAGCCGTTCGCTGCGCAGCCAGCCTCCCGGATCCGCGAGGAGCCTGATGGCGGTCGGCTCGCCGCAGTCCCACCGTGGGGCGGCCCCGTGGAGCACCGTGTAGTCGCCGCCGTACTGGCGCCGGTGCGCCCGCTCGGCGAGGTGGAGGTACGCCCCGGTGAGCCGGGCCAGGGCCGCCGCGGTCGCGCCGGGCGGTTCGTCGGCCTCGCCGCGCTCCCTGGCGTGCAGCCGGACGAGGTCATGGATCCGGTAGCGGGGCTCCCCGAGGTCGTCCATGCCCGCGTATTCGGCGAGCCGCGCCTCCACCAGGCCCTCGAGCACCTCCTCGGCGTCCCGGGGCTCGTCGTCGAGAAGCGCCGCCGCGACCCATCCGGCGAAGTCGGGGATCTCCAGGAGGCCCAGCCGGCGGAAGAGGACCTGGCTGCGCTCGGCGAGCCCGGAGTAACCGAGGGCGAGGCTGGCCCGGACGGACAGCGTTCCGTGCGTGAGCTCGTCGAGCCGGTCGCGCTCGGCCTCGAGCCGGGAGATGAGCCGGTCGACGGTCCAGTGGGGCCGCGCGGCCAGGCGCGCACCGGCGATCCTGAGGGCGAGGGGCAGCCACCCGCACAGCTCGGCCAGCCGCGCGGCGGTCGCGGCGTCCGTGGTCAGCTCGGCCCGGCCGGTGATCGCGTCCAGCAGTTCGACGGAGGCGGACGGACCGAGGACCTGGAGGACGAGGCGGCGGGCGCCGGGCAGCGCGGTGAGCGCGGCGCGACTCGTGATCAGCACCGCGCAGCCGTCTCCCGGGGGAAGCAGCGGTTCGACCTGGGCCTCGTCGGCCGCGTCGTCCAGCAGCACCAGGACGCGCCGGCCGGACAGGCGGGCGCGGAACGCCTCGGCGCGCTCGTCGAGGCCGTCGGGGATCGCGGTGCCCGGCGTCCCCAGCGCACGCAGGAACCGGCCGAGCGCCTGCGACGGGCCGACCGGCTCGGGTCCCGCGCCGCGGAGGTTCACGTAGAGCTGCCCGTCGGGGAAGCCGTCGCGCACGTCGTGCCCCACCTGTACGGCCAGCGCCGTCTTGCCCACGCCGGGCATGCCGGACACGGCGCAGATCGCCGGGGTTCCCGGAGGTCTGCCGCGCAGCACTTCGACGATCCCGCCGATCTCGCCGTCGCGGCCGGTGAGGTCGCCCACCCGCGGCGGGAGCATGCAGGGCGGTTCAGGCGGGGCGGCCGGTTGCCTGTCCTCCGCCGGTCTGCCACGGGCCGTCGAATCCAGACTGGCGTGGGGGTCCCCGCGCAGGACGGCCTGTTCCAGCGAGCGTAGTTGCGGCCCCGGTTCCAGCCCCAGTTCCTCAGCCAGGGCGGCGCGGATGCGCCGGTAGGCGTCCAGGGCCTCGGTACGGCGTCCCGCCCGGTGCAGGGCCAGCATCAGTCGCGCGCCCATCGACTCCGCCAGCGGATCCGCCGCCACCAGGGAGATCAGCTCGGGGATGATCTCAGCGTGCCCGCCGAGGGCCAGGTCCGCGTCGATGCGCTCGGCCAGCACCCGTTTGCGCTCCTGCTCGAGCCGTTCCGCTGCCTCGGCGAGGACGGCCACGTCGTCCAGGCCGGCGAAGGGCCGGCCATGCCACAACGCGAGTGCCTCACGCTGGAGCGCCGCCGCCGTCTCCAGATCCGCGGACTCCAGCGCGGTCCTGGCCCGCTCGGCGAGATCGGCGAACTGCCACGCGTCCACCTCCTCGGGTCCGGCGGCCAGGGCGTAACCGGAACGGTCGTGCCGGATCCGTCCCGGGTCGTCGAGGTTCTTCCGCAGACGGTGGACCAGCACCTGGAGGTTCTTGCCGCCGCGCACTCCGAGCCGCTCGCCCCACATCGCGTCGATCAGGGTCTCGGCTGAGACCACCCGGCCCTGGGCGCAGACGAGCAGCGCGAGCAACTGCTCCTGTCTCCGGGATGACAGATGAGCCGGACCCCCGTCGATGATCAGTGTCACATCGCCAAGTACTCGGAACCTCATCGGTGCTTCCCCGAACGACGGCGTCCTACAGAACCGGTGTGATCCGTTCCATGGTGGACGGATTCGGCGAGAATAGCCCGGATGATCCCGTGGGCATAGGCGATCCCGGACATCCGCCGGCCCGGTCCGGACGGGGCGCCGCCGCGGCCGCGGACAGGGTGGGTGCGATCCCACCACCTTTGCGGTCGAGACCCCCGCTTAGCCTGTGAGGATGGAAGGCGCGAGCCCTCTTGGCGAGTTCCTGCGCGCACGGCGCCAGGCCACGACCGCCGAACAGGTGGGACTGGCAGGGGTCGGGCCCCGCCGTAGGACCCCTGGGCTGCGCCGGGAGGAAGTGGCCATGCTCGCGGGCATCAGCATCGACTACTACAGCCGCCTCGAGCAGGGACGGGAGCGCCGTCCCTCTCCGCAGGTCATCGAGGCCATCGCCCGCGTACTCCAGCTCGACCAGGAGGCGACAGAACATCTGCACGAGCTCGCGCGGGCACGGCCGCACCGGCGTACGGCCGCGGGGCCGGCCGACCGGGTCGAGCCGAGCCTGGTCCGGCTGATCGACGGCTGGGACCACGTGCCCGCCTACGTGGTGAACAGCCGGCTGGACGTGCTGGTCAGAAACCTTGTGGCCGAGGGCCTCTACGAAGGTCTCGAGCACAGCGACAACCTGCTCCGGCTGGCTCTGCTCAACCCCGTGGCCCGCGGCTTCTACCTCGACTGGGAGATGGACACCAGTTCCAAGGTGGCTCACCTGCGCGCCATGGCCGGCCTCGACACCGACGATCCCGACATGCTCGAACTTCTGGACGAGCTGTCGGAAAGCGAGGACTTCCGCCGGATGTGGGCCCTGCACGAGGTGCGGGGCAGGACGCGCGCCCCCGTCCGGTTCCATCGTGACGACATCGGGGACGTGATCACGACGATGGAGGTCCTCACCGTCGACGGCTCGCCGGGGCAGAAGCTGATCGTCTTCCAGGCCGAGCCCGGCAGCCCGTCCGAGGCCGCGCTGATCGCGCTCTCCGACCGCATGCGGAAGCGGAGCCGCGGCGGCGCGCGGCCGTCCGGACGCCCGGAGCACGACGAGGATCCCGATCCCGGCCATCCCGGCCCCACCGACATCGAGGAGGCGGCGGCGAAGCTGAGGCACCGCGTCCGGCCCCGATGACCCGCGTGGCCGTCAGCCGGCTCTCCTCGCCGCCGTCACACGGTAGAGCAGCGTGTAGGGGAGGAAACGGGCGAGGACGGCGGCCACCTTGGCATCCCGGCCCACGAGCCGCCGCGGCCGCGGCCTGGCGGAGGTCAGCGAGTCGACGATCACCTCGGCCGCGCGGTCCGCGGGGATGCCGGTCTCCGCGTTCCTGGCGGCGCTCGCCCGCACCCGGCTGATCTGGCCGGCGTACCGGTCGGCCGCCGCCGGCAGTTGTTCCAGCAGGTCATCGGCCGCGGCAGTCCCCCTCTCCCAGATCGGCGTGGCGATGACGCCGGGTTCGACCAGGATCACGCCGATGCCGAACGGGGCCAGTTCCGCGCGAAGACTGTCGCTGAGCCCGGCGAGTCCGAACTTCGCCGCGTGGTACGGCCCGAGCATCGGGCCCGCGATCCTGCCCGCGATCGATCCCACCATCACGATGCGCGGAGTACCGCCGGCTTCGGCCTCCTGCCGGAGCGCGGGCAGCACGGACTGCGTGACGATCAGCTGACCCGTCAGGTTGATCTCGATCTGCCGCCGGAACACCTCGATCGGCAGATGCTCCAGCGGCCCGGCCAGCGCCACGCCCGCGTTGTTCACCAGACCGTGCAGCGGCCCGGCCGCGCGGACGACCTCGCCCACCGCCCGTACGGACGCCTCGTCGGTGAGGTCCATCCGCACCACGCTCACCCTGTCCGGGTGCTCGCGAAGCAGTGACTCCTCGTCCTCGGTCCTGCGCACCGCCGCCCAGACGTGGAAGCCGGCGCGCACCAGGTGGGCGACGCAGGCGCGGCCGATGCCGGTCGAGGCGCCGGTGACCATGACCGATCGCCGTTCAGATGACATGAGATTCAGCCCCGTTCTCGCGGACGTACAGACGTTCTCCGTCGTCGAACCGGCCGGTCGGTCGCAGACCGGCCCTGACCGCCACCGCGATCGACGCATGATGATCAGGATGCACGTGTGCCTCGACACGGCGGACGCCACGGGCGCCGAGCCATCCGACGAGCGCCTCGGCGGCCTCCGACGCGTAGCCGCGGCCCTGCCACGGCGCACCGATCACCCAGGCGATCTCGGCCCGCCGCCCGCCGTCCACGGCGGTGGCCTGGACGGTGCCGACGGCGTGCCCGCCGCCGTCGCGGACGATCCAGTTCAGCCACTCCTGGTCGCCGGTGGGGGAGTGGCCGGCGGCGAGCCGGGCGTAGCGGGCGCGCAGCGCGTCCAGGCTCGGCGGCCGGCCGCCGATGAAGGCGTACAACGCCGGATCGGCGAGCACCCCGGCCATCTCGTCGGCGTCCCCGGCGGTGAGCGGCGACAGTTCGAGTCTGCTCGTCGTGATCCGGCCCTCCGCGCGGCGGACGTCGGCCGCCGACACGACGTACTCCCAGCCCGCCTGCCAGTCGAACGGCACGGCCATGGACTCGCCCAGCGCCACCCCGCCGATCAGCAGGTCCAGCGCCCATCGGTTGGCCGAGTGCGCGATCACCAGGACCCGGGCGCCGTCCCACGCGGCGACGAGGTCCCTGAGGAGGTCGCGGGTCAGGCCGACGACCTGGCGGTAACTCTGCCCGCCCGGCCAGGGGATCTCGATGTGCAGGGACCGCTCCGCCGCGAGCCGCTCCACGGGTGCGCCGTTGAGGTCTCCGTAGTCGCACTCGCGGAGCCGTACGTCCTGGAAGACGGGGATCCCGGAGCCGGCGAAGGCGATCTCCGCGGTCTGCACGGCGCGGCGCAGGTCTGAGGTGAACACCGCGGCGATCCCGTCGTCACGACGGCGGGCGCCGAGTTCGGCGGCGAGCGCCCGGCCGCGCGCCGACAACTCGCCGGGCAGCCACCCGGTCGCGATCCCGGCCTCGTTGTCGGTCGTGATCGAGTGCGTTTCGTACACGATCGTCACTGCCACGGCCGCAACCTATCCGAGTCCGCGCCGGAGGGGCGAGGCGGATCAGCCGTCGCCGCGGCGGCCCCGGATCCGCCACGCCCACCACAGCATGGCCAGCCCGATCAGCGCCACGATCGCGCCCAGCACGGCGTACTGGCCGTGGCCGGACATCATGGAACCGCCGAGCGCGCCCGTGCCCTGGGCGATCCAGACGCCTCCGATGAGGATGAAGAGCACCCCGACGACACCGCGAACCCACATGTTCCCGCTCCGATCTGCGCTCCGCCGGTGGCGTCCCGCGCCACCGAACAACCAGTGGCGTCCGAGCGCCACCAAACAGTACGTCCCGCCCGCCCACCGAAGGGATCGCAATCCTTACGAGGTGCTTACCGGCGTGGAGCCCCGCCCCGATCGCCGGCCGTCAACGCGGGTGCATGCCGCCGTCCAGGCTCACGACCTGATTGGTGAGGTATCCGTTGCGCAGCATGGCCATGGCGAGGTCGGCGACCTCCTCGGGCCGGCCGAACCGGCCGACGGGGATCGCGCCGGGGCTCTGGCCCGTGGTCGGCATCATCGCCGTGTCCTCGATCAGCGCGGGGGCGATCGCGTTCACCGTCACGCCGTGGCCCGCCACGCTGGCGGCGAGGTAATGGAGCGCCCCGTGCAGACCGGCCTTGGAGGCGGCGTAGTGCGGGCCGACGACGCCGCCGGTGAAGGCGGCGATCGACGAGACGAACAGGACCCGGCCGAACCCCCGCTCCACCATCGCGGGCATCACCTGCTGGGCGAGCATGAACGGCGCGCGCAGGTTGACGGCGACGGTGCGTTCCCAGGTCTCCAGGTCGACGTCCGTGTACGCCTGCCGTACGGCGTGGCCCGCGTTGGGGATCAGCAGGTCGACGGGGCCGAGGGCGTCGACGGTCTCGGCGACCAGGCGCGCGGGCACCTCGGGGTCGGCGAGATCACCGGAGAGGGCGACCGCGTCCAGCCCGGCCGCTCGGGCTTCGGCCACGAGGAGCCCGGCCTCGTGTGCGCGGGTGCCGTAGGCGAAGGCCGTCCGCACACCGGCGGAGATCAGACGCCGGCCGAGCGCGCCGCCGATGCCGCCGGAGGCCCCGGTGAGCAGGGCCACGCGGCCCGCGAGGTCCGTTCCGGTCATCGCGTGCCTCCTTCCGCATATGGCCGTAAAAGGCCTTCGCCGGGGACCGGCCCACCAGGAGGGCCGGCCCCCGGCGAAGGGGCGTTTGCCGTGTTCGTACCCGGAACGGCGGGCGTTGCGCCCGCCGTCGGGATCAACCGGAGAAGAGCTGGCTGAGCTTGAGCAGCAGCTCGTAGACGCCGTAGGCGAACGGCAGGCCCACCCACAGCCAGGCCAAGATCATCAACGGGGTGTGCGAGCGCGTCTCGGTCTGCTCGGTCATCATGAACCTCCCTGCGGGGTGGCCATCGCTTCCGGTCCGCCGACCGTCGCGAGTTGCGGCTCGTGGTACTTGTCCTTCACGGGACGGATCAGCTCGTTGGACAGGAAGCCGACCACCAGCAGGCCGATCATGATGTACAGCGACGTCGTGTAGAGATCGGGCCCCGTCTTGCCGGCCGCCTCCTGGGAGTCGGCGATGGCGTTGACGATCAGCGGGCCGAGGACGCCGGCGACCGACCAGGCGGTCAGCAGGCGGCCGTGGATGGCGCCGACCTGGAAGGTGCCGAACAGGTCCTTGAGGTACGCGGGCACCGTGGCGAAGCCGCCTCCGTAGAACGACAGGATGCCGAGCGCGCACAGGATGAACACGACGGTGTGCGAGTCGCCCCACAGTGAGATGACCAGGTACAGCACGGCGCCCACGCCGAGGTAGACGCGGTACATGTTCTTGCGGCCGATGAGGTCCGAGGTCGAGGACCACACGATTCTGCCGGTCATGTTGGCGAGCGAGAGGAGCGCGACGAAGCCCGCGGCGGCGCTCACGGAGATGGGCGTGGCCGTGTGGGCGAAGAAGTCCTGGATCATCGGTGCGGCCTTCTCCAGGATGCCGATGCCCGCGGTCACGTTGAAGCACAGGACGACCCACAGGAACCAGAACTGCGGCGTGCGGATCGCGTTGCGCGCCGAGACGTTCGCGGTGGTGACCAGTGCCTTCGCGGCGGACTTCGCCGGGTCGAAGCCCTTGGGCAGCCAGCCGTCGGCCGGGACCCGCACCAGGAGGACGCCGAGGGTCATGAAAACCGCGTAGACCAGGCCGTGCACGAGGAAGGCTCCGGCGATCCCACCCGTGGTGGCGCCGAAGGAGCCGAGCATCTGCGTCGACCACGGCGAGGCGATGAGCGCGCCTCCGCCGAAGCCCATGATGGCGATGCCCGTGGCCATTCCCGGCCGGTCGGGGAACCACTTCATCAGCGTGGACACCGGTGAGATGTAGCCGATGCCGAGGCCGATCCCGCCCACGAAGCCGTACCCGAGGACGACGAGCCAGTACTGGCTCGTCGCCACGCCGAGCGCGGAGATCAGGAAGCCGGACGCGAAACAGACCATCGAGACGAACATCGCCCAACGGGGGCCGTTGCGCTCGACCAGCGGCCCGCCGAAGGCGGCGGACAGGCCGAGCATGACGATGCCGAGCTGGAAGGGCAGCGCGCTCTGCGTGCCTGACAGGTCGAGCGCCTTCTCGAGGGGCGGCTTGAAGACGCTCCACGAATAGGCCTGACCGATGGACAGGTGCACGGAAAGGGCGGCGGGGGGGACGAGCCACCGGCTCCACGTGGGCGGTGCGATCGTTCGTGAGCGACTGAGAAACCCACCTGAAGTGGGAGATATCAGCTTTTGGCCATCATCGGGCATGAACAGGCAGTATGTCTCAGTCGAATGTTCTTGTCTACGCTAACAATGCAAAGTCAAACCCGCCTGCTTTGTGGGTGGTTCACAACCGGGCCCCTCGGCCGGCCCCGCCCCGCTTCCCATGACCCTCGTCCACACCCGCATGTCAAGACGGCGTATTTTGGACACGGCAGGTGGCCGAAAGTGAGGGTATCGGGTGGCAAAAAAAGCTCCCAGGCGTGACGCCGGGGATGAGCGTCTGCAGGTTGGACCACCGAAGGAATGGGCCGCGGGAGTTCCCGCGGTGGCTCATTCGCTGGCGATGTCCTACTCCCAGATGGGCGTCAGGCGCTCACTGCTGACCCTGGTGCGCGTGAACCAGAAGCAGGGCTTCGACTGCCCCGGTTGCGCCTGGCCGGAAGGCGACCACCGCAGCCCCGCGGAGTTCTGCGAGAACGGCGCCAAGGCGGTCGCGGAGGAGGCGACCCTCCGCCGGGTGACCGGCGAATTCTTCGCCGAGCACACCGTGTCGGAGCTGGCCGGGCGCAGCGACTACTGGCTGGGTCAGCAGGGCAGGCTCACCGAGCCCATGTACAAGCCCGCAGGGTCCGACCACTACGAGCCGGTGGCCTGGGACGAGGCGTTCTCGATCATCGCCAGGGAGCTCAGGGCGCTCGAGTCGCCGGACGAGGCGCTCTTCTACACCTCCGGGCGCACGTCGAACGAGGCCGCGTTCCTCTACCAGTTGCTGGTCCGTCGTTTCGGCACCAACAACCTGCCGGACTGCTCCAACATGTGCCACGAGTCCAGCGGCTCGGCGCTCACCCAGACACTGGGCATCGGCAAGGGGACCGTCTCGCTGGACGACCTCCACAAGGCCGACCTCGTCTTCGTGGTCGGGCAGAACCCCGGCACCAACCACCCGCGCATGTTGTCGGCGCTGGAGAAGGCCAAGCGGAACGGCGCCCGCATCGTCGCGGTCAATCCGCTGCCCGAGGCCGGCCTGTTGCGGTTCAAGAACCCCCAGAAGGCGAGCGGGGTCGCCGGGCGCGGCACGAAGCTGGCCGACCGGTTCCTGCAGATCCGGCTCAACGGAGACATGGCGCTGTTCCAGGCCCTGTCCAAGCTGATGCTCGAGGCCGAGGACGCGAACCCGGGGTCGGTGATCGACCACGAGTTCGTCGAGACCCACACGCACGGGTTCCACGACTTCGAGAAGAACGTCCGCGAGCTCGAATGGGCGGACGTGGAGGAGGCGACGGGCCTGCCCCGGGCGGCCGTCGAGGAGACGGTCCAGGACGTCCTCGGGGCGAAGTCGGTGATCGTGTGCTGGGCCATGGGCCTGACCCAGCACAAGAACTCCGTCGCCACCATCCGGGAGGTCGTCAACTTCCTGCTGCTGCGCGGCAACGTGGGACGCCCGGGAGCCGGCGTCTGCCCGGTGCGCGGGCACTCCAACGTCCAGGGCGACCGGACGATGGGCATCTACGAGAAGCCGTCGGCGGCGTTCCTCGACGCGCTGCGTGACGAGTTCGGCTTCGAGCCGCCCCGCCGGCACGGGGCCGACGCGGTGGAGTCGATCAGGGCGCTGCGCGACGGGCACGCGAAGGTCTTCGTCGCGATGGGCGGCAACTTCGTCTCCGCGACGCCGGACACGGCGGTGACCGAGGCGGCCATGCGCCGGGCCAGGCTCACCGTCCAGGTGTCGACCAAGCTGAACCGGTCGCACGCCGTGTGCGGGGAGGAGGCGCTCATCCTCCCCACGCTGGGCCGTACGGAGAGGGACGGCGACCGCTTCGTGACGGTCGAGGACTCTATGGGCATGGTGCACGCCTCACGGGGACGGCTGGCTCCCGCCTCGCCGGACCTGCTCTCCGAGGTGGCCATCGTCAGCCGGCTGGCCATGAGGCTCTTCGAGCAGGACGGCCCGTCCGGCATCCCCTGGGAGCGGTTCGAGGCCGACCACGACGCCGTCCGCGACCGCATCGAGCGTGTGGTGCCGGGATTCGAGGACTTCAACGCCAGGGTGCGCAGGCCCGGGGGCTTCGCCCTGCCCAACGCCCCCCGTGACGAGCGCCGCTTCCCGACCGACACGGGCAGGGCCAACTTCACCGCCAACGACCTCGAGGTCCTGCGACTCGCCCCGGGACGCCTCCTGCTCCAGACGGTGCGCAGCCACGACCAGTACAACACCACGATCTACGGCATGGGCGACCGCTACCGCGGCGTGCACAACGGCCGCCGGGTCGTGTTCGTCAATCCCGACGACCTGGCCGAACGCGGCATCGCGGACGGCGAGCTCGTCGACCTGGTCAGCGAGTGGCCCGACGGGGAGCGGACGGCGGAGGCGTTCCGCGTGATCGCCTACTCCACCGCGCGCGGGTGCTGCGCGGCCTACTTCCCCGAGACCAACGTGCTCGTGCCGCTCGACTCGACCGCGGACACCTCGAACACCCCCACCTCCAAGA
Organism: Planotetraspora kaengkrachanensis; assembly: GCF_016862895.1. Classification (GTDB taxonomy): domain Bacteria; phylum Actinomycetota; class Actinomycetes; order Streptosporangiales; family Streptosporangiaceae; genus Planotetraspora; species Planotetraspora kaengkrachanensis. The sequence goes on along the minus strand of NZ_BONV01000003.1, from coordinate 95,100 downwards.
GCGTCGTCGTACGGCTCGAGCGGCACGCCGCGGCGACCGGCTGACCGGCCGAACCCGGCGGGCGATCCGCCCGCCGGGTTCGGTGTCCCCCGCCGCGTCCCCTCCGCGTCCCCCTCCGAGTCCCCCTCCGGAGGTCTCCGGACATGACCGGAGCCGGTCCGTCAGGTATTCAATGTATAAAAGGTAGGTTTAGCGGAAGTTAAGCGGGCGTATATGTGGATATTCACAAGGAACGCTCAGTGAATTATTAGAAAAATCGAGTAGTCTTTCCCGCTATGACCTGGCAGCGGAAGGTCAATAACGCCTTCATTAAGTACGCGGGATTCCAGCTAAATCGAGTAGGAAAAACGGGGTCCACCACGGCTGAGGCCGCGCCGGACGACCTGGTACGGCCGCCGGAGGATCCTCAGGTCGATCGGCTTCTGACCGCGCCGATCTTCATCCTCTCGCCGGTTCGCTCGGGTTCCACCCTGTTGAGGGCGATGCTGAACGCCCACTCGATGTTGCACGCTCCCCATGAGCTCCACGTGCGGCGGCTCTTCGTGAACTACGGGACGCCGCTGGCCGAGTCGGCGATGAGCGCGCTCGGCCACAACAGGGCCGACCTGGAACATCTGCTCTGGGACCGGGTGCTGCACCGGGAACTGGTCAAGAGCGGCAAGCGGTTCATGGTGGACAAGACTCCGGCCAACGCCTTCGCCTACAAGCGGATCAAGGCCTGCTGGCCCGACGCGCGGTTCATCTTCCTCCTGCGTCATCCGGCGTCCATCGCGACCTCGTGGCATGAGGCCGACCCGGCCAAGCGCACCCCCGAGGAGGCCGCGCTTGACGCCCTGCGCTACATGAAGGCGGTCGAGCGGGCTCGGAAGGCGCTTCCCGGCCTGGTCGTGAGATACGAGGACCTGACCGTGGAACCGGAGAAGGAGACGCGCCGGATCTGCGAATTCCTCGATATCCCGTGGGAGGACGGCATGCTCACCTACGGCGAGCTGTCCGTCAAGGAAAAGGGACTCGGCGACTGGAAGGACAAGATCAGCAGCGGCACCGTGCAGCCGGGCCGTGATCTCCCCTCCGAGGACGAGATTCCGGAATCGTTGCGGCCGATGAGCGTGAGCTGGGACTACCTCCCCCGTACGGCGGAGCGGACATGAGCCTTCCCGGGACGGTGTGATGAAGATCCGTTACATGCTCCTCCACGCCTACGGCATGGGGGGCACCATACGCACTGTCCTCAACCAGGCCGGCGCCATGGCGGCCGCCGGTCACGACGTCGAGGTGATCAGCACGGTCCGGCGGCGCGACGAGCCGCAGTTCGAGATCGATTCCCGTGTCCGCGTCACCGCGCTGGCCGACCAGAGGGGCGGGGTGCGGACCGACTCGGTGGGGCGCCGTGCCTGGCGCATGATGCGCGGCAGGATCGTTCCCGTCGGGGAGTTCAAGGCCGACTGGTTCACCGAGCGCGTGGAACGGGCGGTCATCGACTACGTCTCGTCGCTGAAGGACGGGATCCTGGTGACCACCCGGCCGGCGCTGAACCTCATCTCGGCCCGCCGCACCCCCGAGAGCGTCGTCCGCGTCGCCCAGGAGCACATGAACCTGGGCACCTATCCGGAGACCGTGCGCAGCGACATCGCCCGCTACTACGGCCGGCTCGACGCCGTCGTCACGCTGACGGCCAGCGATCGCGAGGACTACCGCGAACTGCTGCCCGGCGCCCGCGTCGAGTGGGTGCCGAACGCCGTCGCCACCGTCGGCCGAGCGCCCACCCGGCAGGAGAACCCGATCGTGGTCGCCGCGGGCAGGCTCGTCGCGCAGAAGGGCTTCGACCTGCTCATCCCGGCGTTCAAGCAGGTCGCGGCCCGCAATCCGGCGTGGAGCCTGCGCATCTTCGGCACCGGCCCGAAGAAGGACGGCCTCGCCAAGCTGATCGCCGAGCACGGGCTGGCCGACAGCGTCACGCTCATGGGCCGCAGCGACCGGCTCGACCAGGAGCTGGCCAAGGCCTCGATCTACGTGCTCAGCTCCCGGTTCGAGGGGCTGCCGATGGTGATGATCGAGTCGATGGCCCACGCGCTGCCGATCGTCGCCTTCGACTGCCCGACCGGCCCCGGCGACGTGCTCACGCATGATCACGACGGCCTGCTCGTCCCGGCCAGGGACGTCGACGCCCTGGCCGCCGGGATGAACCGGCTCATCGCCGACCGGGATCTGCGGGTCCGGATGGGCTCCGCGGCCGCAGCGACGGCCCTGGAGTACTCGCCGCAGAAGGTCATGCCGATGTGGGAGCGCATGTTCGCCGACCTCGCCGCCACGCGCTAAATGGAAAGTGTCATTTGTCTGGTTTAGGGTATTTCGTCCCCCGGTAGTGGGTCTCTCAGCGAGATCCACGGGAAAGGGACGCCATGGATGCCGTGACGGACGTGGTGGTCGTGGGGGCCGGTCCGACGGGGCTGCTCGTCGCGGGTGACCTCGCGGCCGCCGGTCTGTCCTGCCTCGTCCTCGAACGCCGCCACGGCGAGTCGAACCTCAGCCGGGCCGCCGGCGTCCACGCGCGGACCCTCGAGCAACTGGACGCGCGCGACCTCGCGGACGACTTCGTGGCGGTCGGCCTTCCCGTCGACGCGCTGCGAGTGTTCGGGAGCGGGGTGCTGGACCTGTCCCGCCTGGCCACCCGCTTTCCGTACCTGCTGGCCATGCCGCAGTTCACGACCGAGCGGCTGCTCACGGAGCGGGCCAGGAAGATGGGCGTCGAGTTCGTGCCGGGCGCGGAGGTGACCGGGCTCCGCCAGGACGCCGACGGAGTGGATCTCGACGTGCGCACCCACGACGGCCGGGACTGCACGTGGCGGGCGCACTACGTGGTGGGCGCCGACGGCGCGCGGAGCGCGGTGCGGCACTCGCTCGGCCTGCCCTTCCCCGGCATGTCCGTGGCGCGCTCGCTCCTGCTCTGCGACGTGCGGATGGCCGATCCGCCGCCGAACGTGCTGACGGCGGACGCGCGCAAGGACGGGTTCGCCTTCGTGCTGCCCTTCGGCGACGGCTGGTACCGCGTGATCGTGTGGAGCAGGCGCCGGCGGCGCCCGGACGCCGCCCCGATCGAGCTCGGCGAGATCCGGGAGATCACCCGGCGCGTGCTCGGCACCGACTTCGGCATGCACGATCCCCGCTGGATATCGCGGTTCAGCTGTGACGAGCGGCAGGTGCCCGCCTATCGCGTGGGGCGGGTCTTCCTCGCCGGCGACGCCGCGCACGTGCACTCCCCGGCGGGCGGCCTCGGGATGAACACGGGCCTGCAGGACGCGGCCAATCTCGGCTGGAAGCTCGCCGCCGTGATCAGGGACGGAGCGCCGGCATGGTTGCTCGACACCTACGGCAGCGAGCGGCACCACGCGGGCGACATCTCCCTGCGCATCAGCGGCAGGCTCCTGCGCAGCGCCATGGCCAGGCCCCGGACGCTGCGCGCGGCCTGGCGGGTGCTTCTGCGGACGGCGATGCGCGACCCGCACGTCGCCCTCCGCATGGCGGAGACCATCTCGGGGATCGGCCTCACCTACCCGGCCGCCGCCGGCGCCCACCCGCTCGTGGGCCGGCGCGCGCCGGACCTCCCGCTGGCCGGTCCCGGCCCGAAGAGCGTCTACCAGGCGTTGCGCTGCAGGTGCTGGCTGCTGGTCGTGCCTCCAGGCTCTCGGGTCCCCGCGCAGGCGGCGGCAGGGTGGGAGGGCCGTGTGCGGGTCGTCACGGCGAATGACGCCGCCCGCACGCTCGTGCTCGTCCGGCCGGACGGCTACGTCGCCTGGGCGGCCGCCGCAGGCTCGGAGTCGTCCGCCGACCGGATCCGCGGGGCTCTGGCGCAGTGGTGCGGCCCGCCGCCGACCCCGATCGCCCGCTGATCGGTCCCCCTGAGAGCGGCGAACGGGAGCCGATGAAGGGCCCGCCGCGCGTTCACCGTACGGCGGGGCGGACCGTGCCGCCCGGCCACGACTCGCCGGGGCCGCGGGCCCGGCCGCCGCGGCGCAGGAACAGCACCACGGCGCCGGGAAGGGTCGAGACGAACGTCAGCACGCCGTACACCACCGCCGCGGTGAGCCCCTGGGCGGCGCCCAGTCCCGCGACGCCGAACGCCAGAGTGGAGACGGCCTCCCTCGGGCCCCACCCCCCGATGTTCACGGGGAGGCCCATCGCGAGGAGCGTCAGGACCAGCGGCGGCAGCAACTGCAGGAGCGTCGCGTGTGATCCCGCGGCGCGGGCGGCGACGACGAAGAGGAGGAGGTGCCCGGCGACCGCCCCGGCGGACAGCAGCGCCACCCGCGGCCAGACGTCGCGGGCGAGCAGGGCGGTGCGGCCCTCCGCCCACGCCGCCGCAAGGGCGCGGTGCCACGCCCCGCCGCGCCGGGCGAGCGCCCACCCGCCGATCACGAGCAGGACGGCCGACAGGACCAGCGCCGCGGCCGCCGGCGCGCGGCCCGGCGCGAGGCCGTCGACCACGGCCGTGATCAGCGTGGGCTGCGTCAGGAGCACCGTCACCCCGACGACGATGAGCACCGTCTGACCGGCGAGGCGTTCGAGCACGACCGCGCGGACACCCCGCCCGACGTTCCCGGACTTCCGGCCGTGGCTGACCGCCCGGTGGACGTCCCCCAGCACCCCCGCGGGCAGCAGCACGTTGAGGAACAGCGCGCGGTAGCAGTCCGCGACGGCCGTCGGCAGCGACAGCCGCAGGTCGAGGCGGCGGGCCACGAGGCACCAGCGCCAGGCGCTGACCACGGTGGTCGCCAGGCCGATCACGAGGGCCGCGACCGCCGACCAGCCGTCGATCACGCGGAACCCGTCCACGAAGGCGCCCGTGCCGACCCGCCACACGAGGACCCCCAGGATGCCCGCTCCGATGAGCGTCCGCAGCCAGGGCCAGAGCCTGCGCATCGCCGTCACGCGGCGGCCTTCCGCGGGGGGAGCACGAGCAGGTCGGTGTGGTGCAGGACGACCTCCAGTTCGCCCGCCTCGCAGGCCCGGATCCGTCGCCGCAGGTAGGAGTCCGCCTCGGCGGTGAGATCTGGCCGCTGCTCGCAGGCGGCGGCCACCCAGCCGCGCAGCCACTCCTCCGTCAGCGCGGCGGAGTCCGCGCCGAGGCGCCAGGGACTGGGACTGCTGCGCACCACCGCGCCCCGATGTTCGAAGGCCTTGGTGGCGGCGGCGGGAGCGTCGGGACCGAGCAGGCGGCGGCCGCCCGTCGTGCGCCGCTGGTGCGCGTTGAAGGCCCCCGTCATCTCGGCGTCGAGCGGTTCCGCGGGGGTCAGGTCGGCCCGGCCCGCGACGGACAGGGTGAGCAGGGCCGGGCATCCCGCCTCGACGCAGGCCGCGGCGAGATCGTCGACCTCGTCGAAGGTGAGCAGGTCGAGCAGCGCGGAAGCGGTCACCAGCGACGTACCGCTGAAATCCGCCGCGCGGAGGTCGGTGAGGTCGCCCTGGCGCGTCTCGGCCGTCACCGGGCCCCCGTCGGAGGCCGAGCCGGGCAGGCTTTCGCCGGCGTGGACGAGCAGATCGGGGTCGCGGTCACGGAGGATCCAGTGTTGCGGCCCGCGCAGCCGCCCGGCGAGCCACCGGGCCTGCGAACCCGTGCCGCAGCCGAGGTCCTGGATGACCAGCCGCTCCGGTGCGGTCTGCGCCAGGTAGGCCCGCAGCGGATCGAGCAGCTCCGGCGCCCTGGCGGCCGCGTCCGCGCCCTCGCGCAGGGCCAGCCAGCCCGGGGTGACTCGGACCGGTTCGTCGCCGGTCGGCGGCGTGCTCATCGCGTCACTCCTCGTAGTCGTTCCAGCACTGCGGCCAAGCCCCTTGCCGTCTCCTGCCACGGTGCCAGCCGGTCACGGCGGTCGAGTGCCGAGAGCCGGAGCCGGCGTCGCAGGCCGGGATCGCCGAACCAGCGGCGAAGCCCCGCCGAGATGGCCGCGGGGTCCTCCGGAGATACAAGGATTCCCGGCACGCCGCCATCGGAAGCCTGCCCGAGAGTCTCCGGGACGCCGCCCACGGCCGTGGCCAGCACCGGAATCCCGCGCGCGAGCGCCTCGGTCACGACCATGCCGTACGTCTCGGAGCGGGAGGGAAGCACGACCAGGTCGGCGCGGGCGTACTGCTCGGCCAGCCGCTCCGCCGTGAGGGGGCCGGCCAGTCGCACCCGGTCGCCGAGCCCGAGCCGCCCGACCGTCCGCCGCAGCCGCTCCGCGTGCGCGGGATCCCGGCTCAGCGGCCCGACGATCTCGCAGTGCCAGGACGGTTCCCGGACGGCCGCGAGGGCCTCCACGAGCAGGTCATGGCCCTTGGTCGGGGTCACCGAGCCGACGCACAGCAGCCGGGAGGCGCCGTCGGTGCCGGACGCCGCCGGGGCGCGGTCGGCGCCGGGTGAGACCACATGGATCCGATCCTCCGCCAGCCCGTGGTGGCCGGCCAGCCGCTTCGCCGTCCATGGGCTGGTCGCCACCACGGCTCCGGCGGCCTGGAGGGTCGCCCGCTCGCGCGCGTCCAGGTCGGCCGCCGCGCCGGGCTCCGGCCCGATCTCGTCGCCCAGGGGCAGGTGGACCAGGACCGCCAGGCGCAGTCGCCCGGCCTGCGGCACGACGACGTCGGGCACCCCGCACGCGACGAGCCCGTCGAGGAGGACGACCGCGTCGGAGGGCACCTCGGCGAGTGATCGGGCGAGCGCGGCCCGGGCGTCGGCGTCCGGGCGCGGCCAGGCGCCCCGCACGGCGATCTCGTGGACCGGCAGGCCGGCCGCCGCCAGTTCCCGGCACACGCGGCGGTCGTAGACGTTGCCGCCGCTCGGCGCCGCCTCGTCGTCGACGTCACCGGGCAGGACGGCGAAGACGCCGGCCGTGCTCAAAGTGTGCGCTCGTAACTCGCCCACGCGACGTGCGACTCGTGGAGGGCGACCGTGATCCCGGCGAGCCCGCGGGCCCCCTCGCCGAGCGCGCCCGCGTGGACGCGGTCGGCGAGGCGGTCGGCGATGACCTTGGCCAGGTACTCGGTCGAGGTGTTGACGCCGGCGAAGGCGGGTTCGTCGTCGAGGTTGCGGTAGTTGAGCTCGGCGAGCACCCCGCCGAGCTCCTGCGTGGCCAGCCCTATGTCGACGACGATGTTGTCGTCGTCGAGCTCCGCGCGGCGGAACGTCGCGTCCACCACGAACGTCGCCCCGTGCAGGCGCTGCGCGGGGCCGAAGACCTCGCCGCGGAAACTGTGGGCGATCATGACGTGGTCGCGAACGGTGATGCTGAACAAGGGTGGAGCCTTTCAGTACTGGACGGGGTCGTAGACGATTCGGTGACACAGGGCGGAGGGATCGTCGCCGGCGAGCCGGGCCATCACCCGGGGCAGGTCCTCGAACCCGCTCTCGCCGGTGATCAGCGCGTCGAACACGGGGTCGGAGAGCAGCGTCAGCGCGAGCGAAAGCCGGTCGGTGAAGCTCCGGCGCGAACGCCGTGCCGGGGACACCATGCCCACCTGGCTGCCGCGTACGGTCAGCCGGCGTGAGTGGAAGGCCTCGCCCAGGGGCAGGCTGACCCTCCGGTCGCCGTACCAGCTGAGCTCGATGACCGTTCCCTCGGGCGCGAGCAACTCCAGAGAGCGCGCCAGCCCCGCCTCGGTGGCGCTGGCGTGGATCACGAGGTCGCATCCGTCCTCGGCCTCGCCGGGTGACGCGAAGCCCACGCCGAGCGCCGCCGCGACGCCGGCCCGCGCGGGGTTCACGTCGACCAGCTGCACCCTGACGCCGGGGAAGCCGGCGAGCACCCCCGCCACGGCGCAGCCGACCATCCCGGCCCCGACGACGGCGATCCGGTCGCCGACCAGCGGGGCGGCGTCCCACAGGGCGTTCACCGCGGTCTCGACGGTCCCGGCGAGCACGGCACGCTCCGGGGGCACGCCGTCAGGCACGGGGACGACCGCGGCGGCCGGGACCACGTAGCGGGTCTGGTGGGGATAGAGGCAGAAGACGGCGCGGCCGAGCAGGTCCGGCGGCCCGTGTTCCACGATCCCGACGTTGAGGTATCCGTACTTGACCGGCCAGGGGAAGTCGCCCTCCTGGAACGGGGCACGCATCACGTCGTACTGGTTCTCGGGTACGCCGCCCCGCAGGACCAGGGTCTCGGTGCCGCGGCTCACCCCCGAGCACAGCGCACGGACCTGCACCTCGCCTGGGCCGGGCTCCGGCAGGGCGACCGGTCTGATCTCGCCCTCCCCGGGAGACGTGAACCAGAAGGCACGTGCCGTACGTATCACCGAGCGTCTCCTCGACTGGGTGGATAGATGGTGCATATGGGTACGTATGAGTACAGGGGTTCCGAATGACGGCACCGTCCGCACGAACTACTCCAACAACACGTGCACAATTCGGCGCGGGTTCAATCCACTGGGAACAGGCCGCCGGAGCGGGCGTCCAGATGGGCCTGTTGTGTCTGCTGAACGCCCTGGTGGGCCTGAGCACGGCGAGTGTGGCGGCCGGCGTCGTCTACATGGCCGCCCTGTGGGCGTTCCTCGCCGTCGCCGCCCGGCGGTCGGGAACCCGCTCGCTCGGCCCGGCCGATCATGTCACACTGGCTCGCGCGCTGCTCGTCGGGGGTGTGACGGCGCTCGTGGCGGTCCTGGTGATGACGGGCCACCCGGCCCGCGGCCTGCCGCTGGTGATTCTCGTCACACTCGCCACGGTGGCCCTGATCCTGGACGCCGTCGACGGCCAGGTCGCCAGGCGCACCGGCACGGTCTCCAAGCTCGGCGCGCGCTTCGACATGGAGGTCGACGCCTTCCTGATCCTGGTGCTCAGCGTCCACGTCGCGGGCTCCCTGGGTGCGTGGGTCCTGGTCATCGGCGCCATGCGGTACGCCTTCGTCGTGGCCGGCTGGACGATGCCGTGGCTGCGGGGAACGTTGCCGCCGAGCTTCGCCAGGAAGGTCGTGGCGGCGACGCAGGGGATCGTGCTCGTCGTCGCAGCCTCGGACGTTCTGCCGTACTTGGTCGCGGTCGTCTCGGTGGGAGCGGCGCTGGCGTCCCTGGTGTGGTCCTTCGGCCGCGACGTCGTCTGGCTGTGGCGCAACCGCCCTCCGCGGACGGAGGCGGCGTCGACGGCTAGCCGGTGAGACCGAGTTCGCCCGCGCGCAGTCCGGCCTGGAACCGGGAATCGGCCTCCAGCGCGGCCATGAGTTCGGCGACCCGCCTGCGGTAGGTGCGCACGGACAGGCCGAGACGCCGGGCCGCCGTCTCGTCGGTGTATCCGGCGCCGAGAGCGCGCAGGACCGCCCGCTCGTCGTCGTCGAGGTGGGGCCGGTCGCCGGAGAGGTAGCCGGCCACGTCGGCGGCGTTGTCCCACGCGGCGAGGAAGAGCGCGTGCACGCCGCCGACGAGCGCGGCCGAGGTGGTGACGGTGAACTCGCGCGGGCCGGGAGCGTCGGGACCCGCGAGGATCATCACCCGCCCGTCGATGATGATCGTTTCGTGGGGAAGGGGCGCCGAGCTGATCCGCACCCGGCCGCCCGCGGCCGTGACGTGGTCCAGGTGCCGCCGGGACACCTCGTCGGCGAGTGCGGCCGGGGTGAGCAGCTTGCGCACCGTGACGCCGGCCGTGCCCCCCGCGCGCAGCCGGCCGTTGATCGCGTGCCGCGCCTCGGGTTGCGACCACGTGTTCAGGTCGCGGGCCGCGCAGACGAACTCGTGCCGGACGCCGGCGAACAGGTGACCCGCGCGAGCGACGAGCTCCGCGTCGCCGCGTACGGTGATGACCTCATCGGCAGCCATTCGTCCATTATGGCCACTATGGCCGGATCGGCCGAGGTGGCAGCTTGTTGTCATCGGGTGGCCCCGCCTCCCACCGGCGGGGGAACGTTGCCTGCATGACGGATAACGGACATTCGGATAACGGACATTCGGCCTCGGTTTCCCCCGCCGCGCTCACGGGGGAGTTCCACCTCGGCGGGGATCTGCCGGTTCACCGGCTCGGATTCGGCGCGATGCGGTTGCCGACCGGCACCTTCGCCGGGCCCGCCCGCGACCCGGAGACGGGCGTCGCGGTCCTGCGCCGCGCGGTCGAACTGGGCGTGAACCACATCGACACGGCGTGGTTCTACCGCCGGGGTGGCGTGGCGGCCAACGATCTGATCAGGACGGCGCTCGCGCCGTACGGGGACGGGCTGGTGATCGCGACGAAGGTGGGGCCGCTGCTCGACTCCTCCGGGGTGCCGAGCAGTGAGGCGAGCCCCGCGCAGCTGCGCGGACTCGTGGAGGAGGACCTGCGCAGCCTGGGCGTGGACCGGCTCGACCTCGTCTACCTGCGCGTGGGCGGCATGGCCGCCCCCGGCGGAGTGTCGATCGCCGACCGGTTCGCGGTTCTGGCCGAGCTGCGCGAGGAAGGGCTGATCAGGCACCTCGGCGTGAGCAACGTCGACGCCGCCCAACTGGCCGAGGCCCGGCGGATCGCACCGGTGGCGGCCGTGCAGAACAACTTCCACGTGCAGGACCGGGGAGACGCCGAGGTCCTGGACCGATGTGAGGAGGCCGGCATCGCCTTCGTGCCGTTCTTCCCGCTCGGCGGCGGGTGGCGGCCGATCGACGCGGCCCGCCTCGCCGGAGTCGTGGACCGCCACCGGGCCACGACGCCGCAGGTGGCGCTCGCGTGGCTGCTGGCGAGGTCACCGGTCATGCTCGCGATCCCCGGCACCGGCTCCCTCGAGCACCTGGAGGAGAACATGGCCGCCGGGCGGATCCGCCTGACGCGCGAGGATCTGGCCGCACTCGACGCATGACGCCGGGGAGACCGCCCCGCCCGGCCCCAGGTGCATCCCGCCTCCGCCTCCGAGGGGAGGACTTCCGTTCAGGTGCCTAGAACCTCGAGAGGCGGGTCCGGGGGGTCGGCCGCGGTGGCTCGTCGTCAGGCCTGGGTGCGGAAGGGGCCGGTCACCTCGTAGGTGATGCCGCCGCTGCCGGTGGAGTGGCCCGAGGTGCCGCGCTGGGAGGAGAAGTAGAGCCGCCTGCCGTCCGGGGAGAACGCGGGCCCGGTGATCTCCGAGGACGACTGGCCGAGGATCCGTGTCGGCGGCGCCACCTGAATGCCCAGGCGGTGAGATGACGGGAAAACCCGTATACCGCCGCGTCACAGGACCGGCGATGATGAGCGCGGCCTCAGTGATCACTGAATTCGGGGCGTCGTGAGACGGGGTGGCTTTGAACGACCACAGGAAACTCGCCGTGCGTACGGCTCTCGCGTGTGCGCTGCTCGCGGGTGTGCCGGCCCTCAAGGGTGACGGCCTCGGGCCGGCGCTGGTCCTGCCGCCTGGAGCCGAGGACGCAGGCGAGATCACCGTCGGCATTATGGTGAACCGGTTGGGAGACCCCTACCTGTTCGGCAATCTCGGGCTCTGCCTCGACCGTGGCGGATCGGTCACCGTCACACAGGTCGGCTTCGGGGAGACACTGGGCCGGCTCGATGTGGACGGCTTCACTTTCCGGCCGTTCCACCGCCCGATCGACAGCGATGGCATCGGCCTCGGCGACCCCGTCAGCATGGAGCGACGCGGCCTCCCCGCGAACCGTTCGGTCTCCGAGGTGTGCCAGCCGGAGGATTCTCCCAGAGTCGAGTTCGCGGAGCTCGTGGTGCAGGTTTCGCGCCGAACGGAGAAGTCCGCGTTCGGCAGGGGCGTCGTCGTCACCTATCTCTCCGACGGAGTGGAGCGCCGGTTGCACATTCCCTTCAACATCGTGCTCTGCGGCCCGCGCCGTGATCTCCCTGAGGAATGCGACGGCTGACGTCCCGGCAGTGGCCGTCAGAGGTCTGACCAGGTGTGCGGCTCGATGTAGTTGTGAACGCCGCGGAAGAACCAGTCGGCGAGGTCGTCGAGCCGTTCCAGGCACGCGTCGTAGTACTCGCCGGGTTCGGGCCGGGGAAAATGCGGATGGGAGGTCCAGCCTCTTACGAAGTGTGAAACCTCGTAGAACCCCTCGGCGATCCAGCGTTCCATTACGTCACGCCCCTGGTACAGCTCGCAGGCCGCGCGCATCGCCTGTTCCAGCCGGCTGAAGGCGTCCCTGTCCCATTCCAGGTGCGCGCCCCGCAGTTTCAGCAGGAACGTGTCGTCTTCCGCCTCGAACTCCCGGCGGAGCGTCGTCAGGACGTCTTGGGCCGGCACGAGTCCGGTCACCCGTAGAAGAGGTCGGTGAGACGGGGGAGACGGCGTCGCATCTCGTCCTTGTCGTCGAAGTCGAAGTCCCAGTCCGGATCGAGCCGGGGATGGCGGATCGTGAAAGCCCCGTCGGGCAACTCCTCACCGGTGACGGCTATGTGGGCGTTCCAGGCCACGCTGAGGACGTCGGCGCCCTCGATGTCCTCACCCTGGGCGTGCGCGCGTTCGACGGCGGGCAGGCCGGCGAGGGAGTCGGGGTCCGCCACCGCCCGGCCGTACACCTCCTCGCCCTGGGCGACGAGCCAGCCGCGGAAGTAGTCGAAGCCGTCGTCGGAGGCCCCGCCGTTGATCACGTATGCCGCCGCCCACAGGTCGGCCCGATAGGAGGCGGTGAGCACGTCCCACAGGGGCTGCGCGAACGCGACGATCTCAGCGGGCGTCCGCCGGGACAGCAGGGCGGTCATCCGCGCGGCCACGGCGTCGGCGTCTGCGCGCGCCTCCTCGTCGAGCTCTGATCGCGCCTCGTCGACGAGGCGCCACACGTCATCGGTGTTCATGCTCGCTGAGCGTAACGGTCGCGAATGTTCCGAAAAACAAGCCAATATCGCGAAATTTGACCTTGGTCCATAAGTTCCAGATAAAGATTCTGTTACATTACCGGACGCACCAAATATGGATATTGGGACCCTTGACGATGATTCTTTACTTAGCGAAGATCTTGACAATTGTGCACATTCTGCCGGGATAACCCCCTCCCCGGGAAACCGTGTGCCAACTGGAGGAATCTGTCATGGGGCGTTCCATCAATGGCAGGGTCGGCCGCGTAGCGGTCGTACTGGCTCTGCCCATTGCCCTCACCCTCACCCTCAGTCCGAACCCCGTTCTCGCCGATCCCTCTCCGCAGGCCGGTCAGGTCGTGCCGGATCGGCTGCCCAGCACCGACCAGAACGGTGTGGCGCTGCTGCGCATCGTCGTCCCCGACCAGGACGCGGTGGACCGGCTCAACTCCATGGGCGTCGACCTCGCCGAATACAAGAAGCCGCTGGACAACGGCATCGAGGTCCACGCCGTGCTCAGCCCGCAGGAGGCCCAGGACCTCCGCGACCAGGGCTTCGACGTCCGGGGCGCGATCTCCGACCAGACGGACTACGCGCAGAACCAGGCCGAGCGGAAGTCCGCGATCATGTCGGCCGAGGCGTCCGCCGACGAGACCGACACGCTCACCCCGCTACGCGCCGAATGGTTCACCAGCCTCGACGACCAGCGCTTCCTCTCGGTAGAGGTCAAGTCGAGCGCCACGGACGCCGAGACAGTGCTCACGGCCACCTGGGACAGCGGCCCGAAGACCGCCCCCGACTCCGGTGGCACGGCGACGATGTCGCGCTTCACCGACGCCGGTCAGTACATGTACCACCGGTTCAGCGCGCCCCTGGCGATCACCGCCGCGCCCACCAAGGTGACGATCACCAGCAGCCGCGGCGGTTCGGTCACCGTTCCGGTGGCGAAGTGGCTGGGTGAGAAGCGCAAGCCGCCGAGCAGGCACTACGTCGAGGACTTCGTCGACCACTACATGGACCCGACGGAGGTCACCGGCCGCATCAGCTCGCTGGCCCGGCAGTTCCCGAAGATCTCGGAGATCGTCAACCTGCCGAACAAGACGAACGGCTACCGCCGCGCCGCCCAGGCGCAGTTCGGTACGGCCGCCGCGAGCACCTTCTACGTGACCTCCAAGGCGTACGGAAGCGAGGGGGGCAACGACATCGGCGTGACGCTGACGCAGCCCGCCGCCGCCTCCGCCCCGCTGTCCGTCGCGGTCGCCGGTAAGAACGTCACGGTCAGCCTGGCCACCGACGCCTCCGGCGCGATCAGCAGCACCGCCCGCCAGGTGGTGGACGCGCTCAACGCCGACACGGCCGTCGCGGCGCTGCTGACGGCGTCGACCTACCGCGGGAACGCGGGCGCGGGCCTGGTGGCCGCCGCTCCGGCGACGAAGCTGACCGACAACCTCAAGGCGCCGGCGAGCGTCTCGCGGGATCCGTTCCAGATGAAGGTGTTGCGCATCGGCAAGAAGCGCGACGGCTCGAAGGTCGGAGTGTTCCTCTACTGCCAGGAGCACGCCCGTGAATGGGTGACGCCGCTGACCTGTGTGGAGACCGCCGAGCGGCTGCTGCGCAACTACGACCGCGACCCGGCGACGCGGAAGCTGGTCGACAACCTCGACATCTTCATCATGCCGACGGTCAACCCCGACGGCGGGACGTACAGCTTCTACGACTACAACATGCAGCGCAAGAACATGACCAACTACTGCGCGGGCACCAACTCCGGTGACCCGGCGTCGCGCAACTCGTGGGGCGTCGACCTCAACCGCAACTTCACCGTCGGCTCGTTCTTCGACGGGTACAGCGGCGCCTCGTCGAGCTGCACCAGCGGCACGTTCGCCGGTCCGTCCGAGCTGTCGGAGCCGGAGTCGAGCAACGAGGTGTGGCTGACCCACCAGTACCCGAACATCAAGTTCGCGATGAACACGCACTCCTACGGTGGCTACTTCATGTGGCCTCCGGGCGCCTACAAGACGGCCGGCCGTGAGCTGCTGCCGCGGGTCGACTTCGGCACGGAGAACTACTTCTGGGACGCCTCCACCCACATCCTGTCGGCGGTGCAGGCGTGGCGCGGCACGGGGATCTGGCCCGGCCAGACCGGTCCCGTCCCTGACGTGCTGTACTCGGCGGCGGGCAACAGCGCCGACGAGCACTGGTTCAACCGCGGCATCATCGGCTGGGACTTCGAGGTGGGCGCGGACGTCTACAACGCCACCACCAAGCAGTTCGAGCCGGTGGGCTTCCAGCCGGACTTCGCCGAAGGCCACGAGGAGGCGATGGAGTTCGCCAACGGCCAGATCGCCATCCTCGAGGTCGCCCGGGCCTTCTCCGACGACAAGGACCGGCCGAAGTCGAAGCTGGAGGTGACCGGCCGCACCGACTCCTCGGCCACGTTCACCTTCTCGACGGACGAACCCGCGAACGTGTACTACACGCTCGACGGCAGCCGTCCGACGCTGAACTCACCCAGGCTCGCCGCCGCGGGCATGCGTGAGGGCGCCCAGCAGATCACCGTCGGCAAGACCACCGAGGTCCGCTGGTTCGCCGTGGACATCGCCGGCAACGTCGAGGGCAACTACAAGCCGGACGGACACAGCAACAGCTACCGCAAGGAGACGGTCAAGGTCCGCAACGTCCGCTGACCTCTCCCCGTCCTGATGTCCCGCACGGCCGCCGGTCCTCCGACCGGCGGCCGTCGTGCTGTGCTCACCCGGCGCAGCGGAGGATCGCCTCGACCGACCGGTCCACGTCGTCCTGATCGGTCGTCCAGTTCGAGACCGATATCCGCATGGCCGCCCGGCCCTCCCAGGTCGTCCCGCTCATCCAGCAGGTTCCGTCCCGCTGGACGCGTTCCACCACCGCACGCGTGTGGCCGTCGTGGTCGCCGTCGGCGGACAGGAAGCGCACCAGCACCTGGTTGAGGGACACGTCGTTGAGCACCTCGACGCCGTCGTGCGCCGCAAGTCGCTCGGCGAACCTGCCGGCCAGCGTGCAGCACCGCTCCACCAGGTCGGCGACGCCGCCGCGGCCGAGGGAACGAAGGGCGGCGTACACGGCGAACCCGCGGGCGCGGCGGGAGAAGTCGGGCGTGTAGTCGATCGCGTCGCGTTCCCCGTCGGCGCCGTGGATGAGATAGCCCGCCCGCACGCCCATCGCGGCCCGGTGCGCCTCCGGATGGGCGCAGAAGACCAGCCCGGAGTCATAGGGCACGTTGAGCCACTTGTGCGCGTCGGTGGCCCACGAGTCCGCCTGCTCGAAACCCGCCGTCAGGTGCCGCAGGCGAGGTGTGACCGCGGCCCACAATCCGAACGCGCCGTCGACGTGCACCCAGGCCCCCGCCTCGTGGGCGACGGCGCAGACGTCCTCCAAGGGGTCGAACGCGCCCGTGTTCACGCCGCCGGCCTGGGCGCAGACGATCGCCGGGCCGTCGCCCCCGGCGAGCGCCTCTGCGAGCGCGCCGGGGAGCATCCGCCCCTGGTCGTCCGTGTCGATCGGGATGATCGCGTTGCGGCCCAGCCCGAGGAAGCGCAGGGCGCGGTCGATCGTGCTGTGCCGATGCCGGCCCGCGAGCACTCGCAGGCGGGGCGCCCCGGCCAGCCCGTCGGCCTCGACGTCCCAGCCGGCCCGTCGTAACACCTCGTGCCTGGCGGCGGCCAGCGCGGTGAAATTGGCCATCTGGCCACCGGTGACGAACCCCACCGAGGTCTGGGCGGGAAGCCCGAACAGCCGCACCAGCCACTCCCCGGCCACCTCCTCCACAGCGGAGGCTGCCGGGGAGAGCGCGGCCAGGCAGGCGTTCTGGTCCCAGGTGGCGGCGAGCCAGTCTGCGGCCAGCGCCGCGGGGTGCGCGCCTCCGACGACGAACCCGAAGAAGCGGCCGCTCGGCGTGTTCACCAGACCGGGCTCGGCCGCGACGGCCAGGTCCGCGACCACTTCGCGGGCGTCCCGCGGCCCCTCGGGCAACGGCCCGCCGAGCGCGGCCAGCAGATCGGCCCGGGTCGCCGTGCTGCCCACCGGCCGGTCGGGCAGGGCCGTCAGATAGCCCAGTGCCCTGTCGTACGCCTCGGCCAGGGGTGCGTCCCAGTCCGGCTTCTCCACCACGTCCTCCTCGCTGACCGCCGGGCGCCGATCTCAAAGGTGCGTACGGCGACGCACATGCCCGACGGCTCGCCAGTCTGGCACCCGGCGGTCGGCCCTATGCGGCGGGGTTGCGCTGGGGGGCGGGATTGTCCGCCGCCCAGTCCAGGAGGGACTCGGCGGTGCTGAAGCGCCTGCTCGAGACGTCCTCTCCGAGGATGACGCCGATCAGCCGGTGTCCCTGGCGGTCCGCCGCGAACGTCAGGCAGTAGCCCGCGGCCCGGGTGAAGCCGGTCTTCACGCCCAGGGCGCCGGGCAGGTCGAGCATCTCGTTGGTGTTGTTCCACGTGTGCGCGCCGTGGGCCGCGGTCGCGCCGATGCTGTACTGCTCGGTGGAGGTCACCTTCGCGAACGTCGGGTCACGCAGCGCCGCCGCGGCCAGCTTGGCCTGGTCCTGCGCGGTGGAGTAGCCGTCGCCCCCCTCCATCGGGAGTCCGTCGGGGTTGACGTAGTGGGTGTCCTTCAGCCCGAGTTGCCGGGCGGCGTCGTTCATCTTGCCGACGAACCCGTCGACGCCGGGGCCGTAGGTGCGGGCCATCGCGTGCGCCGCGTCCGCGCCCGACGGCAGCAGCAGGCCGTAGAGCAGGTCCTTGATCTGGACGCGGTCGCCGGGCTCGAGGTCGGCGCTCGTGCCGCCGTTGTCGTTGGCGTAGCGCACGTCGCCGGCGGTGATCGTGACGGTGTCGGTCAGCTTGGCCTGCTTGAGGACCACGTAGGCCGTCATCACCTTGGTGAGGCTGGCGATCGGCATGCGCTGGGCGCCGTCGTCGTTCAGCCGCACCGCCCCCGTGGAGGCGTCGAGCAGATAGGTGGCCCGCCCGTAGACCGGGGGAGCGTCGACCGTGCGGATCTGTGCGGCCGTGGCCGGCGCCTGTGCGGACTCGGCCAGCGCCGGGGCGGAGAACCCGGTGAACAGGCCAAGAACGGCCATGCACACGACCGGGATTGATTTCCTTGTATGCATGCATTTGAGGCTGCCATGACATTAACGTCACTTCTGACCATATTTGGGTAAAAATACGGCGTTTTGATGTACGGATGGAGTTTGCGCGAATGATGTGACTGGCGAGACGGAAGCGGCGGCCCGAGCGGCGCCCTCCACGAGGTCGGCGATTGCGGCGGGGTCGGCGAGCACGCTCAGGTGATTGCGGGCGGGCAACCAGGTGAGACTGCCGTGGGCGCACGCACGGAGGAACTCCAGTTCGTCGGCGCGGAACGGATCGCGGGAGCCGTTCACCAGCCACACCCGGCCGGGATAGGCGGCGAGCGACGCCACGGGGTCCTCGGCGGTGACGGACTCCACCACCGACGGGATCACTTCGCAGGCCAGGCCGCCGGCGGAGAACGCCTCCGCCGTCGGTCCGGGAAGCGTTCTGCGGAAGCCGTACACGCTCAGCCGGCCGGCCAGTGAGGGAGCGCGTGCGGCAAGCCGGCCGGCCAGGCGGTAGTTCGTGGCGCGTCTCCCCGTGGGCCTGGCCGTGCAGCCCATCGCCACCAGGCCGGCGACGAGGCCGGGATGACGTGCTGCGGTGGCGATTGCGACGTAGCCGCCCAGGGAGAATCCGACGACGAGAGCCCGGCCCCCGAGTCCCCTGATGCACTCGGCGACCACCGCGCACGCGGCGTCCATGTCATACGGCATGCCACGCCGGGAACCGTGCCCGGGCAGGTCGGGGGCGGCCGACGGGCCGGTGAGATGCGACCTGACCGGGTCCCACATGGTGCCGCTTACCCGGATCCCGTGGATGAAGACGATCGGCAGTGCCATGCCGCCTCCTCGAATGCAACGCAACGGTGCGTGGTGTTTTCTTCAGAGTACGACGCAACGGTGCGTCGCACTAGACTTCCGGCATGGCTCCTCGCAAGCAGCGGCAGATCCTGGACGCGACGCTCGAGTTGCTCGCGGAGAAGGGGTACGAGGGCCTCACCATCGAGGGGGTGGCCGGGCGGTCGGGGGTCAACAAGACGACGATCTACCGCTGGTGGCCGTCCAAGGCCGCCCTGCTCGGCGCGGCGCTCGTCGGGGCCGAGGCGCTCGAGTTCGACCCGCCGGACACCGGCAGCCTCGCCGGGGATCTCCGCGGTCTGGTCGAGGGGGTCGCGCGACTGCTCACGGTCTCTCCGTCGTCGGACATCGCCGTCGCCGCGCTGGGCGCCGCCGTACACGACCCCGCCCTGGCCGAGGCGGCGAAGGGCTTCTTCGCCGACCGGTTCGCCCGTGAGGCGCCGATCTTCGAGCGGGCCCGCGAGCGGGGGGAGATCGACGCCTCGGCCGATCCCATGTTGATCGTCGACCTGCTCGCCGGCGCCGTCTGGTTGCGGGCCGTTTTCCGGCGGCTGCCCCTGGACCAGGACTTCACCGACAGAGCGGTGGCCCTGGTCCTCCATGGGGCACGGCCGACCGGCTGATCACCGTCTCCGCGGGTCCCGGCTTCCAGGCATCAGGCCTCCTCTTCGAACGGCCGCACCTCGATCGGGAGCAGGCCGATCGCCTGGGCGAGCTTGCTGCCCCATACGAGCGCCGCGTCGAGGTCGGGCGCGGTGATGATCGTGAACCCGCCGAGGTGTTCCTTGCCCTCGGCGTACGGCCCGTCGGTCATGAGCACGTCGCCGTCCCTGACCCGCAGCACGGTCGCCGTGCTCGCCGGGTGCAGACGACTGGCGAAGACCCATACGCCGGCGGCCTTCATCTCCTGGTTCAGAGCGTCGAGGTTCCGGGTGATCGGATCCATGATCTCGGGCGGGGGCGGGTCCCCGTCTGGCTGGATCACGCTGAGCATGTACTGCTTCACAGGGTGCTCCTTTTCATGTTCGGACGAGTGGGGCGTCGACGTCAGGCACCGACGCGGGCGGCCGGTCGGTAGGTGGCGATCACCACGCCGGTGGTCGTCGTCACCGAATCGGTGAGCCGGAGTCCGGCCGGCGGGCCGACGTCGGGGAACAGGCGCCGCCCCGATCCCAGGACCAACGGATGGATCAGCAGCTTGTACACGTCGATGAGATCCCCCTGCATGAGTGACCGGACGAGTTCCCCGCTGCCCAGGATCCCGAGGTCCTTGCCGGTCTGCGCCTTGAGCTCGGCCACGGCCTTCACGGCGTCGCCCGCCAGCAGCGTGGAGTTGATCCAGGGGAGAGGCTCGGTCAGCGTCGTCGACGCGACGTACTTCTGGGTCTTGTTCAGTACCTCGGTGAAGGGGTTCGGCTCCGGTTGAGCGGGCCAGAAGGCATGGAACCGCTCGTAGGTCCGCCGGCCGAACAGGAGATCGGCGTCTCCCATCCCCTTCGCCATCTCGCCGCCCATCACCGCGTCGTTGCCCGGCTGCGCCCAGCCGCCGTGCTCGAATCCGCCGCGGACGTCCTCGTCCGGCGCGCCCGGCGCCTGCATCACACCGTCAAGAGTCAGGTGTTCGATCACCACGATCTTCCGCATACGCCTGCTTCCTCCGCCGTCCGCGGCCGGCCCGGTGCCGGCTCTCATCCTCTAGACGAACGGCCTCCGGCGCGATCGACATCGGACGCGACCAATTCGACGAGAACGTCTCAGGCTCCAGGGAGACAGCCCGGATTCGTCCAGGGTGTACGGCCGCCGAACGTGCGGCCGCCATGATTGGCGTCGTGATCGGAAAGTCGACGTCGGAACCCCGGCCGTGGAGCCGGTACGCCCTCACGCTCGCCGGCCTTGCCGGTCTGTTCGGCGGGGGGATCTGGCTCAAGGACGTCTGCGACCCGCCCGCGCATGTCTGGAACGCCGGGATCGCGGCGTTCGGGGGCTACATGATCGCCCACCCGCTCCTCGCCCTCGGGTATGTCACCAGCGGCTCCCGAATGCTGGCGGCTCCGATCGTCCTGTCCCTCTTGCGGGAACTCAGGAGGACCCGGCCGCTGCGGCAGTACCTGGCTCTCAGCCTCACCCTGCTCGGCGTCGCGGCGGTGACGGCGGTGACGGCGGTCCTCACGATTCCCGGTGACGACCCTCCGACCGGCGTCCTCCAATACGCGGCCCTGGGGGTGCTCCTGGCGACCGCGATCCCCGGTGCGGGCGGGCTCATCCACGTCCTGTTCGCCTGGCGCGCGGATCGCAAGGCCGGCGTCGGCGCGGCAGAACCCACGACGTGATGTGACATGACATGACGTGACGCGGCCTGGCCGGGAGCCGGCCAGGCCACGCACAAGGTCGGACGGCTAACGCGCGGAGGCGGCGATCACCTGGGACACCAGCGCGGGCGAGGTGACCTGGCGGACGTACTCGGGCCTGCGAAGCTCCCCGCCCATGAACGGGTGCGGGTTGCGGTGGACGGCCGGGCTCTCCTCGTCCACCAGGGCGGCGAAGTGGATCTCCTTGGCCCCGGTCGATTCGACCACACGGCCGACGTTGCGGGGCGTGATCCCCCCGCCGGGCATGATGATCAGGCGGTCGCCGGCCTGCTCGACCAGCGACGCGATCAGCGGCGCGCCCTCGAGCGCCGAACTGTCCTGCCCCGAGGTGAGCACCCGGTCGACGCCCAGTTCCGCCAGCGTCTCCAGCGCGGCGAACGGGTCGGCGGCCATGTCGAACGCGCGGTGGAAGGTGACGGAGAGCCCCTCCGCCGCCGCGATGAGCCGCTTGGCGACGTCGGTGTCCACCTCGCCGGCCGGGGTGAGCGCGCCGATCACCACACCGTGCGCTCCGGCCTCCCGGATCGTGGCCACGTCGCGCTCCATGGCGGCGATCTCATGCTCGTCGAAGACGAAGTCGCCGCCCCGCGGCCGGATGATGACGTGGACCCGGATCGACGAGACCGCCGCGAGGGTCGCCTCCACCGTTCCGAGGGTCGGGGTCAGGCCACCGTCGAAGAGCGCCGAGCACAACTCGACCCGGTGCGCACCGGCACGCTCGGCCGCCAGCGCGCCCACCGTGCTGTCGATGCAGATCTCGTACGTGAGACTCATGATTCCCCCAAAGCGTGGATCTCGCCGACCGGGGATCCCCCGCCCAGCACCGGAACAGTCGCGAACTCCGCGGCGGGCGAGACGTCCCCGCCCGCGGCCCGCAGCGTCGCCAGAGCGATCGCGGTCGTGGCACGCGGGCTCCCGTCGATGACCTTGACCGCCGCCGCGTGCCCCGAGGCGAGCGCGACGACGAGCACGCCCTCGGCCCCGCCCTTCGCCACCGCGCCGGGCAGCGCCTGCATCAGCGTGGTGTTCACGTGACCGGTCCCGCCCACGTACTCGGGGTGCTCGCGCATCGCGTCGGCGACCGCCCGCGGCGCCGTCCCCGGCTCGGCGAGCACCAGGGCCTGTACGGCTCGCGCCAGCCCCTCGAGCGAGATGCCGAACAGCGGCGCGCCGCAGCCGTCGACGGCCACGTGGGCCGCCTTCTCTCCCGACAACTCCTCGACCACGTCGCGGACCCGCCGCTGCACGGGATGACCGGCGTCGAGATAGGAGTCGACGGCCCAGCCGTTCACCGCCGACGCGGCGAGCATCGCCGCGTGCTTGCCCGAGCAGTTCATCCGCTCGCGGGAGCGTCCCAGGCCGTCCCGGACAAGAGCGTTGCGGGTGGCCTCGTCCTCCGGCCAGTCGGCGGGGCAGCCCAGGGCGTCGAACCCGAGCCCGGCCTCGGCCAGCATCTCGGAGACCAGCCGAACGTGGGAGTCCTCACCCGTGTGGCTTCCCGCCGCGATCGCCAGGCGCGGGCCGTACAGGTCGGCGCCGGACCGCAGGCAGGCGAGCGCCTGGAACGGCTTGGCCGACGAGCGGGGCAGCACAGGCGCGGACACCCGGCCGCGCGCGACGGCGGTGCGGCCGTCGGGCGTGAGCGCGACGGCGCTGCCGAAATGCAGGCTCTCCACGAATCCCGACCGCACGACCTCGGCGAGCGGCACGTATTCATGCACTTCAGATTCATGTACGAGTTCAGACACGGGCGGTCCTCCTTCGCGGCTGGCGCGCCTCGAGAGTGCGGGCCAGTTTGGACAGGGACGCGTTGACCACCAGGTAGACCAGCGCGACGACGATGTAGGTCTGGATGAGCAGGCCGTTGTAGTTCGCCAGCACCTTGCCGCTGTAGAGCAGTTCGGCGTAGCTGACGACGAAGCCGAGCGAGGTGTCCTTCAGCAGCCCGACCGACTGGCTGACGATCGAGGGCAGGACGCGCCTGGCCGCCTGCGGCAGCACGATCAGGCGCATGGTCTGCCCGTGTGTCAGCCCGACGGCGAGCCCGGCCTCGCTCTGGCCTCGCTCGATCGAGAGGATTCCCGCCCGGAAGACCTCCGCGAACAACGAGGCGTTCGAGACGGTCAGCGGCACCACGAGTTTCCAGAACAGCGGCAGGTCCAGGCCGTACCGGGGCAGCGCGAACAGCACGACGTAGACCAGCACCAGCACGGGGATCGTCCGGACGGTCTCCACGTAGGCGGCGGACGGCATCCGGACCCACGACCGCCGCGACAGCCGCCCGAGCGCGAGCGCCAGGCCCGCCGCCATCGAGAGCGCGGCCGAGACGACCGCCGCGAGCAAAGTGGACCACAGCCCGCCGAGCAGGTAGCGCCACATCGGCCAGGTCGCGTACGGCTGCCAGCGGTCGGCCGTGAGCTGGCCGTTGTCGGCGAACTGCCGTACGGCCAGGGCCACCAGGCCGAGCACGACGACCGCTCCCGCGATGGTCGCGATCCTGATCCTGCGGCGGGCCCGCGGGCCGGGCTCGTCGAAAAGCACATTGCTCACCGGACCACCGCCAGTCGACGTTCGAGCCGGCCGGTCACGAAGCCGGCGCAGGCCGCGATGACCGCGTAGGCGACGCCGGCGCCCACGAAGATCGGAATGGGCTGTGCCTCCAGCAGATTGACCCGGTTGGCGGCCGCCGTCAGTTCGACGACGCCGACCGCGGCCGCGAGCGAGGTGTTCATCGTCAGGGCGATGAAGATGTTCCCGATCGGCTGGATGACCGTCCGCAGCGCCTGGGGCAGCACCACGTGGCGCAGGGACTGGGTGAAGTTCAGCCCGAGCGCGCGCGCCGCCTCGCCCTGACCAGAGGAGACCGCGTTGACGCCGGAGCGCAGGGCCTCGGCGATGTAGGCGCCCTCATAGAGCGCGATGACGACGGTGGCCGTGACCTGCAGACCGGCCTGCAGGCCGATCTCCGGCAGGCCGAAGACCGCGAGAACGAGCAGGACGAGGAGTGGCAGGTTCTGCAGGGTCTCCACGTAGGCCGTCCCGATCCCGCGCAGAACGGGGACCGGGCTGACCCGCATGGCGGCGATCACCAGACCCATGACCGCGGCGCCGGCGAACGACGCCGCGGTCAGCTGGAGGGTCACGATCAGCCCCTGCCAGAACTCGGGCAGGTGATCGAGTAACGCGGACATCAGGAACCCGGAACCGATCCGATCTGCGGCGGGGTCGGGGCCTCACCCTGCACGACCGTGCCGAGGGAGCCCTTCCAGATCTGCTGCCAGACGCCCTGGCCCTGGATCTTCGTGAGCCAGTCGTTGACGAATTTCTTGAACTGGTCGTCGCCGTGCTTCAGGCCGATGCCGTACGGGTCGGTCGTGAACGGCGAGCCGACGACCTGGATCGACGGGTCCTTCTGCGCGTCCGCGACGAGGAGGGTCTCGTCCTGGACGTAGGCGACGCCGCGGTCCTGCTTGAGCGCCTGGACGCACTCGGGGTCGCTGCCGAACGTCACGATGGTCGCCTGCGGCGCGAGCTGCTTGATGGCCGGGATGGCGGGGGTGTTGGCGCCGGCGATGACGGTCTTGCCGTTCAGGTCCTCGGGCTTGGCGATCCCCGTCGTGCCCTTCTTCACCGCGATGGTCAGGCCGGAGGAGTAGTACGGCCCGGCGAAGGCGACCTGCTCGGCCCGCTCCGGCGTGATCGTGTACGTCTGGAAGACGACGTCGACGGTGCCGTTGCTCAGCAGCGCCTCACGGGTCTCGGACGCCGCGTTGACGATCTTCACCTTGGGCTGGCCGATGATGTACTTGGCCAGGGCCTTGCCCATGTCCGCGTCGAAGCCCTCGATCTCGCCGGTCGTGGGGTTCTGCTGGGACAGCAGCGGCGCGTCGAGTGAACCGCCGACGATCAGCTCGCCGCGCTGCTTGATCTTCTCCATCGTCGAGCCGGGCAGGATGTCGGCGGCCGCGGCCACCGGAGCCTGCGCGATGACGCTGTTGTCCTTGGGCTGGCCCGGCACCGCCGAGCTCGTCGAATCCGTTCCGGAACAGGCCGCCGAAAGGCCGACCATCGACACGGCGGCGACAGCGGCCACCCGCCTAATGGACACCATCGGGCCCACCATCCTTTGCGATCAGTGAGTGAGTACCTTGGCCAGGAAGTTCCTGGCCCGGTCCGTCGTGGGAGATTCGAAGAACGCGTTGGGCTCCGCCGTCTCGACGATCTGGCCGTCGTCCATGAAGACGACCCGGTCGGCGGCTCTGCGGGCGAAGCCCATCTCGTGGGTGACGACGACCATCGTCATGCCGTCGGCGGCGAGCTGGACCATGACGTCGAGCACCTCGCCGACCATCTCGGGGTCGAGTGCCGAGGTCGGCTCGTCGAAGAGCATCACCTTGGGCCTCATGGCGAGTGCCCTGGCGATGGCCGCCCGCTGCTGCTGCCCGCCGGAGAGTTGCGCGGGCAGCTTGCCGGCCTGCTCGGCGATCCCGACGCGGGCCAGCAGATCCCGGGCGGTCTTCTCCGCCTCGGCACGGCTGACACCGCGCACCTTCATGGGCGCGAGCATGATGTTGTCCAGCACGGTCTTGTGCTGGAACAGGTTGAACGACTGGAACACCATCCCGACGTCGGCCCTGAGCCGGGCAAGTTCCCGGCCTTCCACGGGGGCGGGCACGCCGTCGATCAGGATCTCGCCCGAACCGGCCGACTCCAACCGGTTGAGGCAGCGGCACAGTGTGGACTTGCCGGACCCCGACGGGCCGATCACCACGACGACCTCACCCTGGGCCACGTGTAGATCGATGTCGCGCAACACGTGGTGATCACCGAACCACTTGTTGAGCCCTTGAACTCGAATCATCGCCATCTTCTTTCGAAATCGAAGATAAAGCGGACCGTAATGGATGATTCCGGCGTAGGTCAACGTGTTGCCGTACAAAGTTAACCCGTGGTATTCCTCTGTCCATGTCAGGCAAAGAGAGGTTGCCGGTGCGGGGTGCGCAAGGCGATCTCCTGCGGCTCATCGCCGGCGGTCATGCCGAGTCACGAGCCGAGTTGGCCCGTCTCTCCGGCCTGGCGGCGTCGAGCGTCTCCCTGCGCGTCGAGGAGCTCATCGGGAGCGGCCTCCTCGTCGAGGAGGGATCGGCCAGCTCACGCGGAGGGCGGCGGCCGAGACGGCTGCGCGTCAGTCCCACCGCCGGCCTGCTCGCGGTGGCCGACCTCGGGGGCCGCCACGCGCGGCTCGGCCTGCTCGACCTCAGCGGCGCTCCGCTCGTCGTCGAGGAACTTCCCTGCGACATCTCCCTGGGACCCGAGGCGACGCTTGACTGGATAGCGGCCTCGTTCGACGCCCTGCTTGCGGCGCACGGACCGGCCGGCGTCCCCCTGCGCGGAATCGCCGCCGGACTCCCCGGTCCCGTCGACCCGGCGAGCGGCCGCGTCGTGTCGCCCTCACGCATGCCCGGGTGGAACAACTTCCCCGTGGCCGAACACCTCGGCGCGCACTACGACCTGCCGGTGCTCGTCGAGAACGACGCCAATCTCCTGGCCGTCGGAGAGGCCCGCGCATGGCCGGGCTGCGAGACCGTCATGGTGCTGAAGGCCGGCAGCGGCATCGGCTGCGGCGTGATCGTCAACGGGGTCCTGCACCGGGGACGCGGCGCGGCCGGCGACATCAGCCACGTCCGCGTCAGGACCGACTCGTCGGTCACATGCTCATGCGGGCACCTCGACTGCCTCGAGGCGTACGCGAGCGGAGCCGCGCTGATGAGCGTCCTCGCCGAGCAGGGGATCGCCGTGGAGCGGCCCTCCGACGTCGTCGCCCTGGTCGACGACGGCATACCGGAGGCGACCGCCCTGGTGATGAACGCCGGCCGCCTCATCGGCGAGGTGCTCACCGTCCTGGTGAACTTCATCAACCCCGACGCGATCGTGATCGGGGGCAGCCTGTCGAAGGCGGAGCCGCTCATCTCGGCCATCCGCGCCGCCGTTTACGAGCGGTGCCTGCCGCTCGCCACCCGCGACCTCGAGATCGCCGTGACCCGCTCGGGTCCCGACGCCGCGCTGCTCGGCGCCGGCACCCTGCTCCTGGACGCCGTACTCAGCTGAGCGTCCGGTGTTCCGGCGGATCAGACGAGTGTCGGCGCGTACGGATCCCACGTCTCGGGCAGCGAGTCGACCGGCGGAACGTCGCCGCGGACCGGGAGGAACTCGCCGCGCTCCGCGGACTCGATGATCGCCGTCATCGTCTCCAGGACGTGGAGCGCGAGAGCCCCCGAAGCCCGGTGCGGCGTCCCCGCACGGAGTGAGCGTGCCATGTCGAGCACGCCGAGCCCCCGTCCCGCGGTGGTCCCCTCGACCGGCAGCTCACGCCATTCGTCGTCGCGGCCGCCGCGGACGAGCAACGGGCCCACGAAGGTGTTGGGGTCGGGAACCGACAAAGTGCCCTCGGTACCGGTGATCTCGATCATCGTCCGGCGCAACGGCGAGTCGAAACTGAAGGTCGACGAGGCCGTGGGACCCTCGGCGAAGTCGATCAGTGCGGTGACGTGGGTCGGCACCTCCACCTCGAAGCTCGTGCCCGCCTTGGGGCCGGAACCGATCACCCGATGCGTCCCCGTACGCCGGGTGGTCGCCGCGACCTGGCAGGCGGGGCCCAGCAGGGAGACCAGCGCGGTCAGGTAATAGGGCCCGATGTCGAACAGCGGACCCGCGCCGCGCTGGTACAGGAACTCCGGGCTCGGATGCCACGACTCGGGGCCGAGGTTCTGCATCATCGTCGTGGCGGCGATCGGCGTGCCGATGACACCGGCGCGCAGCGCCCGGACGGCCGACTGGATGCCCGCGCCCAGGAAGGTGTCGGGCGCGTTGCCGACCCGCAGCCCCCGGGCGTCGGCCTCGGCCAGCAGCTTCTCGCCCTCTGCGAGGTCGAGCGTCAGCGGCTTCTCGCCGTACACGTGCTTGCCCGCGCGCACGGCCGCCATCGCGACGGACGCGTGGGCGGCGGGGACGGTGAGGTTGACGACGATCTCCACCTCGGGGAACGCGAGCACGGTGTCCACGTCGCCGGACACCGGCACGTCGTACTCGCGGGCCGCCGCGGCAGCCCTGCCGGTGTCGAGGTCGGCGACGCCCAGCACACGAGTGTCGGGGAAGTCCGAGAGATGGCGGAGGTAGTGGCTGCTGATCACGCCCGCGCCGACGACGGCGACGCCAACGGGCCCGCTTCTCACACCGCCTCCAGCGAGGTCAGGTAGGTGCGGCTCGCGGCCAGGGCGTCGACGATGTCGGTCGCGCAGCTGTCGAGCTCGACGATCCGCCACGCGTCCGGCCGGGCGGCGAGGATCTCGGGCACCGGCATCACCCCCGCGCCCACGGCCGTGTGCGGCTCGTCCTTGACCCCGGGACCATCCTTGACGTGCAACGCCGCGACCCGGTCGCCGAGACGGCCGAGCAGCGCGGGCACGTCGGCGCCGCCCACCGCGGCCCAGTACGTGTCGACCTCCAGGAAGACCTCCGGAGGCAACATCTCCGCCAGCACCTCGAGGGCGTGCCTGCCGTCGACGCGCGGCTCGATCTCCCACCAGTGGTTGTGGTACCCGAGCCGCATGCCGTACGGCTTCGCGTGCTCGGCCAGGCCGCTCAGCAGGTCGGCCGTGCGGGCCAGCCCGTCCCGGGTGGTGAAATCCTCGGCCGGGATGCCGCCCGGGATGACGACCATGTCGGCGCCGATCGTGGCGATCGCGTCGAGCACGGCCGCCGGCTCATGCGAGAGCAGGGCGTAGGCGTGCGTGCACGGCACCGCCAGCCCCAGGTCGTCGGTGATCTGCCGGAAGCCCTTCGGGTCCTCGGTCGGGTCGAACGGTTCGACCGCGTCGTAGCCGATCTCCGCGATCCGGCTCAGCACGCCGTCGCGGTCGGCCGCGAGCCGTTCCCTGACGGTGTAGAGCTGGACGCCCAGTGGTCTGCTCATCGCTTCATCGCTCCTGTTCCGTGTCGAGCCGCTCGTCGTTCGTCACACCGGCAGGGGGGCATAGGTGACTCCTCGACGGGGTGGGGGACGTCGTCGTCGATCAGCTCTGTCGCCTTCGATTCAACCCCAAAGATCGTCCGAAATGGAGTTCCAGGACGGGGTGATATTGGGGGTTTGGTGAGATTCCTCCGGTCGGCATCCGCGGATGCCTGGCTCGGTGGCTCGGCGGCACACCGGCTCTCCGGCTCCGCGGTACGCCGACTCGGCGCTTCCCGGCTCGGCGGCTCTGCGGCTCCCCCCGCACACCGACTCTCCGGCACACCGGCTTCCCGGCTCGCGACTCTCCGGCCCCCGGGCGCGTGCCGGGGTTCAGCCTGTGTGGTGTTGATGTACGGGGTATTGGCGTGCGGGGTATTGGCGTGCGGGGTATTGGCGTGCGCGACTCGCGCGCAGGCTGTCCAATTTTCCGGCATATGCCGTGATATTTCTGCTGGTCATTTCTTTTGATGGGCGCCGCTGGAGCGAGGCTTTTTGTCGGTGGCGGTTGGTAATTTCGCGGTGTGTTTGTTGAGCGGCAGTTGATTCCCTCCGGCCTGGCTGAAACGACGCCCGGGCCGGACGCGGCTGCCGTGCTGCATGAGCTGGACCTGGGCCGCTTGAGCGGTTACGACGCCGTGGTCGTGTTGCAGGCGTATGCGCGATTGGAGAGCTACGTTCAGGCCCGGAAGGCCGAGGTGATGGCCGAGGTGGGGCTGTATCGGCCCTCGCCGGGTGACATGGAGAAAATGGCCGAACCGGATAAGTATTCGGCTGACGAGGTGCGTGCCGCGCTTACTCTCACGCGTCGTGCGGCGGAATACGAATATTGGTTTTCATATTTTCTGGCGACCCGATTTCGTCCAGTGCGTGACGCGCTTTCGTGTGGACGGATCGACAAGGCGCGGGCCAGGGTCTTCTGCGACTGGCTGGAGGATGCGCCCGAGCACGTGGCCGACGCGGTGGTCGCCGCGCTGTTGCCGAAGGCCGGCGGGTGGACGACCAGCCAGCTGAAAGACAAGATCAAACGCTTGTTGCTGGCCGCCGATCCGGAATGGGCGCGACGCAGGTACGAGCGTGCCGTACAGCGGCGACGGGTGGAGGGCACGCCTCACGATGACGGGACGGTGACCATCACCGGGCAGCAGTTGCCGGTGGATCAGGCCGCTGCGGCGATATGCAGGGTCAACGCGCTCGCACAGAAGGCCAAGCGGGCGGGGCTGAGCAGCCCGATCGACCACATCAGGGCCGACGTGTTCCTCGGTCTGCTCGATGGAGAGCTGTCCGGCCTGGACGACGACGAGATCATCGCAGTACTCATCCATGCCGCTGAAGAGGCCGCCCAAGGGGATGAGGACGACTACGACGACCAGCTTTCCGGTGAGACCTTCGCCGATGCCGATGCCGATGCCGGTCGGGATTTCAATGTTTCCGGCGACGACGACTTCGATCTTGGAGGCGATACCGGTCCCGGTGGCGATACCGGTCCCGGTGGTGATGCCTGGCCTGGGGGTGATGCCTGGCCTGGGGGTGATGCCTGGCCTGGGGGTGATGCTGGGCCTGGGGGCGGTTCAGGGTCCGGTCCTGCTGGTGATCCGCCGCGTGGCGCCGGGAGCAGTAGGGAGCGGCCGCCGGGATCGGATTTCATCCCCGCGGCTGAGAGCGGCCCAGAACCTTGCGACGGAGCGAGCAGCGCGTCCCGAGATGGCGCGTCCCGAGATGGCGCGTCCGTGAGCGGCCCATCTCGGGTCGGCCGATCTCAGGTCGGCCCATCTCGGGTCGGCGCGGTGGGGGAGATCCGGGTGCGGGTCTCCACGCTCTTCCATCTGGACGACTTCCCCGGTGAGCTGGCCGGGTGGGGACCGATCCCCGCTCACCTGGCCCGCCGCTTGGTGAAACGGCAGATCTGCGGGGAATGGCGTTTCGCCGTTTGCGACGACGACGGAGGGCTTCTGTATGCAGGGATCACCCGGCGTCGTCCCGCAGGCTGGCCTCGTCCGCCAAGTCGGAGTGGTGAAACAGGTGGCACGGGCGGCCCGTCGAGTCGCAATGGGATCGTGGAGCTGCAGATCCCGCTGGCCCAACTGCGCGAATGGCAGGCCGACCTGCCTGGGCTCGAAGGCTGGGCATCTGTCGTCACCGATGTCATCCGGCAGGTGGACGCCGCATGCGTACCGACCGGAGAGGCGCCGGCCGATGCAGACGCCGATGCAGACGCCGACGCGGGCACCGGTGCTGATGCGCGGCGGCGATTCGCCACGGCCGGACTGCGGCGGTGGGTGCAGATCCGCGACCGGGTGTGCACGGCCCCGGGTTGCCGCGCGCCCGCGAGCAACTCCGAGCTCGATCACGTCGATCCTTACAGCCACGGCGGGCTCACCACCGCGCACAACCTCGAGATCGCCTGCTCCCATGATCACGATCTAAGGGATCACGGCTGGCGAGTTGTCCAGCCGGAGCCGGGTCAGGTGATCTGGATCAGCCGGACCGGGCATCGTTACCCGGCACACACTTCGCCGATCATCGAATCCTTCCCGCCTCATATCCCGACCTGGCCGGATATCGCCGACGTCCAGGCGGCCCGCCACTATGGCGCCATCACCGGTGATACCGATGAGTTCGCCCTCGATACCTCGGCGTATCTCCTCTCTCATCGGGAGGGCAGCCCCATCTGGTGGGAACCGGCGTTCGCCGAACGGGCAGCCGCCGGGTCGAATCCCGATCCGGCGGCTGGGCCACGGCGGGAACGGCACGAGCAGCCGGGTCGACCGCCTCCGGATCCCGCAGCCGGTGATCCGACCCTCTGATGGCCGAGGGCCGCCAGGGCGCGGGGCGATCGAGCCGAGGCCGCACACGAGCACCGATGATCCACGTCAGGTGTCGACGTATGACGGGCACGGCCGTATGTTGCGTGCGGACGAGTCGGCGATCGATCAGATGCGGCGCGCAGAAGCCGGGGAGCGACAAGGGACGGGGGCCATCGCACGGTGAACGAGAGGGACCCCGGCGTGCGGGACGAAAGCTCCGAAGGAACGCGACCGCGGTCGCGTGGTCGGGGCAGATTGGCAGTCCGCTTGGCGCCCGTGATCGGCGCACTGGGTGTGGCGGCCGCGATCTGGTTCGCTTCCGGCCCTCCGGGTAATTTCGCCGCGCCGTCGCCGGCGATCGCCCTGGACGCCCGATATTCAGGGGTCTTCTCGTGCGAACTTGACTGTGTCCGCTGGAGCGGGACAGAACGCATCACCTTCGGGCTCGCATCGCACGCCGAAACCCTGGCCGACCGGCTCACGTCCGCGCTTGGCCAGGGCAACTGGGAGCTTGAACGGTCGGTCGTACATCCGGGCGCGCTCGATAGCGTCGAGTTGCAGTTCACCCGGCACACGACGACCGCCGAGATCCCCCTGCCGAGCCTGTGGCCGCCCACGGTCACGCATCGGATCGCCGTCTTCGCGCCGCTTGTGCAACCGCACAGCTACTTCGATCTCCGCGAGACCGACCTGGCGAAGGAGAACCTCGGCTGGTTGTCGGACCAGCAGCGAGAATGGCTGACCCGCAAGGGCTCCCTCAAGGTGAACCTCGGCCTCGACCCGGCCTCGTCCCTCACACTCCGCTATCCGGTCTTCGGCGTCACGGCGACGACGCCGTCGTCCGATGCTCATCCCATCGCGCAGGGGAGGGAGGAACGTGTCATAGGTCTCGGCGACCCGGACCTGCTCGACGACGGTGGCGTGGCAGTAGATGTCCTGGCCGGCAAGTTCCGGCAGCAACAACTCGCCGCGGTCGTGACAGCAGGACCACAGGTGTGGGTGCTGACCGTCATCCTGGCCCTGTTGCTGATCGTCGTCGGCATTTACAAGGAGAGGCTGACGGCCCGGCTCGGCGGCCTCCTGCCATGGGGGCGCGCGGACAAGGACACGCGGCTGGAATCCCCACCACTTCAGTCCGCTCCCGCTCGACCAGCGCCGCCGACGAAGACGGGCAAGGGCGAGACGGGCAGCCGAACGAGAAGGATCAGGAGGAAAGCAGGCCGGTGACGGAACCCGGCGACGGGTGTCTTCAGTACGCCGATCGTGCGATCCGCGTACTGCCCGTTCGCGCGGGTGTCAGAGCTTGACGAGCTTGGAGTAAGGCGCGGGGATCCGCTCCTGCCGTGATCCGAAGTCGACGAGGACGGCGGCGCCCTCTTCGACACTGATGACCACGCCGAGGCCATAACGATCGTGGCTCACCCGGTCGTCCACGCTGTACTGCTCCAGCGGTGGCGCGGGGGGCGGGGGCTTGAAGGGACTCGTGGGCAGATGGCGCCTGGGCGCCCCGCTTGCTGACTTCACCCTTCTGAGTATGTCCTGTCGCAAAGACCACTCGCGACGTATTGCCGCAGGTTAGGGGAACAGCACATTACGAATTTGTTGCGCCCCGACGTCAGCGCCCATGTCAGCGCCCACGTCAGCGCCCACGTCAGCGCCGATGTCAGCGCCGATGTCAGCGCCCGAGCACCACAGGGCCGAGGCGGGACCGGTGCCAGGCCGCGTCGCCGAAAAGTTCGGCGGCGGAGTGTGCCCGTTTGAAGTACAGATGCGCCTCGTGCTCCCAGGTGAAGCCGATGCCGCCGTGCAATTGGATGGTCTCGGCGGCCACCGCGGAGAACGCCTCGGCGCAGTAGGCCTGGGCGGTCGCCGCCCGCACCGCAAGGTCCGGGGCGTGGGCGGCGAGGGCGTGGGCGGCGTCGTAGCTCACCGAGCGGGCGGATTCGACCAGGACGTACAGGTCGGCCAGCCGGTGCCTGACCGCCTGGAAGGAACCGATCGGCCGTCCGAACTGCTCTCTGGTCTTCACATGAGCCAGTGTCATCTCCAGGCAGCGTTCGCCGCCGCCGAGCTGTTCGGCGCTGAGCGCGGTCGCGGCCACGGCGATGAGCCGTTCGAGGACGCGGTGTCCGTCGGCGCAGATCAGCCGCACGGGTGCTGTGTCGAATGTCACACGTGCCTGGAGCCTCGTCCGATCGAGTGTGACCAGTGGTTCGATCCGCACGGCGGGAGAGGATGCCTCGGCGAGGTAGACCCCGAGGCCGCCCTCCCGTGTCCGGGCGGGCACGACGAACAGGTCCGCGTGTGCGCCGTCGAGCACGTGGTCCTTCACTCCCGTCAGCCTGCCGTCCTCCACGTGGGCCCGGATCGCGGCCGGATCCCATGTCCCGTTCTCCGCCCAGGCCAAGGATCCGACGCGGCTGCCGTCGGCCAGGCCGGGCAGCGGGTCCGTCGCCCCGCACGCGAGCAGGGCCTCGGTGGCGAGGACCGCCGAGCCGAGGTACGGCACCGGGGTGAGGGCGCGGCCCAACTCCTCGCACACCACGTGGGTCTCCACCGCCGTGCAGCCCGCTCCGCCGTACGCCTCGGGCACGGCGAGCCCGAAGGCGCCGACCTGCTCCGCGAGCAGCCGCCACGCGGTCTTGTCGTAGCCGGGTTCGGCGTCCGGCGCGGGCCTGGCCGGGGGGTTGCGCTCGAGGAGGGCGCGCACGGTGCGGCGCAGTTCCTCCTGCTCGTCGGTGGTGATCATGGCGGCCCCAGGATCTTATGTGTCTAACAACTGTTTGGTAGATTATCAGCGTGAAGCGCGGCGAGTCGTTCCGGCGCGACGTCCGGGCCTGGCTCGAGGACGGCCTGACGGGCGCGTTCGCGCAGGCGCGCGGGCTCGGCGGCCCGGGCCGCGAGCATGAGGCGTTCGACATCCGGCTCGCCTGGGAGCGGCACATGGCCGCGGCCGGCTGGACGTGCCTCGGCTGGCCCGAGGCGTACGGCGGGCGTGGTGCGAGCGTCGAGGAGCAGGTCGTCTTCCACGAGGAGTACGCGCTCGCGCGGGCCCCGGCCCGGGTGAACCACATCGGCGAGAACCTGCTCGGCCCGACGATCATCGCGTTCGGCACCGACGAGCAGCGCCGCCGGTTCCTGCCGCCGATCGTGGCCGTCGAGGAGCTGTGGTGCCAGGGCTACTCCGAACCCGGCGCGGGCTCCGACCTGGCCAACGTGCGGACCCGTGCGGAGCTCGACGGCGGACGATGGCGGATCGACGGGCAGAAGGTGTGGACCTCGCTGGCCGCGCAGGCCGACTGGTGCTTCGCCGTCTGCCGCACGGAGCCAGGATCGGCCCGCCACCGGGGGCTGTCCTACCTGCTGGTGCCGATGCGGCAGGACGGGGTCGAGGTCAGGCCGATCGTCCAGATGACCGGGACGAGCGAGTTCAGTGAGGTCTTCTTCGACGGCGCCGTGACCGACGGCGCGAACATCGTGGGCGCGCCCGGCGACGGCTGGCGGATCGCCATGGCCACGCTCGGCTTCGAGCGCGGGGTGGCCACCCTCGGCCAGCAGGTGGGCTTCCGCGCGGAGTTGGAGGCCGTCATCGCGCTGGCCCGCACGACCGGGGCCGCCGACGACCCGTTGCTGCGCGACCGGCTCGTCCGGGCCTGGATCGGGCTGGAGGTCATGCGGCTCAACGCGGTCCGGACGATGGCGGGCGTCGCCGCGGGCGCGCCGGGCCCCGAGTCGTCCATCTCGAAGCTCGTGTGGGGAACCTGGCACCGGGAGCTGGGCGAGCTGGCCATGGACGTGCTCGGCGCGGCCGGCATGGTCGCCGACGGCCGGCCGTACGACCTGAGCGACGTGCAGCGGCTCTACCTGTTCTCCCGCGCCGACACCATCTACGCCGGCACCAACGAGATCCAGCGCGACGTCATCGCCGAGCGCGTGCTCGGCCTGCCCCGGGAGGCCAGGTGAACCGGCCCTTCCCTCGGGCGCATGCCGTTGCTAGATTCCACGGCAAGAATTCATTTCAGTTTCGGGAGGTTCGATGACCGCCCTCAGCGCCGAGCCCGAACCGACACCCGCACGACCGGAGCTGCCGCTCTCGATGGTCGAGCGGATGACACTGATCATGGATGCCTTCGCCGGCCGCTCCACCCGTCTCACCCTGGAGGACGTGGCCCGCACCACCCACCTGCCCCGCTCGACCGCGCACCGGATCCTCGACCAGCTCGTACGGCTGGACTGGCTCGACCACACGTCCTTCGGATACAGCCTGGGACGGCGGGCGCTCGGGCTGGGCGGCAGGAACGGAAGCCACGGAGAGGTCCGCGAGGCGGCCGCGCCGCTCCTGCACGACCTGCAGATCAAGACCGGGATGGTCGTCCATCTGGCGGTACTCGACGGGTCCGATGTCTTCTACCTGGACAAGGTCGGCGGGCGGTTCGCCCTGTCGGTGCCCTCCCGCGTGGGCGGCCGGGCCCCCGCGCACTCGACGGCGCTGGGCAAGGCGATCCTCGCGTGGCTGGAGCCGGAGCAGGTCGAGGCGCTGGTCGGCCGCTCCATCAGCAGGCTGACCAGCCGCACGATCGGCGACATCGGCACCCTGCACCAGGAGCTCAACCGGATCCGGCAGCGCCGCGGGCTGGCCTTCGAGCGCGGGGAGTGCTTCCCGAACATCGCCTGCGTCGCGGCGGCGATCCGCGGCCCCGAGGGACCGGTGGCGAGCATCTCACTGGTGGGCGACGCGCGCATGCCGCTGGAGAAGGTGGCGCCCCTCGTGGCCGACGCCGCCCGGCAGGCCTCGCTGGCCTTCTTCCCCGACCTGGAGTCGCCGCGGCGGGCCCGCCGGGCCGGGCGCGCGCCGGACCGAACGTGGTCCTCCGAGAGCATGAACCGGTTCCTCACCGTCGGCCAGGACGGCGACTGGCTCTAACTGGCTCTGACTGGCTCTGACCAGCCCGGGGGCTACCCCCAGTGGTCGCCCCAGCCCCAGAGGTTGGCGAGCGCGGGCTGGACGGCGGGCTCGTGGCCGTCGACCCCGAACCGGCCGCGGAAGAAGAGCATCGGGCGCTGCTCGGCGATCTGCTCCAGTTGGAGGACCCGGCCGATCACCACGTCGTGGTCGCCCGCGACGTGCACGTCGTACACCTCGGCGTGGATCCGCAGGAGCACGTCGGGCAGCGCGGGGGTGCCCCACAGGGACCGCTCCCAGTCGAGCCCGTCGAACTTCCTCCCCCTGCTGGAGCCGAACCGGCCGCACAGGTCGACCTGCTCCTCGCCGAGGACGTTGACGCAGAAGCGACCCGATCTCCTGATCCTCGGCCAGGTGCGGCCGTTGTGATCGGCGCAGAAGAGGATCAGCGGCGGCTCGAGGGAGACCGAGGCGAACGCCTGGCACGCGAAGCCGACCGGCTCGTCCTCGTCCACACCGGTGACGATCGTCACGCCGCTCGCGAACATCCCCATCGCGCGGCGGAACTCCGCGGGCGTGGGCGGAGCCACGCCGACAGGGTCTGTCGTCAGGGCGGGCTCAGCTGTCATGCGGTCACCTCGAGTTCGGCCTCTCGTCGCGCCGTGTCGCGGCGTCTGAAACATGACGTTAAGCCCCGGCCCGATCGCGGCCGACGGCGGATCCCGTTCAGTGGGCGCCCCCGGCGCGCCCCGCCCCGACGACGGCGGGGGCCGGGTCTCGCTCATCGGGATGATCATCACGGCGGGCGGGCGACGTCGATTACCGTCCCCGGGAGCCGACATTGCGATGACTGGGGCGACATGACCACAGAGCTGACCTATGAGTCGACGGCGCGCGAGCTCACGACCGACCAGGGGGTGCTGCGGTACCACGAGGCGGGTGAGGGGCCGCCCCTGCTGCTCCTGCACGGATCGGGTCCCGGGGTCACCGGCTGGCGGAACTTCCGCGGCAACCTGCCCGTGTTCGCCGACCACTTCCGCTGCCTGGTCCTCGAGTTCCCCGGGTTCGGGGTCAGCGACCCGACCGGAGAGCATCCCATGGCGGCGGCGAACGGCGCGGTGATCCGGTTCCTCGACGGGCTCGGGCTCCAGCAGGTCGACGTGATCGGCAATTCGATGGGCGGCGTGGTGGCCGCCCAGGTGGCGATCGCCCACCCCGATCGGGTGCGCAGGCTCGTCACCATCGGC
This sequence comes from Planotetraspora kaengkrachanensis, assembly GCF_016862895.1. Classification (GTDB taxonomy): domain Bacteria; phylum Actinomycetota; class Actinomycetes; order Streptosporangiales; family Streptosporangiaceae; genus Planotetraspora; species Planotetraspora kaengkrachanensis. Next base: position 57,089 of record NZ_BONV01000003.1, on the reverse strand, counting down.
GGCATCGGCAGGAACCTGTTCAGCCCGGGCCCGGGTGAAGGCATCAACCTCCTCATAGAGTTCACCGAGAACCCCACCAGGGAGGCGCTCATCCGGTGGCTCTACTCCATGGTCCACGACCCGGCGCTGGTCACCGAGGAGCTGATCGAGGAGCGCTGGACCCAGGCCACCGACCCGGCCACGCTGGCGAGCGCCCGGCGCATGTACGGCAGGGCCGCGTCCGCCGCCCGCACGGCCGCCATGGCCCGCTCGGACGCCCCGCCGTACTGGGCGATGCTGCACCGGTTGAAGGCAAGGACACTGATCACGTGGGGGCGCGACGACCGGGTGAGCCCGGTCGACATGGCGATCCTGCCGATGCGCACGATCCCCGACGCCGAGTTGCACGTCTTCCCCGACTGCGGGCACTGGGTCATGATCGAACAGAAGGCCGCCTGGGAGAGCGTCGTGCTCGGCTTCCTGACGAGGAAGGACGCCCAGTGAGCGAGTGGGACCACGAGTTCGATCTCGTCATCGTCGGCAGCGGCGCGGGCGGCATGGCCGCCGCGCTGACCGCGCACGACAGCGGGCTGTCCGCCGTCGTGGTCGAGAAGGGCGGGAAGTTCGGCGGCAGCACCGGGATCTCCGGCGGCGGGATCTGGATCCCGAACAACCCGGCTCTGCGGGCGAAGGGCCACGACGACAGCCGTGAGTCGATCCGCCGTTATCTCGACCTGCTGACCGGGGGACGGGTCCCGGCCGCGCGGCTGGACGCGTTCGTCGACGAGGGCCCCGCCGCGATGGAACTGCTCTGCAGGAGCAGATGGATGCGCTTCTTCTGGGTGAAGGGCTACTCGGACTATCACCCAGAGCTTGAGGGCGGCCGGCCGATGGGGCGGTCGATCGAGGCGCTGCCGTTCGACACCCGCAAGCTCGTCGAGGACGAGAGACACCAGCGCCCCAACAGCATGAAGGGCCCCCTCGGGCTGTGGATCACCGCCAAGGACTACCACGACCTGGCCATGGTGAAGCGCACCTGGCGGGGCCGCCGGGCCTCGGTCGTCGCGGCCTGGCGGGTCGCGTCCAACCTCGTGCGGCGCAGGCACATGGCCACCGGGGGGCGGGCGCTGGTCGCGCGGCTGCGGATGGCGGTCAAGGACGCGGGCGTGCCGCTCTGGCTCAAGACGCCCATGACGGATCTGGTCACCGACGAAGGCAAGGCCGTCACCGGAATCGTCGCCCGGCGTGACGGCGAGGAGATCCGGATCCGGGGCAGGTACGGCGTGCTGCTGGCGACGGGCGGGTTCGACCACAACCCCGAGATGCGCGCGAAACACCTGCCCGAGGGCGGCAGGGAGGACTTCGGCATGGGCGCCAGGGAGAACACCGGCGACGGCATCCTGGCCGGCGAGCGGCTCGGCGCCGACCTCGGCCTGATGGACGACGCCTGGTGGATGCCCGCCGTCCGGCATCCGGCGGGGGCGGTCATCCCGCTCGTGTCCGAGCGGTGCATCCCGCCGTCGATCATCGTGTCGTCGGACGGCAGGCGCTTCACCAACGAGTCGTCGCCTTACGTCAACTTCGTCCACGACCAGTTGGCCGGCGGGCATGTTCCCGCGTGGTTCGTGATGGACGCCAAGGCCAGAGAGCGCTACCCGTTCGCCCAGATCCTCCCGGGGGCGCCGATCCCGCGGGGGTACTACGAGAAGGGCATCGCGTTCGAGGCCGGGACCGTCGAAGAGCTGGCGGGCAAGATCGGCGTGCCGGCGGGCACGCTGGCCGAGACCGTGGCGCGGTTCAACCGGTTCGCCGAGGCGGGAAAGGACGAGGACTTCGGCCGCGGGGACAGCGCGTACGACCGGTACTACGGCGACCCCACGCTGAAGAACCCGAACCTCGACGTGATCGGCAAGGCGCCGTTCCACGCCTTCCGGATCGAGGTCGGCGACCTGGGCACCAAGGGCGGGCTGGTGTGCGACGAGCACAGCAGGGTCCTGCGCGCGGACGAGTCGGTGATCGAGGGCCTGTACGCCACCGGCAACACCTCGGCCTCCGTCATGGGCAACGAGTACGCCGGCCCGGGCGCCACGATCGGCCCCTCGATCGTCTTCGGGTACATCGCCGCGCGGCACGCGGCCGCCAAGAGATGACACAGTCGCCAAGAGATGACACACCGGAGATGACACAGCCGGGCCCGCTCAGGATGCGGGTGGTGGAGGTGGTCCGCGAGACCGCGGACGCCCACTCGCTCGTCCTCGAACCCGCCGACGGCGACCATTCCCGGTTGGGCTACCGGCCCGGCCAGTTCCTCACCGTCCGGGTGCCGACCACCCGCCCGGAGGGCGCGGCGCGCTGCTACTCGCTCAGCAGTTCGCCGGTGTGCGACGACAAGCTCAAGGTGACGGTGAAGCGGACCCGGGGCGGTTACGGGTCCAACTGGATCTGCGACAACGTCACCGAGGGGGACGTGCTCGAGGTGCTGCGCCCCTCCGGGACGTTCACCCCCACCTCGCTCGACGACGACCTGCTGCTTCTCGCGGGCGGCAGCGGCATCACCCCGGTCATGTCGATCCTCAAGTCGTGCCTGCGTGCGGGGACGGGAGTGCTCACCCTCGTCTACGCCAACAGGGACGAGAAGTCGGTGATCTTCCGGGACGAGCTCGTCGCGCTGACCGCCGAGTACGGCGAGCGGCTGACGGTCCTCCACTGGCTGGAGTCGGTGCAGGGCCTGCCCACCGCGGCCGGTCTCGCCGGCCTGGTCCGGCCGTACGCGGGAAGGGAGGCTTTCGTCTGCGGGCCGGGGCCGTTCATGGACCTCGCCTCGGAGGTACTCGCCGGGCTGGGCGCCCAGGACCGGCGGATCCACGTGGAGCGGTTCGAGTCGCTGGCCACCGATCCGTTCGCCGGGTCGGCGGTCGTCCTCGACGTGTCCGGCCCGGTCAGCACGGTGGAGGTCGAGCTGGACGGGGAGACGAGGACGCTGGCCTGGCCCGCGGGCAACAAGCTGCTCGACGTGATCCTGGACGCCGGGATGGACGCGCCGTACTCCTGCCGGGAGGGGTCCTGCAGCGCGTGCGCCTGCGTGCTCCTTGAGGGCGAGGTCACGCTGGAGCGCAACACCGTGCTCGACCGGCAGGACCTCGCCGACGGCCTGATCCTGTCCTGCCAGGCGATCCCGGTCAGCGAACGGCTCAAGGTCACCTACGACGGCTGAACCCGCCCCCGGACGCCGGGCGGTTCCCACTGAGCGGGAAAACGGGCACCGGCGCAGAGCCCCGGCTGGAACCTTTGAGATTCGCAGGGCCGATCGCGGGAGGACTGGATGCTGGAGGCGGCGCAGCGCGCGTCCGCGGCCGGACGGCTGTGGGCGGCGGAGCGGGACCGGGTGCCGATCGAGCCGCTGACCGACGCCTACCCGGGCATCGACGTGGTGGACGCCTACGAGATCCAGCTCAGCAACATCCGGCGCCGCCTCGCCCAGGGCGCCCGGGTGTACGGGCACAAGGTGGGGCTGTCGTCCCCGGTGATGCAGCGGATGATGGGCGTCGACGAGCCCGACTACGGTCACCTGCTCGACACGATGGTGTTGTCGGAGGACGTCCCCGTCGAGGCGGGCCGGTACTGCCACCCGCGGATCGAGGTCGAGATCGGGTACGTCCTCGGGTCGAGCCTCCCCGGGGAGGGATGCACGGAAGCCGACGTCCTCGCCGCGACCGAGTACGTCGTGCCGAGCATCGAGCTGATCGACAGCCGGATCAAGGACTGGCGCATCGGGCTGGCGGACACCGTCGCCGACAACGCGTCCTCGGCCGGCGTGCTGCTCGGCGCCGCCAGGGTCAGCCCGGCCGACCTGGACCCCGCCGACGTCGAGGCCGTGCTCTACCAGGACGGCACGGAGATCACGCGGGGCAACACCAGCGCCGTCCTCGGCGATCCCACCATCGCCGTGGCCTGGCTGGCCAGGAAGGTCGCCGCCTTCGGGGTGCGTCTCGAGGCGGGGCACGTCATCCTTCCCGGCTCGTGCACCAGGGCCGTCGACGTGCGCCCCGGCGACGTCTTCGTGGCCGAGTTCGCCGGGCTCGGGTCCGTGAGCGCCCGATTCGAATGAGAGTGAGACAGCAGTGACCAAGGCGACCGCCGCGATCGTCGGCTCGGGCAACATCGGGACCGACCTGATGTACAAGCTGCTCCGTTCCGAGCTGATCGAGCCGCGCTGGATGATCGGCGTCGAGGCGGACAGCCCCGGGCTGAAACGGGCGGACTCCGCCGGCCTCGTCGCCTCCGCCGAGGGCGTCGAGTGGCTGCTGGCCCGGCGGGAGCTGCCCGACATCGTCTTCGAGGCGACCTCGGCCCACGTGCACAGGGAGAACGCGCCCAGGTACGAGGCGCTCGGCATCAGGGCCGTGGACCTGACGCCCGCGGCCATCGGGCCCGCCGTGGTGCCCGCCGTGAACCTCGGCGCCCACCTCGACGCGCCCAACGTCAGCCTGATCACCTGCGGCGGGCAGGCGACGATCCCCGTCGTCCACGCCGTCTCCCGGGTCGCCGAGGTGTCCTACGCAGAGATCGTCGCCAGCGTCGCCTCCCCGTCGGCGGGCCCGGGCACCCGGGCCAACATCGACGAGTTCACCCGCGCCACCGGTCGTGGCATCGAGACGATCGGGGGAGCGGGGAGGGGCAAGGCGATCATCATCCTCAACCCGGCCGAGCCGCCGATGATCATGCAGGACACGGTCTTCTGCGCGATCCCCGCCGCCGCCGACAGGGACGCGATCTCCGCCTCGATCGACGACGTCGTCGCGGCCGTCGCGTCCTACGTGCCCGGCTACCGGTTGCGCGCGGAGCCGCAGTTCGACGACCCCACCCCGGTGAGCGGCGGGCTCGCCAGGGTCGCGGTGTTCCTCGAGGTCGAGGGCGCGGGGGACTTCCTGCCGCCCTACTCCGGCAACCTCGACATCATGACCGCGGCCGCCACCAGGGTCGGCGAGGGCTTCGCGCGGACCTAGTCACCAGGGACTCCCAGCCACAAGGAGATCGACCGCATGCCCTACAGCGCCGACCTGGACATCAGGGTCACCGACTCGTCGCTGCGCGACGGCTCCCACGCCAAACAGCACCAGTTCACCGCGGAGCACGTCCGGTCCGTCGTCGCCGCGCTCGACGACGCGGGCGTTTCGGTGATCGAGGTGACGCACGGCGACGGGCTCGGCGGCTCGTCGTTCAACTACGGCTTCAGCCTCACGCCCGAGCAGGAGCTCATCAAGGCCGCCGTGGCGACCGCCAGGCAGGCGAAGATCGCCTTCCTCATGCTGCCCGGCCTCGGAATCCAGGACGACATCCGGGAGGCCGCCGACAACGGCGCGAGCATCTGCAGGATCGCCACGCACTGCACCGAGGCCGACATCGCGGTGCAGCATTTCGGCCTGGCCAGGGAACTGGGCCTGGAGACGGTCGGGTTCCTCATGATGGCGCACAGCCGGACGCCCGAGGTGCTCGCCAGGCAGGCCCGGATCATGGCGGACGCCGGCTGCCAGTGCGTGTACGTCGTCGACTCGGCGGGCGCCCTGATCATGGAACAGACCTCCGACCGGGTTGCCGCGCTCGTGGCGGAACTCGGCGCCGACGCCCAGGTCGGCTTCCACGGTCACGAGAACCTCGGCCTCGGCGTCGCCAACTCGATCCTCGCGGTGCGGGCGGGCGCGCTCCAGATCGACGGCTCGGCCCGCCGGTTCGGCGCCGGGGCGGGCAACACGCCGGTCGAGGCGTTCACCGCCGTCGCCGAGAGGCTCGGCATCCGGACCGGCATCGACACGATCAAGATCATGGACGCCGCCGAGGACGTCGTCCGTCCGATCATGGACGGCGAGTGCCTGCTCGACCGGATGGCGCTCACCATGGGCTACACGGGGGTGTACTCCAGTTTCCTCAAGCACGCCGACCGCCAGGCGAAGAAGTACGGCGTGCCCGGCGCGGAGATCCTGCTCGAGGCCGGGCGGCGCAAGCTCGTCGGCGGCCAGGAAGACCAGCTCATCGAGATCGCAGTCGCCCTCGCGGCGAAGAAGTGAGAGAAGCCATGGGCAACCCGGTACTCGAGGCGATCACCCGGCGGGCCGAGGAGATCAGCGCGCTCGGCTCCGTGAACGAGACCCTGTGCAGGCTGGACGACCAGGCCGCCAAAGTGCTCCGCGAAGCCGGAGTCATTCGGATGCTCCAGCCGCGGATCCACGGCGGTTTCGAGTTCCACCCGTGCGAGTTCGCCGAGACCGTCATGAAGATCGCCAGTCTGGACGGCTCCACCGGCTGGGTGGCCGGGGTCGTCGGCGTGCACCCCTGGGAGATGGCCTACGCCGATCCCCGGGTCCAGCGGGAGATCTGGGGCGAGAACCAGGACACCTGGATCGCCTCGCCGTACGCGCCCATGGGCGTCGCCCGGCCGGTCGACGGGGGCTACGTCTTCAACGGGCGCTGGCAGTTCTCCTCCGGCACCGACCACTGCGACTGGATCTTCCTCGGCGGCATGCTCGGCGACGCGGAGGGCAACGTCGCCAAACCGCCGGAGTCGCTGCACCTGATCCTCCCGCGGTCCGACTACGAGATCGTCGAGGACTCGTGGAACGTGGTCGGCCTGCGCGGCACCGGCAGCAAGGACGTCGTCGTCAGGGACGCGTTCGTCCCCGACTACCGGGTCATCCCGTTCTCGAAGGTCGTGGACGGCAGCGCGGCCAGGGAGGCGGGGCTGACCAACCCGACCTACCACCTGCCGTTCTCCGTCGCGTTTCCCCTCGGGATCACCGCGTCCGTGATCGGCATGGCCGAGGGCGCCCTCGCGCACCACCTGGCCTACCAGAAGGGCCGGGTGCAGATCACCGGCACCAAGATCAAGGACGATCCGTACGTGCTCTACGCCATCAGCGAGGCCGCTGCTGACATCGCGGCCGCGCGGTCGGCGCTGCTCGACAACGCCTCGCGGATGTACGACCTCGTCGCGGCGGGCCGCGAGGTCACCTTCGACGAGCGGGCGGTGAGCAGGCGCACCCAGGTGCAGGCGGCCTGGCGGGCGGTCCGCGCGGTCGACGAGATCGTCAACCGGTCCGGCGGGAACGCCATGCGCGTGGACAACCCGATCCAGCGTTTCTGGCGTGACGCGCACGTGGGCCTGACGCACGCCATCCACGTGCCGGGTGCGGTCTTCCACGTCTCGGCGCTGACGCAGCTCGGCATCGAGCCGCCCCAGGGGCCGATGCGTTCGATGATCTGAAGCCGGGGGCGTTCATGCCGATCATCTGGTGGGGGTGAATACGACTAAACTCCCAACGGTCAACATTGTTGCCCGTTAGGTGAGCGGCTTTGAACATCCCTCCACAGCCAGGTGCCGAGTGGCGGTTCAACCCCCCGCCAGGCTGGCCGGTTCCCCCCAGGGACTGGATCCCCACTCCGAACTGGGCCGGGCCCGGCCCAGGCTGGCCGGAGCCCCCGGCGAACTGGGAATGGTGGGTTCGTGATCTGACGGCTCTGCGGGGCGCCGGGGACACCATGGCGTTCGGTCCTGGGCCGAGCGCCTTCGATCAGCGTCCGGCGGGCCCGGCCCCGATGGGCCCGCCGATGGGTCGGCCTCCGATGGGCCAGCCGCCCATGGGCCAGCATCCGATGGGTCCCGGTCCAGGGGCCCCGGGAGCGTTCGGTCACGATGGCTTCCCCGCCCAGGGCGGTCCGGATGGGTTCGGCCCTGCCTACCCCGGCCCTGCTTACCCCGGGTCTGCTTACCCCGGCCCCGCCTACGCCGGTCCCGATTCGTTCGGTCCCGATTCGCTCGGTCCGGCCGGGGCCGAGGCCGGACCGCCGGATGCGGCTCCCGAACCCCTGTGGAAGACGCTCGCCGCCATCGGTGTCGCCGCCGTGGTCGGCGTCGGGGTCGCCTTCGTGATCTACGGATTTCAGGGTGACAAGGCCGGCGGCACCGGTGCGACCGCCAGCGCGTCCCCCTCCGCTCCGAAGAGCAGCGGCATGCACGGGCAGGCCGCGGCGATCGACAAGGTCCTCGACGGGAGCAAGCCCAGCCGGGGCAAGCTCCAGCAGGGGCTCAGCCAGATGCTCCACTGCACGAAGACCGGCCAGGCGATCGCGGCGATCCAGCAGGCCACCAACCAGCGGGCCGCGCAGGTCCAGCAGGCGAAGAAGCTGAAAGTCGGCTTGATCGAGGGAGGCGACGAGCTGAAGCAGCATCTCGTGAACGCGCTCGTGGCCTCGCAGCAGGCCGACGCGGCCTACCTGAAGTGGGCGAAGAAGTACCAGGCCAACAACTGCACAGGGCCGACGGCGGGAGACGCCTACTACGACGCGGGGAACGCGGCGTCCGAGAGGGCCACCAAGGCCAAGTCGGCGTTCGTCGAACTGTGGGGTCCGATCGCGGAGCAGGAGGGGCTGCCCGCTCGCACCCGCGGCTCGATCTGAGCCTGGGGCGGCCGGGAGGCCGCCCCAACCCACCGTCGCCGGGGACTCTCACTCAGCGGGAGCCTCCAGGCAGCCGGGCGGCCTGTCTGTCACTTTTGGGTGGACGAAAGCCCGGGAGATTGGTGGACAGGTGACGCAGATCCGAGGACTGGGCTATCTCAAGGTCCAGACGCGTGACATCGGTCGCTGGCGTGAGCTCGTGATCGACGGGCTCGGCTTCGCGGAGGGCTCCGGACCCGAGCCGGACGGCCTCTACCTCCGGATGGACGAACGGCAGGCGCGGCTCATCGTGCTCCCCGGGGACGCCGACCGGGTGCTCGCCGTCGGGTGGGAGGTCCGCGACCAGTTCGCCCTCGCCGCGGTCGGCCGCGCCGTCGAGGCGCACGGGACGCCGGTCAAGGTGCTCTCCGAGCAGGAGGCCATCGACCGCGGGGCCGAGCAGGTGATCGCGTTCACCGACCCCGCCGGCATCCCGGTCGAGGTCTACTTCGGCCCCGTCCTCGACCACAGCCCCGTGGTCACGGGCAGGGGGCAGCGGTTCGTGACCGGCCCGCAGGGGATGGGCCACGTGGTGCTGCCCACCATCGCGATGGAGGAGACGGTCTCCTTCTACACCGAGGTGCTCGGGTTCCTGCCGCGCGGAGCGATGAAGGTGGGCCGGCGGAAGCCGCCGTTCCGGCGGATGCGCTTCATGGGGATCAACCAGCGGCACCACAGCCTCGCGATCTGCCCGGCGGCCCACAACGGCGACCCCGGCCTGGTGCACCTCATGGTCGAGGTCGACAGCCTGGACGCGGTCGGCAGGGCGCTCGACAGGGTGAGCGAGCTGGGCTTCTCCATCTCCTCGACCCTGGGCCGGCACACCAACGACAAGATGGTCTCCTTCTACGTCCGCGCGCCGGGCGGCTGGGACCTCGAGTACGGCACCGGCGGCATGCTCGTCGACGAGACGTACTACACGGCCGAGGAGATCACCGCCGACAGCTACTGGGGTCACGACTGGTCGGGCTCCGAGCCGCTGGCCGCGTTCGTGCCCAGGTCCTGATCGTGAACGCCGTGCCGCCGGTCGAGCCCGTGCCCCTGGGCTCGATCAGCGCCTTCGACCATGAATGCGACGTGCTCGTCGTCGGCTTCGGATGCGCCGGCGCGGCCGCCGCCTACGAGGCCGCGAGGGCGGGCGCCGACGTGCTCGTGCTGGAGCGCGCGGGCGGCCCAGGCGGATCCTCGGCGCAGTCGGGGGGAGAGCTCTACCTCGGTGGCGGCACGGCGGTGCAGCGCGCGTGCGGATTCGACGATGATCCGGACAACATGTTCGCCTACCTCACGGCCGCGCTCGGTCCGCACGCCGACGAGGAGAAGCTGCGGCTGTACTGCGACGAGAGCGTCGAGCACTTCGAATGGTTCCGTGGCCTGGGGCTCACGTTCAACGCGACCCTGCACGAGGACCCGACCTGGATGCCCCTGACGGCCGACGGCCTGATGTGGCTGGGTGAGAACGCCTGGCCGTACAACACGATCGCCAGGCCCGTCCCGCGCGGTCACCGGCCGGCGACCGAGGCCTTCGGCGGCTGGCTGATCATGGAGAAGCTGGCCGAGGCGGCGCAGTCGGCGGGCGCCGTCTGCCGTACCGACACCCGCGCGACCAATCTGGTCGTGGACGACGACGGCCGGGTCGCCGGCGTCGTGGCCCGCAGGTACGGCACGACGCTGGCCTGCCGTGCACGCAAAGCGGTGATCCTCACGACCGGGGGATTCGTCGACAACGAGGAGATGCTGGCCGACCACGCCCCGGTGCTGCTCGGCCACGGCAAGGTCAGCGACGGCCTGGACGACGGCGGCGGCATCCGGATGGCGACGGCGCTCGGCGCCGCGACCCGGCGCATGTCGGTCGTGGAGATCGCTCTGACGGCGCTGCCCGCGATCCTCGTGCGCGGCATGCTCGTCAACGCGCTCGGCCAGAGGTTCGTCAACGAGGACGTCTATCCGGGCCTGTTCAGCGTCGCCGCCGTACGGCACCAGCCGGGCCCCTACTGGGCGATCATCGACGAGGCGGGGTTCGACGAGATCCCCCCGGAGGACCTGTGGGGCGTGCGCCCGCGGTTCGTCGCGGAGACGGTCGCCGAGCTGGAGGAGTCGCTCGGCATGCCCGCGGGGGCGCTCGAGGCGACGCTCGCCGTGTACAACCGGCACGCGGAGCAGGGGAACGACCCCTACTTCCACAAGGACCCGAGGTGGCTGCGGCCGCTCAGACCGCCGCTCGCCGCCGTCGACCCGCAGGAGGGCTTCGCGCCCGGAGACGCCGAGGGCGCGGGCAAAGGCACCGGGGTCGCCGGATTCACTCTCGGCGGGCTGCACACCACCGTGGACGGCGCCGTGCTCAACCACTCGGGGCTGGCGATTCCCGGACTGTACGCCGCGGGCCGGGCGAGCGCAGGGATCCACGGCGAGGGCTACATCAGCGGGACCTCTCTCGGCGACGGCACCTTCTTCGGCCGCCGGGCGGGCCGCGCCGCCGCCGGCGAATGAGGAGCGCCGTGCCGGAAGGCGCGGCCTCAAGTGCGCCCCGACCCGCCGTGCCGAAGGCGCGGCCATGGACAGGGAGGGGCGCGGCCGTGGACTGGACTGAGGAGCGCCCGGAGCGAGGAACGAGTGAGGACGCGACGAGGGAAGCCGCGGCCTCAAGTGCGGCCCCGAGCCGCCGTGCCGAAGGCGCGGCCATAGACACGGAGGATGGATGAACCGTTTCGAGGACAGGAACGTCCTGCTGACCGGGGCGGGGTCGGGCATCGGCCGGGCCACGGCCCTGAGGCTGCTTTCTGAGGGGGCGACGGTATTCGCCGTGGACCGGGACGAGGCGGGTCTCGCCGAGACCGGGAAGCTCGCCGGCGACGACGGCCGGTTCCTCCCTCACGTGGCCGACCTGGCGGCGGAGGAGGGGGCGGTTTCGGCGTCGGCAGCGGCCGTCGCCGCGCTCGAGCGGGTCGACGTGCTGGTCAACGTGGCGGGGATCCTGCGGGTCACGCCGATGGACTCGTTGCGCCTCGACGACTACCGGGAGATCTTCGCGGTCAACGTGTTCGCGCCGGTCGTGCTCTGCCGCGAGGTGCTGCCGCACATCCCGGACCGCACGGGGGTCGTCGTGAACGTGACCTCGACGGCGGCGACGAAGGCCCACCCCTGGATGACCGGTTACGCGGCCTCCAAGGGCGCCCTGCTGTCGTTCTCGATCAGCCTGGCGGCGGAGTTGTCGGCGCGGCGGATCCGCGTCGTGCCCGTCTCGCCGGGCGGCGTCGCCACGCCGCTGACGGCGAACAGGCGGACGTACGCCGGCATCGACACCTCTTGGTACGCCCGCACCTACCCGTTGTGGGGCAAGCCGGGCCGTCCTGAGGACGTCGCCGGGACGATCGCCTTCGTGGCCTCGGCGGACGGCGCCTACCTCAACGGCGTCGAGGTCCGCGTCGACGGCGGCTCCCACAGCTGATCTCTGAGCTGATCCCCAGCTGATCGCGCGGGCGGCTCGCGGCCGCCCGCTCCGTCAGCCCTCCGGCGCTCCTTAGTCCTCCGGCATTCCGTCAGTCTCCGGAACCCCGTCAGTCCTCCGGCACGGGGACGGCCCCCTCGAGCGCCGCCCGGACGATCGACTCCCGCAGTGCCGTACAGCCCTGGAAGACGGCGCGGCCGTCACCGTTGACGGAGAGGGCGTCGCGCCGTTCGAGGCAGACGCCGAGGGACTGCGCGCTCCACTGGACGCTGGTCTGCTGCCAGCTCGCCTTGCGCACCTCGACTGCGGCGCCGCATCGCAGGCAGCACAGCGGCCGCATCGGCGCTCCGTCGGTCAGGCGGTCGTCGGCGCGGATCGTCATGCCTGTCGGCCCGCCGCGGCGGCCCTGCGCGCGAGGTTCGCCTCGACCTCCTGCTTCCACGCCTCGACCGGCCGGGTGGTGTCGAGCTCGAACTCGAAGCGCTCCACCATCTCCGGCCTGACGTCGGCCACGTCGACGTAGAACTGCTCGTACCAGCGGCGGAGCTGGTAGACCGGCCCGTCCTCCTCGCACAGCAGGGGGTTGTCGATGCGGGTCTTGTGCTTCCAGATCTCCACGTCCTGGTCGAAGCCCTTGAGGATGAACTCGCCCAGCTTGTGGGCCATGGCCTCGGCGGACTCCTGGGGGAGCTTGTCGCTGTGCTGCACGATGATGCCGGAGTGCAGCATGAACGAGTTCCCGTCGATCGGGTAGTGCGCGTTGATCAGCACGGACTTGAGGTCCATGTCGTCGTAGTGGTAGGTCAGGTCGTCGATCATGAAGGACGGCCCGTAGTAGGACGCCACCGAGGAGTTGCCGAGCATCCGCGGGCCCTTGCCGGGCGGGCGGGCGTCCGGGCGGCTGAGGCCGTTCATGATCTGCGTCGCCACGTGGCCTTCGAAGATGTTCTTGAAGTACGTGGGGAACGAGTAGTGCACGTAGAAGAAGTGCGCCATGTCCACCACGTTGTCCATGACCTCGCGGCAGTTCGTCTCGACCACGATCTCCTGCCAGACCCAGTCGGTCCAGTCGTCGCGGCCGGCCCCCTCGATGCGGGGGATCGCCACCTCCGGCTGGGGCGGGTTGCCCTCCGGGTCGTTCCAGACGAACAGCAGGCCGTCCTGCTCCATCGTGGTCCAGGAGGCGGTGCGGGCGCGCAGGGGGACGCGGCGGGCGTAAGGAATCTTCTTGCAGCGGCCGTCGCCGCCCCAGCGCCAGTCGTGGAAGGGACAGGCGAGCTCGTCGCCCTTGATCGTGCCCCTTGAGAGGTCGGCGCCCATGTGACGGCAGTAGGCGTCCAGCACGTTGAGGCTGCCGTCGCCGCTCTGGAAGACCACGAGCTTCTGCCCGAACGCGTTGACCGTGTGCGGCTTGCCGTCCTTGAACCGCCCGGACAGGCCGAGGCAGTGCCAGCCCCGGGCGAATCGCGTGGGCACCGCTTCCGCCTCGATGCTGCGGACACCGGTGGTCGAGGCTTCGACTGCAGTCACGTTGACCCATCCCTTCAGGACGCGCGTGCTCCCAGCATGCCAAGCGGGATCCGCGCGGCCCGCCGCCAGTCCCATTGGCCGGGATGGCCCTGACATGCGCGCATCGGGGCGACGCACCATCATGGACGGATACGCCCGGACGAAAGCGACGATGGAGATCGACACGATGAGCAACGAGGTCCTGGAGGCGGTTCGCACGCTGCTGCCCGTGATCACGGAGCGTGCCCGTGCCACGGACGAGGACCGGGGGGTGCCCGCGGAGACGATCCAGGCCCTGGTCGAGGCCGGGGTCTTCCGGATGCTGCAGCCCAAGCGGTACGGCGGCGCGGAGAGCGACCCGGTGTGGTTCTTCGAGGTCGTCAGGGAGATCTCCGGGGTCTGCGGGTCCACCGGGTGGGTCGCGAGCGTGCTCGGGGTGCATCCGTGGCATGTCGGCCTGTTCGACGAGGCGGCGCAGGACGAGGTCTGGGGCGAGGACCAGGACGCGCTCGTGGCCTCGTCGTACGCGCCCGTCGGGCGGCTGACCCCGGTCGAGGGCGGATACGAGCTCACCGGCCGGTGGCGGTTCTCCTCCGGTTGCGAGCACGCCTCGTGGGCGCTGGTCGGCGGCCTGGTCGTGGGCGCCCAGGGCAGGCCGGTGGACTTCATGACCGTGCTCGTCCCCCGGCCCGACTATGTGATCGAGGACGTGTGGGACGTCATCGGCCTGCGCGGCACGGCGAGCAACGACCTGATCGTGGAGCGGGCCTTCGTGCCTGAGCACCGCACGATGCGCAACTACGAGCAGGCCCAGCTCCGCGGCCCCGGCCAGAAGGTCAACTCCGGCCCGCTGTACCGCATGCCGTTCGGGAGCGTGTTCACGACCGCGATCACTGCTCCGGTGATCGGCATGGCGGCCGGCTGCTACCGGTCCTACGTCACGGCGATGCGCGACCGCGTACGGCTGAGCCTCGGCGGCGGGCGCTTCGCCGAGGACCAGTTCGCCCAGGTCGCCGTCGCCCGGGCCGCCTCGGAGATCGACGCGGCGGTCCTGCAGACGGACCGCAACGTCCGTGAGGTGTACGAGCACGCGGTCCGGGGCGAGCGGATCCCGATGGAGCTGCGCCTGCGTGTCCGCAGGGACCAGGTCCGCGCGACCGAGAGGGCGCTCGAGGCGATCGACATCCTCTTCAAGACCGCGGGGGGCAACTCGCTCCGGCGGGGCAACCCCATCGAGCGGGCCTGGCGGGACGCCCACGCGGGCAGCGTCCATGTGGCCAACGACGTCGAGCGGGCCCTCGCGATGTACGGGAGGGGCGAGTTCGGCCTGACCGTCGAGGACAACCTGGTCTGAGGGGGGAGGCGGGCGCAGTCCGGTCCCAGTCCGATCCCACTGACCGGTACGAACGGCTCGCGTCACCGCCGGTGGCGCTGTGTATGGTCGTTGCGACAGAACCGACCAGGGGGAGACCGTGCCGAGAATCGCCGAGGTCAGAGCGCCGGCGGAGCCCAGCTCCCCGGAGCAGCGGGCCCGGCATCTGCGCATCCTCCGGGCAGCCGCGCGGATCGGGGCGGACCGGGGCCTCGAGCGCATGCAGATGCACGAGGTGGCCAAGGCGGCGGGTGTCGCGATCGCGACGCTGTACCGCTACTTCCCCTCGAAGACGCATCTGTTCACGGCCGTGCTGGCCGAGCAGATCGACCGTTTCAACGAGGGCATCCGGCCTCCCGCGCCGGGCACGAGCCCGGAGGACGCGGTCGCCGACGTGCTGGTGCAGGCCAGCCGCCAGTTGTTGCGCAGGCCCAGGCTCGCCGTCGCGATGCTCCAGTCCGCCAACGCGGCCAACGCGGCCGCGGTGGCCGACGCCGGGCGGATCGACGGCACCTTCAGTCAGATCATCGTGCGGGCGCTCGGCATCGGCGAGCCCACCGCCCTCGACGTCACGCTGATCCGCCTGCTCATGCAGTGCTGGTACGGCGTGCTGCAGTCGAGCCTCAACGGCCGGATGTCGATCCCCGACACCGAGAGCGACATCAGGATCGCCTGCCGGCTGCTGCTCGCCCCGCGGTCGAACTCCGCCTGACTCAGGTGCCGAGCTCGGCCACGCTGTGCGCCGCGAACGTGCGGTGGGGGTCGCGCCCGCTGAAGTAGGGCGTGAGCAGTTCGTCGAACTCGCCGACGGAGAACACGCCGTCGGCGGCGGTGAACTTCTGCTCGACCGTCGGGGCGGCCAGCAACGCGACCATGTCGCCGTACACCACGAACACCTGGCCGGTGATCCCGTCGGCCGCCGGGGAGACGAGGTAGCTCACGAAGGTGGCGACCCGATCCGGGGACAGGGCGTCCAGCCCGCCCGTCGAGGGGGCGTCGCCGAACACCTCCGCCGTCATGGCGGTGCGGGCCCGTGGGCAGATCGCGTTGGCGCGCACGCCGTACCTCGCGAGGCCCTGCGCGGTCGAGAGGGTGAGCGCGGTGATGCCCGCCTTGGCGGCCGAGTAGTTCGGCTGGCCGGGGGAGCCGAAGAGGAAGGCCTCGGAGGAGGTGTTGACGACGCGGGCGTAGACCGGCCCGCCTGCGGCCTTGGCGGCGGCCCGCCAGTAGGCGGCGGCCGCGCGGGACACCGCGGCGTGGCCCTTGAGGTGGACGCGGACGACGTCGTCCCAGTCCCGCTCGCTCAGGTTGAACAACATCCTGTCGCGGAGCACGCCCGCGTTGTTCACCACGATGTCGAGGCCGCCGAACGTCTCGGTCGCCGCCTGGACCAGGCGGTCGCCGATGGACCATTCGCCGACGTCGCCTGTCACCGCGACGGCCTGCCCGCCGAGAGCCTTGATCTCGGCCACGACGTCGTCGGCGGCCGAGCCCACGTCGTTGACGACGACGTTCGCGCCCTGGCCGGCCAGGGCGAGCGCCTCGCTGCGGCCGAGTCCGGCGCCGGCGCCGGTGACGACGGCGGTCCTGCCCTCCAGGCTGGTCTTCTGGCTCACTGGACGCTCCTGCTCTGTCGGATCCCGAGGGACAGCTCGACCTCGTGGCGGACGACCTTGCCCGTGGCGTTGCGCGGCAGGGGGTTCGTCGTGATCCGCCACAGGGACGGCACCTTGAAGTAGGCGAGGTGCTCGGCGGCGTGTGCGCGCAGTTCGTCCTCGCCCACCGGCCGGTCGTCCCCGGTGACGACCACGGCCGCGACCTCCTGACCCAGGTCGGGGTGGGGAGCGCCGACGACGGCGCATTCGACGACGCCGGGGTGCTCCCACAACACGCTCTCCACCTCGGCGGGGTAGACGTTCTCCCCGCCGCGCAGGATCAGGTCGGAACGGCGGGTGGTGAGGCGCAGGCGGCCGTTCTCGATCACACCGATGTCGCCGGTGTGCAGCCACCGGTCGTCCCGGATCGTCCGCGCGGTGGCCTCCGGGTCCTGCCAGTAGCCGAGCATGTTGAACGGGCTGCGCGCGCAGATCTCCCCTTCGACGCCCTCGGGCACCGGCGTGCCCTGCGGGTCGCGGACTTCCATCCGCACCGTGGCGATGGGACGGCCGAGCGTACCCGGCGCCTCCGCGAGGTCGGCCGGGGAGGCCACGGAGATCGCTGTGGACGACTCGGTCAGGCCGTAGCTGTCGACCAGCGACTGGCGGGCCACGGGAAAGCCCGCGCGCAGCCGTTCCTTGAACGCCGGTGACGACGGCGCGGACGCGAGCGAGAATGCGGCCAGCGAGGACAGGTCGTACCCCGAAAGGTCGCCGTGCTCGAGCAGGCGGTGCGCCATTGTGGGCACGGCACCCCAGTTGGTGACCCGTTCCCTTTCGACCAGCCGCAACACCCGGTCGACGTCGAACCCGCCCTGGTGCATGACGACCGCGGAACCGGTCGCCAGGCGCGGTATCGCGAGGTTGTGCAGGCCCGCGATGTGGAACAACGGCAGCGCCAGCAGGTAGCGCCGCGTCGCGGGGTCGGTGGGGTCGCCGAACGCGCGGGCGATCGCGTCGTTCATGCGGTGGTACTCGATGACCGAGGTGAGGTTGCGGTGCGAGTGCACCGCGCCCTTCGGCCTGCCGGAGGTGCCGCTGGTGTAGACGATGATCACCGGGTCGTCCTCGCCGGCGGCGTGCGGGGTCAGAGGCGCGTCCGGGTACCGCCCGGCGAGCAGCGGCATGTCCTCCATGCGCACCACCGGTGTGCCCGCGCCGCCGAGCGCGGCCCGTCTGGCGTCCGCCACGACCAGTTTCGGCGTCGTGTGCCCCAGGGCGTACTCGACCTCGCGGCGCGACCACCACGCGTTGTAGCCGACGGTCACGGCGCCCACGGCGACGGCGGCCCAGAACGCCACGATCCAGCCCGGCCGGTTCGCCGCGTTGACGGCGATGCGGTCGCCCGGCCGCACGCCGTACTCCTCGCGCAGCGCCTCGGCGAACGACGCGACCTGGCGCGCGTGCGCGGCATAGCTGATCCGTTCGTGCTCGGTGACGATGTAGTCGCGGTCGCCGAACCCGGCCGAGCCTGCGAGCACCTCGCCGAGGTTGCGGCGGCGGTTGCGGAAGACCGGCATGCGGGATCCGAGGACGTCCTCCTCGGCGAGCTCGAACTCACCCCCGGGGCCGGTGAGACCGGTCACGATCGCCGTCGCCGCGGTTCTCGGATCTGCCGACGTCCCCATCTGCGCCCTCTCTCTCGGGCGCTCATTGTGACCGCAGGGGGAGCGTCCGCCGAGGGCCGTCTCCCGGTCACCGGGACGGCCCTTCCTGCGCGGGCCGGGCCGACACCACTATTGCGGTCGAGCACACGGCGGAGCGGGGAGCCCGAATGGGAAGTCTGGACGGACAGGTCGCGATCGTCACCGGAGCGGGTCAGGGGGTGGGCCAGGGCATCGCGCTCGCCCTCGCCTCCGAGGGGGCGTCCGTCGCGGTGATCGGGCGCACCATGGCGAAGCTCGAGGCGACCTGTGAGCTCGTACGCGAGCGCGGCGCGGCGGCCGAACCCTTCCTGTGCGACGTCAGCGACACCGACACGATCCCCTCGGTGGTCGACCAGGTGGCGGCGCGGTTCGGCGGGGTGGACATCCTCGTCAACAACGCCTACTCCGGCGCGTACGGCCCGCTGCTGGCCATGAGCGACAGGGCCTTCCAGAAGGGTTTCCGCAGCGGACCCTTCGCCGCGTTCGCCTTCATGAAGGCGTGTCACCCCCACATGAAGCGGCGCGGCGGCGGCAGCATCGTCAACCTCGTCACCTCGGCGATGGTCCGGTGGGATCCGGCCACCTACGGCGCATACGCCGCGGCCAAGCAGGCGCTCCGCTCGCTGACGCGCACCGCCGCCGCCGAATGGGGGCCCGACGGAATCCGCGCCAACTCCATCGCCCCGCACGCGCTGTCCCCGGGCCTGAAGTGGTGGACGGAGACCAACCCGGAGGAGGCGGAGGAGTTCCGCAGGACGATCCCGCTCGGTTACATCGGCGACTGCGAGCAGGACATCGGCCGGGCGGTCGTCGCGATCGTCGGCCCGGGCATGCGGTACCTGACCGGCGCCACCGTGCCCCTGGACGGCGGCCAGGCGTTCTTCGGCTGACGGCTGACGGCTGACGGCCGATTTCTGACGTCCGGGGACCTCCCGGTCAGCGGGACTCGCCGGCCAGGGGCGGGACCCGCCGACTAACGTCGGCCCTGCTCCGGGACCAAGGGGAGATCCACGCCAGTGCGCCACGAGACGATCGCCGATCTGCTGCTCGCCCGATCCGGCGACGATCACGCCGGGCTGCGGACCCGCGAGCGCACGTGGACCTGGGACGAGGTGGTCCGCGCGAGCGCGGCCCGCGCCCGGTTGGCCCGCGAGTCCCGGATCGGCGGCCCCTTCCACATCGGGGTCCTGCTCGACAACGTGCCGGAGTACGTCTTCTGGCTCGGCGCGGCCGCCCTGAGCGGCGCCACGATCGTCGGCGTCAACCCCACCCACCGGGGCTCAGCCCTGGAGGAGGAGGTCAGGCATGCCGACCCGCAGCTCATCGTCACCGACGAAGCCGGCCTGAAACTGCTCGACGGCCTCGACGTCGGCGTGCCCCGCGACCGCTTCCTGCTCGTCGACGGCGAGGAGTATGCCGAGGCGGTGGCCGCGCACGCGTCCGAGCCGTTGCGCGACCCGGAGATCACCGCCGGGACCCAGATGTTGTTGCTGTTCACCTCGGGCACGACCGGCGCCTCGAAGGCGGCCAGATGCTCGCAGGGAAGGCTCACCGGGCTCGGCTACGCCAACTCCGCGAAACACGACGTCAGGCGGCACGACGTCACGTACTGCTGCATGCCCCTCTTCCACGGCAACGCGGTGATGGCCCTGTGGGCCCCGTCGCTGGTGGCGGGCGCGACCGTCACGCTCACTCCGCGGTTCTCCGCATCCGGCTTCCTGCCGGACGTGCGCTTCTACGGCGCGACGTTCTTCACCTACGTCCTGGCGACGCCGGAGGACCCGGGCGACGCGGCCAACACGCTCACCCACGCCTTCGGCACGGAGGCGTCGCCCGAGGACCGGGCCGCGTTCCTGCGCCGATTTGGCTGCAGGCTGCTCGAGGGCTACGGGTCCAGCGAGGGCGCGGGCATGATCAGGCCGGTGCCCGAGGCGCCCGCGTCCGCGCTGGGACGGCCGGCGCACGGCGGGGTCAGGGTCGTCGATCCGGACACGAGGCGGACGCGCCCACCGGCGCGGCTCGACGAGTACGGCCGGGTGACCAACGCCGAGGAGGCCATCGGCGAAATCGTCGACGTCGAAGGCGCGGCCCGGTTCGAGGGCTACTACAAGAACGAGGCGGCGGACGCGGAGCGGGTCCGCCACGGCTGGTACTGGACCGGCGACCTCGGCTACGTCGACGAGGAGGGCTACATCTACTTCGCCGGACGCTCCGGCGACTGGATCCGCGTGGACGGCGAGAACGTCTCCGCGCTGCGGATCGAGCGCGTCCTGCGCCGCCACCCGCGGATCGTGGCCGCAGCCGTGTTCGCGGTGCCCGACCCGCGGTCCGGCGACCAGGTGATGGCCGCGATCGAGATCCCCCGCGGGACCTCGTTCGGGGAACTACGCCTGGCCGACTTCCTGGCGGGACAGGCGGACCTGGGCACCAAGGGGGCGCCGCGCTTCGTCCGGGTCTCGGACGCGCTGCCGGCGACCGGCTCGGGGAAGCTCCGCAAGAACGAGATGCGGCACGACGGCTGGCGGACCGGCGACCGGGTCTACCGGTGGGCGGGCCGCGGCGGCCCCGAATACACGCCGCTGACCGATGAGGACAGGGCCGCGCTGCGGGCGGAGTTCGCCGCCCACGGCCGTCAGCGGTTCCTGCCGGGGATCTAGCCCTACGGCCACCGAGGAGGAGAGCGGACCATGGATCTGCGCGAGACCGCCGCGCAACGACGGCTGCGCACGCAGTTGCGGGAGTATTTCGCCGGCCTGCTGCCCGAGGACGAGCGGCGCCTGTCGGGCGAGGAGGGCGTGGGCGGCGGCCGTTTCCGCGAGGTGGTCGGACGGCTCGGCGCCGACGGCTGGCTCGGCATCGGGTGGCCCGTCGAGTACGGCGGCCAGGGCAGGTCGGTCGAGGAGCAGTACGTGTTCTTCGACGAGGTCCAGCGGGCCGGGCTGCCCTTCCCCTTCGTCACCGTCAACACCGTCGGGCCGACCCTGATGAGCCATGGGACGGACGAGCAGAAGAAGAGGTATCTTCCCGGCATCCTGTCAGGCGACATCGTCTTCGCCATCGGCTACACGGAACCGGGCGCGGGCACCGACCTCGCCTCCCTGACGACCCGCGCGGTCAGGGACGGCGACGAGTGGGTCGTCGACGGCAGCAAGATCTTCACCAGCGGCGCGAACACCGCCGACTACGTCTGGCTCGCCTGCCGCACCGATCCGGACGCCCCCAAGCACAAGGGCATCTCCATCCTGATCGTCCCCACCGCCGCCTCCGGCTTCTCCTGGAGCCCGATCAGGTGCGTGGGCGGCATGGTCGTCACGACCACCTACTACAGCGGCGTCCGCGTGCCCGCGGGCGACGTCGTCGGCGAGGTCGATGGCGGCTGGCGGCTCATCACCCACCAGCTCAACCACGAGCGGATCGGCCTGGCCGCCCTGGGCGGCCGGATGATCCAGCTGTGGGAGCGCGTCAGGGACTGGGCGAGGGACAACGGGGCGATCGACCTGCCGTGGGTCCAGCGCGACCTGGCCCGCACGTACGCGCGTCTCGAGGCGATGCGGCTGATGAACTGGAAGATGACCGCCGCGGTCGCGGGCGGCACGTTGTCCGGCGCGGACGCGGGCGCGGCGAAGGTCTACGGCACCGAGACGCACATAGACGTGCAGCGGACGCTGTCGGGGATCATCGGCGCCGGCGGGCGGCTCCGGCCGGGTTCGCCGGGGGCCGTGCTCGCCGGTCAGATCGAACAGCTGTCGCGGCAGGGCATCGTGAACACCTTCGGCGGCGGCGTGAACGAGGTCCTGCGGGACATGGTCGCCACCCAGGGACTCGGCCTGCCACGGACGGGGAGCCGCTGATGGACTTCACTCTGGACGACGAACTCGAAGCGGTCCGCGAGCTGGCGGGCCGCATCTTCGCCGACCGGGCGGGCACCGACCGCGTCCGCCTGGTCGAGAGCACCCCCACGGGGATCGACGAGGAGCTGTGGGCGGAGCTTGGCCGTACGGGCCTGCTCGGCATCGCGCTGCCGGAGGAGGCGGGCGGGGCGGGGCTGGGCCTCGGCGCCCTGTGCGTCCTGCTGGAGGAGCAGGGCCGTGCCGTGGCGCCCGTCCCGCTGTGGCCGTCCGCGGTCGCCGCGCTCGCGCTCACCAGGCATGGTACGGCGGAGCAGCGGGAGAGCCTGCTTCCCGGCGTGGCGGACGGCTCGATCCGGCTCACCGTGGCGCTGGAGGAGTTCGGGGCGGCCGATCCGGCCGGGCCGGGGTGCGTGGCCGGGCGGGACGGCGGCACCTGGCGGCTGACCGGGGTGAAGGCCGCCGTCCCCTCGCCCTTCGGCGCGGCCGGGGTTCTGGTCTCCGCCATGGCGGAGACCGGCCCGGGCCTGTTCCTGGTCGTATCCGATGACATCGGTGCGGAGGGAGTCGCCTGGGACCGCGTGGAGACCACCGACCACGACCGCGGCGGCAACCTCACCCTGACCGGAGCGCCCGCCACGGCCGTCGGCGTGCCGGGCGGCGACGCCCTCCGGTGGACCCTCCATCGCGCGGCCGTCGCCCTGGCGGCGGTCCAGCTCGGCGTCGTCCAGGGCGCGCTGCGCCACGCGGTGACCCATCTCAGCGCGCGCAGGCAGTTCGGCCGCCCTCTGGCGACCTTCCAGGCGGTGCAGCACCAACTCGCCGACTGTTACATCGACATCGACGCGATGCGGGTGTGCCTGTGGCAGGCCGTCGCCGCCCTCGGCGCGGACATCCCGGAGAACACGGACATCCCGGAGAACACGGAGGAAGGCGCCGAGGCGGCCGTGCTCGTTGCGAAGTGGTGGGCCGGTGAGGCCGGCCTGACCGTGGCGCACCGGGTGCAGCACGTCCACGGCGGAATCGGCGTCGACGTCGAATACCCCGTGCACCGGCACTTCCTGTGGGCGCGGCAGATCTCCGGCACCCTGGGCGGGCCCAGCGCCGACCTGGCGAGACTCGGCGCCGTGCTCGCCTCGGGTACGGCGGAGCCTTGAGCGGGAACGGGCCGGGCGCGGGCCGGTGGATCGGCTGCGACCTCGGGACGCACACGGCCGCCTACGACGAACGCGACGTGATCCTCTACGCGCTCGCGGTGGGCGCCGCGCCCACGGACCTGGACCTCGTCTTCGAGAAGCGGTTGCGCGTGCTGCCCACGTTCGCGCTGACGAGGGCGCAGTGGGCACCGGACGCCCTCGGCTCGCTGGGCGCGTTCGACGTCAGGACCACCATGCACGCCTCGCAGCGGCTCCGGGTGCTGCGGCCGCTGCCTCCCGCGGGAGAGGTGACGATGTCCGCGCGCGTCACGCACGTGTGGGACAAGGGCAGCGCCGCGATCTTCGAGGTCGAGGTGGAGAGCGAGTTCTCCGTCGCCACCTGGTCGTTGTTCGCGCCGGGACTCGGCGGGTTCGGCGGTGAACGGGGCCCGTCCGCCTCCGGGCGGCGGCAGGGCCCGCCCGGCCACGAATCGCGGCTCGCCACCCGGCCGGACCAGCCGGCGTTGTACCGGCTGCTCGGCGACCGGCACGCCATGCACATCGACCCGGAGGCGGCGAAGGCGGCCGGGATGCCGCGGCCGTTCATGCACGGCCTGTGCACGCTGGCCACGGTGACGCTGCCGCTGGCCGAGGCGGCGGGGGCGCACCCGGCCGACCTGGTCGAACTGGAGGGCAGGTTCGCCTCGCCGGTCTTCCCCGGCGACCTGCTGGACGTGCGGGGATGGCAACAGGCGGGCCGCGGCGAGGACGTGCTCTTCGAGGCGGCGGTGAACGGCACGCCCGTGCTGACGGCCGGGCGCGCTCAGTTCCGCGTCAGCACGTAACGGGCCGGGACCTCGCCTCCGCCGTGCACCGGGATGTCCGCCCCCGTGATGTAGGAGGCGAGATCGCTCGCCAGGTAGAGGCAGGTGTTCGCCACGTCGGCGGGCACCGCCATCCGCCCCATCGGGATCAGCTGCGCGACGGCGGCGCCGCCGTCCTCGCCGTACGCCCAGGCGGCGGACTCCGTCCGGATGAGACCGGTGGTGATGTGGTTGACCCGAACCTTCGGCGACCATTCGAGCGCCAGGGCCCTGGTGAGCACGAGCAGGCCGGCCTTGGCCGCCGAGTAGGCCGCCATGCCCGGCTGGGGGTCGACGGCCGCGACGCTGCCGATGTTGATGATCGAGCCGCCGGTCTCCTGCTCCCGCATGACCTTGTTGGCGGGCTGCGCCACGTAGAACGGCGCGAGCAGGTTGAGGTCCACGACCTTCTCCACGAACCGCGGCGACACGGTCCCCGCGTCCGCCGGAGGAGAGCCCCCGGCGTTGTTGACGAGCACGTCGAGCCGGCCGAGATGGCCGACCGCCTCCTCCACCAGGCGGGCGGCGGCGCCGGCGTCCCGGACGTCGGCGGCGAGGAAACGGGCCGTCCTGCCGCCGGCGGAGGGCAGCACCTCGGGCTCGCCGCGGCCGCACACCACGACGTCCGCGCCCGCGGCGAGGAACCGCTCCGCGATCACGAACCCGATGCCCTTGGTGCCGCCGGTCACCAGGACCGCCCGGCCGCCGAAGTCCGCCGTCACGTCCACATGGGCCTCCCGGAGAGGGGGTCGAGGAGAAGGATCTCTCGGAGGGTACGGCCGGGCGTCCCGGCGCGGGGGACAGGTTCCGGCCAGCGGGACGGCGGCCCACCGGCCCGGGCGCGGCCGTACACCATGGGGACCCATGAGCGACGACGTGGCACTGACGATTCCCGGCGTCCTGCGGCGCGCGGCCGCGCGGTTCCCCGACGCCGAGGCCGTCGTGGACGGCGTCTCCCGGCTGACCTACGCGCGACTGCACAGCCGGGTGCGCGAGGCGGCGAAGGCGTTCATCGCGCTCGGCGTCGAGCCGGGGGACCGCATCGGGATCTGGGCGCCGAACAGCCTCAGGTGGATCGTCACCGCGCTGGGGGCGCTGAGCGCCGGCGCCGTCGTGGTCCCCGCCAACACCCGGTACAAGGGCGAGGAGGCGCGGTGGCTGCTCGGCCGCAGCCGCGTGCGGGCGCTCTTCGTGACGGACGGCTTCCTCGGCAACGGCTACCTCGGCATGCTCGGAGTGACGGAGCAAGGGCGGGCGCCCGGCCTGCCCGGCCTCACCACCGTGGTCACCTACGACGCGCAGGAGCGTCCGGGCGCGACACGGTGGGAGGAGTTCGTGTCGGCCGGCGAGGCGGTCACGGACGAGGAGGCCGACGCGCGGGCCGAGGCGGTGCGCCCGGACGACGTGGCGGACATCCTGTTCACCTCCGGGACGACCGGCAGGTCCAAGGGCGCCATGTGCACCCACCGCCAGAACGTCCGGACCTATCTGGCCTGGAGCGACCGGACCGGCCTGCGCGACGGTGACCGCTATCTGATCGTCAACCCGCTGTTCCACTCCTTCGGCTACAAGGCGGGCGTGTTCGCCTGCCTGCTCAGGGGAGCCACGATGGTCCTCCAGCCGGTGTTCGCCGCGGGGGAGACGATGCGGCTGGTGGAGGCCGAGCGCATCACCGTGCTGCCCGGGGCGCCGACCATCTACGTCTCGATGCTCGACGCGCCGGAGCGTGGGCGGTTCGACCTGTCGTCGCTGCGGCTCGCGGTGACCGGCGCCGCCGTGGTGCCGGTCGCGCTGGTCGCGCGGATGCGGGCCGAACTCTTCCCCGAGGTGGTCACCGCGTACGGGCTGACCGAGTCGTGCGGCACGGTCACCGCCTGCTCCCTGGCGGACGACGACGTCACGGTGGCGACCACGTCCGGCCGTCCCATCGAGGGCGTGGAGGTCATGGTGACGGACGGCGGGGGCGCGCCGGTCCCGCCGGGGGAGGACGGCGAGATCCTCGTCCGCGGCCACAACGTGATGGTGGGCTACCTCGACGACGAGGAGGCGACCGCGGAGACGATCAGGGACGGCTGGCTGGTGACCGGCGACCGGGGACGGCTCGACGGGCGCGGCAACCTGGTCATCACCGGCCGGTCGAAGGACATGTACGTCGTCGGCGGGTTCAACGTGTACCCGGCGGAGGTCGAGCAGGTGCTGGCCGCCCATGAGGGGGTCGCCGAGGCCGCGGTGACCGGGGTCCCCGACGCCCGGATGGGCGAGGCCGGCCGGGCGTACGTCGTGGCCCGTCCGGGCGCCGTCCTGGTGCCCGGCGAACTCGTCGACCACTGCCGGGACCGGCTCGCCGGTTTCAAGGTGCCCCGTGAGGTCGTGCTCGTCGGGGAGCTTCCGCGCAACGCGGCGGGGAAGGTCGACAAGGCCGCGCTCGCCGCCCTGACCGCCTGAAGCGGCCGCGCCGTCCTTTCACCAGGCCCAGGCCTCCGGGCCCGGGCCGCCTTTGCCGATCGGCGGGAACAGCTCGTCCAGCCGGGCCAGGGTCTCGGCGGACAGTTCGGTGTCCAGTGCGGTCAGGGGCAGATCGAGCTGTTCGGGGGTCCTCGGCCCGATGATCGGGCTGGTCACCCCCTGCCGCGACAGCAGCCAGGCGAGCGCGACGGTGGTCGGCTTCTCACCCAGTTCACCGCACAGCTCCTCGTAGCCTTCCAAGGCCGCCCGATGCGGTTCGACCCGCTCGGGAGCATGCAGAACGCTCCGGCCGGCGACGCCGTCGCGTTGCTTGCGCAGCGCGCCGGACAGCGCGCCGAAGTGCAGCGGCGAATAGGGCAGGATCCCGATCCCGAGCCCGATCGCCGCCGGCAGCACCTCGAGTTCGACGTGCCGGGTGAGCAGGTTGTACTTGCACTGCTCGGAGACCAGGCCGAGGAAGTTCCGCCGGTCGGCCGCCGCCTGCGCGCGGGCGAGGTGCCAGCCGGCGAAGTTCGACGAGCCGACGTAGCGCACCTTGCCCTGGACCACCAGGGTCTCCATCGCCTGCCAGATCTCCTCCCACGGCGTGTCCCGCTGCACGTGGTGCATCTGGTAGAGATCGATCCAGTCGGTGCGCAAACGGCGGAGCGACGCCTCGCAGGCGGCGATGATGTGCCGGGCGGACAGGCCGCCGTCGTTCGGCCAGTCGGTCATCGGCGCGTACACCTTGGTGGCCAGCACGATCCGGTCCCGGTTGCCGGTCTTGTCGAACCAGCTGCCGATGAACTGCTCGCTCAGACCGTCACCGGTCTCGCGGCCGTACATGTTCGCGGTGTCCACGAAGTTCACGCCACCGTCGTGGGCCCGGTCAAGAACGGCGTGGCTGTCGGACTCGTCGATCTGCCAGCCGAAGTTCATCGTGCCGAGGCACAACCGGCTCACGGTCAGGCCGGTCCGGCCCAGATGGATGTATTTCATGCGCCGACCGTAGGTCCGGCCCCCCGGCCACCTGGTAGCCGTTCGACCATGCTCGAATACAGGGGTGATCCGGATCGAGTTCGCCCCCGCCGACCTGATCGGGCTCAGATTCGCGCACTCCCCGATGGCCGAGGTCGTGGCCAGCTGCCTGGCGCTGAGGTCGCGATCGGAACGCAGGCCGCACCCGTCCTGGCGGGCGAGGGTCGGGCCGCTGCTCCAAGGCCGGGACCTGAGCACATTCCGCGCGGTGGTCTGCGGTCCCACCGGGTATGTGCCGGACTTCCTCACTCCGGCGCCGGACACCGCCCGGCCCACCCTGGACCAGGAACTGCGGGTGGTGGCCGGGACCCCGCTTGACCGTGTCGCAGAGGAGGTCGACAGGGCTTGGACCGGGCACCGGGCGCCGCCGGAGATCGATCGGTTCGCGACCGACCCGGCCGGCGGGCTGACGGAGCTGGTACGACAGGTCCGGCGCTACTTCGAGCCGGCGATCGCACCGGCCTGGCCGCGACTGCGCGAGGTCGCGGAGGGCGAGCTGGTGCGCCGGGGGCTGCTGGCCGCGGAACGGGGGCCGCGGGCGCTGCTGGCGGACCTGCACCCGAAGCTGGACTGGGACGGCGCGGCGCTGCGGCTGGCCTATACGAAGGACGGGGACTTCAGCCTGGACGGGCACCCGCTCGCCCTGCTGCCCACCGGGTTCGCCGGGCCGGACGTGTACACCATGGCGGAGTCTCCGACCGGCAGGGCGCTCTGGTACGCCCCGCGCGGCCACGGCGGGCTCTGGGACCGGCCGGCCTCAGTCGAGCCCCCGGCGGCGCTGGCCGCCCTGCTGGGTCCGACCCGGGCGGCGGTGCTGACCCTGTTGGCCGTGCCGTGCAGCACGGGTGAGGTGGCCGCCGCCCTCCGGTTGGCCCCGGCGACCGCCTCGCATCACCTGACGACGCTCCGGGACGCCGGCCTGGTGGTCGGCGAGCGGGCCGGCCGCAGGCTGCGCTACCAGCGCACGGGGCTCGGGGAGCAGCTCGGCGGTGTCAGCCCGCCACCCGCCGAGGGGACATAGCGGTTCTCATGCGCCGTAGACGGGCTCGGGCGGTGCGGCCGCGGTGAGCAGGGCGGCGATCTCGGGGCCGAGCTCGGACGCGTCCCAGCGGGCGCCCCTGTCGGCGGCCGGCCCGCGGCGGAAGCCGTCGATCACGCAGATCCGGCCGCCCTCGACCTCGAAGACGCGTCCCGTCACGGCCGCCGACTCGGCCGAGCCGAGCCAGACGACGAGCGGGGACACGTTCTCCGGGGCCATCGCGTCGAACCGGCCGTCGCCGGGTTCAGTCATCGTCGCGGCGAAGACCTGCTCGGTCATCCGGGTGCGGGCGGAGGGCGCGATGGCGTTGACGGTCACGCCGTAGCGGCCGAGTTCGGCCGCGGCGACGAGCGTGAGCCCGACGATGCCCGCCTTGGCCGCCGAGTAGTTGCCCTGCCCGACGCTGCCGAGCAGACCGGCCCCCGACGAGGTGTTGATCACGCGGGCGTCCACCGGGCGGCCCGCCTTGGACTCGGCCCGCCAGTGCAGCCCGGCGTACTTCAGCGGCAGGAAATGGCCTGTGAGGTGGACGCGCGTCACCGCCTCCCACTCCTCCTCGGAGAGGTTCACCAGCATGCGGTCGCGGAGGAACCCGGCGTTGTTGACCAGCACGTCGAGCCGGCCGAAGTGGTCCAGCGCCGTCGCGACCAGCCGCCGCGCCCCCTCGCCCGTGGCGACGTCGGAGCGGTCGGCCACCGCGTCGCCGCCCATCGCCCGGATCTCCTCGGCCGTCTCCTCGGCCACGGACTGGGCCACGGACTGGGCCACGGACTGGGCCACGGACTGGGCCACGGACTGGGCCACGGACTGCGCGGACCCCTGGGCTCCGCTCTCGCCGGACAGGCTCACGCCGAGGTCGTTGACCACGACCTTGGCGCCCTGCCGGGCGAAGCCCAGGGCGTGCGCGCGGCCGAGGCCCCGCCCGGCGCCGGTCACGATCACGACGCGGTCCTCGCAGATCATCGTGCGCTCTCTTCTGTGGGTCTCCGGGCGACTCTGCTAGCGTATTTTCTAACAAATGTTAGATCGAAAGGCGGTTGTATGGGAATCTCCGCCAGCAGTCACGGCGAGGGCGTCGTCGAGATCGTGATGGACGCCCCGCCGGTGAACGCGCTGACCGTGCGGGGTTGGTTCGACCTGGCCGGCGCCGTACGGGAGGCCGGGCGGGACATGCGGACCCGGGTCGTGGTGCTGCGGGCCGAGGGCCGCGGGTTCAACGCGGGCGTCGACCTCAAGGAGATGCAGGCGGACGGTGACTTCACGGCCCTGGTGGGCGCCAACCGGGGCTGCTTCGAGGCGTTCGCGGCCGTCTACGAGTGCGAGGTGCCGGTGATCGCCGCCGTGCACGGGTTCTGCCTCGGCGGAGGCGTGGGCCTGGCCGGCAACGCGGACATCGTGGTCGCCTCAGACGACGCCTACTTCGGGCTACCCGAGGTCGAGCGGGGAGCCCTCGGGGCCGCCACCCACCTGGCGCGGCTGGTTCCCCAGCATCTGATGCGGGCCATGGTGTACACCTGCCGCACCGTCACGGCCGCCGAACTGCACGCGTACGGCTCGGTCCTGGAGGTCGTGCCGCGAGAGCGGCTGCGCGACGCCGCGCTCGAGGTGGCCGCCCAGATCGCCGCCAAGGATCCGCAGGTGATCCGGCGGGCCAAGGAGTCGCTGAACGGCATCGACCCGGTCGACGTCAGGCGGAGCTACCGGTTCGAGCAGGGCTTCACGTTCGAGCTCAGCCTCACCGGCGCCGGCGACAGGCACCGCGACGCCTTCGTCTCGGACCGGGCGACCTGATGGGCGTCGTGATGTCGATCGAGGAGATCGTCGGCTCGCTGGACAGCGGCATGACGATCGGGATCGGCGGGTGGGGCTCGCGGCGCAAGCCGATGGCCCTGGTCCGGGCGATCTGCCGGTCCCCGCTGACGGACCTGACCGTCGTCTCGTACGGCGGGCCCGACGTGGGCCTGCTGTGCGCGGCGGGCAAGGTCCGCCGGGTGATCGCCCCCTTCGTGACGCTCGACTCCATCGCGCTCGAACCGCATTTCCGGGCCGCCCGGCAGAGCGGAGCCGTCGAGTTCACCGAGTACGACGAGGGGATGTTCATGTTCGGCCTGCTCGCCGGGGCGCACCGGCTGCCGTTCCTGCCGACGCGGGCGGGGCTCGGCTCCGACGTGATGCGCGTGAATCCGGGCCTGCGCACCGTCCGCTCGCCGTACGAGGACGGGGAGGAACTGGTCGCGGTGCCCGCGCTGACGACGGACGCGGCGCTGGTGCACCTGGACCTGGCCGACACCCGGGGCAACGGCCGCTATCTCGGCCCCGACCCCTACCTGGACGACCTGTTCGTCAAGGCGGCCGGTCGCGCCTACCTGTCCTGCGAGCGGATGGTCGAGCCCGGCGAGCTCGGCGGCCCGCCGCAGACGCTGCTGGTCAGCCGCATGCACGTCACGGGAGTCGTGGAGACGCCGGACGGCGGCCACTTCACCGAACGAGGCTCCGGCCGCGAGCGCGACGAGGCGTTCCAGCGGCACTACGCGGCCTCGGCCGCCGACCCGGAGGCGTGGGCGGCGTTCGCCGGCCGGTTCCTGTCCGGTGACGAGGCGGCCTACCAGGAGGCCGTACGGCGATGGCACGAGCAGGACGGCGACAGGGACCACGGCCGGGGGGAGGCGCGGTGAGCGCGTCGTCGGCCGCCCGTGCGGAGATCTGCGTGGTGGCCTGCGCCGAGGCGTGGCGCGGCGACGGCGAGGTGCTGGCCGCGGCGATGGGCACGTGCTCGATCCTCGGGGCCAGGCTGGCCAGGCTCACGTTCGAGCCGGGGCTGCTGACCACCGACGGCGGCGCGCTGCTCACCGCGGAGCCGGTGGCGCTCGGCGCGCCCGCGGGCGCGGTGGAGGGATGGCTGCCGTTCCGCGAGCACCTGTGGCTGGTGCAGAACGGCCGGCGACACGTGATGATGGGCGCCTCGCAGATCGACCGGCACGGCAACACCAACATCTCCGCCATCGGCGACTGGGCGCGGCCGAAGTCGCAGCTCCTCGGCGCGCGCGGCGCGCCGGGGAACACGATCGCCGACCCGACGAGCTACTGGATCCCGCGGCACTCGACCCGGGTCTTCGTGCCCGCCGTCGACATGGTGAGCGGAGTGGGCTTCGACCGGGCGGCGGCGCTCGGGCCCCGAGCCTCCCGGTTCCACGGTCTGCGCCGCGTGGTGACCGACCTCGCGGTGCTCGACTTCGCCACGCCCGACGGGTCGATGCGGCTCGTCTCGGTGCATCCCGGAGTCGACGTCGAACGGGTGGTCGCCGCGACCGGCTTCGACCTGGTCGTCGAGGGCGACGTGCCGCAGACCCGGCAGCCCTCCGACGAGGAGTTGCGGCTGATCCGCGAGGTGCTCGACCCGAAATGCCTGCGCGACCGGGAGGTCAGGGCGTGACCGCCCAGGTGCTGGACACGCCGCTGACCCGCCTCACGGGCGTCCGACACCCGGTCGTGCAGACCGGCATGGGCTGGGTGGCCGGTCCCCGGCTGGTCTCCGCCGTGGCGAACGCCGGCGGCCTCGGCATCCTCGCCTCGGCCACGATGACCCTGGACCGGCTCGCCGCCGCGATCGCGGAGGTGCGCGAGCGTACGGACGCGCCGTTCGGCGTGAACCTGCGCGCCGACGCCGCGGACGCGGGCGACCGCGTCGACCTGCTGGTCAGGAACCGGGTGAAGGTCGCCTCCTTCGCCCTCGCGCCGCGGCGGGAACTGATCTCGACGCTGAAGGAGGCCGGGGTCGTGGTGATCCCGTCGGTCGGCGCCAGACGCCACGCGGAGAAGGTCGCGGCCTGGGGAGCCGACGCCGTGATGGTCCAGGGCGGCGAGGGCGGCGGCCACACCGGGGCGGTCGCCACCACTCTGCTGCTGCCCCAGGTCGTCGACGCGGTGGACATCCCGGTGATCGCCGCAGGAGGTTTCTTCGACGGGCGCGGCCTGGCGGCCGCCCTGGCGTACGGCGCCGCCGGGGTGGGGATGGGCACCCGGTTCCTGCTGACCGCCGACAGCCCGGTGCCCGACGCGGTCAAGCAGGCCTACCTCGGCACGACGGAGACCGTCGTCACCCGTCAGGTCGACGGCATGCCGCACCGCGTGCTGCGGACCGAGTTCGTCGACGGGCTCGAGCGGTCGGGCGGGGCGTCCCGCCTGCTCCGGGCCGTGCGCAGCGCCGCCAGGTTCAGGAGGATCTCCGGGATGTCGTGGCCCGCGTTGATCCGCGACGGCCTGGCGATGCGGCGCGACAGGGAGCTGAGCTGGTCGCAGGTCCTGATGGCCGCCAACACGCCCATGTTGCTCAAGGCGGCCATGGTGGACGGCAGGCCGGACCTCGGCGTGATGGCGTCCGGCCAGGTGGTGGCGTTGATCGACGACCTGCCCACCTGCGAGGAGCTGATCGGCCGCATCGTCGCCCAGGCCGCAGGCGTCCTGCGCGGCCTGGGCGACGTGCCGGCCTAGGTGTGCCGCCCAGCTGTAGTGACCAGCTGTAGTGACCAGGTGTAGTGACCAGGTGTGCTGATCAGGACGGGCGGCGGGGCTCAAGCATGTCGTCGTCGGGAACCGACGCCTGCGCGTTCCGCTGGAGCGCCGTCACGCCGGACACCCCGGCCCAGCGCCGCAACGTCGCGGTCGCGGCGAGACGGTCGGCCTCGTTGAGCCCGGCGACGTTCGCCCCGTGGTTGGCGCCGGGCGCGACGTAGAGGTAGGAGTCCTTCTTGGTGGGCGTGAACCGCTCGGCGCTCCACGGGTCGTTCTCGCCGTAGATGAACATCATCCGGCTCGACTGCTTGCGCACCCAGTGGTCGACGTCGAGCATCGGCCGGGGGTCGTGCCGTGAGCGAAGCTCCGCGGGAATCGACGAGTTGGCCTGGTAGAGGCCGGGGTAGCGGAGCAGCCCGCGCAGGTGCGCGAACTTCAGCTCGGGCCAGCCGAGCTGGGTGGCGGCCTGGTAGTAGTACGGCGTGTAGTACTCCAGACCCTGGTCGGTGTAGAACGCGAAGGACGCCACCTGGTCGAGCCACTGGTAGATCTCGTCGTCGGTCGCCGTGGCGGTCGGCACCTCAGCGCAGTCGGCCGCGGTCGAGTACTGCCAGAACGCCCACGGAGCGTCGAGCACGGTCATCTCGAACGAGCGGTCGGCGGTGCCGAGCGTCCTGGTGAAGGTGTAGCCGTTGTCCGCCGCGTACGCCTTCAGCCTGGGTACCAGCCGGTCGCGCCGCTTGAGCGCCTGGATCTGCACGTTCTTCAGCGCGGTGCGGCACGCGGCGTCACCGACATGGGCGAAGAAGTCGTCGTACTCGCGGTCGGCGGGGTTGACCCGGTCGTTCGGTGCGACGTAGGCCACCACGCCGTCGACGTCGCCGGGGTAGAACCGCCGGTGATAGACGGAGGTCATGCCGCCCTTGCTGGCGCCCGTCTGGATCCACTTGCCGGTGTAGACCGTCTTGAGCGCCTCGACGATGCGGTGCTCGTCGCTCGCCTCCTGCCAGATGTCGAGATCGCGCCAGTTCGCGGGGGCGGGCCGGGAGGGCGTGAAGAAACGGTGCTCGACCGAGACCTGGTTGCCGTCGAGCAGCCGGGTCGGCTCCGTCCGGGACGGGTTCGTCGACATGCCGTACCCGCTGGTGTAAAGCACCACCGGCGCGGCGGTGTCGCGGTGCAGAAGGCTCAGCCGCTGCTGGAACGTCCCCTTCTTCGGGTTGCGATGGTCGATCGGCTGTGTGTAACTCAGGATGAAGTACCGGTAGCCCGTCGGCTGGGACTCCGAGACCACCGTCAGGCCGGGGACGGCCTTGAGCGCGGCCAGCAGGGGATCCTCGGCGGCCGTGACGGACGACCTGACTGGGGTCGCCGCCGCCGAAGCGGGCAGGGCGACGGGGCCGGTGGTGAGAAGCGCGAGCATGAGGGCGGGGACGAGGGCGGTCGCGGTCCGGGTTCGCACGATCGTGTCTCCTGGGGGGCGGAGCGCGTCACCGGAGGTTCGGCCCCGGTGACCACTACGAGGGGCAGAAGCGTGATCGTCACCCTAACATCAGACATTTACTGATTTAAGGACATCTAGTCGCCATCGGCGTGCGCTCACGCCAGCGCGGACATCACCCGGGCACGATGATCGGCGGGGGAGCCCCACGCCGAGTGCAGCGCCCGCGCCTTGCGGATGAGCAGGCTGAGGTCGTACTCGTCGGTGTAGCCGATGGCCCCGTGCACCTGCAGGGCGATCCTGGCCGCCGCGTACGCGGCCTCGGACGCCGCGGCCTTCGCCGCCGACACGTCCCTCGCGAAGTCCGGCGTGCCGTGCGAGAGGGCGGCGCCGTACACCAGGGGACGGGCGTACTCCAGCCCGACCAGCGCGTCGGCCAGGTGGTGCCGGACCGCCTGGAACTCGCCGATCGGCCGCCCGAACTGCCGTCGCGTTCGCGCGTAATCCACCGACACCTCCAGCAGCCGGCGCCCCAACCCGACGAGCTGGGCGGCGCACACCAGCGCCCCCATGTCGTACGCCTCGGCCGCCGCCGCATCAGAGGCGATCACCTCGCCCGCAGTGACTCCGGTGACTGAGAACAGCCGCCGGACCGGGTCCAGGGAGGCGTGCGCCTCGCCGCACCCGGCCACGCGCAGCTCCTCCCCGTCCACCGACAGCACCAGCCCGGCGACGTCCGCGTCCAGCGCGTACGGCACCGCCGGAGGAAGCGCGAGCGACACGACCAGGGCGCCGTCGGCGATCGCGGGCAGCCACGCGGCGGCCGGCGACGACTCGGGGAGACGGCCGAGCATCACCGCGGCCGCCACGGTCTCGACGTACGGCCCAGGCACGCCGTGCCTGCCGAACTCGTGGAACGCGGTCACCAGCTCGACGGGGAGAGGCCCCGCGCCGCCCGCGGACTCGGGCACGGCGAGCGCGAGGACTCCGGCGCCGGCCAGCGAGCGCCACAGCGCGAGGCCCGGCTCGGGTCTCCCCGCGGCCCACTCCCGGGCGACGACGGCGGCGGACCCCTCGGTCAGCAGCTTGTCCAGGGTCTCCGCGAACAGTCTCTGTTCGGCGTCCAGGACGAACCTCACGTGTCATCGCCCCGCTCTCGGCAGGCCGAGCACCCGCTCGGCGATCACGTCGCGCTGGATCTCGTTGGTCCCCGCGTAGATCGGGCCGGCGAGGGAGAACACGTAGCCCTCCAGCCATTCGCCCGCGAGCTCGCCGTCCGGGCCGAGCAGGTCGAGGGCCGTCTCGTGCAGCGCCACGTCCAGTTCCGACCAGAAGACCTTGTTGACGCTGGACTCGGCGCCGATGTCGTCGGTGCGTGAGATGGTCTCGAAGCCCTTCAACCGGTAGGCGCGGGCCCGGATCCACGCGTCCGCCACCCGGTCGCGCATCGCGGAGTCGGCGGGGTCTCCGTGCTCGCGCCAGAGCTCCACCAGCCGGTCGGCGGCGGCCAGGAACCGGCCCGGGCTGCGCAGCGTGAGCCCGCGCTCGTTGCCCGTCGTCGTCATCGCGACCCGCCAGCCCTCTTCCGGTGCGCCGACGACGTCCCTGTCGGGCACGAACACGTCGTCGAAGAAGAGCTCGGCGAAGGCGGGCTTCCCGTCGAGGCGTCCGATCGGACGGCGGGTGATCCCCTCGGCGTCCAGCGGGAACATCAGGTAGGTCAGCCCGCGGTGCCGTTCCGCCTCGCGGTCGGAGCGGAAGGGGCCGAAGCCCCGGTCGGCGAAGGCCGCCCGCGAGCTCCACGTCTTGTGGCCGTTCAGCAGCCAGCCGCCGTCGACCCTGGTCGCGGTGGCGCGCAGGGAGGCGAGGTCGCTGCCCGCTCCGGGCTCGGACCAGGCCTGCGCCCAGATCTGCGAACCGGAGGCCATCGGCGGCAGGACGCGGGCGAGCTGCTCGGGCGTGCCGTACCGGAACAGGGTCGGGGCGAGCAGGGTGATGCCGTTCTGGCCGACCCGGCCCGGCGCCCCGGCCGCGTAGTACTCCTCCTCGAAGACGAGCCACTCCAGCGGGGTCGCGTTCCGCCCGCCGTACTCCTCGGGCCAGGAGACCACCGACAACCGGGCCGCATGCAGCTCGCGCTCCCAGGCGCGGTGCGCGGCGAACCCCTCCTCGGTCTCCAGCGAGGGCAGCGGCGTGGCGGGGACGTGGGCGCGCAGCCACTGCCGGACCTCGGCGCGGAACCGTTCCGCGGCCGACAGGTCAAGATCCATCGGCGGCCGCCTTCATGCTCCGGGGGTCCATCCCGGCGAGCGAATCGGCCGAGGTCTCGGCGTTGTGCGCGTGGGCGAGGTGGTGCAGCCCGAAGACCGAGTCCATCCCGGCGTGCATGCCCTGGAGGTCCTCGGCCTGGTTCACTGCCTTCTTCGCCAGGGCCAGGCCCATGCGGGGCATGGCCGCGACGCGCTCGGCGAGCGCCAGGACCTGTGCCTCCAGCTCCTCGCGGGGCACCACCCGGTTGACCATCCCGACCTCGTACGCGCGCCGCGCGGGCATGCGGTCGCCGGTGAAGAGGAACTCCTTGGCGATCCTCGGCGGCATGGCCCACGGATGGGCGAAATACTCCACGCCGGGGATGCCCATCCGCACCACCGGGTCGGAGAAGAACGCGTCCTCGGAGGCGACGATCAGGTCGCAGACCCAG
The DNA here is from genome assembly GCF_016862895.1 of Planotetraspora kaengkrachanensis. GTDB lineage: Bacteria > Actinomycetota > Actinomycetes > Streptosporangiales > Streptosporangiaceae > Planotetraspora > Planotetraspora kaengkrachanensis. Next base: position 19,970 of record NZ_BONV01000003.1, on the reverse strand, counting down.
GCGAGCATCAGGCCGCCGGCGATGCACGCCCCCTGGACCATCGCGATCATGGGCTTCGGTATCTCCCGCCACCGCCGGCACATGCCGAGGTAGACCTCCGACTCGCGGGCGAACCGGCTCTCCGCGCCCTCCCTGCCCACATGGTCCCACCACAGGCTCGCCCTGCGGTCGAAGGACAGGTGGGCGTCCCGCTCCGGGGTGCCGATGTCGTGCCCGGCGGAGAAGTGCCGGCCCTCGCCCGCCAGCACGATCACCTTGACCTCGTCGTCGGCCGCCGCCCGGTAGAAGGCCTCGTCCAGCGCGTACGTCATCGCCGAGTTCTGCGCGTTGCGATATTCCGGGCGGTTCATGGTGACCACCGCCACGGGCCCGCGCCGCTCGTAGCGCACCACGCTCACGGCACCGCTCATGGCACCCTCGATTCTTTCTAACAACTATTTGATAGAGTAAACCACGTCAGCTCAGCGAGGTGGATCCCGGCGGGCCGGGGATCCGTGGAGGGCGGGGCATGCAGCCGACCTACGTTCCCGGTCACGGCCTGCTGCGGGGCCGGGTGGCGACGGTGACCGCGGCGGCCGGCACCGGCATCGGGGGCGCCTGCGCGCGGCGCCTGCTCGAGGAGGGCGCGCGCGTGGTGATCAGCGACGCACACGAGCGGCGGCTCGGTGAGAGCCTGGGCAAGCTGCGTGCGGAGTTCGGCGACGACGTGACGGCGGTGCCCTGCGACGTCACCTCGGAGGAGCAGGTGCAAAACCTGTTCGCGGTCGCCGAGGAGCGGTTCGGCCCGGTGGACGTCGTGGTCAACAACGCCGGTCTCGGCGGCACTGCCAGGCTCACCGAGATGACCGACGAGCAGTGGGCCCGGGTGCTCGACGTGACGCTGACCGGCACCATGCGCTGCACGCGGGCCGCGCTGTCGCGCATGCAGCCGAGGGGCCGCGGCGTGATCGTGAACAACGCCTCGGTGGTCGGCTGGCGGGCACAGGAGGGCCAGGCCCACTACGCGGCGGCCAAGGCGGGGGTCATGGCCCTGACCAGATGCGCCGCGATCGAGGCCGCGCCGTACGGCGTGCGGGTCAACGCGGTGGCGCCCTCACTGGCCCTGCATCCGCACCTGGCCAAGGTGACGACGGAGGAACTGCTGGCCCGGCTCGTCGAGAAGGAGGCCTTCGGCCGTCACGCGGAGCCCTGGGAAGTGGCCAACGTTATCGTCTTCCTCGCGAGCGACTACTCCTCGTACATGACCGGGGAGGTCGTCTCGGTCTCCAGCCAGCATCCCTGAGAGGTCCGCCCTTCCATGAGCCCACGACGCCGAGACTCCGAGAGCACCGCGGCCGCCCGCGCCGAGCGCAGGGCGGAGTTGCTCGCGACCGCCGCAGAGGTGTTCGCGTCGCGGGGATACGCGTCGACGACGGTCCGCGAGGTGGCCGACGCCGCGGGCATGCTCGGGGGCAGCCTCTACTACCACTTCGACTCCAAGGAGTCGATGGTCGACGAGATCCTGTCGGTCTTCCTCACCGACATGTGGGCGGCCTACGACGCGGTGACCGCGGCCGGGCTCGACGCTCGGGAGACCTTCCGGTCGCTCATCGCCGAGTCGTTCCGCACGATCGACCGGCATCGCCCCGCCGTCGTGATCTACCAGAACGAGTCCAAGCACCTGGCGACCAATCCGCGGTTCGCCTACCTGACCGACTCGCAGCGCCGGTTCCGCGCGATGTGGTTGTCGGTGCTGGACCGGGGCGTCATGGAGGGCGTCTTCCGCGCGGACCTCGACACCGGTCTCATCTACCGCTTCACCCGCGACACCGTCTGGCTGGCCGCGAGCTGGTACCGCCGCGACGGCAGGCTGTCCGCGGACGAGATAGCCAGGCAGTACATGGCGATGGTCCTGGACGGGATCGTGACGACCTGAGGAGTTGCCGATGGCGGAGGCCTACATCGTCGAAGCGGTGCGCACCCCGGTGGGCAGGCGCGGCGGCGGTCTTTCCCGCGTGCACCCGGCGGACCTGGGCGCCCATGTGCTGACCGAGCTCATGTCGCGCTCCGGGGTCGATCCCGCGGCGGTGGACGACGTGGTCTTCGGCTGCGTCGACGCGGTCGGCCCGCAGGCGGGCGACATCGCCCGCACCAGCTGGCTGGCCGCCGGGCTGCCCCAGGAGGTGCCCGGCGTCACCGTCGACCGTCAGTGCGGCTCGTCCCAGCAGGCGGTGCACTTCGCGGCCCAGGCCGTGATGTCGGGCACGAGCGACCTCGTGGTCGCCGGCGGGGTGCAGAACATGTCCCAGATCCCGATCGCCTTCGCCTCCCGCGGCGCGACGGACTCCCTCGGCCTCACCGGCGGCCCGTTCGCCGGTTCGCGCGGCTGGCAGGGCAGGTACGGCGGGCAGGACGTCTCCCAGTTCCGCGGCGCCGAGATGATCGCCCGCGACTGGGACATCTCGCGGGAGGACATGGAGGTCTTCGCGTACGAGTCGCACCGCCGCGCGATCCTGGCGATCGACGAGGGACTCTTCGAGCGGGAGATCGCGCCGCTCGAGGGCGTCGCCGCCGACGAGGGGCCGAGACGCGACACCTCCCTGGAGAAGATGGCGGCGCTGCGGACCCTGGAGGAGGGCGGCCGGCTCACGGCCGCGGTGGCCTCACAGATCTCGGACGGGGCGGCGGCGCTCCTCATCGCCTCGCCGGAGGCCGTGCGGACCCACGGCCTGCGCCCCCGGGCCCGGGTCCACCACCTGTCGGCCCGCGGCGAGGACCCGATCCGCATGTTGTCCGCGCCGATCCCGGCGACCGCGCACGCGCTCAAGAAGACCGGCATGTCCATCGGCGACATGGACTTCGTGGAGATCAACGAGGCCTTCGCCCCGGTGGTGCTCGCCTGGCTCAAGGAGACGGGCGCCGACCCGGAGCGGGTCAACCCCAACGGCGGCGCCATCGCGCTGGGCCATCCGCTCGGCGCGACCGGCGCCAGGCTGATGACCACCCTGCTGCACGAACTGGAGCGCACCGGCGGCCGGTACGGCCTGCAGACGATGTGCGAGGGCGGCGGTCAGGCCAACGTCACCATCGTGGAACGCCTCTGGTGAGAACGGTCGTCGGGGGATCGGGGGGACACTATACAGCAAAGCAAGCGCTTGTTAGGATCCGGCCATGATTCCCACGATTGTCTGGGGCACCGGCAACGTCGGCCGCGCGGCCATCCGCGCCGTCGAGGCACATCCGGCCCTGAAACTCGCGGCCGTGCTCGTCCACGACCCGGGCAAGGTCGGCCGCGACGCGGGCGACCTCGCCGGGCTCGGCCGCGATCTTGGTGTCGAGGCCACCGATGACGTCGACGCGGTGCTGGCGGCCCGTCCGGGCGCCGTGGTGTACGCGGCGTCCGGCGAAATCCGCCCCGACGAGGCCCTCGCCGACATCATCAGGGCGATCCGAATCGGAGCGGTGGTCGTCACCCCCTCGCTGTACGCCCTCTACGACCAGCGCAACGCCCCGCCGGAGATGCGGGAGGCCGTGCTGGCCGCCGCGGCGGAGGGGGGCGGCTCGCTGTTCGTCTCCGGCATCGACCCCGGCTGGGGCAACGACGTGCTGCCGCTGCTGGTCAGCGGGCTCGGCACGACCGTCGACGTGATCCGCTGCCAGGAGATCTTCGACTACTCCACCTACGACCAGCCCGACTCGGTCCGCTACCTGGTCGGCATGGGCCAGCCGATGGACTACGAGCCGCCGATGACCGCGCCTACCGTCCCGACCATGGTGTGGGGCGGGCAGATACGGCTGATGGCCAGGGCCCTCGGCGTCGAACTCGACGAGATCCGCGAGACCCTCGACCGGCGCCCGCTCGACACCACGATCAGCACCAGGTCGATGGGCGACTTCGAGGCGGGCACCCAGGGCGCGGTCCGGTTCGAGGTGCAGGGCATCGTCGAGGGCGAGCCCCGCATCGTCATCGAGCACGTCACCCGCATCCACGCGTCCTGCGCACCCGACTGGCCGACGCCGCCCGACGGCGACGGAGCGCACCGCGTGATCATCGAAGGCAGCCCGCGCATCGAGGTCACGGTCGAGGCCACCGACGAGGGCGGCAACCGGGCCGCGGGCGGGAACGCCACCGCCGTCGGCCGGCTGGTGAGCGCCGTCGACTGGCTCGTGGACGCGGATCCCGGACTCTACGACGCGCTCGACGTCCCCCTGCGTCCCGCCGTCGGCAGACTCGGAAGGAAGCACCCGTGAACATCGACATCCCCGAGGGCAAGGACGCGATCGAGTACGTGTGGGGCGAGATGGTCCCCGGCATCGGGATCGCCGCCTCGAAGTTCTCGATGTCGGTGTACGCCCACACGACCCTCGGGCTGCGCGAGTTCGAGGCGGCACGGCTGCGGATCGCGCAGATCAACGGGTGCGCCTTCTGCCTCGACTGGCGCACCGAGCGGGACGGCCAGAAGGTCGAGCCCGAGTTCCTCGACGCGGTCACCGAGTGGCGGACCACCGGCGCCTTCGACGACCGCACCCGGCTGGCCGCCGAGTACGCCGAGCGGTACTCCCTGGATCACCACGGCCTCGACGAGGAGTTCTGGGCGCGGATGACCGCGCACTACAGCCAACTCGAGATCGTCGAGCTGAGTATGAGCATCGGCTCCTGGCTGGCCTTCGGCCGGCTCAACCACGTGCTGGGCCTCGACACCGTGTGCGCGCTGCCGTCGGCCCCGCGCCCCCGGACCGGCGGCTAGACGCGCAGCGGTCCGGAACGTCAGGTGGGGCGATCCCCCCACACGTCACTCAAGGAGAGGTAGCGGCTTAACGCACAGTAACCAGAACATGTTTAAGAGTAAGGAAGATCGAATGGTCGACAACCCCTCGGGCGGCACAGGTCACAAAGGATTCTCACGTCGTAAGTTCATCGCTGGAACCGGTTCTCTTCTTGGCGTAGCGGCCCTCGCGGGCCGTACCACCACGGCCCAGGCGGCGGCCGTCCCCGCAGCCGCCCCGATCGCCTCCGGCGACCACGTCCCGGTCCTGGTGATCGGCACCGGATACGGCGGTTCGGTCGCCGCCCTGCGTCTCGCCCAGGCGGGCATCGACGTGCACATGATCGAGATGGGCATGGCCTGGGACACCCCCGGCTCCGATGGCAAGATCTTCTGCAGCACGCTGAACCCGGATCAGCGGTCGTACTGGCTCCGGACCAAGACCAAGCAGCCTCTCAACTACTTCCTCGGCTTCCCGATCGACCGGAACATCTCGCGCTACACCGGGATCCTGGACGCGGAGGACTTCGCCGGCATCACGGTCTACCAGGGCCGCGGTGTCGGCGGCGGTTCGCTGGTCAACGGCGGCATGGCGGTCACGCCCAAGCGTGAGAACTTCAGCTTCGTCCTCCCGACGGTGAACCCCGACGAGATGTACGACACCTACTACCCGCGCGCCAACGCCGGGCTCGGCGTCGGCGTCATCGACTCGGCCTGGTTCGAGTCCGCCTCCGCCTACCAGTACTCCCGGGTCGGGCGTAAGCACGCCGGACGCTCCGGTTTCCCGTGGGGCTTCGTGCCCAACGTGTACGACTGGGACTACATGGAGCAGGAGCAGGCCGGGACCGTCACCAGGTCCGCGCTGGCCGGGGAGATCCTCTACGGCAACAACTACGGCAAGAAGTCCCTGCAGAAGACCTACATCGCCCAGGCCAAGGCCACCGGCAGAGTCACCATCTCCCCGCTGCACCGGGTCGCCTCGGTCGCTCCGGCGGCCGGCGGCGGCTACACCGTCTCCATCGACCAGCTCAACACCAACGGCGACACCACGAACGTCAAGACCGTGCTCGCCGACAGGGTGTTCTTCGCCGCAGGCAGCGTCGGCACCAGCAAGCTGCTGGTGAAGCTGAAGGCCACCGGCGTGCTGCCCAACCTGAACGACGAGATCGGCAAGGGCTGGGGCGACAACGGCAACGTCATGTGCGGCCGGGCCAACCACCTGTGGGACCCGACCGGCAGCCTCCAGTCGACCATTCCCTGCTCCGGCATCGACAACTGGACCGCCGGCGGCGCGTTCTCCGAGGTCGCCCCGCTCCCGGTGGGGATCGAGACGTTCGCGTCGTTCTACCTGTCGATCACCAAGAACCCGAACCGCGCCCAGTTCTCATGGAACGCCGCGACGGGCAAGGTCGACCTGAACTGGCAGACCGCCTGGAAGCAACCGGGCATCAACATGGCCAAGACGATCTTCGACAAGATCAACGCGAAGGAGGGGACGATCTACCGGACCGACCTCTTCGGCGTGTACAAGATCTGGGGCGACCACCTCACGTACCACCCGCTCGGCGGCGCGGTGCTGGACAAGGCCACCGACAACTACGGCCGCCTCGTCGGCTACCCGGGCCTCTACGTCATCGACGGCTCGCTGATCCCGGGCAACACCAGCGTCAACCCGTTCGTGACCATCACGGCCCTGGCCGAACGGAACATCGAAAAGATCATCGCCACGGACCTGTGACGGCGAGATCCCGCACGGGTGCACGGCCACCTCAGGCGGCCGTGCACTCGTGCGCTCAGTCTTCAGCCGAGCTCACGGCTTGTGTGGATCAGTCGGCGACGAGGCGTGCACCGCGCCCTTCGAACTCGCGCTGCCGGCGGACGAGGTACGTGCCGGGCGTGCAGCCCGTGGCCCCGTGCTCGGGATGGAGCAGGTAGGCGACGGCCGTGGTCTCGAAGACGCCGATCGCCAACAGGTGGGAGTCCGACACCCCGCGCGTCCAGCGGCAGGTTCCCGGGTCGGCGACGAGGGTGTGCGGGTTCGGAGGTGAAGACCGCCCCGGCCGCCCGGCGTACGGCGTCACATCCGCTCGATGCTCTCCGCAGGCCGTGACGGCAGCCCCGGCGGAACGGTCGTCAGGGCCGCGACCGGTGAGGAGACCCAGTGGAAGCGCGGTGGATCGAGTCCGATCAGGCCGTACAGGCCCGAGATGGCCGCTTCGGCGGCGCCACGGTCGGCGGGCGGCGTCGACAACGCCCGGCCCAGCCATTCTTCGCGGATTTCTGCAGCTTCCCGCTGCACAAGAGCGCTCACCAGATGAAGGTGGCGTCGTCCTTTCCAATGATCACGCCGAAATGGCGGCAGATCATCGCATCTGTTGTCCACAGTCCGCGTCTCCACCGGAATCCGACGCGGATCGCCTCTTGATCACGATGCCGCCGCTTTGCATAGTGGATCTCGGATACGTCTCAGACGAAGGCGGTGCGGTCACGTGGCAAGCAGGGAAGGGATCAGGCTTCGCGTTCTCATGGAGCCCCGGCACGGCGCCCGCTACGAGGACATCCTCGGGCTCGCCCAGGCGACCGAGCGCGCCGGGCTCGACGCGTTCTTCCGCTCGGACCATCTGCTCGGCGTCGACCCGGACGACCCGGCCTACCGGCCCACCGACTGCTGGACCACGCTCGGCGGGCTGGCCAGGGACACGGAGCGGATCCGGCTCGGCGCGCTGATGAGCGCGGCGACGTTCCGTCACCCCGGCCTGCTGGCGACCATCGTCGCGTCCGCCGACGAGATGAGCGGCGGCCGGGTCGAATTCGGCATCGGCACCGGCTGGTTCGCCAGGGAGCACGCCGCGTTCGGCTTCCCGTTCCCCGACACGGGCGAACGGTTCGACCGGCTCGAGGAACAGCTGGAGATCATCACCGGGTTGTGGCGTACGCCCTTCGGAGACGAGCAGGGATTCTCCTTCGAAGGGGCTCACTACCGCATCGAGGCCAACCGCACCCCGCCGCGGCCGTTCCAGTCGCCGCACCCGCCGATCCTGATCGGCGGCACCGGGCCGAAGCGGACCCCGGCCATCGCGGCCAGGTACGCGTCCGAGTTCAACGCGGGTCTCGGCGGCGACCTGCGCGAGCAGATGGCGACCTTCACCCGGGCCTGCGAGGAGATCGGCAGAGACCCGGGCGAGCCGCGGCGGTCGGCGTGTGTGCCCGTCGCCTGCGGGTCCACGCCCGCGGAGGTGGAGCGCCGGGCCGAGGGCATCGCGCCGTTCTTCCTCGGCGCCGCGGCGATCGGCTCCCCGGACCAGATCGCCGAACAACTCACGGGTCTGGGGGAGATCGGGTTCGACACGGTCTACCTGTTCATCTTCGACATCCACGACCTGGACCACATCGCCCTGATCGGGGCCGAGGTCCTGCCGCACCTCGCGGCGGCGAAGGTCGCGGGCCCGTGAGCGGCGCCTGAGCAGCGGCTGACGGAAGATTTCCGGCGGATACCGCGGAACAGCCCATCCCGAATCCGTCACGGTGCGACGATGCTCCCTACCCGTGAGTTACCGCGGCGTCCGGTGAGAGGGGATTTCCATGGGCGACCCCACCGCTAGCTCCACAGAACTCACCGGCGGCGCGGTCGGTCGCAGGCGGTTCCTGACCTTCCTCGTCGCCGCTCCGACGTTGACGCTCGCGACGACCGACCTGGCCCCTGACTCCGCGGCAGCCGCCTCCGTGGACGTCGCGGCGGGCCTGCCCGGCCTGCCGCAGCCCGCGGACATCATGGACCTCGGCGACGTGCTCATCCTCGCCGGCACGCCCACCGCGCATCTGCTGGTGCTGGAGGTGACCGAGGACGGCGAGGCCCACTTCGAGCTGCCACGAGCCGAGGTCGGCCAGGGCATCACCACGGCGGTGGCCATGCTGGTCGCGGAGGAGCTCGACCTCCCGCTGGCCAAGGTGCGGGTGCGGCTCGCCGACGCGCGGCCCGAACTGCTGATGAACCAGCTCACCGGAGGATCCAACACGATCCGCTCGGTGTACGGGCCCGTGCGCCGGGCCGCCGCGGCCGCGCGGGCACGCCTGGTCGCGGCCGCGGGCGCGCGATGGGACCTGGCGCCCGGCCTTCTCGCCACCCGCGACGGCGCGGTCGTCGCACCGGACGGGCGCACGGCCTCCTACGGCTCCCTCACGAGCCTCGCGGCGACGCTGCCGCTGCCGGGCCTCACCGCGAAACCGAAACCGGAGTCCGAGCACACCCTGGTCGGCACCCCGACGTCGCGCGTCGACGCCCGCGCGATGGTGACCGGCGCGATGCGCTACACGCTGGACCTCGACGTGGCGGGTGCCATGCCCACGATGGTGCGGCGCCCACCGACGATCAACGGCACCGTGCGCTCGGTCGACAACGAGGCCGAGGTGCGGGCCATGCCCGGCGTGATCGACCTCGCCGTCGTCCCGACCGGCGTCGCGGTCATGGCCGAGACCTTCGGGCAGGCACAGGACGCCAAGGACGCGCTGGACGTCACCTGGAACGGGGGCACCGTCGACTCCCTGTCGGACGCCGGCATCCGCAAGCGGCTCCGCGCGGCCGCCCTGCCGTTCGCCGTGCCGCCGCTGCTGACCCGGTACGTCGACGCGGAGTTCGACTTCGCCTTCGTCAGCCACGCCCCGCTGGAGACGAACTGTGCGATCGCCGACGTACGCGAGGACCGGGCGGAGATCTGGGCCGGGCTGAAATCCCCGATCGTCGCCAGGCAGACCATCGCCGCGGCGATCGGCCTGCCGGAGGGCCGGGTCACCGTGCACGTGAGGCAGAGCGGCGGCTCGTTCGGCCGCAGGCTGTTCTTCGACGGCGCGCTCGAGGCCGCGCAGATCTCCAAGGCCATGGCCAGGCCCGTCAAGCTGATGTGGTCGCGCATCGACGACATGCGGCACGGGAGGGCCCGCCCGGCGACGCATCACAAGATCCGCGCCACCTACGCGCTCGGGCGGGTGCTCACCTACGAACATCGCGTGGCCGCCGTGGAGACCGATCTGCGGCACGGCCTCGGCGAGATCCTCACGGCCACCGCGGCCGGTCTCCCGGTCGCGGGCAACCTGAGCTTCGCGCAGACGGTGTTCCTCACCACCGTGAAGGTGCCCTACGACTTCGGCGTCGTGACCGAACTGCTCAACGAGGTGCCGCTGAAGATGCACACCGCGAGCTGGCGGTCCGTGTACTCGGCCAACACCCGCGGAGCGGAGGAGATCCTCGTCGACGAACTGGCGAAGAAGATGGGCAGGGACCCCGTCGCGTTCCGCCGCGCGTTCCTCAAGACCGACCGGCAGCGCAGGGTGCTGGACAAGGTCGCCGCCGAGGGGGACTGGGGACGCGCCATGCCGGCGGGCTTCGCCCAGGGGGTCGGCTTCCACGACGAGTACCAGTCGTGCACGGCGTGCCTGGTCGAGATCGACGCGCGTGATCCGGGTGAGCCGAGGGTGGTCCGTGCGGTGATCGCGGCGGACGTCGGCCGCCCGATCAACCCGCGCGGGCTGGAGGCGCAGCTGCTCGGCGGCCTGACCGACGCCATCTCCACCACCCTGCGGGCGGGCCTGCACATCGACCGTGGCCTGCCGCTGGAGGGCAGCTACTCGCAGTTCCACTACGCGCGGCAGAAGGACTCGCCGTCCGACGTGCGGATCTTCATCATGCCCGCCGGCGGTGAGCCGGGCGGCGCGGGGGAGCTGGGCGTCCCCGCGGCGGTCGGCGCGATCGCCAACGCCTACGCGCGGGCCACCGGGATCCGGCCGCGCAGTTTCCCCATCAACTTCGACGTCGACTTCACCCCGTTCCCCCGCTGAGGAGTCCGATCGTGCCCGCTTACACCTTCGCCGTGAACGGGAGGACCGTCACCGTCGACGCGCCCGCCGACATGCCCCTGCTGTGGGTGCTGCGCGACAGGCTCGGCGTGACGGGCCCGAAGTACGGCTGCGGCATCGACGTCTGCAAGGCCTGCACAAGCCACCTCGACGGGGAGGCGATCAACCCGTGCGTCGTCGCGGTGTCCGAGGTGGCGGGCAGGGAGGTCACCACCATCGAGGGGCTCGCCGACGGCGATGCGCTCCACCCCGTGCAGGAGGCATGGCTCGAGCAGGACGTCGCCCAGTGCGGCTACTGCCAGCCCGGTCAGATCATGGCCGCCGTCGCGCTGCTCAGGAAGACCGCGAACCCCACCGACGCCGAGATCGACGCGATCCAGAACGTCTGCCGCTGCGGCACCTACGTCCGGATCCGCGAGGCGATCAAGAGGGCGGCGGCGAAGATGTAGGTGCCGCCGGGCCGAACCGCTGACGCCGTGCTGCCGGGCGCCGACGCAATCGGTTGCATGATGTGGTGCGAGCACGTGCGGCACGATGCCGGGGGTTCATCCGCTGCTGCTCGGGAACGCCACGTCATCTTGGCGTGCAACCGATTGCGTCGGCCGTTTCCCTACGCGCGCGCCTCCTCCATCAGCGCGGCCAGTTCCGGTTCCGGCTCCAGGACGAACAGCCCGCCATGGGTCCGGTCGGTCACCCAGATGAGCCCGCCGTCGTCGACGAACAGGTCATTGGCCTGCGGCGCCCGCTGGCCGGGTGGCGTTTCCGAGACCCAGTGCGCGACCTCGCGCGGATCGCCCGGATCCTCCAGGTCGTAGACGCGGACGCCCGCGTTGAAGTACGTCGCGAAGACGAGCCGCTCGCTCCGGTACGACCCCTGCCGGTTCTCGTGCAGGTTGTGCGGTCCGAAGCGCATCGGCAGGTCGTCGTACGGACCGTCCGGATGTGGGAGGGCGCCGAGGTACGACGGCTCGGCCGGATCGGCGACGTCCACGAGGTGGATCCGCCTCTCCGGCGCGCGCGGGCCGTCGTGCTGCTGCTCGTCGGTGACCACGAGGAGATCGCGGCCGGGCAGAGGGAGGCACGTGTGCGTCGCACCGCCGCCCCACCTGCACCGGCCGATCATCTTCGGCGCGGCCATGTCGGAGACGTCGAGCACGACCAGGTTGGCGTCGTCGAAACCGAGGTAGGCGACGTCGCCGGAGACGAGGGCGTGGTGGGCGGCGTAGCGCCGGCCCTCCGGCCAGTCCGGCTGCTCGCCGCCCGCCTCCCACTGTCCCGGCCACCACCATCGGCCGGCCTCCACGGGACGTGCGGGGTCCGACAGGTCGACGGCGACCCAGATGCGGTCCCGGAAGCCGTCCGGCACCGCCGACATGTGGGCGTACCGGCCGCCCTCCCACACGATGCGGTGCACGCCCTTGCCCCCGGACTCCCAGAACGCGATCTGCTCCGGGGCGAACGGGTCCGTCAGGTCGTACACCGCGAGGCCCGCCGAGTGGGGGCCGAGCGGCCCGGTCGGCCGGTAGGGAAAGCGCTCGTGGTTGACGAGCAGCAGTCCGCCGGCGACCTGGACCTTGTGCGTGTGGGTGTTGTCCGGCGCGGCCCACTGGTCGACCAGCCGGGGCCGCAGCGGGTCCGACACGTCCAGGATCGAGGTTCCCATCCTGGACGTGCCGCTGTGGCCGACGTAGATGGCGTCGCCTTCACGCATCACCTGCATGCCGTCGCCGCTGCCGGCGAGGTCATGGTGGGCGAGAAGGCGGAGCCCCTTGGCGGCAGCCGTTCCCAGGCTCATGCTCACACGTTCCCGAGAGCGGGCCGGAACGGCAGGCCCAGGATCTTCTGCGCACGCCAGAGCGGCTCGAGGTAGGTGTACGCACGCCAGTCGGTGCCCTCAGGGACCGACTTGAAGCCGATCTGGTCCTGGATGAACTTGTCCATGTCGGCGGGGTCGAAGCCGCCGTCGGCCACGTGGTAGTCGGGGGCGTTCTCGGCCGAGTACGCGTCCGCGAACTCCGGCGGGACGTCGAATCCCTTCTGCACCATCAGGGCCAGGACCGCGTCCTTGTTCGCCTGGTTCGTGATGAACTGCCGTGCCTTCAGCGTCGCCGTGAGGAACGCAGTGACGGTCTCCGGGCTCTCCGTCAGCAGCTTGTTGGCCGCCCACCCGTTCTGCGGCACCCTGCGGGTCTCCTCGAACAGGAACTTGCCGCCGGCCTTCTCCAGCACCTCGCGGTGGCGGAGCTGGAGGCTGGCCCCATCGACCACACCGGCGATCACGGACTGGAGCCGCTCGTTCGACTGGCCGCCGGTGCTGACGATCTTGACGTCCGTGTCCGGCGTGACGCCGTTCTTGACGAGCAGTTCACGCAGGATCGCGTCGTTGCGGCTGTTGAACTGACCGCCGGTGATCGTCTTGCCCTTCAGGTCGGCTGCGGTGTTGATGCCCTTGCCGACCCCCAGGATGTTGGCCTCGCCGCCCAGGTAGACCGACAGGAACCGGACCCCCGTGTTGCTCTTCTTGGCGGCGGCGATCGTCGTGTCCGAGTCGTACAGCGCCATGTCGAGCGAGCCGCCGATGAGGGCGGGCAGCGGGTCCTCGATGGTCTTGATCTCGACGTTGTCGATGCCGACTTCCTTGAAGTAGCCCTTTTCCTGGGCCACCAGGATGTCTTCGTGGAAGAGGTAGTAGGGGTTGTCGACGCCGACCACGAGAGTGTGCTTGACCTTGCTCGTATCGATCGTCGCGTCGATGTCCTCCGCGCTCGCGGGGGCGCTCTTGTTGGCGGCGTTCGGGGCCGCCGCGCCTCCTCCTCCTCCTCCGCCTCCGCAGGCCGCGAGAAGAACGGTGAGACTGAATACGGACAGTAACTGCTTGGATCTGTGCATCGGTGACTCCTGGGCGTCGTCCCATGGAAGCGGCTGTATGGAAGCGGCTGTGTCGAGTGGGGGATGGCGAACCGCGCCGACCCGGGTGGGGGGTGAGGAATCTATGCGCGTGAGATGTCACGCCATGGCGCCGCGCGCTGTTCGAGCCAGCGCATCGCCTGCACCAGCCCGACGGACATCACGGCGAGGAGGATCAAGGTCGCGTACAGCATCGGGGCGTCGAACTGCTCGCCCGCCCTGTCGAGCAGGAAGCCGAGGCCGTTGCCTCCGCCTCCGAGCAGTTCACCGATGAGCATGCCGACGAGGCCGCGTGCGATGCCCTGGTTGACGCCGGAGATCACGAACGGCAGCGTGTAGGGCAGGATCACCTTGAGGTAGATCTGCGGCCTGCTCGCACCGAATACGACGCCCGCGCGGACCAGTGAAGGCTCGACCGTCTTCACGCCCGCCATGCAGTTGACCATGATCGGGAAGACGGCGGACAGGACGATGATCGTCAGCTGCATGGAGTTGCCGAATCCCATGATCAGGATCAGTAGGGGGATGAGGGCGACCCGGGGGAGCGAGGTCATCGCCCACACGTAGGGGCTGAGGATCAGGTCGGCGACCTTGCTGGCGCCCATGAGCAGACCGACGGGGATGCCGATCACCGCCGAGATCGCCAGGCCGATGAGGAAGTTCGTGAGGCTGTGGCTGAGCTGCGGCCAGATCGTGCCGTCGGCGAAGCCGTTGAACAGGGCGGCGAACATGTCGGTCGCCCGGGGGAAGAACAGCGAGTTGATCACTTCCGCGCGGGCGACGAGCTCCCAGATCGTGAAAAAGATGGTCAGGTTGACCACCGTGATCCCGACGCTCTTGAACCGCGCGAACTTGCTGACTTCGATGGTCTCGATCTGCTGGCCGTCCGTGCGCGCGGGGCTCTGGATCGTCTCGGTCATCGTGTCGCGCCCTCCTGCTTGGCGCCCAGGGCCTCGTCCGCCAGAAGCGACCACAGATGACTGCGGATCTCTCCGAACCTGGGCGAGCGCTGGACGTCGGACTGCTCGTCGAACCGCGGGCGGGGGAGGTCGACGTCGATGACCTCCCGGATCGTGCCGGGCCGCTTGCTGATGACCACGATGCGGTCGGCCAGGAGGATGGCCTCGTCGATCGAGTGGGTGATGAAGACGACCGTCTGCCGGGTCTCGGCGATGATCTTCTCCAGCTCCGCCTGCATGGCCTCCCGCGTCATCGCGTCCACCGCGCCGAACGGCTCGTCCATGAGCAGGATCTCGGGCTCGGTGACGAGTGCGCGTGCGATCCCGACGCGCTGCCGCATGCCTCCGGAGAGCTCATGGGGATAGGACTTCTCGAAACCCGTCAGCCCGACGAGCCGCAGCGCGCGCGCCGCCCGCTCGGCCTGCTCGGCCTTCGGCACGTGTCCGCGACGGTTCTCCATGGCGAACCGGATGTTCCGCTCGACCGTCCGCCAGGGGAGCAGCGCGTAGTCCTGGAAGACCATCGCCCGGTCGGCGCCCGGTCCGGTCACCTCCTCGCCGCGCACGCGCACCGAACCTTCGAGCGGCTTGACGAACCCGGCGATCAGATTGATGAAGGTCGTCTTGCCGCAACCGGACGGTCCGACGATGGCGAGGAACTCGCCCCGCCGCACCTGGAGTGAGACGTCTCGTAGCGCGATCAGTCGTGTGTGTTCCCGCCTGTTGTCGTAGCCCGCGGTCACATGTGCCGCCTCGATGAGCGCCGGCTCCGAGGGTCTTTCATCCGCGGCGTGCTGTGCGCCGGGCGCACTGCGGGCCTCTACTTGCCCCATCCCAGCTCCCTGCTCAGATCAGCCTGTTTTCCTGCCTCTGGCGTTGCCCGCTGCAATCGGTTGCGCCGACGGTACCCAACCGGTTGACCAGCGTCAAGGAGCTGTATACAGAATAATTTGGGCAGTAAGAGGCTTACCTCGGGCTTCAGATCAGGGGTGTTGCGCAATCGATTGCGAAATGAGATGTGGCCAGTCTGGGTCGTGCGGACGGGGGAGGGAGCGCGCTACCCGCGCCCGCTCATCCGCGGGGAGACGGCGGCCGAGTCCGGTCGGCGCGCGGGTCCGGTGGAGCCCCTCAAATCTGAAGATCCGCCTGGCCGTCCGGCGCGGCGGGCGTTCGGGCGGCCGGCGCCGGACGAGGGGTCGCCCAGCGCGGCCAGCGCGGCCAGTGCCCGTTCGGACCGGCTGCCCGGCTCGGCCTGGGCGACGAAGAGGAACTGCCCGGGGGCGCTGTTGACGGTGAACGACTCCTGGAAGAGGACCACCTCGCCGACGATCGGGTGGTTCAGGTGGAGCACTTCATTGGTCTTGGCCCGCACGTCGTGGCGGGCCCACATCCGGCGGAAGTCCTCACTTCGCCGCGACAACTCCTCGACCAACTCGAGCAGCGCCGGGTCGTCCGGTTCCGTTCCCGCCGCGGCGCGCACGTGCGCCACCTTGGACCATGCCTGCTCCTCCCAGTCCAGGTAGAACTCGCGCGCCGACGGGTTGAGGAAGGTCAGCCGCAGCAGGTTGTCGCTGTGCTCCAGCGCACCCAGGTGGGCGGCGGCCACGTGGTTCATGGCCAGGACGTCGTACCAGCGGTTCGTCACGAACGTCACCATGTCGTCCCAGCGCTCCATGAGGCGCTGAACGCTCGGGCTGACCCGGTCGGTCCATTCGGACGTCGTCGGCCTCCCCACCCGGGGGCGGACGAGTTCGAACAGGTGATCGGTCGCCTCGTGGTCGAGCTGGAGCACCCGTGCGAGCGCGCCGAGCACCTGATCCGATGGATGACGCTCGCGCCCCTGCTCGAGCCGTGTGTAGTAGTCGGCGCTGACGCCGGCCAACGTGGCCACCTCGTCGCGGCGCAGTCCAGGCGTCCGGCGACGCCCGGAGTCGCGCAGCCCCAGGTCTTCGATGTCTCTGGCCTGGCGCCGGGCGCGGAGGAAATCGCCAAGGGGACTACCTCTGTCCATTGGGCCACCGTAAGCCACGCATAAGCGGATATATAGAGACAAACTGGAAGCTTTAAGAAGTCTGAACCTTTCACGTCACTGGACATCGCTGGTGGGGGAGCTCCCGCGCCGCCCGGAAATGAGACCCCGCGCGGATTGGAAAATTGCGGGGCACGCATCTTTGCCGAACGCGCAACATCGGTTAGGGTGGGTGCCATGAGCACTGAGGACGTCGCGAGAATCGGCCTGCGGGAGCGCAAGAAGCGCGAAACCAGGGCGATGCTCAGCTGGGCGGCCGTCAGACTCACGGTCGAGCGCGGGTTCGACCGCGTAAGGGTGGAGGACATCGCCGAGGCGGCGGGGGTGTCACCACGCACGTTCAACAACTACTTCTCCAGTAAGGCCGAGGCGATCGTCGCCCGCCACCTCGACCGCGCCCTGCGAGTCGCGGAGATACTGCGGAGCCGGCCCGCCTCCGAGCCGCTCTGGGAGTCCATCGCCTACGCGGCGCGAGCGCAGTTCGAGCCGCCGCCGGAGACGGTCGCGCGTCCGGTGACCGACCGCCAGCAGTGGATCGCCGGGGTGCGGCTCATGGTCGCCGAGCCGGCGATGCAGGGCGAGTTCCTGCGGGCCGGCGCGCTCGCCGAGGCCGAGATCGCCGCCGCGGTGGCCGAGCGCACCGGCACCGACGTCAACCGTGACCTATATCCGCATCTGGTGGCCGCCGCCGTCACGGCCGCCGGCAACGTGGCCATGCAGCACTGGCTGCGCACCGATCCTCCCGGGGAGATGGAGCGGTTGTTGTCCGAGCCTCCCGTGGGGATGGAGCAGTTGTTGTCCGAGGCTCTGGCGCAGTTCGCCGCGGGCCTGCCCACGCCGTAGCGCGGGCTCATCCTCCAGTACGTCAACCCGGCGCCGCCGGGTCGATCCATCGTGCGCGCACGCGCGCCCGCACTCAAAGGATCTTGTCATGCCCATCGACGTCGTCATCTCCGGTGCCGGACCGAACGGGCTCATGCTGGCCTGCGAACTGGCCCTCGCCGGTGTCCGGCCACTCGTCCTCGAGCGACTGACCGGTCCGTCCGGTGAACAGCGGGCCAACGGGCTCGTCGGCCAGGTCGTGCGGATGCTCGACCGGCGCGGCCTCCACGAACGGCTCACCGGCACCGCCGCCCCGCCGAGCCCGGCACCGGGCTTCATGTTCGGCGCGTTTCCCCTGGACTTCACCGCGCTGCCCGACAACCCCGTCTACGTGATGATGGTGCCGCAACGCCGCATCGAGGAGATGCTGGCGGAGCGGGCCACCGAGCTCGGCGTCGAGATCCGGCGAGGTCACGAGGTGACCGGGCTGACCCAGGACTCCGGCGCGGTCACGGTCGAGGTGACCGGTCCCGCCGGGCCGTACCGGATCGAGGCGCGGTTCCTGGTCGGAGCCGACGGCGGGCACAGCGTGGTCCGCAAGCTCGCCGGGGTCGGCTTCCCCGGCGTGACCACCGACCGCAGGATCTCGCGCAGCGCCCACGTCAGCATGCCGGCGGAACTGATCGATCCGGTCTCCGGCGGGCTGCTCGTCCCCGGCTACGGCACCGTCCCGCCCTTCCTGCACCACCGCACCGAGCGGGGACTGATCACATTCGCGCGGTTCCCCAGCGGGCCGCAGTTGATGAACACGACGGAGTGGCTGGAGCCCGGCGACGACGCCGGCTACGAGGAGCCGCTCACGATCGCCGAACTGCGCGACAGCGTCCAGCGGGTGCTCGGCGTCGATGTGCCGATCGGCCCGCCGGAAGGGCCCGGACCGCACCTGCTGCGGCGGCTGACCGGTGGCAACACCAGGCTGGCCGACCGATTCCGCGCCGGGCGGATCCTGCTCGTCGGAGACGCCGCCCACGTGCACTCCGCGATGGGCGGGCCCGGGCTCAACCTCGGCCTGCAGGACGCGATCAACCTCGGGTGGAAGCTCGCGGCCGAGTTGCGCGGCTGGGCGCCGGAGGGCCTGCTGGACACCTACGAGGCCGAGCGCCGCCCGGCCGGCCGACGGGTGACCATGCACACCCAGGCGCAGGCCGTCCTGTCCGGTCCCGGCAGCGAGGTCACCGCGCTCCGTGAGCTGTTCAGCGAACTGCTGGCAGACCAGAACACCGTGCGGCACCTCGCGAATCTGATAGCCGGCGCGGACATCCGCTACGACATGGACATGGCATCCGGGGGTGAGGGTACGGCTTCCGCCGGTGTCGCGGGGGTGGTCCCTGGCAACGCGGGCGGGGCTCCTGGTGTCGCGGGGATGACTCCTGGTGTCGCGGGCGGGGCTCTCCGTGTCGCGGGGACGGTCCCTGGCGAGGCGGACGCCGCTCTGACCGGCCGCTGGGCGCCCGACCTGCTCTTGCGCACCGCTGGGGGTGCGGTGCGACTCGCCGAACTCACCCGCGACGCCCGGCCGCTGCTCCTGGACCTCACCGACGGCGGGACGCTTACCGACGGCGGGACACTCACCGACGGCGGGACGCTCGCCGATGTCGCGGCACCGTGGCGCGACCGGGTCGACGTCGTGACCGCCCGATGCGACGACGCCGGCGTCACCGCGCTGCTCCTGCGGCCCGACTGCTACGTCGCCTGGGCCTCGGCGTCACCCAGTCCAGACGACCGGCAGCGCGCGGAGTTGCGATCCGCCCTCGGCCGCTGGTTCGGGCACCCGGCGGACACCGGTACCGAGGGCGCCGGTCAGCCGTCCGCCGACGTGCGAATTTGATCACGGGCTACCTCCGGATCGAGAAGATCACCGGCCGCCGGTGCATGTGGCGTTGCTGCTTTCATGGCGGCCGGTCCGGTGGGGTGTCTTTTGCTGTGGTCCCTGTGGTTCATGTGTCCTCTGTGGTCACGGTGGTCGCTGTCTGCGGGGTTGTGGTGGGTGGTGTTGGGGTCGGGGGGTGTAGGTGAAGGCCCAGCGGTCTTTGCCTTGGGGGTGGCGTTGGTAGCGATGGGGGTGCCGGTAGCGGTCGCGGTTGTGGAACTGGCAGGCGGGGCCGAGGAGGTTGAGGTTGGTGAGGCCGCCGTCGGTCCAGTTGTCGGCGTGGTCGATCTGGCACATGGTGGCGGGTAGGGGGCAGCCGTCGATCCAGCAGGTGGAGTAGCGGGCGTAGACGGCTTTGCGTTGGGGTTTGGTGGCCAGTCGTACGGCGCGGCCCATGTCGAGGACTTGTCCGTCGGCGTTCATGACCAGGCGGATGAGGGTGGAGGTGCGGGCGAGCCGGTCGATGTCGGAGGGGGACAGCAGTTGTCCGGTCGACAGCAGGAGTCCGGGTACTTTCCATCGCAGCCGCGACCGCTTTGGTTCTTGTTCTGGCTCTCGGGCCTGGCCTTGTCTTCGTGCCTGGTCTTCGTCGGGGGTGCCTGGCCGCGTTCGTGGGTCGCTGGGCCATTCCCCGGCGTGCCTTGTGACGCGGTCGGTGGTGTCGTCGGCGGGGTCTGGTTCAGCTCCCTGGTCAGCGCCTTGGTTGGTGGGGTCGGCGTCTTGGTTGG
>NZ_BONV01000002.1 GCF_016862895.1 Planotetraspora kaengkrachanensis | reverse complement strand
GGTATCCGTCGGCCTCCACGGGGGCGGAGTTCTTCGGGCC
Source organism: Planotetraspora kaengkrachanensis (assembly GCF_016862895.1). Classification (GTDB taxonomy): domain Bacteria; phylum Actinomycetota; class Actinomycetes; order Streptosporangiales; family Streptosporangiaceae; genus Planotetraspora; species Planotetraspora kaengkrachanensis. The sequence continues at coordinate 395,062 of NZ_BONV01000002.1, read as the reverse complement.
GCAGAGGGCGACGTAGACGAACAGCACGCCCATGACGGCGACGCCGGCCCACATGGCCTGCTGCCAGCCGTCGACGAAAGACTGCTGGGCGGCGTGAACCAGGTCCTGTGCGTGCGAGCCTGCACCGCCCGCGGCCTCGACCGCGTTGGCGACGCCTTCCCGTGCGGTGTCTGCGGAAGCTTGCGGGATGCCGTGCAGTCTGTCGTCGATGGCGCTGCGGTAGCCGGCGGACAGGAGAGAGCCGAGCATGGCGACACCGAGCGCGGTGCCGAACTCGCGGGTGACGTCGTTGAGGGCGGAGGCGACGCCCTGCTTCTCGCGCGGCAGGGAACTGGTGATCGCTTCGGTGGAGGGCGTCATCGACAGGCCCATGGCAATGCCCATGACGAGCATGCCGGGAAGGACGGACAGGTAACCACCGTCGACAGAGACGAAGACGGCCATGAGGGCCAGACCGATGCCGCCCAGCGCGATTCCCACCGTCATGGTCGAGCGGGCGCCGACGCGGGCCACCAGTTTGGGGGCCAGACCGGACGTCATCATCATCGTCACCGCCATGGGCATCTGCGCCACCGTGGACGCCAGTCCCGACCAGCCGAGCACGGCCTGGAAGAACGGGAAGAGGACCACGGCGATACCCGCCTGCACGCCGAAGACCACCAGCAGCGTGATCGAGCCGCCGGCCAGGCCGCGCTCATGGAACAGGCGTACGTCCAGCAGCGATGCGTCCCGGCGGTGCAGCTCCCAGACCACGAAACCGGCAGCGGCGACGAGGCCGACGGCAAGGCTGATCAGCGTCGCGGGTGCGGTCCAGCCGTGCTCCGGCCCCTCCTGCAGGACGAAGATCAGCCCGACCACCGCGACGGCCGACACCAGTACGCCGACGGTGTCGAAGGAATGGGCGGACCTCTCGCGGGAGTCGGGAACCGACTTCAGCGTCGTGGCCAGGGCCACGACGACCAGGACCACGGGCAGGACGAACAACCAGCGCCAGTCCGCGACGTCGACGAGGAGGGCGGACAGGAACATGCCCAGGATGCCGCCGCCGCCGGCGACGCCGGTCCACACACCGATCGCCTTTCCGCGCTCCTCCTCGGGGAAGGTGGAGGTGATGACGGCGAGAGTGATGGGCATGATCATCGCGGCGCCGACACCGCCGGCCGCGCGCGCGGCGAGCATCAACTCGGCGGTCGGGGCCAGGCCCGCCGCACCGCTTGCGACGCCGAAGACGACCAATCCGGCGATCAGCATCGGCTTGCGGCCCAAGCGGTCACCGACGGCGCCGAGCGGCAGCAGCAGCGCGGCCAGGGCGAGGGTGTAGATGTTGACGATCCACAGGACCGTGCTCTGCGAGGCGCCGAACTCGACGGCCAGATCGGTCTGGGCGACGTTCAGCCCAGACACTGACGCGACGACGGCCATCAGCGCAACGGAGACCGAAATCAGGATCGAGCGCAGCTGATGGGCATCCGGCGCATCATCGCCACTCGCGTCAGCGACGGTCGCCTGCGGGGACTGGTTCCTATTCATGGATTCCTCTCAAAAAGGGCATGCGGATTCAGCGCCGGAGCATGGCCGGTCGCGTTTGGATGAGGGCGGCCGCGCATGCCGCCTGGTGCGGCCGCGCGGTCGGCCCGGGTGTCGTGTCAGGCGGTGATGGTGTCGCCTTGTGCTGCGGCGAGCGCCACGTCAGTCGGGCAGGTCCTCCACCCTTGGGTGTGGTCCTGCCGTTCTGGACCACCTACGAGGACCGTAAGCCGACGTTGCGTTGAAGGCATACCATCTTGCCTATGACGCAAGATGATGGCGACCTGGACGGCCTCGTGCGCAAACGCATCCGCGCTCTGCGAGTGGCGCAGGGCTGGTCCCTGGAGGAACTGGCCACCCGCGCCAATGTCAGCCAGTCGACGCTCTCCCGCATCGAGAACGGTCAGCGCCGCCTCGCATTGGATCTGCTGGTCACCCTCGCTCGCGCCCTGGACACGTCCCTGGACCAGCTGGTGGAGACCGCAACCGACGATGTCGTCACCAGCCCGATGATCGACGCGACCCACGGGCTGATGCGCTGGCCGGTCAAGGGCGACCCGGGCATGAGCGTCGTGCGCCAGCGGATGACCGAACCGCCCCCGGACAATCCCGCGCGCATGCGCGCACACCCCGGCAGGGAATGGCTCGTCGTCCTGTCCGGTACCGCGATCCTCATGCTCGGCAACCGCCGCTTCCGCGTCGAGACCAACCAGGCCGCCGAGTTCCCCACCATGCTCCCGCACGCCATCGGCGCCGAAGGCGGCCCCTGCGAGATCCTGGGCATCTTCGACCGCGACGCCCGCCGGGGCCACCAGCGCGACAGCGGCGGCAAGAGTGCCGGCGGCGACGGAGAATCAGACGGCTCCCGCGCGTGACCTCCCGCTCTCGGCAGGCGTTTTGCGTGTTCGGCACCACGGATGGCCATCTGCTTGCGGATACGGCAAGCGATCGTGCTGCCCACGCATGATCGTCCTAGGGTGAATCCATGGCCCACGAACACCCGCACACGCCCCACCAGGGCGCGCGCCACGCCCCCCAGGGCGTCGCCGACTCCGGCAGCCAGGCAGAGATCCTCGACCTGGACGCGGAAGTCCTCTCCGAGCACATCGCCGCCATCACCGCATGGCTGCCCGTCGAGGCGGCCCCGCACGAGATCGTGGACCTGGGCTGCGGGACGGGCGCCGGCACGTTCGTCCTCCTCGACCGCTTTCCCGAGGCGCACGTCATCGCCGTCGACTCCTCAGCCGAGCACCTTCACCGCTTACGGGAGAAGGCATGCGCCGAGGGGGTGCAGGAGCGAGTGCACACCGTGCAGGCCGATCTTGACGCCGCCGACTGGCCTCACCTCGGCACTCCAGACCTGGTGTGGGCCTCTGCCTCGATGCACCACATGGCCGACCCCCACCGCACCCTGCGTACCGTCCACGACGTCCTCGCGCCCGGCGGGCTGTTCGCCGTCGTCGAATTGGCAGGCTTCCCCCGCTTCCTGCCGGACGACGCCCCAGAAGACCGGCCCGGCCTGGAAGAACGCTGCCATGCCGCCGGCGAGCGCCGCCATGCGGAACACATGCCCCACCGCGGAGCCGACTGGGGACCCATGTTGACCGCCGCCGGATTCGCGATCGAAGGCGAACGCACCCTCACTGTCGACATCGAGGGCTCCCGCAGCGCTGCCGTCGGCCGCTACGCGCTCGCCACCCTGCGGCGCCTGCGCGACAGTACGGCTGACGCACTGTCCACCGACGACCTCGCCGCGCTCGACCGGCTGCTCGACACCGACAGCCCTCATGGCATCCTGCGCCGCGGCGACCTCGCAGTCCGCACTGAACGCACCGTCTGGGCCGCACGCCGGTAACGGCTGAACCCAGGCCGCCGGCGACGGTCAGGGCCGGCCGGCGTTTGCGCGCCACGCGGTGTGGTCCGCCCGCTGAGTCACACGAAACCGCCTCGTCATGCGTGGAAGGTCGTGGTCGACTCGAGCACGGCCCGCTCGATCGCGACCCGGTTCACCGGCGCGGCCTCGTCGGCGTAGCCGGTCGCGCCATGGTGCTGGGCGAAGCGGACTATGGCCGGCACGCACGGGCAGCGGCAGAGGTCTCCTTGAACATGCTCTGCCGGGCACGAACTGACGAGGAAGACGTCAGCGGTGAACAGTCCGACGGCCGTGTGGGTTCAGGCGGCCCGGTAGCGCGTGGCGAGCTCGGGGCTCTGCGCCCCGAAGGCGGCGAGGTCGGCTTGGAAGACCGCGTCCAGGAGGCCGGCGTTCTCGACGCCCGGGGCGCAGACGGTCTCGCCCAGCTCCAGGCCGCGCAGGCTCGCGGTGACGACGTCGTCGGCCGTCATGCGGGGCACCCTGCTCATGTCGAGGCCCTGGCGCTCGTGGAACTCGGTGGCCACCACGCCCGGGCACACGACCTGGACGTTGACCCCCGTGCCCTCGAGTTCTGCGCTCAGGGTCTGGGACATCGCGACGAGATAGGCCAGGCTCCCGCCGTAGACGGCGCGGCGGGGCATCTGGGAGTGCGGGGCGGGACCGCTGAAGGCGATCATGCCGGCCACGTTGATGATCGTGCCTTCGCCGCGCTCCTGCATGCCCGCGACCACGGCGCGGGTGAGCATCGTGGGGGCGAGGACCTTGACGCTGACGAGTTCCGCGGCCTTGTCGGCGGGAAGCTCGGCGAGCGGCATGTAGTGGGCGACACCGGCGTTGTTCACGAGCATTGTCAGCGGCTCGGTCGCGCAGATCTCGGCGACCGTGGCCATGCCCGCGGCGGTGGACAGGTCGGCGGCCACGGCCTTGATCTTGATGTCGGGGTGCGAGGCGGCGAACTCTTCAAGCCGTTCCAGACGCCGGCCCACGAGCACCAAGTCGTAGCCGTCGGCGGCCAGGCGTTCGGCGAAGGCCTGGCCGATTCCGGAGGTGGCACCGGTGACGAGTGCGAGCTTGCTCACTGTTGTTCCTTGTCTATTGGAGATCAATTGGAGTCCGTGAGGCAGGGGTGCGGCCTACCGACGGCCCGGGAGCATCGCGAGTGCCTGCGACCGCTGGGCGACCAGCTCGTCGTAGGTGCCGTCGCGCTCGGCCCACCGGTGCATCAGCACGCCCTTGACGAGGATCTCCTGCGGAGTGGGGTCGGCCTGGAGCAGGTCCATCACCTCGGTGGCGAACTCGGCCAGTTTCAGCGCGCGGGGGTTGCGCCGTGCCTGCTCAGGCGTGGTGGCGACAGCCGGGGGGACGAGTTCGCAGACCTCGATGCCGGTGCCGTCCAGTTGCGCGCGCAACGCCTCGGAGTAGGCATGCACGCCGGCCTTCGAGGCGGCGTAGGTCGGCATGACCGGGAACGGCAGGAACCCGATGCCCGAGGTGACCGTGATGATGGTGCTGGTGCCGCGTCCGATCAGGTGCGGGGTGAACGCGTCGATGACGCGGACGGTACCGAGGAGGTTGATGTCGATCGTCTTCTCCGCGGCACTGAAGTGCGCGGGATCGCGCAGGTCCTCGGGGATCATGACCCCGGACATCGTCACGATCGTGTCGAGGCCCGGGTGCCTGTGGAGGATCGTGTCGCGGGCACGGTCGACGCTGTCCTGGCCGGTCACGTCGATGGGAACGGTGGCGAACCCTTCAGCCGCGAGTCGGTCGAGCAGGTCGGTTCGTCGGCCGCCGACGATCACGGCGCTGCCGGCCGCGGCGAAGCGGCGAGCGAGTTCAAGACCGATTCCCGAGGTGGCGCCGGCGATGAAGACGGTGCGGTTGGTGATGTCCATTTGATTGCTCCTGCTCAGGGCACCGGCGGCGACAAGCGGGTCTCCGGTGCGGCGACGCCTTCAGTGTCGGCCTGCTCTCCGGCCGGAGGCAGTACCCCCGTCTTCCGGGGTCCCAGCAGGGCCCCCCTTGGCTCAGGGGGCCTGAAATACGATGCTCAGATGAGCGACGACAACCGCGCCAACCTGCTCGGCGGTTACCTCCGTGCCCGGCGGGCGCTGGTCACTCCGGAGCAGGTCGGGCTTCCTGCGGGTGCGAATCGCCGCGTTCCCGGGCTTCGCCGTGAAGAAGTCGCCATGCTCGCGGGCATCAGCGGCGACTACTACCTGCGGCTGGAGCGCGGCCGCGACAAGAACCCCTCACCCCAGGTCCTCGAATCGCTCGCACGGGTCCTGCACCTTGACGATCTCGAAAAGGAATACCTCCTCGGCCTGGCCGCCCAGCGCCCGAAGCCGCGGCGGCGCCCGAAGCCTGAACGCGTGCCCGAACGGTTGCACCAGCTCCTGGCGAGCGTGCAGGTTCCCGCGTTCGTGGAAGGGCACGCGTTCGACGTGCTCGCATCCAACCAGCTCGCGGTCGCGCTCTCTCCGCGCCTTCAGCCCGGGCACAACCGCCTCCGATCACTGCTCCTCGATCCTGAGGAGCAGGCGTTCCAGCAGGACTGGACGCGTTCCACGGAGGAATTCATCGCCGCCTTCAGAAAGACCATCGGCGACGACATCGACAACCCGAGATTCGTGGAACTGGTGGGCGAGCTGGCCCTGTCGAGCGAGCGGTTCCGAACCCTCTGGGCGCGGCACGACGTCCGCAGCCTCGAAGGCGGCACCACTACCGTGAACCATCCCGTCGTCGGCGAGCTGCGCCTGCACCGAGACAAGCTCCCCGTCGACGATCTGATCCTGGTCCTCTACTACGCCGACCAGGGGAGCGAGAGCGATGAGAAACTACGCCTCCTCGCCTCCATGGCCCAGACCACAGCCCAGACCACAGCCCAGACCACGCCACTCCGCCGTCGGACGCGAAGTGCGGAGCGCAGGCCCGGATGACGTCGATCAGCTCCGGGTGGCGAGCAGCGGCGTAGATCTTCTTGGCCTCCCGGTAGGGAAAGAGCGCAGGTGGCGCCTCAGCTGGCCTCCTCCAGTTCGGGGTGGGGACCGCTGTCGGACATCAGGCGCAGAAACGATCGGATGCGGGTGTTGGCGGGGTTGCTGAAGAACACGCTCGGACTCTGCTCTTCGAGGATGTAGCCCTTGTCCATGAACACGACCCGGTCGGCCACTTCGCGTGCGAAGGCGATCTCATGGGTGACGATCACCATCGTCATCCCGTGGGCCGCGAGGTTCTTGATGGCCTGAAGGACCTCGGCGCGTAGCTCGGGGTCGAGGGCGGAGGTGGGCTCGTCGAAGAGGATCACCTCGGGTTCCATCGCGAGTGCCCTGGCGATCGCGACCCGCTGCTTCTGGCCGCCCGACAACCGTGCGGGGTGCTCGTCCCGCTTGTCGGTGAGCCCGACCCGAGCCAGAAGGCGTTCGCCGACCTCTATGGCGTAGGGCCGGGGCAGCCGCCGTACGTGGATGGGACCTTCGATGACGTTCTGCAGGGCCGTCATGTGCGGGAACAGGTTGAACTGCTGGAAGACCATCGCGGTGCGGACCCGGATGTCGCGGATCAGTCGCCTCCGGTTGCGGCTGTGACGCGGGCCTGCGCAGTTCACGGTGCGCCCCCGGACGGTGATGCTTCCCGCGTCGGGCTCCTCGAGGAGGTTCAGACAACGCAATAGCGTTGTCTTGCCGGCCCCGGACGGACCCATGATCACGACTACTTCGCCGGTACGGACGGTCAGGTCCACGCTCTTCAGCACTTCGAGATCACCGAAGCTCTTGTGGAGTCCCTGTGCGTGAATCGCCACGTCGTCGCTGGTCATGCGTATGCCCTTCCCATCCTTCGTTCGAGGAGTTCCTGCCCGACGGACAGGACTGAATTGATGAGCCAGTAGACGGCGCCGGCCACCACGAACGCCTCCACATAGCGGAAGGTCGAACTGCCGACGCTTTCCGCGACGCGGGTGAGCTCGACGACGGTGACCACGGAGGCGAGGGAGGTGTCCTTCATCAGAGCGATGAACCGGTTGCCGATCGCCGGGGTGGCGATGCGCAACGCCTGCGGGAAGACGACTCGCCTGAGCGTCCGGCTGTAGGTCATGCCCATCGAGCCGGCCGCCTCCCACTGGCCCTTCTCGACGGCGAGGATGCCGCCGCGGAAGTTCTCACTCAGGTACGCCGCCGAGTACAGCGTGAAGGTGAGAATGGCCGACGGCACCGGCGACAGCTGGATCCCGAGCTGAGGAAGCCCGAAGTACACCAGCATGATCTGGATGAGGAGTGGTGTCCCGCGGAACACCGAGACGTAAACGATCGCCAGTGCCTTGAGCAGGGCGAAGCGGGAGATCCTCGCCAGCGCGATGAGGCCGCCCAGCCAGAAGCCGAGGACGAACGACGTCACACCCAGGAAGATCGTGATGGCCATGCCCTTCAGCAGGATGGGCACGGATTGTGCGAGCAGATCCATGAGGTTCGCTCCTTTGCTGGGTGGGTTCAGGGATATCGGCCCGGCGGTACTTCCCGCAGTTCGGCGGCCATGTCGATGCCGTTCAGCCATCGGCGGGAGATCGCCGACAACGTGCCGTCGGCGATCATCGCGTCGATCGCCTGGTCCACGGCCTGCTTGAAGGGCAGAGAGCCTTTCCTGAACGACATGCCGAGCACCTCCGTCTGCAGGGTCGGGCCCACGGGTTTCACCGAAAGGCCCTTCTGCTGGGCCAGATAGCCACCCAGGAACCGCGACACCAGGGCGGCGTCGGCGCGTCCCCGGGCCAGATCGGTGAGGCCGAGCGTCGCGTTCTTGTAGGTCCGGACATCCGCGTCCGGGATGCCGGTGCGCGCGAACTCGGCCTGCGTGGTGCCTTCGGAGACCGCGACCCTCTTGCCGGTCAGATCCTTGACTCCGGAGATCGCACCGTCGTCCTTCCGGACGAAGACGGAGACCTCGTTCACGGCATAGGGACGGGAGAAGTCGACCTGCTTCCGCCGCTCGGCCGTGATCGTCTGGCCGGAAATCACGATGTCGAATCTGTCGGCCCGGATTCCGCCGACGAAGCTCGCGAAGTCGGACCCCACGAAGTCCACCTTGCCGATCTTCAGGCGCCTGGCCAGCTCGTTGGCGACGTCCGCGTCGTAGCCGACCGGATGGTCACCGCCGTTGAGAAAGTTCCACGGAGGGTTGGCCTGCGTGAGGGCGACGCGAAGCGTCCCGGCGGTTCGAGCGCGTGTCAGGACGTCATCGTTCGGTCGGGAACACCCGAGGCCCGCCAGCGGCAGCAGGACGCACATGAGCGCGGCACGCACGGTCGCGACTCGGAGCCGGCGACGGCCGTGTTCTGCCGCCGAGCCGTTCATCGGCGGCGGGATCCGCTTCCCGGCTCCGCTGGATTCGCGGACCTCCACAGCGGGATGTCCGTCCACTAGTGCCCCCCTCACCACTGCTGTGCACCGAATACGAGATCTGCGGGTCAGTCGACGGCCGGGGCTCAGTCGTGTGGCGACAGGAAATGGGGCCCGTGCGGATCAGGGCAGTGGGCGATGTCGACGCAGGCGACGTCCCCGCTCGCGATCCGGGCGATCTGGTCGACCTGGAGGGTGGTGTGCATGATGCCGTAGGAGTCGGCGAGGAGATTCTGGAGCGAGCGCCGGACGGAGTCGACGTCGCCCCGAGGATGGACGAACACGTGCGCGGACAGCGTGGAGTACCCGGAGGTGAGCTCCCAGACGTGGAGATCATGAACCTCGGAGACGTCCGGTTGCGTCGCCAGCCGTGCACCGATCTCCGCCGGGACCAAGCCGGACGGCGCCGCCTGAAGGAAGATCCGGGCGGTGTCGCGCATGAGTCCGTAGCCGGCCTTGAGCATGAGCGTCGCGACGATCAGAGTCGCGATCGCGTCGGCCCGGACGAAGCCGGTCAGCACGACGATCAGCCCGGACACCGCGGTGGCGATGAAGGCGTACAGGTCGTTGAGGATGTGCTGGAAGGCGCCTTCGACGTTGAGGCTGCTGCGGTCCGCCTTGCTCAGCAGCCACGTCGCCCCGACGTTGACCACGATGCCCACCAGTGCGGTGACGAGCACCAGGCCGCCTTCGACCTCCGCTGGAGATATGAGGCGGCGGATCGCCTCGACGAAGAAGAAGATTCCCAGTGCCACCAGGGTCGCGCCGTTCAGCTGCGCCGACAGGATCTCTGCCCGTTTGAAGCCGAACGTGAAGATGCCGCGTGCCGGGCGTACGGCCAGCCTCATCGCCACCAGCGCGAACACGATCGAAGCGGAGTCGGTCAGCATGTGCCCGGCGTCGGAGATGAGCGCGAGTGACCGTGCGACGAACCCGACCACCAGTTCCCCGGCCATGAACGCCACCAGAAGAGCCAGCGCAGCGGTCAGGTAGCGCCGGTCCGCGTCGGCGGAGATCGCGTGTCCGTGTCCGTGTCCGTGTCCTTGGCCGTGTCCTTGGCCGTGTCCTTGGCCGTGTCCTTGGCCGTGTCCAGGCCCGTGTCCTTCGCCGTGGCCGGGTGCGTGCGAGAGACCTGGGCGCCGTTCGTTCCCGTGGTCATGTGACGGCTCGTTCGGTGCGTGACCGGCGCCATGCTCATCCTCGTCTCCATGCGCGTGGTCGTGCGAGGCTGCGCGCAGGTCTGGTCCGTGAGGTTGTGAGATCGCCATGATGAGTACCTCCTCCTACAGTCGCGGGCTACTGGGCGCCGTCAGTGGAATGCGCCGCCGGGACGTGCGTGATGTGCGACAGTCCAAGATCGAGGAGCATGCGGACGTGTGAGTCGGCCAGGCGGTAGTAGGCCAGCCGTCCGGACCGGCGCACACGTACGACGTGGTGGGCGCGCAGCAGGCGCAGCGCGTGTGAGACCGCCGATTCCCGGTGCCCGGACACGGCCGCGATGTCGCACACGCACATCTCCCCGCCGCGCAGCAGCGCGATGATCAAGCGCATCCTCGGCGGATCGGACAGCAGCCCGAAAATCTGCGCCAACTCCTCGATCGACTCCGAGGTCGGCATCGCCGCCAGCGCCGAGGCCACACGCTCGGGGTCCACCGGGCGGGTCGCCTCAGCCTCCTGCGGTGCGACATCTGAACGCTTGCTCACATGTCGAATGGTAGAGACGCCATTTCCTTTTCACTAGTCCGTCGTTTGCTCTCAATCGAAATTTTGCAAATGGACTTGGCGGGTTTCGCGTTGTTTGTCGCGAACCTCAAGTTGAATGCCGACCGGACGGGACTGGAAGATCAAAGGTCGTGGCCCGTCGTGTACGGGACCTGCGGGCAGTTCGATAAGAATTACCCGTTTCGGTCGTATTTCGTTGATTCGTGTCTCTGGAGGGTGGCCGCGTCGGAGTCGACGGTCTGTGCGGGATCCTTCCTACGTGCGGATGGCGGCCATCTACGAAATGCCTCATATCCGGAAGATGTGAAATGACCATTCATGCCGGTTCTCCTCAGGTGAGATCTCCTGAACGGGCGACTTCGTCGGCAGCCGTCATCGGCAACACACCCACGCTGTACGTCGATCAACCGTTCGTCCCGGACGGGAGAGGGTTCTGGGCGAAACTGGAGGGATTCAACCCGGGAGGAATCAAGGACCGGGCCGCACTGCACGTGATCCATCAGGCCCGCATACGTGGAGAACTTCCGCCCGGCGGAGTGATCGTCGAGTCGACGAGCGGGACGTTCGGCCTCGGACTTGCGCTCGCGGGCGCGGTCTACCGGCACCCGGTGACCCTGGTCGCCGACGTGGGCCTGGAGCCCATCATGCGGCAGATGCTGCAGGCCTACGGCGCACGGGTGGAGATCGTCGACAGGCCGCACCCACGTGGGGGCTGGCAGCAGGCGCGTCGCGACCGGGTGGCCGAGCTGATGCGGGAGCTGCCAGGTTCCTACTGGCCCGACCAGTACAACAACCCGGATCTGGTCGAGGCGTACGCGGGGCTCGCCGGCGAACTGGCTGAGCGGTTTCCGCGCATCGACGTTCTGGTCTGCTCAGTGGGAACCGGAGCGCACAGCTCGGGGATTCACCGCGCCCTTCGCCGGAGCTTCCCCGGCCTCCGGCTCGTCGGCGTCGACGCCGTGGGATCGACCATCTTCGGCCAGCCTCCCCGCGACCGCCTCATGCGCGGGCTGGGCAGCAGCATCCACCCGCGCAATGTCGCCTACGACGCCTTCAGGGAGGTGCACTGGGTCGGCCCGGCCGAGGCCGTATGGGCGTGCAGGCGGCTCGCGGCAGGCCTCAACATCTCCGGCGGCTGGAGCACCGGTGCGGTAGCACTGGTGGCCCGTTGGCTGGCCGGGACTCTGAGCGCGGACCGCGTCATCGTCGCGGTGTTCCCCGATGGGCCCTGGCGTTACTGGGACACCGTCTACAGCGACGACTACTGCTCGAGGCACGACCTGCTGGCGACGCCCGCCGACGAGCCGGACGAGGTCGGCAACCCCGGCGAACGAGAAGTCACCCGCTGGACCCGCTGCCGGGTGGTCACCGACCCACTGGAGCGGATCCGTTGATCGGCACACTGCGGGCGTCGGGTTCGTTCAGTCCAGCCGCCCGGGTCCTGTTCGTGAACCAGCTCGGCATCAACATCGGCTTCTACATGCTCATGCCGTACCTCGCCGACCACCTGACCGCCCAGGCGGGCATGGCGATCTGGACGGCAGGGCTGGTCCTCGGGCTGCGCAACGTGAGCCAGCAGGGGATGTTCCTCGTCGGCGGCACCATGGCCGACCGGCTCGGCTACCGGCCGCTCATCATGGCCGGCTGCGCCCTCCGTACCGTCGCCTTCGCGATGTTCGCCCTCTCGGCGGCCGTGCCCGCCGTGATCACCGCCGCGGTGCTGACGGGCTTCGCGGGCGCCCTGTTCAACCCCGCCGCGCGTGCGTACCTGGCCCACGAGGCAGGGGAGCGCAAGGTTGAGGCCTTCGCGCTGTTCAACGTCTACTACCAGACCGGGATCCTCGTCGGGCCGTTGATCGGCATGGCGCTGATCAGCCTGGACTTCCGGATCATGTGCCTCACCGCCGCCGCTGTCTTCGCGGCCCTCACCGTGCTGCAATGGCGTCATCTGCCCCCCCGCACCGGGGCCGCCGCAGGCTCGGGGCCGGTGCTCGCCGACTGGCGCGAAGCCATTAGCAATCGCACCTTTTCCCGCTTCGCCGTGACGATGTTCGCCTACTACGCCCTGTCGTATCAGATCTATCTTGGGCTGCCGCTGGAGGTACGGCGGCTCACCGGCAGTGAGTCAGGCGTTCCGGTGCTGTATGTGATCTCCGCGTTGCTGGGGATCTTCGCCCAACTCCCTGTCACGGCCTGGTGCGAGCGCAGATGGCGACCCGCCCAGGCCATGTCCGTCGGACTCGCTCTGATGGGCCTGGCGTTCACGCTGCTGATTCCCGCAGATCACCTGCCCGGCCTCGTCGGCCTGATGCTCGTCATCGCGTGCGTCACCGTTCTCACCCTCGGCACGCTGCTGGTCTTCCCGTTCGAGATGGCGACCATCGCGCGACTGGCCGGGGAGCGATTGGTCGGCACCTATTACGGCCTCTACAACCTGATCTCCGGGATCGGCATCCTCATCGGAAACCTGCTCATCGGCCTCTCGCTCGACGTCACCAACGGAACCAGCTCGCACGCCCTGCCGTGGCTGTTCCTGGCGCTCGCCGGCCTGGCGTCCGCCTACGGCATGCACGCCCTGCATCACAGCGGCCGCCTCACGGAACAGGCGCACGCCCAACCTGCCCTGCACAAGCCCTGAGGCGTCGCGGATCCGCGGGTGCCTAGCCCACCTGAGTGATTTCAGCATGTTGGAGCGGTTTGTTCCGTCCGTTCCCGATCTTTGTTCAGCCTGTGTTCAGCGTGCCCTCAGAGAGTTCTCAGGTCGGTTACCCACGACAGACGAACGAGGGGCAATACATGCAGGGCAAGAAGAGCGAAGATTCCGAGCGGTCGGCGCTTTCGCGGCGTCAGCTGGTCAAGTACGCGGGTGTGGGCGCGACGTTCGTCGCCGCCGCCCCGTTCGTCGGCGGTGGCACGGCACAGGCGCACGACCGCGACGACGACAAGAACCAGGGCAACGGCGACTCGCGTAACCGGGTGTGGCGCGCCGGCGACCACCACGTGCACTCCGAATACAGCGGCGAGTTCGACACCACCAAGAACCCCCCGGTGTTCCACAAGGGCGCGGACGCGGTGTACCCGATCGTCACCAACGCGATCATGGCGAAGAACTTCGGCCTCACCTGGGCGATGTGCACCGACCACGGCGGTCCGACGCACTCGAAGGTGAACCTGGAGCAGGCCTACCCCGATCTGTTGCGTTCGCGCAGGCTGGTTCCCGAGGTGCTGCAGTTCTGGGGCATGGAGTTCGACACCCCCAACCTGGACCACCACACCCTGATGATCCCCCGCCACGACGACGAGGCGCAGCAGCTGTTCGAGCTGGAGAGCCGCTTCGCCAAGAACGACCCGTTCCCCGCCGATCCTGGCCGCGACACCGAGGCCAAGATGATCGAGTTCCTGAAGGCCGCCAAGAGCATGCGGCACAAGCCGCTGGTGATCGCCCACCACGCCGCACGGTCGGCCACCGGCCTGGGCGTCTACGGCCAGGACACCCCGCACGAGTTCCGCAACGGCAACAACGTGGCCCCCGACATCTACGTCGGCTTCGAGGGCGCCCCCGGCCACCAGGCCGGCCCGCTCAACGGCGGCGCGCGCGGCGGCTACGGCAACCACCCGACCTATGGTGGCTTCGACCAGATGACGGCCCGCGTCGGCGGCCTGTGGGACTCGCTGCTCGGCGAGGGCAGGCGCTGGTGGATCACCGCCACCTCCGACTCGCACGTCCACTGGACCCGCGGCGGATCCGACTTCTGGCCGGGCGAGTACAGCAAGACCTACGTGCACGCCAGGCAGGACTACGCCGACATCATGGACGGCCTGCGCAACGGCCGCATCTGGGTCACCACCGGTGACCTCATCACCAGCCTCGACGTCACGGCCAAGGGCCAGGGACGCGACGCCGCTTCGGGTGAGACGCTCGTCGTGAGCCGCCGCAACCGCAGTGACGTCGAGATCGAGATCCGGTTCCGGCCGCTGCAGGGCAATAACGCCAACGGCGACCGCCCGGAGGTCCGGCGCGTCGACCTCATCGTCGGCCAGGTCACCGGTCCGGCGGCCAACCTGGACTCCGACACCAACCCCACCACGAAGGTCGTGGCGCGGTTCGGCCCCCGCGACTGGCACAAGCAGGGCAGCGAGTACGTGATCAAGTACACGCTGCGCAACGTGGAGACCGACCTGTACGCCCGCGTCCGTGGCACGAGCACCGACGAGGCCGAGCCCCTCGCCGACGGCAAGGAGAGCCCGTGGGACGACCTGTGGTTCTACTCCAACCCGGTCTTCGTCGAGGTCCGCTAGTCGGCTGACCAGGCCGGGCTTTCCCCTGCGGGTAGGCCTGGCCGTGGTCACATGATCAGCCGCATGACGGCGAAGCGGAGCCCGGCCCCTCCCACACATGCCCCTGTCCAGGAGGGGCCGGGTTCACCCGCGAGTTCGCGAGTCCTCCGCCATCCGATGCGTCGGCCGGATGTCTCAAGGCGCGATGGACGCGCGCGAGAGCACGACGGCGATGCCGTACGCGATCGCCATCACCGTCACTTCGGCGAACGCCCAGGCGAACAGGGACGTCCTTTCTCCTCGCCTGATCCACGGCATCAGCCTCCACCGGATCTTCGCCCCGAGGACCGCCACCACCACGAGGCATGCCGTCTTCGCGATGACCAACTGCCCGTAGGGAGACGTGAGCAGGGATCCGGGGAGTTCGGTATCCAGAGCCAGTTGGGTCAAGCCGTTGACCAGCCCGGACGCCCCCACGACGAGCAGGCAGACGGTGGCGAGCTTGGAGAATCGGGGGAGCGCGTCGACCAGGAGGTCCCGCCTGGCGGCCACCAGCACGGTCATCGCGAAAAGCCCTCCCGCCCACAGAGCGGCTCCGGTGATGTGCAACTCCATCGACACCATGCTGAGGTCGTGCCAGTACCACTGCGCGGCGTGGCCCGTGACAGGCAACGGAAGCAGGCCGAACAGGCTCACGACGATGCGCAGCTCAGCCGGCACGCTTTCCCCGTACCGGATGGCGAGCTTGCAGAAGGCCGCCGCGAGCATGCCGAACGCGGCGCTGGCCAGCAACCCCTTGGGCGAACTGATCTGCCCGACGTAAGCCGCGAGCTGCGCAAGGCTGGGGAACTCGCTGGGACTCATCGCCTCCGACGCCTGCAGGACGACGGCGACGACCGCGCTGCAGGCCCAGACGAACGCGGCACGCACCGCCCAGCGGCGAGCCGTGCGCATCACAGGTTCGGTGAGTTCGGGCCGGTCGAATCCGAGCAGCTTCGCAAGCAGGCTCAGTCCCACGACGGCTGTGGCAGCCACGTCCACAAGGACGCGCGCCGCCGGAAGGCCGAGCCGCACGACGGGGCCCGGCGGCGGAAGGCCCGGCACCGCCTCCGGAGCGGTCAGTGACACCGCCACCGCGGCGGATCCCACGGAGATCACGAGCAGCCAGGCCATCAGCCCGCGGTGCCCGAACGATCGCAGCCGTGAGGTGCCACGCCTGCGTGATGACGTCGTGATCATGCGTCGGCCGATCCACCTTTCTACGGGCCCCGGAGAAACCGGACCCAACTTCGACATAATGTAGAAGATGATTTGAGTGGATCTTTCCCATGTGTCGGAGACCATCCGCAAGGGCCGGATCCTCGCTCCACCTCGAGAGAAGAAGGGGCGCCCATGCTCGCCCGTTGGTCTGCGGTGCTCGTCGCCGTTCTCGTGGCCGCTCTGTGGCCGATCACCGCCGCCCAGGCCCACGACGCCCTGAAGTCGAGCACGCCGAAGAAGAACGCGAAGGTCGCCACCGTCGACAAGGTGACGCTGGAGTTCACCGCCTCGGTGAAGTTCCCGAAGATCGTGGTGCGAGCCGCAGGAGGCGAGACCTACCAACAGGGGAAAGCGGAGGTGAATCAGGGCAGGGTGGAGCAGGCGGTCTCCGGCCCGTTGCCGTCGGGCGAATACACGATCGCCTATCGGGTGGTCTCCTCCGACGGTCACCCGTTGACCGGTGAGATCCCGTTCACGGTGGAAGCGCCCCCGAGTCCCGGCCCCAGCGCTACGCCGGCCGCCTCTCCCAGCGCGAACACGGCAGTCGCCGCACCATCGTCCACGGCGCCGACCGCACCGCAATCGCCGTCCGGCGTCACAGAATCCGCCTCGCCGGTGGCATCGACCACCGGCGAGTCCTTAAGTCTCCTGTGGCTGCTCATCGGAGCGGCACTACTGGCGGCTGCGGCGCTGTTCGCGCTGTCTGGTCGGAAGAAGAAGACGCCGAACGATTCCTGCGGCCGGTGACAGTCTCAGGCCGGCCAGACGGTGAGACAGAGCAGGGGCGCCATGAGAACGGCGAGGGGGCCGCTGACCAGCATGCCCGCCGCGGGGTAGACGACCAGGGGTGCCCATCGTGCCCCGTGTGGATGCCTGCGGAGAAGCCTTTCCACGCGGTCGAGCGCGCCCACCTCGGCAAGGGCCGGCGCGCCTGCGGTCACCTGTCCGGAGATCGCCGTGGCCATCCGCACCAGAGTCTCCGCGAGAATCGCCTCCCCGTGCCGTCGCTTGGCCCGGTCGTCGGCGAGCATCTCCAGCAACAGGGGGACGGCCCGCCGGGCGATCTTCGCCGCCGGCAACCACGGGAATGCTCGAGCGAACGCGAGGAAGGGCAGCAGGACCAGGTCGTGATGGCCCCGCGCATGAGCACGTTCGTGCGCCAGGACCGCTCCGAGTTGCCGCTCGTCGAGAAGATCGAGCGTCCCCTGGCTGAGCACCACGCGCGCCCGCCTGCCGGGAACGCAGTAGGCCACAGGTCGCGAATCAGGAAGCACGTACGCGTCGAGCTCTGCCGAGTGCTCGCCGACCACGTCCACCATGAGACGCAGGCGGCGTTGCTCGCGAACGACCTTCGCCGTCATGCGGATGGTGTGAGCGACCAGCCACACGATCAGGCCGGCCGACCACGCCAAGGCGGCCATGTGGCCAGGCCCGAGCCCATGCAGGCCGTTTCCATCGAGAAGCTGCCTGGCCAGCACGTGCATCCCGTGCGGGAAGATCGCAGCGAGCGGCCCGACCGCCGCCACCAGGCCGATTCCGACGGCTCCGAGGCCGGCGGCGAGGCCCATCGCCTGCCACGAGACGAGGGCGGCCCGGGGGTGGCGCCGGGTCCAGCGTGCGGAGTCCAGCCTGGCCGCCACCTCTCCGCCGAGCAGGACGGGCACCAGCGCGACGCCGGCGGCGGCCAGCCAGAGGGTCACGGGCCCTCCTCGTGCTCCACCTGATCGGTAAGTGCCTCGCGCAGCGCCTGGGCGACCTCCGGTGAGACCGTGCCGACGAAACGGCTCACCGCGGCCTCCACGTCCTGCGCCTCCTCCAGGGCGGCGCGCATGGTCTCGGCGACGAAGGCGTCCTTGTCGGCCGCCGCGTAGTAGACGTGTGCCCGTCCGTTGCGGGCCCGGGTCACCATGCCCTTGCGCGAAAGCCGTACGAGTACGGTCAGGACGGTCGTCACGGCGGGATCCGACGGAAGCTCGGCGGCCAGATCCTGCGCGAGCATCCCTTGCGGATGCCTCCACAGCACTTCCATGATCGAACGCTCTAGATGGCCCAGCCGCACCGGTCCGGTCTCCGCCCCGCTCGGTTCTACGTCGTGTCGAAGGCTACCCGCCGCCGAGCAGGCCGACCAATGAGTTCGCCCCGCACACCGGCTCAAGGCAGTCCCTTCGCGGTCCAGCCAACTTCTACGTCTGGTAGAAAGTCAGTCATGGCCAGTCTCGATACTTCACTCGGAAGCGGGAAATGACCACCAATCTGAAGATCACACTTGTCGTCGCCGCCGTCGTCGCAGCGGTCGTCGCCGCGTTCATGCTGTTCGCCGGCCCGGCCGAAGCGCCGGGTTCGGCGGCCGGCAGCCTGAGTCCGGGGCAGGCCGCACCCGCTGAACTCCTGGTGCGGGCGGACAGCCACAAGCTCAGTGCCGCGGACGGCAAGGTCACCCTTGTCGAGTTTCTCGACTTCGAATGCGAGGCATGCGGTGCGACCTTCCCCCACATGGAGCGGGTCCGCGCCGAGTACAACGGCAGAATCGACGTGGTCGTGCGGTACTTCCCCCTGCCCGGCCACCGCAACGGTCAGCTCGCCGCCCAGGTGGCAGAGGCCGCGGCCAAGCAGGGCAAGTTCGAGACGATGTACGCCAAGCTGTTCGAGACCCAGGCCCAGTGGGGCGAGGCCCAGACGTCCAGAAGGGACTTCTTCCTCGACCTGGCCACGCGAACGGGACTCGACATGACGGCCTTCCAGCGCGATCTGGACGCTCCCGAGACCGTGGCCCGCGTGGTGCGGGACCAACAGGACGGCATCGCACTGGGTGTGCAGGCCACCCCGACCATCTTCCTCAACGGCCGCCCGCTCGAGACCGACCCCACGTACGCGAACCTGAAGTCGCAGATCGACGCGGCACTCGCCTCATGACCGGGTCCGGCACCGATCGCGTCGACCCGACAACCGAAGGCACACGACGGTCGATCGTCATGAAGGCACTGCCCTTCATCCTCGCCGTCGGCGGCGGCGTCGGCGCCGTCATGTCCTTCGTGCTGATGGGGGAGCGGCTGCGATTGGCGGCGGACCCGGACTACGTTCCGAGCTGCAGCATCAACCCGGTCCTGAGCTGCGGATCAGTCATGAAGACCGAGCAGGCGTCGCTCTTCGGCTTCCCCAACCCGTTGATCGGAATCGCGGCGTTCTCCCTGGTCGCCACCGTAGGGATGGCCCTGCTCGCCGGAGCCAGGTTCCGCGCCTGGTTCTGGTACGGCCTGCAGTCGGGAGTTCTCGCCGGCGTGGTCCTCGTTCATTGGCTCATCTTCCAGAGCCTGTACCGGATCGGCGCCCTGTGCCCTTACTGCATGGTCGTCTGGGTCGTGACGATCACCGTCTTCTGGTACGCGACCCTGGCCAATCTGGAGACCGGCAGAATCCCAGGAGGGTCGAGCCGGATCGCCCGGATGGCAGGCCGCTATCACACGATCGTGCTGACGGTCTGGCTGCTCGCCGTCGCGGGTCTCATCCTGCAGCGCTTCTGGTCGTACTGGGTGACACTGCTCTGAAGGCCACGCCCGAAAGCGGGCAGGGTCATCGTGCGTCAATGAGCCCCGTGTGGTCGGTGGATAGGACCATGCGGGTCGGCGCAATGACGCTCGGCACGGTCGTCGGCGGGCCGTCCTGCGATGGCGTGGTCGACCTGGAAGGTCGTATGGCCGATGCCGTATTCGTCGTGCACGAGCCGCTCGGCCGCCTGCCGTACCAGGTGACAGTCGGCTTGCGGTTCGACCAGGATGTGGGCGGACATGGCGGAGTAACCCGAGGTGACCTCCCAGATGTGCAGGTCGTGCACCTCGGTGACCTGGTCGAGGGTGGCGGTCCTCTGACCGATCTCCGCCGGGTTCATGCCGGCAGGCGCGGCTTCCATGAACACCCGGCCTGAGTCGCGGACGAGAGCCCACCCGGCCTTGAGCATCAGTGCGGCGACGACCAGGGCGGCGATGGCGTCGGCCCTTCCCCACCCGGTGAGCCAGATGACCGCGCCGGCCGCCGTGGTTGCGATGAAGGCGTACAGGTCGTTCAGGATGTGCTGGAAGGCGCCTTCGACGTTGAGGCTGGCACGGTCGGCCTTGCTGAGCAGCCAGGTCGCGGCGAGGTTGACGGCGATGCCGGCCACTCCCGTGACGACCACGTACAGGCCTTCGACCTCGGGCGGGACGATCAGCCGCCGGATGCCTTCGTAGACGAAATAGGCACTGAGCAGCAGCAGAGTGATGCCGTTGATCTGCGCGGAGATGATCTCGGCACGTTTGAGGCCGTAGGTGAAGCCGCCTTGTGGGGGCCGGGCGGCGATCCTCATCGCGATCAGGGCGAAGACGATCGCGATGGCGTCGGTCAGCATGTGGGCCGCGTCGGAGATCAGCGCGAGCGACTGGGCGATGAAGCCGATGACCACTTCAACGGCCATGAATCCCACGATCAGCGCGAGGGCCCCGGAGAGATGGCGCCGGTCTGCCTGTGCACTGACACCGTGCCCATGCCCATGGGCGTGATCGCTTCGAAAGGTGGCTCTCCCGCCGTCGCCCGGCCGGTCAGTCATCGCCGCGTTCTCCGTCCTCGTGCCCGATATGGGTGATGGCCAGATCGAACAACATCCGTACGTGTGAGTCGGCCAGCCGGTAGTAGGCCATCCGCCCCGCTCGGCGGACCTTCACCACTCGGTCGGCACGTAGCAGTCGCAAAGCGTGTGAGGCGGCCGACATGCTCTGTCCGGTCGCGGCCGCCAGGTCGCACACGCACATCTCGCCGCCCTCCAACAGCGCGGAGATGAGGCGCAGCCGTCCTGGGTCGGCGAGCAGCCCGAAGACGTGCGCGAGGTTCTGCACGCACTCCTCGGACGGCAGTGCCCTCTGGATCGCGGCCACCCGATCGGCGTCCGCAACGGGCACCGCGCACGCATCCGAGGCGATCGGCACAACATTTGAACGACTATTCACATGTACAAGCTTAGATCCAGCCCGCAGCATGTCAAGACTTTCAGTGAACGGACAGTTGCACATGGTTATCGCTGCAAGTGCCCCGCAGGTAAAAGAAACGATTGAACGATTGCTCAAATGTGTAATCGTAGGGTAATCAGAGAACTACACATAGTGAGCATCGCGGAGTCAGGTCTCCTGGCCTCGACCACCACACTGGCCTCCCCAGGCAAAGCGATGCGAGCAGAAGGGAGTCATCGTGAACATCACCAAGCGGGTCACCCCCGCTATGGCCGTCCGCGCCCCCGCAGGCCGGGTCGCGGTCACCGTCCGCCCTCATCCGGGGTGAGGCCACCTACCGGATCGCAGCCCTCCGTGTCTCCCGTTCGGCGGACGGGAGACGGGCGCGCGCAATGCGAAATCGCATCTGAAATGGAGGTTCCAATGGAATCAGAAAGCCATGACAAGCACGCGCATTCGTCATGCATGGACACCCCCTGCACCGAACCCGGCCAGGCGGATCCTCACGTCGATCACGGCCACGAACACCAGGGAGATCACCACGACGAGCACGGGCACTGCCACGCCGACGACTAGCCGGCCCACACCCGAACCGCCGGGAACCGCCTCCGGATAGCGGGCCGAACCTGCCGGCAAGAAACGGGTTGCTTTGTCGAACGGGGCCCGCTTCCGCGATTTGCATGTCCCAGAAGCGGGTCCAGTCCCTGGGAATGCGCGAAATCATCGTCCGGCGCCGCACAGGAAATACCGCTCAGCATTCGGCCATAACGGCATAACGCAAGGGATCGGTGAACTCGTCATGGGCGAAGGCCACGGACATGGACACGGCCATGCCGCGGACGCGGCACTGAACGGATCGGCCGGAGAGACCCTGGACCCACCAGGACCAGATGGGCTGCTGGATCCGGTGGCCGTACGCAATCAGGTGTTCACAGTGGTGCGCCTTCGCGAAGGCTACGACCTGGCCGAGGTGGACGTGTTCCTGGGCCTGGTGGAGGCCACCCTGAACGCGGTCCTTCAGGAGAACCGAGAACTCCGGGCGCGCCCGCTTGAACCTGATGAAGGTCCCCAGCCGGCCCGGTCGGGTGACAGCGCGACCCGGATCATCGAACTCGCCCACGAAGCCGCCGAACGAACCGTCGCCAAGGCCCACCAGGAAGCGAACGCCATCCTCGGTCAGGCACGCGCACGCGCCGAACAGTTGCGACACGACGCGCTGAACACAGGTGCGGCCCTCCAACGTGCGACCACGCACGAGGCCCACAAACAGGCGATGGGCCGCGGGATCCAGACACTGCACGCCTTCATCGCCGACTTCGACACCCATATGAAGCAGACGCTCGACGGCCGAATCACTCACATGCGGACCTTGCTCGACCAGCTCCACCACAACGGCGAATCCCCGACACCGCAGGTCCACGGCGACGGCACGATCGGCGAAGCCGCCCAACGCCCTGCGCCCTAAGGCTCCACGACCGACCTCCGCACGTGTATGACCACGACCTCACGACCGCCCGGGATCCATCCGCGCCGCCGATCCTTGGCGGACAGATTCACCAGAGGTGATCATCAATGTCCCCATCCGCCTGGGCACAGGCCATGGAGCCGGTGCTGGAAGGACAACCCGCCCGGCAGGAGGCCTGGGCAGCGGTGTTGCTCGTCTGCGCCTCCACCCTCGCCGGCGCATGGCTCGCACGACGCAACAGCCGGCGGATGACGCTGTGGCTGGCGATCGCCTCGGCCATGATGATCGTCACGGCTCTCGTCGACTTGCTGCCCGACGCGTACGCCGAAGCCGGAGAGACCGGCGTCCCTCTGTGGGAGCCGGCGCTCGCGGCCGCGTTCGGATTCCTCGTCATCACCTACTTCACCCGCAAGGGTTGCGCCTGTCCCGAGGACGAACCGCCCCGCAACGGTCGGCACGCCCCCGGCATCCATCGGCGGGTGAAGCAGGGTGTCGACGCCGCCGTGTACGGCGGCATGGGAACCGCGGCGGCATTGACCACGCACCGTGCCATCGAAGGCGCCACCCTGGCACTGACGGCCTCGATCGTGGTGGTGATCGCCCTCACCGTTCACTCCGCCAGTGAAGGACTCGCACTGGCCGCGCTGCTGGACATCGCACGGCGGCGCCTCACGCCCTGGCTCGTCGTCTCCTGCGTCAGCCCCGCGGTCGGTGTCGCGACCGCCACCTTCAGCCCGCTGCCTCCCCAGATGGTCCCCATCCTGCTGAGCATGGTGATGGGCGTCCTTCTCCGCACCGCGATCGTCGGCATGAAACTGGCCGCAAGCAAGCAACGCAACGGACGCCTGTCCACGCGTCAGATCGCCATCGCCGCCACGGCCGCCACGACGGCCGGAGTGCTGCTCGCCACCGCCCACACGTTCAACGAAGAAGAACCGGCGGAGGCCACGTCGACCTCAGCCGGCCAGACGACGAAGGCGTCCGTGGACTCCTCACCTCGTCCGACCCCACGGCCCACGACGCCAACGGGGGAGACCGACTCCTTCCACTCGCAAAACCATCGCCCTCACGCATGCGCTGTTTCCGGCGATCATTGCTGATCGAGGCCGGTGTCCCGGTGGTGCAGCCATGTCCGGAGGTCGTATCGGCTGTTCTTCCTGGTCACCAGTGGCAGGTCACTGAGGTGGAAGCCGGCCGCGCGAGCTACGGCGGTACTGGCCTGGTTCTGCGTTCAGGAGAGCTCACCCTTTCGGTGTCGCTTCTTCGTGTCTGAATGTTGCCAGGCCGCTGTTCGTAGAAGGCGTAGACCGTTGAGCCCGACGATGATGGTGGACCCTTCGTGCCCGGCGACGCCCAGCGGTAGCGGCAGGTCTCCCAGCAGGTCCCAGGCCACCAGGACCGAGATGAACGCCGAAGCGATGATCAGGTTCGCGGTGACGAGCCGTCGGGCCCGGCGGGACAGGGCGATGATTGCGGGAATCGTCGACAGGTCGTCCCGGACGATGACCGCGTCGGCTGTCTGCAGCGCGAGGTCGGATCCTGCCCGTCCCATGGCGAGTCCGGTGTGCGCCGCTGCGAGTGCCGGTGCGTCGTTGATGCCGTCTCCGACCAGCATGACCTTGTGCCCGCCGGCTTCCAGCGCGCGTACGGCGTCGACCTTCTCGTGGGGGAGCAGGCCGGCGTGGACATCGGTGATGCCGAGCTGGGATGCGATCCGACGTGCCGCGCGCGGGTTGTCGCCGGTGAGCACGACCGGGCCGGTCCCGGTGAGGGTGGCGATCTGCTCGACGGCTTGGGCGGCCCCGGGCCTCAGATGATCGGCGAGGCCCACGACCCCGGCGACGCGCCCGTCCACCCGCACGACCACCGCGGTCTGGCCATCGAGTTCAAGGCTCGCGACGTCCGTGACGACGACGTCGTCAGGCTCGGTCGTGCCGAGCAGATGTGCCGGGCTGCCGACCTCGACCAAGCGGCCGGCGACGCGGGCACGGACACCGCGGCCCGGCAGGGCGGAGAACTCCTCCGCATGCTCCAGGGAAAGACCGGCCTTGTGGGCGGCGGCCACCACCGCTCGGGCGAGGAGATGCTCTGACGGGTTCTCGGCGGAGGCGGCCAGAGCCAGCAATTCGCTGTCGCTCCCGACGACGCCCGGCAGGATGCGGACTTCCGTTACGCGGGGAGTGCCCTCGGTCAGGGTGCCGGTCTTGTCGAACGCGACCACGCTGCTCGCGCCCAGTCGTTCGAGGACGACGGCGGATTTGACGAGGACGCCGTGCCGTCCGGCGTTGGCGATCGCCGACAGCAGGGGCGGCATGGTGGCCAGGACGACCGCGCAGGGCGAGGCGACGATCATGAACGTCATCGCGCGCAACAGGGTCGGCTGGAAGTCCGCGCCGAAGGACAACGGCACGGCGAACAGCAGCAGAGTCGCGATGACCATGCCGACCGAGTAACGCTGCTCGACCTTCTCGATGAACAGTTGAGTCCGGGCCTTGGTGGTGCCGGCTTCCTGCACCATGGCGACGATCCGGGCGAGGACGGTGTCGCCCGCCGGTCGTTCGACCCGCACGCGAAGGGCTCCCGTGCCGTTCACGGTCCCGGCGAACACCTCGTCCCCGACCTGCTTGGGGGAGGGGAGTGGCTCTCCGGTGATGGTGGCCTGGTCGACGTCACTCGCCCCATCGAGGACCTGGCCGTCCGCTCCGACACGTTCTCCCGGCCGGACGAGAACCACGTCACCGACGGCCAGGTCCGAGGCGGGCACGACATGTTCGGTCCCATCGCCACGGAGGACGGTCGCCGTATCCGGGGTCAGGTCGAGGAGCCCACGCACCGAGTCCTGTGTCCGTTGCGTGGCGTAGGACTCCAGCGCTCCCGACGTGGCGAAGATGACGATCAGCAGGGCGCCGTCGGTGATCTGCCCGATCGCGGCGGCGCCGAGGGCCGCGGCCACCATGAGCAGGTCGACGTCCAGGCGTCGTTCCGTGAGTGCGCGCAGCCCGGACAGGGTCGGTTCCCACCCCCCTGCGGCGTAACAGGCCGCGTACAGGGCCCACCACACCCACATGGGAGTCCCGGCCAACTGCCCTATGCCGCCCCCCGCGAAGAGCACAGTCGCCGCAAGCGCCCATCTGACTTCCGCCAAACGCAGTAAGCGGGTACGGCGTGGCTGCGCTGACACGACTTCTCTCGGCCTCTGTCGATGTTCGAGCACGTCAGCGCCCTTACTCGCTATCACCGCATCATCATATATGCGTAGTCACGCAGGTATTCAAGTAGTCGACTATGGCGTACGCTGAGGACATGCACACGTCTCTATCGGACTTCCAGATGCCGAGCGAGGAGCAGGTGCACCTGGCGGCCGAGTCACTGCGGCTGCTGGCCGACCCCACCCGGATGAAGATCTTGTGGGCGCTGCTGCAGGGCGAATCGTCCGTGGCCTGCCTCGCCGAGCTCGTCGGCGCCACGCCCACCACGGTCAGCCAGCACCTCGCCAAGCTGCGGCTGGCCGGCCTCGTCAAAGGCCGCCGCGAAGGCACCTTCGTCTACTACTCCGCCGCGGACGTCCACGTACGGCGGCTGCTGGACGAAGCGCTGTTCCACGCCGACCACGCCGACCGAGATCTCCCCGACCACCCGGGCAATGACACCAGCGTTCACGAGGCCCACCCCGTGGCCGGTGGTTGACGCCTGAAAAGCCGAAGGCCGCCAGCTCGGCCTGCCCCCGACCACGACACCTGAACAGCACTAACGCCCCGAGCCGATCACGGCCGGGGCGTTTTCGATCTCCGGGTGCGACAACGATGCCAAGATCGAAGGCAACACGAGAACCGAAGAATCGGTCTGGATGGACTGGACCCGAGACGGTGGTCGCAGCTGGTTACAGTGCGGGCCCTTCCCAGTCGACCATGGGGACCTCTAAGACTTCCGCGGCCAAAGCCACCAGCAATGATCCGTCGTATCAGTTTCGCGCCTGCGGATACACACTCAACCAGGTGACCACCTGCACCAGTTGGTGGTAGAGCCGGTGCCTCCGGCGGGCGCCGGCGGGCGCCGGCGGGCGCCGGCGGCCGGGAGGCTGACCGTGGTGACGAACATCCGGCTGAGTGCCGGGCATGAGTGTGTCAGAAGTAGTGCTTTCTGCCTCCGACGGGCTTGCCTACGCGGCCCATCAGCATGAGCACCAATCCAATGACGAGGACGATGATCCCGATGGTCCACAGAATGGAGATGCCGGTCAGGAATCCGATGATCAGCAGGATGATTCCAACGATGATCATGGCTGCCTTCTTTCGAGGGTGGTGAACGCGAGGCATCGGCTTGTGGGTCGCGCCGACGCTGCGGTGAACAGTCAATGTTCGAAGGCGTCCCCCAAAGGTCGCTGTATTTCATATCTACCCTGGATGAAGAGTGCAGTCCGGATGTCGGAAACGGATGCCTTAAACCGGCAAATTATTTCCTATTTCGTGAATGCATCGTGACGAAACCGTCGAGCAGCTCTGAGGTCCGTGACGGCGCTCATGACCCATGCCCGGTCAGCCGTCGTGGCCGGCCGCCAACTCGGAAACCTCCAGTAGACAGGGTTGGCCGAGACCGTGGACGCCCGCGTACTCTCGCGCTCCTGCGCCGACGGTTGCAGTCATGCGTGGCATCAGCTGGGGACAGCGAAGTGACCGAACCCGTCTCCGTAGCTCCGGGCAGTTCCAACGGATTGATCACGTGAAGATCCGGTCCATGGCTTCGGCTCCGCCGAGCAGTGCCGGGCGGATCTGCTTACGGTAGACGGCTTCGGTGCCGCCAGTGCCGCCTTATCCGCATTTGGCGTACAGATTGGTGCGAAGTACGCGTTCTCGCTGAGTATGCGTACTCATCACCAGTTCCTCTCCCTGTCCGAGACTCGGATCGATGACGACGCCGAGGCGGTGAGATCGTCCTGAAGGGCCGTCGGTCTCCTGAGAGGGCGCCTTCTCGGCGTGTGAGTGCGAGAGGAAGGGCGGGATGGAATTCACGCGGCGTGTTCCCGTTCGACGCCTGGCCTGGCTACGGGCCGAGTTGGCCCGATGGCAGGCCGAGGGCCTCATCGACGAAGGCGCCGCACGGCGCATCGAGGCCGGATACGTCCCGAGCCGGTGGCTCAGCCTGGAGAGGCTGGCGCTTCTGCTCGGCGGGGGCTTCCTGGGCGTCGGGCTGATCTGGCTCGTCACGGCCAACCTCGACCAGTTGTCACCGCTGCTCCGGTTCGTGGGCATCACGGTGATCTGGATCGCCGCTGCAGTCGTGGGTGAGACCGTTCCTTCCCGGGGCGGACGGCAGGCGGCAAGGCTGGTCAGCGTGTTCGCCGCAGGCGGGGTGATCTTCCAGGCGGCGCAGAGCCTGCAGGTCCCCGCCTACAGCTCCAGCCTGCTCGGTGTGTGGGCGGGCGGCGCGCTGGCGTACGCGTACGCCACGGCTGCCATGGGCCCCCTCGTCATGGCCCTGGCGCTCGCATCAGCGTGGTACGGCTGGCTTATCGGTGAGCAGAACGGCGGGGCCGCCGCGATCGCCGTCGGCATGCTCGCCGCCGGTGGGGTGTCGTCCGCGATCGCGAACCTCCACGACGGCGGACGCCTGGCCCGATTCGCCGGGCCGTGGCGACTGGCCGGGGTGGTGGCGGCACTGTTCGGGCTGTTCGTCGCCGCCTTCCCCGGTGTGAGCGCCGGCCCCTCGTTCTGGTCGCCCGCGCTGTGGGCGGGGCTTGCCGCCGCGGGAATCGCCATCGGCGCAGCCGTCTTCCTGGCCGGCAGGGATGGACGGCGGGAGGTCCTCGCCGTCGTGAGCATGATCGTGGTCGCGCTGCTCCTGGTGGCGTGGGCCCCGCTGGGCACCTCCTGGCACACCGGCGAATTCAGCGCCGAGCAGACGGCGCGGGCCGTGGAGGGCACGTTGGCCTACGTGCTGGCGGCCGCCTGGTTCGCCGTCGTCGCGGCACGGCGTGATCTGTCCCACCTCGTCTACCTGGTCACCGCCGCGCTGGTGCTCTTCGTCATCATCCAGAGCTTCGCCGTCTTCCAGCCCCTGCTCACCGGGGCGGCGCTGTTCCTGGCACTCGGCGTGGTGTTCATCGGGTCGGGCCTCCTGGTGAACCACGGCCGCCGGCGCCTGATGGAGGCCATGCGATGACCGGCCCGAACGCCGGGCGCGCGATGGACGGTCCCGGCCACACGCTGTCCGGAAGAACGCCACGACATGAGCAGAGCCGGTCATGGGCGCCTGGAGAGGATCCCATGAACAGCCGATCAGTGTTCTCGTCCCACCCGGTGCCGGTCGCCGGGGCCCTCGTCCTCCAGGCCGTGCTGCTGGTGGCAGCCGTGGCCCCGCGGCTGTCGGCGAGGGTGACCGGCATGGAGTACCGGCTGGCCGTCGGCCTGGTCGACCCGATCGACCCACTGCGTGGCGCGTACGCCCAGCTGGACTATCCGGGCCTGCCCAGGGCCGATGGCCGGCCGGGCCCGGTGTACGTTCCGCTGGCGCGGGACGGCGGCCTGTGGAAGGGATCGGGCGTCATGCGGCAGCGACCGGCGAGCGGCCCCTACATCGCCTGTGAATCCGCAGGCCACGCACGGCTGTCGTGCGGCATCGACAGCCTGTTCCTCTCGCAGGCCGAGGCCCTGCGGGCGCAGAACGAACTGGCGGACGACCGCATGGCGGCCATAGTCAAGATCGATGCCGGCGGCAACGCCGCCGTGGTGGAGTTGGCACCCCGCTGACCCTGCCGGGCGCCGCGGTTCTCGAGATCCTTCGCTACGCGTACGGCTCCACCGCGCGCAGGGCACCGGGCCGGCGCCCGTTGAGGCGGTCGAGCGCGGCGGCGGTGGCGTCGTCAGCGGGGAGATGGACGACCAGGCGCTGGCCCTCGGCGTCGAGGGTCTCGTAGGCCAGTCGCAGTTCCCCGACCTCGGGGTGGATGAGCCGTTCGACACCGGTGCGGTGAGGTGCGACCGGTATGGCGTTCAGCCGTTCGGCGAACGAGGCGCCTGCCACGATGGTCAGTTCGTCGACGAGGTGAGCGAGGTGCGGATCGTCGCGGGAGGACTCGGCGAGGAGCGCGGCCGGAGTGGGGTTCCAGCCGGTCCAGCAGCGTCCGCATCGTGGGGCGCACCTCCCGCTCGGGCGGCAGGCCCCCGGGGCACAGGACGTCGGCGCCGGAGGCCGTCTTGGCCAGGTTGCGAAGCTGGACGCGCTCACCGACGGACAGGTGCAGGGCGTCCGCGAGCGCGGCGAGGACCTGCGGAGACGGGTGCCGATCGCGCCCCTGCTCCAGCCGTGTCAGGTAGTCCACGCTGACGCCGGAGATGGTGGCCAGTTCGGCTCGCCGCAGGCCCGGCGTGCGGCGACGCTGTCCGGTGGGCAGTCCCACCCGGCTCGGGGTGACGGCCTCTCTGCGACTGCGCAGGAATGTCCCCAAATCGGCGCTCACAGCCAGAGTGTACGGCTGAAGCCATGAGCGGATCATGGCCGTGCGAGGGCTGGTCTCGCCCCGGCCTCCCCAGCGTGCGCCCGGCTCCACAGACTGGGTTCATGACCTTCACCGACAACGAGATCGAGTATCTGAAGAGCCAGCCGCTCGGACGTCTGGCCACGGTCGGGCCCGGCGGCCGGCCGCACATCGTGCCCGTTGGGGTCTTCTACGACCCGGAGACCCAGACCATCGTGATCGCCGGGCACGCCGGCACCGGCATGGCCGCGAGTAAGAAGTTCCGCGACGCGGAACGCCACCCTGACGTCGCGTTCGTCGTCGACGACCTGGCTTCTGTCGACCCCTGGACTCCGCGCGGCATCGAGATCCGGGGACGCGCGGAGACGCACACCACCGGCGGCGAGGCGGTCGGCGAACGCATCGGAGCCACCATGCCGTTCGATTCCGCGTGGATCCGCATCCACCCGCGGCGCATCCTGGCCCGCGGGATCGACACGGGATCCTTCGAACTGTCCGCAAGAGACGTGGCGTGATGCGATACCGGCTGCTCGGTCCGACCGGGCGGCGTCAGAGGACTTCGAGCAGTCGTTCAGCCAGGACGGCTGCCGAGGCAGGGTTCTGCCTGGTGAACAGGTTGCGGTCGACCACCGTGTGGGGCTTCCACTTCTCGCCCTGGGTGAAGTCGACGCCCAGGTCGATTGGCATGAGTCGCATAGCGGCCGGTTAGAGGGAACTCATCGCGCGGCTAATTGGATCAAACAGAACCTTTCCGGCATTCTGGCCCAGTGCGAGTTGAGGTTCTCGGCCCCGTCAAGGCCTATCTGGACGGCGGCGAGCCCGCGGAGATCAGCGGAGTACGGCTCCGCATGCTGCTGTCTCGGCTCGCACTGGAGCCCGGCCGGCCCGTCTCCGCCGAGACGCTGATCGACGACCTGTGGGGCGAAGAGGCGCCCGCGGGAGCCTCCGCCGCCCTGCACAGCCTCGTCGCACGGCTGCGCAAGGCCCTGGGCGGAGCCGCGACCCTGGAGCTGGTCGCCGGTGGCTACCGGCTTCCCGTGCGCGCGCAGGACGTCGACGCCTGCCAGTTCGAGGAGCTGGTCGCCCGGGGACGGCGCGAGCTGGTCGCGGGCACGCACAAAGAGGCCGCGTCCCTGCTCGGTGCGGCCCTGCGCCTGTGGCACGGCGCCGCCCTGGCCGACGTGCAGGAGGCGCCCTTCGCCGACCCGGTCGTCACCAGGCTGCACAACCTCCGCCACGCGGCCGCTGAGGACCGCATCGACGCCGAACTCCACCTGGGCAGGCATGCCGAGGTCCTGGCCGACCTGGAATCGCTGGCCGCGGCCCACCCGCTGAGCGAGCGTCTGGCCGGGCTGCGGATGCGTGCCCTGACCGCGGCCGGCCGCCAGGGCGACGCCCTGGCGGCGTACGCGGAGATCCGGGGCAGGCTGGCCGACGAGCTGGGCGTGGATCCCGCGCAGGAGCTGCAGGAGATCCACCTGGCGTTGCTGCGCGGGGAAATCGAGCGGCCCGCGGCGCCCGCGGAGTCGGCTCCCAGCCGGCTGCCCGCCCAGCTCACCAGCTTCGTGGGCCGGGAGCCGGAGCTGGCACAGCTCGGCAGCCTGCTGTCGGTGGGCCGCCTGGTCACCATCGTCGGCCCCGGCGGCTCGGGCAAGACCCGGCTCTCGCTGGAGGCCGTGGCCAGGGACCCGGCCCACGCGCGCGGGCGCGTCTGGTTCGTCTCGCTGGCCGGGGTGAGCGCGGCAGACCAGATCGTCGACGCGGTGCTGGGCGCGCTCAACGGCCGCCTCTACGAGGGAGGCGAAGCCGCGCCCCTTGAGCGGATAAGCGAACTGCTCGACGTCGGCGACGCCCTTCTCCTGCTGGACAACTGCGAGCACCTGGTGGAGGCCGCGGCCGAGCTGGTCGACCAGCTCCTGGTACGGCTGCCGCAGCTGCGGATCCTGGCCACCAGCCGTGAGGCGCTGGCCATCACCGGGGAGGCCCTGTGCCACCTCGGCCCGCTCGACGTGCCCAGAGACTCGACGGCGGCGGCGGAGGCGACAGCGGTGCGCCTGTTCGTCGACCGCGCATCGAGCGTGCGGCCGGGCTTCGCGCTCGACGCCTCCACGGTGGAGGCAGTCGTGGAGATCTGCTGGCGGCTGGACGGTATGCCGCTGGCCTTGGAGCTGGCGGCCGCCAAGCTCCGCTCGATGAGCGTCGAGCAGATCGCCGGGCGCCTCGACGACCGCTTCCGCCTGCTCTCCTCGGGCAGCAGAGCGGCCCTGCCGCGCCAGCGCACGCTGCTCGCTGTCGTGGAGTGGAGCTGGGACCTGCTGGACGAGCAGGAGCGGGCGCTGGCCAGGCGCCTGGCCTTCTTCCCCGGCGGCGCGGACCTGCCCGCGCTGGAGACGGTCTGCGCGGGCGCGCAGCTTCCCGTCGAGGAGATCGTCTACGTGATCGGCTCCCTGGTGGAGAAGTCCATCGTCCAGGAGACCGGCGACCGGTACCGCATGCTGGAGACCGTCCGCGCCTACGCGCTGGGCAGGCTCGCCGAGTCGGGTGACGACCTCGCCGTGCCGTACTCCGACTACTTCCTCGCCCTGGCCGAGAGGAACGAGCCGCTGCTGCGGACCAGGGAGCAGCTGGCCGCGATCGCCGTCTTCGACGCCGAGTACGACAACCTGATGCACGGCCTGCGCCAGGCCGCCGACCCCTCCCGGTTCGTGGGCGCCCTCTTCTGGTACTGGGGCATCAGCGGCAGGAACGCGCAGTTCGAGAGCTACCTCCAGTACGGCGGAGCGCTGCCCGAGCAGGCCAAGGCGGCCTTCGGCGTGGCACGGGCGAGCATGGACGTCGACTCGGCGGGAGCCAGGGAATTCCACCCCGCCAGGCCGCTGATGCGGATGGCGCAGCTGGCCACCGCCTCGGCAGGGGAGTCCGATCTGGAGGACGCCCTGGTCTCGCCCGACCCCTGGGTGCGGGCCAGCGCCCACTGGGCCCGCGACTTCCTCCTGACCGAGCAGGGAGACCTGCAGTCCGGAGCCGCCTCCCGCCAGGAGGCGATGCGCGGCTTCGAGGAGATCGGCGACCGCTGGGGACTGGTGATCAGTCTGCTGCCGCTGGCCCGCGACCACTCCATGCGCGGCGAGCACGGCCCGGCCATCGCCGCGCTCGAGCGCGCTGTGGCATTGAGCTCCGAGCTCGGCACGGAGGACCACCTCTACCTCAGCCGGGCCAGGCTGGCGCGCGAACGCAGGCGCAGCGGCGACCTCGACGGCGCACTCCGCGACATCCAGGCCACTCACCGCCGGGCCAGGGAGCTCGGCCACCGGCGCATGGAGGTGAACATCCTGGTGGGCCTGGCCAACGTCCACCGGCTCTCGGGCGACCTGGTGCAGGCCGACCGGATCCTGGACGAGCTGGCGGCCGCCCAGGGGGAGTCGGCCAGGGACCTGCTCGTCAGCACCCGCCTGGAGAACCTGCTCGCCCGCGGCGACGCCGTCCGGGCCAGGAAGCTGCTGCCCGAGGCCGTCGGCTCGCTGATCACCCAGAGCTACAGCGCGGGCCTGGCCTGGGCCGCCGAACTGCTGGCAGGAGTGCTTGCGCTGGAGGGCGACCCGGAGGGGGCGGCCGCCGCGCTCGGCATGAGCCAGGCCATCCGCGGCGAGTTCGACCACGGTGAACCGGAGCTGCGTGCCCTGGCCGACCGGCTCACCGAGCGCCTGGGCGAGGAGGGCTACGCCCAGGCTTATCGCCTGGGCGCCGAGACGCCTCGCCAGGAGGCGATCGACCGGGTGGCCGGCCTCGTCCTGGCCGATCAGGAGGCGTTCCCGCGGTAGGCGCGGCATCGCCGGTGGGAAGGAATCGGCGACCGCGCCGGCCGTCCAGGCCAAGGCGCCGAGCGGCGAGCCGGGCTCATGCTGCGTTCCTCCTGGCGGCCGCGGTGAGCGCCAGGAAGACCTCGTCCAGGCTGGGCAGGCGCAACCCCAGCTCGTCGGCCGGGATTCCGGCCTGCTCGAGCCTTCTGACCAGGGCTGAGACCAGCATGGGATCGTCGGCGGGCGCGCTCAGCAGCCACGTGTTCTCGTCGCAGGCGGGAGTCCTGCCGGTGAGCTCGGCCAGGATGCGCGCGACCGCGTCCAGGTCGTTCCGCAGGGTGGGGCGGACGTGCAGGATCTGCCCCCCGATGCGGCGCTTCAGCTCGGCGGGGCGGCCCTCGGCGGCCACCTTGCCGCGGTCGATGACGGTGATGCGGTCGGCGAGCTGGTCGGCCTCCTCCAGGTACTGGGTCGTGAGCAGGACGGTGGTGCCGTCGGCGACCAACTCGCGGACCACTCCCCACAACTCGCCGCGGGTGTGCGGGTCCAGGCCGGCGGTCGGCTCGTCCAGGAAGAGGATCCGCGGCCGGCCGACGAGGCTTGCGGCCAGGTCCAGGCGGCGGCGCATGCCGCCGGAGAAGGTGGCGACCGGCCGGCCGGCGGCCTCGGTGAGTTCGAAACGCTCCAGCAACTCGGAGGCCCGTGCCCTCGCCTGCGTCTTGGACAGCTTGAGCAGGCGCCCCAGCAACACCAGGTTCTCGGTGCCGGACAGGCCCTCGTCGACCGAGGCGTACTGCCCGGTCAGGCCGATCAGGCCGCGCACCCGGACCGGGTCGCGCACCACGTCGTGACCGCCGACCTCGGCCCGCCCTCCGTCGGGGCGGAGCAAGGTGGCCAGGATCCGGACCGCGGTGGTCTTGCCGGCCCCGTTGGGTCCCAGGATGCCGATGACCTTGCCCACGGGGACCTCCAGGTCCACCCCGTCCAGCGCGGTCGTCCCGCCGTACCTCTTGATCAGCCCTTCGGCTCGGATCGCGTGCATCGCCGTCTCCTCATCGTTCGACGGGCACGACGATGCCGGGGGCCGCTGACACGGCGCGGACACCGCGCTAACAGCGGTCCCCGAAACAGTCGGCGCGGGCGTCTAGGGAACCTTGTCCTTCTTCCACGGGCTGACGCCGAGTTTCCCTGTGGTGCCGAGATCGAGCTCCGGCGTCACCATCACAGGACGAGCACCTGTCTTCGCGTTCACCCTGACGTACGGCACGTTCACGGGAGTGCCGTCAGTGACGGTGTTGCGCCACATCAGGCCGGCGGACGCGCTCTGGCCGGGCTTCAGGGTCACCGGCTTGGGCGGGTCGTCGAAGCCGGTCACGGTGGAGATGCCGCCGCTGCCGCGCAGGACCTCGACGCCGGTGACGGGCTTTCTGTCCTCGTCGAGGAGCTGGAGCTGCGGGTAGCCGTTGATGCGGTAGGCGCGGGTCGAACAGTTCTCCAGATGGAGCCCCACGACGCGGAGCCCCATGGCGGCGTCACCGTCATCGGTTGTGACCCGGATGCCGGAGGCCGGGCAGGGACCTGCCGGGGCGGGTGCCTCGTCCGCCGGGACACTTCTGACCTCGGCGATTCCCACCCGCACAGCGATGGGCGCCGGTGAATGAAGCTCGCCCATGTCGACTGTGCCCTTCACGGTCTGACCGGGCTTGACCGATGGGACCGTCTGCTTGGTGTATGCCAGCGCCTCTCCGGAATCGGACAGGGACTTGAAGGTGATGGTGTACGTGAAGGGTTCTGACTCGTGGTTGGTGACCCGAAACTCGGCGGAGAGAGGGTGGCGGTCGCAGTTGCGGGACCGTTCGTTCAGGCCGGTCATCTTGACGCCGTCCTGCTCCAGATCCGCGGAGTCGCCGGGAACCACCGAAGTGCCGGACGTGGGTGACATGCCGGTGGACGGGGCGGCGCATGAGGGGTCGCCGCGCCGGTCCGCGGAGTCGGGCTCCTGGGTCTGCTGCGAGCCGTCGATCCGTGCGATGGCCCTCTCCGTTCCACACGCCGAGATGAGCAGGACGCCGGCGAGTACGGCGGGAAGGCTGAGGGCAGTGATACGCATCCGACCTTGACGCATACCAAACCTTAGAACCGAACCGATGGGAAACAGGCTGCCGAGCGCCCCTCGGGGCGGACGGTGCGCCTTTCTGAGGCGGGAATGCGGACGTTTGACGTGGTCGTCCTGGGTCATGATCGACGAATGGAGTCGGGGGGAATAGATCACGTGCTCGCCCGGGCGCGGCGGGGGCTGCAGCGCCTGACCGCAGTCCAGGCCCACCACGCGGTACGGCGGGGCGCTCTGATCGTCGACACGCGACCGGAGTTCCAGCGGGCCGCCGACGGCGAGATCCCGGAGGGCATCGTCGTCGAACGCAACCACCTGGAGTGGCGGCTCGACCCCCTGAGCCCGCACCGCATCCAGGAGGCGGCCGCGCACGACATCCACTGGATCGTGCTCTGCGACGAGGGGTACTCCTCCTCGCTCGCCGCGGCCTCCCTCAGGCTTCTGGGCCTGGCCCGGGCGACGGACGTGATCGGCGGATTCCAGTCCTGGCGCACCTCGGGCCTGCCCGTCGTACACTCGTCCGTCCCGACATCCCCACGGCGCCCGGGCACCTGAGCCGGTTCGAGCTCAGGATGTCACTCAGCCTGGGTCGTGGTCGCGTCGAGGAACCTGCTCAGGAGCTCGCCCACCGTGTCCGGCGCGTCCTCGATGCTGTAGTGCCCGACTCGCGGCAGTTCGGTGACGGTCCCGTCCGGAAAGGCGGTCTCGAACAGGGGGAGGACATACGTGCTGTTCAGGGTCCGGTCTGCGCCGGATGCCCTGAGGCGAGGCAGATCCCGACGCCATCGCACGTGGTCCGGCAGCGCGGCGGTTCCTGTCGGATTCACGGATGCGCTCAGCGCGTGAACCAGCGGCGTTTGCGGGCGCTCCCATAACGGATGCGGACCTTCCCGTACCCGAGCTTGCCGGTCACCCGCACATGGAGCTGACCGGGCCGGGGCGCTCCCGGGACCTTCGACAACACCCTGCCCCACTCGCAGTTCACGCCGTCCGCGTCGGCGCTCGCGCCTTGCGGCAGGATGATGCGGGCGGAGCCGTACATGAGGTTGAGGTCCAAGGTGATCTCCGGGTATTCGATCACCGCTTCGCTCAGGTCGAGGCGCGGACCGCCGTACACGGACTTGATACGCAGCACCCGGGGCCCCCGCCACCGGCCGGTGCGCACGATCTTGCCCGTCCCCGAGGTGAGGTTCACCACCTCGCCGGCGCGCTCGGGGAGGTCGGTGGTCAACGTGGCCAGATCGCCGTGGGGGGCGACCGTTGTGCTGGGCTCTCGCCGGCAGGGCCTGCCTCTCTTCCACGCTGATGCGGATCAAGACAGGCTCGGGTCGGCGTGGCCTAGGAGATCTTGCGGCGGTAGGCGTTCATGGCGAAGGCGTACGCGACGATGAGGATGGCGACGCACCAGCCGAGGGCGATCCAGATGTCGGTGCCGACGGGCTGCTGGGTGAACAGGGCGCGGATGGCGTTGACGATGGAGGTGACCGGCTGGTTGTCGGCGAAGGCGCGCACCGGGCCGGGCATGGTGTCGGTGGGCACGAAGGCCGAGCTGATGAACGGCAGGAAGATGAGCGGGTAGGAGAACGCGCTCGCGCCGTCCACGGTCTTGGCGGTGAGGCCGGTGATGACGGCGAGCCACGTCAACGCGAGGGTGAACAGGATGAGGATGCCGGCGACCGCGAGCCAGGCCAGCACTCCGGCGCCCGATCGGAAGCCCATGAGCAGGGCGACGAGCACGACGACCACGAGCGAGATCAGATTGGCGACCAGCGAGGTCAGCACGTGCGCCCACAAAACCGACGAGCGGGCGATCGGCATGGACTGGAACCGCTCGAAGATGCCGCCCTTCATGTCCAGGAAAAGCCGGAACGCGGTGTAGGCGATGCCCGAGGCGATCGTGATGAGCAGGATGCCGGGCAGCAGGTACGTCACATACGAATCCGATCCTGATTTGATCGCGCCGCCTAACACGTAGACGAACAGCAGCATCATGGCGATCGGCGTGATCGCGGTCGTGATGATGGTGTCCACGCTGCGGGTGATGTGGCGCAGGGACCGTCCCAGCAGGACGGTGGTGTCGCCGAAGAAGTGCTTGCTCATCGTCGTTCCTTACTTGTCGCTCGTCGATGCCGACGCCGCGGTCGTCGCCGCCTGGTCGCCGCGCTTGCCGTCCTTGCTGTCCTTGCCGTTCTTGCTGTCGGCGCCGACGAGCGTGAGGAAGACGTCCTCGAGGGTCGGCTGCTTTTCGACGTATTCGACCTTGGCGGGCGGGAGCAGCTGCTTGAGCTCGGCCAGGGTGCCGTTCACGATGATCCGGCCCTCGTGCAGGATCGCGATCCGGTCGGCGAGCTGTTCGGCCTCGTCCAGGTACTGCGTGGTGAGCAGCACGGTCGTGCCGTGTTCGGCGAGTTCCTTGACGGTCTGCCACACCTCGATGCGTGCCTGGGGGTCGAGCCCGGTGGTCGGCTCGTCGAGGAAGATGATCGGCGGGTTGCCGATGAGGCTCATCGCGATGTCCAGGCGGCGGCGCATGCCACCGGAGTACGTCGCCGCCTTCCGCGCGCCCGCCTCGGTCAGCGAGAAACGCTCGAGCAGGTCGTCGGCGATCTTGCCCGGATTCTTGAGGTGCCGTAACCGGGCCACCAGCACGAGGTTCTCCCGCCCGGTGAGGATCTCGTCGACGGCCGCGAACTGCCCGGTGAGGCTGATCGACTCCCGCACGTTCGACGCCTGCGTGGCCACATCGAACCCGTCGACCCGGGCGGTCCCCGCGTCGGCCTTCAGCAGCGTGGACAGGATCTTCACGGCCGTGGTCTTGCCCGCCCCGTTCGAGCCGAGCAGGGCGAAGATGCTGCCCCGCGCCACCTCGAAGTCCACCCCGCGCAGCACCTGCAGTTCCTTGTACGACTTCTCCAAGCCCTGCACCTGAATCGCAGGACCCTGGACCTGACTGGTTGTCATCCGGATATCCGTTCTCTCGTTACTGTTTGTCGCTCGCGACACGATCGATGGCGTTGGTCAGCCGTTCGCGCTCCCGGCTGATCCACTGACCCTCCGGGTAGTTCCGAAGAAACTCCTCGGCGAACTCCACGGGGTCTTCCCCGACGACTGCGCGGAGCGGGGTTCCGTTCGCCGCGCTCTGCTCGAAGAGATCGGCGAGATCCTCGAGCATGACCAGCAGGCTGTCCGCCTTCCCCGGCCCGAAGAACAACATGTAGCGCTGCAGCGCGTCGATCGCCGTGTGGTAGTCGGTGGGAAGCTGCTCCGTGCGCGCCTTGTACTGCCGGTAGCGCCTCTTGTCCTCGATCGGCCCGGTGAGGACCTCCAGGTACTGCCGGTAGCGACTCTTCGGCTCGTTCGACCCTGTGGCCATGTCTAGTTACCTCCTTCGCGGAGCTGTTCGAGCCGCTCTGCGAGGAAGCTCCAGGTCCTCCAGAACTCTTCGAGGTACTCCCGTCCCTGAGCGTTCAGGGAGTACACCTTGCGCGGCGGCCCCTTCTCGGACGGGACCTTCTCCACGTCGACGAGGCCGCGCTGCTCGATCCTGATGAGCAGGGCATAGACGGTGCCCTCGGCGATGTCGGTGAAGCCCTGATCCCGCAGCCACGCCGTGATCTCGTAGCCGTACGCGGACCGGCCGGCCAGGATCGCGAGGACGATGCCCTCCAACGTTCCCTTGAGCATCTCCGTCACCTGCTTGCCCATGGAGCACCCTCCTCTCAGCTACTCAGTGATATTGACTACTGGTACATAGTAACGCTGAATAGTGGCGGCGCAAGCTCCAAATCGCGATGGGAGATGCCGGCTCTGGCCGCCTGAAGGTCCGAACGGCGGGGAACGCCAGGCCATCAGCGGCTTCGAAACGGCCCACGACGGACTGGAAGAGGTAGAAGGTCAGCGAGCGCGGCATGGTCGTGATGCGGCCGCCGTGCTCGGCTCCGTCTACGGAGCCGGCTTGGAAGACCCGCACAGGGACCCTGTTGATGCCGTCGGGCACGGTCTCGTCTTTGTGCGCCTTACGCGGCCCCGAGGGCGCGATGGCTGAACCCTTCATGACGTCGACCATCGCCGACTGCTCTGACACGGGGCCGTCGCCGTGCTGACGCGGCAGCTGACGCGACATCGCGGCAGGCCTGAGCGCCCGCGCCGGAGGGCTGCGACTGCGGGCCGTTCAGGGTGGTCAGGGCGCTAAAGGGCGCCGTCTCGCCATGCTTGAATCTCCGATTCAAGCGCTGCTTCGTTGAGAGGAGGAACCTTCGCGACCGATGCCCACGTGTGAATGAGGTCCGCGGCCTGTCGCAGATTCGCGTCCGTGACTTCGGCGTTGACGGTGAACCAGGCGATCAAAGCGCCCGCTTCCGGTTCGCCGATGTCACAGCCCTGGCAGAGAACGACGACGGCGAATCCCCGCACGGATTCGCCGCGCGCGTTCGTCAGAGCGTGCGGAAGCCGGGCGGAGAGTATGCCTTCTCTGCCGCACCGGCCGCACTCTGGAGGATCGCCTGCAAGCGTCACCTCGACGCGTGCTGAAGCGCTGAGCCTCCTGTCATGGTCCAACCAGCGCGCCTGCGCCGAGAAGGACCTTGATGTCTCCCGCGAATGCTCCGTTGCTGATGTTGACCGTATAGTCGGGGAGCTCGACGAGGCTGATCCTGCGATTGAGGCGTTCCACACGGATACGGACCGGCGTATCACCGGGATGCACCGTCAAGATCCGTTTGAGTTCACTGACGAGATCTTCAGTCACGCGTTCCTCGCGAAGGGCGATGACCACAGGTTCACGCCCGTCCGCCTGGATTCCGGAGATGTCCAGGAACGAGATGTCCATGGCGTTGAACGACACCGTCGTCTCCTCACCGTCGCCGCGTGAGCGGATCCGGCCGGTGACGGAGACGACCAGGTCGGGTGCGAGGTTCGTCCCATACAACTGGTAGGTCTGGGGGAAGCAGGGCACCTCGATGGACGCGTCGTGGTCCTCGATCTTGAGGATCGCCCAGACGTCGCCCTTCTTGGTGACCTTCTTGTCGACGCCGGAAATGATGCCGGCGATGCGAACGTTGCCGAAGCCCGCCTGACCGTCGAGGACTTGGGCGATGGTCAGATCGCGATTGCGCTCGAGGACGCGTTCCGCTCCATTGAGCGGGTGATCGGACACGTAGAGGCCGAGCATCTCCCGTTCGAAGGCGAGCTTGGTCTTCTTGTCCCACTCTCCAGCGGGAACCAGGACGTGGAAGACGCTGCCGTTTTCGCTGCCGTCGTCGTCGAACGCGCCGAACAGCGAGTCCTGGCCGAGGGCCTCTTTCCGTTTGACGTCGATGACCGAGTCCACCGCCTGGTCATGGATCTGGACCAGGCCCATCCGGGAGTGGCCGAGCTCGTCGAACGCGCCGGCCTTGATCAGCGATTCGATGGTGCGCTTGTTGCAGACGACCTGCGGAACCTTCGTCAGGAAGTCATTGAAATCGGTGAAGGCGCCCTTGGCGGTGCGGGCCGAGATGATGCCGTTGATGGCGTTCTCGCCGACGTTCTGGACGGCGCCGAGCCCGAACCGCACGTCCTCACCGACAGCGCTGAAACGCAGGCCGGATTCGTTGACGTCCGGCGGCAGGACCTTCAGCTTCATACGACGGCACTCAGCGAGGTAGAGCGCCATCCGATCCTTGTTCGTGCCGACCGAGGTGAGCAGGGCGGCCATGTACTCGGCCTGGTAGTTGGCCTTGAGGTAGGCGGTCCAGTAGGAGACGAGCCCGTAGCCGGCGGTGTGGGACTTGTTGAATCCGTAGGAGCTGAACGGTTCCAGGACGTCCCAGACGGCCTTGGCGGATTCTTCGGTGTATCCCCTGTTGACCATTCCGGAGGAGAAGGTGGCCCATTGCTTGTCCATCTCCTCCTTCTTCTTCTTGCCCATCGCTCTGCGCAGGATGTCGGCGCCGCCGAGGGTGTACCCGGCCAGTTGCTGCGCGATGGCCATGACTTGCTCTTGGTAGACCACCAGGTGGTAGGTCGTGCCGAGGATCGGCTCGAGCGCCTCGGCGAGCGACGGGTGGATCGGTTTGATCTCCTGCTGCCCGGCCTTGCGCAGCGCGTAGTTGGTATGGGCGTTGGCTCCCATGGGACCGGGACGGCCAAGCGCCAGGACCGACGAGATGTCTTCGAACCGAGCCGGGGCGATCAGCTTGGTGAGATCGCGCATCATCGAGCTGTCGAGCTGGAACACCCCGAGCGTGTCGCCACGTGCCAGCAGTTCGTAGGTGTTCTTGTCGTCCAGTGACAGAGAGAGCATGTCCAGGTCGATGCCGCGGTTGGCCTTGACGTTCTGGACGGCGTCGCCGATGACGGTCAGGTTGCGCAGGCCGAGGAAGTCCATCTTCAGCGCGCCCATGTTCTCGCTGCTGGGCCCGTCGAAGCCGGTGATGCGGGCGCCGTCGTCGGCCCGCATGAAGATCGGCATCACGTCGATCAGGGGCTGGGAGGACAAGATGACACCCGCGGCGTGCACGCCGGTGCCCCGGGTGAGTCCCTCCAGGCCGAGAGCGGTGTCGATGACCTGCTTGACGTCCTGGTCGTCCTCGTACAGCTTTCTGAGCTCGGTCGCCTCGGGGTATCGAGGGTGTTTGTCGTCGAAGATGCCGGTGAGCGGGATCTCCTTGCCCATGACGGCGGGCGGGAACGCCTTGGTGATCTTCTCCCCGACCATGAAGGGGTAGCCGAGGACGCGAGCGGCGTCCTTGACCGCGGCCTTCGACTTGATCGTCATGTAGGTGATGATCAGCGAGACGTTGTCCTCGCCGTACCGCTCGGTGACGTAGCGGATCATGTCGCCGCGACGACGCTCGTCGAAGTCGAGGTCGACGTCGGGCATGGAGATGCGCTCGGGATTCAGAAACCGCTCGAACAGCAGGGAATGCTCAATGGGGTCGAGCTCGGTGATGCCGGTGACGTAGGCCACCATGGAGCCCGTGGCCGATCCTCGGCCGGGGCCGATCCAGATTCCGTTGTCGCGCGCGTATTTGCAGATGTCGGCGACGACGAGGAAGTAGCCGGGGAACCCCATGTTCTCGATGACGCCGAGTTCGTACTCGATGCGTTCCAGCACGTCGGCCGGAACGGGGTCGCCGTAACGGCGGACCGCACCGCGCTGGGCCTCCTTGCGGAGCCAGCTCATCTCGGTCTCCCCCTCGGGGACCGGGAACTTGGCGGCGAGGTCACGGTGCGCGAACACCTCGTCGTAGGACTCGACACGTTCGGCGATCAGCAGGGTGTTCTTGCAGCCCTGTGCCCACACCTCCGAGTTCGGGTCGAGCGCCCACATCTCCTCGGCGGAGCGCACGTAGTAGCCGTTGCCGGAGAACCGGAACCGGCTCGGGTCGCTGATCTGGGAGTTCGTTCCCACGCACAGCAACGCGTCGTGGGCGGTCGACTGGTCTTCGGTGACGTAGTGGGAGTCGTTGGTGACCAGCGGAGGGATGCCGAGCGTCTCACCGATACGCAGGAGGTCGCTGCGGACCCCCGTCTCGATCGGGATCCCGCCGTGATCCATGATCTCCAGGAAGTAGTTGTCGCGCCCGAAGATCTCCTGGTACTTGGCGGCGTGCTCCAGAGCCTTGTCGTACTGGCCGAGCCGGAGCCTCGTCTGGACCGCGCCGGAGGGGCAGCCGGTGGTGGCGACGATCCCCTCGTGGTACTGCTCGAAGAGTTCGTCGTCCATGCGCGGATACTTCTTCATGTGGCCCTCGAGCGAGGCCAGCGAAGAGATCCGGAACAGGTTGCGCAGCCCCTGGGCGTTGACCGCCCACATCGTCTTGTGCAGGTAGGTGCCGCTGGCCGACACGTCGCCGCCCAGTCCGGTCCGCTCGTCGGACTTGCGCTGGTGGGGTTCCCCCCAGAACACCGCATGTTTGTAGAAGCGGGATTCGGGGCTGACGTAGCCCTCGATCCCGATGATCGGCTTCACCCCGGCGGCGGTCATCTTCTGCTGGAACTCGTAGGCGCCGAACATGTTGCCGTGATCGCTCATCGCGATCGCCGGCATCCCCAGCTCAGCCGCCCGCGTGGCCAATTTGCCGATCTTCGCCGCGCCATCCAGCATCGAGTACTCAGTGTGAACATGCAGATGAACGAACGAATCAGCCACGGGTGATCTTGGCCTTTCGGGTGGGGCGCATGAGGCGACCAACTCTACCGATCGAGCCGCCGTGGCCGGTCGTGCTCAACCGGAAAAGGACGCAATCGGTGGCCGGACCGAGACGTCGGCCAACGTGACCGGGCCGCGCGGCCGATTCGGTGCCGTCCGCCGACGCCTCGGATGCCGGTCGGCCGGTGGCGGGCCCGGGCCGCCACGTCCTCGCCGCCCGCTTCGGCCTTAGGCGAGGCTCCCGCAGGTGAATCCCTTCTCACGCTCGGGGTCGAGCTGCAGGTCGCTCAGGTTGGCGTGATCCATGGGGATGCGCATGGTCGCCATCTTGTCGCAGTCGTAGAAGAGGTAGGTGCCCTCGCTCTCCCCGAGCAACATCATCCACCTGCCGTCGTAGAGCGGCTTGTCGTCGTCGGCGTTCTTCAGCACCGCCCACTGGTCCTGGAAGCCCACGGTGCTCAGCAGCAGGTTGGCCTTGCCGGTCTCCTGCACCTCCACCGCTCCGTTCGCCATCTGCAGGATGAGCACGAATCCGAGGCCGAGACCGGTCAGGCTGCCGATGAGCACCTTCATCCCCGCACGGCCGACCGGCTTGCGGCGCAGCAGCCGGAACGGGATCAGGAAGGCCAGCACGCCCAGCACCACGGCGATGACGACCATGACGGTGAGGTCGAGGTCGCCGAAGAAGTTGAAGAACCCCCAGTAGGTGGCGCCGCACCACAACGCGGCCACCAGGGCGATCACCCAGGGCCGC
This sequence comes from Planotetraspora kaengkrachanensis, assembly GCF_016862895.1. Lineage (GTDB taxonomy): Bacteria > Actinomycetota > Actinomycetes > Streptosporangiales > Streptosporangiaceae > Planotetraspora > Planotetraspora kaengkrachanensis. The sequence continues at coordinate 350,293 of NZ_BONV01000002.1, read as the reverse complement.
TCTCTGACGCCTCGCACCACCCTGCCCGCCATGCCGAGGGTCACCTTGTCGAGCAGCCACCCCAGCCCGACGACCAGGCCGACGAGAGGGATGCCGAGCAGCAGCACGAGCACCAGCGTCCCGGTTAGCCGGCCGAACAGAACCGACTGGTCGATCCCCGCCTGCTGCGGACTGATGCCGAACACCGCGTACATCTCTTCGACGCCGATGTAGAGGACTGCGTAGAGCGCGACGCCGACGGGCAGCACGATCGAGCCGATGCGTTCGAGGAGTTCGATGACGCTGCCGCCGGACTCCGACTCGACTGGGGCGGCATTGTCGACCGCCGGCGAATTGGAGTTATGTTCTGCCACTATTTCCTGATTTATCACGGCGCGATCATAGCGGTCATTCCGCGCATCATTGACCAGCGCCACATGACTTCACTTATAAGAGCAAATTTGCGAGTAAGGCGAACCCCTCTCGTTTCCGGTGTCAAATTATGACGGCCATCAATTCATGCTCCCGGTGTAATGATTCGCGCATTGTCGCTGGTAGGGAAATGGCAAGTGGCATCGGACACATTTTTCTCCGGAGCCTCGCCGTGATCGGCGACTCTCTCGCGAGAACCCTTCCCTCGTGACACTTCACCGGGGCGCCTCACAATTCGGCGGAGGCAGATGTGCGGCCTGATGTGGCTTTGCTCTAGGGCGCATGCTTCCGGCCGGGTCGGCCGGAACCCCTTGAATGGGCGTGCTGTTCCCACGTTGCACGAAGGCCCCGGTCCACTTAGGACCGGGGCCTTCGTCGTTACCGGAATCGACGGATCAGCGGACGTAGACGGGCGAGGTCATCGCGACCATCGCGGCGTCGTACGGGCACAGGTTCACGCCGGCGTTGATCGGTCCGCACAGCGGGGTCTGCTCGAGCAGGTCGTTGCCGAGGCGCAACTCGGCACGCACCCAGCCCGGCTGGGCCGGGGCGGTGAACTCGATCGCGCCGTCGCGCGTGAGGTGCTGGTCGAGCAGCTTCTGGCCGTTGGCGACGACGCGCAGCGAGCCGTCGGTGAGCGCGTCGAGCGAGCGCACGCGAAGCTCCTCGCCCGGACGGACGTCATCGCCGATGACGGACACGAAGTGCCCGCCGCGCTTTGCCTCGATCACGAGCGGGCGCCCGCCGACGGACGGCGGCAGCGCGGACACGCTGGTGCGGCCGGCCCGCAGCGCCTCGAGCACGGCTCCCTGCGAGCGGTTGCGCGCGAGCACCCAGGTGGTGGGATAGCCGGCGCCCTGCGGCTGCCCGTACTGCGTCTGGGCGTCGCTGCCGCCGGTCAGCGCGACGCGTGCGCCGCGCTGGAGCCAGCAGTCGAGGTAGTCCTCGGCGGCGCGGATGCTCGAGCTCGGGTTCCAGACCTCGATCGTGTCCGGTCGTACGTCGAAGCCGTAGCCCCAGGTGAGCGTCGAAGCGTCGCAGCCGGTGAACGGCTTGGTGATCTTGGAGCCGGGGTGGTCGATCTGGAAGACGCCGCCCTTCGCGCGCGCCTTGTCGGCCAGCGCGTTGATCGCGGCGGCGGAACCGTCGCCGTTGTCGAGCAGCTTGTCCACGCCGAGCACGTGGGCGTCGCCCTTGACCTGGTCCTCGTAGCCGGGGATCGCGAGCACACCGTGGCTGCCGGAGCCCCGCGCGCTCGCCGAGCGGATGTCGTCGTCATCGGTGACCGCGAGGTAGTCGAGCCCGCGGCTGTCCGCCTCGTCGAAGCGCGAGCGGACGTCGACGCCCTGGCGGAACGGGTCGGCCTCGCTCGCGTCGTCGGTGCCGGCGCAGTAGACGTCGCTGGAGAAGCAGCTGTGGACGTTCAGGTCGCCCGCCAGCCAGCGGCCGCCCGTGGTGCTCAGATCGCCCTTCGGCGCCTTCGGCGCTCCGGCCTGCTTGTCGTCGTTGACCCAGATCGGGCTGGAGTACGCGACCGGGCGCCCGTCGCGCAGGACCCGGAGGAAGTACCAGGTGTCGTCGGCCGCCTTCAGCGAGGCGTCGAGCCGGTCGCCGGTCGCGCCGGCGACCACCGTGCCGCCGTTGCTGACAAGCTCAAGCTGCAGCGGCGTGCTCGAGCCGCGGACGTGCGCGTCGACCGCCAGCGGGCGCTTGCCGTTGGTGTGGATCCGCTCGCCCATGCCGTGCCCGTCGACCGTGAAGTCCAGTCGCAGCGCGTTGTCGAGCACCGCGTAGAAGCGGCGGTCGGCCATCGAGCCCTTGATGTCCTTCTCGGTGTTGGCCTTGGCCAGGACGACGGTCTTGGCGTACTGCGAGCCGCCCCAGTCGTCCGTCCGGTCGTGCCCGTTGTCCTCGGCGCCGATCGCGCCGACGTGCCAGCCCTTGTCCAGCGCGTGGGCGTACCAGCCCTCCGGCGGGGCGTTGTGGCCGGGCGGCGTGCCGAAGTCTCCGCCGCCGTTGAAGACCTCGATGCCGACCATCTGGTCGTCGGCCTTCGGGAAGTACTTGAAGTCCTCCCAGCCGAAGCCGAGGTCGCTGCGGACGTCGCAGCGCAGCGGGCCGCACAGCGTCTTGTCGCCGGGGTGGTTGAACACCGCCAGCCCGTCCTTGCCGGTGGTCGTCAGCCAGTCGTAGAAGCGATCCATCGCGATGTTGCCGCCGTCGGTCTCGGGCAGCGAGTTCTCGCGCGAAAAGTAGACGTTGATGTGGCCCATGCGGTCCGAGGTCCACTCGAACCCGCGGAAGCCGACGAAGTCCTTGGCGGGGTCGGTCGCGGCGTGGGCCTGCTCAAGCTCCGCGTCCCACTTGCGCAGCGCGTCGAGCGGGTTGACCGGATCGGCGTTCAGGCAGCTCGGCGCGACCCTCGGGTCCAGGCACTCCTCGTTGAAGACGAGCGGCGAGTTGACGTTCGAGGTGTGCTCGCTCGAGCCGACGAAGTTCAGGTCGTGCTTGTCGCGCCCAGACGCGAAGTAGTCGGCGGGCCGGGAGCCGGGCCATCCGTCCGAGTAGCCGCTGTGCTCGTGCAGCGCGCCGATGAGCTCGCGCTCATGGGGCGCCCCAGGGTGGGGCTTCGCGACGACCGAGGCCGCCTCAATCTGGGCGTCGTCTGCCGCGCCCGGGGTTGCGAGAGCGGGGCCCGCGGCGCCTAAGAGGACGAGCGTGCCCGCGGCGGCGGTGGCGAACAGCGCGCGGATGCGCATGTACTTCTCCGTCTGTTGGGTAGGGACGTCCTGCCTCGGAGAGAGAGGCGGACGCGTACCACCCTTCACGCGAGCGATGGCCCCCGGATTGCCTGGACCTGAACGTCGGGTGAGGCTTGCCTTCGCGGATTGATCGCCACCGCACGAACATGGTGCCTTGGCCTGGGCGGGTGGCGCTCACCAGGCAGGCCTGCGGTGCTTTGTCCGGCGGCACCGGCACGATCGTACGGATTCCGAAGGCTGGCCGCGGGTGCGATCAGTCCGCTGCTGAGGGGGCCGGCGGAAGGGGGACGGTGGTGATGCCGACGCCGAACGCGCGCAGGCGGTCCAGCGCGCGCACCGGGTCGATCGCCGTTTCGGGAAGGACCACACCGGGCTCCGGGGGCGCGGCGCCGTCCAGGCCGAGGAGGCGCTCGATGCCGATGAGCACTCCGAGGGCGGTCAGATGGGCCTGCCCTCGCGGGTCGCTGACCACCGTGCGGAGTGCCGCCGGCACGTCGTGCTCGTCCCGGCCCCACAGGTCGGCGTAGATCTCATGGGACGCCGTCCCGCCGGAGAGCGTGCCGAAGGAGTCTCCGATCCCCAGGTCGAAGCGGACGTTCGGCGCACCGGTGAAGCCGCCAGCGCCGGCACGTCGAGGACGCCCATGGGTTGCGCGCCGAACGCCGGAAGGCCGTCCCGATCGACGGTGCGGATGTCGTTCGCCGGTTCGACGTTCTCCCAACGTCCGTCGCGGCGGAGGAGTGCGCGGTTGAAGAATGCCTCGCTGTCGTCGGCGGTCATCGGTCCGGTGGGGTCGGCCCGGTCGAACACGGCGGCCAGCTCGATGCGCTCGACCCGGCCGAACTCCTGCGCGGCGGCCAGCGCGGCGAACGTCGTGACCCCCGCCTGCCAGTGGCCCATGATCAAAGCTGGGCGCTGCGCCAGGTCGGCCGCGGCGATCATGGTGCGTCCGACGTTGTCCGCCTTGCGCACGATCCCGAGGTGCGCGGATCCGGCCCGCAGCGCCGCTCTCAGCAGATTGTCGTCCGGGTCCTGCACCACGGAGACGACCAGGTCGAACGGCCCTGCGGCGGCCGGCCCGGTCTCGGCGTCGCCGACGTCGAACTTCACGACGCTCGCTCCCCGATCGCGAGCCGTCGCGGCGGCCTCGGCGGGCCGCCGTCCGCCGATCACCACGTCGATGTCGTGTCCTGCCGTGCGCAGGTGACGGACGGCCATCCGCCGACGAGCCCGTAGCCGCCGATGACAAGTATGCGATGCATCATGTGTTTCCAGAGGGAGAGAAGGAGAGGTACGCAGCCGCCCGGCGCGAGGCGCGCACCGGCTGCTCCGTGCGCCGGGCTACGGGAGCGCCGGGATCGCGTGCCGGGGCGGGCGGCGGAGCTAACTTACTCTTAGTAAGTTACCATTGGTAGGTTACTTGTCAAGGCCATGCCCGAGGGCATGCGCCAGGGGCGTCGTCCGCCTCTGTGGGAGCGACCTCGCCGGGCGAAGGACGGGGCGGAAGCGGCGACGCGTGCGAAGTAAGCTACTTTCCGTAGGTTGTCGGCGACGGGCGGAGGACCACGTGGCCGGACGTCGGCTGGCGCGCGAGGAACGACGCCTGCAACTGCTCGACACGGCGATGGCGATCGTCCGGGCCGAGGGCGCCGAGGCGCTGACGCTCGCCCGGGTCGCCGAGGAGGCCGGCGTCACGAAGCCGGTCGCCTATGAGCACTTCGAGACGCGGACGGGACTGCTGACGGAGCTCTACCGGCGCATCGACGACCAGCAGACCGAAGCGGCGACCACGGCGCTGCGCGCGCGGGTGCGTTCGCTTGAGGAGACCGTGCGGATCCTGGCCGAGGCGTACGTCGACTGTGTGCTGCACATCGGCAAGGAGTTCGGTGCGGTGACCGCGGCGCTCTCCTCGATCGCCGGTACCGAGGAACTGCTGAGAGAGGGGCGCGAGCGCTACGCCGTGCTCTACCTGCGCGCCGTGGAGCGCTTCGTGTCGCTGCCGGAAGGCGAGGGGAAGGCGCTGATGCTCGGCGTCGTCGGCGCGGGCGAGGCGCTGGCCCGCGAGGCCACCGGCGGTCGCCTGAGCCGGGCGGAGGCCGTCCGCGCGGCAGAAAGAATCATGCTGGGAGCCGTGAGCACACCCGGACGCGCCGTGGCGGAACCCAGGGCGACGCCCCGCTAGTCCTCGCCCGCGTTCCTGGCCCGAGTCGCCGCTGCCGTCGCGCCGTGACATCCCGCTGTCCGAGAAGGCCGTCTGCCGGCCGCGCGGCGTTGCCGACATCGGCAAGTAATGGCCCCACCAGGCCGGTTCACTCAGTGAACTAACGCGTGCTACGGTGTCTGACCAGGTGCAGTTCAGTAAGTGAACCATTCGGGTATTGCGGAAGCTGCGACGCCGCTCTCCCTTTGCCTGGCGGCACGTAGTCCTACGAAAGGTGTTCAGATGGCCAACGACGACAGGCTGTTCCTGGTCACCGCCGCGACCGGTAGGACCGGGAGCGGCACGATCCGCCTGCTGCTGCAGCACGGTCACCGCGTCCGCGCAATGGTGCACCGCGAGGACGAGCGCTCCCGCTCGCTGGCCGAAGCCGGCGCCGAGGTGGTCGTCTCGGACTTTCACGACCTGGACGGTGTGACCGCGGCGCTGCAGGGCGTCACCGGCGCCTACCTGTGCCACCCGATCGCCCCGGGCCTCATCGAGGCGACCACCTACTTCGCCCAGGCGGCGACCGAGGCCGGCGTCCGGTCCGTGGTCAACATGTCGCAGATCTCCGCCCGCCGTGAGGCGGGCAGCGACGCCGCCCGGCAGCACTGGCTGTGCGAGCGCTTACTCGACCGGACCGGCATGCTCACCGCGCACCTGCGGCCGACGTTCTTCGCCGAATGGCTGAAGTTGTGGTGGGAGCTGCGAGACGGCGAGGGGTATCTGCGGCTTCCGTTCGGCGAAGGCCGGCACGCGCCGATCGCCTCGGTCGACCAGGCGCACGTGATCGCCACGGTGCTGATCGACCCCGAACCGCACGACCGCGCGGTCTACACCCTGCACGGCCCGGTCGAACTGAACCACCATGGCATCGCCGGGGCCATGTCCGGCACGCTCGGCATCCCGGTGCACTACGAGCCGATCAGCGTCGAGGAGTTCGCCTCGGCCATGGCGGAACGCGGCCTGACCGCGCACCGCATCCAGCACCTGAGCAACGTCGCCGTCGATTACCAGAACGGCGTGTTCGCCGGCACGAACGACAACATCGAGAAGATCGGTCAGCGCGCCCCGCTGTCCGTCGAGCAGTTCGTCCTCGACAACAAGCCCGACTTCGAAATCAGCGGCCCCTACTTCGTCCCCGCTCCCTGACCCGCCGGCCCGTGTGATTCACAGGGCGGGCTCCATACAGGGGAGAGCTCACCGCACCGGGTGGACCTGCGCCGCGAGAGTCTCGGCGGTGGTCGGCCGGATCGTCTCGGCGGCCGCCAGGAGGGCCGTCTCCTCGACGCCATGGCTTTCGAGTTCGACCAACGAGCCACCGCTTTGGGTGAACACCGCGACCCGCCCCTCCCATCCGTAGCGGACCCACCGATCCCGGGAGGCTGCGCGGCAGGGTCCGCTCCCGTCCTGCCACGACTCGGCGTAGTACGGCGTCGCGCACGCCTCCGCGGCGGTCGCGGCCGAGACCCGGCGTACGATCACCTGGATGGCCAGGCGACTCCCGCCCGCCGTCTCCGCACCGACGCGTCGGTATTCCAGCTGGATCACCGGTTCGCCCGCCCCGCCGACGGTCGGCGCTTGAACCTCGGACAACCTGTGCCCCGCGATGCCGGGCGCCACCAGTGGGACTTCGAGCAACTCGAAGGCGCGGGCCAGGTGCCAGCGCCGGGCGGGCTCCTCCAAGGGAACGGCCAGCACGCAGAGTGCGGCGAGTACCCCGAGCACGGCGATCCTGGACCACCACCGCCTTGTGGAAGCCGGCGCCCAGGCGGCGACGGTGAACCCGGCCACCGCCGACATCAGGTGCACGCCACCGAGCAGTGACCGGTCGAAGCCATAGAAGGTGGTCTCAGGCACGAACCTCCATAGAGCCTGGCCCAGGGCCAGTGTGGCGATTTCGCCGGCGAACGCGACGAGGGGCCAGCGGCGCAACCGGACCAGGGCCGCCACGACCGAGCCGATCAGGAAAACCGCCGACATCATCCCGAGGGAATAAGGGCCGCGCACGCCCGAGTGCCCGTCCCAATCTGCGCCTGCCGCCCACATGACGGCCTCCACAGCCCCGACCGCCAGCCCGACCAGCGCACCCCTGCCCATCTCCCTCATACGGCCATGATTCCGAACTCTCCCTCCCATGGACCCCGTCTCCGTCAACTCCTCGCACGCCCGGCAGCGGCGTCGGGGATCCTCCCCGCCGGATGCGGCGGCATGATGTGGGCATGGCGTTGTCGACGGCGTTCACGGAACTGCTCGGCGTGCGGCACCCGATCGCGCTGGCGCCGATGGGCGGGTCGGCCGGTGGCGCGCTTGCCGCAGCCGTCTCCCGCGGCGGCGGGTTCGGAATTCTGGGCGGTGCGTACGGTGACCCGGAGTGGCTGGCACGTGAGGTGCCGATCGTCGCGAGCACTGAATGGCCGTGGGGTGTCGGATTCCTGACCTGGGGGATCGATCTCGCCGCGGTGGAGCTGGCACTGAGCTACGGCCCGAGCGCCGTGATGTTGTCCTTCGGCGATCCGAGCCCATACGCGGAGCATGTCCGCAGGGCAGGCGCCCTGCTGATCCTCCAGGTCACCGATCTGGATGAGGCCAGGCTGGCGGTGGACCTGGGCGCCGACGTGATCGTGGCGCAGGGAACCGAGAGCGGGGGGCACGGAGCCGCGCGCGGGCGGTCCACCTTGCCGTTCGTGCCCGCGGTGGTGGATCTCGTGGCTCCGGTGCCGGTACTGGCGGCGGGCGGGATCGCCGACGGACGCGGTGTGGCGGCGGCTCTCGTGCTGGGCGCCGCCGGAGCGCTCATCGGCACCCGCTTCCAGGCCACCACCGAGGCCCTGGTCGACCCCGTGATCACCAAGGCGATCATCGAGGGCCGGGGGCAGGACACCGAGCGCAGCACCGTGCTGGACATCGCGCGCGGCTCCCGATGGCCGTCGAAGTACCCCGCCCGTACCCTCGGCCATCCTTACCTCGACCGCTGGCGCGGCCGGGAGGCCGAGCTCGCCGCCGATCCGCAAGCCCGTCAGGCCTACCAGGACGACGTGGCACGCGGCGCGGTGCCCCCGCTGCCGGTATGGGCGGGCGAGGCCGTCGACCTCATCACCGACCTGCCCTCGGCGGAGGAACTGGTCGCCGCCATGGCCGCCCAGGCGCAGGACGCCCTGACCCGAGCGGGACGCCGCTGACACCCAGCCGTCGGCGCCGTTCCGAATGGTCGGACAGGGTCACGGCGGCCCTCCCCATCTCACGATGCGGGAGGGCCGCCGCGGCCGGAGTTCACCTACCGGGCTTGACGCCTCGGCCGGTCATCTCGTCCGTCTACAGCCTGGCGCACTGCCCAGACTTCGGGCCGGACACGGTGTTGGGCCGGCCGTCGTTGCTCGGCGCGGGGGAGTTCCCCGCGCACGACAGCGGCCCGCCGATGTGGTTGCCGGCGACGGTCGTCGCCGCCGTGTTGTTCTGCAGGACGAGCGGGCCGGCGACCGTCGAGCCGTCGATCGTCACGTGACCCGTCGTGCCGGTGACCGTCACCGGACCCTTGATCGTCGCCGGGGCGCAGTCCCCGTTGTGGTTGCCGAGCCAGACCCGCGCTCCACCGTTCAGGGCGGCCGGCCCGGACACCGTGGTACCGCACAGCAGAACGTCGACGGCCCCGGACGCCGTCAGCGGACCGCGTACCTCGGACCCGGACGCGTAAAGCCCGGCGCCTGAACGCACGGTCACCGGTCCGGTGATCGTCGCGTCTTCGAGGCACGTGAAACCCGACGAGACGGTCAACGGGCCAGAGTGGGTCCCGGTGATCATCGTTGTGCAGGCCGGGACGCTGGTCGCTGTGAACGGCACGGCCCAGGTCTGGTCCTGGTAACTGTAGGTGACGGTTCCGTGGTACACCTCGTCCGCCGGATAGGTGTGGCTGCCGCTGACCGACATCAGGCTTCTGCCCTGCCGTTGGCTCGCCACGTAATCACGTCCCGCGATGGCGGCCGATTCCGTCGGGGATCCGTCGCCCCAATCGATGACGGCCGTGGACGCACCGGGCGGAATCGAGCCGGCGGCCAGACGCGCCAGGGGCGCGTCGCTCAGGGTCCTGTCCGCGCCGAAACGGGTGAGCGTCCCCATCGCCGCCGTGCCCCAGCTGACCTGGGAGATGGAGCCGTAGTTCACGTTCGCGAACGCCCACCGGGTCCCGGCGACGCTGAGCCGCTGCCGGTATGCGTCGTAGTCCTGGGAGAGCACCTTGGGGGACCAGGCCTTCTCGAAGATTCCCGCCAGCCTCGGGAAGACCATGTACTCGTTGGTGGCCAGTCCACGCATCTGCTCGCCCCAGATGGGCGCCTCGATACCGAGGATGTCCTCAGCCTTCGGACCGCCGTAGGCGGGTTGGGCCCAGACTGACCGGTACTTCTCGTACACCCATTCCGGGTCCCACGAGTAGGCCTGGAGCAGTTCCGTTCGCGGCGTCCTGCCGGGCGACCCGTCATACCCGAAGTCGAGGTAGGCGTTCCATTCCGGGGTCACGATGACGTCCCGGCCCTGGTTGAACCACTCAGGCTTGATGAGAGCGGGACCACCGCCGGTGTAGTCGGACCAGTAGTGGTTGATGGAGGTGGAACCGGGTGCGTATCCCTCGAGCGCCGGGTTCCAGCCCATCAGCCGCTTGCCGTTGTCGTTGACGATGATCTCCATCTGCCGGATCCACCACTTGTAGTCCTCGTGGGGCATCCCGATGGCTTCGTCCCCACCGATGTGGATGATGGAGGAGGGAGAGATCGCGGCAAGCTGCGCGATCGCGTCTCGCCAGAACGCGAGGGCCCGCGCACTGGCCGGGTCGTTCGGATTGGTGCAGAACCGGTCGCTCTGGGTCTGGCCCTGGCAACCCATGACCGCGCGGCCGCCCAGGGCCGTGACCGCAGCCGTGGCATGGGCCGGGCCCTCCAGTTCGGGGACGACCTCGATGAACCGGTCGGCCGCGTACTTGACGATGCCCTTGAAGTCCTCCTGCGTGTAGAAACCCGCGATGCAGTTCGCGCCGTTGCACCCGGTGCCGTCCAGCGTCGGGTAGCCCTTGATCTCAAGGCGCCAGGACTGGCTGTCGCTCAGGTGCAGGTGCAGGCGGTCGCCCTTCAACGCCGCCACCTGGTCGATCATGGACTTCACTTCGGCCACCGTCATGAAGTTACGGGCGGGATCGAGTTGGAGGCCTCGGTGCGCATAGCGGGGATAGTCCACGACCGTTATCGGCTGTGCCGTCCACGGCCCCACGCCGACAGAAGGCGAGTAGGTCGCCGCGGGCAACAACTGCCGAAGGCTCTGGAAGCCGTTGAACAGGCCGTGCGCCTTCGGGGCCACGATCTTCACGCCCGCACTCGACACCGTGAGGGAGTAGCCCTCGGCCGCGGCGACCTCGTTGCCCTGTGGGACGCCGGGCACCGGCCCGAGGGCGAGGGCGATGTCGGCGGCGGTGGCGGAACCTGTCACCACGGGGAGGAGGTACCCGGTGGCCGGCCGCAGGGAGGCCGCGAGAACCTCAGCCGTGCCGGCGAGTCCGCTGTCGGAGACCACGATCCGGGATTTGGCCGTGAGCGCCCACGGCTGACCGGTGCCGGGCGTCTGCTGCACGGGCACGGGGATGATCTGACCCACGACCGGCGCCGGCTTGGGACCGGACCACACCTCGAACTCGTTGATCGTGTATCCGGTCGTGGAATTCGTGGCCAGGGCCTGCATCCGGACGCAGGAGATCGGGTCCTTGCGGTCGATCACATGGGAATCCTTGTCGCTCGGATTCACCACGTGGGTGACCGTCGTCCACGTCTGGCAGTCGGCGTCCGTGGCGACCTGCAGGTCGTACTCCGTCGGCTTGGCCGGTGACGTCCAGAGGCTGTACACCTCGTAGACCGGGGCGGGCGTGGCCAGCTTGACCTGGAACCAGTCCTGAGCCGGGTTGTAGCCGCCGCCGACCGACGCGTAGTTCGAGGTCCAGCCGTTGTGGACGAAGACGTCGACGGCGTTGGCGGGCGCGTACGTCGCGGCGGGCGCGGTCGTACGTTGCGACTTGGCGGAGGCGACCACACCCGGCAGGAGGGCGAGGTTGACGCTCTCGGGCGTGGTGCTCACCGAAACCGGAGGAACGATCTGGGGTGATGCCGGCGCGGTCGACGCCGTGTCGGCCTGTGCGGCGTTCGCCATGACACCGGTGAGGGATGTGGCGAGGAGCGCACCGAATGTCAGAGCAGAGACCGAGCGGGCCCGAGGTCGTCGGCTTCCGCCACGGCCCCTTGTCTGCTCGCGTTTCGCCGATAGGAACGAGATCTTCACGTCACTCCTTAAATCGGGGTACCGCATACCTCCAGCACGGGCCGCGTCCGGGCATCAGTTGGACATGTCCGGCGACCCGTTGGGCGCTGCAGCGTCGGTGCAGCTTCCTGATGTGGTGGTGGGGGAGTTCACGCGGCCAGGGGACCGACCGTCCCGGCGATCTTCTTGTTCATCTCGATTACCGCCTTGCTTTCGGGGGGTGGCTGGTCTATACCGGTTGGCGGCCATGGGCGGTGGATAGATCCCTTATGGAGGGATCTCAGGCTGTCAGGGTAAACAGAAGTTAAAGTTTTGGTCTATACCGCCATGTATCGGATTCGCAACAACGGCGGCTGTCGCCACAGCCGGTCTATACCGGGGGCCCGGCGACGCGGAGCAGCCGCGGTGGTACGGCCGCCGGCGCCGGCAGGCGCAGCGGATGGCGGCCCGGCGTGACACAGCCCAGCGGTGTGGCATGGCGCGCCCCGGTGCAGGAGGGCACCTGACCGGGCAGCCCGTGCACGGTCAGGAAACCGAGCACCGCGAAGGCCAGGGCCTCCTTCGCGGCGGACGGCACCCCGAGGTCGTCGCTGGACGGCAGCCGTACGCCCGGCAGTTCCTCCCCGATCACCCGCATCATCTCCGGGTTACGGACGCCGCCGCCGGACACGACGAGCTCGGTGACGCCATGGGCCCGGCAGGCGTCCGCGACGGTCACCGCGGTCAGCCGGGTGAGCGTGGCCAGGACGTCGTCAGGATTCGCCACGGGCCGCGCGGCCAGCGCCTCGAGCAGGTACGGCAGGTGGAAGTGCTCCTTGCCGGTGCTCTTCGGCGCGGACCTGCGGTAATACGGATCGTCGAGCAGCCACGCCAGCAGGCCCTGGTCCACCCGGCCCGCGGCCGCGCCGCGACCGTCCTCGTCGTGGTCGCGGGCGCCGCCGGTGAAATGCCGTACGGCCGCGTCGACCAGCGCGTTGGCCGGGCCGGTGTCGAAGGCGACCGGGTCGGCGCCCGGCGGGACGACGGTGACGTTGGCGATGCCGCCGAGGTTGAGGGCCGCGGGGACGCCGGCCCGGGCCCGCAGCAGCAGCGTGTCGAGCATGCTCACCAGCGGCGCGCCCTGCCCGCCGGCCGCGACGTCCCGGCCGCGCAGGTCGGAGACGACGGGCAGCCCGGTCGCCTCGGCGATCCAGGCAGGCTGGCCGAGTTGCAGGGTGCCCCGGACGACACCGTCGTCGACCCAGTGGAACACGGTCTGCCCGTGTGAGACCACCAGGTCGGCGGCTCCGCCACAGAGCTCGTCGAGGGCGCGGGCGGCCGCGTCCGCGAACGACCGGCCGATGCCGGTGTCGAGCCGGCAGACGTCCGCGGCCGTCGTCGCCGCCGGAGGCAGCACGGCGGCGATCCGCGTTCGCAGCTCCTGCGGATAGGGGAGGCTGAGCCCGCCCATCGGGCGCATCACCAGTTCGTCACCCAGGAGAGTCAGCTCGGCCGCCGCGGCGTCGATCGCGTCGTAGGACGTGCCCGACATCAGCCCGATCACGCGCACGATTCCTCCCCGTGCCGGCATGGGCGGGTCCCACAAGGTGACGTACGCGTGGAGCCGGCTGCGGTGCGATCCGCAAAGACGCCAGTAGGTTCCCTGGACGGTCTTCTAGATTGGCGGGGAGAAGTAGACCTTGAGGCTATCGCAGCCGTTTCTCGTTTCCCCGGAGGCGCGGATGGTCGCGGAGCCGTCTCCCTCGACCGTTGTGACGCCGACGGGGATGACCGCTCGCGCCTGTTGCGGCTGCCCATCAGGTGGCTGCTCCCAGAAGATGCAGACGACCCCGGCGGAGACCTTCCCGTGGTTCGGATTGGTGAGAACGACTGCGTCGAACGGCCCGAACTTCGTCGTCGGCCGCCCCGCTCCATCGACTGCTTGTGCCTCCACCTCTTGGGGCGCAACAGGGAATGCCGCATCAGCCATTCCACGGACGGTCACCCGGACGTCCGCCACGCTCGCGGCGTCACCGCCGGTGAAGGCGAGAACGTCGATTGATATTTCTCGAGCCGGCACAACCATCTTCGCCTGGTCGGATCCGTAGGCTGTGCTCACGGTGACTCCCGGCAGCGCTGCACCGGTGCGGTCCACCGCCGTGATCTCCAGTGTCGGTATGACGGCTGACGGCCCCTTGTTGACGATGTCCAGCGTCTGATCCATGTATCCAGACGGATTAATCCGGTGAAACGCGAACGCCAACTGGTTCACCCGGGTCGGTCCGCTCTTGCCCTGAGCGGCCAGAGAACAGCCGAAATTGGTCATTACAACCATGAGGGCGATGGCCGTGCGGAGGCTGCGCCATAAACCCACGTGCGGCCGAGGAATACGGACCCTGGCCGAGGTCCCGTTCGAGGTAGTGGGTCCGAGAGTGAAGATCACGCGCGAAGTATGCCAGGCCGGCGGACGCGAAGGGAGAGCGGCGACCTCGGCAGCATGTGGCCCTCAGATGGCGCCGGTCGACTCCTTCTACCGCGAGAACAGGACCGCACCCGAAGGAGCCTCATTTCAGGTCGGCGAGGACGCGGTCGAGGAGCCCGCACAGCGTCTCGAGTTCGCCGGGACCGAGGGCGGAGAACCATGTGGCGACGGCGGCGTGGTCGCCGATGTTCCGCTCGCGCCAGTATTCGGTGTTGGCCGTCGTGGTAACCAGCCTGCGGCGGCGCCTGTCGGCGGGGTCGGTGGCGATCCGCAGCATTCCCTTGCGCTCCAGGGACGCGACCAGTTGCGCGACGTTCTGGTGCGTGCTGCCGAGCACGGCCGCCGCCTCCTTGAGCGACGGTTCGCCGAGCGCGTCCACCACAGTGAGCAACGCGGCCTGCTGGGTGGTGAGCCCGTCCCCGCGCAGCCGGTCGTCCATGAGATACCGCAGTCGCTGGGCGAGGGCGAGGACCGCCCGGAAGGCGTGCACATGCGGCTCGGTGGCCTTGTACGGCTCAGACATAGGCAATATATTACCTAATATGATCGCTCTTGTCCCCCACTGCGGATACCTGTCGGAGACCTCGCGGATGCTGGAGCTGTACCACGCTCTGCGCCGCCGCGGCGCCCAGGTCAGGATCGCCACCCATGGCGGCACCCACGAGGACCAGCTCCGCGTGCCGTACGACGTCATCGAACCGCGCATGGATCACGAGCGCTGTGTCCGGTTCGTCCGGGACGGCCTGGGGCTCGGCCCACCCGACCAGAGCATGTACAGCGACGCCGAACTGCGGGAGCACGTGCTGGCGGAAGCCGACTACTTCCGGGAGCACGGCGTCACCGTCGCGGTCACGGGGATCACGCTCAGCACGCGGCTGTCCACGCAACTGACCGGAACCACGCTGGTGACCGAGCACGCGGGCTCCTGGGTGCCTCCCGCACTGGACCCGGGGCTCCTGGAGCTCACGGCGTACTGCGGAGGCTTCAACCGCGTGGCCGACGAGCTCGGCGTGAAGCGGATTCCCAACCTGCCCGAACTGCTGTGCGGCGACCTGACCCTCGTCCCCGAGGTGCCGCAGGTGCTCGGCGTGCCGGCCGATGAGATGGGTGCCAGGTTCCGCTACACCGGCCCGCTGTTCGCCCACCTCGACCTGCCCGTCCCCCCTCGGGTGACGGCGTTCCTCGACCGGCCGGGCCCCATCGTCTATGTCGCGCTCACGTCCACCCCGGCCGACCTGGTCAGGCGCATCGTCAGGCAACTGCGCGGGCGGGTGCTGGTCGCGGGGGTCGTCCACGATCTGTCCGACCTGGCCGGAGACGACGTCCTGGTGGAGGGCGTGCTGCCGAGCCACCTGATCATGCCGAGGGTCGATCTCGCGATCACCACCGGCGGGCAGGGGAGTGTTCAGACGGCGATGGCGGCGGGAGTCCCGCTCATCGCGGTGCCGCTGCAACCGGAGCAGCAGTTCAACGTCGGTCTGCTCCATCGGCTGGGGGCGGCCGAGCCGATCGATCTCGACCAGGTCGGCCCGCAGGCCGACAAGATGCTTCGAAGTGAGTCCCACCGCATGGCCGCGCGACAGATCAAGTCGTGGTACGACGAGGTCGACGGCCCCGGACTCGCCGCGGAGGCGATCATGGAGGTCGCGTCGCGCTGATCCACTGCGTGACCGTGGCGAAGGACGTTCTCCCTCGCGAAAGCTCGGAAGTGGATGGGAACCCTTGAGTTCCTCTCGAAGTGACGAAGACGCAAAAGTGGGCAATGCGAACCTACGTACAGTGCGTAGCGGATCACTGTTGTAGGCGACCGGGGGTCACTTTGATCAAGAACGTGTTCGTCCTAGTGTTGGCCGTCTTGGCGGGTTTCGTCACCTATGGCCTAGTAGCCGGTCATCGCGAACTGGCGAGACGGCGGGCGCGGTAAATCGTCGCGTTCGGCCCCACCGCCGGCCGTCATTCAGGGTCGGTTCCACGCGTCGCCGGCACGGGCCGGGACGGACGGCCGTCGCGTGCTTTGATGTTTAGCGGTAGCTCACCCAAGAGACCGCGTCAAAGGCAAGGTGGGGTTCCGGATGGCGGATGCCCGATCGGCCGTGCGTGACCCGAAGCGGCTGGCGGCCGTTCGGGCCTCGGGTCTGCTGGATTCCGAGCATGACCCCGGACTCGATCGGTTCACCCGGCTTGCCGCCGGCACGACGAACGCCGTGCGGTCGTTCGTGTCGATCGTCGGCAGTGAGCGTTCGCTCTGGAGGAGCACGATCGGGCCGGGTGGTCTGGCAGGCGCCGAGGAGGTGGACCGGCGGCTCCCGGTCGAGGCCAGTCCGTGCCGGACGCTGGTCGCGACGAATACGCCTCTGATCGTTGAGGACGCGGCCCACGATCCACGTGTCCGGGACCTGGCCGTGGTCGCGGAACTGGACATAGGTGCCATGGCGGGCTGCCCGGTCCACGGTCCCGAGGGTGAGGTCCTGGGCGGCCTGTGGGTGCTGGATGCGGCGCCGAGGGCATGGTCGGAGGGCGACATTCAGGTTCTGTCGGCCTTGGCGCAGGCGATTTCGGCTGAGATCGCGCTCCGTGGCGCGTTGACTCGTGCGAATCGCCGTGTGTCCGCGTTGCAGGCGGCGGGAGCGACCTCGACGGAGCTTGCGCAAACTCTTCAGCAAAGTCTTCTGCCACCGGTCATGCCGGAGATGGCCGGCATGGAGGCGGCGGCGGCTTTCATCCCCGCCGCCGGCGGCGTGATCGTCACGGGGGACTTCTACGACCTGTTCCCGACCGGCGAGTCTCGCTGGTGCGTGGTCCTGGGTGACGTCTCGGGACATGGTGTCGAGGCCGCCCAGTTGACGGCTCTGGCCAGGTACACCATCCGTGCCGACGCCCTCAACACGCTGTCGCCGAACCGCGTGTTGGCGCAGCTCAACCAGGCGCTGCTGACGCAACGGAAACCGGACGAACGGTTCCTCACGGCGGTCTGCGCCATCATGCGACCGGACAAGGACGGTTTCACCGGCCTGATCACCACCGCGGGGCACCCTTCGGCGCTGCTCCACCGCGCTGACGGCACCGTTGAGTCCCTGCGGACCTCGGGCACCCTGCTCGGCATGTTCCCGGACGCCGACCTTGGGCAGGTCCGGTTCTCGCTGCACCCCGGGGACGCTCTTGTGCTGTATTCCGACGGGGTCACCGAGGCGCACGCCGCGAACGACTGGGATCTCTTCGGAGAAGAGCGGTTGATCACGCTGATCTCGAAGGTCGGGAACGCGGAGGCGGAGGCTCACGTGAAGGGGATCAGTGATTCCGTCCTGACCTACAGCCGCGGGCACATGATCGATGACATGGCCATCCTGGTGCTTCGTGTGCTGCCGTCCGGCGAGACGGGCGCAGGCGGATAGCGGGCCTGGACGGCACGGCCCGCCTCTGCCCGGTTTGCACGGAACTGCCTTATCGCGCGAGCAGCGGGAGCGCCGGGAAGGTGTGATCCCGCCACAGCAGCCGCGAGGCCTCTTCCGGGTAGGCGGTGACCGTCGACGGCGTGTCGAAGAGCTGCGCGAGGCGGCGGTCGGCGTCGTACGGAGGCCAGCCCGGGTCGCCGTGAACGGCGAATGCCGTCCACGCCCGGCGGACCTGCGCGGACAGTTCCTCCGCCGCCGGGGAGGGCGGATCGCCGATCAGCATGGCGGTCTGCCCGCTGCTCAGGTTGCCGAAGACGAGAGGCACGTCCAGGCCGTGGCAGGCGCCGAGGGCACCGCCCGATTCCAGGGCGGACCAGGTCAGTTCGTAGAGGTGGGCCCGGCCGCCGCCGGCGATCTGCGCGTCGGCGAGGTGGAGGCTCGGCATGCGGAACAACCAGTCCGCGTTGACCAGCTCGTACAGCTCCTCATCGGCCGCGGCCGGGAACGCCTCCCGATAGCGGCGTGCACCGTCCGGGCCGGGCGCGAGCGTGTGCAGAGCGGTCTCGGTCTGCTCGTGCGTGACCTGGCCGAGCACGCCGTCGATCAGGCTGAACAACCGGTGCTCGTCACGAGTGTGCCCGACGAGAAGTCCGACGTCCCGGGCGGCGCCGCCGGCCAGTGCCTCCCAGGGAGTCGCCGGCAGGACGTCACCGTCGACAACAGGTGCGAACGGGATCGGCCGGTGTGTGATCTGCCCCCAGCGCTCCCGCCACTGGTCCGTCTTGGCGAAGACCGCGTCGCCCGCGGCGGGCAGCCGGGCCGGCGCCACCGCCGACAGGTCGGACACCGTGGGTCGTACGCCCAGCTCGGCGGCGAAGGCGGCGGCGATGTCGGCGGCCAGTTCGGGGGAGAAGAACGTCCCCGGAACGCTCTGCGCGACCGCCCGGCGGAAGAGCCCGGCGGCGCGCGGCATGGCGAGCAGCGCGGCGATCGATCCGCCACCCGCCGACTGCCCGAAGACCGTGACCCGGTCCGGGTCGCCGCCGAACACCCGGATGTTGTCCCGCACCCACTGCAGGGCCGCGACCTGGTCGAGCAGTCCCCGGTTGGCCGGGGCGCCGCCGATCTGCGCGAAACCCTCGATACCGAGACGGTAGTTGAGGGTCACGACCACGGCTCCGCTGCCGGCCAGGTGCCCGGCGTCGTATTCCGGGAGGCTGGAGTCGCCGATGGCGTAAGCGCCGCCGGGGATCCACACCATCACCGGGAGCCCTGCCGCGGGATCTGGTTCCGGTGTCCAGACGTTGATCGTCAGCCAGTCGTCGCCGTCGGTGTCCTGAGACATCCTGAGCACGCTGGACTGCGGGGGCGGCGGGCCGTACGCGACCGCCGGGCGCACACCGTCCCAGCTGCGCACCGGCTGCGGCGCGGCGAAACGGAGGGCGCCGACCGGCGGCTCGGCGAACGGGATGCCGCGGAAGACCGCCAGGCCCGCCTCCCGGCCGCCGCGGAGGACGCCGGCCGCCGTCCGGACTTCCGGCTCGGACCCGGACGGCTTGCTGGATGCGGTGACGGCCATCTGCGGCTTCCTCTCCGGCTGGCTCGTCCGAGCATCGCAGTGCGCGTCATCTGTGGGCAAAGCATTTAGGGGGCAGCCCACCTGAGCCTGAATTCGTCCAGCCTGCGGCGGGGCTTCCTGACGAAGCGCGCATACTGGATGGGTGGACCGCCTGACGAATCTGGGGGTCTTCCTCCAGTCATGCAGGGCCCGCCTCGGTCCTGAGGATGTCGGGATCAAGGCGGATCGGCCCAGGCGTGTCCGAGGACTGCGCCGTGAGGAGGTCTCGCGGCTCGCCGACGTCAGTGTCGAGTACTACACCCGGCTGGAGCAGGCGCGTAGCAAGAACGCCTCACCTGCGGTCCTCGACTCGATCTCCCGCGCCCTCAGGCTCAACGAGATCGAGCACGCCCACCTGTTCGCCCTGGCAGGGATATCGACGACCGGCGTCGAACATTCCTCGGCACAGGGCGTGCAGGCCCCGAGTTACGAACTACTCGACAACCTCGACCAGGCCGCCATCCCGTCATGTGTGGTCGGCCGTTACCTGGACGTCCTCGCGGTCAATCGGATGTACCGATGCCTGATGATCGGTTACGACGACATGCCGGCCCGCGAGAGGAACGTGGCGAGGTTCACCTTCCTGAACGAGGCATCCCGTGAGCTCTACGGGAACTGGCCTGCTGTGGCGAGAAATGTCACTGGCCTGCTCCGTTTCACCTTGGGACGCCACCCGGACGACCCGAAGCTCAATGAGCTGATCAACGAACTCCTGGAGAACTGTCAGGACTTCCGGCCTCTGTGGGCTGATTACAACGTTCAGATTCGCATGGCCGTGAGCAAACATTTCCACCACCCGATCGTCGGCGACTTCACGATCACGTGCCAGGCACTGTCGCTTCCTGCGACCTCGGACCAGCTGCTCTTCGTCTTCACCGCCGAACCGGGGTCGCCCTCCGAAGCCGCGCTGAAATCGCTCTCTGGCTGGGCGCAGACGCGGCGATGGGACTGACCGTTACCTGATTCGGGTAGCCGCTGCCAATGATGTCGAGCCGGGTCTTCTCGCTGCGACGCGCCGCCGCTTGGGCTGCGATTTTCAGTGTGGGGATCGAATGCTGCCAGTTGCTGCTGGTACTTCTCATCAACAATGACCGCGGAACTGACATCAATGACGTGATCGCTAATACTCTCGGAAGGCATGATCGGCTATACGATCATCCGGTTCGCCGGTCCACTGAAGCAGCCACTGCGCCGTTTCTCCCTTCCCGATTTCGTTCTGGCGACGGTGTGGACGCGCCGCGAGACGAGTGTCACGGCAGCCCGGACGGGGATCTCGTCTGCTCGCCGGGAGCTGGTGATCTACGACTCTGACTCCGAAAGCCTTCAGGCGGTCGAAGGCCGGCGGTCGACCCAGTCGATGATCAGCCGGCGCTCGGCGAAAAGCCACCGACCGCTCTGCCGGGCGAAGAGGTCGTGATAGCGGATCGACATGACCATGAGGGTGCGCTGCCCCTCCTGGGTCCAGAGATGGTGCGCCAGACAATACGTTTCTCCGGTGGCGCGGTCACCGTCGACGGTCACCGTGCTCTGACCGTTGAAGTGGGTCGTCTTGTCGTAGCTCCGCAGCGAGCCGAAGGCGGCGGCCAGTTCGTTCCGGCCGTTGAGGGCCTGGGCCGGCTCGGTGGTGTCGGGCTCGCCGTCGTACACCGCGACGCGGGCGTCTTCGGTGAAGAGCGCCGCCTGTCCCTGGGCGTCGCGCCGGTCCGCCAGATGGGCGTAGGCGTCGACCAGTTCGCGGATCGCCAGCCGATCGGCGAACTGTTCGGGGAACGGGTTGGGTGTGCTCATGGTGGTTCCTTGTGCTCAGCGGGACGGTGCCCGTGGTGCATTTGCCAGGAGCCGATACTGGCCCGGGCCGGTCCGGGCAGGCCAACACCGGTTGCCTGGCACGGCGGCAGGCGCAGCCTGTGGGCGCCAGGGGGTGGTCAGCCGGTGGCGGTGAGGTCCGTCGTGGCGGCCAGGTCGGTGACCACGTCCACCATCCGGCGCAGCGCGGGCGAGGTGTTGCCGGGCCGCCAGACCATCTCGGTCGGCATGCTCTCCCCGGTGAGCGGGATGAAGACCACGCCGGTACGGCGCAGGTTGTGCGCCGACCAGCCGAGCCGGGTGATCCCGACACCGGCGGCGACGAGGCCGAGCAACCCCTGAACGCCGGCGTCCCGGGCGACGATGTCGGGAGTGAACCCCGCGGCTCGGAAGTTCTCGTCGAATCTCTGGTGCCAGGGTTCCCAGGAGTTGCGCGGGGTCATCACCCAAAGTTCGTTCGCCAGTTCGGACAGGGCGAGCTCGGTGCGGTCGGCGAGCGGATGCCCCTGGGGCAGGACGACGCACACCTGTTCGGTGGCGACGGTTCGCGCGGCGAGGCCGGGGACCTGCGGTGGGCGGGTGAACGCGAGATCGTACCGGCCGTCGAACAGGCCCTCGACGAGCGACCCGATCGAGGTCTCCTCAGTGGTGAGTTTCAGGTTGGGGAGATGGTCCCGGGCGGCCCGGACCACCGGTGGGAGCAGGTGGTTGGCGGTGGTCGCCAGGAAGGCCAGGCGGAGTTCGCCGGTCTCGCCGCGTACGGCCCCACGAACCACGGCGACGGCCTCGTCGGCACGGTCCAGCACGGCGCGTGCCTCGGGCAGGAACAACGCCCCGGTATCGGTCAGCCTGGTACCCCGACTGTCTCGGTCGAACAGTCTCGCGCCCAGAATCCGTTCCAGTGTGTTGATCTGCTGCGACAGTGACTGCTGCGTGATCATCAGCCGGGCGGCGGCCTGGGTGAAGCTCGACTCCTCGGCGACGGCGACGAAGTACCTGAATTGCCGCAGGTCAGGGGTCACAGGCTGAGCCTACCGCCGCACCAGGCAATCGGTGTTGGCCGTAGCCGGCCGTCCCCCGGCAACATCGATCGCGTTCACGACGAACACGTAACGGGAGCGGGAAGATGCAGAACGACACGCAGGGCCGGGTCTGGTTGATCACTGGGTGTTCCTCCGGTTTCGGCCGCGAACTGGCGCTGGCGGCGGTGGCCGCGGGTGACCGGGTGATGGCCACCGCCCGCCGGCCGGAAACTCTGACCGAACTGGCCCGGCAGGGCAGGGGCCGGATCAGCACCGCGGCGCTCGACGTCACCGAACCGGCCTCGATCGACGCTGCGGTACAGGCCACGCTGGCGTCGTACGGCCGGATCGACGTCCTGGTGAACAACGCCGGGTTCACCATGATCGGGGCCGTCGAGGAAACCTCGATGGAGCAGTTGCGCTCACTGATGGAGGTCAATTTCTTCGGTGCCGCGGAGGTCACCAAGGCGATCGTCCCCCTGATGCGCGGGCAGCGCAGCGGGACGATCGTGCAGATGAGCTCCCTGGGCGGCCGGATGACCTACCCGGGGCTGGCCGCCTACGACGCCGCGAAGCACGCGCTCGAGGCTTTCAGCGAGGCGCTGTCGAGTGAACTGGCACCCCTGGGCGTTCGGGTACTACTGGTGGAACCGGGCATGTTCCGCACCAAGATCACCAACAACATGGTTCTGGCCCCAGAGAACCCGGCCTACCAGGCGAGCTCGGGAGGCCTCCGGCAGATGGTCGCGGGGATCGCGGGCAACGAACCGGGTGACCCCGCGAAGGCCGCTGCGGCCATCATCAAGGTGCTCGACGCCGAGAACCCGCCGCTCCGCCTCGTACTCGGCGGCGACGCGGTCGATGCGTTGCGTGCCCACCACGAGTCCCTGCTGGCCGACATGGTCACTTGGGAGACGCTCAGCCGGTCGACGACGGTCGCCTGAGCCGCCCCGCTGTACGTGCGGGCCGCCCCGTGAGGTCCGAGGGGCGGGATCTGAAGCATCCTTCGAGGAGAAATCTGACATGCCCAGTCCGCAACAACCGATCGGCTCCGGCTTCGGCGCCGCGTCCACGGCCGCCGACGTGATCAAGGGGATCGACCTGTCGGGCAGAACCGCAGTCGTCACCGGCGGCCATTCCGGCCTCGGCCTGGAGACCACCCGTGCCCTGCGGTCTGCCGGCGCGACGGTCGTCGTCCCGGTGCGCTTCCCGGACCGCGCCCGCGACATGCTCGCGGGGATCGACGGCGTCGAGATCGACCAGCTGGATCTGATGGATCCGGCCTCGATCGACGCGTTCGCCGACAGGTTCCTCGCCACCGGGCGGCCCCTGCACATCCTGGTCAACAGCGCGGGGATCCAGAACGTACCGCTGACCCGGGACACCCGCGGGTACGAGGCGCAGTTCGCCACGAACCACCTTGGCCACTTCCAGCTCACCACACGGCTCTGGCCCGCCCTGCGCCGGGCCGGGGGCGCGCGGGTGGTCACGGTGTCGGCCTGGGCGCACAACCTCTCGCCCGTGGACTTCGACGACCCGAACTTCGAACGGCGCGAGTACGACGGCTGGCTGGGTTACGGCCAGTCGAAGACCGCCAACATCCTGTTCTCGGTCGGGCTGGACCGGCGTGGTGAGGCCGACGGCATCCGCGGCTTCTCGCTGCACCCGGGCCTCATCATCGGCACCAACCTCAGCCCGTGGACCACGCCGGAGTATCTGCGAACCAATGACCTCGTCGACGAGCACGGCGACCGCGTCATCGACCCGCGGTCGGGCCGCAAGACCGCGGAACAGGGGGCGTCGACCATCGTCTGGTGCGCCACCGCTCCTCAGTTGGACGGCATGGGCGGCGTCTACTGCGAGAACAACGAGGTCTCCCCGCTGCTCACCTCGCATGACGAGATCATCGACGTGATGACGGGCCGGGTGGAGACACCCGTCGGAGTGATGTCCTATGCCGTCGACCCGCAGTTCGCCGACCGTCTGTGGGACCTGAGCGAACGGCTGACCGGCAGCACGATCTGACACTCCAGCGATCAGTCGTCGATCCGGAGCAGCGGCGCTGGGGGAGGTTCCCGGTGATCCCTGATCTGCCGGAGGATGGTCGGGTCGGTGATCCTGTCATCGTTGGCGAGGAGGAGTGCCTTGCTGAGGATGAGGGACAGGCGGCCGTCTTCTTCGAAGGGCAGGAACAGCTTGGCGTCGTGTCCGCGTGCGGAGACGATGCACAGGTAGACGTCGCCGGGTTCCATGAGGATGTTGGCGCTGCCGAGGTGGATCT
This sequence comes from Planotetraspora kaengkrachanensis, assembly GCF_016862895.1. GTDB lineage: Bacteria > Actinomycetota > Actinomycetes > Streptosporangiales > Streptosporangiaceae > Planotetraspora > Planotetraspora kaengkrachanensis. The sequence goes on along the minus strand of NZ_BONV01000002.1, from coordinate 326,046 downwards.
TGTAGGTGCGCAGCTCGCCGCGGACCACGAGGAAACGGTCGGTGAGGGTGCAGCGGTCGGCGACAGCCGTACGGGGCAGCAGTCGTGCCAGCGCGTCGCGGCGCACCTCGGCCGACGGCGGCAGGTCGCCGAAGGCGGTCTGCCTCCAGTAAGCGTGGTGCCGGTCCTCACCGCGGTCCACCCACTCGGGGTCGGCGGCGATCGAGGTGACCGCGACGAACAGGTCCACATCTCGCATCGCCTCGCTGAACACCAGCGGCGGCACCTCGGCGAGCCTCGCCTCCCGCCATTCGCCGTCGGCCGAGTGGTGGAAGCGGACCTGGTCGGTGGCGGCGTAGTCGCCCTCCTCAGGGAGGTAGTCGTGGAAGAAGGAAGCCCGCCAGTGGCCGCCCGCCAGCACGCGCCGCGCGTCGCCCGCGTCGCCGCCGTCCCAGGGGCCGAGCAGGTCGGTCTCCCAGCCACGCTGTTTGAAGAGCGCGTACAGCTTTTGATAATCGACGACGTGGGCGGCGAAGCGGTTGGAATAGACGCCGGTGCGCTCCTCGGCGGGAGTGAGCAGGTAGACCTCGCGGAACGCCTGTTTGAAGGGTTGGCGCAACCGCCGGCCGGTCATGTGCTCCCGCCACGCCGTCACGTCGGCAAGCGGGGCGCGGGACGGATGCCACAGCCGGACTCGCGCCTCGGGTCCCGGCTCCGCGATGGGACGGCCCGTGACGTCGTGGAGGTCCGGCAGCACGCTCTGCCAATGCCCGGGTGAGGTTTCGATCTCCCAGATCAGACGCTTCGCGACGGCGCCCGCGATCGGGTGCGTCGCGACGTCCGCACGCCACTTCGCATAGGTGTGGACTGCCTCGCCGGTGTATCCGGCCTCCAAGGATCGGACCAGGGTGGCGAGCTGGCGACGGACCCGCGTAACCAGGTCGCGAAGCTGTTTGACCTCGTCAGGGCGGTCTCTGCGCAGTGCCGAGGGGACGCTCTTCAATCGCCTGTCACCCTGCCACCACGTGAGTTCGACGTCGTCGCCGATCGTCATCACCGCCGTGTGGTCACCCAAGGGGACGCTGAGCCGTCCGTCGGTGTCGAAGCCGAGGTCCGGCATCCTGAAGGCGACCTCGACTCGGTCGGCGAGCGAGCGCTCGGCTCGTTTGATCATGCGGTCGAGCTGCTTGGGCACGGCCTTGTGGCGGGTCACCGAGCTCGCCGCACGCAGAGCGACGATCACCTCGGGGGTCGGGAACCGTTGAGCGGCGCGGCCGACCTCGTACAGCACGGCCTGGGAGGGCAAGGTCCTGGCCGCGGTGGGCGCCACCGCGACCCCGGTCAGCAGCCTGGTCAGCAGGTCGGGGAGCCAGGGCTCGTCACGGAGAAGCGCCAGCCGTACGGCACGGCCGATCGTCTCCTTCTCCGCGCCGTCGAACGCACGGTCGGCCTGGTAGGCGAGCTCGTGGGCGTGGATCGCCGCGATCCTGGCGTCCGCCGCCTCCAGAGTCGTGCGGGCGAAGGCCACGTATTCCGGAATCGCCGCCAGCCGTTCCCAGGCGTCCGATAGCGGAGGAGGGGAGTTGTACGACCTGTCCTGGACGACTTCGAGCAGCAGGGCCCGGCGCTGCACGTCCCAGTCACGCAGCAGGTTGATCTCGCCGACTGCGATCGGCCCCCGGCCTCTTTCAAGCGTTCGGGCGACTTGGGCGTCCAACCCGGCGAGCCCCGCCACCGTCAGCAGCGCATAGGGGTGGTCGGTTCGACCGGCCCGGAGCAGGAAGCGGACCAGCGTCCGCGCGGGGCCGGCGAGGTCGGTGAGGGGCGGCCCGTCGGGGCAGCGCAACAGCGCCCCCGCGGCAACGCACAGATCGGCCCACTTCCGGGCATTCAAGCCGTTGACCAGTGCGACGAACAGGTCCAGGCAGGCCTCGGGTGTGAAGAGGGGCCGGCGCTGCCTGGCCGCGTCCTCCACCAAGAACCTCATTCCTCCGGCCACGCCGTTCCCGGCCGCGCGGTAGGCGAGAGGCAGGAGGGTCCCCAAATCGAAAGGGCTCAACTGGGATACGTCGGGCAACGGATCCGGACGCTCCGCGGCCGGATCCGTCATGAGCGTGCGCATACGGTGTGCCAGTGGGGAAAGAGGCATGCGGGCCGTCCCTTGAGTGAGTTCGCGCATGGCGGGATCATGGCGGGGCGCACCGACAGAATCCCGCCACCGGAACGGCCAGGCGGAATCACACGGTTGCGGCCGCTCTCCGGCCCACCGGTCTCGGCTTGTTCTGTCGGAGCGGACTGATATTCCTGGCGGCGCCCCCTACCCACTGGAGACAAGTGATGGCCCAGGTCACCCTCCGAGACGAGACCGCCACCGGCAGACCGCTGGAGGAGTTCACGCTGCCGGATCTGCCCGATCGGATCACCGCCCGCGAACTGGTACGGCTCCGCGTGCGTGAGGATGTCGCCCGCCACAACGCGACCACGTCGGCGCGCTTCAACGGACTGGTCATGCCCGAGGACGCTGAGGCCGAGCTGAACGGATACCGGGTGCGTACGGCCCGGCCGATCGACTGGGAGCGGCAGGCCGACATCGCGGAGAAGGCCTTTCAGCGCAACGGATTCATCCTGCTGGCCGATGACCGGCAGATCGAGGATCTGGACGAGCAGATAGACCTGACCACGGATCCGGTGATCTCGTTCGTCAAGCTCGTTCCCCTGGTCGGTGGCTGACCCGCCCGCCTGCGGAGACTCGGTACAGAGGGCGTGAACGAGGCATGCCCGCACCCGGCCTATGAGCCGAGACGCCCCTCCCACGCCCCCAGGCCGTCGATGAGCTGATCGATGAAGTGATCGGAGACGGATCCGGCCTGTATGGCGACGCGATAGATGATCGGCCCGACGAGTATCGCCGAGAAGTCGATCGGATCCGCGGAGATGTCGATCTCACGGTTCGCGGCGGCCAGCGCCAGCGCCGCCCCGAGCCTTTCGTTGAGTGTGTCGAGGCAGGCGTCGCGCTGCGTCGCGACGTGCGGATCCCCTCCTTCCGCCAGAAGAAGGCGCGCATGCCACCCTCAATGTGGCCACCGCCCCGGCACTGGCCGGGACCACAGGCCGCTACTTCCACATCGGGGCCGAGATCCGCTCCCCGGCCGTGTCGTACGACGTCGAATTCCAGCGGCGAATCTGGGAGATGACCGCTGCCCACATCGCTCGCGTGGGCGTCTGGAAATGACGACCTGCCCCGCGCCGCTGATCAGGGCGTGGTGAGCACGGCCTATGACGGCACGCCCCCGAGCTCGGCCAATCGCCTGGATTGTGGCGTTGACCTGCGGCTTCGCCCCTTCTAGCGTGAGGTGATGGCTGGTTCGAGGCAGGTGCGGCAGGTCGGCAACCTGCCTGCCGACCTGACCAGTTTCGTGGGCAGGAAACGGGAACTCGCAAGGATCAGGCAGTTGCTGGTCGCCTCACGGCTGGTGACGCTGACCGGGGTGGGCGGCGTCGGCAAGACACGGCTCGCTCTCCGGGCCGCCGCCGAGCAGCATCGGGCCTTCGACGCGGTGTGGCTGGTCGACCTCACCGGCCTCGACGATCCGCACCTCGTGGCGGAGACGGTCGCGGCGACCGTCGGCCTGCGCGACGAGTCCACGGCCTGCCCGCTGGACGGGCTCGCACAGCTGCTGGCCTCCCAGCGGACGTTGCTCCTTCTCGACAACTGCGAGCACCTGAGCGACTCCTGCGCCGAACTCGCCGACCGTCTTCTGCGATCCGCCTCCGAACTGCGGATCATCGCGACGAGCCGGCAGTCGCTCGGCATCGTGGGCGAGCAGGGGATGAGGGTGGCACCGCTCGCGGTCCCCGACTCGGGCCGGCCTCTGACGGCGAAGGCGCCGGAGCTGTACGACGGGGTCGCCCTGTTCCTGGAACGCGCGGTGGCCGCGGTGCCGGAGTTCACCCTCACGCAGGGCAACCAGGCGGCGGTCGCCGAGCTGTGCCGCCGCCTGGAGGGCATCCCTCTCGCGATCGAACTCGCCGCGGTGCGGCTGCGGGCGCTGTCGGTGGACGCGCTCGTCGAACACCTCAACGATCGCTACCGTTTCCTCACTCGCGGCAGCCGTACGGCCTCGCCGCGTCAGCGGACACTGCACGCGCTGGTCAACTGGAGCTTCCAGTTGCTCTCCGCCTCCGAGCAGACTCTGTGGACCCGCTTGTCGATCTTCCCGGGAGACTTCGATCTGGAGACCGTCGAATCCGTCTGCGCCGGCGACGGCATCGAAGGAGAGGACGTCCTGGATCTGATCGACGGGCTGCTGGACAAGTCGCTGCTGCAACGCGAGGAGCACGACAGGCAGGTCCGCTATCGCATGCTGGAGACGCTCCGGGAGTTCGGGCGGCAGCGGTTGGGCGCCGACGAGCGGCGGGCGCTGCTGCGACGGCACCGGGACAGGTACCGGCTGCTGGTCGACCAGGCCGTCGCCGAGTGGTTCGGCCCCCGGCAGGTCTCCTGGTTCACCCGGCTGCGGCTGGAGCGTGCGCATCTGCGGGCCGCCCTGGAATTCTGCCTGCAGGAGCCCGGCGAGGCGGAGGCCGGGTTGCACATCGCCACCCTCCTGTACGAGACCCACTGGAAGCCCAACGCGTTCTACAGCGAGGGCCACCACTGGCTCGCCCGCATGCTGGAGGCGGCTCCAGGTCCCACCGCGATGCGCGCGGAGGCCCTGTGCGCCGAGGCCGACGTCGCCTACACGCAGGGCGACATCGCGGCGGCCGAGCGGCTCGTCGAGGAGGGCCGGGCGCTCGCCTGTGAGCTGGGCCACGCGGGGGCCCTGGGCCTGGCCGCGCTCGTCTCGGGCATGGCGGCGAACATCACGGGCGACTACGAACGGGCGGCCGCCCTCTTCGAGGACGCCGTGACCAGGAACACCGAGGCCGGCAACACCATGCGTCTGGCGTGCGCCCTGCTCTCCCTCGGGACGGCCGCCGACTATCTCGGGGACCGGCGGCGGGCCGCCGAGCTGATCGAGCGGAGTCTCGCACTGTCCGAGGCGCACGGGGAGAGCTGGATCCGCGCCTGGGTGATGATCATCGTCGCCCTCGACGCCTGGCAGCACGGCGACAGCGCGCGGGCGATCTCGCTGCTGCGCGAAAGCCTGGTGGTCGGCCGCGACTTCGACGACCGGCTCATCATCACGATCGGCATGAGAGCGCTCGCCTGGACCCTGACGGGCACGGGCGACTTCATCGGCGCGGCTCACATGCTCGGCGCCGCGGACAAGGTGCGCCGCACGGCCGGCATCTCCGCCCATTGGAGCCAGCACGCCGAGTTCCACGAACGGTGCGTCGCCACCCTGCGGGACGGGCTGGGCGACGCCGCCTTCGCCGAGGCGGTCAGGCAGGGCGGCGAATGGACGCTCGGACACGCGACCGCGGAAGCGCTCGGCACCCCGCGGGTCACGGACAAGAAGGACGACGAGATCGACGCGCCGGCCCCCTCCCCGTTGACCAGGCGGGAGCACGAGGTCGCGGAACTCGTCGCCCGGGGATTGGGCAACAAGGAGATCTCGTCCGAGCTCGTCATCGCCCAGCGCACCGCGGAGAGCCACGTGGAGCACATCATGACCAAGCTCGGCTTCAAGTCCCGGACCCAGATCGCGTCCTGGATGACCGCCAGAAAAGTCGCCGGGGGAGGAGACCGGTGAGGGACCCCGCGCCGGCTCGTCCGCCGTGCCTCACTGAACGTCGAGGTTCCGTGCTCCACAGGACGCGGCGAGCAGCGGGTTCGGGGCGCCCGTGTCCAGCGAGCGGCCGTACGCCCCTTGATCCCGCAGAGACGTCAGGACGGACGACGCGAGTGGAAGGCGAACGACGAACCGCACGCCGGGATCGCCGTCCTGGATGATGATGTCCCCGCCGTGGGCCCTGACGACCTCTCGGACGATGGCCAGGCCGAGACCGGCGCCGCCGTGGCTCCTGCTCCTGGCCGCGTCCCTGCGGGCGAACAACTCGAAGATGTGCGTGCGGTCCTCCACGGGCACAGGCTCGCCGTCGTTGGCCACCGACAGCAGGGCTCGGTCGCCGTCCCGCCGGACGTCCACATCGACCGTCGTCGCCGCGTGGCGTTCCGCGTTGTCCAGCAGGCCCGCCACCAGCCGGGACAACATGGGGTGCGACCCCTCGACGGCCACACCCTCCTCGCAGTTGATCCGTATGCGCCGCCGTTCCGGGCGGCACCCGAGCTCGTCCGTAACCACTCGGCCCAAATCCACCTCGTCCCTGGTGGTCAGCGGCACGGTTCCGATGTCCGCCAGCAGCAACAGGTCGGCGGTTATCGACTCGAGCCTCTCGAGTGCCCCCAGCGCCCCGTCGAGAGCTTCGCGTGCGTCGCCGGGATACAGCAGGGCCGCCTCCAACTCGACACGTACGGCGGCGATGGGGGTGCGCAGCTCGTGCGACGCGTCGGCGGCGAACTGACGCTGCCGCCTGAGCACGCGGTCAGCGATCCGCTCGACATGGTCGGCACAGTTCAGACTGCGGTTCATTCTCGGATCTCCTCGATCCACGGCTGGAAGGTGCGGTCGAACACCCCACCCCCAGCATGAGAGCCCGCGGCCTCCCCGAGGACGGGAAAAACCACGAAATCCATACCGAGACTATGCGGGTAGGCGGGGAAAGCCCGCGTGGCGACGGTGTGGCCGGGCCGTCGGATCGCCCGGGGACGCGGCGCCGATGCCGCGATCCATACCTCTGAGCGCATCGCCCGATACTTGAGTGCTCATTGGTTCCCGGCACTCCCGGTGGTGAACTCGACCTGTTCACGATGCATCACCACCAGGAGTTTCACATGGGAAAGCTCGCCGGCAAGGTCGCCGTCGTCACCGGGGGCAGCGCGGGGATCGGGCTCGCCACGGCGCAACGGTTCGCCGAGGAGGGCGCACTCGTCTACATCACCGGCCGCAGACAGCAGGAGCTGGACTCCGCGGTCGCGAAGATCGGTCACGGCGTGGTCGGCGTACGGAGCGACGTCACCCGGCCGGAGGACGTGGACCGCCTGTACGCCACGGTCTCCGAGCATGGCCACCGGCTCGACGCCGTCGTCGCCAACGCCGGTTTCGGAGAGTTCGCCGGACTGGCCGATGTCACCGAGGAGCACATCGACAAGATCCTCGACATCAACGTGAAAGGCACCCTTTACACGGTGCAGAAGGCGCTGCCGCTGCTCAACGATGGCGGGTCGATCGTCCTGGTCACCTCGATGGCCTCCGTCAGCGGCCAGGCGGGCCTGAGCGTGTACTCCGCGTCCAAGGCCGCCGTCCGATCCTTCGCCCGGTCGTGGGCCAATGAGCTCAGCGCGCGCAACATCCGCGTCAACGCGCTCGCACCGGGCGGCACGATCACGCCCGCGGTGGACTCCGCCCTGGAGGCGTCCGGCCTGGACGCGGCGGCACGCGACCAGTGGCGGGTGGAGCACGCGGCGGCGATCCCGCTACGCCGCCTGGCCGGGCCCGAGGAGCAGGCCGCGGCCGCGCTCTTCCTCGCCTCGCCGGAGAGCAGCTACATCACGGGCGTCGAGCTGGCGGCCGACGGGGGCGCCACCCAGCTCGGCGTCGGGCTCGTCTAGGACGCCCGGCCCAGGCTGCCGTCATCGGCCGCGGCGGCCTTGGCCGTACGGACGAAAAGCGCGCGCGCCGCGTTCCGGGTGCCATCCGGCCAGGCCAGCACCAGCCGGGTGGCCGGGATGTCGGTGACGGGCAGCGCCACGATCGTGGTGCCGATGCGGTGGGTCACGCTCGCACCGGCCACCACGATCAACTGGCCGAGGGAGACCAGCTCGACGATCTGGTCCAGAGTGTCGGCCGGGCACAGCTCACGGTAGGTGTCCTCCCCGGCCAGCTCGGCGGACGTCACCGCGGACAGCCTGGACAGGCGGTGATCGGGCGGCAGCAGCGCGACCGCGGCCTCTCGGGCCACTTCGACGCTCGCCATCCCGTCCAGGTCACCGCGGCCGCACATCAGGCCGATGTCCGCCGCGCCGCTGTGAAGTGCTCCCACCTGGTCATTGGTGAAGACGAGCTCGACCGGCACCGCCCCGGGCAGCCGCTCGTACGCCCGGACCGTCCTCGCCATCAACCCCGGCCCCGTCCCCGGCCTGGTGGCGACGACCAGGCGCTGCCGCTGTGCGGCCCGCCGGGCCCGCCGTACGGCGGCGTCCATCGCGTCGAGCACCCGGCGGCTCTCGGCCAGGAAGACGCCGCCCGCGGCGGTCAGTTCCACCCGGCGGCTGGTCCGCTCGAACAACCGCACACCCAGCCGGCGTTCGAGCCGCCCGATGGCCCTCGACAGCGGCGGCTGTGCGATCCCGAGCCTCTCGGCCGCCCGTCCGAAGTGCAGCTCCTCGGCAAGAGTGATGAAGTACTCCACCTCGCGCATTTCCAGACGGTCCACATATCGCAAGGTAACAGGCCATGTCATCCCGCATACCGTGGGTCGGCGTTGACGGGTGCGACCACGCTCGTGACACTCCCTAGACGGATTCGAGCTCCTGGCTCTGCCCGGGCGGGGGAGCGGTGGTGTCGTCGTCAGGCGGGGATGCCGGCTTCTTGCGGACGCTCAGCTTGATGGCGATGTAGTACAGGTAGGAGCCGAGGAGGACCATGGCGATGGCGCTGGGCCATTGGAGCGGACCGGCGAGATAGAGCGGCAGGAACCACGACTTCACGTCGAGACCGATCAGCAGGAAGATCATCGGTACGATTCCCTGGGGGAAGAGCGCGATCGAACCCAGCGTCCAGCCGGTGAGGGCGACCCACGCGTCACGCTTCGGCATCTCGATCTTGACCGGCGTGCTGTTGCGCCCGGTGCGCATGAGGAAGAGCATCTCCGGCCCGCGCACCCGAAGGCTGCGAATCGCGACCCGTCCCAGCCACCAGGCGAGGAAGACGCCCGTGGCCACCCCCACCGGGACGGCCGTCCACAACAGGAACGCGTTGTCGTAGGCGGCGCCGAGAATGAGGAACGCGGCCGGGGGGATCCCTGTCAGCAGCCCGCCCCAGAACATGAGGTTGGCCTGGCCTGTCGTGTTGCCGTGTTCCAGCGGATTCTCTGGGCGCTTGTGGGCGTCGGGGCCGGGTGAGAGCGCCGCCACGGAGATGAGAGCGCCGAGCCCCGCCTGCCCGCCGAGCATCGCCGGTGTCAGGGCCAGCACCCAGGGCCAGGCGTAGGCGAATCCGCTCCAGGCGGTGAAGACCACCGCGATCAACAGCGTGATCGGGCCGAAGATGAGAAGGTAGGCCAGCTGCCTGCCGCGCAGGTCCGCACGCTCGCTGCCGGTGAGCAGGGTCATCCACAGCGCGGTCCCGTCCAGGCCGTAGATATTGCACATGGCGGCGCCGGCCATGACGGCGAGCGCCGGTGCGGTCCAGGGCAGCAGCAGTTTCTCGCCGAAGGTGAGCGGCAGCAGGGTCGTGCCCAGGGCCCAGACCAGCGGCACGAACACCGTCTGGGTGCGCAGCGGGTCGCGCCACCAGGTGCGCAACTCCTTGCGCAGGACCGTGCCGGAACGCCCGGCGAACAGCCCGCCGCTGGAGACCGCGGCGTTGCGCGAGCCGCGGATCGTGATCCGCGCCCGCCGTGGGGTGCCGAGGCTCCGGCTCCAGCCGAGCAGCAGCAACACGATGAGCAGTGCCAGCCCGGCGAGCGCGCCGAGCGCCAACGCCCAGTCGCCCCGGGCGGCCGACTCGACGGCGACGAGGCCCCAGCCGGACGGGATGGCCCGCACCGTGGTGGAGAAACCAGATCCGAAGCCGTCGTCGAGCACGCCGGAGACCTGGATCGCGACGGCGACCATCCAACCGGACTGGGCGAGGACCATCAACGCGGCGATGAGCACGCCGGTGAACGCGGCACCGACCCTGGACTTCGCCACGACGCCGAAGACGACCATGGCGACCCGCGACAACAGGACGACGAAGACCAACTGCAGAACGACCGCGGGCGCCGCGATGAGCGCGGGCACGAACCCGAGGCGGGCGCCGTAAACGATCAAGCTCACGAACGCCAGGAACGTCACCACCGTGGTGATGGCGACGAAGCCCGCACAGAGCAGTCCTACGGCGAGCTTGCGGTGCGGCACGGACAGCAGTGCGAAGTGGTCGACCCGCAGCACCGTGGAGCCGCCCCAGACCGGCCCGACGATCCAGCCGAGCATCCACATGACGTAGACCGCGGCGAGCAGGTCGGCCACCACGGCCGGGGAGAGGCTGTCCAGCACGCTCAGCCAGATGGTGGCGACCGCGAAGGCGATGCCGAAAAGGCCACCAATGATCATCCAGGCGGCCTTGCCGCCCGTCATGGAGTGCTGGATGATCGCGAGCTTCATCCGGATCAGGACGCCAGCCACGACAGTTCCTCCCAGGCGCCGGCCTCGACGCCCACCAGGCGGACGAACGTCTCCTCCAGGCTGCCGTCGCCGCGCACCTCGTCCAGGGGGCCCGCGGCGACGAGCCTGCCCTTGGCCATCACCGCGACGGTGTCGCACAGCTGCTCGACGAGGGGCATGACGTGGCTGGAGAGGATCACGGAACCACCCGAGGCGACGAAGCGCCCGAGTATCGCCTTGAGCGCGGCCGCCGAGACCGGATCGACGGCCTCGAAGGGCTCGTCGAGGACGAGCAGTCGCGGCCCGTGCAACAACGCGGTCGCGAGACCGATCTTCTTGCGCATGCCCGTGGAGTAGTCGACGACCAAGGTGCGCTCGGCGTCGTTGAGCTCCATGACGTTGAGCAGATCCTGGGTTCGCCGAGCCAGCACGTCGTCGGCGATGCCGCGCAGTTGGCCGATGAATGTCAGCAGCTCCCGGCCGGTCAGCCGTTCGGGCATCGCGAGCCCGTCCGGCAGGACGCCCATGAGCGACTTCGCCTGGACCGGGTCGGACCAGACATCGACGCCGAACACCTCGGACCGGCCCTCGTCCGGTCGGAGCAGGCCCACGGCCATCGACAGCGCTGTGGTCTTGCCGGCGCCGTTGGGTCCGACGAGGCCGAAGAACGAGCCTCGCGGAACCACCAGATCGACGTGGTCGACCGCGGTGTTGTCGGCGAAGACCTTATGAAGGCCTTTCAATCGCAGTGCTGGAGCCGGTCCTTCATCGCCCCCGGGTAACTCCCCTGAATTCTGGTCGATCGCTTTGTCCATCAATGCCCCCTTGGCCGATGTCGGTACGTTACTGCTGCGCAAATGGACTTAGAAGTCCTCTCGTAACACTTTTCACGCCGCTTCCGTTTCCGGGGGAATTCGCTTCAGCGAAGTTCGGAGCCGCGCTCGCGCCGCCGGAAATGCGACCGCGGGAGGTCAGTCCGCGGTGGCGGTGACCGTGAGGAAGAGGCGGAAATGGCGCCCCGTCATGCCCTTCTCCCGGGTCAGGCCGAAGGCGTAGCGGTCGACGGTCGTCTCGGCCTGCGCCCGCAGCACGCCGTTCTCGACGAGGAGGGAGGTCAGGGTCAGGACGGCCGGCCGGGTCACGCCGCGGACCGTCAGCGTGCCGTGCACCCGTGCCCCGTCGGACGACGGCTCGACGCGCAGTCCGCGGTAGACGATCTCCGGATGGGCGGCTGCGTCGAGGTAGACGTCCGACCTGACCTTGTGGTCTCGTGCCGCGATGCCGCTGGCGAAGCTGCCCGCGCGGACGACCGCGTCGATCGTGGAGTCCGCGACGGACTCGGCGATCCGCAGTTCGCCGTGGTCCAGCGCGAAGGACCCGGTGACGGGCAGCAGACCGAAGACATGCCGTGTGGCGAACCTGATCTCCGTGGCCTCAGGGTCGATGCGGTAAACGCCAGGGGCGGGCTCGGCATTCGTGGGCGACAGGGTCGGAGACGTCGTGGAGCGGGCTTCTTCTGTCGTCGTCATGACGACCACGCTAGAAAGCGGAGCGATCAGCCAGAAGCCGGTTGACTACCGTTCCGGGGTGTAGCTAGGTGCACCCCGGAACGGATCAAACCTACAGAAAACATGCCGTATATATCGCTACGGGAATGAACCGTTTCGGCCGATGAGATGTAATGGGGCTCATCTGCGCCCATGGGGAAGGCTGAACCGTCCACCGCGGACAGCTGCCGCGAACGCTTCTCACTCTCGGGAGAGAATTGTTCGATCGGCCCTGAGACGTCCCGTCCGGTGACCGGCTCCGTCTAGCTGATCGACGTTTCCGCCGGCGGCCGGGTGAGCACAAGGGTCGCAGCGCGGCGAAGCCGGAATCCCAGGGATTCGTACAGCCGGACGGCGTTCGTGTTGGACGCGACCACATGCAGGAACGGCGTCTCGCCGCGCATCCGGATGCCGGCCGCGACGGCCAGCACCAGCCGGGTCCCCAACCCCTGTCCGCGCCGGTCCGCGTCGGTGCAGACTCCGCTGATTTCCGTCCAGCCCGGAGGGCGCAGCCGTTCACCGGCCATCGCCACCAGGCGCCCGCCGTGCCGGATGCCCAGATAGGTGCCCATCTCGATCGTGCGCGGCAGGAACGGCCCCGGTTTGGTGCGTTCGGCCAGGGCGAGCATCTCCGGAACGTCCGCCTGGGTGAGGGTGACGGCCTCATCGTCCGGCGCGGCGGCGATCCCGTCGTCGACGAGTTGCAGCACTGTGCCCCGCATCACGACCTCCCAGCCGTCGGGCGGCTCGACCGTGAGGCCGGTCAGCGTGACTCCCCGATCGGGATCGGCGAGTGCCGCGATGTCCGCCCAGTCGGCGTCGCCGGGGGAGTCCGGCAGCGCCATGAACGGTGACATGTCCAACGGGTAGCGCAATGCGTTGCCCCGTCGCTGCGCGAAGTGGGCGTGCGGCCCGGTCAGCGCCGAGTAGACGGAATTGTCCAGCGGATGTGCTTGGCCGGACTCCGGTCTGAACGGCTCAACGTCTACCAATTGATTTCCGCCATCAGGAAGGGCTCGCTCTCCGGGGCCTCTTTGCGGGCCTGCAGGACCCGCCTGGCCGGTGCGCCGACCGGCACGCGAAACGGAGGCTCAGGCTGCTCGATCGTGTCGGCCACGGCCGTGGCCACCTCCTCGGGGGTGATGGACTCGCCACGGAGGACATCGAGTGCCTCATACAGCGGGGTGTACGGGTCGTTCTCTTGCAGGAACACCTTGGCGCGCCCACCGCCACCCGAGGAAACGACACCGGGCTGCACCACACTCACCTTGATTCCGAAATGACGCGTCTCGATGGCGAGCGTCTCCGCGAGCGCCTCCAGCGCCCATTTGCTGGCTCCATAAGGGCCGATCATCGGGAGGACCAGCCGCCCCTGGATGCTGGAGACGAAGAGGAGGTGCCCCGCGCCCCTTTCACGCATCGCCGGAAGCACTCCCTGCGCCACCCGCAGGGCACCCAGGGTGTTGAGCTGAAAGAGCCGTTCGACCTCCGCGAGCGGGACGCTCTCCAGAGGCGCGCGCACCGTCTCGCCGGCATTGCTGACCACCACATCGATGTCGCCGGCGTCCTTGATGGCCTGGTCGACGCTTTCCTGATCAGTGACATCAAGGCGCAGGCGCCGGTCGACGGGCAGGTCGGCCAGCGTCTCCGGACGACGTGCGGTGGCGATCACCCGGTGGCCGCGGCGTGCCAGCTCGGCCGCGACGGCTCGGCCGATGCCCTTGGACGCGCCGGTGATGAGCACGGACGACATGATGGATCTCCTCGTCAGTTGGTGACTTTTCAAGCGGGCCCCGCAGCGAACGTGCGTTCCGGATGACGGCTCGGGCCGGTGGTCTTCGGCGGCGCGGCGGACGCGGGTCAGGATCGACCGACGCGCACGAGCAGCTTGCCCGTGTTCGTGCCGTCGAAGAGCGTGTGAAGCGCCGCTGGGGCCGCGGTCAGTCCCTCGACCACGTGCTCCCGGCTGCGCAGCCCGCCGTCGCGCAGGCGGGGCAGGAGATCGGCTTCGATCTCATCGAAGCGATCCTCGTGATCCATGTAGATGAAGGCTTCCATCCGGACCCTGTTGACCAACAGGTGGAACCAGTTGTGCAGAGGAACAGGGCCACGTCCGCCGTCGTGCCGGGAGATCGCGCCGCACAGGACGACACGGGCGTTGACCGCCATGTGCGGGAGCAGGGCGTCGAGCATCGCCCCGCCGACGTTGTCGAAGACGACGTCGATTCCGTCGGGGCACAACCGGGAGCACGCCGCCGACACGTCGTCCTCCCGGTAGTCGACGCACTCGTCGGCACCGAGTTCCCGCACCCACTCACACTTGGCCGGTGTCCCGGCGACGCCGATCACGCGTGCGCCGGCGGCGACCGCCAGTTGGACGGCGACGGAACCGACGCCGCCGGCCGCCGCGGTGACGACGACCGTCTCGCCCTTCCGCGGCCGCCCGATGTCGTGCAACCCCAGCCAGGCGGTCTGCCCGGCGATGCCCAGGACATTCAAGGAGGCGTTCAGCGGCACGCCGTCGGGCACCCGCCGCAGGCTCGAGCCGTCCACCACGGCGTCCTCCTGCCAGCCCAGCAATCCGCACACCCGTTCCCCGACCACGAAATCAGGGTGCTCCGATGCGCTCACCGTGCCGGCGCCGAGGGCGCGCATGGTCTCGCCCAGCGGTGACGGCGGAAGGGAACTCGGGGTGTCGTTCATCCAGCTCCGGGTGGCGGGGTCCAGCGACATCCACTCGACCTTCACCAAAACCTGTCCTGATCCGAGCCGCGGCACGGGAACGTCCTCCTCGTAGCGCAGGACGCCTTCCTCCAGCGGCCCGGTGGGCGCGGCGGGGCGCTCCGCGAGAACGTAGCGGCGGGTTCGCCTCGGGGTCTCTGACATGGATGCCTCTCGATTTCCTCGTGTTGCCGCCGGATAGGACTCAGGCGGCGTCGTCGCCGATGAGGTTTCCTCTCATGAGCCACGCCGGACCCTCGGCGTAGGCGCCGGCCTCGGCGAAGAACGCGCCGAAGTAAGGACCGCTCGCGTGCGTGTCGAACGCGTCGAGGTCCGCATAGACCTCGTTCAGGTAGAAGACATTCGGGTCGTTCTCGTCCGCGATGACCTCGAACCGGTGGGAGCCGGGCTCGCTCGCCAGAGAGTCACGCGCGGTCTTCTTCGCCGCCCGGACGAAGTCGTCGCGATGCTCCGCCTGGACGGTGAAGGAGACGAGGAACTGGTACACGGGGCAGCCTCCTCAGGCTCGACCTACCCGGTTCATTGACTGAACTGCTACTGGTGGGACACCGTAGCACGCACCAGTTCGCTGAGTGAACCAGGCGGGTAGAATCGGAGCATGACGCTTCCGAGCACCTATGCCGACCGCAACTGCTCGCTGGCGCGATCGCTGGAGATCGTCGGGGAGCGGTGGACGCTCCTCATCGTCCGCGACGCGTTCTTCGGGGTCCGCCGGTTCGGAGACTTCGTCACTCAGCTGAAGATCCCCCGCGCCGTCTTGACCAGCCGGCTTAAGTCCCTCGTGCAGGAGGGCGTGCTCGTCCGTGACGACGGCGCGACCGGAGGTGTCGAGTACCGGCTGACCGCCAAGGGCGAAGGACTGTGGCCGGTCGTGCGTGCTCTGATGCACTGGGGGGACACGTTCTACTCTCCGTCCGGAGTCAAGCGCGCCGCCCGCCACGATCAGGACGGAGGTCTTCTCGACCACGAGGGGCGCTGCGGAGATTGCGGTCTGGTCATCCCGGTCCCGGAGATCCGGATCGAACCAGGACCCGGATTCGATTCGACGGACCCCGGTCACGATCCCGTGTCCGACGCGATCAACACGCCACGACGACTTCTCGAACCGATCACGGCGTCGCGCACCCGTTGACCGTCGGAGCCGGCGGCGGAGGCCGCCTGGTCAGCCCATGCCGAGGCGGCCGCCGCCGAGTTGTCGCGAAGGGTCGAAACCCGGCTGCGCCAGGCGATGAGCGACGAGGACTACTCCCGCCTGCTCAGGCTGCTCGACCGTGCCGCCGAGGTCACCGCCGACCTCGCTCTCGACGACTGACGCCGCGGGCTCGCCCGGCTCGGCGGAGCCGTGAGCTCAGAACAGACCGTTGGTGGGGGGTTCGGTCCCGTTGAGCCTGAAGGCGCCGACGACGGCCGCCTTCCAGTACCGGGGGTTGTGGTTGGCCACGGTCCGGGCGTTCCGCCAGTGCCTGTCCAGGTTGTGGGCACGCCCGGTCGCCGAGCCGCCGGCGACGTCGAACAGCGACTCGGCCGACTTGAGCGCCGCTTCGACCGCGAAGAACTGTGCCTGCGCGACCTCGACGGACGCGGCGGTCAGCGACTCGGGCCGCAGATCTTCGTGCCACGCTCGATCGATGGCGGCGGCCGCCCGCAGGACGGCGGCCTCGGCTGCGTAGGCCCGGGCGGAGATGTCCCCCACCGCGTGCTGGACGTACGGGTCGTCGACCGAGCGCGCGGCGCTGCTGTGCGCGATCGGCCGGGCCAGTTCGCGCACGAAGGCCACCGCGTCCGTGAGCGCGTTCCGTGCGATGCCGGCCTCGACCGCGGCCAGGTAGAGCTGCAGGAAGGCGGTGACGGGGGAGCGCCGTTCACCGCCGTCGCGGGTGCTGATCTCGTCGGGATGAACGACGACGTCGTCGAGTCTGGTGGTCCCGCTGGCGGTGAGGCGCTGGCCGATGCCGTCGTAGTCGTCGACGAGGTGCAGCCCCTCCCGATCGCGAGGCAGCGTGAAGAACACCTTCTCTCCGTCGTCGTCCAGAGCCGCCGTGCCGATCCAGTCGGCGTACAGCGCCCCCGTGCTGTAGAACTTGGTGCCGTTGACCTTGAAATGATCACCGTGCCGGGTGATCCGGGACTGGATCGTCCCGTTGGGGCCGCCGGTCTCCCAGCCCGCGTTGCCGAAGACGTCGCCGGCGAGGAAGCGGGGAAACCATTTGCGGCGTTCGGCTTCCGGTCCCGCCAGCAGCGCTTCGACCCGGCCGAAGTCCGGGCGCACCGCCTGGGCGATGTTCGAGTCCGCCGCGGCGAGATCGATCACGAAGCGGAACACGTCCTGGACCGACGAGCCCGCGCCGCCGTACTCGACCGGGATCCGGAAGGTGAACAGCCCCGCCTGGGCGACCCGGCGGATCTGGGCGTGCGGCAGTTCCCGTACGCGCTCCCGCTCGGCGGCGCCTTCTGCCAGCTCAGGCAGGATCAGCGCCGCACGCTCCCGCAGTTCCGTCACTCCGGCCGCGGGGAGGTTCTGAGTAGTCATGACGTCCCGCCGGGTCAGCTCGAGGATGCGGGGGCGAAGGGGATGGCGGCCGACCGGTCCGCGCCCTGCGGGGCCTGCGGGTGCTCCCAGAGCCCGCGGCTGCGCAGGATGGGCAGCACGCCCTCGCCGAACCAGTACGCCTCCTCGATGTGGGGATGGCCGGAGAGGACGAACTCGGTGATGCCGAGGCGGTGGTACTCCTCGATCCGGTCGGCGACCTCGGTGTGGCTGCCGACCAGAGCGGTGCCGGCTCCGCCGCGGACCAGGCCCACCCCCGCCCACAGGTTCGGATAGATCTCCAGGCCGTCGCGGCTGCCGCCGTGCAGGCCGAGCATCCGCTTCTGCCCTTCTGACTCGCTGCGGGCGAGGCCTGCCTGGACCTTCTCGACGGTGGCCGGGTCGATGCCGTCGAGCAGCCGCCGGGCCTGCGCCCACGCCTGCTCGCTGGTGTCCCGGCTGATCACATGGAGCCTGATGCCCTGGCGGAGGGTGCGGCCCTCGGCCGCCGCGAGTCCGGACACCCAGGCGATCTTCTCGGCCACGGCCGCAGGGGGCTCTCCCCACGTGAGGTACGCGTCGACGTGCCGGGCCGCGACCGGGCCCGCCGCGGCGGACGAGCCGCCGAAATAGACGTCCGGCACCGGGTCGGGCAGCCGGTCGAGTCGCGCGCCCTCGACTCTCAGATGGTCGCCCGCGAAGTCGACGACCTCTCCGCGCCACAGGGCCCGCACGATGTGCAGGAACTCGTCCGCCCGCGCGTATCGGGCGTCCTTGCCGAGGAAGTCGCCGTACGCGCGCTGCTCGTGGCTCTCCCCGCCGGTGACCACGTTGAGCAGCAGCCGGCCGCCCGAGTGGCGCTGGAACGTGGCGGCCATCTGGGCGGCCAGCGTCGGGGTGATGAAGCCCGGCCGGAACGCGACCAGGAACTTGAGCCGTTCCGTCGTCTCGACGAGCATGGCCGTGGTCAGCCAGGCGTCCTCGCACCAGGCGCCGGTCGGCGTCAGGGCGCCGACGAAGCCGAGCTGCTCGGCCGCGTCCACGATCTGCCGCAGGTAGGCCAAGGTGGCGGGCCGGGCGCCGCCGGCCGATCCCGCGGGCAGTCCGTGACCGCCGCCGACGATGTCGCGGCTGTCGCCGTACGTGGGCAGGAACCAGTGAAAGGTCAAAGTCATGGTTGTTCCTAGAGCAGGCCGTGGCGGGGCGGAAGCTGTCCGTTGAGTACGTACCGGCCGATGTGCTGGACCTTCCAGCGCGCCGGGTCGTGCAAGGTGTGGGTGCGGGCGTTGCGCCAGTGCCGGTTCAGGTTGAGCCCCTCCAGGCTGGACCTGGTGCCGCCCAGTTCGAAGACGGCGCTGCCGAGTTCGACCGCGACCGGGTCCGCGTAGGCCTTCGCGGTCGCCACGGCGATCGAGGCCGCTCCGGCCGACTCCGCGGTCAGGTCGGCTCGCGCCGCGTCGACCGCCTCCCCGGCCGCGACCAGCAACGCCTCGGCCGAGCGGACCTTGATGGAGAGTTCACCGACCCGCTGGATGACCAGCGGGTCCTCCGCGGCGGTCTCCTGGCCGCTCTCGAACCAGGGGCGGGCCTTGGTCCGCACGAACTTCACCGCCTCGGTCAGCGCACCGCCCGCGATTCCCACGTCGATGGCCGTGTGCAGCAGTTGCGCCAGCGCGCCGTGCAACTGCGGCCCGGTGAACGTCAGGTGGTGGGGCACCACATGCTCCGGCGGCACGGCGACGTCCTCGAGCCGTACCGTGCCGCTGGCGGTGGTCCGCTGCCCCATCCCGGCCCAGTCGTCCACCACGGTCAGCCCGGGGGCGTCCCCGGGCACGTACGCGACGTGCAGTGTCTCGTCTTCGTGACGGGCCAGGACCGGGATCCAGTCGGCGAACAGCGCGCCCGTGCTGTACTGCTTGACGCCGCGCAGCACGAAGTGGTCACCCGCGCGGACGAGCCGCGTCCGACAGTCCTGCACGTGCTTCGTCCCCGCCTCAGACTGGGCGTTGCCGAAGCGCCTGCCGGCCAGCACCTCGCCGAAGAAGAACTCCTGCTGCGCGGGGTCGCCCTGCTGACGCAGCACGTTGACGTAGACGATGTGGCTCTGCGGGATCTGGGCGATGTTCGGGTCGGCGGCGGCCAGGAGCCGGAACACTTCGGCGACGGTCCGCGCGCGCACGTCCGCGCCGCCGTGTTCACGCGGAACGGTGATCCCGAGCAGTCCGCTTGCCGACAACCGGTCCAGTTCCTGCCGGGGCAGTCGCCGCCGGGCGTCCCGCTCCGCCGCTTCCGCCGCGAATTCGCCGGCGAGCTCCTCCGCCACGGCCAGCGCCTCCGCGTCGTCCGCGATCACATGCGCGGTCGAGGTGCCGGGGGCTCGCGATGGTGGGCTGTCGATGCTCATGGTGCCGTCCGTTCGTGCGTGTTCACGTGGGAAGGCTAATCCATGTAAAACAGGTAGGTAATACTTTGTTTTCGTGCGGAAGGGTCCTTATGGTGTGGCGTGACGGCCCACGGCGGGCGTCGGGCCCGGCGTCATCCCGCCGAAGCCCTTCAGCGGGTGCGGCCAAGGGGACCCGGACTGCCAGATCCCGGCCGGACGAGCTCGGCCGGGCCGCATGCCCAGACCATCCGGAACACACAGTGAGCGAACGTGACTGACCTCGAACGCCGGATCATCCACTTCAACCTCTTCGAGATGAACTGCGTCGGCCACATCCAGCACGGGCTGTGGACGCATCCGGAGAACAACAGACACCGGTACACCGACATCGACTACTGGACCGACCTGGCCACGCTGCTCGAGCGGGGGCTGTTCGACGCGGTCTTCCTCGCCGACGTGGTGGGGCTCTACGACCGCTACCGAGGCGGGCCGGAGACCGCCGTTCGTGAGGCCGTGCAGGTGCCGGCCAACGACCCGCTGCTCGTGGTGCCCGCGATGGCCGCGGTGACCAGGCATCTCGGGTTCGCCGTGACGTTCTCCACCACCTATGAGCCGCCGTTCGCGCACGCGCGCCGGATGTCCACCCTGGACCACCTCACCAAGGGGCGGGTGGCGTGGAACGTCGTCACCTCCTATCTGCGCAGCGCGGCCAGGAACTTCGGGCTCGACGACGAGATCGAGCACGACCTGCGCTACGAGATCGCGGAAGAGTACCTGGAGGTCCTCTACAAGCTGTGGGAGGGCAGCTGGGAGGACGGCGCCGTCATCAGGGACGTGGAGGCGCGGGTCTACGCCGACCCGGCGAAGGTCCACGCGATCGACCACGTCGGCAAGCACTTCCGTGTCGCCGGGCCGCACCTGTCGGAACCGTCGCCACAGCGCACCCCCGTGCTCTACCAGGCCGGCAACTCCGAACGCGGCAGGGATTTCGCGGCCAGGCACGCGGAGGCCGTCTTCACCGGCGCCCCGTCACTGGAAGCGCTACGCGAGGAGATCGCCGATCTCAAGCGGCGCGCCGCCGCCTTCGGCCGCGACCCCGACCACGTCAAGGTCTTCCCCGGCGCCTCCGTGATCGTCGCGCCCACCCAGGCGGAGGCCGACGCCAAGGTGGCGGACCTGCAACGCCACATCAGTCCGGAAGGTTTCCTGGCACAGCGCGGCAGCGGCATCGATCTCGCGGCCTACGACCCCGACGAGGCGATCGACGACATCGTCGCGAGGGGAGGGGACTTCACCGAGCGCGCGATCCGCCCCCTGGTGGGCAGAGGGCTCACGGTCCGGGACGTGCTGGCATCCGTCGGCCGTGTCGGACAGGGCGGGCCGTTGTTCGTGGCCGGCACGCCGGAGCGAGTGGCGGACGAGATCGAGCGCTGGGCGGACGAGACCGGCGCCGCGGGCTTCAACCTCATGCAGTACCTCTCTCCTGGCACGGCCGAGGACTTCATCGAACTCGTCGTTCCCGAACTGCAGCGGCGCGGGCGTTATCGCACGTCGTACGACGACAGCACGTTGCGCGAGCGCCTGCTGGGCCGCGGAGTCCACCGGCTGCCGGACACCCACCCGGGTGCGGCGTTCCGCCGGGGCCCCAAGGCTCACGAGTCCGACTGACCGCGTGGTTCCGCTGCGGGAGGCCAGATCAGGCAAGTTCTATGTATAACCAGTAGGAAATATTGACTTTATGTCCTGGAGGTCGTAGATTGAGTGGCATGAGGCAGGATGTCCGACTGATTCGGCGCCAGCACGTGGACCTCTGCCACGTCGCCAGTGCGCAATGTCGCTGATCACTGACCATCACTCTTTCTGATCCGGTGGCATCGCCGCCGGCTTACCGAGCCCCGCCGACGCCGTCGGGGGACAGGCCCGAGGCCGCGGTCGCCTTGTGACCACCCATGCGCCGCCGCCGACGGCTCCCGCAGGAAACCCCAGCAGCAGAAGCGGGCGACCGTGGCATGGACGCGAAGGAGAGATCAGATGAGCACCCCTCAGGTGGTTCCGATTCCCGGGAAAGGTGCGGGAAGGTGACCGAGACCCTCCCCGGGCGGGCCGTGGACGGCGAGCAGTTCAGAAGGGCGCTCGCGGCGCACGCCGCGGGAGTCGTGGTGATCACGGCCCAGGACGAGGGGATCCCCGTCGGGCTGACCGCCACGTCGTTCTCCTCCGTGAGCCTCGAGCCCCCGCTGGTCTCCTTCTACGTGGACCAGGCCTCGACCACCTGGCCCCGGCTGCGTTCGGCCGACCACTTCGCCGTCAACGTGCTCACCAGCGACCAGGGCGAGCTGGCCGCCAGGTTCGCCCGCAAGGGCATCGACCGGTTCGCCGAGCCCACACGCTGGCGCCCCGGTCCGCACGCCACGCCGCTGCTGAGCGACGTGTCGGTGCACCTGGTCTGCCTGCCGTACGCGACGGTGGACGTGGGCGACCACGTGCTCGTCGTGGGCCTCGTCTCCGAGGCGACGGTGCACGGCGCCGACCGGCCACTGCTGTACCACCAGGGCCGATTCGGCCGATTCATCCCGCATTCCTGATCGTCGATTCATTTTTCCGCCGGCGGCTGCCCAGACGGCGCGGCCGGTGTGACTTCCGCGTACCCGCATCCCCCACGAGGAGCGTCAGTTGTCCCCCTCAAGAACCCTCCGGAGTCTCGTCGCCACGCTGGCCGGCCTGTCGCTGCTGACCGCGTGCGGCGGCGCTAGGGCGGGCACCGCCGACGGCGTCTCCGCCGAACCGGCGCGCGGTGGCACCCTGAACCTGTCCATGTCGCTCGACCCGCTGTGCCTCGACCCGCACGCGATCTCCTCAGACGTCGAGCAGATCTTCGGGCACATCCTCACGGACAACCTGGTCTACCTGGACGACAAGGGCGACCCGTCGCCGTGGCTGGCCACCTCATGGGAGATCTCGCCCGATGCCAAGACCTACACCTTCCACCTGCGCGAGGGTGTGACCTTCAGCGACGGCGCCGTGTTCGACGCCCAGGCGGTCGTCACCAACTTCGAGCACATGCTCGACCCGGCGACCCGATCACCGCTGGCCGGCCCGTACATCGCGCCGTACGAGGACAGCAAGATCATCGACGATTACACGCTCGAGGTGCACCTGTCCCGGCCGTACGTCCCGTTCCTGACCGTGCTGGCCCAGGGCTGGCTCGGGATGGAGTCACCCAAGGCGATCAAGGAGTCCACTCCGGCCCAGCTGTGCGAGCACCCGGTGGGCTCCGGGCCGTTCGTGCTGACCGGATACACCAAGAACCAGAGCGTCACCTTCGCCCGCAGGGCCGACTACAACTGGCCGCCCGACCTGTACAAGCGCGGCGGTCCGGCCTACCTCGACGGCATCAAGGTCGACTGGGTGGGCCAGGACGCGGTGCGCTTCAACTCGCTGGTCAGCGGCCAGTACCAGGCCACCGGCTACCTGCCGGCGCAGAACGCGCAGGCCGTGAAGTCCAACCCCGCCCTCGAATACCACAACAACAACCGGATCGGCTGGCCGTTCACGCTTGACTTCAACGTCTCCCGTGCGCCGTTCGACGACATCGACGTCCGCCGGGCCTTCGCCGCGTCCGTCAACGTGCCGGCGATCATCCAGACGATCGGGTTCGGGCAGCGGCAACCCGCGACCGGGTTCCTCGACCGGGTCACCCAGTATTACGACCCGAACGTGAAGTTCCCGGGGTACGACCCGGCGAAGGCCAACCAACTCCTCGACCAGGCCGGCTGGACGGGACGCGACGCCGACGGTTACCGCACCAAGGACGGCAAGGTCCTCGAGGCGCAGTCGCCGGTCACGCAGACCGCCACGGTCAGCCCGGTCTACAACCTGATCCAGGCACAGGCCAAGGCGGTCGGCTTCAAGGTGAACGTGAACCTCCTGCCCCTCACCCAGGTCACCACGCTGCGGTACGCCGGGGACTACGACCTCCTGTCGGGCGTCTGGCACACCAACACGCCGGACGTGCTCTACATCAAGTACGCGACGGAGAGCATCCCGAACGACAAGCGCCTGGGGCAGAACCTGTCCCATCTGTCCGACCAGCAGATCGACACCTGGTTGGAGCAGGCCCGCCAGACCACCGACGCCGCGAAACTCAGGGACCTCTACGGCAAGGTCCAGCAGCGGCTGGTCGACCTGGTGCCCGGCGTGCCCATCTACGACAACTCGGTGTTGTGGGCGACCAGCAGGAAGCTGCAGGGCGTCATCACCGACACGTCGCACGCCACGCCCGTGTTCACCTACGCGTGGCTCACGAAATGACAGCCCTCGGCACGACGGGGACCCGGCTCGCCGTGCGCCCCACGGCGGTCGCCATCGCCAAGCGGATCGGGGTACGCCTGATCGCCGGGGTGGGGGTCCTGTGGGGCGCGGCCACGCTCAGCTTCATCGCGCTGCACGTCACCGCGGGGGACGCCGCCCTGTCCACCGTGGCCGGCCAGGGGGCCAACCCGACCAAGGAGGTGCTGGACCAGGTCCGCCGTGACCTCGGCCTGGACCAGCCCCTCTACCACCAGTACCTGGACTACCTGGGTCGCCTGCTCCACGGCGACCTGGGCCGGTCCTACCAGCAGCGGATCTCGGTGAGCCAGGCGATCGGCGAGCAACTCGGCCAGACCGTTCAGCTCGCGGTGGCGGCGGCCGTTGTGGCCGTGCTGCTGGCGATCGCGGCCGCGGTGCTGACCGCGCGGAGGCGGCCGTGGCGGTCGATCGCCTCCGGAGTGGAGTTGACGCTGTCCGCGACGCCGACGTTCGTGATCGGCATCGTGCTCCTCATCGTCTTCTCCTTCACCCTCAAGGTCCTGCCCGTCTCCGGGAACGACGGGCCGCGCGCGCTGATCCTGCCGACGCTCACTCTGGCGTTGCCGATCGGCGCGGTGCTCGCCCAGGTCCTGCGAAGCGAACTGGAGGAGGTACTGGAGCAGCCCTTCATCCTCACCGCCCGCACCCGCGGCATGCGGGACACCGTCGTCCGGGTGCGGCACGCCCTGCGCCACGCACTGGTACAGATCGTCACGATGTCCGGTTTCGTGGTCGGCGGACTGCTGGGCGGCGCGGTCATCACCGAGACGCTGTTCGTACGCCAAGGGGTGGGACAGCTGATGCTCTCCGCGGTGACGACCAAGGACATCCCGATGGTGTTGGGGCTGGTGGTCTTCGCCGCCTTCGTCTACGTCTTGGTGAACCTGCTGGTGGACATCGCGTACACGCTCATCGACCCGAGGCTGGTGACTCGATGAGCGCGTTGACCGCGACGGATGCGGCGCTGCCGCGGGCAGGCCGCGTCCGGCTGCGCCCCGGGCTGATCCTGGCGGGGCTGTTCGTGGCGGCCGTCGTGGTCGCGGCCCTCGTGCCGCAACTGCTGGCACCGCACGACCCCCTGGAGATCGGCGCCGACGGGGCCTTCCTGGCGCCCGGCGGCACTCACCCGCTCGGAACCGACGAGTCCGGCCGCGACGTGCTCAGCCGCATGGTCTACGGGGCCCGGCCCTCGCTGGTGATGGGGCTGGGCGCGACGGCGATCGCGGTCACCGGCGGCACCCTGCTGGGTCTGATCGCAGGGCTGGGCAGCCGGTTGACCGAGAGCGTCGTCATGCGGCTGATCGACGTGGTGCTGTCCATACCGGAGCTGCTGCTGGCGCTGGTGGTCATCACCCTGGCGGGCGCCGGCAGCACCAATGCGATGTTCGCCGTCGCGTTCGCCAGCATCCCGTCGTACGCGAGGATCGTGCGGGCGCAGACGCACATCGTGCGCCGCTCCATCTTCGTCGAGGCGGCCACAGGGCTCGGCATGAAACGCTTCACGGTGATCTGGCGGCACGTGCTGCCCAACGCGATCCGGCCGGTGCTGGTGTTGTCCACCATCGGGATCGGCACCGCGATCAGTGCCGGCGCCGCACTGAGCTTCCTGGGGTTGGGCGCCGAGCCGCCGGCCGCCGAGTGGGGCGACATGCTCTCCAACGGCCTGCAGTACATCTCCAACGACTGGTTCCTGGTGGCCGTGCCGAGTGTGGCGATCACGCTGACCGTGCTGGCCATCACCGTGCTCGGCCGCGAAGTGCGCCGCCGCTCCGAAGGGAGAACCACATGACCAGCCTGCTCGAGGTCGCTGGGCTGAAGGTCGCGTTCAACGGCACCACGGTCGTCGACGGAGTCTCCTTCACGCTGGAGCGCGGCGAGTGCCTCGCGCTGGTGGGGGAGTCGGGCTCGGGCAAGAGCGTGACGACCCGTACGCTCGTCGGCCTCCCCGGGTACGGCGCCCGCGTGCACACCGACCGGTTGCGCTTCGACGGCACCGACGTCACCGGTTTCACCGACCGGACATGGCGTCGGGTGCGCGGGGCGCGGATCGGGTTCGTGCTCCAGGACGCGATGGCCTCGCTCGACCCGCTGCGGCCGGTGGGCCGGGAGATCGCCGAGCCGCTGGCCCTGCACACCACATTGAACCGGGCCGCGCGGGCCGCGCGGGTACACGAACTACTGGAGTCCGTCGGGGTGCCGGAGCCAGAGGTGCGGGCCGCCCAGTATCCGCACCAACTGTCCGGCGGCCTCCGCCAGCGGGCGCTCATCGCCTCCGCGATCGCGTGCGAACCGGAGCTGCTGCTCGCGGACGAGCCGACCACCGCGCTCGACGCGACCGTGGCCCTGCAGGTGCTCGATCTGCTCGGCTCGCTCAAGGGCAACCGCAGCGGACTGCTGATCGTCAGCCACGACCTGGCGGTGGTCGCCCGGCTGGCCGACCGGGTCGCGGTCATGAAGGCCGGCCGCATCGTCGAGCTCGGGGCGACCGATGCGGTGTTGCGGGATCCCCAGCACCCGTACACGAAGGCGCTGCTGGCCGCGGTGCCGTCCGCGCACGCGAAGGGCACGTGGCTCTCGACGGTGGAACGGCCTGCGGCCGCCGCGCCGGTCTCACCTCCCGCTGCGGCGCAGCCTGGCAGACCCGTTCTGGCCGCCGTCGGGCTGCGCAAGTCGTTCCCGGGACCGGACGGCGTCGCGCGGGTCGCGGTCGAGGATGTCTCGCTGACTCTGCGGGCCGGCGAGACGCTGGGCATCGTGGGGGAGTCGGGCTCCGGCAAGAGCACCACCGCCCGGCTCCTGCTGGGCCTGGAGACGCCGGACGCCGGCGAAGTCCACGTCGACGGGACCCCGTGGCCCGCGCTCACCCCTGAGCAGCGGCGCGCCCATCGGCGTCGGCTGCAGATCGTGTACCAGGATCCACTCGGTTCCTTCGACCCGCGATTCACCGTCGAAAGAGTCATCGGTGAGGCGCTCGGCGCCGCCGGTCACCCACGCGGCGCCCGCCGGGAGCGCACGGTCGAGTTGCTCGAGATGGTCGCGCTCGACGCCGGGCATCTTCGGCGGAGGCCGCTGGAACTGTCCGGCGGGCAGAGGCAGCGGGTGGCCGTCGCCCGTGCGCTGGCCGCCGAACCGGAGGTCATCGTCTGCGACGAGCCGGTGTCCGCGCTGGACGTCTCTGTGCAGGCGCAGATCCTCGACCTGCTCGCCGACCTGCAGGCCCGGCTGGGCGTGGCGTACCTGTTCATCTCGCACGACCTCGGCGTCGTCTACCACGCGAGCGACCGGGTGCTGGTCATGCGGGACGGGCGGGTGCTGGAGTCAGGCGACGTGCGCACCGTGTTCACCGATCCCCAGCACGACTACACCCGCGAACTGCTCGCCGCGATCCCACGCCTGACGCCCCAGGTGGCACCGCCGGCCACGCCCCTGGGAGTCGGCTGACCGTCCCGAGACCCATCACCTCTGTGGACCGCGGTCGCGGTGGGCGCGGATGAGTGCGATCACGGTGTCGGCGGTGTGGTCGAGGTAGGTGCGGCCGTCAGGCAGTCGCGCCTGCGGGCTGATGTAGCTGTGTTGCCCGATGTGGGTGGCCGGGTCGAGCCGGTGCACGGTGATCTTTTCCGCGCGGCGGGCCCGGTTCCATCCGCTGTTGCGGAACAGCCGCCAGCGCTGAGGGAACATCCAGGTGCCGACCCGCTCGATCCAGTCGCCGGCGCTGGTGAGCCGATGCAGATGACCGGCGTGGGTGAGATCGTTGGCGCCGTTGTGGAACCCGCCGAGAGTGATCAGTACGAGCGGGGCGCCGAGCAGGGTGTGCAGCTTCTCCACCGCGCCGGTGGCGACCTGGGCGCCGCCGCTGTAGCTGAGCAGGACCACGGGTGTGCCGCTGCCGGGCCGGTAACCGGCGAGGCGCAGGTGGCCGGCGATCTGGGTGCCCACGGCGCGGTTGTACAGGGGACGGTATCGGTGGTCGGCGGCGACGAAGATCTGCATGACGTTGTGCAGGAACAGCACGAGCCCGATGCGGTGGCGCAGCCACTCCCACACAGGCCGGTTGACGAGCGGGTCGGCCAGGGGGGAGTAGGGCTGCACCTGGCCCAGCACCCGCAGTTCCGGTGCTCCGGCGATCAGGGCCTTGACCAGCTGGCCCCCGTCCCGGGTGTCGGTGAAGTGGCGTTTGCCGATTCCGTCCAGATAGACCAGGTAGGCGTCCGGGGGACGGTCGGGGTCCGCGCCCCGGGCGTAGGGCATGCCGTGGGGGAGCTCGGTGGTGGGGGTCCGCCAGCCGGCCGTGTACGACATGACCTCGTAGCGGGCGAGCAGAGCCTCGGCGAGCAGGACCGGACCGAGCACCAGGACGAGGAGCGGGAACTCGATCATGCGAGCGACTCCCGTGCCCCGGTGCCGCTGATCTTCGCGACCAGGCGCCGAACGGCCTCGACGGCGACGCCGAGCCCGACGCCGGCGACGGCCACGCAGCCCGCGGCGGCCCACCAGCCCAGGCCCGTCATGGCGGAGAGCGGCGCCACGAGGCCGATCCCGACGCCCACGAAGAGCAGTAGATGCAGCAGGGGCCCGAGCAGTGGAAACGCGAGGACGGCGGAGAGCAGCAGCGGGGCGGCCAGGCCGGGTGTCCAGGTCAGCGCGGCGGCGCCGAACAGCGGAGGGGACAGCACGAGCTCGGCGATCGTCCATGAGGTCAGCGGCCACAGCGCGAACACGGCGCCTTCGACCACGGCGCCGATCAGCAGGAGCTCGGCGGCGACGGGCCGCGACACGCCGGGCCGGCGCGCCACCAGGGGCAGGAGCCGGCCGAGGGCCTCGGACAGCCCGGCGAGCAGCAGCACGGCGACGACCATGAGTGACATCGGTCAGCGCTCCTGGTGCGAATCCGCCCGGGTGGCGCTGCCGGGTCGGTGCAGGTAGCGCTCGAGTTCGTCGGCGGCCCGCAGATATCCACCCGCCTCGCGCTGGGCGACACGCAAGCCTTCCGCCGCGGCCAGGAAGCGTGGTTCGTCGAGCAGCCGCCGGGCGAGCGCGTTCACGCGTTCCGCGTCGGCGTCCTGGGTGCGGACCGACAGGCCGGCGCCGAGATCGACGACCCGCCGGGCCACCAGCGGCTGATCCGCGCCCTGCGGGACGACCACCATCGGAACCCCCGCGTGCAGGGCCTCGTTGGCGCTGTTCATCCCACCGTGAGTGACGAACAGCGCAGCACGGGCCAGCACCTCTGGTTGCGGCACGAACCGGCGGGCGATCACGTTGCCCGGCAGCGGACCCAGCGCGGCCGGATCAGTCTGTCCGGTGGAGATGATCACAGTGCCGCCCAGAGGCGCGAGCGCGGTGGCGAAGTCGCGCAACATCTGCGGGCCGGCGTTGAACACCGTGCCCAGCGAGGCGTACAGCACGGGGGCCCGCAGGCGATCGGCCGGGAACGACGGGTCGGGCGGACGAGCGCCGAGGCTGGGGCCGACGAACCGGTACGACTGATCGAATTCGTCGGCGCCGGGCTGGAACGCGCGCGAGGTGAAGACCAGGTTGAGCGGCTGACGCACGTTCAACAAGTCGAGCAGCGGCAACCCACGGGTGTCGTAGCGCCGGTACAACCCCCACCGCGAACGCAGATAACCCCGAACATCGCTGCGCCGGGTCGCCGCCGCTGCCAGCAGTTCCCATGAGGCGCGGCCGGGGCTGGGCACATGCCGGTTGAACGCGAACATGGTGAACAACGACGCCGCCGGCACGTCGAGCTCGCGGGCGGCGACCGCGCCCCAGGGGCAGGTGGAGTCGTGGACGATCAGGTCAGGCCGGATTTCCTGCAGATCAGAGAGCACAGCGGGCAGCAGGCCGACGGCGGTCCGCGCGAGCCCTTCGAGCAACGTGAGCGGCATCGGCGGATCGGGGAGGGACGGGTCGCCCCCCGGGTAGAGGCGCACGGTCGCACCGGTGGCCTCGATCTCCTTCGAGAACGCGGGCGAGGTGTGATACGTGACGGCGTGGCCACGGCGGACGAGTTCGGCCACGACCGGCAGCGTCGGGTTGATGTGCCCGTGCATGCCGATGTTGAGGAACGCGATGGTGCTCACCGGCCGACCCCCGACAAGGAGCCCGATACGGAGGCGGTCCGCACCTGGCCCGGACCGGCCGAGGTCGCAGAAGGACCATCGGCCCGGTACAGGCCTGGCCCGCTGATGCGCAGCTCGTCGAGAAACCGTCCCGCCGCGAGGGAGGCGGTATTGATCAGCCGCTGTGAATGGCCGAAGTCCCACGGGGCGGGCCAGTCCTCGATGCCGGTCGGCAGCACGACGGTCGGAATCCGCCGGGACACCTCGTGCAGGTCGCGCTCGATCTGATGGTGCCACAGCAGCAGCCGCGCCCTGGCGGCGACCGCGGCGGCCCGCCGGGGCGGGACGGCCGGGCGCAGCGGCCGGCTCTCCGGCCCGGTCACCAGCACCACCACGCTGGCCGCTCCTGACTGAAGGGCCGCCAGTACCGGGACGTAGGCGATCATCCCGCCGTCGACGAGCGTCCGGCCGTCCCGATTCACCGGGGGCAGGACCCCCGGAATGGCGGCGCTGGCCAGCAGCGCGGATTCGAGATCTCCGTGGTCGAGCAGCGCCTGGGCGCCGGTCGCCAGATCCATGGCGACCGCGGTGAAAGGTACCTTCAGCTGCTCGATCCGCGGCGGCAGCCCTGCCCGGGCGATCAGGGTGCGCAGGCCGCGATCGGAGCAGATACCGGCCCGCGAGGGCAGGTAGCCGAGCGGGAACACCTCACGGCGACGCACGTGCGTCCACACGCGATTCAGCCATGGTGCGGCCTCGCCCGGGTGGGCGGCCGCGACCGCTCCGTTGAGGGCGCCCACCGAGGTCCCGATGATCAGGTCCGGGACGAATCCTCGCTGTTCCAACGCGTGCCCGATTCCGACATGCGCGGCTCCAAGCACTCCTCCGCCCCCCACCACCACCGCCACGGGACGGGGAAGGGCGTGCAGGCCGGTCGATTTCCGGCGATATGTAACCCTCATGATCCCCCTCTCATCCGGGCGGATACTCGCGGCAGGTCGGCGAGGTCCTCCTCGGTGAGGGTGATCGACCGGGCCGTCAGGTTCTCCTCGAGGTGGGCCACCGAACCGGTGCCGGGGATGGCCAGGGTGACCGGGGACAGGGCCAGCAGCCAGGCCAGGGCGACCTGACGAGTGGTGGCGCCGTGCCGTCCGGCCACCTTGGCGAGGCCGGGGTCGTCGATGTCGGCCCTGCCCCCGCCGAGGGGGAAGAAGGGGACGAAGGCGATGCCGGATCGCGCGCAGGCGTCCAGGACGGCCGTCTCGTCGCGTTCGGCGATGTGGAAGTTGTTCTGGACGGCCGCGACAGGAGCGATCGTGCGCGCCTCCGCGAGATGGGCGGCGACGACGTTGCTGACGCCCAGGTGGCGGATCAGGCCCTCCTCACGCAGTGCGGCGAGCACCGCGAAGCGTTCGGCGAGCGACTCTCCGTGCGGGGCACCGGCCAGGCCGATGCGCAGATAGACCAGGTCGAGGCGGTCCAGGCCCAGGCTTTCCAGGTTGGCCTCGACCTGTGGCCGAAGTTCGGCGGCGGTGCCCTGGCGAGGGCCGTCCGGACCGAAGACCGGGCCGACCTTGGTGGCGATGACCAGGCCGCCCGGGTACGGGGACAGGGCTTCGCGGATCAGGGCGTTGGCGCCCGCCGAGCCGTCCTCGCCGCGGTAGAAGTGGGCGGTGTCGATGTGGGTGACACCGAGCTCGACGGCGCGGCGCAGGACGGCGCGTGCGGTCTCGGGGTCGCGGGCGGGTGCGCCCGGGCCGCCCCGGAGCAGGCGCATGGCGCCCAAGCCGAGCCGGTCGACCGTGAGGTCGCCACCGAGGCGGAACTGGTCGGTCATGTCTCTCCCTTGACGTGGTGCCTACGGGGCGTACCCCGGGCGCGGAACGGCCTCGTCACGCCGCGTGTGATCGCAGTACCGAACCCTCGACGAACGTGACCGTCTCCTCGAGCGGGGCCCGGCCCGTACGGGCGCAACCCACCGTGACGTCCTCGAACCCGATCGACATGCCGCAGAAGAGGATGAGTCCTTCCGGCGGCGACAGGATCTCCGCGACGGTTCTGCGATACACCGACCACGCCATCTGCGGGCAACTGTGCAGCCCTTCAGCGCGGAGCAACAGCATGACGGTCTGCAGATACATGCCGACGTCGGCCCATTGGGGCCGGCCCAGTTCGCGGTCGATGTAGCAGAACAGGGCGGCGGGCGCACCGAAACAGTCCCAGTTCGCAGCGGCGGCCCGCTGGCGCGCCGCCCAGTCCTCGCGCGCGATTCCGAGTTCTCCGTAGCGTTCCCTGCCGAAGGCGAATCGGCGCTCGCGGTAGGGGGACTTCAGCGCGGGCGGGTACGTCTCGTACTCCCGCTCGTCCCCGGGGGCGCCCGCGGCCACGCGCTCGAGGGCGCGCTTCTTGAGCTCGGCCAGCGGCGCACCGGTCAGCACATAGGCGTGCCACGGCTGCAGGTTCGACCCGGACGGCGACCACGCCGCGGCGGACAGCACACGCTCCAGCACCTCCCTCGGGACATGCCGGTCGGTGAATCCCCGCACCGCCCGCCGGCTCGTGACTGCCTCATAGACGTCCAAGATCACCTACCTCCTCATCCCTCCATGCGCGGATACTGTCATGTTTATGACGGTATCACTCATAATAGTATCATCCAATACTTTTTAGTGGGCGTGGCGAGCCTCACACCGTCGCGAGGAGGACGGTTCGTACGGGATCGGGAATGAACGTCGGCGTCGTCCGAGCGGGACGGCCGTCGTGAAGCGGCCCGGGAGGGGGTGCGCCCAGGCGCCCGGCGTGCGGCGGGTTTAGACCTCGCCGTCCGGCGGCGCGGCCGGCCTTACGCCTCGGTGCCCGGGGGATAGGCGAACCGGGTCAGGAGATCCCTCAGTTGCTCGGCCTCGCCGGGCCCCAGTTGGGCGACCAGACTCTCAGCGAGCGGTTCCGCCGCCACGTGGGCGGTGTCGAAGAGCTCGACGCCCGCAGGTGTGATCTCCACGGACTTCACCCGCCGGTCTCCCGGAACGCTCTTGCGTACGGCCAGCCCCATGCGCTCGAGATCGTCCACGACGCGCATGATTCCCGCCTTGTCCGATCCCGTCGCCGTCGCCAAGTCCCGCTGTACCGTGGCTCCGCGGTCGATCAGCACGAGCAGCACGGCGAAATGCCGCAACTCGATGCCGAGCGGCCGAAGCGCCTCCGTCATCACCGTGGCCGCGCGCCAGTGTGCCTGGCGCAGCAGCAGGCCGAGAGCGAAAGGCGAGGTGTCCCCAGGGCGGTCGGTCGCACGCGAAGCGGCGGTTCCGTGGGGGGTGTCAGAGGTCATAGAGACCATACTACCCATGATGCTAACGTTTGATACGGTATCATTTGAAATTATTTCACCCGGATGACGACGGACGGGGAGAACGCCGTCGATCTTTCCGCTGGAGCGCCGACGGACAGCGCCGGGCGGCTCGCCGCCGACCGCGAGGGCGCGGCGGCAGCTCGGTTCGAAGCACCGCGTCGGCTCCGTCACCTGCCGATGCGACCTGGTATCGGCGATGACCGCCTGAGGGGGCAGCTGAAATGAACGTGTTCGCCGAAGCGACGGACACAGGACGGAAGCCGGACCCGATCCAGCTCCTGCGCGCGCAACTCGCCGCGATCAACGTCAGCGACCTGAGCACCCGCATCCCGCAACCGCCGGGCTCCGGCGAGATCGCCCAACTGACGCGCATCATCAACCACACGCTCGGACGTCTGGAGCAGGCCAAAGCCTCGACCGAACACGCGCTGCAGCGGCAACGCCAGTTCGCCGCCGACGCCTCCCACGAGCTGCGCACCCCGCTGGCCGGGTTGCGCGTGCGTCTGGAGGAGGCCCAGATGCATCCCCGCGACATCGACCTGCCCGACCTGATCGGGCACGCGCTGGAGGACCTGGATCGGGTTCAGGGCATCATGACCGACCTGCTCCTGCTCGCCCGGCTGGGCGCCGCCGCACCCCAGGCCATTCAGCGCGTCGACCTGACCGACCTGATCCGCACCGAGATCGGCCGGCGCGCCGATCGCCACCCGGTGGCCCTGAATCTGGCCGACCTCGTCGTCGTCGACGCCGTGCCGGGACAGATCGCAAGGGTGCTGACCAACCTGCTGGACAACGCGCAGCGGCACGCCGCCAGCCAGGTACGGATACGGCTCCGCCGCTTGGTGACGCACGCCGAGCTGGTGGTGAGCGACGACGGCGACGGCGTGCCCCCGGCCGACCGAGAGCGGATCTTCCAGCGGTTCGTCCGCCTCGACGCCGCCCGCAGTCGCGACCGCGGAGGCACCGGCCTCGGCCTGGCCATCGCCCGGGACATCGCCACCGCCCACGACGGCACCCTGCACGTCCACCAGGCCGCGATCGGCGGGGCCGGCTTCATCCTGCGCCTGCCGCTGAGCGCCCCCGCCGCCTGACGACCCGGGCCGATTCGCGGTTCCGCGAGACCGGTATGGAACATTCCACGGGCATGCCGACAAGGTGCGGCTTCGGACGACATCTGACAGGAAAGATTGACGAATCGTCCGAACTGGGTGCGGTTTGTGGTGTTCTGTCGGTAACGTTGCGGCGAACCGAAAAGGGCCCCACCCCCGAGGGTCCTCTCACAAGGAGGTGGTTATGCGACACTTTTTCGGCTTCCTCGTCGGTGTGGTCGTCGCGGCGGTTCTGCTTGCCGGAGGCGGCTGGGCCGCCCAGGAACTGGTTCGGGGAGTCTCACAACACCTCGACCCGGCCACGGACACGCGGATGCTGATCGCCGTCGGCGTGATGGTCGTGACCGGCGTGCTCCTCGGGCTGGTGCTGGCTCTGCGCACGTCGCCGATGGCGACGTTGGTCCCGGCGCTGGCGCTGCTGGCCTGGACCGTGGTGTACGTCCTCGACGCCTCGACGGCCACCGGCCTGGTTCCCACCGGCTCCGCCTTCCAGGCGGAACTCGTGCTGGCAGGCAAGGGCATGACCACGCTGCTGTCCAGCGGCGTGTACGGCCTGCTCGGCGTGGCCCTGTTCATCCCCGTCCTCATGCCGTCCCGCTGGGCGGCCCCTCTGGACGAGGACGACGAGGACGAGTTGGAGGAGGAGAAGAAGGACGAGACGGTCAGCTTCTGGGACAAGGTCGACGTCCCAGTGGTGAGCGCGCCCAAGTAACGCGGGAAGTTGGGCGCGTACAGAACCGGCACGCGTCCTCCCGCATCAGCCCGGCGGGCGCCGCGCGGGACGGGGCCGACAGCGGGCCTACGACCACGGAAAGCGCGGTCCCGCCGGGGTCGGCGATCGCCGGCACCCGGCTCAGTCATGGGACGCCATCGCGAGCAACGCGCCAGGGCCGTCGGGGGAGAGCAGAACGTCCTGGACCGCGTGCGTGGCGGCGACCTCCTCCTCCATCCGGGTGAGCATCGACGTCTCGTACGCGCCGATCGCCGCGTCCACGTCGACGTGCTCGGCGGACGTGAGGGCGGTGACGAGCTCGAGGGCGTCGACGAGCCCCATGTTGACGCCCTGCCCGGTGAACGGGGGCATCACATGCGCCGCGTCGCCGATCAGGGTGAGCCCGCCGCGCCGCAGCCAGCGCTGCCGTACGGGAACGGTGTAGAGAGGCCACCAGACGAACTCGCTCTCCACCTCGTCGAGGATGCCGCGCATCCGCGGCGACCACTCCTGGAACTCGCGGTCCAGTTCGGCGCGGATGAAGCCGGGTTCCCTGAGCGTGCTCCCGGCCGTCCGGCTCGGATCCTGGTCGCGGCGCTGGGCGAAGTAGACGCGGATCGAGCCGTCGCCGTTCCGCTGGCACAGGAACGCCTTGCCGTACCCGAGGACGAGCCCGGCGCCCTCGCCGACGATCTCGGCGGCGTACGAGCCGGGCAGCGGACGGGCGATCTCGCCGGCGATGAACGTGACCCCCGTGTACGCCGGAGCCTCGTCGGTGACCACCGGGCGGGTCCTGGAGTTGATGCCGTCGGCGCCGATCACCAGGTCGGCCTCGACCGTGTCCCCGTCGTCGAGGGCGAGCCCCCACTGGTTGCCGGCCCTGGCGACCGAGGTGACCTTGCGGCCCCACTCGACGGTCCCGCCGGGAAGCGAGTCGAGCAGCAGGGAGCGCAGTTCGAGCCGGTCGATCTCGGGCCGGGTCTCGTCCTCGTCGGACTCGTCGGTGGTCAGCAGCACAGTGCCCTCGGTGTCGAAGTAGGCGGTGTGCTGCCCCTGGGGGCGGGCGAGGCGCTCGAATTCGGCCGTCAACCCGGCGGCGGAGAGCACGCGCAGTCCGGTGTTCACGCCGAGGTCGAGCGAGCCGCCCTGGGTCCGGGCGAGGCGGTCGGTGTCCCGCTCGAGCACACGGGCGCCCACTCCTGCCAAGTGAAGTAGCCGGGCGGTTGCGAGCCCGGCGGGGCCTGCGCCGATGATGACGATCTCCAGCTGGCCGAGAGCCTGTGTCGTGGGCATGACGCGTTCCTTTCTGTGGGGATGTCGGTGGGGATGTCCGCGGGATGCGGAGCTTGTGAGCTGGGGCTCAGTACTCGGGGACCTCGACCTTGCCTTCGGCGATCTCGATCATCGCGTCAGACAGCGGCTTCTCCCGCATGACGAGGGCGAGGACGAAGGAGACGGCCATGAAGGGGGTGGACCAGAAGAACACCGACTGGAACGCGTCCGTGGTCGAGGCGAGGCTGGGGTGGGCGCCCAGGCCTTCGGCGAGAAGGGCGCCGAAGACGGCCGCGCCGAACGCCCCGCCGATGCTCTTGAAGAAGTTCAGCGCGCCGGTCGCGGTGCCCAGGTGCCGGTGCTCGACGGCGTTCTGCCCGGCCAGCAACGCGACCTGGATCATGAACCCCATTCCCGCACCGGCGAGGGTCAGGGGCACGATGACCGCCCACGCCGGGGTGTCCTGGCCCGCGAATCCGACCGCCCACATCGACAGGCCGGTAAGCGCGGACCCGGCCACAGGGAAGAGCTTGTAGCGGCCCGTCCTCGTGATGATCGGCCCGGCGATCGCCGTGGCGACGACGAGGCCGGCGAGCATGGGGATCAGGAACAGCCCCGCCGCGAACGCGGAGCGGCCTTGCACGGTCTGCAGGAACAGAGGGACGTACAGCATGGCGACGAACAGGACCAGGGACGCGAACGCGAACTGAATCGAGGAGATCGTGAAGACGCTCGATCGGAACAGGGTGAGCGGAGTGATCGGTTCGGCAGCCCGGCGTTCGACGAGGATGTAGACGACGAGGCCCGCGACGGCGACGCCGGCCAGAGCGATCACCATCGGAGAGTCCCAGGCGTATCGGACGCCGCCGAGCGTGGCGAGCAGCAGGGCCGCCGTCGTCACGACCGTGGCGAGCAGTCCGCCCGTGACGTCGACCCGACCGCGCCGGTCGCCGAGCCTGGGCAGGTGCACGCGGAGCGCGACCATCACGACCGCGAGCACGCCGATCGGGACGTTGATGTAGAAGATCCAGCGCCAGGAGATCGTGTCCGCGAACAGACCCCCCAGGAACGGCCCAGCGATCAGGGCGAGCGTCGCGACGATCCCGGTGTAGGCCTGGTAGCGGGACCGTTGCCGGGCGGGCACGATGTCGCCGACGATCGCCATCACGAGCGAGTTCAGGCCTCCGCCGCCGATGCCCTGGAAGCCGCGGAAGACGATCAGCCAGGCCATGTCGCCCGAGACGGCCGCCAGGATCGAGCCGACCAGGAAGATCACGATCGACAGCTGGAAGATCCGCTTTCGGCCGAACATGTCGCCGAGCTTGCCGAAGAGCAGGGTCGTCACCGCGCTGGTGAGCAGGTAGGCGGACGCAACCCAGGCGATCTGGTCGGCGCCGCCCAGGTCCGCGCCGATGGTCGGCAGGGCGGTCGCGACGATCGTCTGATCCAGGTTCGAGATGAACAGGACGAGCGTCAGGGGGACCAGGATCACCATGATCGCGCGGTGGGTGAGTGGTGGTTGTCGCATGGTCGACGTCACGGTCGACCTCCTTCGATAGGTGAATGCCTAGGAAAGGTAAGTCACTCACCTATTCATGTCAACTCGCTGTATGTTCGCTATGGCTGATTAAGGAAACTGACTGTGAAAAGTGAGTTAGAGTGTGCGCATGGCCGCCGACATGAAGTCCCCGCTGCGGGAACGCAAGAAGGCACTCACCCGTCAGGCGCTGATCGACGCCGCCGAGAGGTTGTTCGAGGAGCGCGGCTTCGACGCGGTGACCGTGGCGGAGATCGCGGACGCCGCCAACGTGTCCGTGAAGACGCTGTTCGTCTACTTCCGGTCCAAGGAGGACCTCGCCTTCGCCGACACGCGGCTGATCGAGGCCGTGCTCGCGGGCCTGGCCGGGCGTCCGGCGGGAACGGCGGCGGCCGGCGTGGTCGCGGGCGTGCTGATCGCGACGCTCGACGGCGATGAGGCCGATCGGGGCCTGGAGGGGTTTCACCGCGCCTACGGCGAATCGGCGGCGCTCCGGTCGGGCCTGTTGCGGATGTGGGCCGACTTCGAGGACGGGATCACCGTCGAACTCGCCCGTGAAGCGGGCACCGAGACGACGCCTCACCTGCGCATGCACGCGATCCAGCTCGTCGGGATCATCCGGTTGGCGACCTCTTCTGAGGCCCGCGCGGCGGTCGCGGGACTGAGCCCGTCTGAGGCGGCCGCGCGCGTGCGGTCGATGCTCGACGAGGCCGCGTCCGCGGTCGCCCGTGCGTTTCCCGCCTGACCGCGCGCACCGGCCTCACGAGAAGGAGTTCGAGCTGTCGTGCCTCTCGCCACGGTTCCGGGCCTGCTGCACGGCTTCGGCAAAGGAGGCGGGCGCCCCTGTTTGCGGGCGTCGGGACTCCGTGCATGTCCCGCTCATATCCGGACGTGGAACGTCCGCAATGCCGTCTACGGTGGCGCCCATGACCGACGACGACACTCCGTGGGAACCGCCTCTTGCGGGCACCGAGATCGAGCACCTCATCGGGGCGCTCGACCGCCTGCGCACGACCTTCCTCTGGAAGGCCGACGGCCTTGACGCGGCCGGCCTGCAGGCCCGCGTCGGCGCCTCCTCGCTGACCATCGGCGGCCTGCTCAAGCATCTCGCCCTGGTGGAGGACTACACCTTCATGACCAAGCTGACCGGGAAGTCGATCGGCGCGGAGTGGGAGGCGCACGACGGCAGTGAAGGTTGGGAGTTCGTCTCCGCCGCCGATGACACCCCCGAACAGCTGTACGCGCTCTGGGACGGCGCCGTCGAACGCTCCCGCGCCAGGCTCGAAGCGGCCTTGGCCGAGGGCGGACTCGACGGGCTCGCCCACGTGTCCTCGTCCGACGGCCGCCGTGCCAGCCTGCGCCGGCTCGTCTGTGACCTGATCGAGGAGTACGGCCGGCACACCGGGCACGCCGACCTGCTCCGTGAGGCCGTGGACGGGCGGGTCGGTGAGGATCCTCCGGCCGGATGGCGCCCGATGCACAGCCGATCATCTGCCTGAGCACCTGACCGCCGTACCCGGCGAACGAGGCGTCGTGGGTGGTCCCCCGTGCCGGACCACCCACATGTGCATACGGGGCCTGCTGCGGCGACGTCCTCAGTCGCCGCCGTCGAGGCTCAGCCGGTCGAGTGCCTTCTCCGGGGTGGTGGAGGCGAGGTGGTGGCGTAGCCGTTCGCCCTCGACGTCGAGGTTGGGCAGCGCCCGGTCCAGAGGGCGGGGCAGCCACCAGGCGGCGCGGCCGAACATGGACGTCACCGCGGGGACGAGGGCCATCCGGACCACGAAGGCGTCGATGAGCACCCCGATGGCCAGCGCGAAGCCCATCGACTTGATGATCGCGTTGTCCATGAACACGAACCCGCCGAAAACGGCCGTCATGATCAGAGCGGCGGCGGTGACGACACGGGCGTTGTGCCCCATGCCGTTGATCACTGCCTGGCGGGGGGTGTCGCCGCGCACATGGTCTTCGCGCATCCGTGAGACCAGGAAGACCTGGTAGTCCATGGCCAGCCCGAACAAGATGCCGACCAGCAGGATCGGCAGGAAGCTGACCAGCGGCCCCGGCACGTCGACGCCGAACAGGTTCGCCAGACGTCCCTGCTGGAAGATCGCCACGGTTATGCCGAAGGTCGAGCCGACGGTGAGCAGGAACCCCAGCGCCGCCTTGACCGGTATCAGGATCGAACGGAAGACCAGCATCAGCAGCAGCACCGACAGGCCCACGACCAGCAGCAGGTAGACCGGCATGGCCTCGGCGAGCTTCGCTGAGATGTCGATGCCCACCGCGGTCGCGCCGGTCACGGCTATCTCCGCGGTCGTGATGGCGGCGACCTTGGTGCGGATGGCGTGGACGGCGTCTTCGGTGGCCGCGTCGGTCGGCCCGGTCTTCGGGATGATGGTGAGCAATGCCGTGGTACCGGCGGCGTTGGTCCGCGGTGGCGCCACGGCCAGTACGCCGCCGGTTCCCTGGATCAGTTGGGCGGCCTGCCCGGCGGCTGCGGCCGTTGCCTGAGGGTCGGCGGCCGTGACGACGGCGACAAGACGGGCGTTGAAGCCTTCGCCGAATCCTTCACTGGTCAGGTCGTATGCCTCGCGCGCCGGTGAGCCGGGTGCGGCGGTGCTCGCGTCCGGCAGGGCCAGCCGCAGGTCCTTCGCGGGGAGCGCCAGCGCGCCCAGTCCGAGGATCCCGGCCAGCAGGATCGGCACGCGCAGCCGGGTGACGACCCGCCCCCAGGTGTACCCGAAGCCGTCGCCGCCCGTGCTCGCGCTCTGGCCGGTGCGTTGCCTGCGCGGCAGGGCGCGAGCGCCGGCATAGGACAGGAAGGCGGGCAGCAGCGTGAGGGCGACGACCACGGCGACGGCCACGGTGCCGGCGGCGGCCAGGCCCATGACGCTCAGGAAGGGGATGCCGACGACCGACAGGCCGGCGAGCGCGATCACCACGGTGGCGCCGGCGAACACGACCGCGGATCCGGCGGTGCCGGTCGCCCGGCCCGCCGCCTCTTCGCGGTCCATGCCCTCGGCCAGGAACTGGCGGTAGCGGGAGGTGATGAACAGCGAGTAGTCGATGCCGACGGCCATGCCCAGCATCAGCGCCAGCACCGGCGTGACGGAGGTCAGGTCGATGACACCGCTGAGCGCGAACAGGCCGGCCATGCCGGTCCCGACGCCGATGAGCGCGTTGAGCAGGGTCATGCCGGCGGCCACCAGCGAGCCGAAGGTGAGGACCAGCACCACCGCGGCGATCAGGACGCCGATCCCTTCCGAGCCTCCGACCTCGGGCGTGCTGGTCATGACGTCGCCGCCGTGCTCCACCCGCAGCCCCGCGGCGGAGGAGCCGGCCTTCAGGTACGCCTCACGCTGCGCGTCGGTGATGTCCTGGACGTCCCGGTCGAACTGGACCTGGACCAGGGCGTAGCGGCCGTCGGGGGAGACCGCGCCGGCCCGGAACGGGTCCAGGGCCGCGATGACGCCGGGGACGGCGGACGCCTCCCTGACCACCGGCGCGACCCCGGCGGCGTCCAGTTTCCGCCCCTGTGCGGCGGCGATGACGATCGTGCCGGTGGCCCCGCTGGCCTGGGGGAACTCTCTGGACAGCGCGTCCAGCGCACGCTGCGACTCGGTGCCGGGCATGGTGAACTCGTCGCTGGACGGACCGTGGAAGACGGCGGCGGCCAGGCCCAGAAGCGCGAGCAGCAGCAGCCACGCGGTGGCCACGCGTCCGCGCCTGCGGAAGGAGAAGCGGCCCAGCCGGTACAGCAGGGTTGCCATGAGCGGGGGGTCTCTTTTCGGAAGATCGACAGGGTCAGTCGGTACCGCGGCCCAGCGTGCGCAGTGCGCCGCGGGTCAGCTCCGCGCGCAGTGCGGAGTCGGGGAGCGCGTGTTCGGCGGCGCTCGTCAGGAAGATCCCCACCATCGCCATCCACGCCCAGACCCGGGCCTGCGGGGTTGGCGAACGGCCGGTCAGCGCGTCGACCAGTCGTTCGGTGAGGGCGTACACGTCCGGCAGTTCCGGACGGTTGATCAGGGAGTCGACGTCCTGCACGAGTATCTTGACCTGCCGCCGGAAGTGCAGGGACAGATCCACGAGCCCGGCCACGGCCGCCCGTGCGGCGTCCTTGCCGTCCAGCCCGGCGAGTCTCTCCTCGAGTTCGGCCATCTCCCTTCCTGCGGGGGTGAGCAACTCCGTCAAGATCGCGTCCTTGTTGGTGAAGTGGTACAGCAGGGACGCCTTGGAGCAGCCCGCGTCCGACGCGATGTCCTGCAAGGACGTCCCGCGGAAGCCGTGCGCCGCGAACAGTCGCGCGGCCGACTCGAGGATTTCCGCGTGCAGGGCGGTCGCGGAGCGTGTCACGGCAGAACCCTATCTGACCGATCGGACAGTTCTGACCGATCGGCCAGATAATCCTGGACCTCCAGCTCGGGCGCCGTCGCCCGGGCGGCTCGACGCGGTGTCGTGCGTGGCGCCGCGTGGTGCCAGGTCGGCGGCCTCTTACCCTGCTTTCGTGTCCTCTTCGTCACTTTCTGTTCCCTCAGGGCTCTTGTGTTAGAGACTGACCGAAATTGGCGAAGAGTCTTGTTTTTTCGGCCCTTTAGTGATCAAGATGGCTGGGCCGTTCGGTATCGGGAGGGGGCGGTCAGTGGTGAGGGAACGGGAACGGGCACCCGCCGGCCTACGCGTACGACAGCCGCACTCCGCGACTCTGATCGGGCCCGCGGTCCCGCGCACGGCGCACCGCAGCCCGGACGCCCGCGTTCCTCGTGCACGACGAGGTCCCGCCGGTGGTGTCCGGCGGTACCGGACCTCCGCCCTCCATGGACTCGGCATCACCGGGCTCGCCCGCGGTGCCGCAGGAAATCCCCTCCCACTGCGATGAAAGGAACCCCATGATTCGCAAGCTCCGCTTCGGCCGCAGGCTCGCGGCGGTCACGGTCGCGGCGGCGAGCGTCGCCGCCACGGTCGCGTTCGCGCCGGCCGCCGGCGCCCAGACCGCCCCCGCGACCCCGCCCATCGCCTATGTGGACGTGTCCGTGGCGACCGTCTGGACCAGCCCTGACAGCCCGCGTCCGATCGACGCCCCCGCGCTGACCGACCCGGTGGACCCCGAGAAGTGGCTCGCCGGCATGACGGTGGACGACAAGCGGGGCCTGACGAGCGGCAACCTGACCCAGACGCAGGTCCTCTACGGCCGTCCCGTCTACGTGGTGGCCCAGCAGGGCGACTGGGCCGAGGTGGCGGTGCCGGGCCAGGCCACGCCGAAGAACTCCCTGGGTTACCCGGGCTGGGTGCCGAAGGCGCAGCTCACCAGCAGCCCCGGTTACGCCGCTGTGGCCGAGAACCGTCCCTTCGCGCTGGTGAACCGGGCCCCGGCCACGTGGCTCTACAACGACCTCGGGCGGCGGTCGAAGGCGCTGAAGATCAGCGCGAACACCCGGCTGCCGGAGCTCGCCCGCGTCGGCGACTCCGTCCTCGTCTTCACCCCGGGCGACGGCGCGAAGTGGCTCG
This sequence comes from Planotetraspora kaengkrachanensis, assembly GCF_016862895.1. GTDB lineage: Bacteria > Actinomycetota > Actinomycetes > Streptosporangiales > Streptosporangiaceae > Planotetraspora > Planotetraspora kaengkrachanensis. Next base: position 282,597 of record NZ_BONV01000002.1, on the reverse strand, counting down.
CCGCCGGTGACGTCACCGTGTACGACTCGGAATCGGACATCCCCCGCCCGACCGGTGCGGACCTGGTGAACTACGCGAAGAAGTTCCTCAACGTGCCGTACCTGTGGGCGGGCCGGGCCGGGTTCGGCTTCGACTGCTCCGGCTTCACCTCCACCGTGTACGAGGCCAACGGCATCTCCATCCCGCGCGACTCCGGCCCCCAGGCGACCTTCGGCGGCGGCACCAAGGTGGACCGGGCCGACCTGCAAGCCGGCGACCTGATCTTCTACGCCCGCAACAACGGCACCGGCTCGATCTACCACGTGGCCATGTACATCGGGGACCAGCAGATGATCGAGGCGTACGACGCCGCGACCCCGGTCCGGATCACTCCAGTGCGCTTCAACAGCGACTACTGGGGCGCGGTTCGGTACCTCACCTCGGGCAACTGACGGTTCGCGCCCACGGCGACCTCGCCGTGGGCGCGGCCTCTGAGTGCTCGCACAGAGCGCGAAGGCGAACCGATGACCTTGCTGGTGCACCTCACCGCGGCCAAGAACATCCGTTCCGTGCGACGGGTTGGGATTCGTGCGGAAAGTCACGGGCGCGGCGGCGGGACCGGCGTCTACTGCGTGCCGGTGACGCCCTCCTACCAGATGACCTACCAGTGGGGGCGCGAGCTGCGGCGCGGCGGTCAGCGCACCTTCGTCGCCGTGCACTTCCGCATCCCGGACGACGAGATGGTGTGGGTCGGGCACTACAACTCTGTTCCGATTCAACTTGCCGGCGCGGAGGCCGCAGCTCTGGTGGCAGGGCGGGAGGATGCCCGCGGATACGAGTTGTTCGTCCCCCGGCCCATTCATGTCAGGGAGATCCACCGGGTTCGGCGAGTGAACCGGGTGACCGGATGGCGCTACATGCCGGACGCGCACGGCAGACCTCCATGCGGATGCCCGGTGTGCATTCCTCCGGGACAGTACGGCGGCGCCAAGATCCGCAAAGCCTACGAGGATTCCTTCAACAGTTAGGTCGTCACGTGTCGGTCCGACGCTGGGATGATCATGGACATGTCGCCGGACTGGTCACACCTCGAGCATGCCCATGGTGCCGCAGCCGACCTCCCGCTGGAACGTAGCTTGGGATCATGCTCGGCGAAATCCTCGGCGGCCTGCTCAGCAGTCTCCTTGGCTGGGCTCCACGTCGGTGGGGAATGCCTCGCGCCAGAGTGCATGCCGATGGCTCGGTGACCGTTCCCGGCCTGATCCATGGTTTCACCTCGATCGACAGTCACCACGGCTGGATCGGCGGCTACCTGACGATCTCGGATCAGCAGGTGGTTCACACCATCGACAGGGACGTCAAGGTCCTGCGCAGGACTGTCCCACGGGCAGGGGCCACCGTCGAGATCCAGTCGGCACACGGTGCGGACTGGGTCGTCATCGGTCTCGTCACGCCAGACGGGCGGCACTTCAAGATCAGCTTTGACCGCATGCACGACCAGGCCCTCGCGCAGTTTTCCTGACGTGCCCATCGTGCGGGCGGCCCCGGGGGGACGGGGGCCATGGCACAGCCCGGGGTCGAGCCCGTCTGACCCGACGAACATCACGGCCTACGTCACCTCTTCCGCCAGGGTTCATCGCATGCCCGTGGTGGCGTCACACAGGCTTCTTGGTTGATCTTTTTAATCGGGTGCGCGCCTTGATCGAACTGGGCGTAGCGGGGGCGTCGCCTCCGTTGCATCTCTTCACCCGAGGTTCCAATGAAATTGATGGTCTTGAACCATCGGCGTACGAGGACACTGCTGCCGGCGCTCGCCGTCGCGGTCACGATGGTGGTCGCACCTGCCGCCGCTTACGCGGACAGCGGTCAGCCCGCGCCGGTCACCGGCGGAATCCCCCTGATCAACACGGCCGAGAAGATCGGCCCCGGGATCGACCTGCGGCACGTGAAGGCCCTCGACCAGAAGGGCTGGTACGACGCGCAGTTCCTGACCGTGGACCTGTCGAACGGCGCGGTCGGCACGGACCTGCTGACCTCCGGACCGGTCGCGTCCGGCGGGCCGCTCAGTGAGGCCGCCAACAAGGCCGGCGCGGTCGCGGGCGTCAACGGCGAGTTCTTCGACATCGGCAACTCCAACGCGGCGCTCGGTGGCGAGATCCAGAACGGGCAGCTCGTCAAGACCGCCGACATCGGCGGCCGCCCGCACGTCGGCGTCAGCGAGGACGGCATCGCGCAGCTCGTGGACCTCACGGTCGACGCATCCGCGAACTTCGCGGGCGCGGACCACAAGGTTCTGACGATCAACGCCGCCAACGGCGGGGGAGTGCCCGCGGACGGCCTGATCGCGTTCACCTCCGCGTGGGGCGACTACAGCCGCAACCGCGGCCTGACGAACGTGGCCAACGACCAGATCGCCGAGGTGCTGGTCGAGAGCGGCTCGGTCGTGTCGGTCACGCCGAACGGCCCCGCCGGCTCGGGGACGATCCCCGGCGACGGATTCGTGCTCGTCGGGCGTGGAGCGGCGGCGGCCGCGATCCGGGCGCTGCAGCCCGGCGACCCGGTGAAGCTCAGCTACGCGCTCGCCGACACCGCTGCCAAGACGATGAAGTTCGCGCTCGGCAACGGCGGCACCATCGTCTCCGGCGGCAAGGTCGTCGACGGCCTCGACCCCTCGATCGCCCCGCGCACCGCGCTCGGCTTCAAGGACGGCGGCCACACGCTCGTGCTCGCCACCTGGGACGGCCCGGGCGGCACCGGCAAGGGCGGCGTCGGAATCGACAAGGAGGCGCGCGACCTGGCCGCGATGGGCGTGCAGACCGCGGTCAACCTCGACGGCGGCGGCTCGACCACGATGGTCGCCCGCGCGCTCGGCGAGGACGCCGCGACCGTCCGCAACGTCCCGTCCGACGGCCACGAGCGCAACGACCCGAACGGCGTGGGGGTGTTCGTCGCGAAGGGCGACGGCAGGCTGCACGACCTTCTCGTCAAGCCCGCGCCGGGCGCGGCCTCGGCCGACGGCGGCGTGAAGGTCTTCCCGGGGCTGCACCGCGCGTTCGTCGCGGCAGGCGTGGACAACCACCAGGCGCCGGTGAAGGTCGACCAGAAGTCCGTGCGGTGGTCCGCGCACGGAGCGACCGTCAAGAACGGCACGATCGCGGTCCCGGCCAAGGAGCACGGCGCGATCACGGTCGAGGCGAAGGTGGGACACGAGACGGCGAAGGAGAAGGTCACCGTCCTCGGCCCGGTCGACGGTGTCGAGCTGTCGTCCCAGCGCCTGTCGATCGCCGACGCGACGCCCGACCACGCGGTCACCGTCGCCGTGACCGGCCGCGACGGCCAGGGCTACTCGGCCCCGATCGACCCGCGTGACCTCACGCTCGACTACGACCACGGCGTCGTCGACATCCAGCCCGTCGACGGCAAGCTGAAGATCACCCCGCTTACCGCCGCGGGCACGATCCTCACGGTCTCGGTCGGCGGCAAGTCGGCTCAGCTTCCGATCACGGTCGGCGTCCAGACCAGGACGGTCTACGACTTCGACGACGACGTGCTCGCCCGCTGGCGCAACAACAGCACCGCGGCCACGACGTTCTCGGCGGACCCCGACGGTCTGCGGATCGACTTCAACGCGATGCGCAACGTCGGCATCACGGCGGCGTCGTCGGCGCAGCGCGTTCCGGTGCCCGGCCAGCCGCTGCGCCTGCGGGTGCGGATCAAGTCGAGCATCAGCGTGCCGAACGGCCTGACCTACATGGCCTACTACGACGCGAACGGCAAGAGCGGCGGTGTCTACGGCACCGCCCTGGCCCCGAGCGCCGACTGGCAGTACGCGACGTTCACGCTGCCCGCGAACACGGCGTTCCCGATCTCGTTCTCGGGCTTCCAGGGCATCAACACGAGCGTCGCCCAGCAGAAGGCCGGCACGTTCGTCCTGGACCGCGTCGAGGCGGACGTCCCGACGTCGATCGACCTGCCCGCGCAGCCCGGCCTGCGGGCCGACCCGCTCGTCTCCGGCGACGGCTCGCTGCTCGATGGCCACGACACGTGGCAGTTCGCCACGCTGTCGGACGTGCAGTTCACGGCCGACAACCCGGCGCTGACCCAGGTCGCGACGGCCGCCATCCAGCGGATCCGCAAGACCAGGCCGGACCTGCTCGTGCTCAACGGCGACATCACCGACCGCGGCCTGCCGCAGGACCTCGCGCTGGCCCGCCAGGTGCTCACCGACGCCGGCTGCGACCTCATCCCGGTCGGCCAGGAGCCGGGCGAGAACAGCACGCCGAACCCGAACACCGGCAAGATCCCCTGCTACTACGTGCCGGGCAACCACGAGTCGTACGGCCTCAACAACACCCAGTCCGACCTGACGAACTTCACCAACGAGTTCGGCCGGCCGTACCGGACGTTCGACCACAAGGGCACCCGGTTCATCCTTCTCGCCAGCTCCCTCGGGTCGCTGCGCGGGTCGGCGTGGGACCAGCTCCCGATGATGCAGAAGGCGCTCGCCGACGCCGAGAAGGACAAGTCGGTGCACAATGTCCTGGTGTTCGCCCACCATCCCGTGGACGACCCCGCCGAGACGAAGTCCAGCCAGCTCGGCGACCGCGACGAGGCCGCGCTCATCGAGAACATGCTCACGGACTTCCGCGACTCCTCGGGCAAGGGCGCCGCGATGGTCGGGTCCCACGCCCAGATCGCCGACGTCCACCGGCTCGAGGGCGTCCCGTACATGGTGTTGCCGTCGTCGGGCAAGGACCCGTACGGCACGCCGGACCGCGGCGGCTTCACCGGGTGGGTCGACTGGTCCGTCGACGCGCGGCGGGACGCCGACCAGCAGTGGCTCGAGGCCGACGTGCGCGCCTTCGCGCAGTCCATCACGCTCGACACCCCGGCTTCGATCGAGGTGGGCAAGGCGGCGCAGCTCTCGGGCAGCATCGTGCAGCCGCAGGGCGTGTCGGCGGGCACGCGGGTGGTGCCGCTGCGCTACCCGATGTCGGTTCACTGGAGCGGCTCGTCCAACCTGGCGATCGGCAGCGGGAAGGACGCCGTCGACAAGGCCCGCAAGTCACACAAGATCGTCGCGATCTTCGACCCGCTGACCCGTACGCTCACCGCGCTGCACCGTGGCTCGGTGACCGTGTCGGTGACGAACGACTCGATGCGTGCCTACACCGACGACAGCTCGCTCGCGCCGGTCACGACCTCGAAGACCATCGAGGTCGTGCCGTCCGCGGGCGGCGGAAAGTGACCGCGACCGACAGCGGCATACGGCCGCCGCGGATCCGCTCCCGGGCGGACTGACGGGCGAGACGGCCTGACTGAGGGCGAGCACCGGCTCCGGTGCTCGCCCTCAGCGCTGTCTCCCGGCTTGTCGTCGTCCTCTGGTGTGCGGCGGCGTGACGCCGTGCGCGGTTCGACTCCGTTCCGGCGCGGGGCGCCGTACGTGAAAAGGTGGCCGCCGGTTCAGCGAGCGGGCGGTGAAGCTCATCACGTTGATCGGGGAACTTAGATATGCCTAACCTAAGTTGCTTTCTAACTCCCTGACCTGATTTCCGAGGTGAGCTGTGCTTTTAGCGACCGTGGCGGCGGTTCCACCGCCCCCGACGCCGCTGGGTCCCTTCTCCGACTCCGCCGTGGCGTGGACGACGTGGATCACGTTGATGGGGTTCGTCGGTTTGACCGCGCTTGCGCTTTTCGCCGCGGGGCCGGCGGCCCGGCGGGTCGACTCCGACGCGCTCGCCCCCGTCACCGTACGACTGGCGCGAGCCGCGGTCGTCCTCGGAGTGTTGGTGGTTCCCGCCGTGCTGACCGACCTCGCGCACGGAGCGTCGAAGTCCGTCGGATATGACTACGCCGCGGCCTGGAACTCGCTTTATGACGGAAGCGGCGCCGGACTGCTGTCCGGGCTGGAGGTCACCCTCGCGTTGGCGGGCGCCGCGGTGGTCGCCCCACTCACGTTCCGGGCGCCGGCCGGCAGCCGGGCGAGGTCGTGGCTGCTCGGCGTCGGCCTTGCCGCGGGAGCGGTGTCGCTCGGCATGACCAAGTTCCCGGCCAAGGCGCCCGACGACTGGGGCCGGACCGCCTTCGAGACCCTGATCTGGATGGTGCACCTGCTCGGTGGCGCGGCCTGGATAGGCGGGCTGGCCGGACTGCTGCTGCTCGCCCTGTCCGGCGCAGCCCCGAAGGCGGCACAGGGCGCCTTCTGGTCGGCGGTCATCCGCAGGTTCTCCGCGCTCGCGATGAGCTGTGTGGCGGCGATCATGCTGTCCGGCCTGTTCCTGTACTGGGAGCACGTCGACGGCCCCAAGCAGCTGTTCACCACGATGTACGGCCAGGTGCTGGGCGTGAAGATCCTCATCTTCGGCACCATGCTGCTGCTCGGCGTGTTCAACCAGTTCTGGCTTCACCCCCGCATCGACGCCCTGCGCGCGGGCGGTGACCGGACAAGCCTGCGGACCATCCTCCTCCGGCGGTTCCCCGCCCTGCTGGCGGTGGAACTGCTGCTCGGCATGACGGTTCTGTTCGTCGCGCCCTTCCTGCACGGCTCGGCCCGCAACCAGGCGTTCCAGGCCGAGGCGGCCGAGCACGCCACGTCCGCGACGGTGGAGCTGCCGAAGATACCGGCGAAGGAGGTCAGCGCGTCCACCTGGACCTGGGGCACCGCCGAGACCGTCGCCGTAATCGTCGTCATGATCGCCGGCCACCGCGTGTCGGGGCGCATCGCCCGCAGCCGGACCGCGTCGGCCGCCGTCACGATGAGCAGGGAACCCGACGACCTCGTCGGAGCGTAGACGCACCGGTGACCAGGGGCTCGCCGTGCCGGCGGGCCCCTTCGGTCCGACGCCCCCTGCGCGGCAGCCGTTCAGTCTTGGGGGATCTGCGCGGCGATGGCGTTGTAGAAGGTGTCGATGTTCTGCACGGCCTGGGTGAATTCGTCGAAGTCGGCCGGCTTTATCACGTAGGCGTTGGCGTGACGCCGGTACGCGTCGGAGATGTCCTCGGGGGCGGAGGAGGTGGTGAGCACCACGACGGGGATGACGCGCAGCCGGTCGTCGGTCTTCAGGATGCTCAAGAGCTCGGCGCCGCCCATGCGGGGCATGTTCAGGTCCAGCATGATCAGGTCCGGGTGCCGCTCGGCGGACCGCAGGTGTTCCAGCGCGGCCAGCCCGTCGGGAGCTCGCACGATCGAGCGGAGCCGGCCTTCGGCGGTGAGCGCCTCCTCGATCAGTAACTGATCTCCAGGGTCGTCTTCGACCACCAGCACGTCGTAGGGCTTCCCGTCCTGCGCGGGCATTCCTGATCGCCCTCCTTCGAACGGCAGGCTCGTCGCGTCATGGAATATCCTCGGGACGAGTAACGTACGTATGCGGTTACGCGAAATCTTATTCGCCAATGACGTTCGTAGACTAGCCCCACCAAGGAAGTCGCCCGAACAGCGAGGTGGTCGGTGAAGGCCCCAGGAGAAACCGAAGATCGCAAGCCATGGACCTTCCTGACCAACCATGCGCGTGTGCTGATCTCCATCGCGCGCCTGTCCGACATCCGGATCCGCGACATCGCCGACGAGATCGGCATCACCGAACGCGCCGCCCAGCTCATCATCGCCGACCTGGAGGAAGCCGGATACCTCACCCGGTCGCGGGTGGGCCGCCGCAACGCCTACTCCATCGATCCCGGCCGGCCGTTCCGCCATCCTGCCGAAGCGGACCACGACGTACGGGCGCTGATCGCCATATTCGCCGGCAACGAAGTCGGCACCGCAGCGGGTGAGGCAGGCAAGCCCACGTCCTGATCGTGGAAGCGTGCGGGCACGGCCTCATGGAGAAGGCCGGCGCCGGCTCGAGCCGCCGCGCCGGGACGCTCAGTTCTGAGGCTTGCGCCAGACGATGCTGTAGCGCAACAGGAGGTGACGGCGATAGCGGGAGCCGGGCAGGACCTCGGCGGCCAGCGCCCGCATCTGCCGGTACGTCGCCGGTGGCGGCCACACCATGGGGGATGGATGCTCCCATTTGCCCTTCGTGGCCCGGTGGAAGGTGCTGACGGCGACGGCGGCGAGATCGCGCGGCAGGTCGGCGGGCATGGTGCTGCGGGCGAGGCCGACGACGGCCAGGACGCCGCCGGGACGCAGCAGGTCGCGCATGCGGGTCAGCCCCGTGACGGCGTCCATGTGGTGCAGGGTGGCCACGGATGCGATGACGTCGAACGAGGCGGGCTCGAAGGGGTGGGTGAGGAAGTCGCCGAGGACGTAGCCCACGTCATCCGGGTGCTCGCGGGCCTGGTCGATGCTGGGCGCGTGGAGGTCGATTCCGGTCACGCGCGGCACGCTCCGCCGGATTTCGCGGGCGAGCATGCCCTCGCCGCAGCCGACGTCGAGGGCATGCTGTGCGCCGTCAGGGATCGCGCGCAGGATGCGGGGGTGGTAGTGGATGTTGTGGTTCCACCGCCTGCCGTTCTCCTCTGTCATGTGATCATCGTGCCGGACGCGGGATCAGTGTGTCCGGCACTCAGGATCGGTGCGTTCGGGAACTTCCGCCGGGTCCAGTGATCCCGCAGGCGTCAGTCTCGCGCCAGTTCGATTGACGGCGCAGCGCCTCCGCGAAGCTGCGTGGCGGTGCGGTATTCGACCCGCCGTAAGCGGGGGCAAATCTACTCGGAAGCCATGTCGGGCCTGATGAGGGGTCGGCCGTCCGGCCCGCGCGATGGCCGGGTCGAATTGGTTAGCGTCCGGTTAAACGGCATATCAAATGGGTGAGTTGGTTATCGCCAGGTTAAATGGCATATAGCGGGTTAAATTTCATTTTCCCAATGTTTGACCACGTGTCTTACTGAGGCCAACCGAGATCCTTAGGTTCCCTAGCTGACGATCAAGCTAAGGGAGACCGACATGGACAGGACCCCCGCAGCCCGGGCTCGCGGGATCACGAAGGCGTTCGGTGATGTGGTCGCACTCGACGGCGTCGACCTCGACGTGGCGAGTGGGCAGATCCACGGCCTGGTCGGCCCGAACGGCGCCGGCAAGACGACGCTCCTCGGTCTGCTGCTGGGACTGGCGGTCGCGGACGGCGGCAGCCTCGAGATCCTGGGTACGCCGGTCGGGCGGACGCTGGCCGTCCCCGAGGGCGTCGCGGGTTTCGTGGACGGACCCGGGCTCTATCCTTCGCTCTCCGCGCGGCAGAACCTCTCGGCCCTGGCCTCGCTGCGCCGGTACGACGCCGATTCCACCGCCGGCGTCGACGAGGCCCTCGAGCAGGTCGGGCTCACCGACGTCGCCGACGACCGTGTCCGAGGCTTCTCGCTGGGGATGCGCCAGCGGCTCGGGCTGGCCGCCGCGCTGCTCACCGCACCACGCCTGCTCGTCCTCGACGAGCCCGCCAACGGTCTGGACCCCGCCGGTAAGCACCACGTGCACCGCGTCCTCACCCGCCTCGCCGCGGAGGGGACCGCGGTGGTCCTGTCCAGCCACCGGATGGACGACCTGGCCGCGCTGTGCTCCGAGGTCACCCTCCTCGCCACCGGACGGGTCGTCTTCTCCGGGCCGCTGAGCAAGCTCGCCGCCGAGAGCGGAGAACTCGACTACCGCCTGGTCACCTCTGACCCGGAGGCTGCCCGCCGGCTGGCGTCGGAGACACCCGGGCTCCGCGTCGTCTCCGGCTCCGAGCACGGTCAGCGACTGGACGCCGACGTCGTCGTACGCGGGCCGGTGCCGGCTGTCGACGAACTGGTCGTGCGACTCGTGCACGCCGGCGTGGCGCTCCGAGAACTCGGGCCTGTGGTGACACCGCTCGAGGCCGCGTTCCTGGCCCTGACCGGAACCGGCACCGTGCCTGCGAAGACCGATCAGGAGAACCTGTGATGACCGCCACCGTCACCCAGCCCCGGGCGGCCGCCCGGCCGGCGCCCGTGCTGCACGGCTACCGGTTCGAGCTGGTCAAACTGCTATCCCAGTGGCGGATCCGCCTGCTGCTGCTCGCCTGCTGGATCGGCCCGGCGGGCTTCGTGGCCGCGGTGAGCCTGCAGAGTTCGCTGCCCGCCGACACGGTCTTCGGCCGTCTGATGAACGCGACCGGCTGGGCGGGGTCGCTGGTCGTGCTGGACTTCTCGTGCACCTGGGCGCTCCCGCTGCTGACGGCGCTGGTCGCCGGCGACGTCTTCGCCGTCGAGGACCGGCTGGGCACGTGGCGCCACCTTCTCGTGGCGGTCCGCTCTCCGCAGCGGATCTTCATGGCGAAGACCCTGGCCAGCCTCACCGTGATCCTGCTGCTCGTCGTCGGCCTGACCGCGTCGGGCATCGCGGGCGGCCTGGCCGCGGTCGGCAACCGGCCGCTCGTCGGCTTGGACGGCCACCTCCTCGCCCCCGCCGACGCGGTCGGCAAGGTCCTGCTCGCCTGGGCCTGCGCGCTGGCGCCGACGCTGGCGTTCGCCGCGGTCGGCCTCCTCGGCTCGGTGGCCCTGGGCCGCTCCCCGATGGGACTGCTGATTCCCGTACTCCTCGCCCTCGCACTGCAGCTCGTGCAGTTGCTCCCGCTGCCGGTGGCCGTGCAGTTGGCCCTGCCGAGCCATGCCTTCCTCGCCTGGCGCGGGCTCTTCACCAGCCCGGCGCAGACCGGCCCGCTCCTCATCGGCCTCGTGGTGAGCCTCGTGTGGGCGGTAGTCGCCACCGCGCTGGCCTACCGCCTGTTCCTGCGCCGCGACTTCACCGACCTGACGTACGAGGGGTCGGGCCGGCGCGTACTCGTGACGGGAGCGCTGCCGCTGGCCGCACTGGTCGCCGTCGCCATCGGCGTGATCGCGGTCGCGACCCCGGCGACGGGCTCGGGGATCGAGAAGGGGAAGCTGCAGGACTCGCTCGCCACGGTGTACGGCCACCTCTACCGGCTGCAGACGCAGGAGCTCCACCGCCCCGACGTCACCGAGGCCCAGCTGCAGGCCGCCGCGACCTGCGACAAGGGCGACTCCCAGGTCTCCGACGAGGGGCCGGGCAACGACTGGCGGTGCGTCGTGACCTGGCGCCTCCCCGGCGCCACCGCCGTGGGCAACGCCATCTACCAGCTCGACGTCACCGCGGACGGGCGGTACGTCGCCGACGGAGACGGACCCAAGGAGGTGAACGGCTACTTCCAGGTGCGCACCCCCAACGGGGACGCGCCCAACCCCCTGTGGCAGTTCGACGGGAACGTCGACCTGCTCACAAGCACCACGAAGGAATAGTTTCATGCACGTCACGCGTCAGCGCGTCACGAAGGACCGTTTCGGACTTCGACCCACCGGCCGCCGGATCAACCTCCTGGCAGCCGCCACCGCCGCTCTCGTCGTCGCCGGCGGGGGCATCGCCTACGCCAACACCGGGATGTTCGGCACCGACCAGGTCGGCCAGACCACCGACAAGGGCCTGGTCGTGTCCGGCGACCAGTACATCAAGCCGATCGGTGACCGCCTCGTCATCAACAACGGCAAGATCATGTCGTCCTCGGTCAGTCCGGACGGTACCCACCTCGCGGCCGCGGTCACCGACGGTGGGGCGGCGCTCGCGATCGTCGACCTGAAGACCTGGCAAGTGCAGCAGGTCGTCAGCAACTCCGCGTCGTCGACCCCGCGCCTCAGCGGCACCGACGTCGGCCAGGAAGGCCCCACGTACTCGCCCGACGGCAAGCACCTGTGGCTGGGCCGGACCGACGGCTACACCCGGCTCGACGTGAACGCGGACGGCAGCGTCACCAACCCGGTCGACCTCAAGATCCCGGCGGACGGCTCCAAGCACGCGCTGATGGCCGCGGCGGTCTTCTCGGCCGACGGCTCCACCGTGTACGCGGCGGTCAACGGCCAGAACCGGGTGGTCGCGCTCGACGCGGTGACCGGGGCCGTCAAGCAGAGCTGGGCAGTGGGCAACGCCCCGCGCGGCATGGTCATGGTCGGGGACAAGCTGTACGTCAGCAACGAGGGCGGGCGTCCGGCGAAGCCCGGCGAGACCACGATCAACTCGTACGGCACCCAGGTGCCGGCCGACCCGAACACCGGTGCCACCACCACCGGCACGGTCAGCGTGATCGACCTGTCCAACCCGGCCGCCGCCCCCGCGAGCATCGACGTCGGTCTGCACCCGACCGCCGTGTACGCCAAGAACGGGGCGGTGTTCGTCACCAACACCGCCACCAACGACGTGTCGGTCATCGACACCAAGCGCGGCAAGGTCGTCCAGACCATCGCCACCCAGCCGTGGCCGGAGGCCTCGGTGGGTTACGAGCCCGACGCGGTGACGCTCACCGACGACGGTCACCTGCTGGTGACGCTCGGCCGCGCCAACGCGGTCGCCGTCTACCGCTACACCAAGCCGCAGGAGCCGGTCAGCTACGTCGGCCTGCTCCCGACGGACTACTTCCCCGCGGAGATCACCACCGTGGGCGACGACGTGGTCGTCTCCAACACCCGTGGCATCGACGCCCGCCGTCCCACGACCGCGGCCGGGCACGGTACCCACGACACGACGTCGAGCCTGACGCGGTTCAAGCTGCCGTCCGACAAGGAGATCGGCAAGTACACGGACACGGTCTTCGAGCAGAACGGCTGGGGCAAGAACGACCTCAAGCTGGCCCACGGCAACAAGCAGAAGGCCGAAGCGGTCCCGAAGCGACTCGGCGACCCGTCGACCATCAAGCACGTCTTCCTGCTGGTCAAGGAGAACCGGACCTACGACCAGGTCTTCGGTGACATCCCCCAGGGCAACGGCGACCCGACGCTGGCCCAGTACGGCGAGAACGTCACGCCGAACCAGCACGCGCTGGCCGAGCAGTTCGGGCTGTACGACAACACCTACGACATCGGCACCAACTCCGCCGAGGGTCACAACTGGCTGATGCAGGCCGACAACCCGGAGTACACCGAGTCCTCGGCCGGCGAGTACCTGCGCAGCTACGACACCGAGGACGACGCTCTCGGCCACCAGCGGACCGGCTTCATCTGGACCGGCGCGCAGGCGGCGGGCAACACCGTGCGTGACTTCGGCGAGTTCCACCAGTTCCTGACCAAGCCGGCCGCCGCCACCTGGCAGAACCTGTACTGCGACACCAAGAACATGGACGCGACCGGGCAGGGCACCGCCTACACCCTGGACTCGTCCTCGCCGATCCCGTCGCTCAACGACGTGTCGGTGCACGGCTTCCCGAAGTTCGACACCAGCGTCCCGGACATCTACCGGTACCAGATCTGGAAGCAGGACTTCGAGGCCAACGGGCCGGCGAACCTGAACATGTTCTGGCTCTCCAGCGACCACACCGGTGGCCCGGTGAACGGGGCCGCACAGGTCGCCGACAACGACCTGGCCGTCGGCAAGATCGTTGACGAGATCTCGCACAGCAAGTACTGGAAGGACTCGGCGATCTTCGTCGTCGAGGACGACTCCCAGGCCGGCACCGATCACGTCGACGGACACCGTGCCCCGGTCCAGATCATCAGCCCCTGGGCCCAGCACGGCAAGGTCGACAGCCACTACTACACGCAGATCAGCATGATGCGCACCATCGAGCAGATCCTCGGGATCCACCCGATGAACCAGAAGGACACCGCCGCCACCCCGATGACTGCGGCCTTCACCAACACGCCCGACTACACGCCGTTCACCTTCCTCCCGAACCGCACCTCGCTGACCCTGGGTCTGTCGGGCACGAAGCTGCCGTCCTGCGGTGCGGACGTCCCGGCCCCGCAGGACCCGGCCGCCGCGGCCGCGCCGACGGCGAAGGTGCCGGCGGACAAGCAGGAGATCGCGAAGAAGTGGGGGGCCTGGAAGTCGCAGCAGTCCTTCACCGGGCCCAGCGCCCGGGCCGACTCCGCCGCCCCCGAGCAGATGAACCGCTTCTCGTGGTACGAGGCGCACGACTGGAAGAAGCCCTACCCGGGCGATGACAAGATCTACGCGCCGGACCAGGTGCCCGGCGCCGCGATCCCGTCGTCGGAGAACGACGGCTGACCTCCGCACAACTCACAGGACGGCCCGCGGGGATCCCCGCGGGCCGTCTGGTTTCCCTGCCCTCCCTGTCCGGTGCACTCAGGGGCCGGTAACCACGGTGATCGGATGACGGGCCTGGAAGGCGAGCCGGTCGTCGGCATCCCGCGCCAGTGCGTCCAGGACGTCGTCGAGAGCCATGAACGCCTCCCAGGGACTTCCCCCGCAGTCCCGGCGGATCCGCTCGACGACGCGGTCTTCGAGGTCGCCGACCCGTTTCGCCTTCCAGATCTTGTCGGCGAGGCTGACCAGGAGGTCCTCCGTACTGATGTCGGCGGCCGTCCACGTCGCGTGGTTCCTGGCGAAGCGCGCGAGGCGGGCGTCCACGCCGTGAGTGCGGAGCAGTTCGTATCCGGCCTGTTCATGCGCGTGGCCCGGTCCGGACAGCTCGCCGGTGTGGATCACCTTGCCGACGTCGTGAGTGGCGGCGCCGAACAGGACCTCCTCGCGGTCGAACCGCAACCGGGGGAGCGTTTCGCCGAACGCGTCGACGAGACCGCGCGCGGTGTCGTGGACGGCCCGCAGGTGCGCGGCAAGGCGCGGCGGCGCCTCCAGGTCGAGGAGCAGGCGGGTGACGTCCTCCGGCAGCGGGCCGATCCCGGGGGTCGCAGGCTCGGTCAGGGCGCGCCGCAGGGCGATCAAGCTCACGTGGGAAGCCTAACCGCGGGGTCCGGCGTCAAGAGGGAATCTACGATGTAAAGGCCACCGGCCGCATACGCCACCGGCGTCGCAGGAGCTGTCGCGCCTGGCCCGGCTATCCTCTGGCGCCGTGTTTGAGCGCGTCGTCCAGTGATTCGTATGCCGTGATGCCTCCGACCCGGCCGGTGATCCCGGTCACGTCGAAGATCCGCCGGAGGCGTGGAGAGAGGCCGCATACGACGACCCGCTCGCCCATCCCGAGGCGTCTGTAGACGTCGAGGATCACGCGCAGGCCGGAACTGTCCATGAAGCGGAGCTCGCTGAGGTCGAAGACAAGGCGCTGCGGCTCCTGGGCCACGATCGCCTCGACCTGTTGGTGAAATGCAGGTTCAGCGGCGATGTCGAGCTCTCCACGTGCCCTGATGATCGTGAATGGAGGGCGATGTTCGGTCGAGGCTTCGAAGACTTCCATGCGGCTCACCTCCATCGCGTGCGGAGCAGAAGGTCTTGTCCTCTCACCAGCAACCCTATGTCGCGCTCCTGAGCCCCTGAGCTGGGCGGGGGCCTGCGGGCGGCCATACCCCCGTGGCGCCCGGCAAGATTGATCGCCTCGATCGTCTTGAAAGAGGTGAGGGAAGCCGAGGTGACCTCTAGGTACATTACTGTCGAGTCCGCCCATGTCAGCTGATCGAGGGGGCGAGGCCGAGCACCGCGACGAGGAGACCATGACACCGGCAGCCAAGCGCGTCACCAGTGCGGACGTCGCCCAGGCCGCGGGCGTTTCCCGGACCACGGTGAGCTTCGTGCTCAACGACAAGCCCGGATACTCCATCCCGGAGGAGACCCGCCGTCGCATCCTCGAAGCCGCCGAGCGTCTCGACTACCGCCCCCGCGCATCCGCGCGTTCCCTGGCCGCGGGACGGAGCGACATCGTGTTGCTCGCCGTCCCCGATCTGCCGATCGGCGCGGGCATCAGCCGTTTCATCGAGGAACTCGCCGGCGCCCTCGCGGGACACGGCCTGACCATGGTCACCCACCTCGCGGGCGCACGCGGTCGGCCCCTGCCGGATGTGTGCGCGGCCGTGGACGCGTCCGTGGTGATCGGCTTCGACTCGTTCGACGAGGACACCGTCCAAGCCCTTTATCGGGCGGGCGCCGACGTGGTGCTTCCGGCGCGTGCCGGCGCCTCCCTCGCGTTGCAGCCGATCGGCCGGCTGCAGGCCGACCACCTGATCGGCCGCGGGCATCGTCGGCTCGGCTACGCGATGCCGGAGCATCCCGATCTGCGGTCGATGGCCGAGGCCCGGCTGGACGGCGTCGTCGAGGCCTGCCTCGACGCCGGGCTCGAGCGTCCAGTGGTGCTGAGCACCAGCCTGGAGATCGCGCGGGCGGCCCAGGCGGTGGCCGGGTGGACCGAGAGATCCGTCACCGGCGTTTGCGCCTTCAACGATGAGACCGCGATCGCGGTGCTCGCGGGCATGCGCGAGCACGGTCTCGCCGCCCCCGGAGACCTGGCGGTCGTCGGCGTCGACGACATCCCCACCGCACGGCTGGCGGCTCCGCCGATCACCACGGTCTGCTTCGACCTGCCCGAGGTGGCCCGCCACCGTGCCGAAGAGATCGTGGCGGTCCTGTCCGGCCGCGAATCGCCCGTCGCGTTCACCTCGGCTCTCCTCCAGGTAGTCCCGCGCTCGTCCACGTGAGCGTCGCGGCCGCCCGGCGCCACGCCCGGCCGGACGCGCGGCCACGCGCCCGGCCGGACCTGCGTTCCGGCGGATCCTAGGCTGAGGGCTTCACCTGGAACACCGTGCTCGCGTCGTGGAACAGCGTTCCCTCGCCCGGCTTCTTGACCGTGATGTCGAGATAGAGGGGTCGGCCGGTGGCCGGAGTGGCGAAGGTGATCGGATACTGCTGCCGGCCGCCGAGCGCGACCTTCAGGTCGGCGCTGCCCTGGGCGACCGGACGGCCGCTCGCGGAACCGGCGCGCAGGCTCCACGAGACGGTCAGGCGTTCACCGGAGAAGGTGTCGTTGAACACCGTGAGCCGGCGCGTGGTGGGGCCGGGCGTGATGACCGCGGGCGTGGTCGGCCACGCGCCGGCCTCGTTCGACAGCTTGTTGGCATCCCAGAAAGCGGAGTCGATCACCGCGACGGGATTGAAGGCGTTCTGGATGAGGCGGATGGTGGGGTTCGCCCAGGGGTTGGGAAGGTTGTCTTCGCCGTAGATCGGGTGGGGACCGTTGGGATAGCCGGCCTCCAGTTGCATGTCCGTCCGTTTCACGCCGGGAATGTGCGAGGCCCAACCGGACAGCAGGGTGTAGGGGCGGGCCTCGGATCCGCCCTGCTCGCGCATGCGCATGGTGGCGGTGCCGAACCAGGTCAGCCCTTGCGGGGTGCTGTCGGCGGACCAGATGAACTCGCCCTGGCCGTGCGGTTTGCCGGTGGGTCCGTCGCAGATGCTCTCGTCGTACTTGCCGAATGAGTTGCCGTGGTAGTGGCAGAAGACGGTGTAGTTGTCATGAGGCAGGTCGGGTGACTCGCCGTCGGTGCTGATCGGCCGCGTGGTGTCGTACCGCATGACGGTCTGGTAGAGCGTTTCGTCGAAGGCGGGTCCTGCGCCGGGGTTGGCGAAGAACTGCACCTGGGGCTCGTTGGCCTGGCTCCATCGCAGCACCGACGCGTGGTTGCGGTCGCGCTGGACGAGGGCGGCCAGGTGATCGACCATGTTGTCCCGGCCGGCGTCGAAGTTCTCGCGGTTGTTCGAGCCGCGGATCGCGGTCTCGTCCTGGATCATGAGGCCCATCTCGTCGGCGACGTCGAGCATGTACGGCGTCGCCGGGATCTGGTGGATCCGCACGCTGTTGTAGTTCAGGCGCTGGTAGTCGTCCACCGCCTCGGGCCAGCCGCCGTTGCCCCGTGACGGCTTCAGGAACCCGGGGAACGTGTCGTACGCGTCGCTGCGGCCGTGGTGGTCGATGTTGTCGTAGTTCGCGCCCTGCAGGCTGTCCCCGCGGAAATTCACCCGCACGCCGTTGAGTTCGTAGTGGTCGCCGGCCTGGGCCAGTTCACGGAACCCGAACCGGACGTCGTACGTCGACGGCTTCGCGTGTCGGTCTCCGGTGGTGACCGCGAGGTGCAGATCATGCAGCTGGGCCCGGTAGCCCTCGCGGTAGGGCACGTTGGGCCACCAGAACGAATCCGGGCCCGCACGCCATGGCAGCGCGACGGTCACCGTGATCGTCGTGTCGGCGGGGACGGTCACGTCGCGGCGGGGGATCGAGGGATAGTTCCAGTGCTCGCGGTTCCACGAACTGAGCGCACCGCTCAGGGTGACCCGCTGCGGCCGGGACGTGCGGTTGGCGATGGACACGTCATAGCTCAGCTGACGCTTGCTCACCGAGGTACGGACGACCGCGTCGGTGACGGAGACGGCCGGGAGCACCTCGAGGTCGGCCGAACGGAAGATGCCCTGGGCGACGTCGTCCGACCAGGAGGCCCCTTCGGGGACCAGATAGCGGCCGTCGGGGCCGACGAGCGCCTTTCGACCCTCGACCGTGACGTCGATGCGGTGCGTTCCGCCCGGTCGGACGAAGCCGGTGAGGTCGAACGTGGACGCGGTGTACGACGTCACGTTGGTGCCGACGGTGCGTCCGTCGACCTTGACGGTCGCCCGGTGGTTGACGGCGCCGAAGGTCAGCCGGGTGACCTGGTCTGCGGCGACGTCTGGCACCCGGATCGTCCGGCTGTAGACGGCTCTGGACAGATCGGCGTAGCCCTGCTTCAGCCACCCGCCGCCGGGGACCTGGATCGTGGTCCGTTTCCCGCTCGCGGCCGAGTCGACGCACGTCATGGGGCCGGTGGTCGTGCCGAACGGGCCGCCGCCGGTACAGACGGTGTTCGTCAGCGGTGTGAAATCCCAGGTTCCGGCGAGGCTGACCGTCTTCGCCGGCTCAGGGCCGGAAACGCCGTTGAGATACCCCGCCTCGAACGTCGGCCGGCCGGGCTTCCCTTCGTGCGTGGGGGCGAGGCCTGCCGACTGGCCGAACGAAGGTGCGGCGGGGCCGGCGATCAGCCCGATCGCCGCCACCACGGCCGGTAATCCTTTGCCGAGAACCCGCATCGGCCAGGGGCGAGCGGCATTCGATCTGCTCACGGGGACTCCGTTTCTGTGGGGGTGTGCGGTTGTGGAGGCGTGCGCCACCGACGCGAATGCCGAGGCGGCATCGCGTGGTCGCTCATGAGTCGGAAAGCCGCCGCTCGCCGGTGAACCGATGGACTGATGCGATTCGCTGCTCAGGAATCCCGCGGTGAGGGAGCGGCGGCGACCGGCACGGCCGGTTGGTGCTGAGGCTCCTCGGAGCTCTGTTAGCGTTAACAACCTCCACTAGTAACGCGCGTTAGTAGTGCCAAGCCGGGAGTCAACCTCACCGGGTGAGGGTGGCGATAGTCGTGCGGGACCGACGTTGCCAACTCGTTATCGTCGGGCCCGGCATCCGGCCCAGGCGCCGGAGATGCGCGGTTCGATCCCTATGACGCGTGCCGTCCGGGCGCGGATCCCGTGCCCGGGGAGACGACTTCTCCTGATCGCAGGTCCTGGCTGAGTTCCCGATCTGGGAGGAGTCGCGACGCGGTGAGCACGATCGCCAGTGCCGCGAGGCCGGGGACCAGCGCGAAGGCTTCGCGAAGCTGAAAGAGCCCGGCGCCGGCGAGCGCGCCGGCCAGCAGGGCGACCACCGCGCCCGCGCGGCGGCGCCAGCGGACGCTGGTTCCGCCCGCGAGTCGTGAGTCCGCTCCGAGGCCGGTGAGGGTGCTGGTGACGACCGTCGTCGGCAGGTCGGCGACGGACAGTTTCTTGGTGGCGGCTCCCTGGACGCCCATCGCGAACGCCAGGAGAGGTGCGATCACGTGCGGCGCCGGCGCCCTCGGTTGTGTCACCCAGAGGAGGAACACCGACAGCAGCATCGCGAAGGTGATGCCTACGCAGACCGTCAGTTGTCGCGGCCAGGTGGCCGTGATGTCGCAACGCCGTACGATCCGTCCCGCGGCGATGGTGCCGACGATGAACGCGCCGAGGGCGATCGCGGAATTCAGCAACGGCAGAGCGGCTCCACCGGCGGCGAATCCGATGATCGCGACGTTGCCGGTCATGTTCGCGGTGAACACCTGACCGAGGCCGAGGTAGCTGGCGGCGTCGACCGCACCGGTGACCGAAGTCAGCAGCAGGAGGAGCAGGACGCGGGTGTTCTCACGATCAAGACCGAAGAGAGGTCCGGAGCGGCCGCGATAACGCTTACTTACTGACGGCGGAGGTAGTACGGCCATCTATATGGTGCCTTGCCTTGCTGTTCACAGATGTAACCGATGGTAGAGGGTGACCTCACCACGTGGTGACGCCGCCGTCCGAACCAGGGCGCCTGTGCTCCCGAGGGGCCGGTTCGACGGCTCGGGCGGGGCCCATGACCGCTTCTCGCCGGTTCGGCGCCGGCCGGGATCGCCGGCTTCAAGGGGCAGAGCCTTCTTCGCCGGGCCCGTTCATGGCCGGAAATCAAAACTTCGTGCGTGGTTAGAATGCAGGCATGAAGGCCGCATTCCGCACCAGGTACGGTCCGCCGGAAGTGGTAACAGTCACAGAAGTGGAGAAGCCTTCGCCCAAGGACGGCGAACTTCTCATCAAAGTCCACGCGACGACGGTCAATCGCACCGACTGCGCGCTGAGGGCGGCCAAGCCATTCTTGTGGCGATTCTTCACCGGGCTGATCAGGCCGAACGTGAGGATTCTCGGGAACGAGTTCGCGGGAGAAGTCCACGCGCTGGGCGCCGGCGTCACATCCTTCGCCGTCGGCGACAGGGTGTTCGGCTACAACGACGCCGGATTCGGGGCCCACGCCGAATACATGACGGTTGCGCATGACGGAACCCTCGCGACGATGCCGGAAGGACTGACCTTCGAGGAGGCCGCCCCCAGCACCGAGGGGTCGCACTACGCCCTCTCGGTGATCAGGGCGGCGAAGATCGAGCGCGGCCACGACGTCCTGGTCTACGGCGCGACCGGGGCCATCGGCTCGGCTGCGGTCCAGCTCCTGAAGAGCATCGGCGCCGGAGTCACCGCGGTCTGCGGAACGAAGGACGTGGAGCTCGTCAGGACCCTGGGCGCCGACAAGGTCGTCGACTACATGACAGAAGACTTCACGAGGGACGAGAGGAAATACGACTTCGTCATCGACGCGGTCGGCAAGAGCACGTTCTGGCGATGCAGGCGGCTGCTGAAACCACGCGGAGTCTTTGTCGTGGGTGACCTGGGCCCGTGGTCGCAGAATCCGATCCTGGCGCTCATCACTCCGCTGCTCGGCGGCAAGAAGGTCAAGTTCCCGCTGCCGAAGCACGACCAGGCGACGGCTCGCTATTTCAAGGAACTGATCGAGTCCGGGCGGTTCAAGCCGGTCATCGACAGGCGGTACTCACTGGACGAGATCCTCGAAGCCCACCGGTACGTGGAAACAGGCCGGAAAACGGGAAACGTTGTGATCAGCATCGGCCATTCGAGCTGAACGCCGGTGACCGCCCGCATCCCCGTCCGGATCTCACCGGCAGAGGGACGCGGGCGGGCGGCGCAGGTGGTCAGCGGAGCCTGAGGAGCTCCGCCGCGCGTTCTGCGATCGCGTAGACGGTGGGGTTGGTGTTCGCAGAGACGAGATGGCATCACGGAGGCGTCGGCGACCCGGAGACCTTCGACACCGTGTACGCGCGCGTTTCGTGCATGATCACGCTCGTGGTTCGCCCAGGTCGCAGGGTGTTTCGCCGAACCTTTGCATGATCACGGGGTGCGTTCATGCTGGCCGTACGGCGTGTCCCCGAACCTGTGCATGATCACGGCGGTCACCTCGGCGGCGGACGGCACGGCTAGCGGGCGGCCCGCAGGATCAACTTCGTCACCGCGTCGGGGTGGCTCATCATCGCGACGTGGGAGCTGTCGATCTCGACGGTCGTGGCCCCGGCCCGTTTCGCCATCGCGCGCTCGGCCTGGGGCGGGATGATCTTGTCCTGCCGGGCGACGAGGTACCAGCTCGGCACCGACTTCCACGCGGGCGGACCGGACGGCGTGACGAGCGCCGCCAAAGCGCCGGGCCGCTGCGTCGCGGCCATCACGCCGGTCGTGCTCCGCGGGAGGTCCTGTGCGAACAGGCTGTGGAAGTAGGCGGGGTCGATGGAGGCGTCTCCGTCTCCGGGGGTCGCGCCCGGGTAGGGCCGCACGATGAGGTGGTCGGTCACGTCGGTGTGGCCGCCGCCCAGCGTGTTCGCGGCCGCGACGCTCTCGCCCTGGTCCGGCGCGTAGGCCGCCACGTAGACCAGCGCCTTGACGTTCGGGTTTCCCGTGGCGCCGTTGCTGATCACCGCGCCGCCGTACGAATGCCCGACGAGCACGACGGGGCCGTCGACGGCGGTCAGGAACTGACGGAGGTACTCACCGTCAGCTTGCGGCCCGCGGAGCGGATTCGAGAACGCGACCACCTTGTAGCCGGCGGCGAGCAGCCGGCCGGTGACGGCGTTCCAGCCGCTGGAGTCGGCGAAGGCGCCGTGTACCAGGACGATCGTCGGCTTCACCGACGGCGTCCGGTGCGTCTGTGCGGCGGCGGTGAGGGGGGCGGAGGACGCGTTGGCCGAGGCGGTGGCCCCGGTGAGGGCGAGCCCGCCCATGAGGGCGGCGCCGGCGATCGTCCCGAGCAACCGGCGTCGCGGACGGGAGCGCGGAGGTGCGCCGGACTGGGAACTGCGGGAAGTCATGGGGACTCCTCGGGTCGGAGGGACCCGCACATCGTCGGCCGGTCGACCCGTGCGCCGGACCACGTGATGTTCGTAGTTCCCGGGCTTGGTGCCGTCCGGGTGGGTGGCTTAGCGTCATGGGCATGATCACAACCGGGGGACTATTCGGTCGCGACGACGAGCGGCGGAGGTTGGGCCTCCTGCTCGGCAACGCGCGCAACGGCCGCGGCGGATCACTCCTGATCACCGGAGAACCGGGGATCGGGAAGACCGCGCTGCTCGAGGCGTCCGCTGCCGGCGCGGCCGGATTGTCACTGCTCCGCCTCGACGGTTTCGAGTCGGAGATGACGCTTCCCTTCGCGGCCATCCAGCGGCTGACCATCCCGCTGAGTGAGCACTTACCCGCGCTCTCCGACCGCCAGCAGCAGGCGATCGAGGTCGCCTCGGGGGTCGCCGACGGCCCGCCACCCGATCGCTTCCTGGTGGGACTGGGAGTGCTCGGACTGCTCGCCGCGGCCGCCGCCGAGACTCCCGTCCTGTGTGCGGTGGACGACGCACACCTGCTGGACCAGGAGAGCCTGGAGGTCATGGCCTTCGTGGCTCGGCGTATCGCCGTCGAGCCGGTCGCGATGCTCTTCGCCGCCAGGGATGAGGAAACCGTCGCCGCGCGGATGGGCGGTGTTCCCGAGTTGGCTCTCGGCGGGCTCGATCAGGAGTCGGCCACGGCTCTTCTCAGCCGGTCGCTCGCCGCTCCGATCGACCCGGCCTCGGCGGCCGCGATCGCGCGGGCCACGGGAGGGAATCCGCTCGCGCTCATCGATCTCGCCGAAGGCCTGTCCGCGCAGGAGCTCGGCGGTCTGGGCCTCGGCAACGATCCGATCCCGGTGGGCCGTCGTCTCGAGGCGCATTACGCGCGGCGGGTGCGGGAGACGGACGACGAGGTCCAGCAGTGGGTGCTGCTGGCCGCCGCTGACACCACGGGCAACATCGACTTCATCACGTCCGCGGCACGCGCGATGGGTCTCGGTGAGGACGTGCTGGATCAGGCCGAGGCCGCCGGGCTGGTGGAGCTGCGGGAAACGGTCCGGTTCCGGCACCCGCTGGTGCGATCCGCCGTTTACAACGCCGCCTCGGGCGCGGACCGCAGGCGAGCCCACCGCGCCCTGGCCGGGGCAGCGGACCAGCACGGGATGGTCGAGCTCGAGGCATGGCATTCCGCGAAGGCCACGCTGGGAACGGACGCGCACGTGGCCGACCGGCTGGAGCACGCGGCAGACCTCGCCGCGCGTCGTGGCGGTTTCGCTTCCCGGGCGAGCATTCTGACCCGCGCCGCGGAGCTGACTCCGCCCGGCCGCGTCAAGGACTCGCGCCTGGTCGGCGCGGCAGAGGCCGCGCTCGCCGTGGGCGCCGCCCAGATAGCCCACGAGCTGCTCGAGAGGGTCGACGCCGACTCCGCCGATCGCGTCGATCGCGGGCGGATGATCGTCGTTCGCTGTGCGCTCGGCATGTTCACGGCGGATCCGGCCGTGTTGCTGCCTGCGGCGGCCGAACTCGCCCGCGCCGCGGACGAGTTCCACGGACTCGACACCGAACGTGAACAACGGGCCCTCCTCAGGGCCTTCGAGTCCTGTGCGGTCGCCGACCGGCTCATGCGCGGTGTCTCGCAGGACGCCCTGGGCCTGCGCATCGAGGCCGCGTCGCAGCTGGGCGGCGGACCGGACACGATCATCTTGGCGGGCCTCGGGTCGCTCATCCTGCGGCCCTACGCGGAGGCGGTTCCCCATGCCAGGGCGGCGTTCGATGCGATCGTGAAGTTGCCGAACCGCGAGATGATGCACATGGGTTCGGTGATCGCGGCGCTGGGGACCTTCCTGTGGGATGACGCCGGTCGCAGGTCCGCGCTCGCCCGGGCCTCCGCGGCGGCGCGGGAGGCCGGGGCGCTGCAGGCCCTCGACGCGTTGATGTGGGCCACGTCACTGTCCGAGTTGAACGGTGGGACCGTGCGACGGGCCGAGGAGGCCATCGAACAGGTCCGCGAGGTACGGCGGGCGATGGGCTACGACGCGGAGAATGTGATCAACGCCGCCCTGATGGCGTGGACCGGTTCGCCGCGCCATGTCGTCCTCGCCGTCGCGGACGGTGCGAACGCCGTCGGCTTCGGTGGTGTCGGCGCTTCCGCGATCGCGGCCGTCGGCCTCCGCGACCTCGCCGAAGGCCGTTACCGTGACGCCTACGACTGCCTCAAGCCGCTGATCCAGGACCCGTTTCTCCAGGTGACACCCCTTCAGTACCCCGACTTCGTCGAAGCGGCGGTCCGGAGCGGACGCGCGCACGAGGCAGAGCCGTACGTCGACCTGCTCATGGAGCGGGCGGCGGCGAACGACTCGCTGTGGTGCCGAGGGGTCGCCGAGCGCGCTCGAGCGCTGACAAGTGAGGACTCGGTTGCGGAATCCCACTTCGTGGCCGCGGTCCAGGCGCTTGGGCGAACAGGTGCGCAGATCGACCTCGCCCGTGCCCATCTGCTGTACGGCGAGTGGCTGAGGCGGATGAGGCGTCGCCGTGAAGCGGGCGAGCAGCTACAGGTGGCACTCCAGCACTTCGACCACAGCGGCGCCCAGATGTTCGTCCCACGGACTCGCGCCGAGCTTGAGGCCGTCGGAGCGAAGCCGGTGGCCCACACCGACTCCGGGACACCCGATCTGACCGCTCAGGAGTCGACCATCGCCAGGCTGGCGGCGGTCGGACACACGAATCCGGAGATAGCGGCCAACCTTTTCATCAGTGCGAACACTGTCGACTACCACCTGCGCAAAGTGTTCCAGAAGCTCGGCATCTCCTCACGGCGTCAGCTCGCGGACAGGCTGGACGCCGCCGACGGCTGAGTGACCCCTGAGCGACCACTGAGCGACTACGTGGATCACGTGGTCCACGAGAGGGGGCACCGGCGGCACGCTCGATTCACCCATCGAGCCAAAGGAGGCCACGGTGCCCTACGTCACCGCCGACGACGGAGCCAAGATCTTCTACAAGGACTGGGGGACCGAAGGATCCCCGGTTCTGCTCAGCCACGGCTGGCCGCTCAACTCCGACGCCTGGGAGGCGACCGCACTCTTCCTCGCGAGGAACGGGCACCGTGCGATCGCCCACGACCGGCGGGGCCACGGACGCTCGTCGCAGACCTGGCACGGCAACGAGATGGACACCTACGCCGACGACCTGGCCTGCCTGATCGAACACCTCGACCTGCGGGACCTCACCCTGGTCGGTCACTCGACCGGCGGCGGGGAGGTCGTCCACTACATCGGCCGGCACGGCACCAGCCGGGTGTCCAAGGTGGTCCTCGTGTCGGCCGTCCCGCCGTTGATGCTGCGCACCGACGACAATCCCGAGGGGCTGCCGATCGAGACCTTCGACGCCATCCGCGCGGGCGAGGCCGCGAACCGGTCCCAGCTCTACCGCGATCTGGCCGACGGCCCGTTCTTCGGGCACAACCGCAGGCAGGACGTCGACCGGGGGTTCCGGGACGCATTCTGGCTGCAGAGCATGGCGTGCGGGCACCGGGCCGCGTACGAGTGCATCGCGGCCTTCTCGGCCACCGACTTCCGGCCGGACCTGGCGAAGATCGACGTCCCCACCCTGGTCGTCCACGGCGACGACGACCAGATCGTGCCGTTCGAGGTCGGGGGGAAGCGGTCGGCAGGACTAATCGACGGAGCCGTCCTGAAGATGTACGAAGGGAGCGGACACGCTCTGCCGGACACCGACCGCGACCGCCTGCACGCCGACCTGCTCGAGTTCATCGACGCCTGAATCGACACCGCACCCCTGCCTGCCGAAGGAGACCTCATGAACCACAGCATCCGTCCCGACACCGTCGTGCTCGTTCACGGCCTTTGGATGACGCCCCGCAGCTGGGAGAGCTGGGTCGAGTACTACGAGGCCAAGGGCTTCACCGTGCTCACCCCCGGCTATCCGGGCTTCGAGATCGAAGTCGAGGCGCTCCGCGAGAACCCGGACCTCATCGCCAAACTGACCGTCCCCGAGACCGTCGACCACCTCGCCGCCGTCATCGAGGCCGTCCCGACCCCGCCCATCATCATGGGTCACTCGTTCGGCGGCACGCTCACCCAGCTGCTCCTGGCCCGCGGGCTGGGATCCGCGGGGGTGGTCATCGACTCCGCGCCCACCGAGGGAGTCCGGGTCAACCCGCTGTCGCAGGTGAAGTCGCTGTTCCCGGCGCTGAAGAACCCGGCCAACCGGCACAGGGCCGTCGCCTTCACTCCCGAGGAGTTCCACTACGCGTTCACCAACACCCTCACCGAGGAGGACTCGCGCAAGGTCTGGGACCGCTACGCCATCGCGGCCCCGGGCAACTGGGTGTGGGAGTACGGGCTGTTCGCGAACTTCAAGCCCGGACACCAGGACACGTGGGTCGACTACTCCGCCGACCGGGCTCCGCTCCTGTTCATCGGCGGCGAGAAGGACCACATCATGCCGCCGTCGGTGAACAGGTCGAACGCCAGGCACTACGAGAAGTCGCCCGCGCTCACGGAGTACCACGAGTTCGAGGGCCGTGACCACTGGACCTGTGGCGCACCCGGTTGGGAGGCCGTGGCCGACTACGGTCTGGCCTGGGCGCTGGAGCACGCGACGTCCTCCTCCCGCGGAACCCACGGGGACCAGTGACCCGCATGGCGAAGGGAGGCCCGCCCACAACGACCATCACCCACGTGGGCGGGCCCACCGTCTTGGTGGAGCTGGACGGCTGGCGCATCCTCACCGACCCCACCTTCGACCCGGCAGGCCGGCGGTACGGATTCGGGTGGGGCACCTCGTCCGTCAAGCAGCACGGCCCCGCCCTGGCGCCCGAGGACGTGGGCCCCGTCGACGTGATTCTGCTCAGCCACGATCACCACGCCGACAACCTCGACGACCTCGGCCGATCACTGCTCCCCGGCGCGACCACGGTCGTGACGACGAAGTCTGGGGCACGGCGTCTGGCCCTGCCCGACACCCGCGGCCTCACTGCGGGCGAGACGACAAGACTCACCGCACCGGGAAAGCCGCCGTTGACCGTCACCGCCACGCCCTGCCGGCATGGACCGCCTTTGAGCCGTCCCGTCGCCGGAGACGTGGTCGGATTCGCCCTCGCCGTCGGCGACCGGCCGGGCGTCGCGGTGTGGATGACGGGTGACACCGTTTTGAACCGCCCGCTCCGCCGGATCGCTCGGGAGATGGACGTCGACGTCCTTGTCCTCCACCTCGGCAGCGTCCGCTTCCGGCAGACCGGCCGCCTGCGCTACTCCATGGACGGCCGGGACGCCGTCGAGCTGCTGGCCCTGGCGCGTCCGCGAGTGGCCGTTCCCGTGCACTACGAGGGCTGGTCGCACTTCTCCGAATCACCGGAACACCTGCGCGGCACGCTGGCCGCCGATCCCGGTTCGAAGTCCGTCGTCCGCTGGCTCGAGCCGGGAATCGCCGACGTCCTGTGACCTGTGCGGCGGTGCTCGTCACGTCGCCGGGTTCCAGGCTCCGCGCGTGGCTCACCCGGCGTGCCGGTGCGGCGGGTCGTGCAGGGGGAGGCGTGCGACGAAACGTGCGCCGCGGTCGGAATCCTCGACAGTGAGGGTTCCGCCGTGGAGACCGGCGATCTCCCGGGCGAGCGGCAGCCCGAGGCCGGAGTCCGTACGGTCCTTGGCGCCCGCGGTGTCCGTCCGGCCGAAGCGGTGGAACACCACGTCACGCTGATCGGCGGGAAGTTCGGGGCCGTCGTCATGGACCTCGAGCACGGCCTGACCGTCGTCACGGCCGACGCGAACCGTTACGGCCGAGGCGGCGTGGCGTTCGGCGTTGTCGAGGAGGTTGGTGAACAACCGCGCGAGCTTGAACGGGTCGCCCCGGACCAGTGCGGGGTGGAGGTCGGAGACGATGTGCACCGTGCGGGGATGGCCGGCCAGCTCGCGGTTCACCATGTCACTCAGGTCCACCGGTGTCATCGCGCCGGCCTCGCCCTCGTCGATGCGGGTGAGCTGCAGCAGGTCGGTGACGATGGTCTGCAGGCGGTCGACGCTGTTGAGGACGCATCGGGCCATGGCCGGCCAGTCGGTCTCCGCGGGATGCAGGAGCGCCTCTTCGATCTGGGTGCGCATCGCGGTGATGGGGCTGCGCAGTTCGTGTGAGGCGTTGGCGGTCAGGCGCCGTTCTCGGTGCAGCGCGGTCTCCAGCAGGTTCAGGGTGGTGTTCACGGTGCAGGCCAGGTCGCGGATCTCGTCACGCGGTTCGGGCACCGGCACGCGGTGCCCGAGGTCGGTCAAGGTGATTTTGCGTAGCTGCGCGCGGGTGGCCTCGACCGGCTCGAGCGACCGGCCGACGATCCGGCGTGCGCCGAGCGTCGTGACCGCGACGACGAGCCCGGATCCGACGAGCAGACTCGCCAGGAGCCGGCCGCTGACGAGCCATGGGTAGGCGGGGGCGGCCGTGTAGATCATCCAGTAGCCGTCCTTCCTGGGGGCCCGCTGGACCGAGACGAGCATGCACGCGTTCCCGAAGCCGGGCACGTCGCACATGGTCTGCCCCGAGCCCAGGCGTTGCCCGGGTGGCGGGTAGAACCACGCCATTCGCGGCCGGCCGATCATGCTGGGGCTCGCCGCGGCGATCCGGCCCCTGGGGTCGATGACCTGAAGGGCGGACACCGACGGATCGTCGACGACGGGGGGAAGCTGATGGGTGGCCTGCAGGGTCCCCGCCCGCATGCCCGCATTCTGATTGAGGCGATTGCGCTCGGCCGTGCGGTCGGCATGGGCGGACGTCAGGATCAGCATGCTGATGATCGCGCACAGGGCCGTCATCACGACTGCCGTCGCCAAGGTCAAAGAAGTCCGCACCGACCAGCGGCGCCATGGCATCCTCATGCTCGCGCCCCTGATACCAGGCTAAATGCGTGCGGTCGGCTATCGATGAGAGGGAAGAACGCATTTGCCCAATCTCTAGCCAAATCCCTCCGCTGCCGCCGCGCACCCCGAGTCACTCACGCCGCTGGACGGCCACGAGAGAAGCGCATGCCGCCCTTGCCGATGGTGTTGATGATCAGCAGGAGTTTCCCTCTAATCAGAAAGAGCGTTCTTTCGGATTTAAACTCATATATCTACCGTAAAAGTATGAAATCCCATCAAACTTCATCGGGTATCGATGAGCGTCCTCAGGACCTGCGCCCGCCTCTGGGTCGACGACCTGGACGAGCGTCAGGTCTGGAGGGTTCTCCAGGATTCCACGGTCGCTTCGGCAATGATTTCGATGCGGCGTCCGTATGCCAGATGCCCATCGGACACGAAGCTGCCGTCCCTGAACGGCAACCCGCAGAAGGTGGCGCGGAAGGGTCCCGGGGATCCGCTCTGCGGGAGCGGCGCGTACTCCGCGAAGGGCGCCATGTCGTAGCTCGACCGTGCCCCGTGCTTGTTTCGTGCCACCTGATGTGCCGCCACGCGGAGCAGTGCGTCGATGCCCTTGTCCATGTAGAGCTGTAGCTGGCGGAACTGACCGTCGAGGTATTTCTCATGGGCTCTGGAAGGATGCTGCAGGAGATATGCGCAGACCACAGGCGTGTGCCACCTGTACATCTGAGGATCGGCCTGCTCTTCAGCCAGGATCGCGTGGTAGTAGTCCACGCACCCACCCAGCGGGCCGGCGGTCGCACCGCAGTCGCACTGACCCATGCTGGGGCTGGCTGCCATGGTCTGCAACATAGGTGGCCGGCAACAGCGTTGTCGACGGCATTTCGTGTCTCAGCGGGTGAGCAGGGCGCGCAGGGCCTTGGCGATGTCGTCCGGGGCCTCCTCTGCCATGAAGTGGCCGCAGGTGACGGTCTCGTGCCGCAGATCGGGCGCCCAGGCGCGCCACAGCGCCGCCGCGTCGTAGCCGAGTGCGGCGCCCCAGTCCTGCTGCAGCACGGTGACCGGCATCCGCAGCCCTCTGCCCGCCTCCCGGTCGGCCCGGTCGTGCTCGATGTCGATGCCGGCTGAGGCGCGGTAGTCGGCGACGATCGAGGGGATCGCCTGGCGGCACGCCTCCAGGTACGCGGCGCGGACGTCGTCCGGGATCGCCTGCGGGTCGCCGGTCCACAGGTCGAGGAAGTGGCTGAAGAAGCCGTCCGCGTCGGCGGCGATCATGCGCTCGGGCAGCCCGGGTGGCTGCGCCATCAGGTAGAGGTGGAAGGCGACGGCGGCGCCCGCGCCGTGCAGCACGTCCCACATGTCCAGGGTCGGCAGCACGTCCAGGCAGGCGAGATGGGTGATCGCCGCCGGGTGGTCGAGGCCGGCGCGGAAGGCGACGAGGGCGCCGCGGTCGTGCCCGGCCAGCGCGAACCGCTCGTGGCCGAGCCATCGGGCCAGCGTCACCACGTCGGCGGCCATGGTCCGCTTGGCGTAGGTGTGGGCTCCGGCCTCGGCGGGCTTGTCGCTGTCGCCGTACCCGCGCAGGTCGGGGCAGATCACGGTGTGGTCGGCGGCCAGGTCGGCGGCGACGTGCCGCCACATGAGATGGGTTTGGGGGAAGCCGTGCAGCAGCACGATCGGGCTGCCTGAGCCCGCGACGGCGACGTTGAGCGACACGTCGTCTGCGACGGGGACGCGCCGGTGGTCGAACCCGGTGATCATGATTTGCGCTCCTTTGCGATGGCCGATCCGGTCGGCTTCCAGCGTGCGGGGCGCGAATGAGCATCCGATGAGCGCGCTACCGTGGCTGCCGGGGAAGGCGGTTGCTGCGGTGCGGGTCGAGTTCGGGGTGCTGGGGCCGGTCACGGCCTGGGACGAGGCCGGGGGCGTGATCGACGTCAAGGGGCCTCGGCATCGGGCGGTGCTGGCCCGGCTGATCGTCGCCCGCCGGCGGGTCGTGCCCGTTTCCCGTCTGGTCGCCGACCTGTGGGAGGACGACCCGCCGGAGGGCGCGGTGGGCGCGGTGCGGACGTTCGTCGCGGCGCTGCGGCGCGCGCTTGAGCCCGACCGGCCGCCCCGGTCCGCGCCGCGGCTGCTGGTCACAGAAGGGCCGGGGTACGTCCTGCACGCCGGCCCCGACGCGGTGGACGCTTGGCGCTTCGAGCGGGCGGTCGCCGCCGCCGCGACGCAGCCGGCCGACGGGGCCATCGAGCGGCTGGAGGAGGCGCTGGGCTGGTGGCGTGGGCCCGCGTACGCCGACTTCGCCGATCAGGCGTGGGCGGTGGCGGAGCGGTCACGGCTGGCCGAGCTGCGGCTACACGCAGTCGAACGGCAGGCCGAGGCGCGGCTGGCGATGGGGCCGGCGGCCGAGGCGGTACCCGATCTGGACGCGCACGTGGCCGAGCATCCGTGGCGGGAAGACGCATGGCGGCTGCTGGCCCTGGCGCTGTACCGCGCCGGCCGCCAGGGCGACGCCCTTGCGGTCCTTCGCCGCGCGCGCACCCTGCTGGTGGAGCACCTGGGCGTGGACCCGGGGCCGCGCCTGCGCGGCCTTGAGGCCGACATCCTCCACCATGCGCCCCATCTGGACCCGGCGCCGGACGCGGCGGGGTCGGTGTGGGCGCAGGCGGCGGCCGCCTACGACCGCAGCGTGCCGTCGGGCGCCAGGGCGCGGCTGGAGTCGACGGTCAGCCTGATGCGCGACCTGGCTCTGACCGGCGGCGCCGGGCTGTCGGCGGCGCGCAGGCACCGCGTGGCGGCGGTCGCGGCGGCGGAGGAACTGGGCGACGCCGAGCTGACCGCGCGGGTGATCGGGTCCTACGACGTGCCGGCGATCTGGACCCGTTCGGACGACCCGGCGCAGGCGGCGCAGGTCGTCGCGGCAGCCGAACGCGCCCTGGCCGCCCTCCCGCCCACCGCCCCCGACGCCACCCGAGCCCGCCTGCTCGCCACGATCGCCCTGGAGTCACGGAGCGGTGTCCCGGAACCGCACGGCCCTGCCACGCGTGGCGATGAGGCGGCTCGACAGGCGGAGGAGATCGCTCGGCGGCTGGACGACCCCGCGCTGCTGGTCTTCGTGCTCAACGGCGTGTTCATGCAGAGTTTCCACCGCACGGGCCTGGCCGGTCGCCGCGACGAGATAGGCGCCGAGGTCGTGGCGCTGTCGGCCCGGCACGGCCTGTCCACCTACGAGATCCTCGGCCACCTCGTCCGCCTGCAGGCACGCTGCGCCCTCGGGGACTTCGCCGGCGCCGATCGGCACGCGGCCGCCGTGGAACGGCTGGCGCAGCGGCATGAGCGGCCACTCGTCGGCGTGTTCACCGGCTGGTACCGGGCACTACGGCTGGACACGACCGGCAAGGCGACGGCGGACGAGGCGGAGACCGCCTATCGTGAGGCCGCCGCCCGCCTTGACGGCGCCGGCATGCCTGGCCTGGAGCGGGGGCTGCTGCCTCTGGCCCTGCTGTGCATGCGGGCGCGACGCGGCCTGCCCCTGTGCCCTGATGGCCGCCGGCGTCCCCATCGGGCCCCACCCGAGACGGACGGGACGGACTGGGGGCCGTACGAACCGTGGGTCCGTCCCTTCCTCCTGGCGGCGGGCGGCCACCACAGGGAGGCGGCTGCGGCGCTGCGCGAGGTCCCGGCCCCGCCGCGCGACCTGCTGACGGAGGCGATGTGGTGCCTGGTGGCGAGGGCCGCTGTCATCGTCGGCGACCGGGAGGCGATTCTGCGCGCCCGCGACGCCCTCGCTCCCGCGGCCGGGGAACTTGCGGGAGCGGGCAGCGGCCTGCTCTCCCTGGGCCCGGTCGCGGACCACCTCGCCGCCCTCCGCGAATGCCGGTGAACAGCGGAGCCCTGCGAACCCGGAGCGCTCCAGTCTCCACACGGGCGGCTTGAGCCGGGCCGCCGTCCGTATCATCTCGGCATGGCGCTGAATCCGGAGTCACGGCTCAGCCGGAGGGCGGTGCTCCTGGCCGCCGGCGGGCTGCTCGTCGGTTGCTCGCAGCAGCCCAAGTCCGACGAGGTCCGGCTGCGACTGGCCACCGGACCGGCGGGGGCGGTGTATCGCCGCATCGGCGGTGCGCTGGCCGAGCACATCTCCGAGAAGGTGCCGGGCGCCACGGTGGTCACCGTGCCGAGCGGGGCGTCGACGGACAACATCCGGATGCTCCGGGCCGGCGAGGTGCACCTCGGGCTGACGAGCCTGGACGCCCTGATCACAAGTGACGGCAGCGCGCCCGAGGGGTTGTCGGCGATATGCCGGCTCTACGACAGCCACCTGCATCTCGTCGTCATGGCCGGTTCCGCGATCGAGGAGTTCCGGGATCTCGCGGGCAGCCGCATATCGCTCGGCGCCCGCGACTCCGGCACGGAGTTCACGTCGCTGCGGGTCCTGGAACTCGGCCGGGTCGACGCCGACGGCCGGTACCTCAGCCAGGCGGCGTCGGCGGCGGCGCTGCGCGACGGCGAGATCGACGCGATGTTCTCGCTGACCGGCGTCCCGACACCCGCCATCACGGAGCTGGCGAAGCGGCACCCTATCCGGCTGATCCCGTTGGACGCGCAGGCCGACGCGCTCTTCTCGGCGTTCCCCGGCCCCTACACCCCGGCCATGATCCCCGCGACCGCCTACGCCGGCGTTCCCGCCACCCGCACCGTCGCCGTGCCGAACGTGCTCCTCGCGCGCAACGACCTGCCCGACGACCTGGTCTACGCCATCACCGACACGATCTTCACGCACACCGGCACGATCACCTCCCGCGGGCGCGACGACGCCGAGGCCGTTCCCGAGGCGTGGCAGATCAATGTGCGCACTGGGATATCCACCTCGTCGATCCCGCTTCATCCGGGCGCGGCGGTCTGGTTCCGCGACCGCAAGCGCTGACCCGGAACGGCGACGAGCAGGCGACGAGCCGGCGACCAAGTGCCCTCAGACGGGCGACGGACCCGTGGCGTCGGACGGCGTCTCCCGCGGAACGGCCGGCAACGCGACCACGGCGGCGAATCCGTGCCCGGAGCCGTCAGGTCGCGGCAGGCCGTCCTCCAGTCGCAGCTCGCCTCCGGCGGCCCCGACCAGGTCGGCGCAGATCGCGAGGCCCAGGCCGGTCCCGGGCACGTTCTGGTGCCGCGGCGACCGCCAGAACCGCCGCAGCGCCTGGGCCCGCTCGGACGCGTCGATCCCCTGACCGTCGTCACGGACGGCGATCGTCACCACGTCGACGTCAGCGTCGGCGGCCGTGAACGCCTTGCCGCGTCCGTCA
Source organism: Planotetraspora kaengkrachanensis (assembly GCF_016862895.1). Classification (GTDB taxonomy): domain Bacteria; phylum Actinomycetota; class Actinomycetes; order Streptosporangiales; family Streptosporangiaceae; genus Planotetraspora; species Planotetraspora kaengkrachanensis. The sequence goes on along the minus strand of NZ_BONV01000002.1, from coordinate 248,033 downwards.
CCCGGACGGCCCGGGCGGACGCGGGCGGAGACCTTCACCACCTGCGCGTCCGACAGCCGCAACGCGTTGCTGACCAGCTCGTCCAGGACGCTGCCGAGCCCGCCCGGCGGCTCCAGCAACCGCAGCCCCGGCGGCACGTCGACCGCCAGCGTCTGTCCCGCCGTCGCCGTCAACGCCCGCCACCTGTCCACCCGGGTCGCCAGCACCGCGTCGAGATCCACCGGCGACGCCGTCCGCATGCTCTCCATGCGCGCGCTGGCCTGCAACGAGTTCAGCATCCGCTGCATCGCCTTCAGCTCGTCGACGGCGACGTCGAACACCTGCCGCCCGTCGCCGCCCGCGCGCAGGTGCGGTTCCAGGCTCTCAACGGCGAGCCGGAGACTGGTCAGCGGATTGCGCAACTGGTGCGACGCGTCGGACACGAAGGCCCGCTGCCGCTGCACGGCGTTCTCCACCGCGTCCATCATGGTGTTGAACGACGCCGCGAGCCGCCGCAGCTCGACCGGACCGGCTTCGGCGTCCGCCCGGATGGTGAGGTCGCCCTGTGAGATGCGCGAGCTCGCCGCGTCCAGCTCCCGAACGGGCCGCAGCACCCACGCCGACACGGGCCATGCGACGGCGACCAGCGCGACCAACGGCAGCAGCCCGAGCCCGGCGAGCCGGGCCCAGCGCACGAGGATGCGATCGCGTGTCTTCGACAGGTCGGAAATCGTCACGACGGCGCCGACGACCTCGCTGTCCCGGCCCACCGGCTCCGCGACCACGAGTGCGGAGTCGTCCCACGGCGCCCACTCGCCGGACGGCTCCGACCTCGCCCCGGCCAGCGCGGCGGTCACGATCCTGGGCAACGCCGGTTCGCTCCGCGCGGCCTTCTGGTACGCGCCGGCGGGTCCGAGCAACACCGTGCCCGACGTGTCGATCACGGCCACCGGGATGCCGTACAGCTCGTGGTAGCGCGCAAGCTCCTGCTGGAGCGCCTCGGTCCGCCCCGCCGACAGCGCGGTCTCAGCCAGCGACGCGAACCGGCCGACGTCGCCCAGCCGGTCGACGTAGGTCTCCTGCATCTCCCGTTCGGCCACGGTGACGCTGAGCGGCACGCCGAGGGCCGCGACGAGCAGCACCGCGAGGGGCACGAGGACGGCGAGCAGGCGACGGTGCACGGCGGGTCAGCCGGCCAGCCCCGGCTGGTCGGCCAGGAGCCGATAGCCGACCCCGTGGATCGTGCGGATGAGCACGGGCGGCCCGAGTTTGTGCCGCAGGGCCGCGATGTGGGTGTCCAGGGTGCGGCTCGAGGACTCCCAGGTCGCGCCCCAGATCTGGTCGAGGATGACGTCGCGGCTCACCACGTTCGGCGCCCGCCGGGCCAGCAGCAGGAGCAGCTCGAACTCCTTGCGGGTCAGCGTCACGGGTGTGCCGTCGACGGTGACCTCGCGGGTGCCGACGCAGATCCGCATCGGGCCGAGGACGAGCGGCTCGTCCGGGTGGGTCAGGGCACGGGCCACCCGGGTGCGCCGCAGGACGGCGTCGATCCTGGCCAGCAGTTCCGGGATGCCGAACGGCTTCACGATGTAGTCGTCGGCGCCGGCGCGCAGGCCGCGGACCCGCTCGTGCTCCTCCGATCGTGCCGTCACGGCGATGACGGCGGTCTCCGGGCGGTCACGCAGCTTGCGGATCACGTCGAGCCCGTCGCCGTCGGGCAGGCCCAGGTCGACGAGGACCACATCGGACGGGTCGGCGCGCACGGCCTCCGCTGCGGTGGCGATGCGGTGGACCTCGAAGCCCGCCTGGGCCAGGACGGTCGCCAGTGCCCGTGCCACGCGGTCGTCATCCTCGATGATGGTGATCCGCATACCGGCGGATTGTAAGCCCGGATCGACACTCTTGTTAGACCCATAGTTATTGGGATTTCTCTGACATCCGGCGCATTCCTTGGGATTCCTCTGACACCATCCGCGTTCCTCCCGGTCAAGACTGAGGCCGCGCATGTACCGACGTACGCGCACGCGCTGACGAGGAGGCCGCGATATGAGAAGGACCAGCAGGTACCGGGCCGCGCGGATGATCGCCGCGATCGGCGTGGTTTCGCTCGTCGCCGCCTGTTCCGGCAACGGGGGCACGACCGGCGCGGGCGCCACCGGCGGAGCCGAGGCGGCGGCGGGCTACCCCGACCAGAACATCACGATCGTGGTGCCGTTCAGCGCGGGCGGCCCGACGGACACCGTCACCCGCATGATCGCCGAGCCGATGGCCGCCAAGCTCGGCGGCAAGATCGTCGTCCAGAACGTCGAGGGCGCGGGCGGCACCGTCGGCGCCGGCGAGGTCGCACGGGCCCAGCCCGACGGCTACACCGTGCTCATGCACCACATCGGCATGTCGACGGCGCCCGCGCTGTACCAGGACCTGGGCTACAAGCCGCTCGAGGACTTCGAGATGGTCGGGCTCGTCACCGAGGTGCCGATGACCGTCGTCGCCCGCAAGGACTTCGCGCCCGCCACGCTCCAGGACCTCGTGACGTACGTGAAGGCGAACGCCGACAAGGTCACGCTGGCCAACGCCGGCATCGGCGCCGCCTCCCACCTGTGCGGCCTGCTGTTCCAGACCGCCGCGGGTGTCAAGCTCCAGGAGGTCCCGTACGAGGGCACCGGCCCCGCGCTGACCGACCTCGTCGGCGGCCAGGTCGACTTCATGTGCGATCAGACGACCAACACCAGCGGCCAGATCTCCGCGGGCGAGGTGAAGGCGTACGCGGTCACCACGCCGGAACGGGTCAAGAGCCTGCCCGACCTGCCGACCACGGCCGAGGCGGGACTGCCGCAACTCGAGGTCAGCGTGTGGCACGGCCTCTACGTCCCGAAGGGCACGCCGCAGGACGTCGTCCAGAAGCTGTCGGACGCGCTGAAGACGGCACTGGCCGACCAGGGGGTCATCGACCAGATGGCCAAGCTCGGCACCGCGCCGGTGCCGGCCGAGGACGCGACTCCGCAGGCGCACCGGGCCAAGCTCGAAGAGCAGCTGGGGACCTGGGCGAAGGTCATCGCCGACGCCGGCGTCAAGGCCTCCTGAGTGGAAAGCCGCCGATCCTTCCCTGACGTCCTCGCCGGGGGAGTGTTCGTCCTGATCGGTGGCGCGTTCGTGGTGGGGTCGCTCGGCTACGAGCTCGGCACCCCGCTGCGGATGGGCCCCGGCGCCTTCCCGCTGCTGGTCGGCGCGGCCGTGGTCGCGCTGGGCCTGGCGATCGTCGTCAAGGGGCTCGTCGCCGGCGAGGTGATCTCCTTCGGGCCGATCCCCTGGCGGGCGGTCGCCGTCATCGTGCTCGCGGTCCTGTTCTTCGGCTTCACCGTCCGGGGCCTCGGATTCGTGCCGACGTCGGCGGTGACCGCCCTGCTCACGACGCTGGCCAGCTCGCGCGTACGGCCGCTCGCCGCCGTGGCGGTGGCCGCCGGGCTGACCGCGGCCGCCACGCTCATCTTCGTCGTCGGACTTCAGCTGCGGATCCCGTTATGGGGCCCATGGCTGGGGTTGTGACGCGGCATCCGGATTGAGGCATGGAACTTCTCGACAACCTCGCGCTGGGCTTCTCGACCGCCCTCCTCGTCCAGAACGTCGTCTACTGCTTCGTGGGAGTGCTGCTCGGGACGGCGGTCGGCGTGCTGCCCGGCATCGGCCCGACGGCGACGGTGGCGATGCTGCTGCCGATCACGTTCAACTTCGAGCCGGTGACGGCGCTGATCATGCTGGCCGGCATCTATTACGGCGCGCAGTACGGCGGCTCGACGACCGCCATCCTGATCAACCTGCCCGGTGAGTCGTCCGCGGCCGTCACCGCGCTGGACGGGCACGAGATGGCCCGGCAGGGCCGGGCGGGCGCGGCGCTGGCCGCCGCCGCGGTCGGGTCCTTCGTCGCGGGCACGGTGGCCACCGTCGCGCTGGCCGTCGCGGCCCCGCCGCTGGCCCGCGTCGCGCTGAAGTTCGGCCCGGCCGAATACTTCTCGCTGGTGCTGCTCGGCCTGATCGTGTCGATCGCCCTGGCGCGCGGCACGGCGCTCAAGGCGCTGGCGATGATCGCGCTCGGCGTCCTGCTCGGCACGATCGGCCAGGACATCTACACCGGCACGCCCCGGTTCGTGTTCGACCAGCGCGAACTGTACGGCGGCATCGACTTCGTGTCGGTCGCCGTCGGGATGTTCGGAGTGGCCGAGATCCTGCGCAACCTGGAGAACGAGCAGACCCGCACGGCGATCGTCAGCAAGGTGAAGAACCTCTGGCCGACCCGCGAGGACCGGCGCAGGATCGTCTGGCCGATCCTGCGGGGCACCGGACTCGGCGCGGCGCTCGGCGTGTTACCCGGCGGCGGCCACGTGCTCGCCTCGTTCGCCTCGTACGCCGTCGAGAAGCGCGTCTCGAAGCGGCGGGAGGAGTTCGGGCGCGGCGCGATCGAGGGCGTCGCGGGCCCGGAGTCCGCGAACAACGCCGCCGCACAGACGTCGTTCATCCCGCTGCTCACTCTGGGCCTGCCCGCCCACCCGGTGATGGCGCTGATGGTCGGCGCGTTCATCGTCCACGGCATAACCCCCGGCCCGAACGTCATCACCGACGAGCCGGCGCTGTTCTGGGGCCTGATCGCGTCGATGTGGATCGGCAACGTGCTGCTCGTGCTGCTGAACCTGCCGCTGATCGGCATGTGGGTACGCATGCTGCGCATCCCGTACCAGGTGCTGTTCCCGATGATCATTTTGTTCGCCGCGATCGGCACGTACTCCCTGGGGTTCAACGCGTACGACGTCTACGCGATCGCGTTCTTCGGGATCCTGGGCTACGTCCTGATCAAGTGCGGCTGCGAGCCGGCGCCGCTGCTGCTCGGCTTCGTCCTCGGGCCGTTGCTCGAGGAGAACCTGCGGCGGGCGCTCATCATCTCGCGCGGCGACGCGTCGGTCTTCCTGACCCGGCCGATCTCCGCGGTGCTCCTGGCCCTGACCGTGGCGGCGCTCGTCGTCACCGTGCTCCCGGCGATCCGCAAGCGACGCGAGGTCGTGTTCGCGGAGGAGGAGTAGGACCCGTTCAGCTGAATCGAATCGGCGAAAGCAAATCGATACTCACTTCTCGGGCGATCGCCACTCCATATTCACACCTGCGAGTCCGGAAATTCGGACCGATACGGGCATCCGAAATTCCTGACGAGTCTGAGGTGCAGCATGTTCGAGGTCTGTGATCCAACAGATATATGCCGCAATCTTCCAGTCCGCCGTATTAGTGAATACGTTGCGGGCTACGTGTGCGTTTTTCCGCGGTTCACCTGCAACGTCCCGAGGAGCAAGTATGCGTTCCCGCCTGAGTAAGGGCACGATCGGCGCGATCACCGCCGTCGCCGTGGCCCTGTCACCGCTCGCGTTGTCGGGCACGGCCAGTGCCCACTCCAACAACAACTCCGTTCGCAAGCTCGTCAAGGCTGTCTCCGGCAAGAACGTCAAGAAGCACCTCCAGGCATTTCAGGCCATCGCCGACCGCAACGGCGGCACCCGCGTGTCCGGCACCCCCGGATTCGACGCCTCCCGCGACTACGTGGCCCACAAGCTGCGTTCCGCCGGATACGACGTGACGATCCAGCCGTTCGAGTTCACCTTCGACGGCTACAAGACGCCACCCGTGCTGAAGCGGACCAGCCCGGCGCAGAAGACGTACGCGTACGGGTTCTTCGGCGACTACGTCGCGATGGGCGAGTCGCCTTCGGGGGCCGCCAGTGGCACAGTCCAGGGTGTGGACCTGGTGCTGCCGCCTGGTCCCGCGGCCAACTCCTCGAGTTCGGGGTGTGAGGCGAGCGACTTCGCCGGGTTCGTCGCCGGGAGCGTCGCGCTGATGCAGCGCGGCACCTGCAACTTCCGCGTGAAGGTGGACAACGCCATGGCGGCGGGGGCTTCGGCGGCGATCGTGTTCAACGAGGGGCAGCCGGGCCGCACGGAGGTCGACCTCAACCCGGTGCTCGGCGGCCCCGGGGTGACGATCCCGTCGTTCTTCACCAGCTTCGAGGTCGGACAGGAGCTGGCCGCCGCGGGCACCGCGGTCACGATGAACTGGGACCCGATCGTGGAGACCCGGACCACCTACAACGTGATCGCCCAGAGCAGGAAGGGCGACCCGAACAACGTCGTCATGCTCGGCGCGCACCTGGACGGCGTCCAGGAGGGGCCCGGCATCAACGACAACGGCTCGGGCAGCGCCGGCACCCTCGAGGTGGCGTTGCAGTTCGCCAAGACCAAGCCGAAGAACAAGATGCGCTTCGCCTTCTGGGGCGCCGAGGAGTTCGGCCTGCTCGGCTCCGACCACTACGTCGCCTCGCTGACGGAGGCGGAGCGGGCCAAGATCGCCCTCTACCTCAACTTCGACATGATCGCCTCGCCCAACTACACGTTCGGGATCTACGACGGCGACGGCGACGCGTTCGGCACCGCCGGTCCTCCCGGATCCGACGTGATCGAGGAGGACTTCGAGAAGTTCTTCGCCGGCCGCAAGCTGCCGTTCACGGCGACGGCGTTCACCGGACGCTCGGACTACGGGCCGTTCATCGCGGCGGGGATCCCGGCCGGCGGCCTGTTCACCGGGGCCGAGGTCCTCAAGACCGAGGAGGAGGCCCAGATCTTCGGCGGCACGGCCGGCATCCCGCTGGACCCGTGCTACCACAGCGTCTGCGACACGATCGCCAACATCAGCGACAAGGCGCTGGACGTGAACTCCGACGCCATCGCGACCCTGGCCGCGACGTACGCCTTCGACACCAGGGCGATCGGTGACCGCGCCCCGGCCGCCGCGAAGAGCGCCGCGCGCACCGCGCACGGGCACAAGCCGGCCGACTCGGCGAGCTGATCACCGGACGGCGCCCGCACCCGCGTGGTGCGGGCGCTCGTCATCTCCCGCGGCGACGTCGTCGGGGTCTTCACCGCTTGACTTGAACTTAAGTTCAGACGGCCACCTACGAGATGGTGCACGTGCTGTTCATCCGGCCGGATGTCGCGGCCGTCAAGGTGCGGCAGAGGGTGGTGACGCTCGACCGCAGGCCGATCGAGGGGCTGAGCGAGGGAAGCCCGCTGTTCGTCATGGCCAAGGAAGAAGGCCGATGGCTTCTCGTGGCATGTCAGAACACCGAGGTGATCGACTCCTGAGCGACAGGGGGATCCTGATCGCGGCGCTTGGTCTAGCTTGGGTGCTTGATCCCAGATGTTGGCCCTTGTGACCGCGAGAGGTGAGCGCCGGTGCTGGAGCGTTTGGACGAGATCCGGTGGGATCGGCTCGAGCACAACTACGGCTCGGCCGAGGACCTCCCCGGTCTGCTCCGCACGCTGGCTGGTCCGGCGCAGGAGGACGCGCCGTACGAACTCGGCAACCTGCTGCTCCATCAGGGCGGCTGGATCTGCTCGGCCGCTCCCGCCGCACTCCCGTTCCTGGTCGACCTGGCCACGGCATCGGGGAACGCGCGGCGGGCCCGGATCGTCGGCATCGTCGCCTCGCTGGCGCGTGAGGCCGAGCAACTCGCCGGCCGGAACGTCGATCCGGCCTGGCCACAGGCGTGGGCGGCGGCCGTACCCCGCCTGTTGACGTTGGCCGGCGACGCCGACGTGGAGGTCCGCCGCCGGGTCCCGTACGCGCTGGGTGCGGCGAGGCCGCAGGCGGGCGAGGTGGTCCCCCCGCTCATGGACCGGTTCTCGCACGAGCCCGATCTGGCCGTGCGGCTCGGGCTGGTGCTCGCCGTCGGCGAACTGACCGGCGGCGAGTTGACCCGCGGCGAGCCGGTCGGCGGTGAGGCGGGAGCCGCGAACGGTTGGCTGCGCGACCTCCACGGACACGCGGAGCCGCAGGTGCGGCTGGCCGCCACGATCGCTTCGGGACGGGCCGGCGAGGACCTCGACGTCGTCCTCGACGCGATCGACACGGGTGACCTGACGCCCTGGCGGGACAACCCGTGGATCTCGGGGACACCGGAATCGGTGATCTACTGGGTGGACGCCGAACTGGTGGAGTCCCGCCCGGCCCGCACACGCCTGGCGGCGAGGCTGCTCGGTCACGCCGACCCGGGCCGCCGAGCCGGAGCGGTCAAGGTGGCCGCCCGCGTTCTGACCACGTGGCGCTCCGCCATGCCGGACCTTCTCCCGCTGCTGGCCGAGCGGCTCGACAGCCCGGACGAAACCCTGCGCGCCTTCGCGGCGCATCTCATCGTGGCCAGTGGATCGGCGGGCGACCACGCCGATCGGATCGTCGCCGCGTCCGCTGACGACACCAGGCTGTCGCGCCGCCAGGACACGCGCATCAGTGATATCGCCGTGTGGGGCATGGCTCGGACGGGCGATGAACGCGCCCTGCCCGAACTGGTCGAACGCATCGCTGGAAAGCGGACGGGGTTCCCGTTGACGGCGAATCACTTCGGTGGTTCCGTCTACATGCTCGACCTGCCCGGCCTGCAGGAGGTTCTCAGCCGGTTGAGCAGGTGGGCCGACGAGCTTCTTCCCGCGGTGCGCGGTCGTCTGCGGCCGGGCGGTCCGCTGGAGATGAACCGAGCCCTCGCGCAGACGCTGGAGGCCTGGGGACCTGCCGCGGCGCCTGCCGTACCGGAACTGGCGGGGCTTCTCGAGGGCGAGGCGCGGCAGTGGGCGGTGCGTGCGCTGGGGGCCATCGGCGAACCCGCGGCCGAGGTCGCTCCTGCTCTGCGCCCGTTGGTGCGCTTCCCGCTTTCTCCTCCGGGGCAACCGGTGCGCAACGCCGGGCGGTTCGACGCCGCCTGGGCCCTGTGGCGGATCACCGGCGAGGCCGGTCCCATGCTCGAGCTGTCCGTCGCGGCGCTGGAGCAGAACACGGCGGTCACGGACGCGGCCTGGCGGCTGGCTGACCTGGGCCGGACAGCCGCTCGCCACGCGGACCTGTTGCGCGGGCTCCTGAAGAGCACCGGTGAGTGGGAGCGGGTGGAGGCTGCCCACGCCCTGTGGCGGGTGACCGGCGACTCCGCCGAGGCGATCCCGGTGCTGGCGGAAACGATCCGCCCGCTCGCTGAGGGGAGGGCCACTCCTGTCATGCGCCAGGCGACTGGATACCTCGCAGAGATCGGCTCGCCTACCGGCGATGTCGTCGCGCTGCTCGAAACGGCGCAGTCGCTCGACGTACGGCTCAACTACTTCGGCGGCTGGCGTGCCTTCACCGAGGACGAGGAGCAACGTCTGCTCATACGGCGGGCACTCGGCGACGGAGGGGCGGCGGTGGGCGCATTCTGAAAGACATATGTGTGTTCGTGTGCGCGGACTGCGAGGCCGTTCTGACCGCGCCGGTCTCGTCGGTCGCGCTTCCCGCTCACGCTTATCAGACGTACGGCTACAAGTTGCTTCCCGCACTCCTGGAGCCTGGGACCTATGCGGTGGACCCGGAGCCCTCCGGGTCGCCGTGGCGGCGGTGGGATGAGGTCGGTGCGGAGGAGGCGGAAGCACGTGGCGTGTACGCGCCGGTGTATTCGCTGTCGTACGGGCCGCCGGGAGAGGTCGCGGTCGCCCCAGGCGATATACGCGGAACGACTCTGATTCCAGATCGATGCGACGGCTCCTGCTGCGGCCTGGACGGCAGGTCCGGCCCGAACTTGGCCTGCGCTCAGTGCGGGCAGGCCGTCGCCAGCCTGATCGACGACTGCTCGATGTGGCAGGTGGTGTGGCTGGATCCGAGTGCCGTACGTCGGGTCGATGTCGACGCGCCCGCTCGCCGGGTGCTCAGCTGGGAGGAACTGCGGGAGTCGTGGCCGGAGAAACCGCCGGTTGAGCCGACCGGGGCGTGGAGCCCGGAGTGGGAGGCGGCGGTCGCAGTGGCGCTGGCCCATCTGATCGCGGTGTCGGACGGCGTGCCCGTGATCGTCCCCGGCGGCCACGTCGCCGACGTGTTCCGTCGGGCGGTCGACGCCCTGCTCCCGCCGGGCCCACCGGCACGGACCCTCACCCTGGCGGGGCCCGGCCTGTCCGCCACGGGTACGGACATCGCCCTGGTCCCGCGGCATCCGCAGACCGGTGACGTGTGGCCGTCCGGGACGCGGGCAGCGGTGCCGCTGGCCGCGGAGGTGTGGATGCATCTGGCCTTCGACGACGCTCGGCGGCGCATTCCCGCGACGGGCGGGCTGCCCGACGGCGTACACCGGGACGACCCTCCGCCGTTGTTGCCGTTCGGTCGATTCCGGCCCGACTGGAACGTGTTCCTCTACACGCTCGCACGGATGCCGGAGGTCCGTCAGCCCTGGTTACGTGCGATTCATGACCGCGTGAGGACCGACCGATCCGGAGCCCTGTTCTGGTGATGTCGCGGAAGGCTCAGTCCCACCAGGATTCCCATGCGCTGAAGCCGATGAGTCGTTCCGCGTAGCCGGTCAGCGTGTACGGCTTGTGGCCCTGCCAGATGTCGTCCGGGCACAGCGCGATGTGTTCGGCGGCGATGTGGAGCGCCTCGTCCATGGTCGCCGGGGGCGCCGCGACGCTCAGGAACAGTTCGGACCGGCTGACTCCGACGACCCGTGCGCCGTAGCGGCGAGGCCCGGCCACTCCTGGCCGAAGGGCGCGGTCACGGCCAATCGCTCGGCCGGCGACAGCGGATCGTCCTCGGCGTCCATTTCCGTGTACCGGCCACACCACGCGGCCAGCCACGATGTCGGCACGCCGGCGCCTTCATCGGCCAGGACGATCCGGCCGGGCGGCAGGGACACGGACAGGGATCGGTCCTCGCCCGTTCCCCCTCCGAAGAGGTCGCCGAGACCGTGCTGAAGGGACGCGTTGTCACTCACGCGGGCACCTTAAGACATGGCTGCGACAAGCAGTTCCTCAACCAGATCCGGCCTTGAGCCATGCGAGTGCTTCCGCCGGTCCTCGCCCGGCCCGGATACATGTGGGCGAAATATATGTTGACAGTCAGATCAGTTGTGTTGCATATAATAGTTCCAACAGCTCAATGGGCATCCCGGCGGCGTGTGAAGCACTCATGCGACCCCCGTGGCGCCTGCCCGCGGCACGCCCCCCTGCCGCCCACTCGAGGCGATCGGAGAAAGAGCCATGCGGAAGATCGACCAGGTCTACATCGGCGGCGCGTTCGTCACTCCCCATGGAAGTGAGCTCTCACCGCTGTTCAACCCGGCGACCGAGGAGGTCGTCGGCGAGGTCCGTCTCGCCGACGAGGCGGACGCGGAAGCGGCGATCGCGGCCGCCAAACGGGCCTTAGTGAACTTCTCCACGACGGGCAAACGTGAGCGGATCGACATCCTCGAACGGGTGAGCGCGGCGATCGCGAAGCGCGTCGACGAACTGAAGGAGGCGATGATCGAGGAGTACGGCGGGACGAAGGACTTCGTGGACGCGACCATGCCGCATGCGGCATCGGTGTTCCTCGACGCGGCGAGGACCCTCGAGTCGTACGAACTGACCCGTCCGGCCGGGGGCGCGATCGTCTCGATGCAGCCGGTGGGCGTCGCCGCCGTGATCACTCCCTGGAACCACAGCGTCGCATTCATCTGCGAGAAGGTGTCCAGCGCCATCGCCGCGGGATGCACCACGGTGGTCAAGCCGAGCGAGCTCAGCGCCCTCCAAACCCAGATCATGACCGAGTGCTTCGACGACGCCGGCGTCCCGGCCGGGTTGATCAACGTCGTGACCGGACGGGGTGACGTGGTCGGCGAGGTCCTCTCCCGGCACCCCGACGTGGCCAAGGTCAGCTTCACCGGCTCGACCGCCGTCGGGCAGCGGATCATGCGCAACGGCGCGGAGACCATGAAACGGGTGACCCTGGAACTGGGCGGCAAGGGGCCCAGCGTGTTCCTCGACGACGCCGACCTGGAGGCCGGCGTGCCTGCCGCCATCGCCGTGGGATTCGCCAACAACGGCCAGGCGTGCTTTGCGGGAACGCGCATCCTGGCGCCGGACAGCCGCCTTGAGGAGGTGCTCGACGCCGTCAGGGCCGTCGTTCCGACGTTCAAGGTGGGCGACCCGCGCGACCCCTCGACCGCCCTGGGCCCGCTCGTCAACCAGAGGCAGTACGACCGGGTTCAGAGCTACATCCGCCTGGGACGGGACGAGGGCGCCCAGATCCTGGTCGGTGGTGAGGGCAGGCCCGAGGGTCTGGACAAGGGCTGGTTCACCAGGCCGACGGTCTTCACCGGCGTGAGCAACGACATGCGCATCGCGCGTGAGGAGATCTTCGGGCCCGTCCTGTGCGTCATCTCCTACCGCGACGAGGACGAGGCCGTGGCGATCGCCAACGACACGCCCTACGGCCTGCAGGCGTACGTCTTCTCCGCCGACGCGGCGAGGGCGAGGCGCATCGCCGACCGGCTCGAATCGGGGACCGTCCTCATCAACGGGGCGCGGATGGATCCGCGGGCGCCCCACGGCGGGGTCAAGATGTCCGGACTCGGCCGTGAGCACGGTGTCTACGGCATGGAGGCCTACCTGGAGCCGCGCGCCGTCATCGCCTGATCCTCGCGCATCCACGCGGAGCCCCCCGTTTCAGCCTCCGGTGTCGCTGAGCGAGCGAGAAACATTCACCGTCCTCAGAAAAGGCACCCCAATGCCGTCTCCTCGGAAGTCTCATTCCTGCGTGCTCGCGGTCGTCCTGCTGGCCGTCTTCTCGTACGCGCTGCTCCAGTCCCTCGTCAACCCGGTGCTGCCCCGGCTGCAGAAGGACCTGCACACGACGCAGAGCCAGGTCACCTGGATCGTCACCGCGTATCTCCTGTCCGCCTCGATCTTCACCCCGATCATGGGACGGCTGGGCGACCGGTACGGCAAGGACCGGATCCTCATCGTGGCCCTCGTCGCCCTCGCGGCCGGCTCCCTTGTCTCCGCGGTGGCGCCCGGCATCGGCGTGATGATCGCAGGACGGGCCGTCCAGGGCGTCGGCGGCGGCGTCCTGCCCATGGCCTTCGGAATCATCCGTGACGAGGTGCCGCCGGGGAAGGTCCCCGCCGCCATCGGGGCCACCGCGGCGCTGACCGCGGTGGGCGGCGGAGCGGGCATCGTCCTGGCAGGTCCGCTAGTCGACGCGCTCGGCGTCCGGTCGCTGTTCTGGATCCCACTGGCGATGACCGCGCTCGCGGCCGTGGCCGCCCACTTCGTGGTTCCGCCCTCACGCTCCAGGCAGGAGGGGTCGATCAACTGGGCGAGCGCACTCCTCATGGCCGGCTGGCTGCTCGCTCTGCTGCTGCCGCTCGCCAAGGCGCCCGCCTGGGGGTGGTCGTCTCCCCGGGCGATCGGCCTCCTTGTCGCCGCCGTCGTCCTCGCGGGGTCCTGGTTCGTGGTCGAAGCGCGTTCGCCCAGCCCTCTGGTCGACATGCGCATGATGCGCGTCCCCGCCGTCTGGACCACCAACCTGGTCGCGCTGCTCCTGGGCATCGGTCTCTTCTCGGTGTTCGGTTTCCTGCCCGCCTTCGTGCAGACGCCGCCGGAGGCCGGCTACGGCTTCGGGGCGAGCGTCACCGAGGCGGGACTGCTCCTGCTGCCGATGACCGTGATGATGTTCGTCGCCGGGCTCGTGTCGGCCCGGTGGGTGATCCGGCTCGGCGCGCGCACGATGTTCGCCGCGTCGACGACGCTCAACGTCATCGCGCTGGCGATGCTCGCGTTCGAACACGACCGCCCATGGCAGGTGCTGGTCGCGATGGCGCTGCTCGGCGTCGCCTTCGGCAGCGCGTTCTCCACCATGTCGAACGTCATCGTGGCCGCCGTCCGTCCCGAGCAGACGGGGGTGGCCAACGGGGTCAACGTGAACGTCCGGACGATCGGCGGGTCACTCGGGGCCGCGTTGATGGGCGGAATCGTCAGCGCCCACACCCCTGCGGGCGGTCTGCCCACCGAGAACGGCTACGTGTACGGCTTCGCCGCGCTGGGCGCCGCCGGAGTCATCGCGGCACTGGCGGCCCTGCTGGTGCCAGGGCGCAAGCCCACCGCGGATGCCGTGCCCGGTCGCCATGAGCGCCCGGCGGCCGTACTCCACCAAGTAAGGAAGTCCTGATGAGGGTTCGAGCAGCCGTGGCGCAAGAACGGTCGCGGCCTTTCGTCTTCGAGGAACTGGAACTCGACGAGCCACAGGGCGACGAGGTCCTGGTCGCCGTCACGGCCACGGGCGTCTGCCAGACCGACGCGCATGTACGGAGCGGGCACATCCCCGTGCCGCTGCCGATCGTGCTGGGTCACGAGGGAGCCGGTGTGGTCGAGCGCGTCGGCCCGGACGTCATGGGTCTCAAGCCGGGCGACCATGTCGTCCTGTCCTTCCTGGCATGTGGACACTGCGCGCAGTGCCTGAGCGGACGGCCCGCGTACTGCGACGACGCCGTCGCCGCGAACTTCTCGGGGGCCCGGCTCGACGGAACCCGCGGACTGCGCCGCACCGGAGCCGGAAACGGTGACGTCCACGGGCACTTCTTCGGCCAGTCCTCGTTCGCCACGCATGCGCTGGCGACGGAGCGCAACACGGTCAAGGTTCCCGGCGACGCCCCGCTCGAACTGCTGGGCCCCCTCGGCTGCGGCCTGCAGACCGGGGCCGGCGCCGTACTGAACTCCTTGGATGTGCCGGCGGGCGCCGCCGTCGCCGTGCTCGGCGTGGGAGCCGTCGGGTTCGGCGCCCTCATGGCGGCGCGACTGTCGGGCGCGGGAACCATCGTGGCCGTCGACGTGAACCCGCGGCGCCTCGCCCTCGCCGAGGAGTTGGGCGCCACGCACGCGCTCGACGCCCGTCACGTGGACGTGGCGAAGGAGATCAGGCGCATCACGGGCAGGGGAGCGGCCTTCGTCCTCGACACCACCGGCCGCGCCGACATGCTCGATCACGCGATCGACTCGCTGGCGCCCACGGGCCAGGTGGGCCTGGTCGCCGGCGGTCCGGGCACGGTGCCCGCCTCCAAGCTCGGGCTCGGAATGGCGGTACGCGGAATCGTCCAGGGGGACGCGGTTCCGCGGCTGTTCATTCCGAAGCTCGTCCAGATGTACCAGTCCGGCCGGTTCCCGATCGACCGACTGGTGCAGTTCTACGAATTCGGCGACATCGACGCGGCGTTCGCCGACGCGGCACGCGGAGACGTCGTCAAGCCGGTTCTGCGCATCGCGGATTCCGGCGGCTCAGAAAAGGAGTAACACCATGGCAGGCAAGTACGGCGATTTCTACCCGTCGAAGTGGGGCTTCCCGAAGGCTGTGCGGGAGGGGAACATGCCGTCCCCGAAGCAGTTCATGCCCGACTACCTCGACGACCCGTCCTTCTACGAGAGGGGCTGGCACACGGAGAACCTGGGCGACGGCGGGAACTTCTACTGGGTCACCGGCCCCGCCGGTTACGACGCGGGTTTCGTGGTGACCGGCAGCGGGGTCGTCGTGATCGACGCTCCGCCGACGCTCGGCGAGAACCTCCAGTCGGCGATCAGGTCCGTCACCGACGAGCCCGTCACGCACCTGATCTACAGCCACTGGCACTCCGACCACATCGGCTCGGCGTCCCAGTTCGGCCCGGACGTGAAGATCATCGCGCATGACATCACCCGGGAACTGCTCACGCGTTTCCCCGACAAGTACCGTCCGGTGCCCACCGAGACGTTCACCACCGACGAGACCCTCGACGTGGGCGGCACCAGGCTCGAGCTGTCCTACAAGGGCGCGGACCACTGCCCGGGCAACATCTACATCTACGGACCCGCGCAGAAGGTGCTCACGAAGATCGACATCGTGAGTCCCGGTTCGGTGACGTTCGCGCACGCGGACGTCTCGGAGAACATCAGCGGGTTCTACCAGGCCCACGACGACATCCTGTCCTACGACTTCAAGGCCCTGATCGGCGGGCACATCTCCCGCTGGGGCACCAGGCAGGACGTGGAGATCGTGCGTGAGTACTGGCACGACCTGCTGGCGTTCTCCCAGGAGGCCCTCAGGGAGATGAGCAGCTCCGAGGCCCTGCAGGGCTTCATCGTGGGACTGGGCCGGGAGAACCAGCTCGTCGGCGCCGAGAACTGGATCAACTCGATAGCGAACTACGTCACCGAGAAGACGCTCACCAAGACCACGTCCAACGGCCAGACCTGGCCCGAGCGGCTCGCGGGCGCCACCGTGTTCACCAAGTATCACGCCTGGACGGTCGCGGAGACCACCCGCACCGAGCGGACCCACCTCGGCTATCAGACGGAGGGGAACGGCGGCCCCTTCTACATCGCCTAGATCCGTGACGGGACGCTGGAGCATGGGCCCGTGCTCCAGCACCCGCACGTTCCGCCGTGACGCTCGGCGGGGGGCGCCGGGATGACGACGGTGTGATCACGGTTGGGCTTCCGGCCCGGAAATCCCATTGTCACGAAATGCGCGAATGCGGCATATTTCCGCATTGTTCTTCTTGGTAGAGGAGTAATTCGTGCACCCCGCATCACCCCCCGATGTTCTCCGCCCCATCAACGGCCGGGCGATCGTGGCCGCCGCCGCGCTGGGCCTGAACGCCCTCGCCGCCATGGCGTCGGCCGTCGTCGGCGTGCAGCGCCTCGTCCTCATCGGCGATCTCATGGCCGAACCGGAGTCGGTGGACGTGGCCGAGGTCGAGGCGACGGACTCGGTCGCCACCGCCGTGGCCATGGTCCAGTACGTCGCCTATGTCGTCGCCATCGTGACGTTCCTGATCTGGCTCTTCCGGGCCAGGAGGAACGCCGAGCCACTGGCCATGTGGCCGCACCGCCGCGCCATGCCGTGGCTGATCTTCGGGTGGGTCGTCCCGGTGGTCTGCTGGTGGTTCCCGAAGCAGATCATGGACGACATCTGGGCCTCGTCGAAGCCGGGCGGCCTGGGCCTGGCCCACAACTTCGGCGAGGCACAACGATCGGGCCTCGTCTGGGCGTGGTGGCTGTCCTGGCTGGGCGCCGTCTGGGGGTCGAAGCTGGTGTCCAACGGCCTCCACCCCACCGACGAGCTCGAATCGATCAGGCAGGCGGTGCTGGTCGGCACCGTCACCGACGCCCTGCTCGTCGTCGCGGCCGTGCTCGCCGCCATGGTCGTCCTGCAGATCAGCCGTTTCCAGGAGGCGCGTAGAAGCGTCGCGGTGCAGCAGGCCGTCATCGCCGGCTGATCCTCCGTCGTGGGCTGACCTGGGAGTCCTTCGACTGTGAGTCCGGGATCCTGGGAGCGGCAGGGCCACCACGCCGAGGCGTTCCGCGTCGTACCGTGATGCGGTGACGCCGGAGGAAGAATAAGGACGCCCGTGTCGCCTCTGCACTCGATACGAGCGCGCTACACGATCATCGCGACCACGCTGTCGCTGGTGCTACTCGCGACGATCGGCCTGAGCCTCGACCTCGCGATCCGCTACAAGGTTCAGAACGAGCTCTTCTTCCAGGCCGAGCGAGCCGCCGCCCGGTGGAGCGCGGCGGAACGCAACGGCGTCCTGCCGCACCCGATCCCCGCCTCCACCGGTGTCGACCTCATCCAGTTGGTGGACGTCCGCGGCAAGGTCGTGGACTCGAGCCCGGGAGCCGCGGGCAGGCCGCCGGTGAGCCTGCACCGTCCTCCGGCCGATGACCGGCTCCAGCAGCAGATCGAGTGCTCGCACGGCCGATGTCTCATCCTCATGGCCAACCGCGTCACCCCCGCGGCGAACTCCTCCGTGGTCTACGCCGGTACGGCGGAGCCGTCCATTCTCGTGACCCACAGGCTGGAGTACGTCGTCGCAGGTGGGGCGGCGCTGATCGTGGCTCTGGCGGCGTGGACCACATGGTGCGCGGTGGGAAGGACGTTGCGGCCGGTGGAGGCCATCCGCGCGAGGATGGCCGAGATCACGGTGAGCGACCTGAGTCTCCGGGTGCCCACGCCTCGCGGCGACGACGAGATCGCGCTTCTCGCCAGAACCGCGAATCAGACCCTGGCCCGCTTGGAGGAGGCGGTGGAGCAACAACGCGAGTTCGCCTCCAATACGTCCCATGAGCTCAGAACGCCGATCACCGCCCTGCGCACACGGCTGGAGGAGGCGTTGCTCTACCCGGACGACGTCGATCTGCGCGACGCGGTCACGGACGCGCTGGCGGCCGGCGACCGGCTGGAGGCGATCGTCAACGACCTGCTGCTGATGGCCCGTCTGCGCGCCGCCGACCCGTCGCCGCACGAGGCGATCGAACTCGGAGCGCTCGTGGGCGAGGAGGCGGCGCGAGTCGGCGATGTGCCGGTGGTCGTGCATGCGCCGTCCGAGGTCTGGGTCCTCGGCTCGCGGATCCAGCTGATCCGCGTCGTGGACAACCTCCTGAGCAACGCGCGGCGGCACGCGGCGACCGGCGTCGAGGTTTCCGTCGAAGCCGTGGACGGCCAGGCCGTCGTGGCCGTGACCGACGACGGCGCGGGCATCGCGCCGGCCGATCGCCACCGGGTCTTCGAACGGTTCACCCGCCTGGAGGAGGGGCGTCGCCGGGACGCCGGCGGCAGCGGCCTGGGTCTGGCGATCTCGCTCGACATCGCCCGGGGCCATCGCGGAAATCTGGGCATCGAGGACTCGCCCCGAGGCGCCAGGTTCGTCCTCCGGCTTCCCCTGCTGAACCGAGGTGGTCCCGTCGACGACCGCGGCGCCGAGTAGGCCCTGACCGCCAGATCGGGGCTCCTTCGCCGGCGCACGGCACCCGCACTCGTGACCGCGAGTCACATCCTTCGATCTTCCCTCTTTACCCCCTATTCCTACTCCATTACTATGGAATCGTGCCGGACCCTTACAAGAGAGGTCGGAGATGAGCGAGACCGAAGCGGTCCGCCGCGAGGAGCCGCCCGCGCAGTCCAGTGGCTGGAAAAGGGCGATCAATGAGGACTGGGCAGCCACGATCATCGGGCTCCTGCTGCTCATACTGGTGATCTCCGGTGTGATCCCGACCGGGCTGGTGCCCTGATGAGCGCCGGGGAAGCGGGCGTCACGCCGCGCGACGGGGAACCCGCGGCGCGATCCGCCCCGGAATCCACCGCGGGATGGGCGGAGGGCCGACCGGCGGGAGCGGCCTGGCCCCTGACGCTGGCGGGTCTCGTCGTGGTGCTCGCACTGGCGGCGGTCACCCGACTGCTGGACAAGAACGTGCCGGGCCTGCTCGAGGGCACGGCGCTTGAGGACCTGGGCGCAGCCATCGAGTACCCGGTGTACGCGATCCTCCTCGGCCTCCTCGGCAACGCCGTGCTCACGGCCACGGGTCTGCGGGACCGGCTCGCCGGCGGATTCCGTACGGAGTTCTTCATCAAGACGGGCCTGGTCCTGCTGGGCGCCTCGATCAACCTCAAGGTGATCGCCACAGCCGCGGGTCCCGCCATCCTTCAGGCGATCGTGCTGATCAGCACGGTGTTCCTGTTCACCTGGTGGCTCGGCGGCAGGCTCGGCCTGGACGACAAGCTGCGCGCGTTGTTGTCGGCGGCCGTGTCCATCTGCGGGGTGAGCGCCGCGATCGCGGCGGCGGGAGCCGTACAGGCGAAGCGAGAACAACTCGCCTACAGCGCGAGCCTCGTCATCGCCTTCGCGCTCCCGTCGATCTTCATCCTGCCCTGGGCGGCCACCGCGCTGGGCCTGAGCCCCGAGGTGGCCGGGGCGTGGATCGGCGGCAACATCGACACCACGGCGGCCGTCACGGCGGCGGGGACGATCGTCGGTGAACAGGCGCTCCAGGTGGCGACGATCGTCAAGGTCACCCAGAACGCCCTGATGGGCGTGGTGGCCGTCGCGCTCACCGCCTACTTCGCCTTCAAGGTCGAGCGTCGCCCGGACGCCCGGCGTCCCGGTCTGGGGGACCTCTGGGAGCGGTTCCCGAAGTTCGTGCTCGGGTTCGTCGCCGCCTCCGTGATCGCCACCTGGTGGCTGTCCACGGTGAGCGCCGACACCGGTAAGGCGACCATCGGGGTGGCCAACGACCTGCGGGTGTGGTTCCTGATCCTGGCCTTCGTCAGCATCGGCCTCGAGTTCCGGGTGGCGTCGCTGAAGGAGGCCGGCTGGCGGCCCGTCGGCGTCTTCGCCACCGCGACGGCGGTGAACGTGGCGCTGGCGCTGGGCCTCGCGGCGCTGCTGTTCAGCGGCTTCTCCGTCGCCTGACGGAGAAGGAGTGAGGCCGGTACGGCGGACGCGGAGCCGTACCGGCCTTCTTCTCAGGGTGGCGGGTCAGGACGGCGCCGACGCCCGCCCCGCGAGCAGCACGGGAAGCCGGGCAAGGCGCCACGAGCCAGGGAGGAGTTGGCGCTGCAGGTCCGCCGGATCGACGGCCAGGGCGAGATCGGGGAAGCGGCGCAACAGCGCCTCGATCGCCACCTCGCCCTCCTGGCGGGCCAGCGCCGCGCCCAGGCAGTAGTGCAAACCGTGCCCGAACCCGACGTGGTTCTCCCGGCGTTCGTCGGGCTCGCGGGTGACGTCGAACCGATCCGGCGCGTCGAACTCGCGGGGGTCGTAGTTGGCTCCCACGAGCATGGCCATCACCGCCTCGCCCTGCCGCACGGGCATGCCGCCGATCTCGAGGTCCTCGCCGGCGTAGCGCATCCGTGTCGCGTGGACGGGGCCGCACCAGCGCATCAGCTCGTGGACGGCGCGGGGCGTCAGCCCGGGGCGGTCCCTGAGCAGGGCGAGCTGCTCAGGATGCGTGAGCAGCGCGACCACCCCGTTGCCGATCAGGTGCGCCGTGGTCTCGTGGCCGGCGAGGACCAGTGTCAAGACCATTGTGATCATCTCGGTGTCGCTGAGGTGGTCGCCGTCTTCGTCGTGGGCGCGGATCAGCCCGGTGAGCAGATCGCCGGCGGGTTCCGCCCGGCGCCGCTCGATCAGGTCCTGTATGTGAGTGACCATCGCGCCGACGACGTCGCCGAAGCGTCCGGGTTCCAGCGACACCAGGGCCTTTCCCCACTCCCGCCACCGCGGGCGGCACTCCTCGGGAATGCCGACCAGTTCGCAGATGACGGTGATCGGCAGGGGGTAGGCGTAGCGCTCCATGAGGTCGACGACGCCGTCCGCGGGTGTCGCGGCGAGCCCGTCGAGGAGGTCCTCGGTGATCCCCTCCACCCGTGGCCGGAGCTCGGCCACCCGGCGGGCGGTGAACGTGCGCGACACCAGCTTGCGCAGGCGGATGTGGTCGGCGCCGTCGACGTCCAGGATCCCGTCCATCAGGTACCGCGCGTATTCGGCAGGGATTCCACGCGCCTGGATCGCCCTCTCCCGGATGTTCCGCACGTCCATCCCGGGCACGTTCGCGGGGTCGTTGACGAAACGCCGGTCGCTCAGCACCAGCTTGACGTCGTCGTATCGGCTGACCAGCCAGATCGGCGTGTCGACGCCGGGAAAGACGCCGCGCACCATCGGGGCCTTCTCCCGCAACCGCGAGAACCCGGCGAACGGGTCGCCCATCAACGCGGGGTCCATCAGGTCGACCGTCTCGGCGGCGGCCTCGTTCGACTCGACCGGACCGGTCATGGTCGTCCCTCCAAATGGATCGTCTGTGCAGGCGCTCGTTGACCTGCGGCGCGAGCCGGGGCCGCCCTCGGAGAATCTCGATCGGGCCGCTGCCTGGATCCCCGTGGCTCACGCGTCCCGGTGACCACATACCCGGCTTCCGTACGGTCGTCCCGGCTCCATGCCACGCGGCACGCCTCAGAAGACGGCCGCCTCGGCCGCCGCAGGCCTCACGTCAGTCTCGCGTGTGCCGTTCCGCGTATGGATCGCGTCAATACTCCCGCCACATCCGTAGTGATTGCGTCAAGGGGAGGGGAAATCAAACACTTTGTACCTTGCTTTCCTTTAAGTTGCCGGATCGGGTAACTGAAGACCCCGGCGATCGCGGTGTCCGTGATTTCGGGAAGGTCGTGTCACGACATCGCAAGGTGCCGTCGCTCGTCGAAGTCAACCCCCACCGGCAGGGCCCTCGGCTCGGACGGGCGAGCCTGCGGTGGACGCTCCCGAGCCGACCTCTGCCCCTGAAGAGGAGTAGTGATCGCAGGTGCCACGCGGGCGGTTACGTGTCTATCTCGGGGCGGCTCCCGGTGTCGGGAAGACGTTCGCGATGCTCGCAGGGGGATGCCGGGCGACAGGCCGCGGCAGGGACGTGGTCGTGGGTCTCGTGGAGACCCACGGCCGCCCGCACACCGCCGAACTCCTCGACGGCATGGAGGTCATCCCTCGCAAGACGATGGAGTACCGGGGGACGACCTTCACCGAGCTCGACGTCGACGCCGTCATCGAACGCGCGCCCTCCATCGCCCTGATCGACGAGCTGGCCCACACCAACGTCCCCGGCTCGCGCAACACCAAGCGGTGGCAGGACATCGAGGAGATCCTGGACGCCGGCATCGACGTCGTCTCGACGGTCAACGTCCAGCATCTGGAGTCGGTGAACGACGTCGTCGAGCAGATCACCGGGGTGGCTCAGCAAGAGACGGTGCCAGACGAGGTCGTCCGGCGAGCCGACCAGGTCGAACTGGTCGACATGTCGCCGGAGGCGCTCCGCCGCCGGATGGCGCACGGCAACGTGTACGCGCCGGAGAAGGTCGACGCGGCGCTGTCGAACTACTTCAGGGTGGGCAACCTGACCGCCCTGCGCGAGCTCGCCCTGCTGTGGGTCGCGGACAAGGTGGACGACCAGCTCGACCGCTACCGGGCGGAGCACGGCATCGCCACGACGTGGGAGGCACGCGAACGAGTCGTCGTCGCGCTGACCGGCGGGCCCGAGGGCGACACCCTGGTGCGCAGGGCCACCCGCATCGCCGCACGCACCAAGGGCGCCGACCTGCTCGCCGTCCACGTCACCAAGGCCGACGGCCTCGCCGGAGGCGATCCGGCCAACCTGGCACGTCAGCGAACCCTGGTGGAAAGCCTGGGAGGCACCTACCACCAGGTCGTGGGGGAAGACGTCCCACGAGCGCTGCTCGACTTCGCCCGAGGCGTGAACGCCACCCAGCTCGTTCTCGGCGCGTCCCGGCGCGGCCGGTTCGCCCAGATCTTCTCCCGCGGCGTGGGCGTTGAGACCACCTCGCACTCCGGATCCATCGACGTCCACATGGTCACCCACGACGAGGTACGGAAGGGGCGCCGGCGGGCGGCCAGGTCCTCCGCCGCGCTCACGCGGACGAGACGGCTGGTCGGGTGGGGCGTCGCCCTCGCCGGAGTGCCGGGGCTCACGGCCGCACTCATCCCGTTCAGGGACAAGCTGTCGCTGCCGAGCGAGATCCTGTTCTTCCTGCTCATGGTCGTCGGCGTCGCGCTCATCGGGGGCATGTGGCCGGCCATCGTCGCCGCGATCGGCGGCTCTCTCCTGCTCAACTACTTCTTCACCCCACCGGTCAACGAGTTCACGATCTCGGACCCGGAGAATCTGTTCGCCCTGGTCGTCTTCGTGCTCGTCGGGGCCGCGGTCAGCACCATCGTGGACCTCGCGGCCCGCCGAACCAGGGAGTCCGCGCGGGCCCGAGCGGAGGCCGAGATCCTCTCGACCCTCGCCGGCCACGTACTGCGCGGCGACTCGGCCGTGTCGTCCCTGCTCGCGCGGATGCGCGAGACGTTCGGCCTGACCTCGGTCGCACTGCTCGAACGCCGGCCCGAGGCGGGGCAGACGCCGGACGACCGCTCCGACCCGGACAGCTGGCGCATCGTCGCCACCTCGGGCGGGGTTCCCTGCACGTACCCCGCCCTCGCCGACACCGACGTCGCCATCGACGACGACCTCGTGCTGGCCGCACGCGGCCGTCTCCTGGAGGCGTCCGACCGCCGCATGCTGGAGGCGTTCGCCGCCGAGACCGCCGTGGCCCTGCGCCAGGAACGGCTGAGGGAGGAGGCCGAGCAGGCGAGACCGCTCGCCGCGGCCGACCGGATGCGCACCGCCCTGCTCGCCGCCGTCAGCCACGACCTGCGCACGCCCCTCGCCTCGGCGAAGGCCGCCGTGGACAGCCTGCGCAGCGCCGACGTCGAGTGGTCCCCCGAGGACCGCGAGGAGTTGCTGGCGACCGCCGACGAGTCCCTGGTCAAGCTGGACCGCCTGGTCGCCAACCTGCTCGACATGAGCCGCCTGCAGGCCGGAGTGCTCGGCCTGTCCCTCCAGCCTGTCGCGCTGGAAGAGATCGTGCCGCGGGCGGTCGACGACCTCGGGCCGCTCGGCACGACCATCGAGACCGACTTCGGCACCGACGTGCCCGAGGTGATCGCCGACCCGGCGCTGCTCGAGCGGGTGCTGGTCAACCTCACGTCCAACGCGGTCCGCTACACCCCCACGGGGCAGAAGGTGCTGGTCACCGCCAGCTGGTACGGCGACCAGCTCGAGATCCGGGTCATCGACCGCGGACCCGGGATTCCGCGCGAAGCATATGAACGGGTGTTCCTGCCGTTCCAGCGGCTCGGCGACCGCGACAACCATTCGGGGGTGGGCCTGGGCCTGGCCCTGTCGCGGGGACTGGCCGAGGCGATGGGCGGGACGCTCATACCCGAGGAGACGCCGGGGGGAGGCCTCACCATGGTGCTGTCTCTGCCCATGGCGTCGGCGGCGCGTCCCGATCCGATGCCCCTGTGACGGGTGCACTCGTCACCTCGTCACCGACGACGATGGCGCGGGGCTCCGGCGCAGGGGAGCGCCGGAGCCCCCGAACCTCAGCCGTGGCCGGGTTTCATGCCGTGGTTGGCGTTCTTCTTCCTACGGGTGCGCTTCTTGCGGGCGCGCTTGGACATGCGTTCTCTTTCAGAAGGGCCAGGCGTCGGTGCGCGCCCGCTCGATGTGCGTGATCGCGGCGAACCAGCCGTCGGTGACGTCGGTGATGATGTGCTCGTGACCGGGCACGGTCACGGCCTCCGCCGCTTCGACGGCGGCGCCGTGGTGGGTGAGGACGACGACGCGGTCGTGTCCCTTCACGTGTTCGCGCAGGGCCTCGGCGACCGTCTGAGCGCCACCCGTTTCACCGAAGCGGCCGACGGCGTCGATCAGGCGGCCGGCGCCTTCGAACGTCACCGGCCCGGTGACCTGCCCGCATTCGACCAGGTCGGCGGAGGCGGCGCGCAGTGCGAGGGCGGCCCCGAAGACGGCCGCCGCGTCCGCTCGGGTCAGGGCCGACCCGGCGAAGGACGGTTCGAGCATCGCCTTGCTGCGATCCACCAGGATCAGCGTGCGACCGGGCAGGGCGGGGACCTCGGCCAGCGCATGGTCCAGGGCCTGCTCGAGCACCGACGACCAGCGTGACGAGGGGACCGACCGGTACGCGGCCAGGATCTCCACCGGGAGGGCTCCGCCGCGCGCCACCGACGCCTTGTCGGCCAGGTCGGCCGAGATCCGGTCGGCGACCTCGCCGGCCAGGTCGGTCTGGTCGAAGTCGCGCAGGTGCTCCATCCGGTCGCGGTAGCTCATCCGGGCGACGACCGTGGCCCATGCCTTGTCGGTCATCGAGCCGCCCAGCCAGGCGCGTACCTCTCGCCAGGACATGGCCGCCTGCGCGAAAGCGTCGGCGATGTCGGGACGGTCGAGCATGCGCGGACGCTTGTCGGCCGGTACGGCATGCAGCTGGGCCCGCGCCCGAAGGGTCGTCAGCGACTCGGGCACGGGGTGCGAGCCGCGCCGGCGGAGCGCCGCGTGCTGGAACGTCTCGTTCTGGATCTTGCCCACGGGCTTGGGATGGGTGAGGGCGATCACCTCGGCGAAGCGCATCTCGGTGTCCGCCGTGTCGTAGGTGGCGAGCGCCACTTCGTCGTACAGCCGCTCCGCGGCGTCGGCCACGCCCGCCTTCACCGCCTTGGGGATCGAGCGGCCGTGACTGCGTAGCCACTGCGCGAGCAGTTCGCCCGGCTCGTCGGGGCGGGTCAGCAGGGTGCCGATCAGCTCGCGGGTTTCGCCGGGAGTGCCGACCCCGGCAGCCGTCCGCGCATGGACGAACTCCACGGTGAGCGCGATGCCGAGCCGGCGCAGCGCGGGCTGCCGGCGGGTCCAGTCGATGAGGGCGCGCACCCACGTGTCTTCGGCGATCGCCAGCTGACCGGTCAGGGCGGCGAACCGGTCGCCCAGATCCCGCGCGTCGCCGTCGGCCAAAGCGCGCGCGGCGAGCAGGAACAGTTCCCTCTTGGCTGTTGTGACGGCTGAAGGTGCGAGGGAGTGAGGTGTGGTCATGGACCTTTCTCCATTAATGGACGGGAAACCTGTTCCCGCCCTCGGAAAAGGGCCTCCCGAAATGAGTCACCGGATTTCTCCGTGAATGCCGGAGGCATGGTGACAGAGGGGCGCCGTGCCCAGTCGCGTCCCCGTTCGCCGGCCAAGGGCGTTCACCGGGAGGCCATGTCCGCCGGATCACGTACTCGTGGTCACGGCGCGGTGCGGGTCGGCCTCGACGAGGCAGAGTCCGTCACCTGAACAGGCGTCCTGCTAGGGGACGCGACATCGGACGGGCACAAACGGAGAGGGAACACGCTCGCGGCAGACGTCCTCACGGAGACTCCGTGGCGCCATGGGTTCCCTCCCCTCCGGGTGCTTGATTTCGTCCGGGAATTCACTATGGAGGTACGGGAAGTTCCCCGGCAAGAGACGTTGACGCTTCTCTGATGCCGATTCAACATGGCGGGCCGTTAAACGGGCCGCCGCCGCACGACGAGTGTGGCCTTGGCCGGCGTGATGGCAGGGCACGACCAATCATTTACGCATCCGATCATTCGCGGCGCGGACGGCATCCCCACCCGCGGGGTATGAGTTCCGCACCGTATGTCGAACGTCGTTCAGCACACGAGCGCAGGGCGGGTGAGCACGGAAATGAATCTGCACTTCGCGGGCAATCCGCTTGCCGGCATGGTCGTCGGCGTGCGACGACTGACCCTGGCCCTGCTCGTGACGGCGGGTGCCGGCGCCGCGGTGTCGCCGCCGGCGAGCGCGAGCGCGGCGGCGCCCAGAACGGGGATGACGGCCGCCACCGCCGACGACCGCGGGCCCGTGCGCAACGGTAACGGCATCAAGAACAGGAACTATTCAGCCGTCAGAAGCCCGACCATCATGCGCGGCCAGCAGCAGGTGTCGATCAGCATCAGCGGGAGGACCAACACCCAGTCCGCCCTGTGCAACGGCGGACGGCACGGCTGCAACATCTCCCAGAGAATCCGCACATCCCACCGACGGTGACCCGCGAGCGGGCGCTAGCGATCGGATGATCGTGGCAGGCCGGAGACCCGGTCCCGGCCCGCCTTCCAGCGCTTCTGTTCCTCGAGCCAGTGCACGAAGCGCGGCGAGGTGACACGCAGGTCGACGCTGAGAGGGTAGGGGTCGTACTCGTCCAGAAGCAGCCCGCGCAGGAATTCGACCATGCCGCAGGGGAAGAGCGTGAAGTCCTCACTGGTGTGCCGGCCGCAGACCAGGACCGGCCACCGGTCGGGGTCGGGGTCGGTGGTCAGCCAGCACAGGATGTCAGGGCCCGAGGTGATGCCCCAGGCGAGGATGTGGTCCGGGTCGATGTCGAGGCCTTCCTGACCGCCCAGCATCTCCCAGGTGTCTCTGGCGTTCTCCGTCTCCTCCTCGAAGGTCCCGGGATCCCACTGGATGTACTCCTTGGGCAACGGCATCAGGACGCCGACCTCGCCGAACGAGCCGGCGCCGTAGACGGACATGAAGGTCATGTAGTCATGCGGGAACCGCGTGCCCCAGCGTGCCTGCGCCGCCGGCCAGTCGATCTTCTCGTCCGCGCCGAGATCTGGAGGCACGATCTCGGCCAGCGCTGCGATATCCGTCGGGTATTCCACTGCAATCCCTTCGACCATATGGCCGGGAGTCTACGAGGGTGCACCGACATGAGCCGCGACGAGCGCTTTCACACCGGGCTTCTACACGTGCCACATCGAGGCGAGCCGTCGCGTGGCCATCCCCCGCGGTGTCGCGCGGAGCACGGCGTCGCGCAGCCACGCCGTGGCGCCGGTTCGCGACATCAGCCACGACTGCCGCGACGACGCCAGCATCAGCCGGCTGGTACGGGGCCGGCGCTCGGCGTCGTAGCGGAGCAGCCGCTCCTCGACGTCCGCCGGCTCGGCGCCGGCCAGGTGCCGGGTCACCGCGGCCGCGTCCTCGAACGCCTGACTGGCTCCCTGCCCGAGATCGGGGGTCATGGCGTGCGCGGCGTCGCCGAGCAACGCGACCCTGCCGATCGTGAACGACGGCAGCGGTCCGGCCAGGCAGGCGATCGCGTCGACGTAGATGTCGGCGGGCAGGGTGGCCTCGATGAGTGCGGGGACCACCGGGTGCCAGTCGGCCGTCAGTGACAGCATGTCGCCGCGCGCCTCACGGGCCGGCGGCGGCGGTCCGTGCAGCGCCGAGTCGGTGAACCAGTACAGGTGACTCTCGCCGACCGGGAACAGGCCGAACATCGCCCCGGTGCGCCGGTCGATCATGATGCAGGCCAGAAACTCGCTCACGTCGAGGCCGGAGGGCGTGGGCAGCATGCCGCGCAGGTCCAGCCGGCCTGCCCGCCGCAGTCCGGGATGCCGGGGGAAGAGCCGGCCGCGTAACGCGCTGCCGATGCCGTCGGCCACGATCACCGCGTCGGCCCTGGTCACGGGCCGACCGTCGCTGATCACGGTCACTTCGGCGTGGTCGGACTCCAGCCGCTGAACCGGCGTCGCGGTACGCACCAGCCCGGCGGGCAGCGGGCCGCGCAGCGCCTGGTGCAACTCCGCCCGGCTCACGGCCACCGACGGGCCGACCGTCCGCTGCGCCTGGACGGCGTCGGTGACCAGCAACGGCCGTCCGCGCCAGTCCCGCAGGCCGCCGTTGACGGCCGGCATGGCCTGGCCGCGGACGTAGTCGCTCAACCCCAGCTCGTCCAGTGCCCGGACGCCGTTGGGCATCACCACGACGGCGGTGCCCGCCTCCCGAAGCTCGGCGCCGCGTTCGTACAGCGTCACCTCGTGACCTCGCCGATGCAGCCCCACCGCGGCCGCCACCCCGCCCAGCCCGGCACCCACCACCACGACCCGCATGCCGCTCACCCGCCCTGTCCGCACAGACTGGTACCACTACGATCGTTCTAGTACGGATACCGTCATACCATCGTCGTGTGCCGCCGACCAACCCAGCCCGCCGCCGAGCCTTGACGGATGCCGCCATCGATCTGCTGGCGGGCTCCGGGGCGCACGGGGTGACCCACCGCGCGGTCGAGAAGGCCGCAGGACTGCCGTACGGAACGGCCTCGAACTACTTCCGGAGCAGGGAGGCGCTGCTCGTGGCCACCGCCGAGCGCATCGTCGAGCTGCATCATGCCGACATGGACCGGGCCGCTCGGCGTCAGAAGAAGGCGGCCGCGGCGCACGGTGAAAGCATTCCGGCGGACTTCACGGAACACGTCGTCGATCTGCTGGCCGACTCACTGTTCGGCGCGGCGACCATTCTTCGCGACCGGTATCTGGCGATCTTCGAGCTTCAGCTGGAGGCCGTACGACGGCCTGTGCTCGCGTCGGCCCTCGCGGGACTGCAGGACGGCTCGATGAGGTTCACCGCCGGCCATCACGCCGACCTCGGTCTCCCCATTTCCCCTGAGCGGATCCCCGCACTGGTCGCGCTCTACGGCGGGGCGCTGTTCACCCTGGTGACCGCCCCACCCGAGAGCGTCAGCGAGGACGCCGTCCGCGGTGTCGCCCGCGCCATCGTGCACGGCGCGCTGCGCGGGTGACACCGGTTCCCCGTCCGTCGCTCCCCGTCCCGTCCCGTCAAACGGTGAGCCGGTAGAAACGCCAGTACGGCGTGTCGATGGGCAGGATCTCCACGTCCGTGAAGCCGGCCGCGCCGGCGTACGCGCGCAGGGTGGCCGGGCGCATGACGGTACCCGTCGCGGCGGTGTCGGGGACCCCCATGGAGTCGGGCAGACACGCGATGAGGCTCCAGCCGTAGTCGCACTGTTCCCGTTCCGTGCCGGGGCCGTGAACTCCTCCTCGGCCTTCACGTCGGCGATCAGCAGCCGGCCGTCGTCGGCCAACATCGTGCGCGCCGCCCTGAGCGCGTCCACGGGGAGGGCCATGTCGTGGAGCGCCTCGAAGATCGTCACGAGGTCGTACCGCTCCGGTCCGGTCAACTCGGCCGCGTCGCCGACGCGGAACCGCACCCGCTCGGCGACATCCGACGACTTCGCGTTCGCCCGGGCCGTCTCGACGCCGCGGCTGTCGAGATCGATGCCGTCGACCTCGACCAGCGGATACGCCAGCGCCATCGCGATGCCGGCCCACCCGGTGCCGCAGCCGATGTCCGCTATGCGGGCGGGCGGCTCCGAGCGCAACCGGTGGTCGAGCTCTCCGAGCGAGGGCAGCCACCGTTCGCCGAGAAGGTTGCGGAAGATCGCGCGGTTGGTGTCCACGCGGCCCTCCGGCTCCCAGGGGAGCGGCGGCGGCGCCCCCGCCGGTCCGGTACGCGGCGACGATCTCGGGGAGCCGCCGCCCGTACCGAGCGAGCTGCACCGCGGGTCTCCCCGCGAACAGGACGCTGTCCAACTGGTCGTCCAAATAGACGGAGTTCATCTCCAGGGCGCCGATGGTGCTGCCGAACAGATGCTCGGATAGCCGCTCTGCGCTGAAGTCCATGCGAACCGACCGTACCGGCCGCCGCATTTGTCCCCTGTTCAGCCCCCTGATCAGCGAAAATGCCAGGCGGAGAGCCCGCTGGGACGGCTCACCGCTCCCAGGGCGCGGTGTCGCCGAACTTGTCGTAGTACTTCGCCAGATGCGCCTTCACGCGCGGCATCTCCTGCTTGGGGATGTCGACTCCGCCGCGGGCGCCTTCGACGATCCCGCCGGCCGACATCACCGCCCTCGGCACGACCTTGAGATCGCCGCCGACGACGTCGGCGATCAGGAACTTGTACGCGGTGAAGTTGTCCTCGGCGTCGCCGTCGTACCAGACGTGGGCGTCCCGGTAGGCCGCGTTGGGAGCGTCCTTCGCGTCGGCCCAGGCCCGGACCCGCTTGTCGGCTGCGTCGCCGTCCCACTCGCGGTCACGGTCGGCCACGGGCAGGTCCTGAAATCTGGTCACGGTCATGCCTGCTCGCGTACCCCTGAGCCGCGGGTTAAACGAGGCCGCCCCTCACCATGACGCGGCTACAGTCGTCCGGTGCGGTGGGAGTGCCAAGGATGAGATGGGCGATTCGGGGTAACTGCCGTCTGTGACCAGGCGAGACGAGCCGTACCTGCGTATGGCGGGAGGCTGACGTGCGGGTGATGTTCGGGATCACGCTCGTCATCGTCGCCGTCGGCCTCGCGTACTTCATGGCCGTCGGGCTGCTGAAACGGTGAAGTGCCGTCCGAACTGTCGGCGCATTTGCCAATTATTGACCAAGATTTCCTATTCTGCCCATTATGGGAAGTTCTCTGGGTGAATTTCTTCGCGCCCGTCGCCAGCGCACCACCGTCGATCAGGTCGGGCTGACGGGCAGTGGCGGTCGTCGCCGGACTCCGGGGCGGCCAAGCTGCGCGCGCTCATCGCCGGCAACGGACGCCTCCGGGCGCACGGACCCCCGCGGCGAGCCGGCCTAGCTTTGCTCCTCTTCGTCCGAGGTTTCGGGCCCGGGTCCGGATACCGCGACGTCGGTGAAAGGCCGCACCAGCAGGGTGACCGCCTTGACGACGTTGTCGCGCAGCACCTCGGGAGCCGGGTGCCTGGTGGAGGTGCCGAACGGGAGCGCGGGTGACCACGCCGTGGCGATCGCCATCAGCGTCGTCACGAGGAACTCGGGCTCGAAGCCGGGGTCGATCCGGCCCTCCCGCTGGCCGTCGATCACCGCCGCGGCCATGTAGTCGAACGATTCCGCCCTGGTCTCCGGCAGTTGGGCGCTCTGCTCAAGGGTCGACCACGCGAGCAGTCGCAGGATCTCGGGATGCGCCGTGGCGAAGTCGTACACCTTGCCGGCGAAGCCGGGCAGGTCGTCGGCCGTGAACGGCATATGCAGGTTCACGTCCGCCAGATGGCGCTGGAGCAGCGTGGTGAACAGCTTCTCCTTGCTCTCGAAGTAGATGTAGATCAAGTTCTTGTTGCACCCGGCCTTGTGCGCGATGCGGTCGACGCGTGCGCCTGCGACCCCGAAGGTCGAGAACTCCTCCAGCGCGGCGTCGAGGATCCGTTCGCGTGTCGCTTCCGCCTTGCTCATCTTCTCGCCTCCCGGGTGCGACCCTACCAGTTTGACTAACCGGTTAGTTCGACCCTAGGCTTTGGCTAACTGGTTAGTTAGTCGCCTGCACAGGCGATCGATCCGGAGGGGAACCTCATGACCGCGACATCCGCGGGGAGCATCGCTCTCGCCGACGGCCTCACCGTCAACCGCATGGGCTACGGCGCCATGCAACTGGCCGGCCCGCACGTCTTCGGACCGCCGAAGGACCGGGACGAGGCCGTCCGCGTGGTCCGCACCGCCGTCGAGCGGGGTGTCACCTACATCGACACCTCCGACTTCTACGGCCCGCATGTGACCAACGAGATCATCAGAGAAGCGCTGGCGCCGTACGCCGAGGGTGTGCACATCTTCACCAAGGTCGGTGCGCTGCGGGGCGACGACGGCTCGTGGATCCCGAGCATCACGCCCGCCTCGCTGAAGGAGCAGGTCCACTCCAACCTGAAGACCCTCGGCCTCGACGTGCTCGACGTCGTCTACCTGCGTCTGCCCAACCGCGACACCACGACCGACGACCCGATCTCGGAGGAGTTCGGCGCGCTCGCCGAACTGCGCCAGGAGGGCCTGATCAGGCACCTCGGTCTGTCAGGCGCCTCGGACACGCAGCTCACCGAGGCACAGCGGATCGCCCCGGTCGTGGCGATCCAGAACCTCTACAACCTGGTCAACCGGCAGGACGACGCGCTGCTCGAGCGCTGCGCACGGGAGAACATCGCATTCGCCTCGTTCTTCCCGCTGGGCGGCTTCAGCCCGATCCAGTCGGACACGCTGAGCGACGTCGCCGCCCGCGTCGGCGCCTCGCCGCAGCAGGTCGCACTGGCCTGGCTGCTGCGGCGCTCTGCCACCTCGGTGGTGATCCCGGGCACCTCGAAGGTCGCCCACCTGGAGGAGAACATCAAGGCGGCCGAACTGACCCTGCCTGCCGACGCGATCGCCGGACTGGACGCCATCGGGGAGTCGTGACATCCACCAGGATGTGCGCATGAATTCCGCCCGTGCCTTCTGGGAGCAGCACGCCTGCCTGCCCCTCACGCTCGACGCCGACGTGACCGACCTGCTGCGCTACCGCCGTACCGGCGGGGCCTACGTGTGCGTCAACGTCGGCTACGCGCCGCATTCCCGTGCGGACGCGCTCTCCTACATCGGCCACTTCACCCGCGCGATCGAGGCGCACCCCGACCTGACGCTCGCGACGAGCGTCGCCGACGTCGACGCGGCGGTGCCGGACGACCGGATCGTCGTCGCGTTCGACCTGGAGGACTCCGCCCCGCTGGAGGGGGACCTCGACATGGTGCGCGTCTTCTCCGACCTGGGCGTGAAGTCGCTGCTGCCGAGCTACAACAACGGCAACGCCGCCGGCGGCGGCTGCCTGGACGCCGTCGACACCGGCCTGACGGCCTACGGCCGCGACCTGGTCCGGCGGATGAACGAGGTCGGCATGCTGGTCGACGGGTCGCACTGCGGCACCCGTACGGGGCTGGACCTGTCGGCCGCCACCGAGCAGCCGATGATCTACTCGCATTCGGCGATGCGCGGCCTGTGGGAGCACGCCCGCAACATCACCGACGAGCAGGCCCGGGAGTGCGCCGCTACCGGGGGCGTCATCGGCATCCCCGGTGTCGGCATCTTCCTGGGGCCCAACACCGCGACCTTGGACGCGTTCATCGCGCACATCGACTACGCCGTCGACCTGGTCGGCCCCGAGCACGTCGGCATCGGCAGCGACTACTCCTTCGACGCCGAGGACCTGACGGCGGAGCTGGCGGACAACCCCGACCTGTTCCCCGAGGAGTACACGCGCTGGGGCGTCATCGAGTTCGTCGAGCCGGAGACGACGCTGCTGGTCGAGCGCGAACTGGTGGGGCGCGGCTATCCGGAGGAGGCGGTCCGCGGCATCCTCGGCGGCAACTTCCGGCGGGTGGCCGCCCAGGTCTGGAGGTGACCCTTGTCCGATCGCACAACCCCAGCCGCACGCGGTTGTGCGATCGGCCGAGTACGCGCTCCCTGGTGGCGATCTAGCCTCTGCGCATGACGTCGCGCTGTTGAGCGGCCGTACCAGAAAAGGAACCGCATGAGTCCCTTCCGCACGAGGGCCCTCACGGCCCTGGCCCTGACCGGTTCGGTCGGGCTGACCGCCTGCGGCGGCGCGAGCTCTCCCTCCCCGAGCGCGGGCACGGCCGCCGCCTACGCCAGCGGCAAGACCTTCACCCTGGACCTGGCGACCGATCCCGGCGCCCTCGACCCGCAGGGGTCGGCGGTCAGCGCCCTGTTCGGCATGACCCAGTACGCCTACGACAACCTGGTCGCCGTCGCCAAGGACGGCACGATCAAGCCGCACCTGGCCACCGCGTGGACCGTCGAAGGTGCCACCCTCACCTTCGACATCAAGCCGGGCGTCACCTGCTCTGACGGCACCCCGTTCACGGCGCAGACCGTGGTCGACAACATTGCCTACGTGGAGAATCCGGACAACAAGAGCCCGTTCCTGGGCGCCTTCATCCCGGCCGGCGCCACCGCCTCCGCATCCGGCTCGAAGGTCACCGTCAAGCTGGCGGCCCCCGCGCCGTTCGCGCTGAACGCGTTCGCGAACCTGCCGATGGTGTGCGACGCCGGCATGAAGGACCGGTCGAGCCTGAAGGCCGCCACGAACGGCACCGGCCCGTACGTGCTGAAGGAAGCGGTCCCCTCCGACCACTACACGTACGAGTTGCGTCAGGGCTACACCTGGGGACCCGGCGGCGCCACCACGGCCGAGAAGGGCATGCCGGCCAAGGTCATCGTCAAGATCGTCGCGAACGAGACCACCGCCGCCAACGAGCTGCTCGCGGGCACGGTCAACGCGGTCCTGATCAACGGCCCTGACGCCGCCCGCCTGGCGGCCGCGGGCCTGAAGTCCGTCGGCACACAGGCGTTGATCGGCGAGCAGTGGTACAACCACGCCGAGGGTCACCCCACCTCGGACCCGGCCGTGCGCATGGCGCTGACCCAGGCGCTCGACCTCAAGCAGCTCCAGACCGCCCTCACCTCCGGCAAGGGCGCGGCCGCGACCCAGCTGGCCGCCCTCGAGCCCACCGGCTGCAGCGGCGACTCCGTCACCGGTCACCTGCCGGCCTTCGACGCCGCCGCGGCCGGGGCCGCGCTCGACGCCGCCGGCTGGGCCAAGGGCGCCGACGGCGTCCGCGTCAAGGACGGCAAGCCGCTCACGGTCTCCTTCGTCTACGACGCCGGGCTCGGCACCGGCGGCAGCGCGGCCGCCGAACTGGCCGCCGCGGCCTGGAAGGCGATCGGCGTCGAGGTCAAGGCCACTCAGCAGAACACGACACAGATCTCGGGCGCCCTCTTCGGCACCGGCGACTGGGACATCGCCTGGGAGGCCCTGAACCTCAGCACTCCCGACCAGGTCATGCCGTTCGTCTCCGGCCCCGCCGCGCCGGAGGGCACGAACTTCGCCGCCATCGACAACGCCGACTACCTGGCCCTGGCCACCAAGGCGAAGGCCGCGACCGGCAACGCCGGATGCGCGGACTGGTTCGCCGCCGAGCAGGCGCTGTACAAGGCCGCGGACCTGGTGCCGTTCGCCAACAACGTCATCCCCACCTTCCTCAAGGGCGCGGAGCTGGACATCGCCGGCAGCATCATCCCCACCAGCATCCGGATGCTCGGCTGACGATGAAGATCCCGACCAGCGGCCGGTGGCCGCGCTTCGCGCTCCGGCGCGCCGCGCGGCTGCTGGTGTCGCTCTGGGTGCTGGTGACCGCCGCGTTCCTGATGATCCACCTGGTCCCGGGCGATCCCGTACGCGCGGCGCTCGGCCCGACCGCGCCGGCCGACCTGGTGCTGGCCCGCAAACAGGAGCTCGGCCTGCTGGAACCCCTCTGGCGGCAGTACGTCACCTTCCTGCGCCACCTGCTGAGCGGCGAGCTGGGAGTGTCGATCTCCAGCCGGCTCCCGGTGGGCGAGACGATCGCCCAGCGGCTGCCCGCCACGGCCCAGCTCGCCGTGGCCGCGTTCCTGCTCGCGGTGGCCGTCGCGGTCCCCGTGGGCGTGGCGATGGCGACGCTCACCCGCCGCGGCCGCGGCAGACGCGTGGAGCTGGCGTTCACCAGCACGAACGTCGTCATCGGCGCGATCCCCGACTTCCTGCTCGGCGTCGGCCTGGTCTACCTGCTGGCGGTGCAGACGCACCTTTTCCCGGTGGCGGGACGCGACGGGCTCGACTCCTACGTGCTGCCGGTGCTCGCGCTGGCGATCGGCCCGGCTGCGGTGCTGTCGCGCATCGTCCGGGTGGAGATGCTCGCGGTGCTGGAGACCGACTACGTCCGCACGGCGCGGGCCAAGCGGCTCGCGTCGCTGCGGGTGCACCTCGTGCACGCCCTGCCGAACGCGGTGACGGCGACCCTGACGCTCGGCGGGCTGCTGCTGAGTTCGCTGGTGGCCGGGACGGTGCTGGTGGAGAACGTCTTCGCCTGGCCGGGGCTCGGCTCCTCGATCGTCTCCTCGATCGTCGCCAAGGACTACCCGATGGTCCAGGGCACCGTCCTGGTGTACGGCGTCGGCGTCCTGCTGGTCAACACCCTCGTCGACGTGGTGCTCGCGCTGCTCGACCCCCGTTCGGCGATCGGAGAGAGCTGACATGCGGGCGGCACGTGTTCTGCTCAGGCCGGTCGGCTTCGCCGGGTTCGGGCTGCTGACCCTGGTACTGCTGGCCGCCGCGTTCGGGCCCGTCCTGTGGGGTGGGCGGGCCGCGGCCGTCGACACCGGCAACCTGCTGGCCGGACCGTCGGCCGAGCACTGGATCGGCACCGACAACCTCGGCCGCGACCTGTTCGCCCGGGTGCTGGTGGCCGCCCGGCTGTCGATCCTGCTCGCGGTGGCGGCGACGGCGATCAGCCTGTTGCTGGGCATCCTTCTGGGGGCCGCGCCGATGCTGCTCGGACGGCGGCTGGGCCGCCTGGTCACCTCGGCCGTCAACGTGCTGGTGGCCTTTCCCGGCCTGCTGCTCGTCCTGTTCTTCGCCGTCGTCTTCGGCGTCGGCGCCCGGGGGGCCGTGCTCGCGGTCGGCGTGGCCGGGGCGCCCGCGTTCGCCCGGCTGTGCCACACCCTGATGGCCGCAGTCTCCGAGCGGGACTACATCGCGGTGGCGCGCATCGCCGGGGTGAGCCGCATCCGGGTGCTGCTTCGCCATGTGCTGCCGAACGTCGCCGAGCCGCTCGTCGTGAACGCGACGATGGCGGCCGGCGGGGTGCTGCTGACCTTCGCCGGGCTGTCCTTCCTGGGGCTGGGCGTGCAGGCGCCGTCCTACGACTGGGGCAAGCTCATGCAGGACGGGCTCAACGGAATCTACGTCCACCCGCTGGCCGCGCTCGGCCCCGGCATCGCCGTCGTCCTGGCCGGTCTGGCGTTCAACCTCACCGGTGAGGCGTTCGCGGCGATGTTCGGCCTCGGCGACTCGCCCGGCAGGTCCCGCTCCCTGGAGGAGCCCCGCGAACCGGTCGCCGCCACACCTGCCGTCCCCGGGACGGTCCTGTCGGTGGAGGGCCTGCGCGTGACGATCCCCGGCCCGGCCGGCCCGATCCGTGCGGTGCGCGGGGTCACGTTCTCCGTCTCCGACGGCGAGGCCGTCGGAGTGGTCGGCGAGTCCGGCTCGGGCAAGTCGCTGACGGCGCTGGCGTTGGCCGGGCTCATCGAGCCGCCGGTACGCGTCGAGGCCGGCCACCTCGTCGTCGCGGGCGAGGACCTCATGGCCGCCGGCGCCCACCGGCGCCTGGGCACCTCGCTGGCGATCGTCTTCCAGGACCCGATGACGTCGTTCAACCCGGCGCACCGGGTGGGGCCGCAGCTGGCCGAGGTGAGCCGCTTCCACCAGCGCATTGGCCGCAGGGCCGCCCTCGCGCGCGCCGTCGACCGCCTGCGCGCGGTACGGATCCGCGAGCCCGAACGGCGCGCGCGCCAGTACCCCTTCGAGTTCTCCGGCGGCATGCGGCAGCGGGCGATGATCGGCATGGGCCTCATGGGCGACCCCCGGCTCATCATCGCCGACGAGCCGACCACCGCCCTGGACGTCACCGTGCAGCGGCAGGTCCTGGAACTGCTCGCCGAGGTACGCCGCGACACCGGCGCCGCCCTCCTGCTCATCAGCCACGACGTCTCGGTCGTGACCGACGTGTGCGACCGGGTGCTGGTGATGTACGCCGGCCGGGTCGTCGAGGAGCTGCCCGCCAAGGACCTGCGCACGCTCGCGCGGCACCCGTACACGCGGGCGCTGGTGGCGGCCGTGCCGGACATGGACACCGACCTGAGCCGCCCGCTCGCCGTCATCCCCGGGCTGCCCGCCGACCCCGTACATGTTCCGGCCGGGTGCGCGTTCGCGCCCCGCTGCCCGCTCGCCGACGACCACTGCCGTGCGGTCGCGCCCGCGCTGGTGGCCGGTGTGGCGTGCCACAAAGCCACGGAGGTCCCGGTATGAGCACGCTCAGCTTCCATGATGTCCGCGTCCGGTACGGCTCGCACACCGTGCTTGACGACGTCAGCCTGGAGGTGGCCGACGGGCAGACCGTCGGCCTGGTCGGCGAGTCGGGCTGCGGCAAGTCGACCCTCGCCCGGGCCGCCGTCGGGCTGGCGCCCCTGACCGGCGGGCAGATCCTGCTCGACGGCAGACCCGTCCCGAACAGGGGCCGCCGCCCGGTGCAGATGGTCTTCCAGGATCCGTACTCCTCCCTGGACCCCCGCATGACCGTGGGGGAGAGCTTGGCGGAGGCCATGCCGGAGCGCCTGGGCAGGACCGCCCGCCAGGCGGAGATCGCGCGCCTGCTCGCGCTGGTCCACCTGGACGCGGCCCGGGCCGCCGACCTGCCGGTGCGCCTGTCGGGCGGGCAGCGGCAGCGGGTCGCGCTGGCCCGGGCACTGGCCGCCCGGCCGCAGGTGATCCTCGCCGACGAGATCACCTCGGCGCTGGACGTCTCCGTGCAGGGCGCCGTGCTCAACCTGATCCGTGACATGCGCCGGGATCTGGGCCTGTCGATGCTGTTCATCTCCCACAACCTGGCCGTCGTCCGGTACGTCGCCGACCAGGTGGCGGTGCTCCACAACGGGCAGATCGTCGAATTCGGCCCCACCGCCCAGGTGCTCGGCGCGCCTCGCCACGACTACACCCGCCACCTCCTCGCCGCCCTTCCCGGCGCCGTCCCCCTGAAGGAGCAGATGTGACCCTCGACCAGGCCCACTGGCAGAACCGTCTCGACGAACTCGCCGCCAAGCACGGCGTCCCCGGTGCCCAGCTCGGCATCCTCCGCCTCGGCACCGACGGCGCGGACGACGAACTGCTCACCGCCGCCACCGGCGTGCTGCACGCCGGCACCGGCCAGCCCGCCACCACCGACTCCGTCTGGCAGATCGGCTCGATCTCCAAGGTGTGGACGGCGACCGTCATCATGCAGCTGGTCGACGAGGGCGCCCTCACCCTCCAGACCCCGGTCGCCGAGGTCCTGCCGGAGTTCCGGCTGCGCGACCCGGAGACCACCGCCGCGGTCACCGTCTGGCACCTGCTCACCCACACCAGCGGCATCGACGGCGACCTGTTCACCGACACCGGCCGGGGCGACGACGCCCTGGAGAAGTACGTCGCCCTGCTGGCCGACGTGGCGCACAACCACCCCATCGGCGCCACCTGGTCCTACTGCAACGCCGGCTACTCCGTACTCGGCCGGATCATCGAGGTCCTCACCGGCCAGACCTGGGACCAGGCGATCAAGGCCAAGCTGTTCGCGCCGCTCGGCCTGACCCACACCACGACGCTGCCCGAGGAGGCGATGGTCTTCGCCCACGCGATGGGTCACGTCAAGGGCGGAGACGACCCGGTGATCGCCCCGGTGTGGGGGCTGCCCCGCGCGGTCGGCCCGGCCGGGCTGATCACGTCCACCGTCTCGGACGTGCTCGCCTTCGCTCGCATGCACCTGCTGGGCGGGCTAGCCTCCGACGGCACCCGCGTCCTGTCGGCGGACAGCGCCGAGGCGATGTCCGCGTACCAGACAGACTGCCCGGAAAAGCTCCTGCTCGGCGACTCGTGGGGACTGGGCTGGTTCCGCTGCGACTGGCACGGCCACCGCGCCTACGGCCACGACGGCAACACCATCGGCCAGGCGGCGTTCCTGCGGGTGTTGCCGGAAGCCGGTGTCGCGGTCGCGCTCACGACCAACGGCGGCCACACCCACGACCTGCACGTCGATCTGTACGACGAGATCTTCTCCGACCTCACCGGGGTCCGGCTGCCCGAGCCGTTCGAGCCTCCGGCCGAGCCGGTGACCACCGACCTGGCCCCGTACGCCGGCACGTACGCTCGGGAATCCGTCCGCATGGAGGTGCTGGAGGAGGACGGCAAGCCGACCCTGCGCGTCACGGTGATCGGGCCGATCGCCGAGCTGGAGGGCACCCCCGTCCAGATCTACGAGATGACCCCCGTCGCCCCGGCCCTGTACGCGGTCCGCCCCGAGGGCATGGAGTCGTGGGTCCCCGTGACGTTCTACTCGCTGCCCACCGGCGAGGAATACGTGCACTACGGCGCCCGCGCGACCCCGAAGAAGCACGGCTGACCGTGCCCGTCAGCATCGAGACGTTCCTCGCCGACCTCAGGGCGCTCGTCGAGTGCGAGTCGCCCTCCGCCGACCGGGCCGCGGTCGCCCGGTCGGCCGACCTGGTCGCCCGTGTCGGCACCACGCGACTCGGCGTGGCGCCCGAGCGCATCACCCTGGACGGGTGGTCGCACCTGCGGTGGCGGTTCGGGGACGGCGACCGCCAGGTACTGCTCCTGGCCCATCACGACACGGTCTGGCCCATCGGCACGCTGGCCGCCCGGCCGTACCGGCTGACCGGCGGGGTGGTGCGCGGCCCCGGCTGTTTCGACATGCTCGCCGGCCTGGTGATGGCGATCCACGCCGTCGCCGGCCTGGCCGAGCGCACCGGCGTCACCCTGCTCGTGACCGGGGACGAGGAGCTCGGCTCGCCGAGTTCGGCCGCCCTGATCGAGGAGGAGGCCCGGCGGTCCAAGGCGGCGCTCGTCCTGGAGGCCTCGGCCGACGGCGGCGCCCTCAAGACGGCCCGCAAGGGCGTGTCCCTGTACGAGGTGCGCGTCACCGGCCGGGCCGCCCACGCCGGGCTGGAACCGGACAAGGGCGTCAACGCCACTCTCGAACTGGCGCGCCTGGCCCTGGCCGCGAGCGCCCTGTCGGACCCGGCGGCCGGGACGACGGTCACCCCGACGGTGTTCGCCGCGGGCACCACGGCGAACACGGTGCCCGCCCACGGCTCGTTCGCCGTCGACGTACGCGCGTGGACCAACCGCGAGCAACTGCGCGTCGACCACGCGCTGCGCGCTTTGGTCCCGCTCGACCCCGCTGCCGTGATCGAGATCGGGGGAGGCGTCAACCGGCCCCCGCTGGAGGAGCCGTCCAGCCGGGAGCTGTTCGGCCGGGCCGCCGCCGTCGCGGCCCGGCTCGGCCTGCCGCCCCTGTCCGGCACGGCCGTCGGCGGCGCCTCCGACGGCAACCTCACCGCCGGCGCCGGCACCCCGACCCTCGACGGCCTGGGCGCGGTCGGCGCCGGAGCCCACGCCGACCATGAGCACGTCGTCGTCGACCTGCTTCCCGGCCGCACCGCGCTGCTGCGCGAGCTGGTCGCCGAACTTCTGGAGGACGAGTCGTGAGCATGCTCGACCTGGCGGCGCGGGACGCGGGCAGACGGGCCGAGAATGCGGGCGTGGTGATCAGGGAACTCCAGGACCTGAACGAAGCCCAGGCCATGATCGACCTGCTGCTGGAGATCTGGGGCCGCCCGCTGATCACGATGGAGTTCCTGCGCGCGCTGACCAAGGCGGGCAACTACGCCGCAGGCGCCTACGACGGTGACCGGCTCGTCGGCGTCTGCATCGGCTTCCACGAGGCGCCGGCGGCCCGTACCCTGCACAGTCACGTCGCCGGGGTCGCCCCCGGCATGGAGGGCCGCAGCGTCGGCATGGCGCTCAAGCTGCACCAGCGCGCCTGGGCCCTGACCCGCGGCATCACGACGATCGAGTGGACGTACGACCCGCTGGTCGGCCGCAACGCCTATTTCAACATCGTCAAACTGGGTGCGCTGCCGGTGGAGTACCTGCCGAACTTCTACGGCGCGATGCACGACGCGATCAACGGCGCCGACGACTCCGACCGGCTGCTGGTGCGCTGGAGCCTGCTCGCGCCGAGGGTCGTCGCCGCCTGCGCGGGGACGCGCTTCGACCGTCCCACGGGCGGCCCGTCGAGCCGCCGGGTCGCCACCCCGCCCGACATCGAGGCCCTGCGCGCCGCGGACCCGGCCGCCGCCGCGGCCTGGCGCCGCGGGCTCCGCGCCGAACTGGAGCCGCTGATGGCCTCCGGCGGGCGCGTCGTCGACTTCGATCTCGACCTCGGTTACCTCGTCGATCTGGAGTACTGATGAAGCTGCGCGGAATCGAACTCCGCCGTGTCTCGATGCCGCTGGTGTCGCCGTTCCGTACCTCGTTCGGCACGCAGACCGAGCGCGACATCCTGCTGATCAAGGTGGTGACCGACGACGCCGAAGGTTGGGGCGAATGCGTCGCGCTGGCCGATCCGCTCTACTCGGCGGAGTACGTCGACTCCCAGCAGGACGTCCTGCGCCGGTTCCTGCTGCCGCGACTGGCCGCGCATGAGAGCCGGGCCGAGCTCGCCCGGTTCGGCGCCGCCGCCGTCGCCGGGCTGCTGCACGCGGTCAAGGGGCACCGGATGGCCAAGGCCGCGGTGGAGATGGCGGTCCTCGACGCGGAACTGCGCGCCCTCGGCCGCTCCTTCGGCCGCGAACTCGGCGCCGTCGCCGACCGGGTCCCCAGCGGAGTGTCGGTCGGCATCCACGACTCGATCCCCCAGCTGCTGGCCGCCGTCGAGGGTTATCTGGACGAGGGGTACGTCCGGATCAAGCTCAAGATCGAACCGGGCTGGGACCTGGCTCCGGTGGCCGCTGTACGCGACCGGTTCGGCGGGGACCTGCCCCTACAGGTCGACGCCAACACCGCCTACACCCTGCGCGACGCCCGTCACCTGGCCAAGCTCGACGCGTACGACCTGCTGCTGATCGAGCAGCCGCTGGAGGAGGAGGACGTCCTCGGGCACGCCGCGCTCGCGCGGGAGCTGGCGACGCCGATCTGCCTGGACGAATCCGTCGTGTCCGCGCAGACGGCCGCCGCGGCCGTCACGCTCGGCGCGTGCCAGATCATCAACATCAAGCCCGGCCGGGTCGGCGGATACCTGGAGGCCAGGAAGATCCACGACCTGGCCGCAGCCCACGGGATCGCGGTCTGGTGCGGCGGCATGCTGGAGACGGGCCTCGGCCGCTCCGCCAACATCGCCTTGTCCGCCCTGCCCGGCTTCACCCTGCCCGGCGACGTCTCGGCGTCGGACCGCTTCTACCGCACCGACATCACCGAGCCGGTCGTCCTGGTGGACGGCCACGTCCCGGTGCCCACGGGCCCAGGTCTCGGCGTCACCCCCGTACCGGAGGTGCTGGAGCGGGTGACGACCTCGGTGGAGTGGATCGACTTCTGAGGAGCGCGCCTATACTGCCGGGCGTGGGTCAGCGACCGCGTGCCAGCCTCGGCCGGGTCCTGGACGACCTGGGCTCCACCCTCCTCGAGCTCGTCGCCGGCGACGTCGACCAGCCGGAGGGCATCAGCGCCCTGGCCATCTTCGACCCGCTCGACGAACCCGTACTCGCCCCCCGCTCGCTGGTGCTGGGCGTCGGGGTCGACCCGGCGGGCGGCAACCTGGCGCCGCTGCTGCGCGCACTCGGTGACGACGGTACGGCGGGCCTGGTCGTACGGGCGCCGGTCGCCCTGACCCCGGAGGTGCGCGCGGCGGTCCAGGACAGCGGCGTGGCCCTGATCGGACTGCGCCGGGGCGCCACCTGGGCGCAGCTCACCGCCCTCATCCGCGCGATGCTCGCCGAAGGCGACATCGGGGTCACCGGCCACGAGTCCCTCGGCGGCCTGCCGTCCGGTGACCTGTTCGCGGTGGCCAACGCCGTGGCCGCCCTCCTCGACGCACCCATCACCATCGAGGACCGCAGTTCGCGGGTGCTCGCCTTCTCCGGCCGCCAGGACGAGGCCGACCCCTCCCGGGTGGAGACCGTCATCGGCCGCCAGGTGCCCGAACGGTACGCCACCCGGCTCACCGAGATGGGGGTCTTCCGCGACCTCTACCGCTACCACGCCCCGGTCGTCGTCAGCCCCCTGGACCTGGGCTATGACGGCATGACGGTGCAACGCGTCGCCATCGCGGTCCGCGCCGGCGACGAGGTCCTGGGTTCGATCTGGGCCGCCATGGACGGCGAGGTCGACGGCGAACGGATCCAGGCCCTCCTGGACGCGTCGAAACTGGTCGCGCTGCACC
This sequence comes from Planotetraspora kaengkrachanensis, assembly GCF_016862895.1. GTDB lineage: Bacteria > Actinomycetota > Actinomycetes > Streptosporangiales > Streptosporangiaceae > Planotetraspora > Planotetraspora kaengkrachanensis. The sequence continues at coordinate 203,517 of NZ_BONV01000002.1, read as the reverse complement.
TGCTGCGGCTGCGGGGCGGCGCCGACGTCCAGCGCAGACTGCGGACGGACCTGATCGGCACCGTCCTGGAAGGCGGCGCCGGGGCGCGGGACGCGCTGGCCCGGCTCGGCCTGTCCGGCCGCCGCCTGGTCATCGTGAGCGCCGGCCTGCTCGCCGGCGACGACCACGCGCACGCCGACCTCGAACGCCTGGCCGACGCCCTGTCGGTGCACCTGTCGGCGACCGTGCCGTCCTCCGCTGTCGCCGCCGTCGGCGGTACGGTCTACGGCCTGCTGCCGGTGGTCACGGCGACGGCCGGCCCCGAGCAACGGGTCGCCCGGCTGGCCGCCGACTTCGTCGACCGCGTGGACGGCAATCTGCACGCGGTCGTGGCGGTCGCCCCGGCGGGTTCGGACATCAGCGCCATCGTCCACGGCAAGGCGCAAGCCGACCGCGTGCTGCGGGTGATGCGTGAGGGTCACACCGGCCTTCGGGTGGCCCGCCTCGACGACGTCCAGACGCTCGCCCTGATGCTGGAACTGCGCGACCTCGCCGCCGCCCGCGACGAACGCCCCGGCGGCGCGATCGCCCGCCTGATGGAGTACGACGAGCGCAACAACGCGGGCCTGGTCGAATCCCTCGAGGCCTGGCTGGACGCGCTCGGCGACGTGGGCAAGGCGGCGGCCGCCCTGTTCATCCACCCGAACACGCTGCGTTACCGCCTGCGCCGGGTCGTCGAGGTGGGCGAACTCGACCTGAACGACCCGGAGCAGCGGTTCGCGGCGATGCTGCAACTGCGCATCCTGGCGCAGCGCTGAACGTCATTTGATGCAGGGTCGGGGGCCGATCAGCCGCCGGCAGCTCCGCAACCGGTTCCGAGTAGGGCTTGCGCACTAACTCTATCTAGGTAGATATTGGGGTCATGGCACGCACGCGACGCCCGTCCCCGCAGACCGCGGCGGTGCTCATCGCACTCGCCGAGTCAGGCGCGGGATGGAACCACGGCTACGACCTGTGCCGCGCCCTCGACCTGAAGGCGGGCACGGTCTACCCGATCCTCATCCGGCTCTTCGAGCGCGGGCTGGTGGAGACCTCCTGGGAGACCGACCCGCCGCGCGGGCGACCGGCCCGGCACCTGTACCGGCTCACCACGGCGGGCGCCGAACTCGCGCGCACCGTCGCGGTGCCGGCGCCCGCCGATGACGGCGCACCCGCCCCCGGCGCGGCCCGGCTCGCGCCCAGGACCACCTGACCCGCGACCACCCGACCTGGACCACCCGAGAACCACCCGAGAACCACCCGACGTGCGGACCGCCTGACCCGCGGCCGCCCGACCCCCGACTTCTCGACCACCGGCCAGCCCTGCCGTTCGGAGGCCCCCGATGCTCGACTTCCTCCTCTTCCTGGGGGTGCTCGCGCCCGCGCCCCTGCTCGCGATCGTGGTGCTCACGGCCCGGCTGCGTGGCGCCGTACGCCAGGGCGGTGCGGGGACGCTCGCCGCCCGCGTCCGCGCGGCGTGGCGGGGCGGCACCCGACGCCCCGTGTGGCTCGCACTGATCGGTGTCGCCGCCGGTGCGGCGCTGCTCGCCTTCGGCCTGGGGCGCGCGTACCTGGCCTCGGTCGAGAACGGCCCGCGTTGGGGCTTCGATGTGGTGCTGCTGTCCATGGTGCTCGGACTGCTCGCGGCGGCCGGGTGCGGCGGGCTCGCCGGTCTGGCCGCCGCCGCGGTGGCCCGCGCCCGCGGATTCGGAGCCGGGACCGTCGCGGGGCTGCTCGCCATCGTCGCCGTAGCCGCGGGCACCGCGTCCGTGCATCTGCCGCTGCGTGCCGCCTACCTGGGTGCGCCCGGCGATTTTCCCGTCGTCGTGAACCTCGCCGCCGCCGACCTGCTCATACCGTTCGAGGTGTTCCTCGCCGCTCTGGTCTGGGCTCTGCCGTGGCCCGTCCTCGGAGCCGCGCTCGGCGCCCGCGCCGAGACCGCGGGCCGCCGACGCGCGGTACGCGACGCCTGGCAACTCCTGCTCGACCTGGCCACCGCCGACCTGCCCGAGAGCCGGTCCGCGTGGGGAGCCGCGCTGCGGTCCGAGCTCGCGGCGATCGACCCGCCGGCCGAGCGCCGCAGGTTCGCCTTCGGAGGAGCGTGGGCCGCGCTGCGGTCCGGGCGGCCGCACGGCGCGTGGATGCAGGCGGCCGGGGTGGCGCTCCTCGTGGCGGGTGGGTCGTTCGCCGCCTCGCGCTGGTCGCTCGCACATGACCGGGGCGGCATACTCGGCTTCTGGGTGCCCGCCCCGAGCGCACTGCTGCTCGCCGTCGCGCTCGCCACGGCCTGGCGTGACCGATCCTTCGGGTCAGGGCTGCGCGCCGGAGCCCTGGGAGGGATCGCGGCACTGGTGGCGGTGATCGCCGTCGGCATACCCGAGGCCGTGTTCTGGATGCGCGAGCGAGGCGGTTACCTGAGCACCGGCGACGCCGTCCCGCCGACGTGGCAGGCGGCGGTCCTCGACGTGCTGCGTCCGGAGTTCATCGTGGTCATGATCGTCTTCTGGGGCGTGGGTGCGGTCGGCGGCGCGGCGCTCGGCACGGCGCTCGGACGCCGTCGAACCGGCGCACCCGACGATCTCCCGGCGGCCGCCCCCCGCTGACGGCCGCCCGGCCGGACCCCTTGTCAGGGAGATCCATACTTAGACAGATCTTGATCGACGGCATGGGCGTTGTCGAGCAGATGCGATGAGATTTCCGTGGATCACCGTGCTGATGCGATGCCAGGTACCCATTGAGATCGGAATCTGCGAGCCACGACCGGGTGCACCACCCTTCGTCCGCCGAGCCGTTCACCGCCTTGCACTGGGCGGGCGCGGCGGTGACGATCTGCCTGCCGGAATGCGACCGCGACGCCGCCGGCCGGCGGGAGCGCAGAGGTTCCCGGCACCGCGGCGATGAGTTCCCGCGATGCCGGCGGTCCTATTCACATGGCGGCCTCCGCGACCACTTTCGCCATCGGCGCGACGCTCACGCGTGCGGACATCCCTGTCCTGTGCGCCGACCTCGCCGAACTGGTCCGCGGACGCGTCGGCGGCGTCGTGGTCTGCGACGTGGCCCATGTGGTCCACCCGGGCGTGGTGACGGTCGAGGCGCTGGCCAGGTTGCGCCTCACCGCGCGGAGGCACGGCTGGCGTCTGGCGGTCGCCGGCGCCGGGCCGGACCTGCTCGAGCTCGTACGCCTGCTCGGGTTGACCGACGTGCTATTCGAGGTGGGCCGGCAGTCCGAACAGCGGGAAGAGGCGTGCGGTGTCGAGGAAGTTGTTGATGGCCGCGATCCGCCCGGCTGAGATCTCCAGCACCGTCAGCCCCCACGGGTCGTGACCGGAGCCGCCGAGGGCGGGCCGGTACTGCCCGAACGCCGGCATGCCGTTGGCCACCACCGGCACCAGGCGCGAGCCGCGGCAGCCGCTGCCCGTGCCGGCCATCCAGGCGACGATGTCGTCGGGGCCGCGCAACCACAGCGGGAGCGGCGGCATCGACAGCGTCGCGTCGTCGTGCAGCAGCGTCGTCAGCGCCTCGAGGTCGTAGTCTTCGAACGCCTTCACATACCGAGCGAGCAGGGCCTTCTGCTCTTCGTCCAGAGGCTCGTGGACGTCGGCTGCGGTGTCGGTGGCCGCGATGGTGGCCCGGGCGCGCTGGAGTGCGCTGTTGACGCCGGCCACCGAGGTGTCGAGCAGTTCGGCGACCTCCTGGGCCGACCAGGCGAGCACCTCCCGCAGGATCAGCACGGCCCGCTGCCGAGGTGGCAGGTGCTGCAGCGCGGCGACGAACGCCAGCCGGATCGACTCGCGCTCGGCCACCACGTTCGCCGGATCGGCGACTTCCGCCAGCACCCGGCCGTCCGGCACCGGGCCCACCCAGATCTGGTCGGGGCGCGGCTCGCCGGGATCGGTGGCGCGGCCCGACCCGGCCGGTCCGAGATCCATGGGCCGGACCCGCAGTTGAGCGCTGGAGAGCATGTTCAGGCAGACGTTCGTCGCGATCCGGTACAGCCAGGACCGCAGCGTCGAGCGTCCTTCGAACCGGTCGAAACCACGCCAGGCGCGTACCAAGGTGTCCTGTACGGCGTCTTCGGCTTCGAAGGCGGACCCCAGCATCCGGTAGCAGTAGCCCGTCAGCTCAGGCCGGTACTCCTCCAGCCGCGACTCGATCGGTGCATTGGTCGCCACATCGTTCACTCTGTCGAACCTAGCGGGCGACTACGACTTTTTCGGGGGCGAAGTGGCATCCTCCCCGACATGGGGTCGGGGTCGGCCACGCCTGCCACCATGCCGACGGCCGAACCGCACCAGGTGCTCATGACGTGGATGCTTACGAGCGTGCGGAAAAGTCGCCCCGCCCCGGGCGATGAGTTTTCCGGGCCCGCCCGGTCTGAAAGCACGTCAAGCCGAACGGGACCTACGCAGGGAGCAATCATGACCGCCACGGAATGGACCGCGGAGAGCGCCGGCTCGGGTCGGTACGCCGAAGTCAACGGAATCAACCTGTACTACGAGACGTACGGGACGGGATCCCCGATGATCCTTTTGCACGGAGGTCTCGGCTCGGGGGAGATGTTCGGGCCGATCATCCCCACGCTGGCCGACCACCACCAGGTCGTCCTCGTCGACCTGCAGGGGCACGGCCGTACAGCCGACATCGACCGGCCGCTCGACGTCCGGCTGATGGCCGATGACGTCGCCGCGCTCATCGACCACCTCGGCCTGCGGAAGCCGAGCGTGGTCGGCTACTCCCTCGGCGGCGGGGTGGCGTTCCAGGTCGCGATCAGGCACCCGGAGAAGGTGGGCCGCCTGGTCATGGCGTCGGCGCACGTCAGCCGCGACGCGATCCACCGGGAGATCCTCGAGCAGCAGGGCCAGGTGAGCGGGGCCGCGGCCGAGTTCATGAAGGACACCCCGATGTACGAGCTCTACCAGCGGGTGGCCCCCCATCCCGAGTACTTCCCGAAGCTGCTCGACAAGATCGGAGAGGCGATGGCGCAGGACTTCGACTTCTCCGAAGACGTCGGTGGCCTGCGGATGCCGACGCTCGTGGTCGCCGCCGACGCCGACATGGCGCCGCCGAGCCACTTCGTCGAGGTCTTCAAGCGCCTCGACGGCGGGCTGCGCGACGGCGGCTGGCAGGGCGAGGCCCGGCCCAAGGGAGGCCACGCACTGGCGATCCTGCCCGGTCTCACGCACTACGACATCTTCCTGTCACCGCTCTTCGCGGCGGTCACCCTCGCCTTCCTCGACCAGGAGAGCTGAACCGGTCCGTCCGCCCCTGGCCCGGATCCCGGTGGCCGACGCCGTGCTCAGGGCGACCTGGTCGCGCCCGGACCGCCATAGGCCACGTTCTCACCTCCCACGAACGGCAGCAGGCGCTCCGCCTCCTGCTCCAAGGCCGCGCGATCGGTCGCGGACAGCGGGCGGAACGGGGTGAGGCGCAGGGTGTCGCCTTCGAGGGACCAGCTTCCGCGCACGTGGCCGTCCACGAGGAAGGTGGGCCGTACCCGTGCCTGGCCGGGCATCACGTGATTGCGGTCCTCGTGGCTGATGATGCGGGTCCGGTCGGCGTGACCGAGCAGGGCGTTGTCGAAGGCGGGCAGGAGTCGCACGGGGGCGGGCGCGTCGGGATCGGGCAGTTCCGCGTCGGCCAGGTCGATCAGTTCCCTGCCGTCGGGGCCGCGGTAGTGGCGCAGCTCGGCGCGCATGTCGGAGACGATCTCGCCGAGGCGGGTCAGCCCGGACCAGGCCTGTACGTCCATGGTCCCGGCCGGCCCGAACGCCGCCAGATAGCGGCGGATCAGGTCCTTGGCGGTCGCCGGGGCCATGGGCCGGCCGAGCCAGATCTCGGCGGGTGTGACGGAGACGGCCGACCGGGTGCCCCAAGAGCCCCATGCGCCGGTGGCCGGGTTGTGGATGAGAGGCGTTCTGAGCTCGACCTCTCCGGCGAGGGTGCGCCCGTCCCGGCCCGGGTGGCGTTCGGCCAGCCGTCGGGCCAGCTCCTTTCGCGGTGTCATTCCGTCCGCCAGCAGCTCAAGCCCGGTGGCGACCAGTGAGGCGGGGTCCAGGCCCGCGCTGTTGCGGGCGAAGTACGCCGAGCGGGCGGTGCGGTCGAGCACGGGCTGCAGCAGCGGCCGCAGCCGGCGGAAGTCGTCGGCCGCGGCGAGGTGCTGGGTGCTGCGGAGCAGGCCGGAGCGGACCACCGTCCGATCCTGCAGCAGTGTGGTGAGCCGGGAGTGGGTGAAGCCGTGGATCCTGCTCCACAGCCCGACGTAGGGCCAGTTGGGCTCTTGCGCCTGCAGCGCGACCAGGCGCCCGATCACCTCCAGCGGGGTGTGATCGGTGCGGACCAGCAGGAACTGGCGGTCCAGCAGGGCCCGGTTCAGGGCCCTGTTCGAGAGGGTCGTCATGACAGCCGCACCGAGACGTTGCCCCGGCAGGAGCCCTGGAGCAGGGACAAGAACCCGCCCTTGACGTCCGGCTGCGGGTGGACGAAGCGGCCCTGCGCGGCCGGCTGGATCTCACGGGTGATCATTTTTTGGTCCTCAGGTCGGTACGGCCTTCGAGATCGACGCTAAAGAGGATTCCGGCCACTTTTTGACCGGAAGTTGGGCGACACGGCTCACAATTGTGGACAGATCGGTTCCTTATTTGTATGGTCGTCGCATGGGCAGGCCAAGAACGTTCGACATCGACGCGGCGGTGGATCGCGCGATGACGTTGTTCTGGCGTCAGGGGTTCGAGGCGACCTCGACGGAGGATCTCGTGGAGGGTCTCGGGATCACCAGAGGCAGCCTGTACAAGGCGTTCGGATCCAAGGAGCAGCTCTATGCGATGGCGCTTCGCCGTTACTGTCAGCACCACGCGGCGGGGTTGATCGAGATGCTGGACCGGGCGGAGCAGGTGCGTCCGGCGATCCGGGCGGCACTGCTGGAGCTGGTGGAGGCCGACCTGGCCGATCCGGTGCCAGGGTGCCTACTGGTCAACGCGGCCACGGAGCGCTCGGCGCATGCGGACACGGTGCAGCAGGTCTCCAGCACCATGGGCCAGGTCGAGTCGGCCCTGGCCGGGGCCTTGGAGCGGGCCCGGGCCCGCGGTGAGATCGCGGCCGACAAGGAACCGAGGGAGCTGGCCCAGTTCCTGACCACGTTCCTGCAGGGTCTGCGGGTGATGGGCAAGGCCCGCGCGAATCGCGCGTTCCTCGAAAACGCCGTCGAGGTGGCCGTGCGCGCCCTCGACTGACTTTTTGCCGCCCGAATTAGGAACCGATCAGTCAACAACTGGGCGGCCGACCTTGAACCGCAGGGCAAGGCCGCAGTCCCCACCTGCTTTTTGTCACCCCAATTGGGAACCGATCAGTCAACAACTAGGAGTAACAGTGGATCTCGAACTGCAGGGCAAGGTCGCCGTCGTGACCGGCGCGAGCAAGGGCATCGGCCTGGCCACAGTGGCGGCGTTGCTCAATGAGGGCGCGAACGTGGTGGCGAGCAGTCGCACGAGCACCCCCGAACTCGACGCCTTGGCCGCACGCGGCGCAACCGTGGTGTCGGCCGACATCACCGACGCGGGTACGCCGCAGCGGCTCATCGACGCCGCGTTGTCGACGTACGGGCGGCTGGACGTGCTGGTCAACAACGTGGGCACCGGCAGCGTCCGGTCGAGCTTCCTCGACGTCGACGACGCCGAGTGGGCGCGGATGTTCGACGTGACGTTCTTCAGCGCCGTGCGCACCAGCAGGGCGGCCCTGCCCGCTCTGCTGGACACCGGCGGGGTGATCGTCAACATCAGCAGCATCAACGCCCGGCTGCCGTTCCCGATGGTGGTCGACTACTCCGCGGCGAAGGCGGCGATGACCAACCTGACCAAGGCCCTGTCGGAGGAGTTCGCGCCGCGCGGAGTGCGGGTCAACGCCGTCTCGCCCGGCCCGGTGCGTACCCCGTTCTGGACCGCCCCGGGCGGGTTCGCGGACGCCGTCGCCGCCGGCGCCGGAGTCACCGCCCAGCAAGCGCTCGACGAGGTGGTGCCGCGGAACATGGCGATCAGCACCGGCCGGATCACCGAGGCCGCCGAGGTCGCCGACCTTGTGCTGTTCCTCGCCTCCGCCCGCTCCGCCAACACCACCGGCGCCGAGTTCACCCTCGACGGCGGCCAAGTCAAGACGACTTAATTCTGCGCGACCCCTTATGCGAAGATGATCCGCGTAGGCGACGGCGGAACGAGGAAGCCGGTATGAATCCGGCGCGGTCCCGCCACTGTGATCGGCGAGCGGACCCCGACGATGCCACTGCCCGGATTCCCGGGTGGGAAGGCCGGGGCGAGCATCGACCCGAGAGCCAGGAGACTCACGCGGTCGCCTCCTCAGGAATTGGGGCGGATCTCCCCAAGAGAGGACGGTGGGTCGTGTGCCGCGCTCCTTTGCGCTGCGGACGCCGACGCTCTCGGGGCGGTTCGTCTCCCGCTCGCCGTGGTCGCCGTCGAGGAACGGTGGCCGCGGCCCGTCGTCAGGAGACCGTCGATGAGCCTTCCCCACCGGGTGAGCGGTGCGGGCCGCGCCGGCCACGCGTTCCGTCCGCTCCGGTCGCTGTCGCCGATCGCGGTGGCCTTGCTGCTGCTCGCGGGATGCGGTGCGCAGCAGGTCCCGCCGTCGGCGGCCGGTCCGTCGCCGGCGAGCGGTTCCGTCGCGGGCTTCCCCGTGACCGTCGCCGACTGCGGCGTGACGGCCACCTACCAGGGGCCGCCGCGGCGGGCGGTGTCGCTCAACCAGCACGCCACCGAGATCATGCTCGCTCTCGGGCTGGAGAAGTCGATGGTCGGCACGGCCTACCTGGACGACTCGATCCTGCCCGAGTACAAGGCGGCGTACGACGGCGTCAAGGTGCTGGCCGAGGATTACCCGTCGTACGAGGCGCTGCTGTCGGCCGAGCCCGACTTCGTGTACGGCGGGTTCGCCAGCGCCTTCGACGAGAAGGAGGGACGCGGCCGGGACGCTCTCATGAAGGCCGGCATCGGCACCTACCTCAACACGGAGGGATGCACCGAGGGCCCGGTGACCACGGCCCAGGTCGACGAGGAGGTCCGGAACATCGGAAAGATCTTCGGCGTCTCCGACCGCGCCGACCGGCAGATCACGGCGATGCATGACGTCCTCGACGACGTCCGCGTGAAGATCGACGGGGTCGATCCCGTCACGGTGTTCGTCTACGACAGCGGCGACAAGACGGCCTTCACGGCGGGCGGCGCCGGCATCGGCAACGAGATGATCAAGCTGGCGGCCGGGACGAACGTGTTCGCCGACCTCGGCAAGGCGTTCGGCGACGTCTCCTTCGAACAGGTGGCGGAGCGGGCGCCCGACGCGATCGTCATCTACGACTACGGCGACGAGTCCGTGGAGCAGAAGAAGGCGTTCCTGCTCGGCAACCCGGCGCTCAAGGACGTGCCCGCGATCAAGAATCGGCGGTTCGCGGTGTTGCCGCTGTCGTCGACCGTGCTGGGAGTCCGGGTGCCGGTGGGCGTGCGGTCGCTCGCCCAGCAACTGCACCCGGACCGCTTCGCGTGACCGGAACGACGACCGGCGTGCGGCCGGCGCCCGTGCCGGCCGTCGCCCGGCGCGGGCGGCTGCCGTACGTGCCCGTGCTGGTCCTGCTCGGGATCCTCGTCGTGGCCGCGGCCACTGCCGGGATCGCGTTCGGGTCCGTACCGCTGCCGCCCGGCCAGGTCTGGGGCATCCTGCTGCACCGGCTCGTGCCGTCCCTGGTCGATCCGGCGTGGCCGCCGGTCAGGGAGACGATCGTGATGGACGTTCGCCTGCCGCGGGTCGTGTTGGGAGGTGTCGTCGGCGCAGGCCTGTCGGTCTGCGGAATGGCCTTGCAGGCCGTCGTTCGCAATCCGCTGGCCGACCCGATGTTGCTGGGCGTCTCGTCGGGGGCCACGGTCGGGGCCGTGCTCGTGCTTGTGGTCAACGTGTCACTGCTCGGCGCGTTCTCGCTTCCCGTGGCGGCCTTCGCCGGAGCTCTCGTGGCTCTGCTGCTCGTCTACTTCCTGGCCCGCACCGGCGGTCGGATGACCACGGTCAGGCTGGTCTTGTCCGGGGTGGCGACGGGGGAGGTGCTGTCGGCCGTCGCCGGTTATCTCATCGTCTCCTCCGGAGACCCGCGCAAGACCGAATCTGCGCTCAGGTGGATGCTCGGAGGTCTCGCCGGCATCACCTGGGACCTCGTGTGGATTCCCGCGGCGGCGGTCCTGCTGGGGACGGGTGCGCTGCTCGGTGTGAGCCGCCCGCTCAACCTGCTGCTGGCGGGCGAGGAGGCCGCCGCGTCCCTTGGGCTGAACGTCCACCGCTTCCGCGCCGCGCTGTTCGTGCTCGTCGCCCTGCTCGTCGGGGCGATCGTGGCGGTCAGCGGCTCGATCGGATTCGTCGGCCTGATGATGCCGCACGTGGTGCGCCTGCTCGTCGGAGCGGACCACCGCCGTGCGCTGCCCGCGGTGGCGCTGCTGGGCGCGGCCTTCATGATCGCCGCTGACCTGGCCGCACGCACCCTGACGGCGCCAGAGGAGATCCCGATCGGCATCCTGACCGCGTTGACCGGCGGCCCGTTCTTCCTCTGGCTGATGCGGCGGAAGGCGGCCCGATGAGGGAGACGGGCACGCCCGCGACGTTGCGAGCAGAGAAGGTCAGCGTTGTGATCGGCGGCCGTGCGCTGGTGCAGGACGTCACATTCCAGGTCGGACCCGGGGAGGTCGTCGCGCTGGTCGGCCCGAACGGCGCCGGCAAGTCCACCCTCCTGCGCACCCTCTACCGCGCACTGCGGCCGACGTCGGGCCGGGTGCTCCTCGACGGCGAAGACGTGTGGCGCATGCCGGGCAGGCGCCTCGCGCGGCGGCTGGCCGCCGTCCTGCAGGAGACGCCCGGCGAATTCGACCTGACGGTGTACGACGTGACCGCCATGGGCCGCACTCCCTACAAGCGGGCCTTCCAGGGCGACGACGCCGACGACCGGCGCATCATCATGGACGCCCTGGAGTCACTGGACGTCGCCGATCTCGCCGAGGCGCCTTTCGACCGGCTGTCCGGGGGAGAGAAGCAACGCGTCCTCATCGCCCGCGCCCTGGCCCAGGGGACGGGGACCATGGTGCTGGACGAGCCGACCAACCACCTCGACATGCGTCATCAGCTCGACGCGCTCCAGCAGGTGCGACGGCTCGGCGTGACGGCGATCGTCGCGCTGCACGACCTGAACCTGGCCGCGGCCTTCGGCGATCGGATCTGCGTGCTGAACGCCGGCCGGGTCGTCGCGACCGGCCCGCCCGCGGCGGTGCTCACCCCCGCGCTGCTCGAGGAGGTCTACCGGGTCACCGCGGACGTGCACAGCGACCCCCGCACCGGTATCCCGCAGATCAGCGTCATGCCGTACGGCCGGTCCGCGTCGCCGGGCGCGGACGGGAGACCGCCGAAGTGACGCCGCCGCAGCCTGCGCCACGCGCGACCGTCGCCGCCGCGCTGGCCGGCTGGTCATGAGCCTGCTCGACACCGGCGACCTGCGAGACACCGGCGTCGTCATGGGTCCGGACCTTCAGTTCCGGCGCCGCAGTTGCTGCCTGTACTACCGCGTACCCGGCGCCCGGAGGTGCGGGGACTGCTCCCTGGACCGGGATCCCCGCTGAGGCGACGGCCGCCGCGCCGCCGTGACCGTCAGGGGCGGCAGACGCGCCGCACGAGGTCCTGCCAGCTGTCGCTGAGTTGCCGCTCCGACTGCTGGGGGGACCGGGTGAGCGTGGTCGCCGACAGGTAGAGCAGCAGGGGGCCGTCGAGCGCGGCGGTGAGCTGGACGGCGAGGAGGTCCAGGTTGGCCGGGCCGAGGTCGATCTGGCCGAGCAGCATCCGGATGTGGGTGCGCGACAGCGGCGACTGGGATCCGGCGGGGACGGCCTGGCGGCCGTCGAGGGCGGAGCGGGCGATCTCCCGATGCTCCAAAAGGAAGCGGATCCGGGCGTGGCCGTAGGCGACGAGCCGGTCCAGCGGCGGGGCGCCGGGACCCAGCGGGGGCGGGCCGCAGAGCACCTGCTCCTGGAAAACGCGTTCGCCGTCGTCCAGCAGGGCGCCGAAGATGCCGGCGCGGGTGCCGAAGCGGCGGAACACGGTTCCCTTGCCGAGCCCTGAGCGTTCGGCGAGGGCGTCCATCGTGAGCCGGTCCGGGCCGAGTTCGGCGAGCATCTCGCGGGCCGTGGCGATCAGGTGCTGCCGGTTGCGCGCGGCGTCGGCGCGCTCCGGGCGCGGTGGCCCCCACGACGCGTCGGACTGTTTCACGCGACCCACCCTACCGTCGGCCGAATAAGCGGGGTAAAGTCCGGTTACGCCGCTCGCGGCTCAGGGCTCCCCGACGCCGATGGCGCCGACCTCCTGGCCGTGTGCGGCTCCGTATCGCTGACAAGGAGAAACTCATGACCACGATTGACACATCGGAGCGCTTCGGCACGTTGCCCGACGACGCGACGCTCTCGGCGACGGTGGTGGCGCTGGAGGAACACGGGTTCAGCGTGGAGGTCGTCGACGACTTCGACGCCGCCCGCCGTGCGGCGTTGGCACGCATCCCGCACGGCTCGTCCGTGATGACCAACACGTCGGTGACGCTGCAGGAGACCGGCATCGAGGACGCCGTCAACGCCGACGGTCCGTACGAGTCGGCGCGCAACAAGATGATGGCGCTGGACTTCCAGACCCAGGCGCAGGAGATGAAGGTGATCGCCGGCCAGGCCGAATACGCCCTGGGCAGCGTGCACGCCGTCACGCGTGACGGAACGCTCGCCATCGCGTCGTTCTCCGGCAGCCAGCTCGCGACGTACGCGTGGGGAGCCGCCAACGTGATCTTCGTCGTGGGGGCGCAGAAGCTGGTCCCCACGCTGGAGGTCGCTCACGAGCGGATCCGCCTGCACAGCCTGAAGCTGGAGGACATCCGGGCGCAGGCCGCTTACGGCCAGCACAGCAGCATCGGCAAGATCCTCGAGATCCACCAGGAACTGCCCGGCCGCATCCACATCATCCTGATCCGGCAGGTCGTCGGCTTCTGACCGATCTGGCGGGCGACCGTCGGTGACGCCGCCGGCGTCATCGGCACGACGTTCCCGCGGCGCCCCCGGGCGTCCCCGCCGACGTGCCGGGCGAGGTCGTGATCGCCGTTCGCGCGACCGCGACCCCGCCCGGGCCTCGCACCAGCCGTGCGGGCCTCGCACCAGCAGTGGGCGGAGGTCAGGCGTCCCGGCGGCGCAGCACGAGGAGGCCGCCGACGAGCGTGAGGGCGGTCCAGAGCACCAGGATGCCGAGCCCGGTCCACGGGCCGTAGTCGCGGGCCCAGCGCGGATCGTCCTGCGGCCCGGCGAGATGCATGACGACCATGCCGACCTGGTCGGGGGCCGCACTGCTGGTCCGGGATTCCGGAGTGCCGGGGTGAACGCTTCCGGCCGGGTCATTGGCGGGAGAGTGCGCGAGTGAGGCCTGCCAGGATGGTCGTCGCAAGGATCCACCCCGCAGCGATCATCGTGGCGGCGAGCCACTGCTGTAAGCCGCGCGGACCGAAGGCGGTCTCCTGTCCGAAGCTGATGATCGGGAGAAGCAGGTCCAGGGTGTAGAGCAAGGCGTTGAAGGGGGGCCCCTCGCCCGGCTTGAAGGCCGGTGGCTGGTGGACGGTGAAAACGACCGTGCCTATGAGGAGAAGGGCTGCGAGCCAGAGCGCGGCACGGAATGGGCGGTAGCCATACCCAACGGTCCAGTCCTGCAGGTACCCCCACAATCGCGCCCCGAGTCGTTGCCCCGCGCGACGGCGACGCTGTTTGGCCAGCAGCACGTCCCGAGCGGCCTCATCGTGACCATGCCTGCGGTAGACGGCGGCCAACTGCTCATACGGTTGGGGCTGGTAGGCCTCCTTGGCCAGCCAGTCGAGACGCTCCTGGACAGGCAGGGGAGCCTCCAGGCTGTCGTAGGTGAAGCCGTTCATCAGGAGGTGGGCGGGCCACCGGCCAGGAACGTCATCGAGCACGCCGACTCGGGTGTGGCGAAGGTCGACGGTGCGCAGCAGTACGGTCTCCGGCCCGATCTTCAGTGAAGCCGCTTGGACGCCACGCAGGTGAAGGTCACCGTCGATGGTGGTCTCCGCGAAGCACAGTGTGGCGGCGATCCGGGAATCTCTGATCGAGAGGGTCCCCTTGGCCGTGAAGCCTTCGCAGCAGTCGACGGCACCGCCCGCGATCACTTGCCACAGAGCCAGGACCCGCCCCCCGGGATTGCTGAGGGCGGCACCGTGGAAATGCATGCTGCCCTCGACCTTGGCGTCGATGAGCACGATCTCCCCATCGGCACTGAAGCCCTCGCTACAGCTGAGCCTCCCGGTGACCCCCAGCCGCCGCAGTGAAAGCGCCGTCGCACCCGGGTTGGACAGCTTCCCGCCGTCAAGGTTGACCGATCCGCGGACCTGCGTCGAGTCCAGGAAGACCACTCCGGTCGCCACGAAGCCCGGTGTGGCTCGCAGCCCGCTGCCGACCTCCATCAGCGGCGCGTTCAGCGCGTGTCCTCCCGGATTGACGAGACTCGCATGAGCGAAGGAGAGCGAACCGGCCACGTGGGCCCCGCGCAAGAGGACTTCGCCCTCGGCGGCAAAGCCCTCATCGATGAGCAGCCCACCCTCGACGGTGAGCCTTTCCGCGTTCAGGGCGATGCCGTCGGGGTTGGACAGCCGGGCTCCGCTGAACACGCACCGGCGTCCCACCCGGGCATCCTGCACGCTCAGCTCGCCGTAGGAGTGGAAGCCGTGACCACACGACAACCCGCCGTCGATGACGATCCCCTCGGCGGTGAGGCTGAGGCCGCCTGACCGCCCGACCTGGGCCCCATTGAGGGTCATCGTCCCGCCGATCCTGGCGCCCGCGACGCGTAACTCACCGTCGATGACGGCGTTCGCACCCAGAAGATCACGGTCGACGATCAGGCCGTCGGCATGGACGGCCAGATCCGCGTGGATCCTCGTGCCGCTGAGATTCATCGTCCCCGACACGTGAGCCCCGGCCAGCTGGATCGGGCCATCCATCACGCAGCCTTCCAGGCGCAGGCCTCCGCCGATCACGGCGTCCGCGGCCTGCAGTCCGGGCATCCGGGAAGCCGCGAGGTCGACCAGGCCGGTGCGGGCTCCGGTGAAGACCGGTGTTTCCTCGAAATCGCACGTGGTCAGGACCAGAGGGTGTTGAACCTCGGCGTACGACAGGTCCAACCGGCCGGTGATCCGGGCCCCGGACAGGTGCAGCCCGGGCGTCTGCCCTGGAAGGCGTTCCCGGGCGCCGAGCAGCATCTTTGCGATGACGGCGGCCCGAACGGGAGTGCCGGGAAGATCTACAGGCCGCGCTGTGGGAAACGCCTCCCAGAGGACGAGTTCCGGCTCGAACAGATCGCCGATGATCACAGGGCACTCCCGGAACGTCGCATGCGTCGGTGAACAGATGCTCCAAGGCCATCACCGGCTTCGCAACCGTCATGCCCTGCTCGTCGGTACCCGAGGGCGCCGGTCATAACGAAAGTCAGTCGGGCCGCGCGGAATCGCTATTGGATGCCCCGATATCCGGACTCCTACGTTGGAAAAGCAGCCCGTCCCGTGAGGCGATCCGCCTCAGCACGAAAGGGAGTCCCCCAATGATCGGCGACATGTTCGTCTTCGACTGCGTATGCCACGCATACGACTTCTCACCCGCGAACCAGCGCAGGGAACTGCGGGAGATGGAGCCGATGTTGTACGGCTGGCGCGTCGCCATGGACTCCATGAAGTACGAGCCGCAGATGGGGCAGTTCGCCGGCGACTTCGACTGGGAGACGAAGTTCACCACCGAGCAGATGTACGAGATGGAGTTCGTCCAGTCGCCGGTCGACATGGCGATGGCCTGCGCGGTCCCCGTGTGGGACTGGTTCCAGGACTCGTTCTCGTCCATCGAGGCGCAGCACGCCTTCGCCTCGGCGTACCCGGAGAGGGTGCTGCTCTCGGGCGGCGTGGACCCGATCCATCACGGTCTGCACGGAGCGAAGGTCGAGATGATCCGCCAGAAGGAGGAACTCGGCGCCCGCTCGTTCAAGTTCTACAACGGTCACATCGACATGTCGTGGCGCTGCGACGACCGCGAACTCGCCTACCCGCTCTACGAGCAGGCGCTCGACCTGGGCGTCGACGTGCTCCAGTTCCACAAGGGCCTCCCGTTCGGCATGTGGGACGTCGACGTCCTGCGGCCGGTCGACCTTCAGAGGCCGGCACGGGACTTTCCCGACGCGAAGTTCGTGATCCACCACCTCGCGCTGCCGTACTTCGACGAGGTCGTCTCGATCGCGTCGCGGTTCCCGAACGTCTACCTCGCCCTGTCCGGTGTCCTGAGCTTCTACAAGGTCGCGCCGCGCCGGGTGCAGGAGCAGTTGGGACGGCTTCTCATGGAGGTCGGTCCCGACAAGCTGATGTGGGGCTCCGAGGCCGCGATGACGGGCGCTCCCGCTCCGTTCCTCGAGGACTTCGTCGGCCTGGAGATCCCGGACGACCTGCGCCAGGGGTACGGCTACCCGCAGATCACCCGCTCCGACAAGGAGAAGATCCTCGGTCTCAACATGGCCCGCCTGTTCGGCGTCGACGTCGAGGCCAAGAAGGCCGAGCTCGCGGCGTCCGGCGATCCGGCGTCGCGGGTGATCGGCGGGAACTGATGGGCGGCGAAGGCGTCGACCGTGAGGCGGTCGAGCGTCGGGTCCGATCCGTTGGCCGGATGATGTCCGTCCACCGCGGCGGCGTCGAGCTCGCCGGCGTCGACGACCAGGGCACCGTCGAGGTGAGGTACACCGGCATGTGCACCGGGTGCACCTACCGTCCCGTCTGCTCCGAGGTGACCGTTCGGCCCGCTCTCCTCGAACTCGAGGGTGTCGTCTCGGTGGAGATCCATGGCGGCCGGATCGACGAGGGCAATCGGGCCCGCCTCGTGGCGGACCTGGAGAAGTGGCCTCGCCCATCCATGCCGCGCGAAGAGAACGGGTGACGGCGACCAGTCGCTCTTCATTTCATGAAATCGATATTCGGGATCTCCCTATATCGGGATGATGCTGATCGGCTCATCATCGGGGGACAGAGCCGCCGATCGCCCTTCTGCGCCGGGCCGGCGCGGAAAGAAGAGGCCCATGAATGCGCAACCGCCGGACGGCGCCCCGCGTCAGGGCGCCGGAGACTGGATCGACGGACGGATGGCGAGATTCGCGCAATGGGCTCAGCAGAAGTCCGGCCCCGATGACGGTTCCCGGCTGCCGTTCGTCACGCCGGAGGCCGGATCCGAGCTCGACCAGTGGTTCACGCTGAGCCGGGCGGTGGCCGCCTTCGGGCTCGAGGTCGCCCAGGTTCCCGGTGCCGCTTCCGGGATGCGCGTCCTCGAGGCGTTGCTGGGAACGGGCGGAGCCCAGGTCGCGATGCTGGCCTCGATCGACCGGAAGGTGACTCTCATTCTCGAGGGTCCGTTCCGGGCCGCTCAGATCCATCTCAGCGAGGCCGGCCGGATGACGTCGGCGGATCCGGACTACGACCGGCATCTTCAGCAGGCTCGCGACAAGTTCATCGACGCGCACGGACTCGCTGTGTCCATCCAGGATCGCGCGGTGGTCGAAATGCACCTAGGGGTCGTCTACCTCCTCCTCGGACGGCGGAGCGACGCGTCTCATTGGCTGTCCGCGAGTTACGGTTCGGCGCGGGCGGTCGTGGACCACTTCGCCGAGACGGCGGGCAACGTCAAGGTCCTTCGCAGCAAATGGAGCACGGCCGCCGCCTCCTACGTCTACTTTGTGGGCGTCGCCGTGTTCGCGAAGAAATTGAAGAAGGTGTGGAACGCGCAGCGAGCCATCGCCGCGATGCGCAGCTTCATTCCGTTCGTCAACTGTGTGGCGGATTCGTATAACGGTGTCGCCGGCGGTGGTCTGGTCGCGATCCTGCATCTCGAGCAGACCGGCGCGAACAAGTTCGTGCTCCGCGAAACCATGAGATGAGCCTCGGCCGGAGCCAGGCGGTCGCTAGCCGCTCTGATGGCGTACGGGCGATCCGGCCGCCGCCGCCCGCGTCGAGCAGCCCTCTGACGAAGGTCGTCTTACCGCTGCCGAGGAACCCGGTGACGATCGCGACCGGCAGTGCCGCGGCTCCGGTCGTCTCGACCGGGTCGGGTGCCTGGTCCGCCGTCACTGGATCCTCCCCGGTCTGGTCGTGGCCGCCTGTGCGTGCAGGCGTGCGCTCCGGTGGTGGATTTTATGGCGCCACCGTTACCCCCGTATACAGACCAATACATAGGTTTTCGGCGCGACCTCATTCGAGAACGGTTATGACGCGTCCGGGCCGTCGCCGGGTCACCGGCCGGGGTGACGGAGGCGCGATTGAGGAATGACGGCCACGCCGACGATTTCGACCATCGCCTCCGGCTGCCACAGAGCGGTGCAGCCGATGCCGGCCATCGCGGGGTAGGTCGGGCCGGCCAGTTCCCGCCACACCTTCCCGATCTCCTTGCCGTGCGCCTGGTAGTCGGGGATGTCGGTGAGGTAGATGGTCACGCTGACGAGGTCTTCCGGCTCGCCGCCGACGTCGCGGAGCGTGACGAGGACGTTCGACAGCGCCTGGCGGAACTGTTCGACGATGCCGCCGGGGACGATCCGCATCTCCGCGTCGAGGGCCGTCTGGCCGGCCAGGTAGAGCGTGTTACCCGAGAGGGTCCCGTGGGAGAAGCCGCTGGGGGTGGGCAGCGCGTCGGGGTTGACGGCAACTGGTCGCATGGGCGGGTCTCCTCGCGCTGTGAGTCGTGTGAGTCATCCGAGATTCTATTGACATTTCTTGACGGTCGTGAAGAATACGGCATACATGAGGGGGCCGTACAGGCCCAGATACGACGCTGCGAGGAGGCCGGCAGTGAAGCTGGCGACGCTTGCCGGCCGCCACGGCGTGACCGCCGCCGCCGTCCAGGTGGAGGGCGACTGGCGCCGCCTGCCGTTCCCCGATCTGAACGACCTCCTGACGCGCACGGGCGGCGCGATCGGCGCGGTCGCCGGCCTCGCCGGGGAGGTCCTCGACGGCTGGCGTCTCGCCTGCCCGCTGCCTCGGCCGGCGAAGGTCGTCTGCTGCGGGCTCAACTACGCCGACCACATCCGGGAAACGGGCAGGGAGCTTCCCGCGCATCCGACGCTGTTCGCCAAGTACGCCGACACCCTCCTCGGCCCCGACGAGACATCGTGCTTCCCGCGGACGTCGACGTCGACTGGGAGGCGGAACTCGCCGTGGTCGTCGGAGCGGACCTCGAGCGGGCGGACGTCGCCGTCGCCGAGCGCTCGATCGCGGCGTACACGGTCGCCAACGACATCTCCGTACGTGACTGGCAGCGCCGCACGCTCCAGTGGTTCCAGGGCAAGGCCTGGGACCGCTCGACCCCGATCGGCCCGGTGCTCGTCACTCCCGACGAGCTCGACGTGGCGGGCGGCGTCGACGTGATCTGCCGGGTCAACGGCGTGCAGCGCCAGCGGGGCGACACCGGGACCCTCGTCTTCGGCCCGGCGGAACTGCTGGCCTACGTCTCGGCCTTCACCCGGCTGCGTCCCGGCGACCTCGTCCTGACCGGCACACCCGGCGGCGTCGGGATGGGGATGCGACCGCCCCTCTATCTGGCCGACGGCGACGTCGTCGAGACCGAGATCACCGGCATCGGCACCCTGCAGAACCGTTTCACGACCCGCTGAGGAGCAACTCGATGGAACCCGATCCGAGCAAATACGTCCTCGAGGGCGACAACTCGATGTACGCCGGCGCGAGCGGTCTCGTCGTGCCCGTGGTGACCCGAGGGGGACTGGAGGTGGGCGACACCGGTCAGTCCGCGGGCGCAACGCGCGTCTCCGGCGTCAGCGTCCAACACACCCCCGCGACCAAACTGTGGTTCGGCAAGGTCAGCAACGAGCCGGGCTACCGGTCGGTGACGCACCACCACGGAGAGGCCGAGACCGGAGGCTACGTGCTCTCCGGCCGGGCGCGGATCTACTTCGGCGAGCGCTTCGAGGACTACATCGACATGGAGGAGAGCGACTGGGTCTTCGTCCCGCCCTTCATGCCGCACATCGAGTGCAACCTGGACCGCAACAAGCCGCTGACCTGGATGACGACCCGCACGCCCGAGAACATCGTCGTCAACCTCGCGGACGTCCCCGACGCCGACCTGCGTGACTGGCTGGACCGCCCGTGACCGACCAGGCGCGTCCCACCAGCGAGATCTTCACGGCGGCCGTCACCCTGAAGGCCGCGGAACCCGAGCATCTCGACCTCGCCTTCACCGCCGTCACCCAGGCCTGCCCCTGGCCCAAGGCGTACGGCGGCGACATGGTCGCCCAGGCGGCGGCCGCGGCCATGCGGTCGGTGCCCGGGGGAGAGGGCGGCAAGACCCTGCACTCCATGCACTCCTACTTCCTCCGGCCGGTCGACATCGGCGCCGAGGTGCAGTACGAGGTGGAGTTGCTGCGCGACGGCCGCGGCTACGCCACCCGGCACGTGCGCGGCTACCAGAACGGCAAACCGGTCTACGTCTGCCTGGCCAACTTCGCCGCCGGTGAGCCGGGCGGCGGCTTCACCCCCGTGGCCCCGCTCGACGTTCCCGCCCCCGAGGACCTGCCCGGCTCGGCCGCGTACCTCGCGGGCTTCGGGCTGGAGGGGACGATGACCGCTCAGTCGCAGGCCTACTGGGCGGGCGGCCGCGGCTTCGACATGCGCCATGTGCCCGGCCCCGTCTATCTCGCCGTCGAGGGGGAGCGGGTCCCGCACCAGGCCGTCTGGGTCAGGCCGTTCGACGCGCTGCGCCCCGTCGAGGGCCTCACCGACGAGCAGCGGGACATGGCCGCGCTCGCCTACGTCTGCGACTACACCATCCTCGAGCCGGTGCTGCGGGTGCTCGGCCTCGCCTGGGCCGATCCCGGCCTGGTGACGGCGAGCCTCGACCACGCGATGTGGTTCCACCGCGCCCCCGGCCCGGGCGTCGTCGACGGCTGGCTGCTCTACGTGCAGGAGGCGGGATCCGCCGAGTCCGGCCGCGGGCTGGCCGCCGGCCGCTTCTTCACCCGGGATCACACCCACCTGGCCACCGTCGCCCAAGAAGGCATGATCCGCACCCCCTAAGGACGACACCGATGGACCTCAGCCCCTCCGCCTATCCGGACACCTTCGCCCGAGACCACCTGCCGCCGGCCGACCAGTGGCCGACCCTCGAGTTCACGTCGGAGACCCTGCGCTACCCCGAGCGGCTCAACGCCGCGACCGAGCTCATCGACGTGCCGGTGGAACGGTTCGGCGCCGGCCGCCCGGCTCTGCGGACGCCGACCGGCGAAACCTGGACCTACGGCCAGTTACAGCGGCGCGCCAACCAGGTCGCGCAGGTGCTCACCGAGGATCTCGGCCTCGTGCCCGGCAACCGGGTGCTGCTGCGCTCGCCCAACAACCCCTGGACCGTCGCCGCCTGGCTGGGCGTCCTCAAGGCCGGCGGCATCGTCGTCACCACCATGGCCGCCCTCCGCGCCCGCGAACTGGCCCCCATCGTCGAGAAGACCCGGCCGGCGATCGCGCTGGTCGACCACCGGTTCGCCGAAGACGTCGAGGCCGTCCGCGACACCGTGAGCCCGGGACTGGCGATCATGGCGTACGGCGGCGAGGGGGCGGACGACCTGACGCTGCGGGCCACGGCGAAGTCCGGTGAGTTCGTGAACGTCGCGACCGCCGCCGACGACGTCGCGCTCTTCGGGCCGACCTCCGGCAGCACGGGCGTCCCGAAGGTCACCACGCACTTCCACCGCGACATCCTGTCCATCGACAACACCTTCGGCGGCAACGTCCTGCGGCTCCAGGCCGACGATCTGGTCTCGTGCACCGCGCCGTTCGCGTTCACCTTCGGCCTCGGCATGCTCGTCGTCTTCCCGCCGCGGGCCGGCGCGTGCGCGTTCCTGACCGAGTCGGCCACCCCGGTCCAGCTGGCCGAACTCGTCGCCGAGCACGGCGTGACCGTGCTGGCGACCGCGCCCACGGCGTACAAGCAGATCCTCAGGTCCGGCAACGCCAAGCTGCTGCGCGGCCTCCGCGCGGCCGTCAGCGCGGGCGAGCACATCCCGCAGGGAGTCTGGGAGCAGGTCCGTGACGAGCTCGGCCTCGAGATCATCGACGGCATCGGGGCGACCGAACTGCTGCACATCTTCATCTCCGCGGCGGGGGCGGACATCCGCCCCGGGGCGACCGGCAAGCCGGTGCCGGGCTACCGGGCGACCATCATCGGCCCGGACGGCGAGGAGGCCGGGCCAGGTGAGGAAGGCATGCTCGCCGTCATCGGCCCGGTCGGCTGCCGGTACCTCGACGACGAACGGCAGGGGAACTACGTCGTCAACGGCTGGAACGTCACCGGCGACACCTTCGTCAGGGACGAGGACGGCTACTTCTTCTACCGGGCCCGCACCGACAACATGATCGTCTCCTCCGGCTACAACATCGGCGGCCCCGAGGTGGAGGCCGCGATCGACACCCATCCCGACGTCGTCGAGTCGGCGGTCGTGGCCGAGCCCCACGCCGAGCGGGGCTCGATCGTCTGCGCCTTCGTGGTGCTTCGCGAGGGCGTCGCAGGAGATGCGGCCAAGGCCCGGGAGCTCCAGGACTACGTCAAGGGCCAGATCGCGCCGTACAAGTACCCGCGCGACGTCCGGTTCATCGACTCGCTGCCGCGCAACCGCAGCGGCAAGCTCCAGCACTTCGTGCTCCGCCGCATCGTCGAACAAGAGCAGGCCGACGTTCCTGCCGCCTCGCAGTGAAAGGGACTCCTTTGAAGATCGCCATCGTCGGCGGCGGCCCCGGGGGCCTCTACCTCGCTGCCCTGATGAAGGGCCTCGACGCCACGCACGAGGTCACCGTCTGGGAGCGCAACGCGCCCGAGGACACCTTCGGCTTCGGCGTCGTCTTCTCCGACGAGACCCTGGGCGGCATCGAGAGCGCCGACCAGGTCGTCTACCGGAAGATGGAGAGCCGGTTCGCCCGCTGGACCGACATCGACATCGAGTTCGACGGCCACCCCTTCACCGTCGGCGGGCAGGGCTTCGCGGCGATGAGCCGCAAGGAGTTGCTGCAGCTGCTGCAGGAGCGCGTCGCCGAGCTCGGCGTCACCGTCCACTACCGCACGACGGCGCCCGACGTGGACGAGCTCAGATCGGCGTACGACGTCGTCGCCGCGGCCGACGGTCTCAACTCCACGGTCCGCACGAAGTACGCCGACGTCTTCGGCCCCGCCCTGGACCGCCGGCGGAACAAGTACATCTGGCTCGGCACCGACCTGGTCTTCGAGGCGTTCCAGTTCTTCGTCAAGGAGACGGAGTGGGGCACCATGCAGATCCACGGCTACCCCTACTCGGACCAGGGCTCGACCTTCATCGTCGAGATGCACGAGGACGTCTGGCGCCGCGCGGGGTTCGACCGGACGGAGAGCGAGGAGTTCCCGCCCGGAACCAGCGACGAGTACGCCGTCGCCCGGATCAAGGAGATCTGGGCCGAGGAGCTCGACGGGCACGAGATCCTCACCAACAACTCCAAGTGGCTCAACTTCACCACTGTCAGGAACGCCCGCTGGCACCACGGCAACGTCGTGCTGCTCGGCGACGCCGCCCACACCGCGCACTTCTCGATCGGCTCGGGCACGAAGCTCGCCATGGAGGACGCGCTCGCGCTCGCCGCGTGCCTGCACGAGAACCCCACGGTCGAGGCGGCGCTCGAGGCGTACCAGACCGAGCGCAAGCCGGTGGTGGAGTCGACCCAGCGGGCCGCGCAGGCGTCGCTGGAGTGGTTCGAGAACATCGGCATGTACGCCGACCAGGAGCCCGCCCAGTTCTGCTTCAACCTGCTCACCCGCAGCCGGCGGATCACCTTCGAGAACCTCAAGGACCGCGACGCGGCGTTCGCGGGACTGGTCGAGGCGGATTTCGCACGGGCCAACGGAGGCGACCAGGCCGCCCCCGCGATGTTCCAGCCGGTCCGCATCGGCCGACTGGAGCTGAAGAACCGCGTGATCGTCTCGCCGATGGACATGTACTCGGCGGTCGACGGCGTCGCCAACGACTTCCACCTCGTCCACCTCGGCTCCAAGGCGCTCGGTGGCGCCGGGCTGGTCATGACCGAGATGGTGTGCGTCTCGCCGGAGGGACGGATCACACCGGGCTGCACCGGCCTGTGGACCGACGAGCAGCGCGACGCGTACAGCAGGATCACCGATTTCGTGCACACCCGCACCACCGCCAAGATCGGCGCCCAGATCGGCCACTCCGGCCGCAAGGGCTCGACCAGGCTGATGTGGGAGGGCATCGACGACCCGCTGCCCGAGGGCAACTGGGAGGTCATCGGCCCCACCTCGCTGCCGTACGGCGTGGGCTGCCACGTGCCCCGCGAGGCCACGCGCGCCGACCTCGACAAGGTGGTCGCCGACTTCGTCCACACCGCGCGGCGGGCGGTCGAGGCGGGCTTCGACCTCGTCGAGGTGCACGCCGCGCACGGCTATCTGCTCTCCTCGTTCCTGTCTCCGATCGCCAACAGGCGCGCCGACGAGTACGGGGGATCGCTGGAGAACCGGCTGCGCTTCCCGCTCGAGGTCTTCGACGCCGTACGCGCGGTGGTGCCGGGGCACGTCCCGGTGACGGTCCGCATCTCGGCGACGGACTGGGTCCCCGACGGCAACACCGAACACGACGCCGTCGAGATCGCGCGCGCGTTCATCGAGCACGGCGCGGCCGCCATCGACGTCTCCTCCGGTCAGGTCGCCAAGGAGGAGAAGCCCGCGTTCGGCCGGTCGTACCAGACCCCGTTCGCCGACCGGATCCGCCACGAGGTGGCCGCGCCGGCGGGGGCGAAGGTGATCGCGGTCGGCGCGATCAGCTCTTACGACGACGTGAACTCGATCCTGCTCGCCGGACGGGCCGACCTGTGCGCCCTCGGCCGCACCCACCTGTACAACCCGCAATGGACGCTCCACGCCGGGGCCGAGCAGGAGTACCGGGGTCCCGGCGCCGACTGGCCGGTGCAGTTCAGGGCCGGCCGTCGCAGGCCGCCGACCTCGCGCACGGACAAGATCCCGCCGCGCCTGGCGCTCCTGCGGGCGGACCAGGACGACCAGGTGCACCTGCGGTGGACGCCGGACCGGGCCGCGGTGTCCGCGTGACCGACACTCGCAAGCAGGGCACGGTCGGGGTCCACCACACCCGGGTGGAGTGGGTCGACACCGACGCGGCCGGCATCTACCACAACACCGCGGTCGTGCGGTTCGTCGAGTCGGCCGAGGCTGCGCTGATGCGGGAACGGGGGCTCCACGACTACTTCCAGAAGGCCCCCCGCGTGCGGTACGAGGTGGAGTTCGACGCTCCACTGAGATTCGGCCAGCAGGTCACCGCGGTCGTCGAGCTGATCAGGCTCGGCGCTTCCTCGATGACGTTCTCGTTCGAGGTCTGGGGTGAGGAGTTCGAGGGACGGCCGCGGACCCTGGCGGCACACGGGTCGTACGTCACCGTGCACGTCGCGGACAGGGGTCACAGGAGCTCACGCTGGCCCGACAGCTGGCGGGCGGCGCTCACCGCGTGACGGGCCCCGGTCGTTTCCGGGCTCGGATCAGGAGTGAATCGTCCTGAGCGCGTGTTCCCGCGCGGGCCGGCGCAACAGCGCGTCGAGGTCGGCGAACAGGTCCTCGGCGCGACTGCCGATCCAGCCCTCGGGGAGCAGTTCGAGCGGCAGGCCGGGATCCCGGTACGGCAGGCGGCGCCATTCGGTGAGCATCGGCACGTAGATCTCGAATGCCGTCTTCGGGCCGTCGGCGGCCGCGGCGAACCGCTTCGGGGCGTCCTGGAAATGGACGACGAACTCGTTGTACTCCGACTCGATCGCATCGAGATCCCACCACTCGGCGACCCGCTCGCGAAGGTCGCCGAAGGCTCGGTGGTGCGCGACGAACAGGTCGACGTAGTCGGTCAGCCCCATCCGCTCGATCGTGCGGACCGTGTGCTCGTGGAGCGTTCCTGGTGCCACCCAGACTCCAGGCGAGGCCGTACCGAATCCCATCTCGGCGAGGGTGGAGCGCAGGGCGTGACGACGGTCGCGTTCGGACTCCGGGATGGAGAAGACCACGAGGACGAACCCGTCCGCCAGCCGAGCCCTCGGGTGGGAGAAGATCCGTACGTCGCCCTCACGTAGCAGTTCGAGGGCGCCGGGGGAGAGGCAGTAGCCGGCGGTCCGCTCGACCTTGACCGACTCGAGCACGCCGCGCCGCTTGAGACGCGAGATCGACGAACGCACGCCGGCCGGGTCGACGTCCAGGTCGCTCAGGAGCTTGACGACCGAGGCGACCGACAGCCAGTTGTGCTCGTCGCGTGCGTACAGCCCGTAGAGCGTCAAGATCAACTGGCGCGGGGCGATCTCCGGCATGCGGAGAACTCTAATGGCGGGTGTCGTCGCGGACATGCCCGGTGTCGTCCGCGGCGAAGGTCTTCGTCGGGGTCTTCGTCGGGGTCGGGGTCGGGGTCGCGGCGCCGTCGCGGTGCGCGCAGGCGGCCCGGCCGGAGCCGGTCAAGCACTCTCTTTGTTCTCGAGGCCGACGGCATCTCGCAGTTCCTGAACGTCGGTGTGGAGCGGCTTCTCGTCGTGATCCTCGCTGACCTGTTTCATCAGGTCGGCCAGCCCGTCGGCGATGGCGTTGAGCTTGTGCTGGATCGCGGCGTCGGCTCGGCTCTGCGTGTTCTGCAACAGTGCCACCAGAAGGAAGGTGACGATCGTGGTGGCCGTGTTGATGATCAGCTGCCACGTGTCGATGTCGCCGATGAGGAAGAAGGAAGGCGCCCAGACCAGAACCAGGAGCACGCACATCGCGAAGAACGAGCCCCTGGAGGCGTACTTGGAGGCGGCGCTGGCGAACCGGTCGAATGCCGACAAGTGGCGTCTGACATCGGACGGCATCGTGGGAGTGGAACCCTCGGCAAGGGACACCGTGGTCCTCCTCGCTCGCTGGGACACGGGGCCCGTCACCTGCCCTGAAAAGCCGCCCGAAAACAATCGCACCGGTCCGATCACGGTCAGAGTGCGCGCCGCATGCGCCTTTGTTTCCTGACCTTCCGGCCACCACGCAGAACCGGGCGCCGCGTCCATGCCGGCGACGTCGACCAGTGTCTGGCCACGACCAGTGACGGGTACGCGACCGCCGGTGAACATGGAATCTCCCGTGCTGCCGACGCCCCGCTGCCGGGCTTCAGCGGGCGTCGTACTCCGCGACCAGGCGCTTCGGCGCCCGGTGGCGCCAGGCGTGCTCGATCAGCTCCCGCATGCGCCCTTCTGTGACCTTGGCCAGGTCGACGCGGAGGCCGACGAAGATGCGGCCGTTCCGCCACACCTCCTCGTAGACGTCCGGCTGATCCGCGGCCGCCTCCTCGGCCTCCGCCTGGCCGACGCACACGATCGCGTGCGCGTCGCCCCTCTCCAGGTGCGCGAGGAGTTTGTCCGCCACTCGGAAGCCGGGCAACCGGAAGTGCGGCTTCTCCACGACGTCCGGCAGTGCCATCGCGTGCTCACGGATATCAGCCAGCGTGATCATGAAGGGACTCCGTTCGTGTGGCGAATGCACACAGTTGTAGCGGAACCCTGGTTTCGAATTGAGGAATAGTCACGAGTTGTGGGCCGGAAGGCCACGATGAGGTGGCACGGTCAATCGACGGGAAGGGGACGGAAATGCCGGAGCGTTCAGAGACCCTCGCTGACGATCCGTTCAGTGGTCGGCGCCCGACCAGTCACGAACGGATGACGGGACAGTCCTGGGACGCGTCGTACCATGACGGTCCCGCGCCCTGGGACATCGGACGGCCGCAGCCGGCGATAGTGCGTCTGGCGGCAGAAGGCGGGTTCGCCGGAGCGGTGCTCGACGCGGGCTGCGGGACCGGCGAGAACACCCTTCACGTCGCGTCGCATGGATTCTCGGTTCTGGGCGTCGACGTGGCCGAGACCGCGCTGGCGATCGCCAGGGAGAACGCCGCCGGCCGTGGGATCGCGGCCGAGTTCGCCATCGCCGACGCCTTCCAGCTCGGGCGTCTGGGACGCCGGTTCGAGACCGTGCTGGACTGCGGGCTTCTCCACACCTTCGACGCCGACGAGCGACCCGGATACGTGGCGAGTCTCGCGTCGGTGACCGAGCGCGGTGGAACCGTGTACGTGTTGTGCTTCAGCGACCAGGGTCCCGGCACCGGCCCGCACCCCGTGAGTCGGGAAGAACTGCGAGCGGCGTTCACTCCCGAAGGCGGATGGAACATCGCCGCCATCGAACCGGACCGGGTCCTCACGAGATTCCACGGCGACGACGGCGCGCCGGCCTGGTTCGCGACGATCGAACGGATCTAGAACGGTGGGTTATCACGTCGCGTACTGCCGGACACCCGAGCAGGTTGCGAAGCATGTGCCGCTCGCTGACCCCGTCGAGATCGCCGAGGTCGTCGATATCGCCTCAGGCGTGGGGTCGCGGAAGCTGATGCGGCAGTGAAAACGGCGTGGGGGTGCCGGGGTCATGGACCGATGAGTTTCGGCTCCGGTGTCGGTCGGCAATGGTGGACACTTCTTCCTGAAGGAGACCCGTGATGAGCAACGACCCCGCAATGCAGGCCCTGGCCCGGCTGATCGGCACCTGGACGATCACCGGTGGACACGAGGGCACCGTCACCTACCGCTGGATGAACGACCACTTCATCCAGCAGGACATCCAACTGGGCGACGAGCACGGCATCGAGATCATCGGCCGGGAGCGCAAACTGATGGCCGAACCCAGCGCGGACATCAAGTCCCGCTACTACGGCCAGGACGGCAGCACTCTGGATTACACCTACGAGATCGACGGCGACACCCTCACCATCTGGGCGGGTGATCGCGATTCCCCCGCCTATTACCAGGGCACCTTCAGTCCCGACGACCGCACCCTTAACGGGGCCTGGGTCTACCCGGGCGGAGGCGGCTACGTCTCCAACGCCATGCGCGTCTCCTAAGGCGCGTCTCCCTAAAGGCGTGTCCCCCGTACTTCCAGCGCGTGCTGAACACGATCCGGATTGCACGACGGGGCTTGGGCAAGGCGACCCGCGGAAAGTTCTCGAAGGAAATCCGGGGGCCGGTGTCGGATCAGAGCAGAGGCGTTCGTAGTAGGGGTGAGCGGCCGCCCACGCGGGGTGCCACGAAACACAGGAGATGATCCGAGATGCAGTACATGGTTTCCGTGATCTTTGACGGGCCCGGCTTGGCCACCCCGGAAGAGGACGCTGCGATCGACGTGTTCAACGACCGGCTCGTGGCCGAAGGCCACTGGGTCTTCGCCGGCGGTCTCGGGGCACCCGCCACGGCCACTGTGATCGACAACCGGCGTGGGGAGGCGATGTTCACCGACGGGCCCTTCGTGGAGTCGAAGGAGTTCCTCGCCGGCTTCTGGATCATCGAGGCCGCGGACCTCGACGTGGCGCTCAAGCTGGCCGCCGAGGGGTCGAAGGCCTGCAATCGGAAGGTCGAGGTGCGGCCGTTCCTGTGAACGGGATCGACGTCCGCGAGGCGGTCACCCGTGCCCACCACGAGGAGTGGGCACGGGTGGTCGCTGCCCTGACCAGGCGTTTCGGTGATCTCGACATCGCCGAGGAGGCGGCGGGTGAAGCGTTCGCGATCGCCGTCGAGCGGTGGTCGGCCGAGGGCGTACCGCCCAACCCCGGCGCCTGGCTGACCACCACCGCCAACCGCAGGGCCATCGACCGGATCCGGCGCGAGAACAAGCGCGACGACAAGCACAGGGAGGCTCAGCTGTTGTACGACGACGACCCGCCCGGGCCTGTCGGCGCCATCGACGACGAACGGCTCCGGCTGATCTTCACCTGCTGTCACCCGGCGCTGGCGATGGAGGCCCGCGTGGCGCTGACGCTGCGCATGGTCGCCGGCCTGACCATGCCCGAGATCGCCCGTGCCTTCCTGGTGCAGGAGAGCAGCATGGGGCAGCGGATCACCCGCGCGAAGGCCAAGATCAAAGCGGCGCGCATCCCTTATCGCGTGCCGTCCGGGGAGGATCTCCCGGCGCGTGTCTCCGGCGTGCTCGCCGTCCTCTACCTCGTCTTCAACGAGGGCTACCTGGCCACCGGCCCCGGCACCGATCCGGTGCGCCACGACCTGACCGCCGAGGCGATCCGGCTCACTCGCCTGATCCGTGCCCTCATGCCACAGGACGGTGAGGTGGCCGGGCTGCTGGCGCTGATGCTCATGATCGAGGCCCGCCGCACCGCCCGGGTCTCGGGCAGCGGCGAACTGGTCACCCTCGACGAGCAGGACCGTGGGGCCTGGGACGCGGCGCTGATCGCCGAGGGACACCAACTGGTGCGCGGGCGCCTGGCCTCCGGGGTGGCCCCCGGCCCCTACCAGCTCCTCGCAGCGATCAACGCCGTGCACACCTCGGCCCGCGACGTACGCGACACCGACTGGTCGCAGGTCGTCGCCCTCTACGACCAGCTCGTCCGCCTCGATCCTTCGCCGATCATCGCCCTCAACCGGGCCATCGCGGTCGCCGAGCTCGACGGCCCGGAGGTGGCACTGGCGGCCGTCGACCGTCTTGAGGACAAGCTGGCCGGCTATCACGCCTACCATGCGACCCGCGCCGACCTGCTGCGCCGGCTGGGCCACAGTCAGAAGTCGCGCGCGGCGTACGACAAAGCCATCGAGCTTGCGGGCAACACCGCCGAGACCGCGTACCTGACACGCCGCCGAGACCAGCTGCGGTAATGCCCCGGCCGCCGACCAAAGCCGGGAACCGCCAACGGGGAGTCACCACGGCCGCGACCGGTGATCATGCTGCCCGGCTCCTTGCGGCCGGCTCGTCTTGACCGTCGGTGGATCCGCCCTCGGTGAGCCGGTCGGATGTCTGTTCTCCTGAGGCTCGGTCATCTATCATTCTGATATCACATTTCTAGGTGCTGGGCTGTCGATGGAAGGACGGCGCAGATGGACTATGAGGATCACGGCACGCGTTCCCCGGCGTTGTCGGTCCACGGTCTGAGCAAACGCTTCGGTGACCGTGTCGCGTTCGAAGACATCTCGTTCGAGGTCGGCATCGGCGAGGTCTTCGGTTTCCTCGGGCCCAACGGTGCGGGGAAGACGACGACGGTACGGACTCTCGGCACCCTCATCGCGCCGACGTCGGGGTCGGCGGTCGTCGCCGGTATTCCGCTGACGCCGGAGAACGCGGCGCGGATCCGGCGGCGAATATCGATCATGCCGGAGTCGCCGGGGCTCTACCTTCGCCTGAGCGTGGCGGAAAACCTCGAATGTTTCGCCGACCTGTACCAGGTGTCCAACCCGCGTGAGCGGATGGAGGGCGCGCTGAAGGCCGTGAACCTGGCCGACCGGGCACAGGATGTCTGCGCGTCCCTGTCCAAGGGCATGCGTCAGCGGGTCGCGCTGGCCAGGGCGCTTCTCGGCGACCCGCAGATCCTCTTCCTCGACGAACCGACCGCGGGCCTCGATCCGGTCGCCGCCCGAGACGTCCACGAGTTGATCGACCGGCTCCGCCGGCGAGGCGTGACCGTCTTCCTCACCACGCATCGCCTGGAGGAGGCCGAGCGGCTCTGCGACCACGTCGCAATCTTGAACACCACGCTGCGGACGATCGGCCGACCCGATGAGTTGCGCGATCGGCTGTTCGCCAAGACACTCGCGGTCACCACCCGTGCCCCGCTGCCCGACCCGGGTCGCGTCTTCGCCGGCCTCCCGGCCGTAGAACGCTGGCACCCGGACGGCGGCTGCGCCTACAGGCTGACGGTCACCGACCCGGCGGTCGCCGCGCCCGCCGCCACACGCGCGCTGGTGGCCGCGGGAGCCGACGTGCTGTCGATCAGCCCGTCGAACCACTCACTGGAGGACGTCTACCTCCGACTCGTCGGCGCCGACGCTCCTGCCGGTGCCGGCGAGGAGGCGGGGGAGCGATGAGCGTGAGCATCAGGCGCATCCGGGCCATCGTCCGCAAAGAGCTGCGGGAATACCGCCGGACGCCCTCCATCGTCGTGGCAATGGGGATCATCCCGCTGATCTTCCTCGTGCAGCCGCTCGTCGTGGTCTTCGGGCTGCCCGCCTCCTCCTCGGGCCAACTGGCGCACGCGCACGTCCTGCTGTATCTGCTGGGCATCCCGGCACTCACCCCCGTGCTGATCGCCGCGTACGCGGTGGTGGGGGAGCGCCGGCAGGACACCCTCGAGCCCGTGCTCGCGACGCCGGTCCTCCGCGAAGAGTTCCTGCTGGGCAAGGCGCTGGCCGCGCTTGTCCCGTCGGCGGCGGTGGCGTACACGGTCTATGCGCTCTGCATCGTCTTCGTAGCGCTCTTCGCCGATCCGGCGGTGGCCTCGGCGCTGCTGCGATGGCCGCAGATCCTCGCCCAGGTGCTCTTCACGCCACTGATCGCCGCGTGGTCGATCTGGGTCGGCATGGCCATATCCGCGAAGGCCGGCGACATCAGGGTCGCTCAGCAACTCGGCATGCTCGCGGGCATCCCGATGATCGCGTTGACGTCCCTCACGGCGCTCGACGTGATCCACCCGACGCTCGGACGTGCCCTCGGCCTCGCGGCGGTCCTGCTGCTCCTTGACGCACTCGGCTGGCGGATCGTGTCGGCGGCCTTCGACCGCGAGCGGCTCATCACCGGCACCCGCTGACCCCGCGCCCTCGCCGACATGTCACAGGAACGCGGGCGGCCTTGACCGATCGGCCCCGCCCGCCTGCCTAACCGGCCGCCTGACGGGGCTCAGCGATCTCCGCGATCTCCTTGCCGACCGCGCACGCGTCACTCACGGGGTCGATCGAGTCGGCGCGGTCCGCGACGCGGCCCAGGAGACGGCAGAACACGGCCTGCTCCTCTGCCGTCAGGTCGGAGAGCACATGCCGCTCGACCTCGCGGAGCCGGCTCTGCACGCTCTCCCACAGCTCGCGGCCACGCTCGGTCACGACGATGACGCGGTTGCGGCGGTCGGACGGATCGGCGCGCCGCTCGACCAGGCCCGCCCCCTCGAGGTCGTCGACCAGGTAGGTCATGACGGTCTTGTTCACGCCGTGCCGCTGGGCGAGCTGGATCTGGCTCCCGGCCCGCTCGTGCACGGCGTCGGAGATCACGTGGTAGCCGCGGGTGCCGCCCGGCACGTCCTCGAGCACCGCCGTGGAGGCCTTGGCGTACCAGCGATAGACGAGCCCCAATGTGAGGCCGAGATCGTCTGTTCGGGGCATGCGAACAGTGTACTGCCTGTAGACCATCCAAAATTTGGATGGTCAATTCGACGGATAGTTCATTTTGCGTATTATTGGCGCCGGAGGTGACCAGACGATGACCGATACCGACGAGGTGGCCGGCCGGCTGTTCCTGGAGTTCAAGGCGGTGCACGATCGCATCCGGAGCGACATCGCGCGGTGCCGCCGGCTCGCCGCCGACGCGGCCGCGGGGGCCGATGCTTCCGCTCTGCGCGCGGGAGTGGACCGGCTGCGCAGCAACGGGCTGCTGTTCCAGTTACGAGTGAATTGCCTGCAAGCATGCGGGTT
This sequence comes from Planotetraspora kaengkrachanensis, assembly GCF_016862895.1. Taxonomy (GTDB): domain Bacteria; phylum Actinomycetota; class Actinomycetes; order Streptosporangiales; family Streptosporangiaceae; genus Planotetraspora; species Planotetraspora kaengkrachanensis. The sequence goes on along the minus strand of NZ_BONV01000002.1, from coordinate 169,880 downwards.
CGTCCACATGCACCACCGTGGTGAGGACGCCATGTTGTTCCCCTCGGTCCGTGCGGCGGCGCCGGAGCTGAGTGCCGTGGTGGACAAGCTGGAGGCCGACCACCGCGTGGTCTCCGACCTGCTCGACGAGGTGGAGGACGCCGCCGGCGCGGCGACCGGCGCGGCGCACGACCACAAGAGCAGAAGGCGTCTTGTCGAGGCGCTCGAATCCCTGAGCCGGCATCTGCTCGACCATCTGTCCTACGAGGAGAAGATGCTGGCGCCGGTGATCAACCGCTGGAAGAGGTGGCCCTTCTATGGCTGACTACGGAGCCCCACTGCGGTTCGGACTGTCCGTGACGCCGGACGCCGGAGATCTGCCCGGCCTCACCGAGCTGACCCACGCCGCGGAGGCCGCCGGACTCGACCTCGTCGCGATCCAGGACCACCCCTACCAGCCCGCCTACTTCGACACCTGGACCCTCATCACCCATCTGGCCGCCCGCACCAGCCGCGTCCGGTTCATCCCGGACGTGCTCAACCTGGCGTTGCGCCCGCCGGCGATGCTCGCCAAGGCGGCCGTCACCCTCGACGTGCTCAGCGGCGGCCGATTCGACCTCGCCGTCGGAGCCGGCGGGTACGCGCCCCAGGTCGAGGCGATGGGGGGAGCCGGCCTCACGGGCGGCGCCCTGGTCGCCGCGGCCGCCGAGTCGGTGCAGATCCTGCGCCACACCGTGGACGCCGCGTTGGAGGGCGTGACCGTTACGTTCTCCGGTGACCATCACCAGGTGCGCGGTTTCCATCCGGGGCCGGCGCCCGCGCACCGCATCCCGGTCTGGGTCGGCGGGCTGCGCCCGAAGATGCTGGCCCTGACCGGCCGCTACGCCGACGGCTGGATCTGCCCGATCAACACGGGCCTGCCGCCTGAGGCGGTGCCCGATGCCCAGCGGATCATCGACGAGGCCGCGGCCGGGGCCGGGCGCAGGCCTGAGGACGTCCGGCGCCTGTACAACATCCTCGGCTCGATCGGGCCCCGCACCGGCGGCCACGGTCTCAACGGCCCGGTCGAGTCGTGGGTGGACACCCTCACCGAGTGGGCCGTCGATCTCGGGTTCGACAGCATGATCTTCTGGCCTGCCTCGCCCTCGATCGATCAGGTCCGCCTGTTCGCCGACGAGGTGGTCCCCCAGGTACGGCGGCGCGTCGCGGAACTCCGCCGCGGCGCACAGGGCGGAGGAGGCGAAAAGATCGTCTAAGGATTCGCGGCGAGGAACAGGTAGCCGGCGCACAGGGCGAGGTGTATCCCCGCCTGGAGCAGGGTGGCACGACCGGGCATGACGGTGAGGGTGCCGACGATCGCGGTGAGGGCCAGCAGCACCATCTGGGTGGGGCCGAGACCGAGCAGCAGCGGGCCCTCGAGCCAGATGGAGGCCACCGCGATGGCGGGGATGGTCAGCCCGATGCTGGCCATGGCCGAGCCGAGGGCGAGGTTGAGGCTGACCTGGGTACGGCCGCGCCGCGCGTTGCGTGCGGCGGCGAGAGCCTCGGGAAGCAGCACCAGCAAGGCGATCACGACGCCGACGACGGACTGCGGAAGCCTTGCCGCGGCGACGGTCTCCTCGATGGTGCCGGACTCCACCTTGGCCAGGCCGACGACGGCGACGAGCGCGGCCGTGAGCAGCGCGAGGCTGACCTGAGCGGCCCGGACGGACGGAATCTCCGCATGTGCGTCGTCGCCGTCGTCCTGGCCGTCGGCCGCATTTCGCCGGGGCGGGGGAGAGGCCAGGAAGGAGTCCCGGTGCCGCACGTTCTGGACGAACACGAACAGCGCGTACAAGATCAGGGAGGCTGCGGCGGCGAAGGCCAGTTGCGGCGTGGAGAAGTTCGGTCCTGGGGCGCTGGTGGTGAAGCTGGGCAGCACCAGGCTCAGTGTCGCCAGAGTGATCACTGTGGCGAGGGCGGCGCCGGTGCCTTCGGGATTGAACTCCGCGACCCGCGTACGGAGGGCGCCGAGCATCAGGGACAGGCCGAGGATGCCGTTACAAGTGATCATCACGGCGGCGAAGACGGTGTCGCGGGCCAGGGAGGAGGTCGAGCCGCCACCGGAGATCATCAAGGTGATGATGAGACCCACCTCGATGACGGTGACGGCCACGGCCAGGATCAGTGCGCCGAACAGGTCGCCCACGCGCCGGGCGACCACGTCGGCATGGTGCACCGCGGCCAGCACCGAGGCGGCCAGCAGCACCACGACCACGAGTTCCACGATGATCGGCAATGTGCGGTTCCACACGCCGACCAAGGTGAGGACCGCGACCACGGGAACGACCCTGGCGGCCAGGACCGATGGCGAGCCGATGGCGGCCGCGGCAGCCGACGTGATCTTCAAACGGCCTCCACTGCCCCGGCCCTCACCCACGCGGTGTCCGGGGCGGATCCGCAGGCCGGTCGCTCGCGTGGGCGACCGAACCCCATGCCGAGCTTGCTTGGTGGCGCAATACCCTCATTATCCCGTCTTGCCCGGTCGCGAGGGCCGGTGACCGCCGCCGCCGGCCTCGTCATCGCACCACCACGGCTCGGGAACGGTCGTCAGCCCGCGGGACAGCCAGGCGATCTCCTCGGTCAGCCCGGTGAGCTCGGCTCGGCGGCGGGCGAGCGCCGTCCGGTAGAGCGTGAGCATCGAGCCGGGGTCGCCGTCCTGGGCTTCGACCGTCGAGGCGCCCCAGTCCGGGGGCTGGGGCGGCCACGGCCGTGCCCGAGCCGGGCAGCGCCAGCGTGAGGAGGGCGGCCGCGCGGGCCCTGCGGCGGCCGAGCTACGTGACGGACTGCGACGACCCTGACGTGCGGCGTGCGTGGTCGGCCGGTTCGAGCAGGGTCTCGCTCAGGATCCGCGCCAGCCAGTCCCGGCAGTCGCGCATGGTCCAGCCGCAGACATCGGTCAGCCGCTCGAACAACTCGATCGAGGTCAGGGCGTAGATCTGATCGGCGGCCCGCTCGACGCCCAGGCCTGTGCGCAGTGCACCCACGGCCGCCAGGTGTTCAGCAGGTCCCCGGCTGCCTGCCAATCGCTGGCGTTCCGTGTCGGCCAGCAGTTCGGCCAGGCCGGCATCGGTCGCCGCGGCGGCGCGGAGCACGCGATGCACCGGACCGACACGTTCGTATATCGCCAGTGCCATCTCCGCGAAGGCGACCAGCTTACGCGCGGGGTCGGGCTCGAGGATGATCGCCTGTACCTGCGGCCGGGCGCTCTGCGGGACGGCTTGCGCGTCGCCGGCCAAGGTCACGTCCCAGACGAGCTTCGCCAAGCCCGGCTTGCCGCCGGGGCAGGACGTGTACAGGGTCTGCACGACGACACCTGCGGCCCGCGCGACGCCGGCCATCGTCGTGGAGGCGTAGCCGTGCTCCAGCATGAGTGCCCGTGCGGCCTCGGCGATTCGCAGCCGGGTCGCCTCCGCGTTCTCGCGCCGCACCTCACTGACGTACCGGCGCTTGGGCTTCCGCTCCATGAGCGATCACCATGCCAGACATATTGACTTTAATCGATTCAAATGAAATTTTGTGCATCCAGTCAATCTTGACGCACCGGAGGTGCGGCATGTCCCCCGTGCTGTTGGTGATCGCTCGGACGGGCGCGGTATCGCTGCTCGGCCTCTTCGCCGGAGGCCTCGTCTTCACCGTGCTGGCTCCGTCGCTGCGGGCGTTGCCCGCGCCCGCCTACGTGCGGTACTGGCAGGCGCTCAACGTGGATTACGGCCGTGCCATGCCGGTGTTGCTGCTCACCTGCCTCGCCCTGCTCCTTGCGACATGTGCGATGTCCTTCCCGCGTGGCCGGCTCGTCTTCTGGCTCACCATCGTCGCCCTGCTGCTGTTGGTGGCCACGATCGTGCTCACCTTGACCAGATTGGATCCGCTCAATCAGCTCGCGAACTCCTGGGACGCCGATCAGCCGCCGACCGACTGGGCGGACGTCCGCCTGCGCTGGTGGGCGCTGCACGGGGTTCGGACCGCGATGGCGACGCTGGCCTTCTTCGCTCTTCTGATCGCTCAGGCGGCCGATGGGGAAGGGGGGACCGTCAGCGCGCACGCGGCGGCACGGCATGGCCAGATCTCCGCTTGAGACAGCCCTGGAGACCGTCGTGAAACCGGCAAGGTTATGCGCCGGACAGGTCAGCGGGCGGCCGTCACCAGGCGCCTGATCTCCTCAGCGACCAGGGCGCAGGCGTCCGCCGCCGGATCGATCAACGGGAAGTGCCCGGCCCCGGCCACCTCGATCAGGCGAACCGTCTCGCCGGCCTCGGCTGCCGCGCGTACGAAGGATGCGGCGACGTCGGCCGGGACGACGATGTCGGTGTCGCCCTGGACGACGGTGGTGGGGACGCCGGTGGGAAGCAGCGCCGCGGGGTCCGCGGACGGGCGCCGTTCCTCGAAGCGCCCGGGCCCGCCGAGGAACTGGAGCGTGGCGCCGGAGCACACGGACAGTTCGCCGGCCTTGACGAAGTCGGCGATCGGCGCGAGCGCGACGACCCCGCCGGCGGACGGTTCCGGCAGCCGCCAGGGCGAGCCCTCCGGCAGCCTGTGGCGGGCCGCCGCCCACAGTGCGAGGTGCCCGCCGGCCGAATGGCCGACCAGGATCGGACGGCGGGGGTCCGCCTGGGGGAGCGCGTCCGCCACGAGGCCGGGCAGCGCGTCCACGGCGGCGGCCACGTCGTCGAGGGTCTGCGGCCAGCGGCCCGCCGCGCCCGGCTCGTCGCCACCCCGCCGGTACTCGACGGAGGCGACCGCGAAGGCACGACCCGCGAGGTAGGCCGCGAAGGGCGCGACGTGCCGCCGGTCGTAGGCGGCACGCCACGCGCCTCCGTGGAGGACGACGACGAGGGGCGCCTTCACCTCGCCGAGATCCTCGCGGGGCGCGTAGAAGTCGACGACCTGATCGGCGTGGCCGCCGTAGGAGGCGGTGGCGTCCGGTTCCACGAAGGGATGGGAGAAGGCCGACTCCTGCTCGACGGCGTCTCGCGCCGCGGCGTCCGGGGACACCGCTCGCGTTCCCGCTATGGCCATGTGCGAGATTCCTCCTTCGCCCGGGGGTGCGAACCACACGCCGGTCAACGGGTTGAGATCACCTCTGCCAGCACCCGCGCCGCCCGCTCCGCGTCCGCGAACGACACGTACAGAGGCGTGAAGCCGAAGCGCAGCACGTCGGGACGCCGGTAGTCGCCGACGACCCCACGCGCGATCAGCGCGTCCATCACCTCGCCCGCGTCGGCGCAGCGCAGCGCGACCTGGCTGCCCCGCTCCGCGTGCGGGACGGGCGTGATCGACTCGACTCGTCCCGCGGGCAGGTACGCCGTGACGCACTCCAGGAAGAAGTCGGTCAGGGCGAGGCTCTTGTCACGTACGGCCTCGATCGGCACCTCGTCCCACACCTCGAGCGCCGCCTCCAGGGCGAGCATCGAGAGGATGTCGGGGGTGCCCACCCGGCCGCGCGGCGCGCCGTCCGCCGCCTCGTACCGGGGAGACATGCCGAAGGGATCCCGATGCGAGTTCCAGCCGGGAAGCGGCGAGTCGAAGCGGGGCTGCAGGTCCTCGCGCACGTACAGGAAGGCCGGCGAGCCGGGGCCCCCGTTGAGGTACTTGTAGGTGCAGCCGACCGCGAGGTCGACGCCGTGCGCGTCGAGCCCCACCGGCAGCGCGCCCGCGCTGTGGCACAGGTCCCACACCACCAGGGCGCCGGCGGCATGCGCGGCGGCCGTCAGACCGGGCAGGTCGTGCAGCCGTCCGCTGCGGTAGTCGACGTGGTTGACGAGGGCGGCGGCGGTGCGGGGGCCGAAGGCCGTCCGGAGTTCGCTCGGGTCGACGGCGACCACGCGGCGGCCGGTCATCCGCGCGGCGGACTCCGCGATGTAGCCGTCGGTGGGGAACGTGGTCGCGTCGACGACGATCTCGTCGCGTTCCGCGTGCGCCATCCGAGCCGCGCCCACCAGGGCCTTGAAGACGTTCACGCTGGTGGAGTCGCCGACCACGATCTGGCCGGGGGCCGCGCCCACCAGCGGGGCGATGCGGTCGCCGATGCGTTCGGGCGACGTCCACCATCCGGACTCCGTCCAGGACCTGATGCGCAGGCGTCCCCACTCCCTGGCCACCACGTCGGCCATCCGGCCGGGCACGGCGGCGGGCAGCGCGCCCAGCGAGTTGCCGTCCAGGTAGACGGTGTCGTCGAGGACGAAGTCTGCGCGCTTGGCACGCAGCACGTCCGCTTCGTCGAGTTTGCGGGCCTTCTCCGGGAGGTTCATGAGATGTACGTGATCAGACATGGCTGCGCGCCGTCCACAACTCGGGGAACACGTTCTTCGCGGCCCGTTTCTCGAGCCAGGCCACGCCCGCGGAGCCGCCGGTCCCGGTCTTGGCGCCCATCGCGCGCCGGGTCGCCACGAGATGGTCGTTGCGCCAGCGCCACACCAGTTCGCCGACGTCCGTCAACGCCTCGCCGAGCCGTGCCAGGTCGGCGAGCCGGTCACCGGAGTAGATCTCCGTCCATGCCGCCTCGACCTCGGCCGAGGGCTCGTACCGCTGCGACAGATCCCTGTCCAGCACGGCCCGCGGTATGGCGTGACCACGCCGCGCCAGCAGATGCAGCACCTCGTCGTACAGGCTCGGCTGGAGCAGCGCCTTCTCCAGTTCCGCGTGGACGCGCGGCGTGCCTCGGTGCGGCACCAGCATGGACGGCGACTTCTCGCCGAGCAGGAACTCCAGCCGCCGGTACATCGCGGACTGGAAGCCGGAGCCCTCGCCGAGCGCGCTCCGGTACGCGTTGAACTCGGCGGGAGTGAGCTGTGACAGCGGCCGCCAGGAGGCGTTCAGCGCCTCCAACTCGCGCACGCTGCGCCTGAGCGCGTCCATCGCGACGGGCAGCCGGTCCTCGCGCAGCGCGCGGCAGGCGGTCTCCCACTCGTGCACGATCACGGTGAACCACAACTCCATGACCTGGGTGGTGACCAGGAAGACCATCTCGCCGGGGTCGTCGGAGAGGGGGTGTTGCAGGTGGGTGAGGACGTCGGCCTGGACGTAGGCCTCGTACGGCGTCGTGCCCGTGAAGTCGAGGTTCGGGGACTCCGAACCGATGCCGGCTTCTCGGGACGGGGGGCGATGCGACATCGCGGTCTCCTCGAGACGTGCTACCGGGTAGCGGTCCGCTCCCTTCCTCTCGGCACTGGAGCCCCGGTCCCCTCGGGCCCGGCCATCTCGGACAGCCGGGAACCCACCAGGAATGATGCGGGATTTTGTCCCGATATAGCAAGGCAGCTCCCTGGATGAGGTGGATCAAGAGACGAGCGGTAGGCGCAACACGAACCGCGCGCCACCGTCGGCGGAGTCCTCGACGTGCAGGGTGCCGCGGTGGGCCGAGGCGATGTCCCGGGCGACGGCCAGGCCCAGGCCGGCGTCTCCGCGGTCGCGGCCGCGGGCGGCGTCCACGCGTGCGAACGGCTGGAAGACGCGGTCGCGGTCGGCCTGGCGGACACCCTGCCCGTCGTCGGCCACGGCCAGCTCGGCGTGATCGCCGTCGCGGCGCAGGTTCACTCCTAGCCTGCGCTGGGCGTGACGCCGGGCGTTGTCGAGCAGATTGACGAGCAGCCGGGTGATCTGCCAGGGGGCGCCCGCCACCGTCACCGCGGGCTCGAGGTCGAGACGCACGTCACAGCTCTCGGCGCACCGGGCGGCCACCGTCTCGACCAGGCTCGTGACGTTCACCTCCTCCGACCTTCCTTCGAGGTCGACCTCGAGCGCGGCCAGCACGAGCAGGTCGTCGACGATGTTCTCCAGCCGGCGGAGGCCGTCGGTCAGGCGGCCGAGCAGATCCGGCAGATCGACGTCGTCCGGGTGCAGTCGCGCCTCCTCCACGCACAACCGCAGCGCCGCCAGCGGCGTGCGCAACTCGTGCGAGGCGTCCGCGGCGAACTGGCGCTGCCGGTCCATGTCCGGTCTCCTCGGCTTGTCTTCCCGGTCCTCGGCGGAGCTCAAGAATCCGTCGCTCCGCGCCGGTGCCGGTCCGTACGTCGAACGGCAGGGGCGGCCGCGCCCGAGAGAGGAAGCCGCAGGACGAAGCGTGCGCCGCCTGTTTCCGACTCTTCGGCGTGCAGGCTGCCGATGTGAGCGTGGGCGATGTCGCGGGCGATCGCCAGGCCCAGGCCGGTGCCGGTGTGGTCGAGGCGGCGCGCTGCCGTCAGCCGGGTGAAGCGCTGGAAGATCCGTTCCCGCTCGCCCTCCGCGACACCGTCTCCGTCGTCGGTGACGGTCAGGACCGCGTGGTCGCCGTCGGTGCCCACCCGGACCTCGACCAGCTGCCGGGCGTGCCGTTGGGCGTTGTCCAGCAGGTTGGTGAGCAGCCGGCCGATCCGGATCGGCACGGCCTGGACGGTCACGCCCGTCTCCAGCCGGAGCCGTACGTCGAAGCGGTCGGTCCTTCTGGCGACCTCGTCCCGGACCATCTCCGCGAGGTCGACGCACCGGGGCTTCAGCGGCGGGCCGGCGTCCATCCCGGCGAGGACGCGCAGGTCGGTGATGATCGCGTCCAACCGGGCGACGTCGCCGAGCGCCCGGGCGAGCAGATCGCCGAGATCGGTCTCATCCGGATGCAGGCGGGCCTCCTCCAGCTCCGTGCGCAGACCCGCGACCGCCGTGCGCAGCTCATGTGAGGCGTCGGAGGCGAATCGTCGTTTGTTCTCCAGCTCGCGGGTCAACTCGCACGTCCGGTCGCCGGGCTTTTGGATCACCGGCGCGGACCGGCCGTGGGGGGACGGCTGGGAGGCCTCGAAGTCGTAGGGGGGCGTCGGGAATGCCGTCACAGCACATGCTCCTTCCGTTGCATGCGTTCATGGGAGATGTCGCCTGACGGACCGCGTGGGCGGATGCCGCGCGGCTGACGTCGGTCTTCGTGCGCCCTCGCCGGGGGCCGGGCGTCCCCGGCTCCTCGACCGTTTCGACCCGATCAGGCCGGTCCGCCGGTCAACACGATCTGCGTGCTCGTCGGGGGACGTTCCGCTGTCATGCGGTCACCACCTACGACAAGCCGGCCTCGCGGCCTGTGACAGCCCGGCGGAGAAGTTTCCTGTGCGCGTTGTCACAGATCGGCGGGCTGCCCTGTCTTAGACGGGACGCACTCGTGAGAGACGACGGGAGACCCACCTTGTCGCCAGCAACCCCCACGCGCCGGATCCGGGTCCGGATGCGCGCTCGCCCCATCGACGAGCCGCACCGCGTATCGAGTCAGCTGGAGCTTCTGTTCGACCTCACCTTCGTGGTGGCGGTCGCCGCCGTCACCGCCGAACTCGCGCACGACATCGCCGACGGTCACGGCCTCGCCGGGCTGATCCCGTTCCTCCAGGTGTTCTTCGCGATCTGGTGGGCGTGGATGAACTTCACCTGGTTCGCCTCGTCCTACGACACCGACGACGTCGCGTACCGGCTGCTGACCATGGTGCAGATGGCCGGCGTCCTGGTGCTCGCGGCAGGCGTGCCGCTCGCCGCGAGCACGGGCGACTTCAAGATCGTCACGTTGGGCTACTTCGTCATGAGGGTGGCGCTCGTCGCCCAATGGGTGCGGGCGGGTCTCGAAGATCCGGAGCGGCGCCGCACCGCGCTGCGCTACGCCGTCGGCATCGGCCTCCTGCAGTTCTGGTGGATCCTCCGCTTCCTCGTCACGGACATGGGGATCCTGCCCCCGTCGTTGGAACTGCTGTTCTTCATCGTTCTGGCCGCCGCTGAGCTCGCGGTGCCCTGGTGGGCCGAGAAGGCCGTGGCCACCAACTGGCACCCGCACCACATCGCCGAGCGCTACGGCCTGTTCACGATCATCCTGCTCGGTGAGAGCGTCCTGGCCGCGAGCAGAGGAGTCGGCAGGGCGCTCGAGGCGGGCGACATCAGCAGCCCCTTCATCGTCGTCGCCGTCTCCGGCCTCGTCCTGTTGTTCGCTCTTTGGTGGCTGTACTTCCTCGTGGAGGCCGGAGAGGGCCTCAGCGACCGCCGTGATCGGTCCTACCTGTGGGGATACGGCCACTACGGCATCTTCGCGGCCCTGGCGGCCCTCGGCGCGGGGCTCGAGGTGGCGGTGGAGCAGAGCGGGCACCACGTGGGGGTGTCGCCCACGGCGTCCGGCTACGCCGTCGCCATCCCCGTCGGCGTGTGCCTCGTTCTGGTGTGGGCGGTCCACGCGTACGTCGCCGCGGAACCCGCCATGCGGCCCGGGGCGGTTCTGGGCGGCGCCACCCTCGTTCTGCTGCTGCCACTCGCGACGCACCAGGTCGGCGTGGCCGCCGTGGTGGCGGGGATCGCGGCCATCTGCGTCCTCCTGGTCGCCGTCACGATCGCGGCCGGGGCGGATCGGAGCCGGCGCCGGAACGCGTCGACGTGGCGCGCGATCTCCGAGCTCCGGAGCGGCGTCGAGTAGCCGGGCCGAAGCCGAACGGCTGCCCCGTCGAGGAATCGGAGATCACTCCTGCGCTGGCATCGCTCCTTCGGGCGAGCTCATGGTGTCCCCTCTTGGTCGCATGGCGAGGAGTGATTTCGGGAAAGACGCTTAATAGCGGCATGATTTATGACATTTCTCTCTCAGGTGTACGGCCGCTCTCGCAGAGGCGGCTCCCCACCGGCGAGGCCTGCCGTGGATCGCGTCGCTGCGGGGACGTCGCTCCGGCGGCGGGAGGATCCGCTCCGGCTCGGCCCGCGGGGTGTCGGTGAAGTCGGGAATCTACTGAAAAGTTCAACGAAAACTGTCACAGGCCCGGAGGCTGTCCTGTCTTAGCTGGCGACCGGTTGGCAACAGGGCGCGCCGGCGACAGGAAGGCTTGTCATGAAGATCGTGGTAGTCGGCGGCACCGGCCTGATCGGGTCGAAGCTGGTGGCCAAGCTGGGAGAACATGGTCACGAGGTGCTGGCGGCGGCGCCGAGCACCGGTGTGAACACTCTCACGGGGGAGGGGCTGGCGGAGGCCCTGGCGGGCGCCCAGGTGGTGATCGACGTGTCGAACTCCCCGATCTTCGTGGGCCCCGAGGTGCAGGAGTTCTTCGAGACCGCGACGGGCAACCTGCTCGCCGCCGAGGCGGCGGCCGGCGTCGGTCACCATGTCGCGCTGTCGGTGGTGGGAACGGAGCGGCTGCCCGGGAGCGACTACTTCCGGGCGAAGGTCGCCCAGGAGAAGCTGATCGAGGGCTCGTCGATTCCGTTCTCGCTCGTGCACGCCACTCAGTTCTTCGAGTTCGTCCGGGGGATCGCCGACTCGGCCACGGAAGGAAACGAGGTGCGGATCGCACCCGTGCGGTTCCAGCCCATGGCGGGCGAGGAGGTCGCGCAGGCGGTCGGCAGGGTCTCCGTCGGGCGGCCGTTGAACGGCCGCGTCGAGATCGCCGGACCCGAGCAGGTCCGCATGGACGAGTTCTTCCGCGACGCTCTGGCCGCCTGGGGCGACCCGCGTGTGGTGGTCACCGACCCGCACGCGCGGTACTTCGGAGCCGAGCTTGAGGACCGGTCGCTGGTCCCCGGGGACGACGCGACCCTCGGCCGGATCCGGTACCGCGACTGGCCCGGCCTGACCGCTGCCGGCAAGTAGCGCGCCGCACCCGGACGTCATCGCCCTCAGTCCACGAAAGGCGGATGCCATGCCCGACATCGACCCCGCCACCGACGGGCCCACGCCGAGATCGGTCGCGTGGCAGACCGCGGTCACCGTGCTGCAGGAGGCCGCGCCTCCGTTCATCCCGGCGGGTGCGCACGTCATGACCCTGGTCGTCGAGTATCCGCCCGGCGACCCCGGCACCCCGCCGCATCGGCACTCGGGACCGGCGTTCGGCTTCGTGGTGGAGGGCGAGATGCTGCTCGAGGTGGAGGGCGATCCGGAACGGGTCGTGCGCGCCGGTGAGGCGTTCTGGGAGCCGGGCGGCGACGTCATCCACTACCAGGACGGCAACAACCGCGACGACGTCCCGCTCCGGTTCACCGTCACGATGTTGTGCGAACCGGGCCAGCCGATGCTCACCCTGGTGGACGAACAGGAGCTCGCGCAGCGCACGGACCGCCGCGCCCCTCGGCCGTCCTGAGCGCGGACGGGCTCGCCGCGGTGCCCCCACGGCATCGGGTCTGAGCCCGCGAAGAGATCGACCAGGTGATTCACGCGGGCCGGCCCCCGGCCCGCCGTCCAGCCACGCCATGCATGGAGGAGCGATGAACGCCGCGAACGGCGAAAACGGATTTCTGTACGAGCTCGAGATCGAGGTCGAGGAGGAAGTGATCTTGGCCGAGTCGAGCCGTCCGGAGGAGGCGGCCGAGCTGCCGGTCTCCGAATGGCGGTTCGATCCTGCGGACGCCGAGCGTGAGGAGATCGGTTTGCGTGGTCTGCTCGGCGCGGTCGAGGCGCTGGAAGAGGGCCATCGGCCGGACGATCGGCGCGCGTGACGACCGCCGCCCCCGGCCGGCACCGACCCGGTGCCGGTGAAATCCGCCCCATCAGACAGTCAGAGGCACGACATCAATGAAACAAACTGAGTCGCGGGAGCCGGCCGCCGCCCACTCCGCGGCGCGGATCGACACGATCGACGGCCTTCGTGAACATCTGCAGTGGGCGATCGAGTTGGAGCATGCGACTCTGCCGCCCTATCTGTGCGCGTTGTACTCGCTCGATCCGGAGCGCAATCCCGAGGCCGTCGAGGTGGTGAGCAGTGTCTTCTCCGAGGAGATGCTGCATCTGGCGTTGGCGGCGAACCTGCTGAACGCGGTCGGCGGCGGCCCGCGGCTGGACCCGGCGCGGATGTTGCCGCCGCATCCGCGGCCCCTGCCGCACGGCGACCGGTCGTTGGAGTTGTCGCTGCTCCCGTTCGGCGTCGAAGCGCTCGAGATGTTCCTGCGGATCGAGCGTCCGGCTCCGCCCGGTGCCGCGGCGGAGGGCGATCAGTACGAGACGATCGGGCAGTTCTACGCCGCCGTCGAACAGGGGCTGCGTCATCTGTGTGACCGGCTCGGAGAGCAGGCGGTCTTCAGCGGTGATCCGGCTCGTCAGCTGGGTGCGGGTCATTTCCGGCACACTGCGGGGAAGCTGGTCGTGGTGAGGGATCTGGCGTCGGCGCTCGCGGCGTTGGAGGAGATCGTCGAGCAGGGTGAGGGCACGTCGCGGGGTGAGGTCTGGGACGGGGATCAGGATGTGTTCCATCCGGATCGGGATGAGGTGGGGCATTACTACCGGTTCCAGGAGCTGAGGATCGGGCGGCGGTATCGGCGGGGTGATACTCCGCAGTCGGGTCCCACGGGTGAGGCCGTCGCGGTGGACTGGGCCGGTGTCCGTCCGATGCGGCGCAATCCACGGCTGGCCGACCATGCTCCGGGCAGTGCGATCCGCACGGCTCAGGAGGAGTTCAACCAGACCTACGGCGACATCCTGCACCTGCTCGAGCAGGCCTTCAACGGCAATCCCAGGCTGCTGCGCGTCGCCGTCGCCACCATGTACCAGCTCAAGGCGCAGGCCCAGGCACTGATGCGGCTGCCCGACGATGACGGCACCACGGCCGGGCCCACCTTCGAGTACGTCGAATCCGATCCGCGGAGGTGGGACGCCGGCGACGAGCAGAGGATCGTCGTGCTCAGCAACGGCCCCTACATCGTGTTCGGCGGTGTCCCGCTCCGCCGCAAAACCAAGATCGTCTCCGCGGAGAACAACGCGCTCACGTGGAAGACCGGTGAAGCCCTGGAGACCGAGCAGACGTACGCGCTGTGCCGCTGCGGCCACTCGGGCACCAAGCCGTTCTGCGACGGGACCCACGCGGCGATCGGGTTCGACGGCACGGAGACGGCGGGCGAGCGGCCGTACAGGGAACTGCAGCACGTCCACGACGGGGTGGGGATCTCGGCCCAGCGGGTGGGAGAGCTGTGCGTCCACGCCGCCTTCTGCATCGGACGCACCAGGCCGATCGCCGAGATGCTCGCCGACACCGACGACAGCGACGTGCGCTCCGACATCATGGGCCGCATCGATCACTGCCCCTCGGGGTCGTACAGCTACGCCCTCCAACGTGGGGGCGACACGATCGAGGCCGACCTGCCCCGGGCCGTTTCCGTCCTGGAGGAGGAGGACGGGCTGGCCGGTGCGCTGTGGGTCACCGGGGGAGTGCCGGTCCTGCGGGCGGACGGCAGGCCGCTGGAGGCCCGCAACAGGATGACCCTGTGCCGCTGCGGCCATTCCGCGAACAAGCCGCTGTGCGACGGAACCCACAGAAAGATCGGCTTCCGCGAGGAGCCCCCCGCAGGCGACCATCGGCAGGGCACCGCGCCCGCCGCCGCCCGCGAGACACGCGACGAGACGACCTCCGCAACCTGATGAAGAAGCCGACGCCGACGCCGCGAGGCCGGGTGACCATGCATGCAGAATCCGTGGACCAGGAAAGCGCTCTCGAACAGGCCGCCCTCGCCTTCGTCGAGATGCGCCCACGCCTGTTCGGCATCGCCTACCGGATGCTCGGCAGCGCGGCGGAGGCCGAGGACATTCTTCAGGAGGTCTGGTTGCGCTGGCAGCAGACCGACCGCGCGACCATCGAGAACCCCTCGGCCTTCCTGGCGCTGGTCACCACCAGGCTGGCCATCAACGTCGCGCAGTCCGCCCGCGCGCGGCGCGAGGCCTACCTAGGTCCCTGGCTTCCCGAACCCGTCGACACCAGCCTCGACCCCACCCTCGGAGCCGAACGAGGCGAAGCGCTCGAGCTGGCCTTCCTGCTGTTGCTCGAGAGGCTCACCCCCACGGAGCGGGCCGCCTACGTCCTGCGCGAGGCGTTCGACTACCCCTACCCCCAGATCGCCGAGATCCTCCAGCTCACCCCGGTCAACGTCCGCCAGTTCGTGAGCCGCGCCCGCAGGCATCTGAACGCCGGACGGCACGAGACCATCGACAGGACCGAACATCGACGCCTGCTGGAGGTCTTCCTCGCGGCCGCCCAGACGGGGGACGTCGCAGCCCTCGAATCCCTGTTCGCCGCGGACGTCGTCAGCACCTCCGACGGAGGCGGCATCCGCGGGGCCGCCCGTTTTCCGCTGCTGGGCGCCACACGCGTGGCGAAGTTCGTCGCCGCGCTCGCGCCGCGTCACTGGACCGGGGCCGACCTCACGTGGGTCGAAGCGAACGGCCACGCGGGACTGCTGGTCCCCCGTGGCCGGACCGGGGTCACGCTTCTCACCGTCGAAGCCTCGCCGAAAGGCATCCACCACCTCATGTGGATCGTCAACCCGGCCAAACTCGACGCATTCGAGCGATCACGCGCCCGGCTCCGCCGGGACATCTGACCGCGGCCAACCGTGCCGCGTCCCGCCGGGACGCCCGGCACGGCCGCTGATCGTCCCGTGGCTGTCACAACGGGACGCCCTGTCCGGTCTTAGCCGGCGACACCGAAAGAGAACAGAGGACATCGTGCGGACGACCTCGTCAGCCGCCGGCCATGCCGGCCTGACCACCGCCTGGAGACGGGACGGGCTTGCCCGCTCCGCCGGCCGCTTTCCGCGACCCCCGGCCGGTGCGGGTGGCACCACATGACCGAGGCGGGCGCCGGTTCCCTGGCGGAGATGCTCGACGAACGGCAGCACCTGCTCGAGATCGCCCTGTGGATGTTCGGTTCGGCCGCCACGGCCGACCGGATCGTCCAGGAGACCTACCGCCGCTGGTACGCACTCGACGACGAGGACCGTGCCGCGATCGAGGTGCCGCGAGCATGGCTGACCAGGGTCGCCGGGGGCATCTGCATGGAACTGCTCGCCATTCCGGACGCGTTCCCGCCTTCCGGCGCCGCACCTGAGCGGGACCCGGCGCCGGCTCCCGTGGCCGCCGTCCGGGCTCCCCGCTCGGGCGCGACGCGGCGGCCCCCGGTCAGCCCGGGCCACGGAAGGCGATGCTCGACCGGCATGACCGGGTCGCGCGCCGGTTCGCGGCAGCGTGCGAAACCGGAGACGTGGCGGCGCTGAAGACGGTCCTGGCCGCCGACGCGCTGGTCGTGAGCGACGGCGGCGGCAAGGTGCGCGCCTCGGTGCGCCCGACATACGGCGCGGACGCGGCCGCCCGGTTCGTCGTGACCCTGCTGGTCGGGCCGCCCGGCACCCAGGTGAGCGTCGAGTCCGTCAACGGCCGCACAGGTCTGGTGCTGCGCCGGGCGGGCCACGCGGTGGCGGTGGTCAGCCTGAGCGTCGCGGGAGCCGAGGTCACCGCTGTGTGGATCGTCCTGAACCCCGACAAGCTGCATCTCTGGCATCACGCATGACCGACCCGCCCGCCACGGACTGCTCGCCGCCTCGTCGCCAGGGCATCCTCGCCACCGTCAGCCTCGACGAGGACGGGCCGAGAGGTCAGTTGGCCGCGAGCCAGTCGGCGTAGTGGGTGGGGGCGATGAGGGCGTCGGCCGGGGCGATGATGACGTCGCCCTTGATCGCGCTGAACAGGCCCGCGGTGTCGTCGATGACGACGACCCGGCTGTCGCCCCTGGCCTTCAGGGTGATCCTGCCGAGTTCGTCGAGGGTGAAGACGTCGGGTCCGGCGATGTCGCGGACGCCGTACAGGGGCGCGCCGGCGGCGACCTCCGAGACCGCGGCGGCGACGTCAGCGGCGGCGATCGGCTGAATGGGCGTCCGCGGCAGGCGCACGACGTCGCCCTCGGTGGTCCAGGACATGGTCGCGTCCATGAACTCCATGAACTGCGTGGCGCGGACGATCGAGAACGGGACCGATCCCGCCCGCAGCAGGTTCTCCTGAAGCACCTTCGCCCGGTAGTAGACGAGGTCGGGCGCTAGGTCGACGCCGACGATGGACAGGATGACGAAGTGCCCGACGCCGGCCTTCGCGCTCGCGGCGAGGAGGTTGTCCATCGAGGTCTGGAAGAAGGCGGGGGAGGCGTCGTCGAAGGTCGGGGAATTGGTGAGGTTGACGACGACGTCCGCGCCCGTCACCGCGTCCTCAACGCCCGCGCCGGTGATGACGTCCACGCCCGTGGACAGCGAGTACGGCACGGCCTCGTGCCCGGCCGCGGTGAGATTCCTGACGACCTGCGAGCCGATCAGGCCGGTCCCGCCGATGACTGCGATCTTCATGGTGAGCCTTTCAACTCCGGAGCACTTGGGTCTTCGCGTCACTATACTCGGATAAAACATGTCCGAGTATGGGGGTACGGATACCATGGCGCGGTGAAGATGTCCGAGGGCGTCGAGTGGGCGGTGCACTGCTGCGTCGTGCTCACGTCCGTGGCGGCGCCTGTGCCGGCCGCCCGGCTGGCCGAGTTGCACCAGGTGTCGCCCACCTACCTGGCCAAGCAGCTCCAGGCACTCGCGCGGGCCGGTCTCGTGTTCTCAGTGCAGGGCAAGTCGGGCGGTTACGTGCTGAGCCGCCCTCCGGCGGAGATCACGCTGCTCGACGTCGTCGAAGCCATCGACGGGCCCGAGCCCGCCTTCGTCTGCACGGAGATCCGCCAGCGGGGCCCCATGGCGACTCCGGCCGAATACTGCACAACGCCGTGCCCGATCTCCCGCGCGATGGCCGCCTCCGAGTCGGCGCGAAGGGACGCGCTGCGCTCCGTGACCATCGCCGGCCTCGCCGAGCAGGTCGAAGCCGGCAGCGGTGCGGGCACGCTGAACGGCGTCGCGGCCTGGCTCGGCTCCACCGGCACGTAGTTCCGGCGCCCCGGCCGTCCTGTCCGGGGCGGTCGTCCGGGAGTGGCGTCTGATGGACCGACCGGCGTCGATCCTCAGACGAGCGGCTCGCCTCCGTCGACCGCGAGCGACACACCGGTCAGGAAGGTGTTGGTCAGTGCGAAGAGCACGGCCTCCGCGATGTCGTCGGCGGTGCCGACACGGCGCACCGGGTTGGTCCGGCTGCGCTGTTCGAACAGGGCGTTCTTCTTCTCCTCGCCGAGCGCGTCGTAGGCGCCGGTGTCGACCGTGCCCGGGGAGATCGCGTTGACCCGGATCGGCGCGAGTTCCACGGCCAGCGAGCGGGTGACGACGTCCACGGCTCCGTTGGTGGCGGCGACGGCGAGCATGCCGATCGCGGGCTTGCGCGCCGACGATCCGGAGAAGAGCACGAACGACCCGTCTCGCGGCATGCGCGGTGCCAGGTGCTTCGCGAGCAGGATCGGACCGAGCACCTTGGTGGTGAACGACAGCGCCATCGTGTCGTGCTCGAGGTCCGCGACCTGTCCCCGGGCCCTCGCCGACGCGGTGGACACGACGTGGTCGACGTGGCCGAGCCGGGCGGCGAGCGCCTCGACGCTCGGCTCGTCGGTCAGGTCGACGGCCTCGGCCTCGATGCCGGGATCCTCGTACGATCCGGCCAGCTTTCCCGCGTCCCTGCTGGCCGCGACCACCGTCGCGCCCGCGGCGCGTACGGCGAGTGTGACGGCACGGGCGATGCCGCTTCCACGGCCGATGACGAGGACCCTGCGCCCCTGCAGGGATGAGGACATGACGGTTCTCCTTGACGTTGTCGGAAGTCGAATCCGGAAAGCGGACACGGGTCAGGCCGGTCGGAGACAGACGTGATCTCTCCGCCGCGAGGACGGTCTCAGGACCGCCGGAGGATCTCCGAGGGATCGAGGCCGCGGTCGATGCCGTGCGCGACGACCGTCTGGCCGGGCTCGAGCTCGAGGCGCCGCCCGTCGAGGTACACCTCGACCTTGTCCGGTTCGAAGGACATCAGCCCGCGCACGCGGCCCACCTCGGGCCAGGCCTCCACATAGGACCAGGCGGCGCGGGTGCGGCCGCCGATGTCGTAGTAGCTGGCGAGCCCCTTGTACGGGCAGAAGGTCTGACCTGCGACCGGTGTCAGCGCGGTCTCGTCGACGTCCTCCCGCGGCACGTACCAGCGAGGCGCGAACCCCGACTCGTAGAGCACCACCGGCCGGTGCGTGTCGGCGACCACCCGGTCGCCGTCGCGGACGACGAGATGCCGCGACGTCGACCGGATGTCGTTGCGGTGGTAGAGGTCGGCGGCGTGGCCGACGACGCGCTCGTCCTCCTCGTAGAAGGCGTCCATCGCGCGCCACGCGAACGCCACCCGATCCCGCAGTTCGGCGGCGTGGCCGGGCAACTCGACGTGCTGCCACGCCGCCCGCTCGGTGGTCCGGCCGGGGGTCGTGACGGTGAACCAGGCCGTGGTTCCGAGGTCGCGATGCCGCGTGACGTGATCCGTCGTGCGCAGGGTGTCCGCCCGCACGTCCCCGGCCGGGAAGTAGGCCACGGGGTATCGGCTGGGCTCGTGGAGCAGGACGACGTCCTCGCTGTCCGCGATCCATTCACCGGCGAACCGGACGCGCATGCGCCGGCGCAGCGGCTCCGCGAACAGCAGGCGCTCGGGAAGCGGTTGTTCGACGAGGAACCGCCCGACCGACCTGGGCGACAGAGGTCCCTGCTGCCACGACAACCCCATGGATCCGCTCCTTCCCCCGTGCGGGCCACCGGCCCGCGTAAGCGATGAGGACGTGACGTTCTCGCTGACGTTCTCCTCGAAATCGAAGCCTAAAAGCGGATTCGAGCAGGGCGGGCCGACGAGAGATGCGAGTTTTCTGCCGTGAACACAAAAAGGCCGAATATCTCAGGAGTTTTCGGCGAGGCGTGGGGGATCGGATTTTTGTGATGTGACCATAGAAAAGAAGAATGCGGATGCGTGCCACATCGAGTGGCGGCGAAACGTGAAGCGGCAAGAAGATGAGCGGGTGAACTACGAACTCGAAGTCGTGACGCTGCCGGTGAGCGACGTGGACCGATCCCTGGCGTTCTACACCGAGCAGGCCGGCTTCACGCTCGACGTCGACTACCGGCCGAACGACGGTTTCCGCGTCGTGCAGCTGACCCCACCGGGCTCCGCCTGCTCGGTGCAGATCGGCGTGGGCCTCACCGACGCCGTGCCCGGGTCCGTACGCGGGCTCTACCTGGTGGTCGGTGATGTCGAGGCCGCCAGGCGCGAGCTGACCCGGCGCGGAGTCGAGGTCGGCGCGGTACGGCACAAAGCCGCGAAGAATGACTGGCAGGGGGATTGGCAGGACGGCGTCGATCCGCAGCGAGGCGATTACGCGAGCTTCGCGGATTTCGCCGATCCCGATGGAAACACCTGGGTGCTGCAGGAGCGGGGATTCCGCCCGTCGTGAATCGACGCTGGCGACCGTTGGACGCGGGCGAGCCCAGGCGGCGTCCTGCCGGGTGTCAGAGGTCCAGCACCACGTCGTCTCGCGGCCGGGCGCAGCAGATCAGGACCTCTCCGCCGGCGGGAGGTTCCAGCGGGTCCGGGGAGTAGTCCACCTCTCCGGCGAGGAGCGGCGTGACGCAGGTGTGGCAGACGCCGGTACGGCAGGACCAGCGGGTGGGAACGTCGCACGCGTCGGCGAGGTCGAGCACCGACCGGTACCGGGGAGACCAGCGGACCGACAGGCCGCTGCGGGCGAACGTGAGCAGCGGTCCGGTGCCGGATTCGCCGGGCGGCGGGTGCGGCGCCACCGCGGGCCGGGGCGTGAGGCCCGGTGTGATGGCGGCGAGCGCGCCGAACAGCTCGGTGTGGATGTGGTCGCCGGCCAGGCCGATCGTGGTGAGCATGTCGCGCATGGCGGCCATGAAGGACACGGGGCCGCACAGGTAGGCGGTGGCGTCGGCCGGCGGGCCGAGGGCCGCCAGGCCGTCCAGGGTGGGCCGGCCGTGGTGGATCGCCGGGCCGATGCCCCCGGACTCGCCCGGGGAGCCTTCGGTGTCCGCTGTGTAGAAGACGTGCTCATGAGCGTGGGGAAGCGCGGCGAGCAGCGTGTGCGCCTCGTGGGCGAAGGCATGCTCGGCGGGTGTGCGCGCGACGTGGATCCACCAGACGGGACGGAGGGTGTGCTCGGCGGCGAGCCGGTGCAGCATCGCCGTGACCGGGGTCGCCCCGATGCCGGCCGAGACGAGGAGCACGGGCTCGGTGCCGGGGGACAGGACGAAGTCGCCTCGTGGTGCGGCCGCCTCAAGCACGGCGCCGGGCCGCAGGTCGGCGTGCAGATAACGGCTGACCAGGCCGAGTTCCTCCCGTTTCACGCTCACCCGGTAGGCGGGGTCGCCGGGCGCCGAGGAGAGGGAGTAGCTGCGCACCGGCGCCGGGTCGCCCGCTCCGTCCACCCGGAGCGTTATGTACTGCCCGGCCTCCGCGACCGGCAGCACGCTCCCGTCGCCGGCTTCGAGATGGACGGACAGCACCGACGGGGTCTCGTGCACGATCCTGGTCACCCGCATCGGGCGGAAGCCGCGCCACCCTTCTGCGCGCGGCGCCGCCGTACGACCGGAGGCCATGTCCTGGAACGACTGCCGCCATCCGGGGCTGAGGGCGGGAATCGCGAGTGCTCTTGTGAGCTTGTCCGGGTCCTCGCCGGGGAGGTAGAGCAGCGCGTCGGCGTCGGCGACGGTGAGCGCTCCGGGGCCCGTCCTGGTCTTCACGATGGCGTCGCCCGCCTCCACCTCGCCTTCGGTGATGACGCGGAGGTAGAAGCCGGGGCGGTGGTGGGAGACGAGGAGGGCGGGGAGTTCCGGCTCGCCGAGTCGCATGCCGACCCGGTAGCAGGTGACCCGGGGTTGCGTGACTTCGAACTCCGCCTCGCCGATGCGGTAGCGGTCGCCGATGCACACGTCGTCGTCGGGCAGTCCGTCGACGGTGAAGTTCTCCCCGAACTGGCCGTACTGGAAGTCGGACCGGCCGAAGTGGTCCTGCCAGTAGGCGTAGGACTGGATCTGGTAGACGAGCACGGCTCGCTGCTCGCCGCCGTGGCCCTGCAGGTCGCCCTGGCCGTCGCCGTCGATGTTGAGCCGTCTGGCCGTCCGCGGGCCGGTGACCGCGTGCTTCCAGACGCCGGTGTGCACGGTCCTGCCCTGCCAGGACACGTCCTTCGGCATCCCGATGTTCACCGACAAGAGCGTCGCCATCATGATCCTCGCGATCGGAGCGCACGGCCGGTCACGACGACGGGCTCGGCCTTCCCCCGTCCCATGACTCCGACACTAGCCGCAGGCCCTTTGACATGGCTTCTGTTGGATTATGAAACTTGTGGGTGTATAGGTTAGTTTTTGCGAATGGCCACACTTCGCGCATTGGAGTGTCTCGTGGCCTTGGTGGACACCGGATCGGTGACCAAGGCCGCCGCCGCCCTGTACATGTCCCAGCCCGCGCTCTCCCACCAGATCGCGGCCCTGGAACGGGAACTGGGGACCCGGGTCGTGGAACGCCTGGCCCGCGGAGTCCGGGTCACCGCCGCCGGTCACGCCACGGCGGCCGAGGCCCGGGTCGCGCTCCAGGCGGCGGCGCGAGCCGTACGGGTGGGTCACGAGGTCGGCGCGGGAGTGGCCGGCCGGCTGAGAATCGCCTGCGCCGAGACGATGACCGTCTGGCTGCTCGTTCCCGTGTTGCGCCAGTGGTGTTCCGAGCGCCCCGCCGTACGGCTGGACCTGATGGAGTTCACCAGCGCTGATCGCATGGTGGACCACCTCATGGCGGGCGAGGCGGATCTCGTGATCGGGCCGCGCCCCACCGGCACCTCCGCCCATGTCGAGGTCCTGGGCCAAGAGGAGATGGTCGTGGTGGCACCCGAGGACCACCCATTCGCGGCCCGGCCATCGGTGCCCGTCGCCGACCTCGCCAGCGAGCCTTTCGTGCACTACGACCAGGGCAACGGCATGGCCGTATGGATCGACCAGTTCGCCGCGTCGCACCAGGTGACGTTCACTCCGGTGCTGCGCACGCGCAGCCCGCGGACGGCGGCCCAGCTCGCGGGAGCCGGGATGGGCGTCACCATCGTGCCGGCCTCCGCCCTGATCGCCTGCCCGTACGGCGTGGTCCGCTCCATGGACCCGCAGGTCCGGCGCGACGTGGTCGCGATCATGGCGGCGCCGGCGGACAGCCTCGCCCGGCGGTTCGTCGAGGACCTGCACGCACGCGGGTTGCCCGCGACCGAGACCGACGGCTGAAGCCGCCCCGGCGGACCGGGGACGGCTTCCCGCACGCGTCTGTCAGGCCCGGCCGTCGCGCGCCGCGGAACCCAGGCCGCGCTCGATGGCCTCGATGATCCGCGGCCGCAGCTCGGCGGCGCTGATGATCGCGTCCACCGAGCCGACCTCGACCGCGCGCTGGATGCTGTGCACCCGGTCGAACTCCGCGGCGACCTCGCCGAGCTTCTCCGCCCTGACGGTGGACTGCACCTCGGCGAGCCGGGCGTGCAGCGCGGCCCGCTCGGCGCCGCTGGCGGCCGCGACCCGCGTCTGCAGCTCGGTCACCCGCGGGTCGGTCGCGGTGCGGTTGTTCACCTCGCCGGAGAACACCACGGCCGCAGCCGGGGCGCCGCCGAGCACCGAGGCGAACGAGCCCTCCAGCGCCAGCACCGTCATGTTCGGGTTGAGGGCCTTGGAGAACACCACGAACGCGCCACCGTGATAGCGGGAGATCACGCAGAACACGATCGGCCCGTCGAAGTTGACGATCGCCCGGCCGATCTCCGCGCCGTACTCGAGCTGGAGTTTGCGCATCGACTCCGGTGAGCCGTCGAACCCGGACAGGTTCGCCAGCACCACCAGCGGCCGGTTGCCGGACGCCGCGTTGATCGCCCGCGCGGTCTTCTTCGACGACCGCGGGAACAGCGTGCCCGCGGTGTAGGTGTCCGGCCCGTCGGTGGGCGGGTAGCCGCGCCGCGGCACCGACCGCGACTCGATGCCGATCAGGCAGACCGGATGGCCGCCGATGTGCACGTCCTGCACGGCGGACGTCTCCGCGTCGGCCATGTCCGCCCAGCGCTCCAGCACCGGATGATCCTGGTCGGACAGGGCGCGCATCACCGTGCGGATGTCGAACGGCTTCTTGCGGTCCGGGTTGTGCTCGCTGGAGAAGATCTGGCCGACGGTGGCGAAGTCGCTGCCGGAGATCGTGTGCGGGAACCCGGACACGTCGCGGTCGGCCGGGTCGTTGGTCCAGGCCCGCCGCGGCGCCGTCTCGCCGGGCACGACGTACGTGTGGTCGTAATGCGACATCAGCACGTCGCGGGCGGCCGGCAGGTTGGGCGCCCAGTACTGCGCCTGGCCGTTCGGCCCCATGACGCGGTCGTAGCCGCCGATGCCGAAGTTGTCCTCGGCCGACACGCCGCCGGAGAAGTCCAGCGACTGCTTGCCGGTGAGCACCATCGCCGAGTCCGGCGTCATCACCAGGATGCCCTTGGTGTGCATGAGCATCGTCGCCTCGGCGTTCCAGTACGGCTGGGCGCCGACGGTGATCCCGGCGACCACGATGTTGATCTCGCCGCCGTCCTGGGTGAACGTGACGATCCGCTTGAGCGCGGCCGCGACCCAGTCCATGTTCTCGGTGCCTGAGCTCATCGAGATCCGCGCGCCCGCCGACAGCGCGAACCACTCCAGGGGGACCCGCATCCGCTCGGCGAGGTCGAGTGCGGCGATCACCCGCGCGCACTCCGGCTCCGACAGCGCGCCCAGCGCCTTCGTCGGGTCGCCGAGCAGGACCACCCGGGTGACGCCCTCGGGGTGCCGCTCGGTGGGCGTGGTGACGACGCCCGCCACGATCGCCGCGGAGTTCTTCCCCTTCGGCCGGTCGACCGGCACCAGCGCGCCGTGTTCGTCGAGGTCGTGCTCGACGAAGCTCCCCTCCGGCCCGGCGAGCATGCCGGTCAGCTCGTACGGGTACACGTTCCCGCGCCTGGCCGCGCGCAGCACCTTCTGGCGGTAGTCGTCCAGCGGCCGCAGCGGCTCCGTCGACGGCGCCTCGACGTGCACGTGCGCGCCGTTGCCCGGGTCGAGGGTGATCCGCACGGCGACCTCGGTCAGCTCACCGGCGGAGTTGCGCTGACGGGCGATGAACTGGACCTCCTCGAGCCCCGCGCCCGCCGTGGTCGGCAGGATGCGCTGGACCAGCGCGTTCAGCTCGTCGCCCGACAGCTCGGTCGACGGCCAGACGTACATCAGGATCCGGTTGGTGTCGAACCGCTTGTTCTGGGGTCGTTGCGCCTGGACGTTGCGGATCGCGTCCAGGCCCGCGGTCATCGCGTCCTCCACCGCGGGCAGCGCGACCAGCCTGCCGTCGGCCTCGCGCAGCGGCGTCAGGTCGCGGACCTGGCCCATCGCGATGAGCCGCTCGTCGGCCGGGTTGCTGCGCGCCACGGCCTTGAACAGGTAGATCTCCTCGTCCGCGGACGGCAGCCTGGTGAGGTCGAACTCGCGCAGCCGCTGCAGTTGCAGGCGCTGCGCGATCTGCGGGTGCAGGCCGCGGATCAGCCGGTCCTCGGCGAAGCCCGTGCCGTCGGGCCGGAAGGTGAAGTGGTGGTGCATGACGGCGCCGCCGGTGCCGGCGACGGTCGTGGTGATCCGGCGGACGCCCGCGGGCTGCGGGTGCTCGGCGAGCAGTTGCCCGAGCCGCACCGCGATCGCGTTGGCGTCCGGCTGGTCCTCCCACATGACGTAGAGGTCGGCGACCAGACCGCGCTCGGCCACGTCGGTGGCGAGCGTGCCGACGGCGCCGATGGCGTCGGGCAGGGCGGCGATGTCGACGGCGGTGGTGACCACGCGGGTCAGGCCGCGCGGGCCCGTGTGCTCGGCGGTGACGAACCGGCAGCCCGCGGCGTCACGAGTGGTGACGCCGGACAACCCGCGGTTTCCGTAGTAGCGGCGGGTCAGCACCTCCAGCAGCGGCGCGTGGTCCCGCCCGGGCAGCCCGATCCGCTGGCCGATCAGGCGGACCAGCGGCTCGGCGCTGGCCACCATGGCCTGGATCCGCTCGGCGCGGTCCGGCGCCGCCGGGTTGTGGTCCAGATGACGCAGGTGCCTGCGCACCTCGGCGTAGACCTTGGCGCGGTTGCGGCGCAGCAGCGGCTGGGCGAACCAGCGGAAGACCACACCGCGGGCCAGGTCGGACACCGTGGGGAAGCGCACCTGCGTGGCCTCGACCAGGTGCTCGAGGGTGAGCCCGGCGCGCTCGCTGAGCGGCTCGACCGGCGGCACGCCGGCCAGCCACTGGCGCAGCAGCTCCGACACGATCGCGACGCCGGTGCTCATCTGCTGCTGAGCCAGGAAGATCCGGAAGACCGCGGCCTCCAGCTCAGGCGTGCGGTCGAGGCCGTCGATCCCGTAGTGGGCGAGGACCTGCCGCAGCTTGTCCTGGAAGCCCTCGGTGACGCCGGCGCGTTCGACGTCGAGGCTCTGCAGGTAGCTGTGGAAGAACTCGCGCGGGCTGTGCACCGGGCTGTGCGGCTCGACGTCGAGTTCGCCGCCCGGCTTGTTGCGGCTCAGCTCGGACAGGTCGGCGAACACGGTGAGCAGGTCGAGCTCGCCGTCGAGCGGACGGCCGCCGAGCTCGGCCCGCGCGGCCAGATACCCGGACAACACGCGCTTGGGGTCGTACGGGTCGGCGTCGAAACCGAGCAGCAGGCTGCGCAGGTCCTGCAGGCCGCGCTCGACCCGGTCGGCCGCGGACACGTCCGCAGGCTCGGCGGGCAGGTCGATCTCGACGGTCTCGCCGGTGCTCTCCGCCTCCTTCTCCGCGTCTTCGTCGGCCAGTGGCTCCAGGCGCATCAGCGGAGCGCCGGTCTCGACCTGGCTGCCCACCGACACCGGGCACTCGCGGACCCGGGCGCGGAACGGCGCGCGCAGCACCGTCTCCATCTTCATGCTCTCGAGGACCAGGATCGGGGCGCCGGGCTCGACCTCGTCGCCGACGGAAAGCGGCGTCGCGACGACCAGCGCGGGCGCGGGGGAACGCACGACACCGCCCTCGTCGCGGCTGATCCGGTGGGTGACGCCGTCGACCTCGACCAGGTGGATCGGCCCGTGGGTGGCCGACACCAGGCGGAACCTGCGGCCGTTGACCAGGATCTGCCCGCTGTGCTCGTCGAACCGCTCGACCTCGACGTCGACGGGGTGCGTCTCACCGCCGCTGGAGATGCCGACGCGGAACCGACGCTGCCCGACCCGGGCCACGCTCACCCGGTAGCCGACCCCGCGGAGCTTGAGGTCCAGCGGGCGGCCCGAGTCGTGCTGCACCTGCGGGCGGCCTCCGCGGGCGGTGGACAGCAGGCGCCGTCGGCCGACCTCCTCCTCGTCCTCGTACGCCTCGATCGCGGCGGCGGCCAGGGCGATCGCGGAGTGCCGGTGGCTGACCAGGCGGCCCTCGGCGCGCACACGGTCGATCCAGCCGGTGTCGGCGCTCGCGTCGATCACCTCGGGCTGGTCGAGCAGGTCGAGCACGAAGCTCTTGTTGGTGGCGCCGCCCTCGATGATCACCGTGGTGTCGGTCATCGCGCGGCGCAGCCGGCCCAGGGCCTGCTCGCGGTCGCGGCCGTAGGCGATGATCTTGGCGATCATCGAGTCGAAGTCGGCCGGGATGATGTCGCCCTCGCTGACGCCGGTGTCCACGCGGATGCCGGGGCCGGCGGGCAGCACCAGGCGTGCGATGCGGCCCGGGGCGGGCGCGAAGTCGCGGTCGGGGTCCTCGGCGTTGAGCCTGGCCTCGATGGCGTGCCCGGCCTCGGCCGGCTGGGCGCCCTCCAGCCTTCCGCCGCCCGCCACGTGCAGTTGCAGCCTGACCAGGTCGGTGTCGGTGGTGATCTCGGTGATCGGGTGCTCGACCTGCAGCCGGGTGTTGACCTCGAGGAAGGCGAACAGCTTCTCGCCGGGGTGGTAGAGGAACTCGACGGTGCAGGCGCCGCGATAGCCGACGGCCACGGCGAGCCGTTCCGCCGACGCCTTCAGCTCGGCGGTCTGCTCGGCCGCGAGGACGGGGGAGGCGGACTCCTCGATGATCTTCTGGTTGCGCCGCTGCACCGAGCAGTCCCGGACGCCCAGCGCCCACGCGGTGCCCTGCCCGTCGGCGATGACCTGGACCTCGACGTGCCGGGCACCGGTGACCAGGCTCTCCAGGAAGACCACGCCCGAGCCGAACGCGCGCTGCGCCTCCTGGCGGGTGCGCTCGTAGGCGTCGGTCAGCTCCTCCGCCGAGGTGACCTTGCGGATGCCGCGCCCGCCGCCGCCCGCGGTGGCCTTGAGCATCAGCGGGTAGCCGATCTGCTCGCCGGCGCGCAGCGCGTCTTCGAGGGTGGCGACCTCGCCGCGGCTCCACGGCGCGACGGGGACGCCGACCTCCTCGGCGATGAGCTTGGCGCCGATCTTGTCGCCGAGCCTGCGCATGGCCTCCGCGCTCGGCCCGACGAAGGTGACGCCGATCTTGTCGCACAGCTCGGCGAACGCCGGATCCTCGGCGACGAAGCCCCAGCCGACCCACGCGGCGTCGGCGCCCGTCTCCGTCAGCGCCTGCTCAAGGACGGCGTGGTCGAGGTACGGGCGCGCGGACGCGGGGCCCAGCGGGTAGGCGATGTCCGCTTCACGGACGAAGGTCGCGTTGCGGTCGGCGTCGGTGTAGAGGGCGACCGTCTCGATCCGTGCCCCGGTTTCCGCAGAAAGCTCGCGGACGGCGTGAATGAGCCGCATCGCAGCCTCTCCACGGTTGACGATGGCGACACGACTGAACACCGGTTGGGCCTCCCAAATACCCGCAGCGCAGATACCGGCGTCCGGGTACTTCCCGGAAGCGCCGTCTGCACCTCTCGCTACCCTGCTAGCTCGCGGCGGGGTAAACCAAGGTCCCGCATCGCGCATAGCTGAGCTGCTGGTTTGTGGAGACCCGACAAAAAGTGTTCCGGCCACGCCCTACGGCCGCCGGTTCACGCAAGGTCTGCCACAAACACCACGGCACTTTACGGCGTCTGGCGACGATGTGGTGACCTGTGTCTTCGTCCCCACGGCGGCTCGGCGGCAATCACGGACGGTCAGGTGCGCGGGAGCCGGGCTCGGATCAGGGCGTCGAGCCGCCGCCACGCCGGGGATGAGGCGTTGACCACTCCCTGGATGAGTGCCGGCATGTCGGCGTCGACGTCCTGCCCGGGAAGGTCGGCGGAACCGTACCGTTCCTCCGTCGCGCGGGCGATGCGCTCGGCGAGCTCGTCGATGCGGGGATCGTGCGGGTCGAGGTCGTGGGCGCGGTCGTAGTCGAGGTAGATCTGACGCAGCGCGGGGTCGGCCAGCGCCTGGGCCTGGTCGCGGAACAGCTCGAGCGCGGTGTCGGGATGGGTGGCGAACACCAGGATCCACAGGTCGGTCTCGAGGGCGACCCACCGCGGGCTGAACCCGAGCCCGGGCAGCCGCTCGAGATGGTCGCCCACTTCGGGGGAGAGGACCTGCAGGCTTCCCGCCGCGAGCCGTCTCAGCCGCCGCTGGGTCGCCCGCAGGTCCCGGATCCTGGCCGTGAGGCCGGCGTCCACCTGGCGGAGAGCCTCCCGGAAGTCCTCGTCCGAGGCCGCGCGGAGCTCTCTGATGCGCGCCAGCGGGACGCCTGCCTCGGCCAGGGTGCGGATCTTGATCAGGTCGATGGCGTGCCGCGCGGTGTAACGCCGGTAGCCGGAGGAGTCACAGCCGGGCTCGGGAAGCAGCCCCTTGTCGTGGTAGACCCGGATCGTCTTGATCGAGACGCCGGCGTACCTGGCGAGCCGGCCGATGGTTATCACGCCTCCATTGTTCTCCCGCTTGACCCTGCCCCAGGGGCGGGGTTGCAGCATGTGGCCATGACGAACATCACCCCTGACCTGGACACCCTCCGCGCGCTGGCCGACGAGGGGAACGAGATGGCCCTGGACCGCCTGGCCGACCTCGCCGACGCCCGCGGCGACCTCGAAGAGCTGAGGGACCTGCTTGACGAGGGCTCCATGCGGGCCGGGCACCTGCTGACCCGGCTCGCGGTCGCGACCGGCGACCTGCGTGAACTGCAGCGGGTGTGGGACGCGGGATGCGACGAGGCCGGACGCGAGCTGGAACGGCTGCTCGCCCGGCCGGCCGGCCCGCGAGAGGGCTGACGACTCGTCACGCGCCGGTTCGGAGACCGGAAGGCGTGCCGGCGGGTCCTTCCCGCACATCGGGCCGGCGTGAGCCGCCCTGTTCGCCGGCCGGCCCGGCCGCCGTGGCCCGGAGCGGAATGCGGGCCGTGACACGCCATCCATCCGCGGTCGGCCCCGCGGAGGCCGCGCCGCCGAGTTCCTCCGCGCGTTCGGCGATCGACTGGAGCCCGACGCCGGGACGCCAGGTGGCGGGCAGGCTCCCGTCGTCGCTCACCTCCACGTGCAGGTCGTCGTCGACGCGCAGGGTTATGCGGCAGGTGCGCGCGTCGGAGTGGCGAAGCACGTTCGTGAGGGCCTCCTTCGCTATCCGGTAGGCCGCGAGTTCGACCGCCGCGGACAGGGAGGGCATCGGACGGGGCGCCGCCACTTCGACCGCGACGCCCTTCCCGGCCTCCGTGGGGATGGCCGCCACGTGTTCGCGCAGCGCGCCGTCGAGGCCGAGCCGATCCAGTTCCATGGGGCGCAGGCCGTAAACGATGTTCCGTACGTCGTCGATGACCGCTCGCAGGTCTGTGCGAACCTCGCCGATCAGCCGACCGGCGGCCTCGACGTCGGACCTGAGCAGGTTGGACGCCGCGTCGGCGCGGAACGCCACGCTGGTCAGTGAAGGGCCGAGGCCGTCGTGAAGCTCACGCTGCAGGCGCACGCGCTCCGCTCCGGCGGCCTCGACGGTGGCGACGCGGGCCTGGCGCACCTGCTCGGTCAACTGCAGCGCGTGCAGCGCGACCGCGAGCGGCGTGCCTATCAGGCCGAGCGTGTCGCGGTCGGCGGTGTGCAGGCGCCGTTCACCCCGGCGCAGTTCGACGCGGACCGTCCCGACCTGGTCGCCGCGGTACCGCAAGGCGACCTCCTCGGTCGTGCCCTCCTGTGACGTGCCGGCCTGGGCGAGGAGGGCGCCGTCCGCCGTGTGCAACGCGATCCACGGGATGCGCAGGGCGACGCGGGTGCGGTCGAGCACGCCGCCGAGGTCGTCCTCGTGATGCAGCGTCTGCCCGATCTGCTGCGCGGTGCGGGCGGGGTCCGACCGGCCGC
Organism: Planotetraspora kaengkrachanensis; assembly: GCF_016862895.1. Taxonomy (GTDB): domain Bacteria; phylum Actinomycetota; class Actinomycetes; order Streptosporangiales; family Streptosporangiaceae; genus Planotetraspora; species Planotetraspora kaengkrachanensis. The sequence continues at coordinate 138,930 of NZ_BONV01000002.1, read as the reverse complement.
CGTAGAAGGCACGATCGGTGAGGCGCCGCATCAGCAGCCGTACGGGCGTGAATCCGATCGCCACCAGGATCGCCGCGCCGGTTTGGGCGCCCCGTTCGGCGGTGGGGGGAACGAACAGGGAGAACGCGGCGACGAGACCGGCGTACACGGCGACGATCACAGTCAGGGTCAGGCCGTACAGGAGCGTGCGGGACAACACCAGCCGGATGTCGAACAGCTGGTGGCGCACGATCGCCACACCCACGGCCAACGGGATCATCACGAACGACAGCAGCAGGAGGATCGGCCCGTCGCCGGTGATCCAACGCTGGGTGTTGAGCACGATCATGGCGATCAGCGCCAGGATGAGCCACAGCAGCTGCCGCTTCGTCCGCTCGTCGCCGCGCCGGTACCGGACGACGAGCGCCGTGACCCACGCGATGTTCAGGGGGATGAACAGGAGCTCGAAGACCGTGTCGGCGAGGTTGGGCTGGACGAGGCCCACGTTGAGAATCGACGTCACGCCGGGGTGGCCGAAGAACGTGCCGGTCGACAGGACGCTGCTCACGGTTTCGTACAGACCGGCGGCCATCGTCAGCCACAGGACGGGAAGCCAGCGGCGGGACGGCAGCCGGCCGTCAGGGAAGAGCAGCAACGCGATGTTGGCGAGGAAGCCGATCCCCAGTTGCCAGCCCGCGAAGTAGAAGGTGACCAGCGTGCGCTCCAGCGGCAGCGGCCAGCCGTGCTGGAGCCCGTACGTCAGCAGCATGCCACTGGCCGCGGTGACCAGGTGCCCCAGACCGCTGATCATGAAGAGGGTGCCGACCGGGTGACGCGGCCGGTACCACCCGATGATCGAGGCGGGCAGGACGAATCCGACGCCGAAGACGATGTTGGTGATCGCGTAGGTGTCCACCCAGCCCCGCCAGGTGACGCCGGCGAGCCGGGCGAAGACGATCGCGACGGCGGTCAGGACGAGACCGGCGACTCCCGTCACGAGGACGCGGGCACGGGTGCGCGTGTCAGCCACGCCGGCCCAGCCCGGCATCCTTGGCGATCACGATGGCCTGGCCGCGGGTCGCGACGCCGAGCTTCATCAAGATCGCCGATACGTGGTTGGCGACCGTCTTGTGCGACAGGTGCAACCGCAGCGCTATGGCGCCGTTGGTCGCGCCCGTGGCCACCTCGTCCAGCACCTCACGCTCACGGGGGGACAGCTGCGGGAGAGGCGGCTCCCGCGTCGACAGCCGGTCGATGAGCCGCCCCGCGACCGCCTGCGAGAAGATCGCGTCACCTACGGCCACCGCCCGGATCGCGCGCTCGATCTCGTCGGACTCGGCCGTCTTCAGCAGGTAACCGCGGGCGCCCGCCCGCAACGCCTCGGTCACCATCGTGTCCTCACTGACCATCGTCAGGACCAGGACCGCCGTGCTCGGATGGTCGCGCACCACCCGCGCGGTCGTCTCCACGCCGTCCATCACGGGCATGTGCAGGTCCATGACGACCACGTCCGGGCGGTGCAGCGCCACCTCCCGCAGCGTCGCCTCGCCGTCCCCGGCCTGTGCCACGACGTCGATGCCCGGAAGGGTCTCGAGCAGGAGCGCGAGTCCCCGCCGCAACGCCGGATGATCGTCGGCGAGGAGCACCCGTATTGCGGCGGAAGCGTCGCGATCCGTGTCCATGCGCACAGTATGGCGATCACCGGCGCGGCGGGGTAAGGCACACGATCACGGTCGTCGTAGGGCAGCGGTCCCGATTCCGCCGGGAATCTCTCCCGCTCCGCCGGCGCCCCTCGGGAAGCCCGACTCATCCGCGCATGCCGTCCGTCTTCGCAGACTGAAGTCCCCACACCACCGGAAGGACTCATGCGATGCGCGATGCCGGCCAGGGCAAGGCGCCGATCCCGGCCCCCGCACGTTGGGGGCTGGTCATCGCGGCGATGTGCGCCGGCTCGGACATCGCCGTGTCCGTCCATCGGCTGCCGTCGGGATCCGTGACACCGGCGGTGGTGCTCGGACTCGCCGTCCTCACTCTCGCGGCGATTCCAGCGGCGTGGCGTGGGGCGGTCTGGGCCCGCAACACGGTCGTGTCCGCCCAGGCGCTGACGGCGGTTACCGGCGTGCCGGCGTTCGTGCTGCCTGCCGTCCCCCCGCTCGACGTCGTGATCTCCGCCGCGCGGCTCGGTGTCGCCGTGGCCGTCGCCGCGCTGCTGCTCACCGCCCAACCCATCACCTGACCCCCGTTTCATCACCCCCACAGGTGGGCCTGTCCCGGCCGCCGCAGAAAGGATCGACATGCACCACTCCTCCCGCGCCCGTGTCTTCGGCGCCGTCGGCATCGCCGGCGCCCTGTTCTCCCTCGCCGGGTGGCCCTTCATGCTCGGCGACCCGGCGGACCGGACGACCTCCTGGTACGTCGGGAACACGCTCGGCGACATCACGTGTGTCGCCATGGCGGTCTTCACCGCGGGCCTCGCCCTGTTGAAGGAGGCCGGGCCGGGCCTGCCGTCCCGGATCACGCTGGCTCTGTGGCCGGTCTGCTGGGCGCTGCTGAGCGTCGGCGGGATCGTCATGCTCACGACCGGGCAGGACAACGTGCTCCTGCCGATCGGCGGTCTCGGGTCGACGCTCGTTGCGCTCGTCGCGGGGATCCTCATCGCCCGCCGGGCCGACCTGCCGGGCGGGCGCCGATGGGCGCCCCTCGTCTACGGCGTCGGAGGTTTCGTGCTCACCTTCGCCCAGAGCGACCGCCACGACCTGCTGACGAACATCGTCGATCTGGCGACGACCCTGCTGATGCTCGGCGTCGTCATCGCACTGTTCGCCGGGGCGAAGGAGAGCCGGGCCGCCGCCGTCTCCACAGCCCCGGCGTCGAGAACGTGAACCGGCGGAAGGCGTCCCCGGCCGCGCCGGATGCTTGGAGCATCGGACCCGGAGTGATCGACAATGGGGCATGGAGTTCTTCTGCTATCACCGCGACAGGCCCGGCTCGATGGCGTTACGCGACGAGCTGCTGGAAGAGCACTGGTCGTACATGGACCGGTACGCGAAGGAGCTGATCGCCCGTGGCCCGACCTTCACCGCCCACGACGACGCGGCCACCGGCAGCGTGCACATCGTCGACCTGCCCGACCCCGCCGCCGCACGCGCGTTCGCGTTCGACGAGCCCAACTACCAGGCCGGCGTGTACCGGGACGTCATGCTGCGCCGCTGGCGCAACCTGCTGGGACGCACCATGTGGGACTTCCCCGGCGGCCGGACCGGCGGCAACCGGTATCTGGTGCTCGGCCTCGGTTCGGGGCAGGCCGTGGACCTCGCCGTGCCGTCCGGCCGGGACGAACTGATCGCGTACGGGCCGCTGCTGTCGGACGACGGCGTCGCCTGGCTGGGTACGGCCGCGCTGGTCCGGGCGCCGGACCCCGCCGCGGCACGCGCCGTCCTGACCCAGGACCTGTACGCCGGAGTCGAGGTGCACGACTGGGAGTTCGGCGGGCGGCGGTGAGGACCACAGGACGCCCCTGACGCCGGCAGGACGAAGCCGTGATCGCGGATGAGCGATCACGGCTTCCCCGTTTCACCTCGCCGTCCTCCGCCCGGATCGGACGGCCCCCCAGCGGCTCTACTCGAGCGGCGGGACCGTGGCGAAGGCCGGGCGGCCGGTCGTCTCATAGGTCTGCAGCATCACTCCGGTGCTGGTCGCCTTGGAGTCGACGAGCTTGAGACCGGTCGGGACGATGTCGCCGAACAGCCGCTTGCCGGTGCCGAGCACGACCGGGAAGACCAGCAGCCGGAACTCGTCGACGAGGTCGGCCTTGACGAGGGTCTGGATCAGGGACAGGCTGCCATGGCGCGGCACACGGTGGGCGTTCGATGATCGTCATCAACGCGGCCTCGCCGGTGCCGCCGTTCGAGCAACTGCGGGCCCAGCTCGCCCGGCAGATCCAGGACCGCACGCTGCCGGTGGGCTCCCGCCTGCCGACCATCCGCCGGCTCGCGACCGACCTCGGCCTGGCCGTCAACACGGTGGGCCGTGCCTACCGGGAGCTGGAGGAGGCCGGGCTGATCGAGACCCGGGGGAGGGCGGGGTCGTTCGTGTCTGCGGCCGGCGAGCGTGCCCGCGAGCGGGCCGTCCAGGCGGCCGCCGAATACGCGGCCGTCGTCGCCAGCGTCGGCCTCGACGTGCGCGAGGCGCTCGGCATCGTCGAGGCGGCGTTGAGGCCCGCCCTTCGGCGGCACTGAGACCCGCGGGCCCGCCCCGCTGAGAGGGCGGGCCCGCGAAGCCGTCCTTTCAGCGTCGTCCGACGGAGAACCGGGGGATCCGGTCCTTCCACGGCATGGCCTGTTCCAGCCGGGCGGCGACCCGGAGCAGCAGATCCTCGCGGCCGTAGCCGGCGACGAGCTGCACCCCGATCGGCAGACCGCCCTCGCTCGTGCCCAGCGGCAGGCTGACTGCGGGCTGGCCGGAGATGTTGAACACCATGGTGAACGGGCCGTAGTCGAACAGCGACTTCAGCCAGCTCGTCAGGGTGTGGCCGGGGTCGTCATAGCGCAGCGTGCCATGGGGCGCGGGGAGGCGGCCCAGGACCGGGGTGACGAGCAGGTCGTACTCGGTGAAGAACGCCCCCACCGACCGGGTGACCCTGTTCTGCGCGCCGAAGGCGGCCATCATGTCGAGCGCGCTGTAGTCGCCGGCGACCTGCAGGAGCCGTCTGGAGACGGCTTCCATCGCGGCCGGGTCCGGTCGCCTGGGGGCCAGGAGCAGCAGCGAGCCGATCGCGACGGATTCGGCCACGGTGGTTCGCATGACGTCGTCCCAATCGAGGACCGGGCTCGCGCCGGCGACGGCGTGGCCCATCTCCTCCAGCAGACGACCGACCTCGACCGCCGCCGCGGCCACTTCGCCGTCGACCGCGGCGCCGGACCAGGCCTCGGTGGTGACGGCCACCCGCAGGAGTCCGGGGTCGGCCCCCAGTTCGTCGGCGTACTTGCCGTGCGGCGGCGGCGCAGTGTACTTGTCGCCGACACCGGGCCCCTGGACGGCGTCCAGAAGGTGTGCGGTGTCGCGGACGGTGCGCGTCAGCGCGAACTCGTACGCCATGCCGAGCATCAGTTCCCCCTGGTCGGGTCCGCAGGGGACGCGGCCCCGGCTCGGCTTGAGCCCGACGAGCCCGCAGCAGGAGGCGGGGATCCGGAGGGATCCGGCTCCGTCGCTGCCGTGCGCCACGGGCACGGCGCCGGCCGCGACGAGAGCGGCCGCGCCGCCGCTCGACCCGCCCACGCCGCGCTCCGGATCCCAGGGGTTGCGGGTCGGCCCGTGTTTGACCGATTCGGTGGAGAAGTTGATGGCCATCTCCGGCACGGTGGTCAGGCCCAGGGTCACCAGGCCGGCGGCGCGGAAGCGCGCCATGAGATCGCTGTCGTGCTCGGGAACGATGCCCGGCAGGCTCCGGCTTCCGAGGAAGAACGGGACCCCCTTCGCCACCGGCCCGTGGTCCTTGATCAGGAACGGAACCCCCGTGAGGGGACCGTCCTCTGCGTGGTCGAGCGCGGGTGAGAACACCGGCAGCGCCAGGCCGTTCACCTCCGTGTCGGCCACGGCCAGGGCGTTCCGGGCGGCGCTCTCGACCTCGGCGGCGGCGACCTCGCCCGCCGCGATCAGCTCACGAAGCCCGACGGCGTCATACCGCGCGTACTCGTGGAGTTCCATGTCAGTCCGTTTCTCGGCGTACTCGACGCCTGCACATCGATCACATTCGGATCCGCGGACGGATCCTCGTCGTCCCAGATGGGGGAGCGGCGCGCCAATGGAGGCGCCGCTGACGGCATGCGGCCGCAGCGGGCGGACGGTCGTCACGCCGGGCACGTGGCTCCGGGGACCGTTCCCCGCCGGTGATCGAGGTGCTTCTACGCTCGGGACATCACGCCCATGGTGCCGCGAACAGTGCGCCGTCGGCGACCGAATTTCGAACCGCGGTCTTCATTTGCGCCGGCGGCTGCTGATCGCCCGGTAGGTGTCCTCAAGTGCGGTGAGGGTCTCGTCGTAGGTGCGCCGGGCGGCGACCCCGACGAAGAGGCAGTCGATGACGGTGAGCTGGGCGATCCTGCTGCCCATCGCGCCGGAGCGGAACGGCGTCTCGCGGGCGGCCGTCTTCAGCACGATGTCGGCGAGCTCGGTGATCGGAGACGGGTGGAAGTTCGTGATCGCGATCGTGGTCGCCCCGTGGTCGGCGGCGAGCCGCAGCGCCTCCAGCACGTCGACCGTGGTGCCGGTGTGCGAGATGCCGATCGCGACGTCGCCCTTGCGCAGCAGCGCGGCCGAGGTGAGGGCGCTGTGGAAGTCCTGCCAGGCGAACGCCATGAGGCCGATCCTGTGCAGCTTCTGATGCAGGTCGGCAGCGACGAAGCCGCTCGCCCCCGCGCCGTAGAGATCCACCCGGCGGGCCTCGACGATCGCGCCGACCGCGCGTTCCAGAGCGGCGACGTCGAGATGCTCGGCCGTCTCCGCCACCGCACGGGAGTCGCTGTAGCCGATCTTGGCGACGATCTCCTCAAGCGGGTCGTCGGCGCTGATGTCGCCGTCGAGCGGCCGGGCCACGCCGGCGCGCGACGCCTCCCGCGACGCCTCCCGTGTCGCCTCCCGGGCGAGCGCGAGCCGCAGCTCGGGGTAGCCGCGCAACCCGATGGCGCGGCAGAACCGCAACACCGTGGTCTCCGAGGTGCCGCATTCGCGGGCGAGCACGCCGATCGGCCGGTCGGCGACGCCCTGCGGGTCTGCCAGTACCGCCTGCGCGACCCTCTGCTCGGCGGGCCGCAGGGACGGGATCGTTCCGCGCAGCCGCACCAGGATGCCGCTCGAGTTGTCGCCACCGGGGTCCACGCCGCCTCCGCGCAAGTTTCTGACGTGTACAGGGTAAAGCGTGCCAGTCCTTGACTACTTGCTCATACCGGCGGTCAGCCCGGCGATGATCTGCCTGGTCGCCAGGACGAACAGCACGAACAGCGGCGCCGTGGCGAGGACCAGCCCGGCGAACAGCGCCGACCAGTCGGTCGTGTACTCGCCGAAGAACTGCGACAACCCGCGCGGGATCGTGAACTTCTCGTCGGAGCGCAGCAGCACGAGCGGGTAGAGGAACTCATGCCACAGCGGTACGAACTGGAACAGCATCACCGACGCCAGCGCCGGCCGTACGAGCGGCAACATGATCTGCCCGAAGATCCGGAACTCGCCGGCCCCGTCGAGCCGGGCCGCCTCGTCCAGCTCGACCGGCAGAGAACGGTAGAACGCCGACAGGACGAAGATGCAGAACGGCACGCCGGACGCGGCGTACAGCAGCGTGAGCCCGAGCAGCGAGTCGATGAGCCCCATCGAGTCCATGAGATAGAAGATCGGCACCAGGCCCAGCCGGATCGGCAACATCAGCCCCGCCAGGAAGTACGCCCCGAGCACCCGGTTGCCGAAGAAGTCGTAACGGGCCAGCGGGAAGGCCGCCAGCGCGGAGACCGCCGTGCCGAGCAGTACCGCGCCGCCGGTGACGATCAGCGAGTTCATGAAGTACGTGCTGAACGACGCCTCCGTCCACACCTGGCCGTAACTGCGCAGGCTGGGGGACGTCGGCAGCCCCAGCGGCGCGGTGAAGACCTCGCTCGTCGGCCGCAGCGAGTTGAGCAGCATGACGACCAGCGGCAGTAGCGCGACGACCGCGTACCCCCACAGCAGCAGGTGGACGGCGACCCGCCCGGGCGCCCGGCGCGCGGTCTTCACACCAGCCTCCGTTCGCGGCGGCGGAAGTACGAGGTGGCCAGCAGCGACACCCCGAAGATGAACACGAACATCAGCACGGCGAGCGCCGACGACCGCCCGATCGCCTCCACGCCTCCCTCCACGAACGCGACCCGGTAGAACAGCAGGCCGAGCACGTCCGTCGAACCTGCCGGGGACCCGGTCGAGCCGGCCATCGCATAGACCAGCCCGAAGGCGTTGAAGTTGCCGATGAACGTCAGCACGCTCACCACGCCGATCGCCGGAGTGAGCAGCGGCAGCGTCACCCGGCGGAACGCCTGCCAGGCCGAGGCCCCGTCGACCCGGGCCGCCTCGTGGTACTCGGCCGGGATGCCGGCGAGCGCGGCGGAGAACATCAGCATGGGGAAGCCCACCCACTGCCACGCGTTGACCAGGATGACGATCGGCAGCGCCGTATTGGTGTCGCCCAGCCACGGCAACGCCCACGAGTCGAGGCCCGCGGCCTTGAGCAGCGCGTTGACCGGGCCGAACGTCGGGTTGAGCAGCAGGCTCCACAGGTAGCCGACGACGAGCGGGTCGACCAGGTACGGCGTGGTGAAGGAGGCCTGCAGGAACCGCTTGCCGCGGCCGTACCGGAACAGCAGGACGGCGAAGAGCAGCCCGACCGTGTTCTGGATCAGCATGGTCCCGGCGAAGAACAGCGCGTTGTGCGCGAACGCCCGCCACAGCTGCTGGTCGTACGGGTAGACGGACAGCAGGTCCCGGTAGTTGTCGAGCCCGGCGAACCCCGCCTGCCGGATCCCGCGCCACTCGAAGAAGCTGTAGTCGAGCGCGCTGACCAGCGGATAGACGATGAAGACCGAGTAGAGCAGGAAGGCCGGGAGCAGGAACACGGCCAGCACCCGCCAGCGCGGCACGTACCGGCCCCCGGTGCCGGTACGTGCCGCGCGACGCCGAGGCGTGCTCAGTTGCCTGGCTTGAACCACTGCTCGACGCCCTTCTGCACGCTCTCGGAGACCGACTCAGGGTCGGCCTGGCCCGCGAGCATCTTCTGCACCTCGTCCCGGAAGACCGCGTCACCGTTCGGCTGGCCGTACCGGAAGTCGACGAGCAGTGTGTACGGGGCGCCGTTGCCGGCGTAGTTCTTGGCCATCTCGGCCAGCAGCGGGTCCGACGGCGTGACTCCCGGAACCGCGGACAGCTGCTTCAGCTCGGTCGCGTAGAGCTGCCCGAACTCCGGGGTCGCCATCCACTTGACCAGTTCGAGCGCCTCGGCCTGGTGGGTGGACTTGGCGTTCACGCCGAACGAGCCGTCGGCCCAGCCCGGTGTGACCGGCGTGGTGACGGGGGAGCCGGGCGGCGGCGGCACGGGGAACTGGCCGACCTCCAGGCTCGGGTTCGCCTTGAGCACGGGCGCCAGGTCGAAGGCGCCCGTCGGGTACATCGCGGCCTTCCCCGTGGCGAACAACGCCTGGACGTCGGGGATCTTGACAGCCACGACGTCCTCGGGGAAGTACGGCTCCAGGTCCTTGATCAGCTTGACGGAGGCCGTGAAGTCGGGGTCGGTGAACTTCTTCTTGCCGCCGACCACCGCGTCCCGGAACGCGGTGCTGCCGTAGCGGGCGTTGCCGAAGATCTCGTGGACGATCGGCAGCGTCCAGGTGGCGTCCGGCCCGGCGGCGACGGCGAACGGGGTGATCCCGGCCGCCTTCAGCTTCCGGGCCGCCGCGATCATGTCGTCCCAGGTGGCGGGGGGCTGGATGCCGTTGTCCGCGAACAGCTTCTTGTTGTAGAGCACCTGGAGCGTCTGGTAGGCGAAGGGCACGCCGTAGACCTTGCCGTCCGTGTGGCCCTTGGCGCCCTCAAGGAGTTTGGCGTCGAAGCCGGACAGTGCCTCCACCTTGTCGTCGAGCGGGAGCAGCTGGCCCGCCTCGACCAGCGGCTGCAGTCCGCCGTACGCCCGCAGCTGGGCAACGTCAGGCCCGGCGGTTCCGGACAGGCCTGTGGCCAGGATGTTGTTGTACTCGGTGGCCTGGAACGGCTTGAACTCGACGTTGATGTTCGGATGCGAATCCTCGAACTTGGCGAGGATCTTCTCGTACGCCTTGACGTCCTCCACCCGCCACGACCACAGACTCAGCGTGACCTTGCCGGCGGTCTCCTCCTGCCGGCCGGACGCGCCGCCACCGGGCGCGCACGCCGCCAGCGCCAGCATGAGCGCCCCGATCGCCCCCGCGATCCACCTTCTCTTCATGAGACTTCCTTTCGGCTCGTGGCCAGGTCGGCGAGTGCTGCGCGCACCCCGCCGCCGGCGGCCTGTAGTGCGATTCGCGCCTCTCCCACGGGGGCATCGGCGAGGAGGCAGACCAGGGCGACCTTGAGGTCCCCTTCTGCCGCGGTGAGCGTTCGCGCGCACTGCTCCTCGGTGCGGCCGGTGGCCTCTTCGAGGATCGTGACCAGCCGGCCGCGAAGCTTGGCGTTGGTGGCGGTCACGTCGGTCATGAGGTTCGAGTACGTCCGGCCGAGCCGGATCATGACCGCGGTGGAGAACGTGTTCAGCACGAGCTTCTGCGCGGTTCCCGCCTTCATCCGCGTCGATCCCGCGATGACCTCGGGGCCGGTGGCGACCGCGACGTGGACGTCGACCTGCTCGCCGAGCGGGGCAGGCGGGTTCGACGACACCAGTACGGTGGCCGCGCCCGCGGCGCCCGCCGCGCGCAGCGCCCCCGCGACGTACGGCGTGCGCCCGCTGGCCGACAGCCCGATCGCGAGGTCGCCCGCGCCCAGGCCGAGAGCCTCGGCCGCGCCCGTCGCCTCGTCGTCCTCCACGTTCTCCATCGCCTGCTCGAAGGCGGCGAGGCCGCCCGCGTGGTGCGCGACGAACTGGCGCGGGTCGATCGTGTACGTCGGCAGGAGCTCGGCCGCGTCGAGCACCGCGATGCGGCCGGAGCTGCCCGCGCCGAAGTAGTGGATCGACCGGCCGGCCATCAGCGCGCTCACCCCGAGGTCGACGGCCTTGGCCAGCTCGGGGAGGGCGGCGCGGACCGCCGGGGCGACCAGGCGGTCCTCGTCGTTGATGAGCCGCAGCATGTCGAGGGTCGAGCGGAGGTCGATGTCCCGCGTGCGCGGGTTGGCCCCTTCTGTGGGGGCCGCCACCTTGACCGCCTCAAGCTCGCTATCCGTCACGGAACCTTCCGCCTTAGTGGAGTACGCGGTGGACATGGGTGTCACGGTGAGCCGGGCGTCAATACATGGATCTGCTCCAGCCGTCGGCGGCGAACAGGTCGGCGTCGTGCGGGTTTCCGTCCTCGAAGTGCACCCCGGGCCCGGTGATCCGCACCAGGTCCACGTACACCCCGCGGCCCTGGTAGAGCTGGTCGTTGACGTAACGCCACCGCAGCGCGGCCGTTCCGGCGGGAAGGCGGGCCTGCGCGCGCAGCCACTGCCGTCCCTCGAATCCCGAGAACGTGCCGTCCGACGACCAGCGGTGCCGGCCCGCGCTCAGCTCCATCGGCACCGGGCTCCAGGTGGCCCCGCCGTCGGTGCTGGCCTCGAGTGACCCGATGTCGGAGTCCGCCTCCGTGTCGTACCAGAGGGCGAAGGAGAGCCGGGCGCCCCGCGGCGCGCCGACCGGCAGCGTGAGCGTCGCCGTCCGGGCGTCCGCGACCCCGGAGAACCAGGCGTCCCGTCCCTGTGCCGGCCGCACCGGAACGGCGAGCGCCAGGTCGCGGGCGACCGCCCGGCGGGCCGGGTTGTTGGAGCCCCAGTCCCGGCTGGGGTGCACCCGGTTGGTCAGCAGGATCACGAACGAGCGGGACAACGGGTCGATGACCAGCGACGTCCCGGTGTAGCCGGTGTGCCCGCCGGTCACCGGCGAGGAGAGCCCGTCCATGTACCACATCTGGTCGAGCTCGAAGCCGAGACCGTGCGCGTTGCCGGGGAAGGCGGTGTTGAAGTTCGTCAGCAGCAGCCGCACCGAGTCCTCCGACAGGATGCGCGCCCGGCCGTGGTGGCCGCCGTTGAGGAGCGTCTGGGCCAGGATCGCCATGTCGTACGCCGTGGAGAAGACCCCCGCGTGGCCCGCGACCCCGCCGAGTGACCAGGCGTTCTCGTCGTGCACCTGGCCCCAGATCATGCCGCGGTCGGGTTCCGTCGTGGTCTGGTACTCGGTGGCGGCGATCCGCGGCCTGAGCGCCGGGTCCGGGTTGTAGCCCGTGTCGCGCATCCCGAGCGGCCGGGTCAGGCTCTCCGCGACGACGGCGTCGAGCGGCTTGCCGGTCACCCGCTCCACGATGACCCCGAGCGTGATCAGGTTGAGGTCGGAGTAGAGGTAGACCTTGCCCGGCGGGTTCGACGGCGCGACGTTCCAGACCGCGGCGTACCGTTCCTCGATGGTCGGCTGGTTGTACAGCGGTATCCAGGCGGGCAGGCCCGACGTGTGGGTCAGCAGGTCGCGGACCGTGATCCCGTCCTTGCCTTTCGCCGCGAACTCCGGGATGTACGCCGTGACCGGGGTGTCGAGCCCGATCCTTCCCCGCTCGATCTGCTGCACGGCCACGATCGAGGTGAAGAGCTTGGACACCGACGCCAGGTCGAAGATCGTGTCCTTGCGCATCGGGATCTGCTGGTCGGGCGGCAGTTCGGTGGGCGTGGAGTCGGCGTAGCGCACCGCCTTCCCCATCGCCTCGTGGGTGGCGATCACGCCGTTCCTGCCCGCGATCACGACCGCGCCCGCGTAGAGGGGCCACGTCGGCGATGGTCGCATGAACTGCGCGGCGTCGGGGGCGATCCGGTCCACGTACTCGGAGACCAGGTCCGCCGTGCGGGCGTCGCCGTATCGCAGCCGGTCGTCGGCGAAACGCACGTCGCCGATGGTGACGGTCGGCGGGCCCTCGACGGCCGCCGACGCGGGCAGGGGGGTCGCCACGACGAGCGCGCCTGCGATGGACACGGCGAGGAGAGCGGGCAGTGCACGCACGACTAGCGCCCTCCACGGTAGATCAGGTGCTTGTCGCGCGTCTTGGCGAACGCCTTGAGCTCGACGGCCCAGCCTGCCTCGACCTCGGCCGGGCCCTTGCCCGCGTCGATGTCGGTCCTGACCCGGGTCGACCCGGTCAGCTTGTCGATCCAGTACGGCCTGGCCGGATCGGAGGTGTCGTATCGCCAGGCGAAGTTCCCCGGGTAGAGCTGCCTCACCGTGACGATCATCGCGATGGCCGTTCTGACCGGGTCGAACGTCTTCCGGTCGGTGACGTACAGCTGCACGCCGCCGCACAACAGGTTCGCGTGCTTGGAGAACGTGGGCGTGAAGTAGGCAAGGCGGAACCCGGCGCCGGGCAGGCGCTGCGCGTTGAGCGCGTCCGCCCACCGGTGGTCGGCGTAGGGGGCGCCGATGAGCTCGAAGGGCCGGGTCGTGCCGCGGCCCTCCGACAGGTTGGTGCCCTCGAACATGCCGGTGCCCGAGTAGACGAAGGCGGTGTCCACGGTCGGCATGTTCGGCGACGGCAGGACCCAGGGCAGGCCGGTGTCCTCGTACGCCAGGTCGCGTTTCCAGCCGCGCATCTCCACGACCGTGAGATCCGCGGGCTGGTCAAGGAACTCGGCGTTGAACAGCCTGGCCAGCTCGCCGACGGTCATGCCGTGCGCCTGGGAGATCGCCTCCCTGCCGATGAAGGTGGAGAACTCCGGTGTCATGACGGGGCCGTAGGCCCGGCGGCCGGTGATCGGGTTGGGCCGGTCGAGGACGACGAACCGTTTGCCGGCCGACGCCGCGGCCTGCATGGAGTCGAACATCGTCCAGATGTAGGTGTAGAAGCGGGCGCCGGCGTCCTGGATGTCGAACATGATCGTGTCCACGCCCGACCTGGTGAAGATGTCGGCCAGGGCCTGGCCGCTCTTCAGGTACGTGTCGTAGACCGGCAGCCCGGTCTGCTCGTCGACGTAGAAGCCTTCTGAGCCGCCGGCCTGCGCCGCGCCGCGGAACCCGTGCTCGGGGCCGAACACCGCGACGAGTTCGATCCTGTCGTCGGCGGCCATCACGTCGACCTCGTGGCGGAGGTCCGGCAGGATGCCGGTCGGGTTGGTCACGATGCCGACCTTCTGGCCGCGGACGAGCCGGTAGCCGTCGGACATCAGGACCTGGACGCCGGTCTGGAAGTCGCTGTGTGACGGACGTTGGTCGAGTCGGGGGAGACCCATGCCCGTCCCGGCCACGGCGACGGCCGCGGTGGACAGCAGGGCCCTCCGTGAGAGGGGGTGACCCATGAGGGTGGTGCTCCGTTCTGCCGGAGGATCAGTAGCTCAGGCCGTGTCCGTAGGGGTAGAGGACCGAGCCGTCGGCGGACGGGATCGTCACCGGCAGCGTGCCCGTGGGGCGGGTCAGGCCGAACAGCACCCGTGCGGCGGCCTCCATCGCCGGCCTCTCCCACGAGTACGTCGCGAGGTACGTGGGGGCGCCGGGGAAGTCCACGATGTCGTACGGGTTGCGGGCGGCGACGATGACGACGGGCTTGCCGGTCGCGAGCAGCGCGTTGACCAGGTTGCGCTGGGCGGCAGAGCCGGTGGAGTTCACCGTGGTGACCACGACGAGGTCGTTGGCGCCGGCCTTGGCGACCGCGGCGTCGATGGTGGCCTGGCCGGGGGCTGTCCCCGTCTCGAACAACTCGGTGGTGAGCCCGAGATCGCCGATCGCCGCGGCGAGCCGCTCGGCCGGCGGGATCTTCACGGACGGCGGCGCGACGTTGCGGTAGCCGGTCACCAGAACCCGCTGGCCGGTTCTGCGCAACGGCAGCGCGCGGGCGTCGTTCCGCACGAGGGTCACGCTGTGGCCGGCGACCGTGCGAGCGAGCGCCTCGTGCGCGGGGGTGCCGATGCGGTCGAGCACCTTGCGCTCGCTGACCTGCTGGTCGCCGTGGAAGAAGCCGCGCTGCTTCTTGAGGCGCAGGACCCGGTAGACGGACTCGTCGATGCGCTTTTCCGTCAGCTCGCCCGAGCGGACGGCGTTCAGCACGGCGTTGTAGGCGACGTCGAGGGAGAGCGAGCTCGCCGGATCGTCGACGATCATCAGCATGTCCACTCCGGCCTTGAGCGCGAGCACCGGGACGCGGTCGTCGCCGTACTTGTCGCGCACGCCCTGCATGGACAGCGAGTCGGTGACCACGACGCCGTCGTAGCCGAGTTCGCCGCGGAGCAGCCCCGTCATGATCTCGGGATCGAGCGTCGCGGGGTCGCAGCCCTCCTGGGTCACCACGTCGCAGTCGCTCTGCAGGTACGGCATGACGACGTGGGCCGTCATGATCATGTCGGCGCCCGCGGCGATGCCCGCCCTGAACGGCGGCGCGTCGATCTGCTCCCACTCCTGCTTCGTGTGGAAGATCCAGGGCACGCCGTTGTGGCTGTCGGTGATCGTGTCGCCGTGGCCGGGGAAGTGCTTCAGGCTCGCTGAGACGCCGCCCTGCTGCAGGCCGCGGACGGAGGCTCGCGTCAGGTCGGACACGAGCGAGGTGCTCTCACCGAACGAGCGCACGCCGATCACCGGGTTGCCCGGGTTGATGTTGACGTCGGCGACCGGCGCGTAGTCCTGGTTGATGCCGAGTGCGGCGAGCTCCTTGCCGGTGACCATCCCCGTGGTGAACGCGTCACCCGCGCTGCGGGTCGCGCCGAGCGCCATCTGCCCGGGGAACGCGGTGAACGGCTCGTCCAGCCGGTAGACGGCGCCGTGCTCCTGGTCGGTGGCGATCAGCAGCGGAATCCTCGCCCGCTGCTTCGACGCCGCGCGCTGCAGGTCGTTGGACAGCCCCGCCGTCTTGACGGGGTCGTTCAGGTTGTTGGCCCACCGGAAGTAGAGGATCGCGCCGAGCTTGTACTTGGCGATGAGGTCGTCGCCGTTCTTGACGTCGGGGCCGTACATCGCCTGGTTGGCGGCGACGTCGGCCGCGGCCGGCGCGTCGCCGCTCTCTCCGTAGACGTTCGCCACGAAGAGCTGCCCGACCTTCTCCTCGAGACTCATGCTCGCGATCTTGTCGAGGATCCACCGGTCCTTCTTCGCGCCGTGAGCATGCGCGGCCGGCGCCGTCCCCACACCGAGAACCACCACCGCCGCCAGAGTCAGTAACCGCCGGTAACGCATCTGGTCCTCCAACCACTCGCATGTGAGTAAATGTCATGCAAGGTCACCGCGTTGCCTGGAAGTTACTTACATCCGACTGGATGGTCAACGCCTTCTTGACGGAAAATTCAGGCCTTCCGCGTCGGGACGACCGGCGGTGCGGGAGAGGGATGCGTGCGAGCGCCCCCCGTGCTTCGCGGGCTTCCGCAGGTCGCGAGCGGAATGGAACCGGCGTCGACGACGCGCGTCATCCGCCGGAGCCGGAGCGCTTCAGCAAGACCCGCGCGCTCAGATTGCGGGCGGCGATGCCCCAGCGCGTTCTGGGGATGAGCAGCGCCTTGGCGCGCCCGATGCGCCGTTGCTTCGGCCCGACGAGGGTGCGGTGCTCGGTCTCGTAGCGGCGGAAGGCCTCCGCGTGGCCCGCCGTTGCCGCGAGCGCCTCGGCGAGGGTGTGTGCGCCGGCCATGGCGAGGCTCGAGCCGTCGCCGAACAGCGACACGCACGACGCCGCGTCGCCGAGCAGCGCGACGCGGCCCCGCGCCCAGGTGGGCAGCCGCACCTGGCTGACCGAGTCGAAGTAGAGGTCCTCGGTCTTCGCGAGCCGTGCGAGCAGCTCCGGCACCCGCCAGCCGGCGTCAGCGTAGGCCGCGGTGACGATCCGTCTGTGCTGCTCGGTGTCCCGATGGTCGAAGCCGGCGATCGCGGAGCTCCGGAAGATGAAGGCGGCGACGGCCCGCCCCCGTGACGGGTGGACGGAGACCAGCCTCCCCGGCGTGTTGAACATGAGCACGTCGTGCGGATGGTCGACCGGCCCGTCGAGGGGGCCGTCGAGGGGGCCGTCGAGGGGGCCGTCGAGGGGGATGGTCGCGACGTAGACGCCCATGTGGCTCACGAAGCCGGCCTCCGGCCCGAACGCGAGCCGCCGCACGGTGGAGTGGAGTCCGTCGGCACCGACGACCAGGTCGAAGCGGCGCGGAGCGGCGTGGTCGAAGGTGACGTCGACCCCGTGCTCGTCCTGCCGCATCGTGACGATCGTGTCGTCGAACAGGAACTCCGCTTCGTCGCGGGCGCTCTCGTAGAGGGCCGCGGCCAGGTCGCCGCGCGGAATCTCGACCTCCTGGTTTCCGGCCGCGCTGCGGGTGGCGGGCATGGCCACGCGGGCGACCTGCCGTCCGGAGGCGTCGACGACGCGCATCGCGGTCGTCTGGGTGGCGAGGTCGCGCAGGCGGGACATGATGCCCATCCCCTCCGCCACGGGGAGGGCGGGTCCGCGCACGTCGACGGGGTTGCCGCTGGAGCGCAGGCCCTGCGACCGCTCCACGACGGTGGGCTTGAACCCGTGGCGGGCCAGCCAGTAGGCGAGGGTGGGCCCGGCGACGCCGCCGCCGGAGATGAGCACGTTGCGAGGAGACATGCCGACACCATAACCGCACTCAGTGCGAATTTGCAATGAGTGCGAATCTGCGTTGGATGCTTGTCTGCGCCGAGTGCCGTATGCTGGGCGTGTGTCTCTGCGCGAACGCAAGCGGGCCCGCATCCGCCAGACCCTCGTCGACGCCGCGACGGAACTGTTCGAACGCGACGGTTACGACGAGACGACCATCGCCGACATCG
The DNA here is from genome assembly GCF_016862895.1 of Planotetraspora kaengkrachanensis. Classification (GTDB taxonomy): domain Bacteria; phylum Actinomycetota; class Actinomycetes; order Streptosporangiales; family Streptosporangiaceae; genus Planotetraspora; species Planotetraspora kaengkrachanensis. The sequence goes on along the minus strand of NZ_BONV01000002.1, from coordinate 121,490 downwards.
CCGCCGCGGCCGACATCGGCACGCGCACGTTCTTCAGCTACTTCGCCAGCAAGGAGGAGTTGCTGTTCCCGGAGAGCGACGCCCGAGTGCGGGCGGCGGTCGAGGCGATCGCGTCGCGCGGTCCGGGCGAAGGACCCGCCGAGGTGTTGCTGCGCGCGCTGCGCAAGGTCGGCGACGACAACGACGAGATGGCGAGCCGGCTCGCCGCCCTCCGGCTGCGGCTGATCCGCACCGTGCCCGCGGTGCGCGGGCGCGGGCTGCAGATACAGTTCGAGGCGCAGCGGGAGATCGCCAGGAATCTGGCCGAGGCGTTCCCCGAGCAGCTCGACGAGGTGAGCGCGGCGGCGCTGACCGGGGCCTTTGTGGGCGCGGTCACCAGTGCGCTGCAGGTGCTGCTCGACGACGCCGACGCGCTCGACGACCCGGCCGCGGTGCAGGAGGCCGTCCGCCGTGCGACGGACGTGGCGTTGACCCCGTGGCTGCGGGCGCCGGCGGCCGAACAACCTGCGCGCGGCACGGCCTGAGCGGTTCACGACCCCGGCCTTCACCCGGCCGCGGCGGCGGTCCGTGCGCCGGACGGTTCCGGCGCACGGACCGGCGTCAGCCGAGCAGGCCGTCGGCGAGCGGACCGAGGGAGAGCGCGGGCAGGAAGTTGAGCAGCGCGACGATCAGGGCGACGCCGGTGGCGAGAACCACGAAGCTGACGCCCTGGGTGCGCAGGGTGCCGGCGGTCACCGCCTGGGGTTGCCGCCTCACGAGCCGGCCGGCCAACGCCAGGACGAAGGCGATGGGCAGATAGCGCCCGATGAACATGGCCGCCGTCATCGTGAGGTTGTAGAACATCGTGTTGCCGTTCAGGCCGGCCATGGCGCTGCCGTTGCTGTTGACGTTGCTTGTGTAGGCGTACAGCACCTCGGTGAGACCGTGCGCCCCGACGTTGCCCATCGACGACACTCCCGCCGGAAGCGCGACGGCGAGCCCGGTGAAGGCGAGGATGAGGGAGGGCGACACCAGCCCGTAGAGCACGACGTAGCGCATCTCGGCGAAGCCGATGCGCTTACCCATGAACTCGGGCGTGCGGCCCACCATGAGCCCGCCGAGGAAGATGGCCACCAGCACGACGATGATCAGGCCGTAGAGGCCGCTGCCCGTGCCGCCCGGGGCGATCTCGCCCAGCATCATGGCCGCGAGCAGGACTCCGCCGCCGAGACTGGAGAAGCTGTCGTAGGAGGAGTTGAGCGCTCCGTCGGCGCTCGCCGTCGCCGAGACGCCGAACAGTGTGCTCGCGGGGATGCCGAAGCGGGTCTCTGTCCCCTCCGCCTGCGCGCCCACCGCCTGTGCGACCGTCCCCGTGCCGGCGGTCTGGGCGAGGTTGCCGGCGACGAGCAGCAGGCCGAACAGGATGCCGACCACGATGAGCAGCGTCCAGCCGAGCCTGAGGTCGCCCGCAAGCCGGCCGAAGGTCCGGATGAAGGCGGTGGGGACGATCAGCATGATCAGGATCTCGAGGGCGTTGCTCAGCGACGAGGGGTTCTCGAACGGATGGGCGCTGCTGGCGTTGAAGAAGCCGCCGCCGTCCCCGCTCATGAGTTTGATCGACTCCCAGGAGCCGACGGGCCCGCCGATCAGGCTCTGCGTGCCGCCCGCGACCGTGTTCACGGCGTGCGCGCCGTCCAGGTTCTGCTGGACGCCCATGCAGATCAGCACGATTCCGAAGAGGACGGCCAGCGGCAGCAGCACACGGAAGACGCTGCGGACCAGGTCGACCCAGAAGTTGCCGATCTCCGTGCCGCCCCGCCTGACCAGGGCGCGGATGAGCGCGAGGCCGACGCACATGCCGACGGCCGCGGAGGCGAAGGCCTGCACGCCGAGCCCGGCCATGACGGCCAGGTGGCCGGTCGTGGCCTCACCGGCGTAGTTCTGCCAGCTCGTGTTCGTCGTGAAGCTGACCGCGGTGTGCAGCGCCAGCTCCCATGACATGCCGGGGTGGCCGAGCGACCACGGCAGCCGGTTCTGGAGGGTGAACAGCGCGAACAGGGCGACGACGCTCAGCACGGTGAACGCCGTCAGCGCCACCAGATAGTTGCGCCAGTCCTGCTCACGGTCGGGATCGATGCCGCAGATCCGGTAGAGGCGGCGCTCGACGGCGAGGTGGCGGCCGCCGTCCAGAGTGCGGGCCATGTAGTCGCCCACGGGGACGTGCAGCACCACCAGGAGGGCGAGGACGAACAACGCTTGCAGCCAGCCGTACATGATCAGGACTCCCGGTCCAGCGCGAGGTTGAGCGTCAGCACGTTCACGCCGGGCTCACCGAGAAAGCCGAGGCCGCGGCTGGTCGTGTTGTCGGCGACGAGCTCCTTGACCCGGTTCAGGTCGAGGCCGCGCTCCCGCGCGACGCGGGGGGCCTGGAGAGCGGCGTACGCCGGCGAGATGTGCGGGTCGAGGCCGCTGCCGCTCGCGGTGACCGCGTCCGCGGGCACCACGGGCCGGGCGGGCGCGTTCCCGCGTACGGGCACGACCAGAGCCCTGCTGTAGTCGTCGCCCGGTCGGGCGCATTCCACGGTCACGCCCTCGTAGGAGGACACGAACGGAGCGGCGGGGCACGCCTGGTTCAGGCTGACCACCCGGGTCGCCCGCCCGCTCAGACCCTGTTCGCGGAACACGCCGAGGACGGCGCCCACGCCGTCCGACGTGCAGTACGGCCGGGCGCCGCTGACCCCCTCGAGTTCGCCGACGGCCACGCTCCGCGCGCACACCTGGGTGAGCAGGCTGAGCTTGCCCGAGTCGGGGTCGGCCGGATCGGGGAGGACGTCGACGACGCTCTGCGAACCCTGGTTGCCCGCCCCGGTCGCGCCCGGGTCGTAGCCGTCGCCGGCCGCCGAAGGACGGCTCTGGAAGTAGCGCAGGATCGGCGTGCTGTCCGTCCCGGTGAAGGACTGGCCGACGAGCTCGCTGCCGACGGCTGCGCCGTCCTTCTCGATGACGGACCCGTCGGCCCGGTGGCCGAAGACCGCCTGGGCGACGCCGGTCATCGCGAGCGGATAGAACAGGCCGACGGTGAGGGTGAGCACCACCACCACCCGTAAGGCCGCCAGATGGTGGGCGAGCCACCGCGGAAGACGATTCATGATCAGATTCCTGGGATGAACTGGACGACGAGGTCGATCAGCTTGATCGCCACGAAGGGCACGACCACACCGCCGAGGCCGTACACCCACAGGTTGCGGGCCAGCAGCGTCCCGGCGCCGGACGGGCGGTAGCGGACGCCCCGCAGCGCGAGCGGGATCAGCGCGACGATGACGACGGCGTTGAAGATGACGGCGGACAGGATGGCGGAAAGCGGCGACTCGAGGCCCATGATGTTGAGCCGGGACAGGCCCGGGTAGATCGGGCCGAACATGGCGGGAAGGATCGCGAAGTACTTGGCGATGTCGTTGGCGATCGAGAACGTGGTCAGCGCGCCGCGGGTGATCAGCAACTGCTTGCCGATCTCGACGATCTCGACGATCTTCGTCGGGTCGGAGTCGAGGTCGACCATGTTGCCGGCCTCCTTGGCGGCCGACGTTCCGGTGTTCATCGCCACGCCGACGTCGGCCTGCGCGAGCGCGGGCGCGTCGTTGGTGCCGTCACCCGTCATCGCGACCAGCCGGCCCCCTTCCTGCTCCTTGCGGATCAGGGCGAGCTTGTCCTCGGGGGTCGCCTCGGCCAGGAAGTCGTCGACGCCCGCCTCGCCGGCGATCGCCCGCGCGGTGGTCGGGTTGTCGCCCGTGATCATGACGGTGCGGATGCCCATCCTGCGCAGATCCGCGAACCGCTCGCGAAGACCGGGCTTCACGACGTCCTTCAGATGGATCACGCCGAGGACCCGCGTCCGGTCCGCGACGGCCAGGGGAGTGCCGCCGGACGCGGAGACCGCCTCGACGATCCCGTCGAGTTCCGGCGCGACGGTCCCGCCGTGCTCACGCACCCACGTGGACACGGCGGCGGCCGCGCCCTTGCGCAGGCTGCCCGTGGGGAGGTTCACGCCGGACATCCGGGTCACGGCGGAGAAGGGCACCCATTCCCCGTCCTCCTCGGCACCCGCGTCCGCGCCGACACGGCGGCGCGCGAGGTCCAGGATGGAGCGTCCCTCGGGCGTCCTGTCGGCGAGGCTGGACAGCAGCGCGGCGCGCGCGAGGTCGGCCTCCCGGGTTCCGCCGACGGGGACGAAGGAGTCGGCCTGGCGGTTGCCGTACGTGATGGTGCCGGTCTTGTCGAGCAGCAGCGTGTGCACGTCGCCGGCGGCCTCCACCGCCCGGCCGGACATCGCGAGCACGTTGCGCTGCACCATCCGGTCCATGCCGGCGATGCCGATCGCGGACAGGAGCGCGCCGATCGTGGTCGGGATCAGGCAGACCAGCAGAGAGACCAGCACGAGGGTGGAGATGCCCGCGCCGGTGATGGCGAGGGTGTCCGGCGCGGCGGCCACCACGCCCTTGGAGTAGATCGCCATCGGCTGGAGCGTGACGGTTGCCATCAGGAAGATGACGGTCAGCGCGACCAGAAGCAGGTTGAGCGCGAGCTCGTTCGGCGTCTTCTGCCGCTTGGCGCCCTCCACGAGGGCGATCATCCGGTCGATGAAGCTCTCACCCGGATCCTGGGCGATCCGCACGACGATCCGGTCGGACAGGACGCGCGTTCCCCCTGTCACGGCACAACGGTCGCCGCCGGACTCCCTGATGACCGGGGCCGACTCGCCGGTGATCGCGGACTCGTCGACGCTGGCCACCCCGTCGACCACGTCGCCGTCGCCCGGGATCAGCTCTCCGGCGTCGACGACCACGACGTCGCCACGGCGCAGAAGTGAGGCCGGGATCTCCTCCGCACGGATCGACGACGCCGGCACGCCCTCGGTCCAGCCCACGACACGGTGGGCGACGGTCTGCTGCCGGGTGCGGCGCAGCGTGTCCGCCTGAGCACGGCCCCTGCTCTCGGCGACGGCTTCGGCCAGGTTGGCGAAGATGACGGTCAGCCAGAGCCAGGCGGTGATCAGCCAGCCGAACAGCGACGGATGGGGGATGGTGAACACCGTGGTCAGCAGCGCGCCCACCTCGGTGACGAACATGACGGGGTTGCGCCACAGAGTCCGCGGGTCGAGCTTGCGCAGCGCCTCCGGCAGTGCCCTCCACAGCTGACGCGGGTCGAGCATGCCGGCGGCGACCCTGCGGACGGATCGCGAGTCCTCGACGCGGGGGGTGTCCGGAGCGGCCGGCGCTTCGACGGCCATCAGAACCTCTCAGGGAAGCGGATCGCGAGGACGAGATAGACGAGCAGCCCGACGGAAACGATCAAGCCGATAAGATTTTCAACGGTCATCCGAGATCACCATAAATTCCACTTCAAAGGTGCTCGTCGAACGTAGAACCTCCTAGAGCGGGTGGCGCAAGCCGTTTAACGCGTCCACGATGGAATCTCATCGCGGTCTTGACGCGGAACGGCCTTCGGGCGGGCCGGCGGCGATTCGCGGGGGAGCGCGAGTGCTCGCTGGGATTTGAACGGCGCGCCGACCGGCTGAACGTGACGTCGTGAACGGAGCCGAGCGCGGCGCCGGATCAGGTGCGGTCGGCGGCGAGCGTCCTCAGCCGGCTCAGGGCCCGTTCGGACGGGCTGCCGGGCTGGGCGCGGCCGACCACGAGATTCTGCCCGGGGGTGCTGTTGACGGAGAGGGTCTCATAGAAAGGGTTAATTCGCCGACTTCCGGGTGCCGGTAGCGAATGGACTCGTTCGTCCTGGCCCGTACGTCGTGCCGGTCCCATATTCGCCGGAAGTCCGCGCTTTCAACGGAGAGTTCGTCGACCAGCGCGAGCAGATGCCGGTCGCCGGAGGCCATCCCCGCGGCGGCCCTCACGTGGGCCACTCTGAACAGGGCTTCACTCTCCCAGTCGAGATAGAACTCGCGTGCCGCCGGATCGAGGAAATGCATCTTTATCAGGTTGTCGCTGTGCTTCAGCCATCCGTGGAGGGCGTCGGCCAACGAATTCCGATACGCCACGTCCATGCAGCGATTAGTGGTGAAAACGACTAAATGATCCAAGTCTTTTCCGAGCTGCGCGACGGTCGGATTGACGTGATCGATGGGCCCGCGTTTGCAGCCCCGGGGGTGTGCGAGTTCGTGGAGGTATTCGGTGGCCTCGGGGCCGAGCTGGAAGACCTGCGCCAGCGCGTTGAGCACCTGAGCCGAGGGACTGCGTTCCCTTCCCTGCTCCAGCCGGGTGTAGTAGTCGGCGCTCAGACTGGCCAGCACGGCCACCTCGTCGCGGCGTAATCCGGGCGTCCTGCGGTGATCGTCGACGCGGGGGAGACCCACCTGCTCAATCGTCGTGAGGTGGCGTCGAGCGCGGAGGAACTCGCCCAGTGGATTTCCCATGTCACGCAGAATAGGAATCCAATGGTCAAAAGAGTGCAAATCGCCCGTTGGGGGAGGGTGGCGGCCGCACCATGCGGCCGGGCATGGCGGGCTCCGATGCGGTCCCCGGAGGGTGGCAATGCCACACCCAGGCGAATCCCACCCTGGCACCCCCGAGCCGTGCCCTTGAAGATGTGTGTACGGCATCAATGAAGACATGGTGATCGGAGGGGTGGCCAGATGCACCTGTACAGCTTCGCGACCAGCCAGGAGGAATTCCTCTTCCTCCTCGTCACGGTCATGTTCTGGGTGGTCGTCGTCGGCGGCCTGGGGGCGGCGATCCACGCGAGGGCCCGCGCCCACAAGTCGAGGACCCCTGAGGAGGCCCTCTTCCAGGGGTTCACCGCAGGGAAGATCGACGATGACGAGTACCGGCACCGCCTCGAGGCGCTCCGCGCCGCGGTTGGCTCATAAAGGCGCGTAACCCGCGCGCGTAACCCTGTGCGTAACCCGCGCGCGTAACCCGGCGCGTAACCCGCGCCCCTGAAGGGTCGGCGGCCCCGGATTCGGCCCGACGGGCCCAGCCCCATTTATGAATCTACGACGTAAAGGCGCCGCGCCGGCATCAGGCCTGGAGGCACCGCATTCGTGCTGGACACGCCCTTGCCGGGCGGGGAGATCGGTGCCGTCGGGGTGGGTGGTGCGCCGCCGGCCGATCGCACGGACTTGCATGCTCATGCATGACTGTGTATATATTTCTACTCGTGTCCAAAGTGCTCACCTCTCTGCCTGTCGGCGAACGCGTCGGGATCGCCTTCTCCGGCGGCCTCGACACTTCCGTGGCGGTCGCGTGGATGCGCGACAAAGGTGCCGTGCCCTGCACCTACACCGCTGAAATCGGCCAGTACGACGAGCCCGACATCGCCTCGGTGCCCGGGCGCGCCACGGCGTACGGCGCGGAACTCGCCCGCCTGGTGGACGGCCGTGCCGCCCTCGTCGAGGAGGGGCTCGCCGCCCTGGCCTGCGGGGCGTTCCACATCCGGTCCGGTGGGCGCACCTACTTCAACACCACGCCGCTCGGGCGGGCGGTCACGGGCACGCTCCTGGTGCGCGCGATGCTCGAGGACGGCGTGCTGATCTGGGGAGACGGCTCCACCTTCAAGGGCAACGACATCGAGCGGTTCTACCGTTACGGCCTGCTCGCCAACCCCTCCCTGCGGATCTACAAGCCGTGGCTCGACGCCGATTTCGTCGGCGAGCTCGGCGGCCGCAAGGAGATGTCCGAGTGGCTGCTCGCGCACGGCCTGCCCTACCGGGACAGCACGGAGAAGGCCTACTCGACGGACGCGAACATCTGGGGCGCGACCCACGAGGCCAAGGCGCTCGAGCACCTGGACGCCGGCATCGAGATCGTCGAGCCGATCATGGGTGTGCGGTTCTGGGACCCCTCAGTCGAGATCGTCACCGAGGACGTCACGATCGGCTTCGAGCAGGGGCGCCCGGTGACGATCAACGGCAAGGAGTTCATCTCCGCCGTCGACCTGGTGCTCGAGGCCAACGCCATCGGCGGCCGGCACGGCATGGGCATGTCCGACCAGATCGAGAACCGCGTCATCGAGGCCAAGAGCCGGGGCATCTATGAGGCGCCGGGAATGGCGTTGCTGCACGCCGCGTACGAGCGTCTGGTGAACGCGATCCACAACGAGGACACCCTCGCCAGCTACCACAACGAGGGTCGGCGGCTGGGCAGGCTGCTGTACGAAGGCCGCTGGCTGGACCCGCAGGCGCTGATGTTGCGCGAGTCGCTGCAGCGCTGGGTCGGGATGGCGGTCACGGGAGAGGTGACCCTGCGGCTGAGGCGCGGGGAGGACTACTCGATCCTGGACACCTCCGGGCCGGCGTTCAGCTATCACCCGGACAAACTCTCCATGGAACGGACCGAGGACTCCGCGTTCGGGCCCGTCGACCGCATCGGCCAACTGACCATGCGCAACCTGGACATCGCCGACTCGCGCGCCAAGCTCGAGCAGTACGCCAGGCTCGGCATGGTCGGCAGCGGGCAGCCGATGCTGATCGGCGCCGCGCAGGCCGCCTCGACCGGCCTGATCGGCGCGATGCCCGAGGGCGGCGCCGAGGCGATCGCCTCTCGCGGAGAGGTCGCCGGTGACGACGAACTGCTCGACAACGCCGCGATGGAGTCCGGCACCGACTGACCGCCTTAGGGAGACAGGACCTAGCGCCGACTGCGGCGCCTGTACGTGGATGACGCCGGAGGAGCCGGAGCACGCTGTGTGCTCCGGCTCCCTGTGCATGATCACGCCGGGTGGCGGGGCGGCCCGGCCGTGTGGGCCGCCCCTGCCGGGTGATCGGGTCGACGGGTCAGTGGGAGAACGCCTGGAACTCCGCGGCCCGGATCTGACCGGCGAACGGGCTGGCGGTGCCGCAGTCGGTGGCGGAGTTGGGGTCGTTGTCCTGCTCGCCCGCGTACAGCGGGTTCCCGGTGCACTGGCTGGACACCGTGCGCAGCATCAGGTGGGTCGCCTTGGTCCGGCGGACGTCGAACGACTTGATGATCAGGTCGCCTCCGCGCGGCCGCGGAACGCTGGTGTCGAACGCCGCCTTGGGGCTGGTGTAGATCCTGGTGTAGTTCGCCGGGTCGGCGCAGTCTCTCCCGTGCGTCGAGTCACACGCCAGGACCTCGAAGGACCGCAGCGCGGTGAACCGGTTCTGGCCGCCAGGGTCGGCGAGGTCGCCGGTGTCCGGCCGGAGCATGGCACTGACCGCGACCCTGCCGATCTGTACGGCCTGCGTGCCCGCCAGGTCGACCACGACGGCCCGGCCGGCGACAGGACCGGTGAGCGAGGCCCAGTTCGTCGCCTCCGTCTCGTCGATCAGCTTGCCCTGGTTGACTCCGTCGCCCGCCGCCGACGCGCCCGCCGCGGCTGAGGCGTAGTTACGGGACATCTCGACGCGCAAGTCCCTGACCTGGTTCTTCTTCGCCGTGAACGTGAACCGCTTGTGGCCGAAGCCGGGAGCCGCCGCGACGAAGGAGTAGGCGCCGGGCACGATCTGGAAGCTCGCCCCCAGCTCGGTGGCCGGATCGGTGTCCGCGACCGGGACGGCGCGGCCCTCGTAGTCGCCCACGTACAGCCGGACCGGCGCGCCGGCCGCGTCGCCCGCGGGGTCCAGGGTCAGCGTCGCATTGCCGCCGTCAGGCGAGGCGAAGCCGGGCCTGGGGTCCGGATCGGCCGTCCCGTTGCTGGCCGCGCCCTCGCCGAGGCCGTGCTCCGCGAACGCCTTCCACATGATGTCCTGGTTGGCGCCGCCGAAGCGGATCCTGTCCGCGGCGAGCATCGCGTCGCGCATGTCCACCATGCTGAGGTTGCCGGCGGCCGTGAGAAGGAACGCGTCGAAGTGCAGCTGGACCCATCGCCGGTTGCCCGGGCACTTCTCGAGCGACTTCCTGCCCTCGGCGCAGGCCTGCTGGTCCTTGGCCGAGCCCTTGCCGTACCTGTCGATGAACGCGTCGCGCACGTCGAACTGGGTGGCCGACCAGATCTCGCCGTCCGCGTGCACCTGCTGACCGACCAGGTCGTAGGCGATGTCGCTGTAGTTCAGCGGCGACTTCGACATGTCGTAGTTGCGGATGCCCCGCTCGGGGTCGCCGGTGACGTACCCGCCCGTCACGTACGGGGTGTCGCCGCGCGGCCGGAAACCGTTCTCGAAGAGGTATTCCATGGCGAACAGGTCGGAGATGCTTTCACCCATCGCTCCGGCCTGGGCACCGCTCAGCCCCGCGTTCGGCCCGGCCACCATGCGGTTGGAGATGGCGTGGGTGAACTCGTGCCCGATGACGGACATGTCGTAGTCGCCGTCGACGCACGGCGCGTAGAACGCACCGGCCTGCGGCTGCCACAGGTACATGTTGGTGATCGGGGCGACGCCGTCCACCGGGGTGATCTGGTTGGCGTTGTTCCTGATCGACAGGACCCTGGCGCCCGCCTGGGCGTTGCCGCGCTCGGGGTCGCCGCCGAGACCGCCGCGCTCACCATTGCTCACCTGCATGTTCCAGGCGGTCTCGGTGAAGCCCAGCCGGTACGACCAGTCGTGCATCCGGTTGTGCATCGCGTTCAGGTTGCTGATCGCGGCCTCGAGGTCCGCCTCGCCGGGCTGGTCGAACGCGGCCGGGTCGCACTTCGCCTTGAACCACTGGTTCCGCCAGGGGAAGGCGTAGTCCCGGCTCGGCGTGAGGAGGTTGGTGCGGGTGCCGACCGACGAGGAGGAGCCGTTGGCGCGGTTCTCGAAGGTGCGCGCCGCGTTGCCGAGGCTGGTGTTCGTCGGGGCGTCCGTGGTGTGGTCGACGTCCCACGCCTTGCCGGTGGCCGGGTCTCCGCCGACGACGTAGTCGCAGCCTCGCCCGGGTGTGGCGCACCAGGTCTGGCGCGTGTCCTTGGAGGAGTAGTCCGCCGGCGGGTTGGCCGGGAACACCGACCACGACGGGCCGTCGGGATCGAAGTGATCGACCAGGTTCTCCCTGAGCAGGATCCCGCCGGTGACGGCGTCGACGTACGTCGTGTAGGCCGTGGGCTCGTCCTCGGCGTCGTGTCCCTCGTCGATCAGCGTGACCTGGTAGGCGCGGTGCACGCCGTCGGCCGCGGGGACGGCCACCTCCTCCACCTGTTTGGTGGAGACGGCGCCCAGGTCGATCTCGCCGTCCGCCGCCGCGGCCTCCAGGGCCTGCTGCTCCGTGATCGCCGCGGCCGGCGGCGTCTGCGTGGCTCGCGACAACGTCGAGGAGACGTACACGACCTTGCCCTCGCTGACGCCGACGGACGCGAGACCGTCGTAGCCGGCGGGCAGATCGCCGAATTTCTGCCGCAGGAGCACGACGTGCCCCGCGCCGATCGGGTTGACCGCGACGGTCTCCAGGGCGTCGACGGCCTCGGCCTGCAGGCCGAAGAGGCTGGTGTTGGTCTTCAGGTAGTCACGCGCGGCCTGCGCGGGGTCGGCGGGCAGCCCTTCGGCGAGGGGGGCCTCCGAGGTGACGAGAGCGGGGGTGCCGAGGCTGTTCCATCGCACGGTCGCCTTGGCCGGCATCTTCGCCGAGGGCGGGGGCGCCACCCGGCCTCGCCTGTTGTCCTTGTCCGGCTTGCCGTGCCCGTCTCCGTGGACGGTCGGGAGTTTCTGCTGCTCGCGCTTCGATTCGCCCTGGGCTGTTCCGGCGAGGGGAATGGCGAGCGAGGCTGCGGCTAAAGCGGCGATGACGATGCGTAATCGATGCGACGAAGACAACATGCCTCCTGAATGGGACGTGACGGTCATTGGCAGCGTCCAACTTTGATAGTGGTAACACTCAGAAGGGATCTTGACAAGATCGCATACATCATGAAAATTGAGCAGAAAATAGCTTTATGCTGGGGCTTCGTCCCAACGGCTCGAAGGAAGGGTAAGGCGTTTCACGCACGACGAATCCCGTCGTGCGTTCAAGGAGCGCGCCTTTTCGCGGGTCCTTCGAATGGCATCGGTTCTTCCACGGACGGCACGGCCGCGAATCGAAAGTGAAATTCCGTGGTGAGGCAGGGGGCGCTCTATGCGCGGGCGGTGGTCTGGCGACTGGTTCGGTAGCGGCCCGGTGTCGTTCCGATGACGTTGGTGAACGCTGCGATGAAACTGCTGGGGTTGGCCCATCCGCAGGCGTAGGCGGTTCGGGTGGTGTCGTGACCGTCGGCGAGGAGCACGAGCGCGTGGTAGATGCGTAGCTGCGTGCGCCATTCATAGAAGGTCATGCCGAGTTCGTTGCGGCGACCGGACCACATGTCATCGAGGCGGCGTGCCTCGATGCCGCGGCTTGAGAGAGAAGGAGAAACGCATGGCGACGTTCGTCCTTGTGCCCGGCGCTTGGAAGGGCTTCTGGTCGTTCGAGGCGGTGGTTCCGCTGCTGGAGCGTGCCGGTCACACCGTTCACGCCCTGACCCTGACTGGTCTGCGGCCAGACGACGACAACGCGACAGTCGCGACCGCCAACCTCGACACGCACGCCGACGACGTGTTGCGGCACCTCGATCGCAACCACATCACCAGCGCGACGCTGGTCGGCCACAGCTACGCCGGGATGGTGATCGCCGCTGCCGCCGACCGCGCCGGCGGCCGGATCGCACGACTGGTGCATCTCGACGCCTACGTACCGCGCGATGGCGAGTCGTGCTGGTCGTCAACGAACGAGCATTTCCGGGAAGTGTTCGCTGCCGGCGCCGCGAGCACCGGCTACGCCGTCCGGCCGCCGGGCGGCGGCGATCCTCGCCGCCGGCCCCATCCCCTCGCCTCGTTCCTGCAGACGATCCGGCTCACAGGCACGCTCGCCCAGGTTCCCCGCCGGGAGTTCGTCTACTGCTCGGGATGGGAAGACCGGACGCCGTTCGCTGAACTCCGCACCCGACTCCAAGCCGATCCGAAGTGGCAGGTCCACGACCTCCCAACCGGCCACGACGCGATGCATGAGGCCCCGGAGGCGGTCGCCGCACTACTGCTCGGCGAATGCACCGCGGATGCGTCGACGCACAGACGACAGGCTTGCCGTTGAGGGCTGCACAAGGCCACAGGCGGGGCACGGTCAGGTCCCCCATAGGGTGAGGTGGGCGGCGACGCCCCGTCTCCCGCATCCGGGGCTTCGCCGCGCGCGGTCCTTCCGGGCGGTGGACGGCAGGTCAGAACGGACTCTTCGACGAGAGCGGTCATGCACGATCCACGACTTCAGCCCGTCCCGCCGTACTCGGCACTGATCTTCGACTGTGACGGCACGCTCGTCGACAGCGGCCCCGCGCATGAGAAGGCCTGGCGGCAGGCGCTGGCCGACCGGGGAGTGGAGCTCGACCCCGACTGGTACCGGGAACGGACCGGACTGTCGGCCGACGTGCTGCTGGCCGAACTCGAGGCCGCGACCGGCAGGGCGATCGACCACGCGGCGGTGGAGGCGGCGGCGATCGACGCGTTCGGCGGACTCGTGGACATGGTCCTGCCGAACGAGCCGGTCGTCACGGTCGCGCAGGAGAACCACGGCCGGGTGCCGTTGGCGGTCGCGTCCGGTGGCAGCCGCACGGCGGTCGAGGTCAGCCTGCGCGCGATCGGCGTGTACCCGCTGTTCGACGCCGTGGTGACCAGGGACGACGTGTCGCGCGGCAAGCCGGCCCCGGACATCTATCTCCTCGCCGCTGAGCGGCTCGGCGTGCACCCCGGCGAGTGCGTCGTCTACGAGGACACCGACGAGGGGATGGCCGCCGCGCGCGCGGCCGGCATGCGCGTCATCGACGTACGGCCGGCGCCGGCCACGATCCGCTCGTCCGACGCGGTGCCGGACTCCGCCACGTCGCTGGTCTGAAACTCCGCCCGCGCGACGGCGGAGTCACCGGGTCGCCTCCGGTTCCGTGCCGCGGTCACTGATCCGCACGCTCGGTCAGCTCCCGCTTGCGGCGCAGCAGCGCCGCCCGCCGGGCGTGCGCACGGACCGTGAGCGCCACGGCCACGGCGATGAAAACGGTCCCGGCGGCGAGCGCAGGGACCAGGCCGGACCCCCGTCCGGCGGCGACGGCCACGGTGACAGCGGTCACCCCCGTGGAGGCGGTCACCGCCAGCCAGCCGGCGATCACCCTGTCCAGGGCGTACAGCGGCGCACGCCGCATGATCATCCAGGTGCCGTAACCTGCCCAGGCCAGGCAGAACACGACGAACAGACCGAAGGCGAGCCGGGTGTGGCCGGGCAACCGGCCGGGTTCCGTGGCCCACAGGGTCCCCACCATCACCGTTCCGCCGAGTCCCGCAAGCAGGGCCACGACGCCGCGAAGCCGCCGCCAGGCCGACAACTCGCCCGACAGCCGGCTGATCATCTGTTCCGCCGAGCGGCTCGGCTCGTCGCTCATCGCTGGAATCCCCTCTCGGTCAGGTGCTCACGCAGCAGGCGACGGGCCCGGTTGAGCCGTGACTTGACCGTGCCGGTGGGGATGCCGCAGATCTCCGCGCAGTCCTCGATCGAGAGATCCTCCAGGTAGAACAGCACCAGGATCTCCCGTTCGAGCACCGGAACACCGGACAGCCCGGCCATCAGTTCGGCGCGGTCCACGAGGGCGGCGATGGAGTCCTCCGCGGCCGTCTCCTCGTTCGACGACGTCTCGGCCCTGGCGTACTCCTCACGCAGCCGATTGGTCACCGCGCGTCTGGCGATCGTGAACAGCCAGGGGGTGAACCGGCCGGGATCCGCGAGGCGGGGCAGCCCGCCGATCACGGCCAGCCAGATCTCCTGGGTCACGTCGTCGGCCCTGTCGGCGTCCAGCATGCGCCGGACGTACCTCCACACCGGCACATGCCAGGCCTGCACCAACTCCGCGAACGCCGCCCGCTCGCCGAGTTGGCAGCGGACCACCAGCAACTCGTCGGTCATCTCGCTCTCCCGTCGCCCTTTCGTCGAGCACAGTCGAGGAGCGGGGCCGTCAGGTTCACGATCCATCGAAACCGCCTCGGCTCATTGAAGCCGACGGAGCGGACACGACGCCGGGGCGCCACCCGTGCGACAGCGGAAACCCCGCCGCGCCGGGAAGGCGCGGCGGGGTTCGCGGGATTCACCTGATCGCGTAGGCCCTGGTGACGGTCTCGGCGAAGGTGTTGCCGGCGGTGTCGGCGGCCTTGACGCGCAACGAGGCGAACTTGCCGCGTGCGCCGGCCGGATGCCAGGTCTCGGCGGACCAGGCGCCCTTGCCCGTCGGGTGCACCAGCGTGGGGAGCCAGGTGCGGCCGTCGTCGTAGGAGATCTCCAGCGTGAGCGTGCTCACCTTCAGGTCGGGTGAGCCGTCCTGGCGCTGGATCCTGAGCGGGATGCTCATGTGGCCCGTCGCGGCGCGGTTGCGGTCGTCCAACTCCGGCTTGATCGCGACCGTCAGGAGCGGCAGCACCTGTCGCGTGCCCTTCTCGGGGGTCTTCGACCTGAACTGCCACTCGGCGCTGACCCGCGTGGAGAACGAGGTCATGGTCGGCGCGCGCTGGGCGGTCATGGTGTACCGGTACCTGCTCTCCTTCCCGTCGGCGGGCACCTCGATGTTGGGGTTGACGTAGTCGGCGGCGTAGATCTCCTTGCCGTCGCGGTAGAGCCTGGCCTGCGGCGCGAAGTAGTCGCCGACGGAGAACCGTCCGGGCACGCCGTCCTCGAACAGTCCGGTGGCGAACTGCAGCAGGTTGTCCTCACGCCAGGAGTAGTCGCCGTCGGGGTCCAGCGCGGCGCCGAAGACGCCGGTGTTCCACTCGTCCGAGGTCTTGACGCCGGGACGGTAGACGGTGGTCTGGCCGAAGAAGAACTGGTCCAGGTCGTTGAAGCCCTCCGGCGGCCACCGGTACTGGACGAACGACGGGTACCAGCCGGTGTCGCCGGGCGTGTAGTACTCGGTCCGGTGGAACGGGAGCGTGAACCGCGACACCTTGCCGTACGGCATCCAGGCCAGTTCGGTCCCGTACAGCACGGGCAGCGCGAAGTGCTCGCCGAACTTGGCGTCGTGCTGGGCGGCGTACGTCGAGTCGACCTGGGCGAGGTCGCGGCGGCGCGGGTGATAGCCGGGGTCGGCGGGGATGCGCGGCTCGGCCTTCATCAGGTGGTAGAAGTACGGGCTGTCGTCGTAGGTGCCGTCGCCCTTCGGCTTGGCCCACTGCGTCCACCTGTAGAAGGCGAACTTCTTGCTCGCGGTGCGGGCCGTGGGGATGGCCTTGACGCCTTCGACGCGGTCCGCGCCCCACATGCCGGCCAGATCGACGTCCACCCCGAGGGGCTGGTGATCGTCGACCAGCTGGAGCATGCCGAGCATGCCGACCGCGAGCCGTGCCGTCGGCTCCTCCGTGCGCACGTCCACCGGCTTGGCCTTGCGCGCGTCGGAGGCGAAGGTGCGGTCGGCCTGGAGCGTGAACTCCGGGTCGGCGGCCATCACCACGCCGCCGTCCCGGTCGGCCAGCAGCGTGACGACCGTGTAGCGGTGCCCCTTCTCCAGCCTGAGCTCCAGCGCGCCGCTTGAGACGTCGTAGTTGCGCTGCTCCTCGGTTTCGAGGTCGATCACCCCGGCGAAGGCGGCCTGGGCGGGTTCGCCGTCCGAGCCGGTGAAGGTGAGCCTGAGCCCGCGCTTCTCCGGTTCGACCTGCATGCCGATGCCGGTGCGCACGGAGACACCGGCGCCGGTGGCGATGACCGTGCCGCTGAACAGGCCGGTCACGCCCGGCTCTGCGGTCGCCTTGACCTGCGCCGTGCCGTGCGCGGGCACCTGCACCGCGGTGGCGCTGAGCGTGAACGGCGTCACCGTTTCGCCGTGGCCGTCCTTGGCCGTCACGCTCAGGTCCAGGTGGACGGCGGCGTCGCCGTCGTTGCGGTAGGTGAGGGTGCGTGTGACGGGGGAGGGCTGGGGCAGCTCGAGGTATCCCATGCTCAGCGCGGTGGGCTCGGCCGTGACCTGCTGGGTGACGGCGCGGGCGATGTCGACGCGGCCGGAGCCCTGGACGTAGGCGCCGAGTTCGTCGCCGGGCGCGGTGGAGGCCATCAGGGCCGCCTTGATCTGGTCGGCCTTCCAGTCGGGGTGCATGCCGGCGACGATCGCCGCCGCTCCCGTCACGTGGGGGGTGGCCATGGACGTCCCGCTCATCTCCGTGTAGGAGTCGTCCACCGGTGCGCCGGCGAAGGTGCCCGCCGCCCTGCCGGCGACGATGCCCACGCCGGGCGCGATCAGGTCCGGCTTGACCGCGCCGTCGCCGGGCCGGGGCCCGGTGCTGCTGAACTGGGCGACGGTGTCGGCGTCCCGGTAGGAGGCGCCGACCGACAGGGCGCGGTCCGCGCTGCCCGGCGAGCCGAGCGTCTGGGGGCCGTCGTTGCCCGCCGCGATGACGAACAGCGTGCCGTACTTCTCCGACAGCGTGTCGACGGCCTGCTCCGTCGGGTCCACGCCGGGGGTGTCGGGCTCGCCGAGGCTGAGGTTGGCGACACGGGCGCCGTTCTCCGCCGCCCAGGTCATGCCTTCGATGATGGCCGAGTCCGAGCAGCTTCCGCCCTGGTCGCAGATCTTGCCGATCAGGAGCTTCGCGCCGGGCGCGACGCCCTTGTACCTGCCGCCCGAGGCCGCGCCGGATCCGGCGACCGTGGTGGCGACGTGGGTGCCGTGGCCGTGCAGGTCGCGGACGTCGGGCTCGGAGGTGAAGTTCGCGGAGCCGGCCACCAGACCCCGCAGGTCCGGGTGGTCGGGATCGTAGCCGGTGTCGAGCACCGCGACCGTGACGTCCTCGCCGGTGTGGCCGGCCGCCCAGGCCTGGGGCGCGCCGATGTGCGGGACGCTGACGTCGAGGGACACCTTGGCCTTGCCGTCCAGCCAGATCTTCTCGGGCGCTGCCGCGGCTCTGGCCTGGGCGGTCAGCGATTTCCACAGCGTGCCCGCGCTCGCGTGCGGCTCGCTCTGGGCGATCCCGTTGATCGCGGGCAGCGGGCGCCCGCCCGCGACGCGCAGCGCGGAAACGTCGTCGGGGTAGGTCACGATCAGCGGGAGCGCCTTGCTGGCGGCGTCGTCGTAGCCGAGGGCGGCGAGCTTGGTGACGTTGAACAGCCGGGGGTCCAGCGTGCCCGCGGACAGAAGGGGCATCGCGTCCACGGGGACGACGCTCAGCCCTTCCCCGCTTCTGCGGTGGATGAAGTTGATCTTTTCTCTGCCGGGGGCCGGTGCGATGTCGAGCCGGGTCTGTCCGTCGGGAAGCGGCCGGAGGGTGACCCTGTCCCCGGTGATCAAGGTGATCGTCTTGGGCGGGCCCGCGGGGGTGGCCTGTCCCGTCTGGGGGGATGCGGGGGTCGTCTGGGCGGGAAGGGCTGTCGCTTGCGCCGGCGTAGCGGTCACTACCAGGGCCGCTATCACAATGCCGACAAGGGGGGTTCTCTGCAGCACAACCCGATTTCTAACTGCGTGTGAATTTTGGTGACAAGGTGGTTGGTGTGGCCTATTGCGGCAGCCGCCGGAAATGGCCAAGATCGTGGGCGTGCTCGACGACGGACCGGCGCTGGAAGTCGTGGGTATCAGCGCGTTCGAAGAGCGGATCTACCGCGCGGTGCTCGCCTCTCCCGGCATCACGGTGCAGGAACTGGTCAAGAGAAGCGGGGAGAGCTCGGGCCGCATCCAGTCCGCGCTGATCAGACTCCGCGCCAAAGGCATGGTCAGCCGGCTGTGGGGACGGTCACCCCGCTGGGCCGCGACGGACCCGGGGACCGCGATCCGCTCCCTGGTGCGCGGCCTGCAGAGCGACCTCGACCGGCTCACCGACACGGCCGACGCGCTGGAGGCCGTCTACCGCCGGCTCGGCCAGGGCCCGGAGGAGGCCGGCCAGTTCGAGGTCCTGGCCGGGTCCGAGGAGCTCGCCCGTTGGTTCGTCCGGCTCCAACTGGAGGCCACGGACGAGGTGCTGACCTTCGACCGGCCGCCGTACGTGCTGGACTATCGCAACCCGCTGCAGGGTGAGCGCCTCCGTGACGGCGTGCGGTACCGGACCATCTACGCCCCGGAGGCGTTCAAGCACGCGGGAGCGCTCGACGAACTGGACAACGTGCTCAAGGCGGGCGAGGAGGCCCGGGTTCTGCCCGGGCTGCCGTTCAAGATGGTGCTCGCCGACCGGCGGCGGGCCATCATGCCGCTGCACCTGGATCCGCCACTGACCCGCAGCGTGCTGATCAGCGGATCCACCATGGTGGTCGCACTGGCCGAGCTGTTCGAACGTCTTTGGCAGGAAGCGGTCCCGATGCGCCCGCAGTCCGCGCCCCGTGACTGCGCGCAGGACCGCGCAGGCGAACCCGCCGAGGGCGAGGCGCAGGAGGGGACGGAGCTCGCCCCGGAGGATCGCCGGCTCCTGGCCCTGCTGTCGGCCGGGCTCAAGGACGACGCCATCGCCCGCCAGCTCGGCGTCAGCCCGCGCAGCCTCCGCCGCCGCCTGCGTCATCTGCTGGACGAGCTGAACGCCGAGACCCGCTTCGAGGCGGGAGCCCAAGCCGTACGCCGGGGTCTCGTATGACGTCCTCGCGGAGTGCGGCGCTGCGATCGCCGCGTCGGCGGCCGGTGGTCGCGTGGGCGGGCGAAGGGGGGTGTCGCACGGTCACCCTACGGGAGCTGCACCGACTTATCGTGACGACATGGACAGCGGCAATCTGCTCGGTGATTTCCTTCGCGCCCGGCGCGAGGCTCTGGGCCCCTTCCGGGCCGGTGGCGCCCACACGACGACGCGCCGGGGGAGGGAGGAGGTCGCCATGCTGGCCGGAGTCAGCACCGACTTCTACGTACGGCTGGAGGAGGGCACCCAACGTCCGTCGGAACGGGTTCTGGACTCCCTGGTCCGCGTCCTCGACCTGAACCCCGGCGCGACGAGGCGCCTGTGGGAGGTCGCCCGTCCGCTGCTTCCCGTGCCGCCGGAGCCGCGCGGGCGCGAGCAGGCGGACCAGCGCCTGCAACGTCTGATCGACACCTGGTACGAGGTGCCCGTCCTGTGCTGCGACCAGCTGATGAACGTACGGGCCGCCAACGATCTCGGCGCTGCCCTCCTGGACGGGTTGCAACACGCGGACAACCTGTTCAAGCTGGCCTTCATGGATCCGGCGGCGACGGACTTCTTCACCGAGTGGCCGCACATCGCCGGTGCCGCGGCGGATCGCCTGCACTCCATCGAGTTGCGGGCCGACCACACCGACCTGGCCGCGCTGGTCGCGGAGCTGTCCGAGGCGAGCAGTGACTTCCGCCGGATGTGGGCGGGGCACGACCTGTCCTCCGACGCTCACCGCGTCAAGCGCCTGCGCCACCCCGAGGTCGGAAGACTCACCCTCTTCTGCGAGGTGCTCGACGTCGCGCGCCTGCCGGGGCACAGCCTTCTCGTCCTGCAGCCCGAGCCCGGCAGCCCTTCCGAGGGCGCGCTGGCGCTTCTGGGCAGTCTCGTCGCCACCCAGGGCTGACCGACGTCCGTGGGCGCCCACCCCGAGGCCACGGCGGCGACGCCGCGACGGTGATCGGAACCCTCGGGCGGCAGCCTAGCCCTGCGGGTCCGGCTTCCAGTCCTGGACGAGGAGCCCGAGCAGCACCTCGTCGAGGAACTCGCCCATCACCCAGGCCGAGGAGCGCAGCACGCCCTCGCGGACGAAGCCGTTGCGCTCGGCGGAGCGCAGCATCGCGGCGTTGTCCGACAGCGTCTCGATCTGCAGCCGCTGCAGGCCGCGGACGACGAAACCGTAGTGGGACAGCACCGCGACCACGTCGGTGCCGTAGCCCTTGCCGCGGGCGGACGGCAGCAGGCCCAGCCCGATGTGCGCGGACCGGTTGTGGTTGTCGATGCCCCACAGCGTCGCGGTGCCGACCAGCGTGCCGCCGTCCAGCTCCACCACGGAGAACGGGACGTGCCCTTGCTCCTTGTCGTCCACCACGAGCTGCGAGTCCTTCGAGCCGGGCGTGATCGGCCGCCACGGCTGACCATTGGCCCGCGAGTGGGTGACCACGTCGTCGTAGAGCTCGGCCTGCAGGACCGGAATGTCGTCCTCGTGCCGGGCCCTGAGCCCGACCTTGCTACCCCTCAGCATGCAAGATTCCTATCCGACCGGGCTGTCGGGCGGCAAACCGATAAGAACCCCTAGCTGGCGACGCCTCCAACGCTCATTGCGTTGGAACCTCTTGGGCGGCTGCTGAGACGTAGGCGACCGGGCCGCCGGACGTGGATTCGAGGCGGGTTCCCAGGAGCAGGCCGGCGATTCGCAGGTCGTCTGCCGTGCCGGTCGTGACCATGTTGACGGCCGTGTCGAGGTCGCCGATGTAGCCGGCGAGCCTCGCGTCGAAGCGATGGCGCACCAGTCCATTGCCGGTCGATCTGGAGTCCCAGCCGCCCAGGCCTGTCAACACGGCGACGACGAACCCCCCGAGGGTCACCGGAAGAACGCCGGATTGGGCGATCCTTTTCGGCGCTCCGACCCACCAGCCACGCAGGGCCTCCAACAGGTCCTCGGGTGGCATGTCGGCATGAAAGCCGATGAAGCGGCGCTTGGCTTCCGGGTCAGGCGCTGCCACGCCGACGCGTAAAACAGCCATCGAGATGTCGCCGCCCGTTGCGGGGAGTATGTGATGAAGGGGCGCGGGAGCGAGCCGCGATCCGTCGGGCCACGTCCGAAGGAATGACCAGTTTGCCGCCGTGTGATTCGGCCGCAGGGATGAGACCTGCGGAGACGATCTTCTGGAGTCCGGTGAACGAGAGGCCGAAGTGGACGGCCGCCTGTCGCGGAGTGAGAAAGGTCATCGGTTTCTCCGTCTTCCGGTCTCACTGGATTTCGATTGCCGTGCGGATGATCTTAGTCAGATTGCCCCATTTCTGACCTCACGATCAAAAGGCGCATTCATTCGGAGAGAGGCCAGAATGGGTACGGCTCTGCCGAGATCTTTCGGCGACAGCCAGGTGGGACCTGCTGATGACGTGTTCGGGCGACGTGCGGAGCGAACCGATCGTGGTGCCCATGAGGGGCGTCCAGCACCGTGAGATCGTCATGAATCAGGATCAGGTGATGTCTCCGTCGTGGTGACGTGGGGTCGCGGCCCAGGACGGGAACCATGTCGTCTCGGGGAGCGGGGGCAGGCTTCCGAAGTGGTCGATGATCGCCCGTAGTCCTGGGTGCGGATTGGTGCCGGGCAGGATGAGCGAGATCGGGTAGGCGATCGTCGGGTTCACGATCGGGATGCGGCGCAGGTCGTAGCTCGTCGGCCAGACGTACCGGTCGCGCGCGCCGACGAGCGTGGCCACGTCTGCGGAGTCCGCCAGGGTGTCGAGGAGCACCTCGTTGCCGAAGTTCGGGCCGGCGGCGTCGACGCGGAGATCGAATTCGGTGGTGAGCTGATCGTAGAACTCGGCCCATTCGCTTCGTGGCGCGATGCCAGGCACCCAGATCCGGTGCCTGCGCAGTTGGGACGGCGTCAGTGCTCGTGCGGAGGCGAGTGGATGGCGGGGGCCGACGACGAGTTCCAGCGGAGAGTCGAACGCGCGGATCATCCGCAGGTCGCGCGGCAG
Source organism: Planotetraspora kaengkrachanensis (assembly GCF_016862895.1). Classification (GTDB taxonomy): domain Bacteria; phylum Actinomycetota; class Actinomycetes; order Streptosporangiales; family Streptosporangiaceae; genus Planotetraspora; species Planotetraspora kaengkrachanensis. The sequence goes on along the minus strand of NZ_BONV01000002.1, from coordinate 99,034 downwards.
CGCGCCGTGGTCGGTGACCGTGCGGAACGTGGCGTCGACGTCGCCCGCCTGGACGGCGGCGACCGCCACGCGCGGGTCATCGACCCTGAGGGTCACCACGTCGAGTTGGGTTTCCGGATGTGACCGCCAATAGTCGTGCAGGATCACGGCCTGCGCGGATCGGAGGCCGAGGACGTCGATCCGAAGGGCCCGTGAGCCCGGTCTGATCGCGGTGATGGCGCGATCGACACCCACGACGATGTTCCGGGCGTGCGGGAGGAACGCCTGTCCGTCGAGCGTGAGCTCGACCCCTCGGGCGGTGCGGGTGAACAGGCGGACGCAGAGCTGGCGCTCGAGCGCGGCGATCCGCTTGGAGACCGCTTGCTGCGTCACGCCGAGCTCGTCCGCCGCCTGTTGCAGCTGTCCGAGCTCGGCGGCGCGGACGAATGATCGCACCGCCTCGGTATCCACTGATCCAGCTTATGGGTGCACAACCGTTGGTTGTGGAGCACAGGCGGCCGGTTGTTTGATCCCGCGCCGGGGCGGCTGGTGTGATTCACCGGTCCGAACATGGGTTGTCGCGAAGGAGTCGCATGCGCGTGCGGTTGGGACGCGGTTTCGGTTGGCTGTGGTCGGCCTACGCGGTGAGCACCTACGGCACGTGGATCGCTTTCGGAGCGTTCCCGCTGATCGCGGTGCGAGTGCTGCACTCGTCGGCATTCGCCGTCTCACTCCTGGAGGCCGCCGGCCTCGCCGTCGCGGCGGTCGTCGCGGTCCCGCTCGGTCCGTGGATCGAGCACCGGGCCAAGCGCCCGGTGATGATCCGGATGGACCTGGTCCGCTTCCTGGCCATGGCCAGCGTCCCCATCGCGTACCTCCTCGGTCTGCTGTCCTACGTCCAACTCCTCGTTGTCTCAGTCATCTCGGGAACGGCGAGCATCGTGTTCACCGCCGCCTCCGGCGCGTACCTGAAGCACCTCGTCCGCGCCGATCATCTGCTCACCGCGAACGGGAGATTCGAGGGCACGACCTGGGTGGCCACCGCGGCGGGACCGCCGCTCGGCGGTGCGCTCATCGGGTTGCTCGGCCCGGTCGTCACCGTTGCGGCGGACGCCCTCAGCTACCTGCTCTCCGCGTTCGGGGTCCGCCAGATCCGTGGAGCAGACGTCGCGGTGTTCCGTGACCCCGCGACCAGGTTGCGCGCCGCCGACTTCCTGGCCGGTTGGCGGTTCATCTTCCACGACCGGGTGATGCGGCGACTGTTCCTCAACCAGATGACCGTCAACGGCCTGATCATGGCCACCGGCCCGCTCCTGGCCGTCCTCCTTCTCGGCCAGTACCACTTACCGGCCTGGCAATACGGCCTCGCTTTCGGCATCCCGGCACTCGGGGGCTTCGCCGGCGCCCGCCTGTCCGCGCGCCTCGTCGCCCGCTTCGGGCGGCACCGCGTCATGCTCGTCACCGGCTGGCTGCGCTCGATCTTCCCGCTCGGCCTCGCCTTCACCCGTCCCGGTGTCCCCGGCCTTCTCACCGTGATCGTCGTGGAGGGCCTGCTGATCGTCTGCATGGGCGTTTTCAACCCCATCGGCGCGACAGAACGCCTGCAACGCGCTCCCGCCGATCACGTCGCCCAGGTCCTCAGCGCATGGAGCATCAGCAGCAAACTCGCCCAGGCCTCCCTCATGATGATCTGGGGTGTGATCGCGACACTCACCGGCCCGCTCGCCGCGATCATCGTCTCCGGCATCCTCCTGCTCGGCACACCCCTCCTGCTGCCCAGGCAGGCGCACATGCCCGACCCGGTGGCGGCACCACCGTTCGAAGACGTCCGATCCGCATGACTCACCGCGACGGCCCGAGCGGAAATGGTTTCGCGGTGCTCACTCAGGGGGGTCGCCAGCGGATGTGGCCGGGTTCCCGGCGGCCTCGGGGGATGGGCCGTCGCCGGCGTGGGTCTGCGCGCTGGGGGTGAGGCGGCCGACGATCGCCGGTGCCTCGTGGACGAGCGTGTCGTCGGTGAGGGCCTCGACCATGAACAGGGCGAAATCCACGCGTCGGGTCAGGTTGCTCGCGAGCACCGGGTCGCCGATGTGGCGACTCCACACGGGCAGACCCTGGCTCGGTCCCTCCTCGAGATCGCTGCCGCGGACGACGGTCCACCGCCTGTCGCTGGCGAAGATCCGCCGGCACGCCTCCACCTGGTCGTCGACCTCGACGGCGCGCACGAGGCGGCCGAGCCGGGCGGCGATCCGCACGGCCGCCTTGAACCTCCAGGAGTACCGGTCCGCGCCGTCCCGGGCGATGTGCCAGCCGCATGAGAAGACCAGGCGCGCGCTCGGGTCGGCGTGGTCGAGCACCGCCTGCGCCGTGCCCGATGAGTACTGCCGCACGCCCCAGGGGACCAGCACGGTCAGTACGCCGTCGCATCCGGCGACCGCCGTGCGGATCACATCGCGGTCGTTCGTCGGGCCGGGGACGATCGTGATCCGGTCGGCGAACGGGGCGAGCTTCGGGACGCTGCGTTCGCGGCACACTCCGACGACGTCGTAGCCCCGGTCCAGTGCGTGCCGAACCATGTACCGCCCGAGCTTTCCCGAGGCGCCGACGATGCAGACCTTCCGCGTCCGGTCCGTGCTCATGTCCGCTCCCACCCTCCGGCTTACGCTGTAAGTACTGTACACTTACAGCGTAAGTCCGCCAAGCCGGCAACAGGAGGAAGCACCCATGCGCGAGCGCGGCACCGGCCGGCGCGCGAGTCCGACCCGGGCGCCGCTCAGCCGGGAACGCGTGGTCACCGCCGCTGTGACGCTGGCCGACGAGAAGGGCGAAGCCGGGGTCACCATGCGGGCGATCGCCGCCAGGCTGGGCGTCGAGGCGATGTCGCTCTACAACCACGTGACCGGCAGGGACGACATCCTCGACGGGATGGTCGACGCCGTGTTCGACGAGATCGACCTTGCGGCGCCGACCACGGACTGGAAGGCGGCCATGCACGACCGTGCCGCCTCCTCGCGCACGGTGCTTCTGCGCCATCCCTGGGCCGTCGGCCTGATGGACTCTCGCAGCCGACCGGGCCCGGCGACCCTGCGCCATCACGACGCCGTCCTGGGCATCCTGCGAGCGGGCGGCTTCTCCGTCGCAGGGGCCGCGCACGCCATCCTGGTGATCGACAGCTATCTCTACGGCTTCGTGCTGCAGGAGCTGAGCCTGCCGTTCACGAGCCGCGCCGAACTCGACGAGGTCGCGGAAGGAATCGTGCGCGACCTGCCGGCCGACGCCTACCCACATCTCGTGGAGGTCATCACCGAGCACGCCCGTCGGCCTGGCTATGACTACACCGACGAGTTCGAACGCGGCCTGTCCCTGATCCTCGACGCGCTGCGCCCCGACGAGGTCTAGCCCGGCCGCGCTGGAGTGCCGCCCGGAGCGTCGCCGTTCGGAACGCTTCGATGACGAGTGCGGCATAGGCTGCCGATCATGGCCGTGCCGACTGGGACCTTTCGTTTCTTCCCCGAGCCTCGTCCCGGTGTAGGTGCCGGCGCATGGGCGAATGACCTGGAAGAACAATTGGTGGCGCTGGCGGGTGAGCATGGCTTCCGGCCGTCGCATGCGACCAGGAGCGAGCTTGAGCTGGTGGACCCGGTTCGGCGCCGGATCGTCTACCTCAACCGCAGGAGACTGCGGGTCAGGACCATCGCGGTGATCGTGCCGCCGTGGTCGGAGGTGGATGAGCTGCGCGCGATCCACGGGGTGAGCTTCCGCGGGGGCTTCTTCCACAGTTCCAACCTGCGGACGTTTCCCAGACGCGTGAACGACGGAATCGGCGAGATCCCCTACGGATATTCGATGGTGTGCGCCGACGCCGGCGCCTTCAGCCGCCTTCTTGATCGATGCCGATGATCGCTCGGGGCGGGCCCGGCGATGCCCGCCCAGGTCGGATGTCGCCGGATCGGCGTCGTCTATCCGAGGGAACGACTACGGCGCCGTACGGAGCAGCCGGCGTACGGCCTCGATCCTGTCGGCGATCATCCGGGCTCCGATGGCGGTGCCGGGGATGATGTGCGCGACGTGGAACGCCTCGCTGTAGTGGTGCAGTTCCGTGGGCACGCCGGCCTGCATGAGGAGACAGGCGTAGTCGATGCCCTCGTCCCGGGTGGGGTCGACCTGGTAGGCGGCCGCCCACGCCGGGGGGAGCCCGACGAGGTCCTGCACCCGGGCGCGGGCCGGGGCGGCGTGGACCGGCACGTCCCCGCTTCCCGGCTCGGCGGTTCCCCGGAGGTAATGGCGCCAGCCGTGCGCGGAGTTCATGGCCTGCCAGGTCGGCGTGTCGGGAAGGTCGCGCATCGACGGGGTGTCCATCCGGTCGTCGACCGTCGGAGCGTCGAGGAACTGGGCGATCAGGCGCGGCCCGCCGCGGTCACGGGCGAGCAGGGCCAACGCGGCGGCCAGGCCGCCTCCGGCGCTCTCCCCGAGCACGCCGATCCTGCCGGGGTCCACGCCGACGTCCGCGCCTTCGGCGCTCAGCCATTCCAGCGCCGCGTAGCAGTCCTCCAGGCCCGAGGGGTAGGGGTGTTCGGGAGCCAGCCGGTAGGCCACCGTCACCACGACGACGCCCGCGCGGTCGGCGATCAGCCGAGCCGGGGGGTCGATCAGGTCCAGGCCGCCCATGACGTACGCGCCGCCGTGCAGGTACAGCAGGGCGGGAAGCGGTTCGACGCGGTCGGCGGGCGAGTACACCCGGACGGCGACGTCGGGGGCCTGCTGCGGACCGGGGACGAGCAGGTCCTTCACGGCCAACGCGGTCGAAGAGTCGTACGCCGGCACGTGCGCGGCGAACCGCCGCTCGATCTCACGGGCACCCGCCAGGTCGGCCAGGTCCAGGCGTGGAAAGCCGGCGGCGACGGCAGCGAGTTCGGGGTCGAGGATGTCTGTCATCGGAGTCTCCGTCATTCCACAAATGATGATCTTCGTCGCTTCGGCGTCCGCGTCACACGCGGCCATGCTGGGGCGTCAGGAGATGGCCGCCCGTGCCGGGTCCGGCGTTCGCCGACAATTCGACCAGCGCGGCACCCGGTCGCGGTACGACGATTCCTGCTGTCCAGGCGTACTTTTCTGCACGGATCAGAGGAGAGGGCCCACCACACGTCGTCGTGCTGGTGCCGATCGAGCAGTGGAGTGCCCATGCCAGACTTCGTAGGCTGTGGGCATGCCCATCAAGCCAGGAACGATGACCGCCAAGGGGCAGGAGACCAGGCAGCGCATCGTGGCCGCCGCTGCCCAGTTGATGTTCGAGCGCGGCGTGGCCGACACCACCATCGAGGATGTCCGGACGCTCGCCCAGGTGAGCAACTCGCAGGTCTACCACTACTTCGCAGACAAGACCGCACTGGTGCGTGCGGTGATCGAGTACCAGACGGACGCCGTCATCGAGCCCCAGGAGCAGCTCTTCGCCCGGCTGGACACCTTGGACGGCCTGCGCGAGTGGCGTAACTTCGCAGTCGCCCGCCAGCGCGAACTCAACTGCCGCGGCGGCTGCCCGATCGCCTCGCTGACCAGCCAACTCGCCGAGCACGACGAGGCGGCGCGGCTCCAGCTCTCCCACAGCTTCGCGCGCTGGTCGGCCGGCCTCCGTTCGGGACTTGCCGCCATGCACGCAGCCGGCAGGTTGCATCCCGACGCCGACCCCGAGGCGCTGGCCCTGTCACTCCTGGCCTCGCTGCAGGGCGGGATGCTGATAACACAGCTCAACCGCGACACCAGGCCTCTTGAGGTGGCGCTCGACTCCACGCTTGCCTACATCGAGTCGCTGACCGTGCCGTAGGCATCCCTCGGACGCTCCGGCTCGTCGGCTGAGGATTGGCATTGCGATGCCAATCCTCGCGAGCAATTCTGGATCGCGCATGCCAGTACTCGGCATTGCTCACCGATCAGAGGATCGGCGTCACGTCCAGGAAGGCAAGACCATGTACATCCCCACCACCCCCGTCCCCGGAGAGTTCGCCGGGCGGCGAGCGCTCGTCACCGGCGGCTCGCGAGGGGTCGGAGCCGCCATCGCCCAGCGTCTGATCAGTGGCGGCGCCACCGTCGTCACCAGCGCCAGAAGCTCGCACGACGAAACCCCCACGGACTCCACGTTCATCAGTGCGGACATCCGGACGGACGACGGCGCACGCCAGTTGGTCGACGCCGCCCATGAGGCACTCGGCGGACTGGACATCCTGGTGAACAACGCAGGAGCCGCACGCGCGCACTTCGGCCGGATCCCCGACGCGGAATGGGAAGACTCCCTCGCCATCAACTTCCTGTCCGCGGTGCGCGTGACAAACGCGGCTCTACCGGCGCTGCAGCAGGCCGACAGGGCCACCATCATCAACATCTCAAGCGGCGTCGCCGCCAATCCGCCCGCGCCCATGCTCCACTACGGAGCCGCCAAGGCCGCACTGGCCAGCTGGTCGAAGGGCCTGGCCGCTCAGCTCGCCCCGGCCGGCATACGAGTCAACGTCATCACGCTCGGCATGGTGGCCACGCCCGGCGGCACCGAGCTGCTGCAGTCGGTGATGGAAGCCATGGGAGCCGGTGTGGAACAGGCATACTCCGCCATTCCTATGGGACGGGTAGGCGACCCCCGAGACGTGGCCGAGGCTGTTGCGTTCCTCGCCTCCGACCGAGCGCAGTGGATCGCCGGGGCCGATCTCCATGCCAACGGAGGAGCTTGATTCCCATCCCGTTCGTCCGTCGACCCACCGCGGAGCGGCGGCGGTCTGCTGGGCCTGCCTGGGTCGACGGCGGGCGGGATGGACACCCCGGTATCCGGCGGCGGCTGCCCATCCCTGTACGTGGCCGCCCGTGCCCTCGGGACGCGGCCCGGCACCCGATCGTCGAACGAAGGACCTCACGGGGTGCCCGGGCCGAGGGTCCGGTGCTCGTGCCGCCACCGTGCGGGCGTCATCCCGAACTGCCGCTGGAACGCCCGCTCGAACGTCCTCAGCTCACCCAGTCCCACGGCGGCGCCGATGTCCGACACCGGGCGGGCGTCGTGCTTCGGATCCGACAACATCGCCCGTGCCCGCAGCAGCCGCTGCTCCCGGATGTAGGCGCCCGGTGTGACCCCGATCCGGCCGAACAGCACGTGAGCGTGCCGGACCGAGACGTGATGGCGGCGTGCCAGTTCCGCCACGGTGAGACGAGGGTCGGCGAGGTGATCGCGGACATGGCCGCGCATCAACCCGAGCAGCACCTCACCCGCGCTCTGCTCTCCCGGGACCGCGGGGACCGCGCCGCGCAGGGCCATCGCGAGCAGTTCGATCGCCGCGAGGCCGGCGTCGTGGCGCTGCTCGCCGGAGAGGTCACCGGCGAGCAGGTGCAGCTGGCCCATGTACCCGGACAGCAGGCGCATGCCCGGTGAGCGCGGGTCCACGCGCCTCGCGCACCCTTCGGTGATCTCGGCCGGGCGCATCGGCAATAGGTGTCGGGGGAACTGCATCAGGAGGCTGTGGACATCCGTCACGATGTCCAGGTCCCACGCGCTGCGCCCCTCGTACAGGACACCGGCGCCCGGGCCCAGCTCGGCGGTCCGCTCATGCTGGAGCAGCCGGCCGGAGCCGGCGAGATGGACGCAGAAGAGCAGCAGGTCGTCCCGCCCCGAGTCCGCGGCCATCCGTACGGTCTGGAACGTCCGCAGCGCCGTCGTCCGGGCCTCCGAGAGCGAGACGGCGTCGCCCAGAGTCTGCAGGGCCAGCCGCCCACGGAAGTCGGCCCGCGGCTCGGCGATCACCGGCAGGTAGCTCTGACCGGCCGCCTGTTGCAACTCCTCCGCGGACCGCAGGCTGTGGACGTGCACCGCACCAGGGTAACCAGGCGCGATGTGCCTCTCACCTGGGCACTCGTCCTGCGAAGCGGCGTCGCTCACTCATCGGGGATGAGCACGATCTTCCCGGTGACCCGGCGGTTGAGCAGGTCGTCCATCGCCTGCCCCGCCTCCGCCAGCGGCCTGGTCCGCGGGGGAACGGGGTCGATCCCGGGCATCGAGAACAGCTGTTCCAGCATGGCCCGGTTCTCGGCTGCGTTGCTCATCGACCAAGCGCCCCAGTCGACGCCGACCACCGCGCGATTGCGCAGCAGAACCTGGTTGGCGGGCAGTCGCGGGATGTCGCCGGCGGCGAAGCCGACGACCACGAGGCGCCCGCCTTCGCGGAGCCCGCGCAGCGCCTGCTCCGACAACGTCCCGCCCACCGGGTCGACCGCCACGTCCACCCCCCACCGCCTTGCCGCGTCCTTCAGCCCTTCGTAGCCGATGACCTCGTCCGCCCCCGCCTGCGCTGCGCGTTCGCGCTTGTCCGCGGTAGAGGCGGCCGCAAGGACCTCGGCGCCCAGTGCTCTGGCCACCTGGATCGCGGCCAGCCCGACACCGCCGCCGGCGCCCAGCACCAGCACCCGCTCGCCGCGGCGCAACCCGGCGCGCCGCTCCAGCGCGTACATGGCCGTGCAGTGGCTTTGCGCGAACGCGGCCGCCCGCACCGGGTCGAGCCTGTCGGGCAGCGGTACGGCCTGCGCCGCCGGCACGAGCACATGGGTGGCGAACCCGCCGAGCCCGGTGATCGCCAGGACCCTGGAGCCGTCGGGAAGCCGTCCCGCCACCTCGAAGCCCGGAGTGAACGGCAGGGGCGGCTTGATCTGGTAGCCGCCGCGTGCCATCAGACCGTCGACGTAGTTGACGCCGGCCGCCTCGACCTCGACCACGACCTGGCCGGGTCCGGGGACCGGATCGGGCAGTTCGACCAGCTCGACCGGCTTGCCGTACTCGGTGCAGACGATGGCCCTCATGAGGGCAGCTTCGTCGACCGAACATCATTCTGGCAAGGTCGGGCCGGATTCATGCGAGCGGGAGCCGGAGCCGCTCACTTCTGGGGAGCGGAGGTCATGATGGGAGGGGTGCATGTCGAAGACCGGATGGAGCTCCGCTTCCACGAAGGCGCCCAGAGCGCAGGCACTCATGAGAATCTGTCGGCCATCCGCCAGGACGGGCCGTACCTGTGGATCGCGGGCGACGAGACGGCGACGATCGAGCGGCTGACGTCACGTGACGGCGTCTACGACGACCAGCGGACCTTCGACCTGGCCGATTTCGTGGATCTGCCGGCCGGGCGGGACGCGGAGGCCGACATCGAGGGGCTGGCGAGAACCGACGGCTGGTTGTGGGCGGTCGGTTCGCACAGCCTCAAGCGCAGGCGGCTGAAGCCCGGCCACTCCGCCGACAAGGCCCGCAGGAGACTGGCCACGGTGCTCCGCGAGGAGAACCGGTTCGTGCTCGTGCGCCTGCCGCTCCGGGACGGCGTGCCGGTGCGCGCGGACGGCCGGCGCCGGGCCGCCGTCCTCTCCGGCGACGACAACCTCGCCGACATGCTCTCCGGCGATCCTCATCTGGCGCCGTTCCTGAAACTGCCGGGCAAGGACAACGGCCTGGACATCGAGGGCATCGCCGCCCGACCCGACGAGCACGGCGACAGGCTCTATGTCGGGCTCAGGGGGCCGGTCCTGCGCGGCTGGGCCGTGCTGCTGGAGATCCGGCCGGCGACCCACCCGCGTGACCCGTCCCGGCTCAGGCTGGCGGAGCCGTACCGGACGCACTTTCTCGACCTGGACGGCCTGGGCGTCCGCGACCTGTGCCCGTACGGCGACGACCTGCTCATCCTCACCGGCCCGAGCATGGACCTCGACGGCCCGGTACGGGTCGTGCGCTGGCGGAACGGCTCCACGGGCGGCGTGGTCGCCGCCACGGACCTGGAAACGGTGACCGAGCTTCCGTACGGGCGGGGCGAGGACCATCCCGAGGGCCTGGCCGTACTGGACGACGGCCGGCTGATCGTGGTCTACGACAGCCCGTCCCCGGAGAGGCGGACCGCGGCGGGCGTCTACGCCGACCTCATCCGCCTCGACTGATTCACCGGACAGCGAGTCGTCTGACGGCGCGATGTCCATGGCTACGCGTGGGCGGCTCCCGATCGGGTGAAGGTCTCCTCGACCTCGCCCCGGGAGGCGCCGGCCGTCAACAGGGCCGTGAGGAGGATGCGGGCCTTGTAGGGGTGGAGGAAGCCCGCGCTGATCAGTCCGCGGTTGAGCAGGTCGCTTTCCGAGCCGGCGTAGCCGTAGGTGTGGGTGAGCACTGATCCGGCCCCGGTGCGAGAGGTCAGGACGACGGGCATGCGTTCGGCGAGGAAGGTCAGTGCGTCCACGTAGGCGGCGGGGACGTGGCCGACGCCCATCGCGGCGACCACCAGGCCGTCGCATCCGTTCGCGAGAGGACGCAGGTTCTCACCGTCGTCGCCGAAAGCGGCGGTGACCAGGGCGACCCTGGCGAAACGCGCCTGCGCCGGCAGACGCATCGTGACTCGTTCGCGTGAACCGGTCAGGAACCGCGGCCTGCCTTCCACCACATGGCCGACGACCCCGCCGTTGGGCGAAGCGAACGTGCTCACGCTGGTGCTGTGCGTCTTACGGACACGGGACGCGGCGTGGATCTCGTCGGCGAACACGACAAGGCAACCGAGATCGCGAGCCGCGGGGTCGGCCGCGACCTGGATCGCGGCGAGAACGTTGGCCGGCCCGTCAGGCCCGGCCAGGGCGGCGTTGCGCATCGCACCGGTCACGACGACCGGAGCCCGCCCCGTGTGGAGCAGGTCGAGGAGGTAGGCGGTCTCCTCGATGGTGTCGGTTCCCTGGGTGACGACGACGCCGTCCGCGTCGCTGTCGTGGATCACGGCGGCCAGTGCGCGGATGTCGTCGAAGCTGAGAGACGCGCCCGGCACCTGACGGAAGTCTCTCACCTCGATCTCGAGGTCGAGTTCGGCGAGCCCGGGCACCGTCGCCAGGAGCTGGCCTCCGCTCAGCGTGGGTACGACGCCTCCGCCCTCCGCACCAGGGGTCATCGCGATGGTGCCGCCCAGTGAGAAGACCGTGATCTGGGTGGACACATGCCCGCCTTTCCAGGTCGTGGACCGTTGCCGCCGAGCGTATGGCCTGCGAAGGCCGCAGACACACGTGCGCCGGCCGTCGGCCCAGACGCCGCGCATGTTCCCTTTCGTGTCCGACGTGCTTCTCTCTAGCGTCGTGTCCTCTTCATTCAGTTACGACATTTTTGTCATGATTCACATCAACTGGATGGAGCAGAGCGGGATGAGTCCGGTATCACGGCGCGATCTGTTGAAGGCGACTGCGGCGGTCACCGCCATTGGAGCCGGGCGTCTCGCGCTAGGGCCCCAGCCCGCGCTCGCCGCCGACACCACAGGCACGCCACTCGCTCGTCCGATCTCGATGGCGATGCACATCCACGCCTCCTGGAGTGAGGGCGCCGGCACCATGCAGGGCCACCTCGAGCAGGCGACTCGCGCCGGCATCGACGTGATGTGGTGGACCGAGCACGACTTCCGGATGGCCGAGCACGGCTACCCCGGCGTGCTCCACATGAACGGTCCATCGGAGCAGGTGAACGGCGTGGCGTGCTCCTGGGCCGAGGAGCGCGAAGGGACCCTGGCGTCGTCGCAGGTGCTCTGGGACAAGACGATGGCCTCACCCGGGGACGCCTCCGCGCCTGGTTCGGTGCGGCTGTCGGCGACCTCCGCGGGCCGCGACGCGGCGGCGGTGCGCATCTCGGGGAGCGCCACGAACACGGTCCTGCAGCGGTCGCTGTACGACCAGACCATCGAGGTCGACGTCTTCCCCGCCGAGGTGTCGCCGCACGCCTACCTCGCCGTGGAGGTCACCACGAGCTGGAGGCCGGCGACGGCGGGCCGGCCCGCCGGTCAGTACACGCTGACCTACATCGTGGACGGCACCCAGGGCAAGTCCCGCAAGTGCACGGGGCTGAACGCCGTGGTGCACCTGCCCGCCAGGCAAGGTCGGTGGAACACGCTGCGGATGTCTCCAGCGGAGGACATCGCGCGATTCTGGCCGGACCTGGAAAGCCGCGACGCCGCGATGCTGGACCTGACCCTGGGCGCGGTCAGCGAGAAGGAGCGTCTCGCCGACGGATGGTTCGACCTGCTGCGCATCTCCCGCCCGGCACGCTCGGACGACGCCGTCCTGCAGGTACAGGCGGCCCTCATGGCCGGCTACTCCGCGAAGTTCCCCGCGGTGCGCCAGTACCAGGGCCTCGAGGTCTCCCTCGTCAAGCCCACGCACGTCAACTGGTTCGGCCCCAAGATCACCATGCCGACCTTCGCCAAGCCTACGCCGACCGCCGACCCCGACCCCGCCGCCGGGCTCGCCGTCGTCTCGATGATCCAGTCGATGGGTGGCCTCGCCTCCTACAATCACCCTTTCGGCACCTCCACCCCGGCCAACCTCCCGCCCGCCCAGCAGGACGCGATGCGCGCCTCGGTTGCCAAGACCGTTCTCGCCGACCGGGCCATGGGCTGCGACATCCTCGAGGTCGGCTACCCCAGCCGCGGCGGGGTCGACCTCGACCGGCACTCGCAGCTGTGGGACGTCTGCTCCCGTAACGGGATCTTCCTCACCGGCACCGGCGTCAGCGACGACCACTCCGGCCAGGACTGGCTCGGCCAGAAGTCCAACTTCGTCACGTGGGCGCACGCGCCCAGCCGTGAGCTGGCCGACCTGCTCGCCGGCCTCTCGGCGGGCCGGGTCTACTTCGGCGACCCCGCGCGTTTCTCGGGCGTCATCGACCTGCAGGTCGATGGAGCCGCACCCATGGGGTCCGTCACCGTCTCCACCGCCGCCACCCGCACCGTCCGCGCCATCCTCACCGGCCTTCCGGCCGACAGCGTCGTGCGCATCGTGCAGGGAACGGTCGACCTCGCCGGACCGTCGAAGCCCGAACCCGGCACCACGTTCACCGAGATGCCGTCGGCCGCGTGGGCCGCTCAGGGATTCGTCGACGTACCCGTCAACACCTCCGCGCCCCGGTTCGTGCGGGTGGAGGTGCGGGATCGTGCGGGGGCCGTACTCGCTCTCTCCAACCCCGTCTGGCTGCTCCGCGACATCCCGGAAGGAGGGATCCCCGCGGCACGCCGCATGCGCTGAAGGGTCATGCGGTTTTCGCGGGCGGCGTGGGTGTGCTCGGCCACCTCGGAAGCGAGATGGCCGAGCGCGATTCCGCATCGCCGGGGGGCCGACGTCGAACGCCGGTTGTGCGTTCTCAGTTGGACGGGACGGGCGGAAGGCTTTTGAGCAGGTAGTGGGATTCCGCGGCCGTGGGGTCGGAGGGCAGGGTGCCGCGTACGCCGCTCGGGGTGAAGCCCCTGCTCTCATAGAGGGCGATCGCCGGCTCGTTCTCGTCCACGACCCACAACTCAGCCTCCTCGGCGCCCATTTCGCGCGCCAGCGCCAACGCCCCGTCGACGAGCCGTCCGCCGGCTCCACGCCCGCGGACCGCAGGATCGACCCACATCCCGACCAGGTGGGCGCGTCCGGGGTGTTCCTCGCCGCGCGGAATCACCCCGACGGTCCCGCAGTCCGACCCGTCCACGACCGCGACCAGCGTCACGACCACGCCGGCCAGCCGTTCCTCCCACTGCTCTGCGGGGAAGGCCGCCTCCTTCTCGTAGGAGGAGGCGAACGCCCGAGGCGACTCGGCAAGGGCCTTGAGCCGGATCGCGCGGTAACGTTCGCCTTCGCCCGGCGCGAGCCGCCGAATCTCTACTTCAGTCATGTCCGGAATCTTGCCATCTGAGCCTCAAGTCGATTCCGCGGTCCCCGTGCTGTTCAGTCGCCTGCCCGTGTAGGCGGCTGAGCCGGCGGTGTCAGTCCGTACCGCTCCACGACGTCGTCGAGCCAGTCGGGCCTGCCGTGGGTCAGGCCGTAACGCTTCGCGAGCTCGGCGAACTCCGGCGTCTCGCGGAGGTTGACCGCGGGCGTCGCCTCGACGGAGGCGAGCAGTTCGCCGAGCTCGCGGAAGTAGTTCTCGAAGCCGCCCGGCGTGATGATCTCGATGATGCGGCCGGGCGTCTTCCCCGCGTTCCACATGGCGTGCATCTGCCCGCGTGGTTTGGTGATGTAGCCGCCGGGCCCCAGGACGACCTCGTCGTCCCCGGACCGGAAGCCGATCTCGCCTTCGAGCACGATGGAGTGCTCGTCCTCACGCGTGTGGAGGTGCGGCGGGGTGATCGTGCCCACGGCGAACGGATGCTCCACGATGGCCACTTCGCCGCCGTTGTCGCGGCTGTAGAGCTTGAAGACCACCCCGAATCCCGGGATGGCGACCGTTTCCCCGCCGCCGGGCGGCACCACCTGCACGGCCGGTGCGCTGGGGACGTCCATGTTCCTGTCCTCCCTGGTGCTGGTACCGCACCGAGTATCACTTCACGACCGGGGTAGGCCCGCCGCCTACCCGCGTGACATCGCCTTGTCAGCGAGACGCCCGAACTCCGACTGCGGGAGCAGCCCCGAGATCAGCTCGCCCGCGATGAGCCAGCTCGGCGTCGCCTGCACGCCGAACCGGGCGCCCGCCGACTCGGCTTCGGCGAGGAGCGCCGACGCGGTGCCGTCGGCCAGCGCGGCACGGAGGGCGTCGAGATCGACGCCGACCTCGTTCGCGTGCCACTCGATCACGTCGATGTCGCCGAGGTCCTCGCCGAGCACGAAATGCGCGGCGAACAGCCCCCTGTTGAAGTCGCCTGACACGTCGGGACTGCGCAGGCGGACCCACTCCGCCGCGGCCAGCGCAGTCCGGGTGTCGGGCAGCCGGGCCGGCCAGTTCAACGGCAGGCCTGCATCGGCCGCCTCACGTTCGAGCCCTCGGTACATCGGCCCGACCCGCGGCCCCGCCTCGATGCCGCCCGGCGGGATTTCCGGATGGATCTGGAAGGGCAGGTGGACGATGTCCAGCCCGCGCCCTACAAGGATGTCGTTCCGCTGCTGACCCACGTAACAGAACGGGCAGATGAAGTCGAACCAGTGCAGGACGGGCAGGGGCGCCACCACGTCGGCGCCTCGGCCGTGCCTGCCGGCCTCGGTGTCCATTTCTCGATCCCCCGAAAGCGGCATTACGTTACAATATAGGAATGTAACGTAAGCTCCCATGTGCTCAAACCACTCGCCGGACTCCTGTTACGATCACTGGCTGTAATGAACCCGGTAGGCTGAGGTGACACGTCGTCATCCGCGAGGTGATCCATGGTCCGAGCACCACAACCGCAGAGCGGACAAGCCGGCGACGACGCGAAGGCCGAGGCCGACCGGGCACATCCTGGAGGACGGCCCCGGGACGCGGCCATCGACGAGGCCATCATCCTGGCCACCCGCGAGCGGCTGGTGAGCGACGGCTACTCGAGGATGACGATCGGTGACATCGTCGCCGACGCCGGGGTGACCCGGCCGACGCTCTACCGCCGCTGGAACAACAAGTTCGACCTGGTGGTCGACGCGCTCGACTACGGGTTCCGCAAGCAGCGCGACATGTACACCGTCGACCTGTCCGAGTTGGCGCCTCGCGACGCGCTCGTCGAGGCAGTCCGCCGCCTCGACCCCGCCTACTTCAACCCGGACGCCATGGTGCTGATGGGCAACTTCGCCGGCGAGGCGAACCGCACCCCGGAACTGCTGGAGATCCTGCGCAAGCACGCCGTCGAGCCGCGCGTCGCCATGGTCGAGGACGTGCTGAGGCGCTTGCAGGACCGCGGTGCGGTCGACGCCGGCATCGACACCCGCATCATCGCGATGATGTGCTTCGGCAGCTACTTCGCCTCGTTCTACGCCGGAGAGCCGAAGGCGGAGATCCCCGAACGTGTCGTGGCGGTGTTGTGGCCCGCCGTCGCCGCCGGCACGGGACGGTCCGGCTGAGACCGATGGCGC
The DNA here is from genome assembly GCF_016862895.1 of Planotetraspora kaengkrachanensis. Classification (GTDB taxonomy): domain Bacteria; phylum Actinomycetota; class Actinomycetes; order Streptosporangiales; family Streptosporangiaceae; genus Planotetraspora; species Planotetraspora kaengkrachanensis. The sequence goes on along the minus strand of NZ_BONV01000002.1, from coordinate 83,248 downwards.
CCGTGACGACAGAGAGCGATCTCGTCTTCGCCGGCGTCGGCGGGATCGAGCTCGGGCTGGACCTGTACCGTGCATCGCACCCCGGCGCTCCAGTGGTGATGTACGTCCACGGCGGCGGCTGGCGGCATGGCGACAAGGCGGACGGGAGCGCCGAGCGGCTGGCGCCGATGGCCGCGTACGGCGTGACGGTGGCCTCGGTGAACTACCGGCTGACGCCGGGGGCGGTCTTCCCCGACCAGCTGCACGACCTCAAGGGTGCTGTGCGCTGGCTGCGTGCCCACGGTGCCGACCTGGGCCTGCGGACCGAGCGGATCGGTGTCTGGGGAGCGTCGGCCGGCGCCTATCTCGGCTCCCTGCTGGCCCTGACCCCGGGAGACGCCGAGCTCGAGGGGGCGGTAGGCGGCAACCTCGACCAGTCCAGCGAGGTGCAGGCAGTCGTCCATTGGTTCGGTCAGTCCGACCTGCTGGTCTCCGCTTCCCGCAGCGACCTCGAAGCCCGCGTCCTGCCCTTCGCGTTCGAGGCGGATCTGCTCGGCGTGTCCGGCGTCGTGGACGTCGCCGACCGCGCCCGCGAACTGAGCCTGCTGTCCCGCGTCTCACCTCAGGCGCCGCCGTTCCTCATCGCGCACGGCGACCGTGACCGGGTGATCCCGCCTTCTGAAGGCGAAGCCCTGCATCACGCGCTGAGCCGAGCCGGGGCGAACACCCGCTTCGACCTGCTGGGCGGCGCCGGCCACGAGGGAGCGGAGTTCGACCGCCCCGACTCGCTCGCGATGACGGCGGCATGGCTGCGCGCCGTGCTGTGCTGACGCCGCCGTCGGCCGCGCCGCCCGAGGGCCTGGGCAGGTGGGGGAGAGGTTGCGCAGGAAACCACCCTTTTAGAGTGGTTTCATCGCATAATCACTCGTTCATCGATCAGGAGCATCGCGACATGGATTCCACGAGCTCCCACTCAGGCGCGGAACCGGCGGACACCGCGACGAAGCAGATCATCCTTGATCTCCTCAAACGGGCCGCGGCCGCGCACGGCGTCTACGAGGCGGAAGTCCTCGGCGGACGGTACGACGAGGACTGGCCGCAATGGTACGCCGACCACATGGCTCGCACGCTCGCCGAGGGCGGCTACCGTATCGTCGGGCTCTCGGGTTGATCGTCCGCCGCACCCGTGTGGCGGACGACCCGACGCCGTGGCGTGGCGTCTTCTGACGATTTGGCCCTCGGCTCAGGGCGCGGCCGCACCGCTTCCGGCGGTGAGCACTCACAAAGGGATATGCCTGCGATGGATACGACCGACTTCGACCTCATCGTGCTGGGTCGGGCCGGACGTGGGCGATCTGCTCCACGCCGCCACCGTCGCCGTCGTCGCGGAGGTTCCGCTCGACCGGCTGTGGCACGCCGTTCCCTCGTATCCCACGGTCACTGAGATCTGGCTGCGCCTCCTCGAGGCGTACGGCCGGCCCGACGGTTCACCGCGGTGACCCGCCCGAGGGTGCCGGTCCCGGATCGCTCGCCTCGGCGGGTGCGGAGAGAACGTCTCGCGCACGCAGGGTGACGGTGACCGCGAGTCCGCCCTCGGCGTTCGGCGCCGCCGTCACCGTGCCGTCGTGCGCGTGCACGATGGACCTGACGATGGCGAGGCCCAGGCCGGTCGATCTGGAGCTCGCGGTGCGGTCGGACGTCAGCCGCTGGAACGGCTCGAACAGCCGGTCGACCTCGGCCGGGGGGACGGCGTCGCCGCTGTTGCGTACCGTGACGACAGCCTCCCCGTCGCGGCGGCCCGTGCCCACGTGGATCCAGCCGCCCGGATGGTTGTGCCGGATCGCGTTGTCCACCAGGTTGCGTACCAGGCGATCGAGCAGCACCGGATCGCCGACGACCGGGGCGGAGCGCAGGTCGCTGGTCATCGACAGGCCGGCGCTCTCGGCTTCCTCGTCCGCCTCGCTCAGCGCCGTGGCCGCCGCGATCGCCAAGTCGTGCGGCTTGTCAGCGATGACGCCGCTGTCGCTGCGGGCCAGTGCCAGCAGGCCGTCCAGCAGGCGTTCGGCCCGGCCGGTGGCGGTCAGCATGCGGTGTGCCATGGCCTCCCACTGTTCGTGCGTGCTCTCCCGCTTGGCCAGCAGCACCTCGGCGCCGGTACGGACGATCGCGAGCGGGGTGCGCAGCTCGTGCGAGGCGTCGGCGACGAACCTTCGCTGGCTGTTGAAGGAGGCCTCCAGCCTGGCCACCATCTCGTCGAAGGTGTCGGCCAGTTCCTTGAGCTCGTCGCGCGGCCCGGTGAGCGCGACGCGCTCGTCCAACCGGTCCTGGGAGATCCGCCGGGTGGCGGCGGTGAGCGTTCGCAGCGGCCGGAGCATACGGCCGGTGACGACCCAGGAGACACCAAGCCCCACCATCGCTGTGATCCCCAGCGCGATCGCCGAGGTTCCGGCGGTGTTGAGCAGCGTCTCGGCGCGTAACCGGGCGATCTCGGCATCATCGCGGTGCATTGCCATGACCTTCGGGTCGCCTGCGGGCTGATCGATGAAAGCCGCCTTCACCTCATCCGGGGTCGGGCCATGGATGTTCCTGTAGAGGCTCTGGTACAGCAGCGCGTAGTTGAGCCCGAGGAGCGCCGCGCAGGTCGCCACGAGCACGACCGAATACACGAGGGTCAGCCGCAGCCGGATCGACCGGTGCTTCCACCGCGGCCTCACAGCCGGTACCCCGCGCCGACGACGGTCTCGATCAGCGGCGGGTCGCCGAGCTTGCGGCGCATCCGGGCGAGGGTGACCCGGACGGTGGCGGTGAACGGATCCGCGTGCTCGTCCCATGCCCGTTCCAGCAGATCCTCGGCGCTGACCACGGCGCCGTCGGCGCCCATCAGGATCTCCAGCACGGCCAGCTCCTTCGTGGTCAGCGGGATGACGCGGCCGTCGCGGGTCACGACGCGTCGCGCGGTGTCGAAGGTCAGACCGGCGCGCCGCAGGACCCGCGGAGCGTTGTCGACCCGGCGGGCCAGCGCGCGGATCCGCAACACCAGCTCCTCGAAGACGAACGGCTTGGGCAGGTAGTCGTCGGCGCCGAGAACCAGGCCGGCGACCCGGTCCGCCGCCTCCCCGGCCGCAGTGAGCATGAGAATCCGCGCGCCGCCACCGTCCGCGGCCAGCGCGGAGCACACGTGGTCGCCGTGCAGGAGCGGCAGGTCGCGGTCGAGCACGACCACGTCATACCGGTTCGCGCCCGCCTTGTGCAGGCCGTCGACCCCGTCGGCCGCGAGGTCCACGGCGATGCCGTGGTCCCGCAGCCCGTCGGCGACCTGCTCGGCCAGCAGGACCTCGTCCTCGATCAGTAGCACTCGCACCCTGACATCCTCCCTGCTTCAGCAGTTTCGGCGGCCGGGCATTACACCGGCGTTACAAGCGCTGTGACGGAGCCGTTGCGGGCCCGCTGCTCCACTGGACCCACCGGACCGGAGGAGACCGCTGATGAGAAAGAGACTCCTGGCCGGCTGCCTGCTCCCACTTTTGCTGGTCATGGCGGCCGCCTGCTCGAAATCGGACGACGGCAAGGGCGTGGCCTCGGTGGACGGCACCGCCACCCCCAGCGTGACGCAGAGTGTCAGCCGACTGGATCAATTGATCAGGTACACGCACTGCATGCGGGAGCACGGCGTGCCGATGACGGACCCGGAGGTCGACGGCGACACCGTCAGACAAGGGCACGCCGACAAGGGGGCCGCCGGAGACAAACTGTTCCCGGCGGAGGACGCGTGCAAGCAGTACCGCCCTCCCCAGGAGGTCGGCCCCGTGATGGATCTGAAGAAAGAGCTGGCGCTCAAGGAGTCGCGGTGCATGCGGGAGCACGGGGTGGAGAACTTCCCCGACCCGGGGCCCGACGGCACCCGGGTCCCCTCGGAGGTCGGGGCCGACCCGGACTTCATGGACGCGAGGGAGACGTGCCGCGCGCAGACGGTTGCGGAGTTCGCGTCGCGCGCGCCGAGCCCTGGAGCCACACGGTGACGACGACCCGGCAGACGATGCCGGACACCGACGCCCGAGGCCAACGCGGTGCACACATGGTCGCAGTGGAAGAGCGGCAGATCTCGGTCGAGCACGACCACGTCGTCGGCAATGGGGCATTACACCGGCGTTACAGGCGCTGTGACGGTGCCGTTGCTGGCCCGCTGCTCCACTGGACCCATCGGACCGGAGGAGATCGGTGATGAGAAAGAGATTCCTGGCCGGCTGCCTGTTACCACTTTTGCTGGTCATGGCGGCCGCCTGCTCGAAATCGGACGATGGCAGGGGCGTGGCCTCGGTGGACGGCTCCGCCGCACCGAGCGCGACGCCGAGCCTCAGCGAGCTGGAGCAAGGAATCAGGTACGCGCGGTGCATGCGGGAGCACGGCGTACCGATGTCCGACCCGCAGGTCGTCAACGGCGACGTCCGGATGGGGGGCGGGTTCAACAAGGACTCGCTGGACCCGGACGTGGGGGCCAGGGCGCAGGAGGCGTGCAAGCAGTACGAGCCGGTCGTGTCCGCCGGCCTGGCCGCGGTGAAGGCGGAGTTGGCCCGCGAGGAGTCGCGGTGCATGCGGGAGCACGGGGTGGAGGACTTCCCCGACCCTGACGCCGAAGCCCATGTCGACGTCTCCGAGCAGGTCCGCAAGGATCCGCAGTACGACCAGGCGAAGGCCTTCTGCAGGGAGTACATCCGGTCGTACCGCCCGAGCGCGGAAGCGACGCCGAGATGACCAGCCGATCTGGAGCGCGCCGGCGTGGCCGCGCCGGCGCGGTGGTGGGTACGGTCGTGCTCGCTGCGGGGGCGGCGACCGTGGCCGCGGTCGGGTTCGGCGGCGATGGCACGGACACGCCGACCGCGGCGGACCTGCCGCCGGGCACCGCTCAGGTCACTCGGCAGACGATGTCGGACACCGATGAGGTGCCAGGGGATCTCGGCTACAGCGCCGAGACCACGCTGGCCGGTCGGATCGCGGGTGTCGTCACCAAGGTGCCGCTGGCGGGTGACGTCGTCCCCCGGGGCCGGCCGATCTACCGGGTGGACAACCGACCGGTGGTGCTGATGTACGGCGCCGTGGCCGCGTACCGGACGCTCGCCCCGGGGGTCACCGGCGCGGACGTACGGCAGCTTGAAGAGAACCTGAAGGCCCTCGGCTACGGCGGGTTCACGGTGGACCGGACGTACACGGCGCTCACCGCGGCCGCGGTGAGGCGCTGGCAGAAGGATCGGGGCCTGCCGCGGACCGGTCAGGTCGAGCAGGGGCGCGTGCTGTTCGCGCCGGGCGCGATCCGGGTCGACAGTGTCACGGCCGGGGTGAACCAGTCCACCGGAGGCGGGCAGGAGGTGTTGCGGTACACCGGGACCGGCCGCCAGATCACAGTCCAACTGGAGGTGGGCAAGCAACGGCTGGCCCGCAAAGGCGTGAAGGTGCAGGTCCAGATGCCCGACGGTAAGAAGGTGGCCGGCCGGGTGAAACGGGTCTACACGGTGGTCGAGCAGCCGACCGACCCGGGCAGCCAGGCCGAGACCAGAATCGAGGCCATCGTCTCCCTGGACGACCCCGCCGCGGCCACGGGGATCGAGGCGGCCGTGGTCAACGTGGTCTTCACCGCGGCCGAGCGCAAGGACGTGCTCACCGTGCCCGTCGCGGCGCTGGTGGCGCTGGCCGAGGGCGGCTACGGCGTCGAGGTCGTCGAGGGATCCACCACGCGCTACATCAAGGTGGAGACCGGCCTGTTCGCGAACGGCCGGGTCGAGATCACCGGCGACGGGCTGAACGAGGGCATGACCGTGGGGACGCCGCAATGATCGAACTGACCGACGTGACGAAGGTGTACCCCGGTGACGTGCGCGCGCTCGCCGGCGTCACCCTGACCATCGGCGCCGGCGAACTGGTCGCGGTGGTCGGCCCGTCCGGGTCGGGCAAATCCACCATGCTGCACATGCTGGGGACGCTCGACCGGCCCACCTCCGGCCGGGTGACAGTCGACGGCCACGACGTGTCGCGGTTGTCCGACCGGCAGCTGTCGGCACTGCGCGCGAGCCGGATCGGCTTCGTGTTCCAGCAGTTCCACCTGGCCACCGGCCTACCGGCGCTGGACAACGTGGCCGACGGCCTGCTCTACGCCGGGGTCGGACTGAGCGAGCGGCGGCGGCGGGCCGAGGCGACACTGGAGCGGGTCGGACTCGGGCACCGGCTCGACCACGAGCCGCACGAGCTGTCCGGCGGCGAGAAGCAGCGGGTCGCGATCGCCCGGGCGGTGATCGGCGGTCCCGCGCTGCTGCTCGCCGACGAGCCGACCGGCAACCTCGACTCCACCTCGGGCGAGGGCGTCATCTCCGTGCTGCGGGAGCTCAACGCCGCCGGTACCACGGTGGTAGTCATCACCCATGACCGGGAGGTCGCAGTGGAGCTCGACCGGCAGGTGCTCATGCGTGACGGCCGGGTGGTCGGCGACAGCGTGATCACGCCGCAGGTGGCCGGGGTGACCCAATGATGACCGCGCACCAGGGCCCGCCCCGGCTCTCGCCCGCCCGCATGGCCCCGCGTGACGTGGTCCGGGTCGGCGCGGCGGGCCTGCGCACCCGGCCGACCCGGGCGCTGCTCTCCGCGCTTGGCATCGCGATCGGCATCGCCGCGATGGTCGCGGTCGTGGGCATCTCGTCCTCCTCTCGCGCGGAGCTGGACCGTCAGCTCGCCGCGTTCGGCACGAACCTGCTCACCGTCTCCCCCGGACAGACCATCGGGGGCCAGGACGCGCAGTTGCCCGCCGAGGCCGAGGCGATGATCGCGCGGATCGGCCCGGTCACCGCCGTCTCGGCGATCGGGGCGATCCACAACGCCAAGGTGTATCGCTCGGACAGGATCCCCAAGGTGGAGACCAACGGGCTGTCCGTGCTGGCGGCCCGGGTGAGCCTGCCGCAGACCGTCGGCGCGACCCTGCGCAGCGGCGCCTGGTTGAACGGTGTCACCGGCCGGTACCCGGTTGCGGTGCTAGGCGCGTCGGCGGCGAAGAGGCTCGGCATCGGCCGGCCCAGCCTGCAAGCGGAGATCCTGGTCGGCGGCGAACGGTTCACCGTGATCGGCGTGCTCGACGAGGCCGCACTCGCGCCCGAGTTGGACTCGGCCGTCCTGATCGGCTGGAAGATCGCCGCCGATGCGTTCCGCTTCGACGGGCGGGCGACGACCGTCTACACCCGGTCGCAGGACAGTCAGGTCGAGGCCGTACGCGCAGTCTCGGCCGCCACCGCCAACCCGGAGTCACCTGGCGATGTCCAGGTGTCCCGTCCCTCGGACGTCCTGGCCGCGCGCCGAGCCGCCGATGCCACCCTGAACGGCTTGCTGCTCGGACTGGGCGCGGTAGCGCTGCTGGTGGGCGGCATCGGAGTGGCCAACACGATGGTGATCTCGGTCTTGGAGCGCCGGGCCGAGATCGGGCTACGCCGTTCGCTCGGCGCCACCCGAGGGCAGATTCGGGTGCAGTTCCTCGCGGAGTCTCTGCTGCTGTCGATGCTCGGTGGGGTGGGCGGGGTACTGCTGGGCATCGCCGTCACCACCGGATACGCCGCCCACCAGAGCTGGCCGTCAGTCGTGCCGGTGTGGGCGACGGCAGGTGCCCTCGGTGCCACCGTGTTCATCGGCGGCGTCGCCGGGCTCTACCCGGCGATCCGCGCAGCCCGGCTGTCCCCGACCGAAGCACTGGCGACGCCGTGACAAGGCCTCGGCGCCGTCCGACGCGGAACGGGCGCCGTCAGCCGAGGACCAGCGCGTACTCCACCTGGTCGATCGGGTTGCCGTCACCGAAGTCGTGGCCGCGGACCGCGCCTGACTCCGTGAAGCCGCTCTTGGCGTAGAAGCGGCGCGACTGAGGCGTGTCACGCAGCGTCCACAGATGGACCCGCCTGACGCCGCTCGCGCGCATCATGTCCAGCGACGCGGCCATCAGGACGCCTGCGATCCCGCTGCCCCAGCCGTCCGGGTGCCCGTAGAAGCCGAAGATCTCCGCGGACCCCGGCCGGGCCGGCGAGGAGCCGAAGTAGGAGAAGGCCAGCGGCCGGTCGCCCCGCGCGGCCAGTACGGCGGTCGCCTCGCCCCGGGCGAGTACGTCGTGCCACTTGCCGCGGCGCTGTCTCACCGCCTCCGCGAAGAACTCGGGGGAGAAGAAGCCCGCGTAGGCGGCCTTCCACGACTCCGCGTGGATCTCGCCCACCACATCTCCGTCGCCAGGCTGAGCAGGGAACACGGTGAAGTCTGCGGTCACGAGATCACACTAACGGGCGACGGACCTTTCTGCCAATAATTCGTACTTGCATCTAAATCGCGATAAGTTCGCCGTCCGGTTTCCACTCAACGGCCTCTCGGTCACCACACACCGGGCGCCTTCAGCACCACGTCACGTGAATGGAGGGCTTCGTCCGGATCCGGATCGGCTCCTGGCTCTCGTCCGCGAACCACAGGACGAGCCCTTCCGCGTCCGCTCCGCGGTCGATCGACAACCGCCCCAGCCTCCGCAGATTCCCCAGCATCGCGACCTCCTCGCCGTCGACGAACAGGCTGACGAATGCCTCGCCCGCAAAGGGGTCGATCGAGAAGAGGACCTCTGTCGCCCCACGCCTGAGGCGGAAGGAATGCAGACCGACGGGCCAATCGAGATCCTCATACTGAGTCGGCTCGTCTTCGAAGAGCCAGATCAGATCGGCAAGATCGGGAATCTCCATGCCCGAAATGTACCGGTACCGGTCGAGTGTGGCAGATCCCGCGAGACAGCAAACGCTCTGACCTGCGGTCTGCGGCGGGGGACGAAAGGAAGCGCGCCGTCGCACCTCAGCCGGCGGCGACGAGGGGGTCTTCCAGCAGCCGCTCGAAGGCGAGCTCGGCGGCGCCCATCAGGGGAGCGTCGTCGCCGAGCAGCGGGGTGCGCAGCCGGACGTGTTCCCTGCCGGGCAGCGCCATGCTGCTCAGCCGGCTGTGCACCTGGGCGGAGCCCGCGAGGTACAGCTCGCGGAGCGTGCCGCCGAACACCACGACGTTCGGATTGAAGATGTTCACCAGGTTGACCACGCCGAACCCGAGCCAGTCCGCGACGTGCCGGATGGCGGCGCCGGCCTCCTGGTCGCCGCGTCCCGCCGCATCGATGACGGCGATGACGGCGTCGCGCCCGGTGGCGTCGGCCTGCCCGGCTCGCTGGAGCAGCGCCTGCTCCCCGATCTCCGTCTCCCAGCAGCCCCGGGAACCGCAGCCGCAGGCGCGGCCGTGCGGGTTGACGACCATGTGGCCGGCCTCTCCGCCGTGGCCGCCGTGCCCGGTCACCGGACGGCCTCCGGCGATGATGCCGCTGCCGATGCCCACGTCGCCGTGGAGGTAGATGACGTCGTCGAAGGGCGCCGCCGAGCCGCGGGCGTGCTCGCCGAGGGCGCCGACGTCGGCCGCGTTCGCGATGGCGATGGCGTGGTCGTGGCCGAGCTCGGTACCGAGGGCCTCGCCGACCGGGTCGGCCACCCGGCCGACGGGCGAGCCGATCCGCACCGTGCCGTCCGCGCCGCGCACGGTGCCGGTGACGGAGACTCCGCCGCCGACGCAGGAGGAGCCGGCGGGTACGGCCCGCCGCATGTCGCGCACGAGATCGGTCAGCGGGCCGATGGTGTCGAGGATCTGCATCCCACGCGGGCGGTCCGCGGCACGGCTGTCCAGGACCTTCCCGCCGAGGCCCACCCGCGCGGCCCGCAGGCGGTCGACCTCGATGCTCAGCGCGTACGCGTAGACCCGGGACGTCCGGGGCCGCACGACCAGGGACGGCCGGCCGGCCCGGCCGGTCTTACGGGGGGTCTCCTCACTGATGAGCCCGGCGGCGGCCAGGTCGGCGGTGAGGGCGCCGATGGTGCTGCGGTTGAGCCCGAGCCGGTCGGTCAGCTCGGCCCGGGAGGTGGCGCCGTGGATGTGCACGTACCTGAGCAGCGCGCCCAGGTTCCGGCGGCGGACCTCCTCCTGGCTCGGGGCGGCGATCGTCGGCATCGTGGACGCACCGAGCTCTCGCCGTGCCTGAGGCGCCCTTGATGAAATCGCGGCCACGGGAAGGTCCCCTGTTCCGATCGGGCGGCAACTCGCCTGACAAACGAACGTGGGTCCCCGTTTCCGGGGACCCACGGTTCCTACCTGACTGCGGTTGCCACTACTTGGTGAGCGGGGCCAGGTTGGGGTCGTTGGCGTACGCCTCGACGACGTTGTCCTTGGTCACGATCATCGGGGGCAGCAGGAAGGACGGGACGACCTTCACGCCGTTGTTGTACGACTTGGTGTCGTTGACCTCGGGGGTCTTGCCGGCCTGCAGGTCCTTGACCATCTGGATGGTCTGCGCGACCAGGTTGCGGGTGTCCTTGTTGATCGTCGAGTACTGCTCGCCGGCGACGATCGACTTGACCGACTCGACCTCGGAGTCCTGGCCGGTCACGATGGGCAGCGGCTTGCCGGCGCCCTTGACCGAGGTGATGATGGCGCGGGCCAGCGTGTCGTTCGGGGAGAGCACGCCGTCCAGGGTCTTGTCACCGTTGTAGGTGGAGGTCAGCAGCGAGTCCATCCGACGCTGGGCGTTCTCGGCCTTCCAGCCGTCGGTGGCCGTCTGCTTGATGTCGGTCTGGCCGGAGCCGACCACGACGTCACCCGAGTCGATCTTCGGCTTCAGAACGCTCATCGCGCCGTCGAAGAAGACCGCCGAGTTGTTGTCGTCCTGCGAGCCGGAGAACAGCTCGACGGTGTACGGGCCGGTCGGCTTCTTCTTCGCCATGCCGTCGAGCAGGGCCTGGCCCTGGAGCTCGCCGACCTTGAAGTTGTCGTACGCGACGTAGTAGTCGACACCCTGGGTGTTCTTGATGAGCCGGTCGTAGGCGATGACCGTCGCGCCGGCCTGCTTGGCGGCCTCGACCTGGGTGCTCAGCTGAGCGGCGTCGGTCGCACCGATGACGATCACCTTGGCGCCCTTGGTGACCATGGCCGAGATCTGCGCCTGCTGGTCGGCGACGGTGGTGGAGGAGCCCGCGTACTGGACGTCCGCCTGGAAGCCGGCCTCCTTCAGGCCGTTGGTGAACAGGTCACCGGCCAGGACCCAGTTCTCCGAGGTCTTCGCCGGGAGGGCGACACCGATCAGAGAGTTGGCGGGGAAGCCCTTGGCGGCCTCGGTCGAGCCGGAGGTGGCGGTGGCGTCGCCGCCCTCACGCTCGGACGAGCAAGCGGCAAGCGACAGCAGCGCGATTGCGCCGGCCGCCACACCCCGGACGAGGATATTGCGCATTATGAGGTGCCCTTCTTCGAAATAGGACGAGACGGAGTCTTTCCGCCCGCCCGCTGAACGGTTGGCCGGGTCAGCCGGCCACCGGACTCTTGCCGTGTTCCTGGCCCGCCTCCACGGGGGACGCGGGGCTGGGAGCCGCGTCCCTTCGGAACGGGCGCATCAGTGAATCGATGACGGAGAAGCGTCCCTGCTTCTTGTTGTAGGCGTCGAGCGCGACGGCCAGCAGCAGGACCACACCCTTGATGATCTGCACGCGGTCGGAGCCCACGCCCATCAACTGCAGGCCGTTGTTGAGCACGGCCATGACGAGACCACCGACGATCGACCCGCTGATCGTGCCGAGGCCGCCGGAGACGGCCGCGCCGCCGACGAAGACGGCGGCGATCGCGTCCAGCTCCCAGCCGATGCCGTCCTGCGGCCCGGAGGCGGCCGAACGGGCGACGAAGATCATGCCGGCCAGCGCCGCCAGGACCGACATGTTCATCATCACCAGGAAGTTGACCCGCTTGAGCTTGACGCCGGACAGCTCGGCGGCCCTGGCGTTGCCGCCGACCGCGTAGATGTGGCGGCCGCCCGCCGTGTTGCGGGTGACGAACGCGTAGATCACGACCAGGACGCCGAGGATGATTCCGGAGATCGGGAAGCTGGTCCCGACCCGGCCGCCGGCGAACTGCAGGGTCGCGAAGACGATCACGACGATCGGGATGACGACCCGGATCGCGGAGATCCACATCGGGGCGACGTCGGCCTGCATCTCCTGCCGGGTCCGGCGGCCCCGCCACTCGCGGATCACGACGGCCACGCAGAGCACCAGGCCGAGCAGGAGGGTGAGGTTGTTGTAGCCGGTGTTCGGGCCGACCTCAGGCAGGAAGCCTGCGCCGATGTTCCTGAACCCCTCGGGCACGGGGATGGTGTCGGCGTTGCCGATGTACTGGTTGCCGCCGCGGAACAGCATCATGCCGGCCAGGGTGACGATGAACGCGGGCACGCCGACGTACGCCACCCAGAAGCCCTGCCAGGCGCCGATGAGGGCGCCCACTCCAAGGCCGATGATGATGGCCAGGAACCACGGTATGGAGTAGTCCTGCATGATGTTCGCGACCACGATGCCGACGAAAGCGGCGACCGAGCCGACGGACAGGTCGATGTGGCCGGCGACGATGACCATCAGCATGCCGATGGCCAGGATCAGGATGTAGGAGTACTGGCTGACCAGCGAGATGAGGTTGCCGGGGCTCAGGGTCAGGCCGTCGGTCAGGATCTCGAACAGCAGGACGATCGCGACCAGCGTGAAGATCATCCCGAACTGCCGGGCGTTGGAGGTGGTTCCTCCGAACAGGGACTTCTGGAGTTCTTTCACGCGGCTCATGATCGTTGTGCCTTCTTCACTGAGGTCATCTGCTTCATCAGGAGTTCGGGGTCGGCGTCCTTCCTGAGGATGTCGCCGGTGATGGTCCCCTCGAACACCGTGTAGATCCGGTCACACAGGCCGATCAGCTCGGGCAGCTCCGAGGAGATGACGATGACGCCCTTCCCCTGGTCGGCCAGCCGCTGGATGATGCCGTAGATCTCGTACTTGGCGCCGACGTCGATGCCGCGGGTCGGCTCGTCGAGGATCAGCAGGTCGGGGTCGGTGAACATCCACTTGGCCAGCACGACCTTCTGCTGGTTGCCGCCCGAGAGCTTGGTGACCCCCTCGTCGACGGTGGGGGCCTTGACGCGCAGGCTCTTCCGGTAGCTTTCGGCCGCCTGGTACTCCCGCACCTGGTCGACCACGCCGTGGTTGGAGATCTTGGACAGCTTGGCCGACACCATGGAGGTCTTGATGTCGTCGAGCAGGTTCAGGCCGATCGCCTTGCGGTCCTCGCTGACGTACGCCAGGCCGTGATCGATGGCGTCCGACACGGACTTCAACACGATCTCCTTGCCGTCCTTGAAGATCTGCCCGGAGACGTAGGTGCCGTACGAGCGGCCGAACAGGCTCATCGCCAGCTCGGTACGCCCGGCGCCCATCAGGCCGGCGAACCCGACGATCTCGCCGCGGCGCACGGTGAAGCTGGAGTGCTTGGCCACCAGGCGCTCGGCCGAGATCGGGTGCCGCACCGTCCAGTCGCGCACCTCGAAGAAGACCTCGCCGATGTTGGGCGTGTGGTCGGGGAACCGGCTGTGCAGCTCCCGGCCGACCATGCCCCGCACGATGCGGTCCTCGTCGACACCGTCCGCCTTGATGTCGAGGGTCTCGATCGTCCGTCCGTCCCGGAGGATGGTGATGGAGTCGGCGACCTGCGCGATCTCGTTGAGCTTGTGCGAGATGATGATCGAGGTGATCCCCTGCCGCTTGAAGCCGCGCAGCAGTTCGAGCAGGTGCTGGGAGTCGGCCTCGTTCAGGGCGGCGGTGGGCTCGTCGAGGATGAGCAGCTTCACGTCCTTGGCGAACGCCTTCGCGATCTCCACGAGCTGCTGCTTGCCCACGCCGATGTCCTTGATCAGCGTGTCCGGGTCCTCTTCCAGGCCGACCTGGGCCATCAGCTCGATGGCACGGCGGTTGGCGATCTTCCAGTCGATCACGCCGCCGCGGCCCGGCTCGTTGCCGAGGAAGATGTTCTCGGTGATGGACATGCCGGGCACCAGAGCGAGTTCCTGGTGGATGATCACGATGCCCGCGTGCTCGCTGGCCCGGATGTCGGAGAACCGGCTCTCCGTGCCCCGGTAGAGGATCTCGCCGGAGTAGGTGCCGTACGGGTAGACCCCGCTGAGCACCTTCATCAGGGTGGACTTGCCGGCGCCGTTCTCCCCGGCGATCGCGTGGATCTCGCCGGACCGCACCACCAGGTTGACGTCGGACAGGGCCTTGACCCCGGGGAACTCCTTGGTGATCGAACGCATCTCCAGCAGGACGGGTGCGTCGCTCATGGCCGGCTCACCCCGTTCCGGGCCTGCGCCGCGTACGGCTGCGGGACGGCGGGATCGCCGTCCCTGGGCCGCCGGAGGGATCCGCGCGCGTCCGGCTGCAGGGGGCCGCGCCACGTCTCCTCTGACATTGTTGCCTCCGGGGTCGTCGTCTGTTCAGGCGACTTTCTTGTGCTGCCTGAACGATTTCGAAGACGAAGGGGGTCACTGGAACCCCACTCGCTTATTTCTCGGACAGTTCGCCTGATCTGGGGATGATCGACTTGTGTCGGTCCCGCAGTCGCATGCGGCCGCAGGCCGCGACGGACTGCCGGCGATGCACGGCCGCCTCGTCATGGGCGGGGGGTGACGACGGCCGCCGAAAGCGATCGTACTGGGGGATTTCACCCAGATGCCGACCGGTGGGCGTATCCGTGCTTGCGGTGAGTTCCTGACGGGACATGTCGCCGGGGGAGGAGAGGTCGGCAATCATATCGATCTTGGTTCCCTCCTATCGGGCGTGACATCGTTGTCAGGCAGGCAGCGGGTAGAGACTCCACCCGCGTTACGGGCGTGTCAACTCGGCCCGTTCCAATGTGGCCATTTCGTGACGCGCCCCCGTCTTTCTGGGCTTCTCACCTCGTGCGATCCGCCGGCCCGGTCACGGCATGGGCCGGTGCGGCCCGTGCCGTACGGCGGGCGGATCGGGGTCGCGGAGACGATCAGGGCGCGTGGCCGGCCCGCCGCGGCGCGGCGCCCCGCGCGATCAGTTCGGTGGGGAGCACCACCGTGCGCGGCCAGGACCGGTCCCCTCCGATGCGGCGGAACAACAACTCGGTTGCGGTTCTGGCCAGCTCGCGGGCGTCGTAGGCGATGACCGTCAGCGGATGCGGCACCAGCCGGGCCACGTCGAAGTCGTCGAACCCGAGCACCGCGGCGTCGCTGCCGCGCCGGTGCAACTCCTCGATCACCCCGAGGGTGATCCGGTTGTTCAGGCTGAAGAACGCGGTCGGGGGATCGGGCCGGTCGAGCATCTCCGACACGACCCGGGCGGCCTCCGCCGGATCGCGGACGCCGTCGCGGACCAGCCGGGTGTCGTACGGCACGCCCGCCGGGGCCAGCGCGTCCTGTGCGCCGTCGAGCCGTTCGCGCATCGTGTAGACGCTGAGCGAGTCGAGCAGGACGCCGATCCTGCGATGGCCCGCCTCGACCAGCCTGCGCACCCCGGCCCGCGCGCCCCCGCGGTTGTCGAGCAGCACCGTGTCGGCGAGCAGTCCGCCGGCCGGCCGGTCGAGGAAGACCATGGGGGTGCCGAGCTCCACCTCGGCGCGCAGAAACGAGTGATCGTCGCCGGCGGGCACCACGAGCAGCCCGTCGACGCGGCGGGCGCACATGTCCCGCAGCAGCTGCCGCTCGCGCGCCGGATCCTCCTCGGAGCTGGCGATGATGAGCATCGTGTCGTGCTGCCGGGCGACCTCGGCCGCCGCTCCCGCGATCATGGCGTAGAAGGGGTTGGCTATCTCCTCGATCAGCAGCCCGATCGTGGCGGTCGCCTGCCCGGAGCGCAGCGAGCTGGCGGAGGGGTTGCGGCGGAAGCCGAGCTCGGCCACGGCGGCGAGAACCCGTTCGACCAGTTCGGGCTGGACGTGCGGCACGTTGTTCACGACCCGCGAAACGGTCTTCAGGCTGACACCGGCCCGGGTCGCCACATCCACCATCGTGGGCCGCTTCGTACGTCCGACGTCGCTAGCCATGCGACGAACCATACCGGCAGACCGACCGCTATTGTGACAACGTTGTCCGAGCAATAGGAGTAGCATGTCCGACTTCGCCCTCGCCGTCGACATCGGCGGAACCAAGGTCGCGGCCGCCCTGGTCGCCGCCGATGGGACCGTCGCCGAACGCCGGGTGGTGCCGACCGCCGGTTCTCCGGACCCCGAGGAGGTCTGGCGGCCGGTGGCCGGACTCGTCGCCGACCTGCGGGCCGCGGCCGGCGCGGGGCGGGTGGCCGGAGTCGGTGTGGGCTCGGCCGGCCCGATCCACCTGCCTGAGGGCTCGATCAGCCCGGTCAACATCCCGGCCTGGCGCCGTTTCCCGCTCCTGGAGCGTCTCGCCGAACTGGTTCCCGGGGTGCCGGTCCGCCTGGCCGGTGACGGCAGTTGCGCCGCGGTGGGGGAGCACTGGCGCGGCGCCGGACAGGGCGTGGACGACCTGCTGGCCATCGTCGTGTCCACCGGCGTCGGCGGCGGCCTGATCCAGGCCGGCCGTCTGGTGGCGGGCCCGACCGGCAACGCCGGGCACATCGGCCACATGGTCGTCGACCACGACGGCGTCCCCTGCCCGTGCGGAGGTCGCGGCTGCGTCGAGGCGATGAGCAGCGGCCCGAGCATGGTCACGTGGGCGCTGAAGTCCGGGTGGCAGGCACCCGTGCCCGCGCCGACCGGGGTGGACCTCGCGGACGCGGCCCGAGCCGGAGACCCGCACGCCAACGAGGCGTTCCAGCGCTCCGGCCGTTCCCTCGCGGCGGGCATCGTCTCCACCGCCGCCATCTGCGACCTGTCCCGGGTGGTGATCGGCGGTGGTGTCGCGGCCGCCCACGACCTGCTCTTCCCGCCCCTGCGTGCGGCCATCGCCGAACACGGCCGCCTGGCCTTCCTGCGGCAGCTGACGGTGGCGACGGCGAGCCTCGGCAACGCCGCCGGCCTGGTCGGCGCCGCCGCGTTGGTGCTGGCCCCGGAGGCGTACGCCGGTCGCGGCGTCGCCTCGCTCACCTGACCCGCCGAGCCCGGGAACCGAACGGGCTGTTTCCGCGAGGTTAAGGGATCGCTCTTGACAACGTTGTCTAAGAGGGATCAGGCTAGCCGCGATCTCCAGCCGGGTGCGCTTGGCGAGCGCTGACCACGGCGACCAGGGTCTTCATCCCCGACATTCGACGCTCTCGACCCCCATCGAGTCGAAAGGCCCCCGTACATGCCCCATTCCCCCATCGCCCGCCTGCTGTCCCTCCGGCGGATAGCGGCGGCCACCGCGCTGTCGCTGCCGGTGTGGATGCTCGTCGGCGGGCCCGCCGCGAGCGCCGCGGCGACTCCCGGCGACTTCAGCTCCTCGTTCGAGGCGGCCGACCCGCAACCCGCGGCGAGCACCGTCGAGACCGCGAACGGCAAGCCCGTCCAGGTGAACCTGAGCGGCTCCAACCCCGGACTGCCGGGAAGCGTGCTCGCCCAGGTCGGCGCGGTGACCGCGAGCGCGGAGAACCCGCCCGGCGAGGTCGCCGCGAACCTCAAGGACGACGACTCGTCGACCAAGTGGCTGGCGTTCAGCCGTACCGGCTGGGTCACCTACCGGATGAACCAGCCCGTCGTGGTGAAGAAGTACGCGCTGACCTCCGCGAACGACGCGCCGGGCCGCGACCCCAGGGACTTCGCCGTCCAGGGGTCGAACGACGGCAGCGAGTGGACCGACCTGGACAGCCGGACGGGGGTGAGCTTCAGCGGGCGGTTCGCCACCAACACCTACAGCTTCACCAACACGACCGCCTACACCTACTACCGGCTGAACGTCACCGCGAACTCCGGTGACTCGATCATCCAGCTCGCCGACTGGAACATCAGCGACGGCTCCGACGTCGTGCGGCCGGCCACCCCGATGGTCAGCGTCGCCGGTCCCGGTCCCGTCGACGGCGCCAACATGAAGCCCGGTGCCGGATTCACCGGAGTGACCGCCGTGCGGTACGCGGGCTACGCCCAGGCCGGCGGTCGCGCGTACGCGACCAACAAGCTGTACGACGTCAACATCCCGGTCGGACCGAAGACCCGGCTGTCCTACAAGGTCTTCCCCGAGTTCACCGCCGACGACCCGCGTTACCCGTCCACCTACGTGGCCGTCGACCTGCACTTCACCGACGGCAGCTACCTGAGCGGCCGTTCCCCCCTCGACCAGCACGGCTACCCGCTCACGGCCTCTGGGCAGGGCGCGGCGAAGGTGCTGTTGACCGACGAGTGGAACGCGGTGCAGTCCGAGATCGGTGCCGTCGCGAACGGCAAGACGATCGACCGCATCCTGCTCGCCTACGACGACCCCCAGGCGACGGACTCGACCCGCTTCCAGGGCTGGCTCGACGACATCGCCGTGACCGGCGTTCCCGCGCCGATCGACGGCTCCCGCCTGACCAACTACGTCGACACCCGGCGCGGCACCAACGCGACGGGCGGGTTCTCCCGCGGCAACAACCTGCCGCTCGCGGCGGTGCCCAACGGCTTCAACTTCTTCACGCCGGTCACCAACGCCGCGTCCAACAACTGGGAGTACGACTACCAGCGGGCCAACAACGCGGCCAACCTGCCCATGCTGCAGGGACTGGAGATCTCGCACGAGCCCAGCCCGTGGATGGGTGACCGCAACCAGATGTCGGTCATGCCCGTGCTCGCGGGCGGTCCGCTCACCGGCCAGCCCGCCGGTCGCGCGGTCGCCTTCAGCCACAACGACGAGATCGCACGGCCGGACTTCTACTCGGTCACGCTGCAGAACGGCCTGAACGCGCAGATGTCGCCCACCGACCACGGTGGCATCATGCAGTTCACCTTCCCGTCCGGGCAGGCCACCGGAAGCCTCGTCTTCTACAACGGCACGTTCACCATCGGCTCGGACGGCACGTTCACCGGCTGGGTCGACAACGGAAGCGGCCTGTCTGCCGGGCGCAGCCGGATGTTCGTGTCGGGCACCTTCGACCGGGCGCCGACGGCGACCTCCGCCACGTCCGCGACCTTCGACCTCTCCGCGACGCGGGGGGTGACGCTGCGCATCGCGACGTCGTTCATCTCGGTCGACCAGGCGCACAGGAACCTCGACTTCGAGGTCACCGGCAAGAGCTTCGACCAGATCCACGCCGCCGCCACCGCCGCCTGGCAGGACCGCCTCGGCCGGATCGAGGTCCGGGGCGCGAACGAGACGCAGCAGGTGACGCTGTACTCGAACCTGTACCGGCTGAACCTCTATCCGAACTCGCAGTCGGAGAACACCGGCACCGCCGCCAAGCCGCACTGGCAGTACGCCAGCCCGGTCTCGGCGCCGACCGGCACGTCGACCGCGACGCAGACCGGCGCGAAGATCGTCGACGGGCAGATCTACGTCAACAACGGGTTCTGGGACACCTACCGCACGGTGTGGCCCGCGTACTCGCTGCTGTACCCGGACGTCGCGGCCAAGATCGCCGACGGGTTCGTCCAGCAGTACCGTGACGGCGGCTGGGTCGCCCGCTGGTCGTCCCCCGGCTACGCCGACCTGATGACAGGCACCAGCGCGAACGTCGCACTGGCCGAGGCCTACCTCAACGGCGTCAAGCTGCCCGACCCCCTCGCCGCGTACGACTCCGCGGTCAAGGACGCGACCGTGGCCTCCGGGCGCAGCGAGGTCGGCCGCAAGGGCATCGAGACGTCGCTGTTCCTGGGCTACACGCCGACCTCCACCGGCGAGTCGGTGTCGTGGGCGCTCGAAGGCTTCATCAACGACTACGGCATCGGCAACATGGGCGCGGCCCTGGCCAAGGACCCGGCGACGCCGAAGTCGGAGCGCGCCAGGCTCAAGGAGGAGTCGGAGTACTTCCTCGAGCGGGCTCGCAACTACGTCAACCTCTTCGACACCAAGACGAAGTTCTTCCGCGGCCGTGACGCCGCCGGCAACTTCCTGACCGGCGACCCGCTCGACTGGGGCGGCGTCTACACCGAGACCAACGGCTGGAACTTCGCGTTCACCGCGCAGCAGGACGGCCAGGGCCTGGCCAACCTGTTCGGCGGGCAGAAGGCCCTGCGGGACAAGCTCGACCAGTTCTTCGCCACCCCGGAGAACGCCGACCGTTTCGGCGGGTACGGCACCCTCATCCACGAGATGCTCGAAGCGCGTGCGGTGCGTCTGGGCCAGCTCGGCATGAGCAACCAGCCCTCGCACCACATCCCGTACATGTACGACTACGCCGGGGCTCCGTCGAAGACGCAGGCCATCGTGCGGGAGATCCTCCAGCGCCTCTACGTCGGCGGCGAGATCGGCCAGGGCTACCTGGGCGACGAGGACAACGGCGAGATGTCGTCGTGGTACGTCCTCAGCTCGCTCGGCATCTACCCGCTGCAGGCCGGCTCGTCCAACTGGGCCATCGGCTCGCCGCAGTTCACCCAGATGACCGTTCACCGCAAGACCGGCGACATCGTGGTCAACGCGCCGGACAACAGCACGAAGAACGTCTACGTGCAGGGCGTGAAGGTCAACGGCAGGACGCAGCACTCGGTGTCCATCGACTCGTCCGAGCTCGCCCACGGCGGCAGGATCGACTTCCAGATGGGCTCCAAGCCGTCGTCCTGGGGCACCGGCAAGCACGACGCCCCGCCGTCGCTGACCAAGGGCGACGAGGCGCCCAAGCCGTTCCAGGACACCACCGGCCCGGGTCTCGGCACCGCGACCGCGACCGGCGGGCAGGACGCGTCGAAGCTGTTCGACGACACGTCGACCACGCAGATGACCTTCACCTCCGGCACGCCGCAGGTGAACTGGACCTACCGCGGAGGCAGGCAGAAGCCGACGTACTACACCCTCACCTCGGGGGCGAACGCGGGCGACCCGGCCGACTGGCGTCTGCAGGGTTCCAAGAACGGGATCACCTGGACCACCGTCGACTCCCGTAAGGGAGAGGTCTTCCCGTGGCGGAACCAGACCCGGTCCTTCAAGATCGACCACCCGGGGCGGTTCACCCAGTTCCGCCTGGTCGTGACCAAGTCCGTCGGCGCCGCGCAGACGAACCTGTCCGAGATCGAGTTGCTCTCCGGCGGCGACGTCCAACTCACCGGCGACGACATCGTGGTGACCGGCGTGAGCGGCGTCCAGGCGCGGTCCGGCGCCGCGGTGTCGGCGCCGCTGGCCACCGTCACCGGTGGCGACGCGAGCGGCTACCAGGCCACGATCGACTGGGGCGACGGCACGCCGGCCACCCCGGGCACCGTGACCCTGAGCTCGCGGGGCGTCTACAGCGTCGGCGGCTCGCACACCTACGCCACGCCGGGTTACTACCAGGCCGGCGTCACGGTGACCGACGGCGACGGGCAGGGCTCGGACACGGCAGGGGTCGAGGTGGCCTACGCGCCGGCCTCCGGCCTGACCGCGGCCTTCGACACCGTGTGCATCGGCGACCAGGGTGTCGTCGCGGCCAACTGCGACGCCAAGTCGTGGGCGTACTCCCGTGCCGCTCTCGCGGAGGCGGGCGTGACCCAGGGCGAGCGGCACGACGTGCCCGGCACGGCGCTGCACTTCACGCTGCCGGAGATCCCGGCGGGTCAGGCGGACGACGCGACCGGCAACGGCAAGACGATCGTGCTGGACCTGCCGGACGACGCGAAGAGCATCTCGTTCATCGGCGCGGGCACTCAGGGCAACCAGAGCACCACCGCCATCGCGACGTTCAGCGACGGCAGCACCGCCTCCCTCCCGATCCAGATGAGCGACTGGACGCTGGGCGGCAACGCGAACGGCACCCCGTCGTACGGCAACATCGTCGTCGCCAAGGCGGCGTACCGGCTGTACGGCACGAGCAGGGACAGCGCGCAGCCGTTCCTGTTCGCCACCGCGCCGTACCAGGTCCCGGCGGGCAAGAAGCTGGTCTCCGTGACCCTGCCGGCGCAGACCGGCGACCCGGGGTCGGCGGGCAGGATCCACGTGTTCGCCGTCGCCGACGACGGCACGCCGGCTCCCGTGCTGGAGACCACCGCGCCCCAGGCCCAGAAGGCCACCGCGGGGCAGGTCTTCACCGCGGATCTCGGTACGGTCGCCGGCGGCGTCACCGGCTCGGAGGGCTACCACGCACGCGTCCAGTGGGGCGACGGCACGGTTCCCGACGACGCGGCAGTGGACGCGTCCGGCAAGATCGGCGCACGGCACACCTACGCGCAGGAGGGCACCTACACGGTGCACGTCACCACGTGGGACACGCGGTCCAGCAGGACCGAGTCGTTCACCGTGACCGTGGCGCGGTCCGGACGTCAGCCGTCGATCGCGGTGACGCCCTCGGCCCTCGCCGGTGACCCGATCACCGTCGACGGCAGCGGGTTCGCCGCCGGCGAGCAGGTGACCGTGAAGCTCGGCACCAGCCCGGTGCGGAGCCTGACGGTCGCGGCCTCCGCCACGGGAGCGGTGCACGCGTCGGTCGAGGCGTCCGGTGACGCCGAGCCCGGCCTGTACGCCGTCACCGCCGCCGGGGCGTCCTCGCAGACGCCGGCGACGGCGACCGTGCAGGTGACCGAGGAGCCCGTGGCACCGGTGTACCGGCCGGAGGCGCTCGCCTCCGCGACCTCCGGGCCTCGCGGTACGGCGATCGTGATCGACGCCAACGGGTTCGCCCCGGGTGAGGCGATCACGATCACCTTCGGTGACGGCCTGTCCGCCACCACCGTCCACGCGAACGGGGACGGCATCGTCACCGGACAGACCGTCAGCGTTCCGGGTACGGCCAAGCCGGGTTCGACCGGCATCACGCTGGCCGGCTCCGGTTCGGCGGCCCGGGTGGAGTTGCCCTTCACGGTCACCGGCTCGAACTGATCAACCGAAGCCGCCGGTGAGCGGGGCGCGTGATCACGGCCCCGCTCACCGGCGGCGTCCCTCCCCTGTCGGGCGGGCCGAAAGCCTGGTCATCCACAAGATGGCCAGGCTTTCTCATGTCAGCTGCCGAGGCCGCCCTGCCGTACTCCGGCCGGCCGGACTAGCGTGAGGGATGGAGGCCCCTGACCGATCGTGCACGTCGTCGGACAGGAGGAGGCGAGCAGGATGAGCGTTCTGGGTTCGTGGCTCCGCGCCACCATCGAGGCCGACAAGGCCGTCGCGCTGGCCACGGAGCAGGACCCTCGCGACACGATCGCCCGCTGCGACGCGGCACTGGCCGTCCTCGACGAGCACGGCATCGTCCAGGTGACCGGGATCGGGAAGGACACGCGGGTCATGCAGATCCCGGCATGCAAGACCTGCGGCACCAAGCACGGGGTGCCGTGCCGCACTCTCCGCCTGCTCGCCAGGGGTTACCGGCACCGCGAAGGCTACGACGACGAGTGGTCTCCGGAGTGACGGGCCCCGCCTGACCCGGCCCCGCGGCTACGGCATGGGCCTGCTCTTCACGCTCTCCAGGCTTTTCAGGGCCCATGCGGCACAGATGACGGGGTGATCGACGAGCAGGCCGGAACCGGCGGTCCGCGCTGACATCGCCCCCAGCCAGGGCAAGGGCGTCAACCCGGTGGGCTGATTCCTGACGATGGAGCACTCGGCGGCGGAGGGGGCTCCGTACATCTCGGTGTCGGCCACCGCCGGCCCGACGTCATCCCCGCAGCTCTCCCAGGCGAACACATCGCGGACGAAGGTCGCCACGAGGATGACGGCGAAGCCGATGAGCACCACGAAGAACACCTTGCTCGACCGTCGCATCGCCGCCTCCAGCCCCTGCTGGATGGACCACTTTCCACGTTACGTCCGCGCTCGCGGCCGACGGGCGGCGCACCCCGGGTTGTCAGACCCCAGGCTTGTCAGACCCCAGGCTTGTCAGGTCCCGGGGTCGTCAGGTCCCGAGTCGGCTGAGGTCAGCTCCGGTCGGGGACGGCCATCTCGCCCAGAAGGGACCAGTCGTCCTGCGGGACCGTCATGTTGACGATCCGGGGAGTCTCCGCGAGGTGCCCGGGCAGCGTGCGCTGCGCCTGCCTGAAGTGTTCGGACTGGACGTGCGCGGCCCCGGCGTCGCCGTCCCGGAACGCCTCGACGAGGACGTACTCAGCGGGGTCCTCGACGCTCCGCGACCAGTCGAACCACATGCAACCCGGCTCGTCGCGGGTGGCCTGAGTGAAGTCGCGCGTGATCTCGATCCACTGGTCGGCATACTCGGGCAGCACGCGGAACTTCGCTGTAATGAAGATCATTTGAATCTCTCAGGTGGTGATGGACCGGGTACCGCCCCGGCGCGACCGGTGATGATCCTATGACACCAGTGTGAGCATGATCCGGTAAAGGCGCGGTGGGCCGGCCCTCCGCGCCGAGCCCGGACGGCGGCCCCCCGGGGCGTACGGCCGGCCTGCCCGGGAGGTGACGTGCCGCGCTCCTGGGCGCGCCGCCTCAGAAGGTCTCTGTGAGGGTGTTGAAACGGGACAACATCGCCCCCAGCAGCCGGACCTCGTCCTCCGGCCAGGTGTCGAGCAACGCACGGAACCGCTCCTGGCGCGCCCTCCGCGCCCGGTCGAGCCTCTGCCGGCCCTCGCCGGTCAGCTCGAGGAGGTGGGCGCGGCCGTCGACCGGGTCGGGGGTGCGCCCGATCAGCCCGAGAGTCTCGAGCGCCTTCAACTGGCGGCTGATGGTGGCCTTGCCGATGCCGTAGTAGGCGGCCAGGTCGCTCGGACGCGCCGGAGCGGCCTCGTCGATGCGGACCAGCAACCCGTACGCGCCGGGGTCCAGCTCGGGATGGACGTCCCGCCTCATCTCGGCCGACAGCGCGCGAGATCGGCGGAACAGGACGCCGAGCTGGTGCTCGAGCTCGCAGTACGCCTCACGCGCCTCGACGGTGGCCGCCGCGTGCGTCCCGGTCATCGTGCCGTCACCTCCTGCGTCCGAACCCCCGGTGTGGATTCCGGGCCGAGCATGACGATCATGCCGGAGGGGGCGATTCACCTTGAACCGCCTGTATGTCCAGCTCCACCTTCACCGTGGCCCCGATCAGTGAGATGCCCGCCTGCACCACCTGGTTGTAGTTCATCGCGAAGTCCTCGCGGCGCAACTCGGTGGAGGCGCGGAACGCGACCCGCAGGCCGCCCCACGGGTCGGGGCCGGTGCCGAGGTAGGTCAGATCGAGGTCGACCGGCCGGGCGACGCCGCTCATCCTCAGCACACCGTGCAGCGTCCACCGATTCTGACCCGTGGCGGACAGCCCGGTGCTCGAGTAGGTGATCGTCGGGTGCCGTTCGACGTCGAGGAAGTCGGCCGAGCGCAGGTGGTCGTCCCGCGTGCCGTTGCCCGTGTCCATCGACGAGGCGTCGATCTCGGCCGTCACGCCGGACGTCTCGGGGGTCGCGCCGATGTCGATCCGGCCGGAGAACCGGCCGAACCGTCCCTGCACGCTGGACAGGCCGAGGTGCTGCGCCGTCGCGGCGACGATGGAGTGAGCCGGATCGATGGTCCACACGCCGGGCGGCGGGAGCCCCGCGCCGCCCAGCCGCGTGAGCACGAGCGTGCCCATCTCGGCGGAGCCGGACGCGGTCGCGATCGCCGTCGACGCGGCCGGGGCGTACCCGACCGCGGTGACGACGACGGTGTAGACGCCGGGTGCGAGCGGGCCGGTCAGCACCGCCCCGTCGTCGTCCGCCCCGGCCCGTACGACCTGGCGGCCGGACGGGTCGGTCACGGTGACGACCGCGTGCTGTATCGGCCAGCCGTCCTTCGTCCGCACCCGCGCGCGAAGGCCGCGTCGCTCCCCGGGCACGGACGCGGAGGCCGGAGGGCCGGGGTGCGTCCCGTCCCTGCCGGCGGGGGAGTCCGGCGTCATTCCGCGTGCCCGAGCCACAGGTCGTACTCGTCGTCGCCCTGGCCGGACAGGTCGAGAGGGCTCGCAACGGGCGGGTACCCGGTGGCGATCAGGGTGTACCGGCCGTCCGCGAGGTCGGCGAACGCGTACTGCCCGTCCTCACCGGTCGTCGCCGTGCCGACGACGTCTCCGGTGGCGTCGAGCAGCGTGACCCGGGCGTCGGCGAGCGGACCGCCCGCGCCCTTGACCCGGACCGTGCCGCGCACGTGGGCGCCGGGCAGCAGGTCGACGTCCTGCCGGGTCATGCCGGTACCGACCTCGACCGGCACCGCGGCCGGACGGAGCCCGGCGGCGCTGACCGCGAGGGTGTACGCGCCGGCGACGACCCCCGTGAAGCCGAACGCGCCGTCGGCGTCCGTCGTCGCCGTGGTGACCACCTCGCCGCGGACGTCCGTCAGGATGACCATCGCCTCAGCCACCGGTGTGCCGTTCGCGTCGCGCACGGTGCCGGACAGCTTGCCCGAGCCCGCGAGCACCAGGTCGAAGTCCAGTGGACGGTCGCCCACCACGAGCGTCGCGACCTGGGGGTCGTGCTCTCCGGCGGAGGCGATCAGCACGTACGTGCCGCCCCCGGGGGCCCACAGGCCGTACCCGCCGTCGGCCGTCGTGACCGCGCGACCGAGCTGGTGTCCCCGTACGTCGATCAGGGTGAGGGTGGCGTCGGCCACCGGTGTGCCGTCAGCGCCACGGACGAAGCCGCGGATCCCGCTGCCGACCCTGGTCTCGACGGTGTCGGCCGAGGCGGACACCACGTGTTGTGCCGCCACCGCCGTCCTGGCCAGACCGTCGCGCCCGCCGTGGGCGTCGGCGCCCACCGGCACCGGCTCCCGCGTGTCGCGGTGCGCGTGACGGCCGGGCGCCGGGACCTCCGCCGGCGGCGCCTCCACGTCCGCGGGCTGCTCGGAACCGGAGCTTCGCAGCGGGATCTCCTTGATGAAGACGATGGCCACCAGTGCAAGCAGCGCGCTCGGGGCCGCGTAGAGGAACACGTCGCCCACGCCGTGGCCGTACGCGCTCTGCACCACCGCGCGGATGGGCGCGGGCAGCTCGGACAGCCGGGGAACCGAACCGTCGCTCAGCCCGCTCTGCACGCCCAGCCTGGACAGGCCTTCGTTCAGGTAGTCGGTGATCCGGTGACCCAGCACGGCGCCGAGAGCCGAGACGCCGATCGCGCCGCCGAGCGTACGGAAGAACGCGACGACGGAACTGGCCGCGCCCAGGTCCTGCTGCCGCACCTGGTTCTGTACGGCCAGGACGAGGTTCTGCATGGTCAGGCCGACGCCCATGCCGATGGCGACCATGTAGACGGCCAGCAGCCAGTAGTTGGTGTCGAACCGCAGCGTTCCCATGAACCCGAACCCGGCGGTCAGGAACAGGCCGCCGGAGACCAGGAAGATCTTCCAGCGGCCGGTGCGGGTGATGATCTGCCCGGCCGCGGTCGACGACACGGCCAGGCCGAGGATCAGCGGCAGCGTCATGATCCCCGCCTTGGTGGGCGACTCACCACGCGCGAGCTGGAAGTACTGGGACAGGAAGGTGGTCGCGCCGAACATGGCGACACCGACGAGCAGGCTGGACACCACGGCCAGGCTGACCGTGCGGTTGCGGAACAGACGCAGCGGCACGACCGGCTCGCGGGCCTTCATCTCCACGAGGAGGAAGAGCAGGGCCAGCACCAGCGCGCCGCCGACCATCGCATAGGTCTGCCAGGACAGCCAGTCGTACTTGTTGCCGGCGAACGAGACCCAGATGAGAAGCAGCGAGACCGAGGTCACGATCAGCACCGCGCCGGTCCAGTCGATCTTCACCTCGCGCTTGAGCACGGGAAGACGGAGCGTCCTCTGCAGAACGATCAGCGCGAGCACGGCGAACGGCACGCCCACGTAGAAGCACCACCGCCAGCCCAGCCAGGAGGTGTCCACGATCACACCGCCGATGAGCGGGCCGCCGATGGTGGCGAGGGCGAAGACCGCGCCGAGATAGCCCGAGTAGCGGCCGCGCTCGCGCGGCGCGATCATCACCGCCATGATCACCTGGGTGAGGGCGGTGAGGCCGCCGGCGCCGATGCCCTGGACGACCCGGGCGCCCAGCAACATCCCGGGGTTCTGCGCGAGCCCGGCGACGGCCGAGCCGGCCACGAAGATGATCAGACTCAGCTGGACGAGCACCTTCTTGCTCACCAGGTCGGCGAGCTTGCCCCACAGGGGAGTGGAGATCGTGGTCGCGAGCAGGTCGGTGGTGATCACCCAGGTGTAGGTGGTCTCGCTCGCGTGCAGGTCGGCGATGATCGTGGGCAGTGCGTTCGACACGACGGTCGCCGCCAGGATCGCCACGAACAGGCCGATCAGCAGTCCCGACAGCGCCTCCAGGATCTGCCGGTGCGACATCGGGCCGGCGAGATCACGGGAAACGCCCCGCGCCTCGGCCGGTACTGCGGTTGTCATCTGGGTCCTTTCAGGGGAGCCGTGCGTGGCGGGGGTGCGGGAGGCGTGCGCGGCGGGAGTATGGGGGCCTGGCTGTGCGGGGAAGTTCGGCGATCACCTCGCCGGCGTTGCCGAGGGTCTCGCGACGGCGGTACGAGGACGCGGATGCGTGCGACGCATCCTCGATGTCCTGACCGCCCTATCTGGTTGCCGAGGGCAACTATATGTGATGCCCTTAGTGCATCTTTCAACGGGTATGGCGCTTATGTCCGATCTTGGCTGGCGTGCCGCCGCGGAGGTCTTCCGGCGAGGGGCGGGGTGCGGCAGGATCATGACATGACCTACGACCCGCGGACCGCCGCCGTTCTCGCCCTCCACTGGCAGGTGAACGTCATCAAGCCCGAGGGGTTCTTCGGCGCGATGCTCGGCGAGCCGGTCGCGCGCAGCGGCGTCGTGGGGCGTGCCGTGCGGTTCCACGAATCCATGCGCGCCGCGGGGGTGCCGGTGATCTTCACGCGGTTCACCGTGCCCGTGGGCGAAGGCGGCCTGGTCCGCAACACGGGCTTCATGAAGGCCGTCGGCGACGCGCAGGAGGCCTTCCGCCCGGACGCTCCGGGGGCCCAGCTGATCCCGGAGATGTGCACTCCGGCCGAGGGTGACTGGGTGGTTGACAACCAGAAGTTGTCGGGCCTGGCCGGCGACGACCTCCCCGCGTGGCTGGCCGAGCGTGGGATCGACACGCTGCTGGTGACCGGAGTCGCCACCAATCTGACCGTCGAGCAGACGGCCAGGCACGGCACCGACCTCGGCCTCACCGTCCACCCGGTCAGTGACTGCGTCACGGCCGCGACCGACGAGGTCCACCGCATGTCGCTGGCCAACCTGGATCTGGCGACGGCCGGCTGCCTGAGTTCGGACCAGGTGGTCGCGCTGTTCGCCTGAGCCGCGGGACGGGGCGGGACGGGACGCGAACCTTTCCGCCCCGCCCGGTGTAGACATCACATGGAGCGACGCGACTTCCTCAAGATCTGCGGCGGAACGGCGCTGGTCGGCGTCGGCGCGTGTGCCGGACCGGTGACGCAGAAAGAGCCGGCCCACCTCCTCTACGCCGACACGACGTCCGGGCTGGCCGCCGTGGAGACGCGGAGCGGGCGCAGCCTCGCGAATTCCCCGGCCACAGTCCCCGCGGCCGACTGGACCCGTCTGTTCACCCTCTCAGGAAACTCCCTGGTGGCCGTGGACGCCGTCACCGGGCGCACGATCTCCAGCATCGGTGTGCCCCCCTCCAAGGCCGTCCGGGTGGTCTCGCCGGACGGAGCCCTGGCGGCTCTCGGCGACCCCGCGCCCGCCACGCCGTACGGCTCGCCCGGACGTCGCACGACCCGCCTGGTGATCGCCGATCCCTCCGGCCGCCGCGAGGCCACGGTCGTCGAACTGGACGGGAACTACGAGCCCGACTCCTTCTCGGCGGAGGGCGGTGCGCTGTTCGTGCTGCAGTACCTCCCGTCAACGGCTCCCGAGGCGTACCGCGTCCGGATGCTCGACCTGACGTCCCGCGAGGTGGGCCCGGTCCTCAGCAGGGAGAAGACTCCGGTGGCCGAGGAGGAGACCATGCGCGGGGAGAGCCGGCTCGCCGTGCTGTCTCCCGGCCGCGACAGGCTCTACACGCTCTACACCCATCAGGCCAATCACCTGCACTCCAGGGACCTGGTCGCCGGCCGGTCGACGGGCGTCCACGCGTTCGTGCACGTGCTGAGCCTGACCGAGCGCTGGGCGTACTGCCTCGACCTGCCAGAACCGTTCGGGCACGGGCCGGCGGAGGGGCACGCCATCGCCGTCTCCGCCGACGACGTCTACGTGTTCGACGGCGCCAGTGGACGTCTCGTGCGAGCGGGGGTGCAGGAACTGGCCATCGGCGAAGTGGGCGCGCTCCTCGCATCGCCCGGCCCGGCTTTCGCCGCCGTGTCGGCCGGCGCCCTGCACGTGGCAGCCGGCGGCTCGCTGTCCGCCGTCGACCTCGACTCCCTGTCCGTGCTGCACACCGCAAGGACGCCGGGACGCCCACGCGGGCTGGCCGTGGGCCCTGACGGGAGCCTGTACGCGGGCGTCGACGGGGGAGCCGTCCGACTCGACGCCAGGGACGGGCGCGAACTCGCCCGCGTGCCCGTCCCCGGCCTCACTCTGCTTCGCCACGTCGCCGCCCAGCCAGGCGTGTAGCGGCGGATGGGCAGGAAACCGGGTGAATCGACCGGCCCACTGAAGGCCCGGCCGTACGGGGTCTGAAACTCACGGCGCTCCCCGCGCGTTGTCCTTGTCGACGGGCCGACAGGAGCTGCGACCCGCCATCGGCGGTTCGCCGGGCTCCCGAGTGGATGACGTGAGGTCGATGACGCCTGAGCCGACCATGCCGCCGCGACGCGAGCCATGCCGTGCGCACGACGAGGAGTTGCGTTACCCCGTCGGATCGCTGGTGCTGCTGGCGGGGTTGCCCGGAGCCGGCAAGAGCACGCTCCTCGACCGCCTGTACGGGTTGAACGGCGACGAGACGGAACCGGTGGTGGCGGGCGGCGTGCACGTGGTCGACTCCCGCCAGGCGCGCAACTGGTGGGCGCGCTTCCTCGGGCCCGTCCCTTCACGGGCGCGCACCCCGCTCGTGCACACCACGCACGTGCTGCGCATCGCACGGGCGGTGCTGCGCGGCCACGCCGTCGTCGCGCACACCCGCGGCACCTGGCCGCACATCCTGCACGGCTTCGCCTGGCTCGCCCGGCGCCGGGGCCGCGATCTTCACGTGATCCTGCTCGACACCCCGCCGCAGACGGCCCGCGCCGGGCAGTACTCACGCGGGAGGGTCGTCACCACGGCCACCTTCGCCCGGCACTGCCGGCGCTGGCGGCTGCTGATACGGCAGGCTCGCTCCGGCGGGCTGCCTCCGGCGGCGAGCGTCACCGTGCTGGACCGGGGCGCCGCCGACCGGCTGGCCGACATCCGGTTCGACGTCCGGCCCGCCGACCGCGCCTCGTGAGGTGGCCGGGGCCTCGTCCGGCGGACGAGAACGGCGGGCTCACGAATTCGCGGAGCGGGCCGTCTCGGGGGAGGGCGCGTCCTTCACCTCTGCTCGCGTGGCGACCGCCTCGATCAGCCGCCGGATGTCGTCCAGGTCGGCCTCGAACTCGGTCCCGAGGTCGACGGGCAGGTCAAGCCACGGCGCGATTCTGGTGTGGCCGGGCAGGTCGCCGTCCGGGAGCCTGCCTCGGCGGCCGCGCGGGTCGACGGGGCCGGGGGCGAATCGCCCCGAGGCCTCGGATGCGGCGAAGCCGAGCACGAAGGTGCTGATCAGGCGTTCCAGCCGGGGCACTTCTCGCTCGGGCACCCCGGCGTCGAGGAGCGCGGTGTAGATGACGTCCACCGCGCGTACGGCGTCCGGCGTGACCGCCGGGCGGGAGAAGAGCAGGTGCGCCGCCCACGGATGACGTCGAGTGATCGCGCGGCAGGCGTGCGCGAGGGTGTTGAGGCGTTCGCCCCAGGCCTGGCCCGCGTCGGCGTCCGACGCCAGGAGCGTGGACAACAACCGCCCGACGACGCCGTCCAGCAGCGCGGCCTTGTCGCTGACGTGCCGGTAGAGCGCCATGGGCGTGACTCCGACGCGGTCGGCCACCGCCCGCATCGAGACCGCGTCGAGGCCGTGCTCGTCGGCGATGGACAGTGCCGCGTCCAGGATCTCTTCCCGCCTGCCACCCATGGGTCTACAGTGTAGACGTATACGCTGTAGACATTGGAGGCGGGATGCTCATCGCAGAGGGTCTGGTGAAGATCTTCGGCCGCCGTCCGGCGCTCGACGGCTTCGACCTCGAGGTCGCGCCCGGCGAGATCGTCGGACTGATCGGCCACAACGGTGCGGGCAAGACCACGTTCGTCGAGGTCGTCACCGGCCTGGTGCGCCCCGACAGGGGCAACGTGCGGATCGGGGGGCTCGACGCGCTGCGTGCCGGTCGTGCCGCGCGCCAGTTGCTCGGTGTGGCTCCGCAGGAGCTCGCGCTCTACAACCGCGCGACCGTGCGGGAGAACCTGCGGCTGTTCGCCGGGATCGCCGGGCTGCGCGGGCGGCGCCGTGACGAGGAGATCGCCCGGGTCCTGGACGAGCTCCACCTGTCCGCGCTCGCGAACCGGCTCGTGGGCGTCCTGTCCGGTGGCCAGCGCCGCCGTGTCCAGGCGGCCACGGCGATGGTCGCCGCTCCGCCGTTGCTGCTGCTGGACGAGCCGACCGCCGGCGCCGACCCGGAGACCCGCTCCGCCCTGCTGGCCGCCGTCAAGACCCGTGCGGAGGCCGGCACCGCCGTTGTGTACACCACTCACTATCTGCCGGAACTCGTCGACCTCGACGCCACGTTGGCGCTCGCCCGCGCCGGGCGCGTCATCGCGCGCGGCACCCAGCGGGAGCTCACCCGCCATCTGCCCGGTGAGCTCCGGGTCACCTTCGCCGACCCGGGCGAACCCGATCTGCGTCTGCCGACGACGGATCCCGGTGCCGACCTCGCCGCACTTCTCGCCTCCGGACGCGTCCCCGTCTCCGTCGACGTACGCCGCCCCAGCCTGGACGACCTCTACCGTTCGATGGAAGCCGGCGCAGGCGAGGGCGAGCAGGAGGCCCGTGATGTCGCCGCGTGAATCCGCCTTCCGCACGGGCGCCCTGGTGCGTCACAACCTGCTGCTGATGCTCCGCGAACCGGGCCCGCTGCTGAGCCGGATGATCCTTCCGCTCGCCTTCGTCACCCTGCTGCGGCCCCTGTACGTGGCCGCACAAGGCCGTACGGCGGGCACAGAACAGGCGGTCGTCGGCACGGTGGTCACCTTCTCGCTGCTCGCGCTCAGCATCGCGGGCAGCACGATCCTCACCGAACGGCTCGGGCGCACCTGGGACCGCCTGCGCGGTGCGCCGGTCCATCCCGCTGAGGTGCTCGTCGGCAAGGCCGTCCCCGTCTTCGCGGCCCTGCTCGCCCAGCAGCTCGTCATCGTCGGCTTCGGCGTGGGCGCCCTCGGCCTGCGCGTGCCGCACCCCCTCCTGCTGCTGGGCGTCCTGCTCAGCTGGAGCTGCGCGCTGCTCGGGCTCGGGGCACTCCTCGGTGTCCTGGTCCGCAGCATGGGTGAGCTCTCGGCCGCCTATGACATCGGGGGCATGCTGCTCAGCAGTCTCGGCGGGGCTCTGGTCCCGCTCGCCGTCCTGCCCTCCTGGGTCGCGGCCGCGGCCCCGATCTCGCCCGGCTACTGGGCCGTCCGCGGTCTGCAGGGCGCTCTCGCGGGCGACGCGCGGAGTGTGGCCGTAGCCTGCGGGGTGCTCGTCTGCGTGGCGCTGGTGTGTGACAGCCTGGCCTCGGTCCGCCTGCGAGGTCGCAGCGGGCGACTGGTGTCTCTGTGAAGTGGGCGCTTCTGAAATGGGCGCTGCGCGGCAGACGAAGGCAGGCCCGCCGTCGGGCTCAGGCGCTTGCGGCGTAGAGGACGTCGCGCAGCCCGGGGAGTTCCTCTCTGTCGGCACGCCAGACCAACCGCAGGAGCAGGTCGGGCGCGGCGAGCCCGAGGTCGACGAGCGTGCCGGACCGCAGGGCCGCGTCCACGGCGAAGGCGGGGAGCAGCGCCATGCCGAGATCCTGCTCCGCCCAGGCGCGCATCACCGCGACACCGCCCGCCTGGACCCGCCGGGGGCCGGGGCCGAGCAGTTTGTCGGCCGCCATCCGGAAGGAGCAGTTCGGCACGTTGACCAGCAGTCGCTCGCCGGACAGGTCGCCGGGCTCCAGGTGGCGGCGGCCGCTGAGCCGGTGATCGGGCGCGGCCACCAGGACCAGCGGCACCGGATCGAGGTCGACGAAGGTCAGCGGCGCGGCGGGCGTCGGGAAGCCGAGATCGCCCAGGGCGTCCCCGGTGTCCAGGAGCAACACCGCCTCAAGCCGCCCCGCGGTCACGTCGGCGAGCAGCGTGTCGCGGCTCGTCTCGGCCCGGACCTCGACGACGACGCCCGGACGGCGCTCGGCGAGCCTGGCCAGAACCTTCGGCACGTACGTGGCGACGATCGTCTCCAGCGCGCCGAGCCGTACCGCCTGAGGCCGCCCGGTGACCTCACGGCGTGCCTGTTCGACCTGGTCGAGGATGGCGCGGGCCCAGCGCGACAGGACCTCGCCCTGCTCGGTCGGGCGCATGCCCTTCGCCGTCCGGGCGAACAGCGTCACGCCCAGCGACCGCTCCAGGGTGCGGATCTGCTCGGACACGCTGGACGGGGCCTGGTCGAGGGCGTCGGCGGCGCCGGTCACCGTGCCGTGCCTGAGCACCGCCTCGAAGGTCCTCAGCTGACGCAGTTCCACGCCGCTCACCAGCCCCCATCAGGAGTGTTCGGAATTTCCGAACGGAGTGTACGGATGCTCCGGTGGAGCCTCCGGCGCCGGGGTCGGACAGTGGGCCGCATGAGCATCATCGAATCCTCGCCGCCCGGCGAGCGGACACAGGTCGCCCCGCGGGCACGTCGCCGGACCGTCACGCTGTTCGGCATCTCGCTGGCGTATTTCATGGTGTTGCTGGACACGACCGTGCTCTCGGTCGCCGAGCCGGATCTGGCCGCCTCGCTGCACACCTCGACCGCCGGTCTGCAGTGGGCCACCACCGGCTACACGGTGGTGTTCGCCGCGCTCCTGCCGTCCTCCGGGGCGGTCGCCGACCGTCACGGCGTGCATCGGGTCTTCCGCGCCGGCGTCGCCGTGTTCGGAGTCGGCTCGCTCATGTGCGCCCTCGCGCCGGCACTCGGAATCCTGGTCGGGTTGCGGGCGGTCCTCGGCGTGGCGGCGGCGGCCTGCGTGCCCGCTTCGATGGCGATGATCACGCGGCTCTATCCTGACGCGGCCGAACGGACTCGCGCGGTGGCGACGTGGGCGGCAACGAGCGGAGCCGCGATGGCGGCGGGCCCGATCGCCGGCGGAGCACTGGTCGGACTGGCGGGCTGGCGCGCGGTCTTCCTGGTCAACGTTCCGATCGCGGCCCTGGTGCTGGTGCTCACCGCAGGGCGGGCGGTCCGCTGTCCGCGCGGCCACCGGCGGATCGACTGGGCCGCGCAGGCGGCCGGCTGCGTGGCGCTGGCGCTGGGGACCGACGCGCTCATCGCCGCGGGCGGGCGGTCGTGGCCGCATGCCGCCGGATCGGGGGCCGCGGCGGTGCTCGCCGGGGCCGTGTTCGTGTTGGCGGAGCGGCGCAGCCCGGCCCCGGTCGTCAACCGGGTGCTGCTCCGGGCCGAAGGTGTCGGGGCCGGGCTCGCCGTCGGCGCCGCGGTGAACTTCACGCTCTCCGGAGGACTGTTCGTCCTGCCGTTGCTGCTTCAGCAGGAGTACCGGCTCAGTCCGATCGCCACCGGGCTTGCGTTTCTCCCGCTCACGCTGCCGTTCGCCCTCAACCCGCCGATCACCGGCAGGATCGTGCTGCGGTTCGGCCCGCGCCCGCCCATCCTGGCCGGGATGACGCTGATGACCGCGGGATGTCTGGTGCTCTTCTGCGCGGTGCGGTGGGACGCCGGATACGTCCTGCCGGCCTTCGGCCTGCTGCTCACCGGGCTCGGGGTGTCGTCCGCGTTGCCCGCACTGGTCACCGCGATCATGGGCGCCGCCCCGGACGGCACGGCCGGAGCCGTCGGCGGCCTTCTCAACGCCACGCGCCAAAGCGGCGCCACCCTCGGCGTCGCCGCGATGGGAGCGACCATCAGCCTCGGGACCGGCTCGACGTACGCGTTCCTGCTCGCGGCCGTGGTGTGCGCGGCCTCGGCGGCGTGGTTCGCACGCGGGTCGGCGACGACGCAGGCCCGCCCCGACGACGGACGGCAGTGACGGGAATCACCGTCGCAGACGCCCTATTCGTCGTCACAGTCCCCGGCCCGATTCCGTCATGTGAGTGAGGAAGGTTAGGGGGCCCCAATTGCGTTCGACACCGGCCAAGCGCCGCTCGTTTCAGTTCTCCCACTGGTCGTTCATGTTCGCGGAAATCGCCATCTGGTCGTTCGTCGTCCTGTTGGTGACCGGCGGGGCGCTGATGGTGTTCTACGACCCCGGCATGTCCCAGGTGACCTATGACGGCTCGTACGGCCTGCTGCGCGGACTGTTCGTCAGCAGGGCGTTCGACTCGGCCATGCATCTGAGCCTGGAGGTGCGCGGCGGCCTGCTCATCCGCCAGGTCCACCACTGGGCGGCGCTCGTCTTCGTGGCGGCCGTCCTTCTGCAGTTGCTGCGCATGTTCCTGACCGGCGCGTTCCGCCGCCCGCGCACCAGGCAGTGGCTGATCTGGGTGACGCTGCTGGCTCTGGGCATGGCCGCGGGCGAGACCGGCAACGTGCTGCCCGACGACCTGATGTCGGGCGGGAGCCTGTGGCTGATCGTGTCGGTCGTGCGGTCCATCCCCGTGGTGGGCGGCTGGGCGCAGTCGCTGCTGTTCGGCCCGGACTTCCCCGGTGACAGGGTCATTCCGGTCATGTACGGGGGGCACCTGCTGATCGCGGTCGTCATCGCCGCGCTGCTGATCGCCCGTGAACTGCTGGTGCGGCGGCACGGCCACTCCCGGTTCGCCTCCTCGGTGCCGTCCCGGCGGCGAGCGCGCCCGGCGATGGCGCTCGTGACGATCGGCATGCTGATCATCCTCGGGTTCGGGTTCCAGATCGCCCCCATCTGGCTGTACGGCCCTGCCCGGCCGACGCAGATCTCGGCGGGATCGGTTCCCGACTGGTACATGGGATTCCTCGACGGCGCCCTCCGGATCATGCCCGGGTGGGAACTCACCATCGGGGACCACACGCTCAGCCTCGCGGTCCTCCTCCCCACACTGGTCGTCCCCGGCGTCTTCTTCACCGCCCTGGCCGCCTACCCGATGGCCGAGCACTTTCTCCTCTCGCGACGCGGCCGCCGGGACGCACTGGGCCGGCCCAAGACCACGGGCCGCATCGCCCACGAAACGTTCACGCACGACGTGCTCGATCGGCCACACGAGTCGCCGGTGAAGACGGCCATCGCGGTGGCCGGCGTCACGTTCTACGGCCTGCTGTGGTCGGCCGCGGCGAACGACCAGATCGCCGTCCAGTTCCGCCTCTCCGTCGAGGCCGTGACGGTCTTCTTCAGGTTCGCCGTGGTCATCGGCCCCGTCATCGCCTTCTTCGTCACCCGGTGGATCTGCGTCGCACTCCAGCAGACGGATCACGAGGTGGCCGAGCACGGGGTGGAGACCGGGATCATCACGCGGTCCCCGGACGGCGGATACCACGAGCGACTGGCTCCGGCGCGGCGGGAGAGCCAGGAGCCGGCGATCACGTCGGGGAGATGACGGTGACAAGGCCACAGGTGGTGATCGTCGGAGCCGGGGTCGCCGGCTACCAGGCGGCCCGCACCCTTTCGCGGCGGGTGGGAGACGGCGCGGAGATCGTGCTGGTCAACCCGACCGGTGTCGCGCTGCGTCCCGAGTTGCTCCCGCAGGTGATGACGGGCGCGCTCAGCCCGGATCGGGTGAGCGTGCCGCTGGCCGGGACGCTGCCGGGCGTGCGGGTGGTCCTGGGCACGGTCACCCACATCGACGCCCAGGCCCGGCGGGTGCTCTACGACGGCGGTGTGCTGGCATACGACCGGCTGATCGTCGCGGCGGGAGGCGTGAGCGAGGTCGCCCAGGTCTCCGCGGTCTCGGCGCACAGCGTCGGCTTTCACAACGTCGGCCAGGCCCTCCAACTGCGCGATCACATCCACCGGCAGCTCTCCCTGGCCGCCGCGAGCACCGACCCGTTCGAACGCGCGGCACGCTGCACGTTCGTCGTGCTCGGCGCG
Source organism: Planotetraspora kaengkrachanensis (assembly GCF_016862895.1). Classification (GTDB taxonomy): domain Bacteria; phylum Actinomycetota; class Actinomycetes; order Streptosporangiales; family Streptosporangiaceae; genus Planotetraspora; species Planotetraspora kaengkrachanensis. The sequence goes on along the minus strand of NZ_BONV01000002.1, from coordinate 45,241 downwards.
GGATACGCGGGTACGGCGGCTGCCTCCGCCGGGCAGGCGCTGTCCCGGTCGATCGCCTGCCGCGACCCGCGGCTGCGCGATCAGCCGATCCGCTGGATCCTGGCCGATCCCGCCGAGCGGCTGCTGCCCGACATGCGGCACCGCCTGTCCAGGATCACGGCGCGCATGTTGCGGTCGCGGGGAGTGGAGGTCCGGACGCGGACCTCGCTCGGCCAGGTCACCTCCCGGGGACTGCGGCTCACCGACGGCGAGTTCGTCGCCACCCGCACGATCGTGTGGAGCTTCGGGGTCCGCCCCGACCCGCTCGTGACCGACCTGGGGCTGGCCGCCGAGCAGGGCAGGATCAGGGTGGACGAGCACCTCGCCGTGCCCGGCCATCCCGAGATCCACGCCTGCGGCGACGTGGCCGCCGTCCCCGACCCCACCAGGCCCGGCAAGATCACTCCGATGAGCGGCCGGCATGCCCTGCGCCAGGGGAGGCTGGCCGGCGGCAACGTCGCGGCCTCCCTCGGGTACGGCTCACGCCTGCCGTACCAGCACAGGATCCACGACTCCGTCGCGGATCTGGTCCGGACCCCGGAGCAGCCGCTGCATGTGGCGTGAGTGGCCTGCCCTCTGCGCGCAGGCCACTCGCCGGCGGCTCACCGCGTCAGCTCGCGGCACCCGATCGCGTGAGCGACTCGGTGCGGGCGCGGCCGAAGTACATCAGCTCCCAGATGGCCTCCTCGGTGAACGTCTCGACGGTCTCGCCGTCCTTGCGGCGCTCGATCGTGAGGTCGCCGGTGAAGCGGAGGTAGGCGCCGTCGACGCCGATCAGCCGCGCGGCGACCTTGCGCCAGCCCTTCATCTGCTCGACGAAGGTGTTGGCGACAAGGTCGCGGTGCTTCGTGAAGGTGACGACGTAGCAGTCGTCGCCGTCGTCGTGGAGATACCGGGTGGTACGGGCCACGGGCTTGCCGGTCTTCCCGTCGATGTAGGCGTCGAGCGCCTCGAAGCGCACCCGCGACGCGTCGTCGGCGACGACGTGGCCGTCGCGGGCGAGCATGAAGATCGGGATCGGCTCGTAGCCGTACTTCTCGTGGGCGGTGATGTACGAGGCGATCACCGAATAGGGGCCGGCCTGGCCGCGGGCCCAGTACCAGTCGTGGATGATCGCCATCATCCCCACATTGCCCCAGTTGTGGTCGTGGTAGCCGACGCCGCTCACCTCGGTGCGCACGCCGGCGACCTCGTAGGAGCCGCGCACCGTCCCCTGGGGGACGGCGGGGAGCCACGAGAACTCGAGATCGCGCTCGTCCCCGAAGAGCAGGTAGCCGGTGTGCGGGCGCCACGGCCGGATCTCGGCGTCGAGGGTGACGTCGACCCGCACGCCGCCGACGTCGGCCCGGATCTCGTAGTGAGCGAGGTCGCCGGAGAAGACGTTGCCGTCGATCCGGACGTCGGCGCGGTCGGTCCGGGCCGAGAACGACGCCGCGGGGAAGTCCTGGATGATGTTGAACCTGCGGCCGTCCGGCAGGTCGAGGTTCAGCCGGATCACCGGGCTCAGCGGCTTGCCCGGCGTGGACAGGTCCTTGGTCATGAAGATGACGACGAGTGAGGCACCGTCGTCGAGGTGGGCGTCGAAGTACCACCACTCGTAGGTGCCCCGGCGCCCGTCGGTGCGGGCGCCGTCCTCCCACTCCGCGACGAGGTCGGGGCGGATGCCGATGCGCCGGTAGTCCGCGTCGGTACGGGCGATGCTCGCCTGCTGGGTCATGGTGTCTGTCTCCTTCGGGGGTCTGCTGCAGGAGATGACGACGCAGCCGCCGGGATCGTGAGGCACCGGATCCAGGGGCTCCCCGGCCGGCGCGGGGGAGACGGCCGACGATCTTCGGAGTTTGATCCAAACATGGCTGTTTGAGGGTTTCGGGGATACGCGCCCGCGGTTTGGCTGGTTGTTGAAGGGTCCGAGGTCCGGTCGTCGCCGTTTCGAGCCGTGGCCGATGGAATCAGGGATCCAGCCCGGTGACCACGGGCGGCGGCCCACGTTTCTCGGCCCGGCCTCCCCGCCGGGCACGTCGCCGCCGGCGGCGACCACGTCCTGGTCGCTCCGGAACTCGCCGCCGAGGCCCGCGGGAGGCCTGATGCGGATCGTCCTGATGTGGATCGTCAGGGGGTGGAGAGATGGCGAAGGCAGTGGGCATCGATCTGGGCACGACGAACTCGGTGATCGCGACGACCGAGGACGGCCATCCGGCGGTCATCCCGAACGCCGAGGGGTCGCGGACCACGCCGTCGGTGGTGGGGTTCACCGATCAGGGCGAGGTCCTGGTCGGTCAGATGGCCCGCCGTCAGGCGATCCTGAACCCGAAGGGGACGATCTATTCGGCCAAGCGGTTCATCGGCCGCCGGTTCGACGAGGTCCAGGACGAGATCAAGGCGGTGTCGTTCGACGTCGTGGCGGGTCCGGACGGTGCGGTGCGGTTCCAGGTGCGGGACCGGATGTACGCGCCGGAGGAGATCTCGGCGTTCGTGCTGAGGAAGCTCGTCGCCGATGCGGCGAAGTTCCTGGGGGAGAAGGTCACCGAGGCCGTCATCACCGTGCCCGCCTACTTCAACGACGCCCAGCGCCAGGCCACCAAGGACGCCGGGAAGGTCGCCGGCCTGGAGGTCATGCGGATCATCAACGAGCCGACGGCGGCCTCCCTGGCGTACGGCCTGGACAAGAAGGGCAGCGAGACGGTGCTCGTCTTCGACCTCGGAGGCGGGACCTTCGACGTGAGCATCCTGGACATCGGCGAGGGCGTCGTCGAGGTGCGGTCCACCGCCGGGGACACCCACCTGGGCGGAGACGACTTCGACCGGCGGATCGTCGACCACCTGGCCGACGAGTTCCAGCGACAGGAGGGCATCGACCTGCGGCAGGACGCGCAGGCGCTGCAGCGGCTGTTCGAGGCGGCGGAGAAGGCGAAGGTGGAGTTGTCGGCGGTCACCCAGACGCAGGTCAGCCTGCCGTTCATCACGGCGGACGCGAACGGGCCCAAGCACCTCAACACCGCGCTCATGCGGTCGACGTTCGAGCAGATCACCGTCGACCTGCTCGAGCGGGTCAAGGGGCCGGTCGGGCAGGCGATGGCGGACGCCAAGCTGACCTCGGCGGATCTCGACGAGGTGATCCTCGTCGGAGGCGCGACCCGCATGCCGGCCGTGCAGCAGATCGTCCGCCGGATGACCGGCAAGGACCCCAACATGACGGTCAACCCTGACGAGGTCGTGGGGCTGGGGGCGGCGGTCCAGGGCGCCATCATCAAGGGCGAGGTCAAGGACGTCGTCCTGCTCGACGTCACCCCGCTGTCGCTGGGGGTCGAGACGCTCGGCGGCGTCATGACGAAGATCATCGATCGGAACACCACGATCCCGGCCCGGCGTACGGAGACCTTCAGCACAGCGGAGGACGACCAGTCGGCCGTCGACGTGGTCATCCTGCAGGGCGAGCGGGAGCGGGCGGCGGACAACCGGGTGCTCGGCCGGTTCCGGTTGGAGAACATCCGGCCGGCGCCGCGGGGTGTACCGCAGATCGAGGTGACCACCGACATCGACGCGAACGGCATCCTGAACGTGTCGGCCCGCGACAGGGACACCGGTGCGGAGCAGCGGATCACGATCAGTGAGAGCTCCAACCTGGACACGAGCGAGATCGACCGGATGATCGCCGACGCAGAGCGGCACCGCGCCGACGACGCGCGTCTGCGGGAGGCGGTCGACGCCCGCAACGAGCTCGACTCGGTCGCCTACCAGGTCGAGCGACGGCTGTCCGAGCTCGGCGACGCCGTGCCGATGCACGAGAAGGCCCGGGCCGAGCAACTCGTCGCCGACGCCCGCCAGGCGGTCAAGGAGGAGGCGCCGGTCGACCGCCTCCGGGGACTCACCGCCGAGCTGCAGCAGATCTATCACGCGCTCGGGGCCACCGCCGCCGGGCAACCGGGCCCGGGGCCCGGACGACCCGAGCGAACCGGCGAGCCGGGGGACGACGACGTCATCGACGCCGAGTTCACCAGCTCCGAGTGACGGGTGCCCGACATGGTCGAGAACGAGTTCCCTGAGCACAGGCACCCGGAGGAGGCCGAGGCCGCCGACCGCATCACGGAGGAGGCGGCCGCCGAGCGCGTCGCAGAATCGGCTCCCGAGGTCCCGGTGGCCGCCGAGTCACCGGAGCCGGAGACGGAGACGGTGACGCCCGAGGAGACCGGGGCCACGGAGAAGGCCGCGGAGAAGGCCGCGGAGAAGGCCGCGGAGAAGGCCGCGGAGCTGCACGACCGCTGGCTACGGGCGGTCGCGGAGCTGGACAACCTGCGGAAGCGAACGGTCAGGGACGTCGCCAGGCAACGGCTCGACGAACGTGCCAGGGTCGCGGCGGAATGGCTGCCGATCGTCGACAACCTTGAGCTGGCGCTCAAGCATGCGGACGCCGGCGCCGAGGCGGTCGTCGAGGGGGTCCGCGCCGTCCGGGACCAGGCGGTGGCCCTGCTCACCCGTCTGGGCTTCCCACGCATCGACGACCTCGGCGCCCGTTTCGATCCAGCCAGGCACGAGGCCGTGAGCACGGCCGAGGACCCCGAGGCCGAGCCGGGCACCGTGGTCGCCGTCGTACGGCCCGGCTACGGCGACGGCCCGGACCAGCTCCGGCCCGCATCGGTCGTCGTGTCCACCAAAGCGGAGGACTGATGGCCGCCCAGGACTTCTACGAGATCCTCGGGGTGCCGAGAACCGCGGACCGGGAGGAGATCCAGCGGGCCTACCGCAAGCTCGCGCGTTCCTACCATCCCGACGTCAACAAGGACCCAGGGGCGGAGGATCGCTTCAAGGAGGTGTCGGAAGCGTACGAGGTGCTGTCCGATCCCGAGACGCGCCGGCGCTACGACGCCTTCGGCCGGGACTTCCGGCAGGTGCCCGAGGGGGTGGATCCCGCGGCGTACGCCAGGGCCCGTGAAGGCGCGCGCGCCGGAGCAGGACCGGGGGCCGGATGGGCGCGCGGCCCCGCGGGGGAGGACATCCGGTTCGCCACCGGAGAGGGCATCGACCTCGACGACCTGCTGGGGGAGATGTTCGGCGGCCGCGGACGGCGCGGGAGGGCCGCCGGGCGGGGCTGGGGGCCGGTCCCCGGCGCCGACCAGGAGGCCGAGCTGCCGCTGACGGTCGAGGAGGCCTACCGCGGCGGCAGGCGCGCCATCACCCTTCCCAGCCGCGGCAGGACGCGCACGCTGAAGGTCGACATCCCCGCGGGCGTCACCGACGGACAGCGGATCAGGCTCGCGGGGCAGGGCGGCGAGGGCGGCGAAGGCGCGCAGCCGGGCGACCTCTATCTCATCGCGCGGATCGCCGGCCACCCCCGCTACCGCCTCGAGGGGCGCGACATCCACGTCAAGCTGCCGCTCACCCCCTCGGAGGCCGCGCTGGGGGCGACCGTCGCGGTCGAGACCCCCGGCGGGGAGGCGAAGGTCAAGATACCCCCGGGCACCTCCTCCGGACGGCGCCTGCGCCTGCGCGGCCAGGGCATGCCCGACCCGCGCGGCCGGCCGGGCGACCTGCTCGCCGAGGCCCGGATCATGGTCCCGCCCACGCTGACCGACGAGGAGCGCCGCCTCTACGAACAGCTGGCGGGAGTCTCGGCCTTCGCCCCGCGATCCGGAGGGAGGACGCGATCATGAGTCGGTTCCTTGCACGGTCGCCGCATCTGCACCTCGAGTCGTTCGCGCGGGCCACGGGTCTGCATCCCGAACTGGTGCGCCGCCTGGTGGCCCTCGGCCTGATCGACGCCACCCCGGACACGGGCGGCGACCTGTGCTTCCCGCTCTCCCAGCTCGCCGCGGCGGGCCGGTTGCAGCGCCTGCACGCGGGGCTGGCCGTCAACTACGCCTCACTCGGCCTGGTGACGGACCTGCTCGATCGCATCGCGGAACTCGAGACGGAGCTGCGCATCCGATCCGGCACGACGGGAGGTCGATCGTGGACGTCAACCGTCTGACCCAGAAGTCGCAGGAGGCCCTGCACGACGCCCAGACCAAGGGGATCCGCCACGGGCACACGGAGGTCGACGGCGAGCATCTCCTGTCGGCACTGCTCGAGCAGCCCGAGGGACTCGTTCCCCGGCTCCTGTCCGCCGCGGGCGCGGACGCGGACAAGCTGCGGCTGGAGCTCGAGGCGGAACTGGAGCGGCGGCCCCGGGTCACCGGTCCCGGCGCGGCCCCCGGCCAGGTCTATCTCACCCAGCGCGTGTCCCGGCTGCTCGACGCGGCCGACCGGGAGGCGCGACGGCTGAAGGACGAGTACGTCTCCGTCGAGCACCTGTTGCTGGCTTTGCTCGACGAGGGAACCGACAGCGCCGCCGGGCGGCTGCTGCAGGCGCACGGGCTGAACCGTGAGCGTTTCCTCGAGGTCCTCACCCGGGTGCGCGGCAACCAGCGGGTCACCTCCGCCATGCCGGAGGTCGCCTACGAGGCCCTGGAGAAGTACGGCCGCGACCTGGTCGCCGCGGCGAGGGCCGACAAGCTGGACCCGGTCATCGGCCGGGACGGCGAGATCCGCAGGGTCGTGCAGATCCTGTCCCGCAAGACGAAGAACAACCCGGTGCTCATCGGCGACCCGGGCGTCGGCAAGACCGCGATCGTGGAGGGGCTCGCCCAGCGCATCGCCCGCGGCGACGTGCCCGAGGGGCTGAAGGACAAGACGATCTTCAGTCTCGACATGGGGGCTCTCGTCGCGGGGGCGAAGTACCGAGGCGAGTTCGAGGAGCGCCTCAAGGCCGTGCTCACGGAGGTGACGGCGTCGCAGGGCCGGATCCTGCTGTTCGTCGACGAGGTCCACACCGTGGTGGGCGCCGGCGCCGCCGAGGGCGCCATGGACGCGGGGAACATGCTCAAGCCGATGCTGGCCCGCGGTGAGCTGCACATGATCGGGGCGACGACGATCACGGAGTATCGCAAGCACATCGAGAAGGACGCGGCGCTGGAGCGCCGTCTCCAGCCGGTCTTCGTGGACGAGCCGTCCATGGAGGACTCGATCTCCATCCTGCGCGGCCTGCGCGAGCGCCTTGAGGTGTTCCACGGCGTGAAGATCACCGACAGCGCCGTCGTCGCGGCGGTCGTGCTGAGCCACCGCTACATCTCCGACCGATTCCTCCCGGACAAGGCCATCGACCTGGTCGACGAGGCGTGCGCGATGCTCCGTACGGAGATCGACTCCATGCCCGCCGAGCTGGACGAGCTCACCCGCGTGGTGATGCGCCTGGAGATCGAGGAGGCGGCGCTGGCCAAGGAGGACGACGCGGCGAGCAAGGACCGCCTTGAGGCCCTGCGCGGCGAACTGGCCGACCTGCGCGCCCAGGCCGACGCCATGCGCGCGCAGTGGGAGGCCGAACGGCACGCTCTGCACAAGGTGCAGCAACTGCGCGAGGAGATCGAGAACGTGCGGCGGGAGGCGGACCAGGCCGAGCGGACGTACGACCTGAACCGGGCCGCCGAACTGATGCACGGCAGGCTTCCCGAGCTGGAGCGCAAACTCGCCGCGGCCGAGGAGCAGTTGGAGTCGAAGCAGGGCGGGCGCCGGCTGCTGCGCGAGGTGGTGACCGAGGAGGAGATCGCGGGCATCGTGTCCCGCTGGACGGGCATCCCGGTCCAGCGGCTCCAGGAGGGCGAGCGGGACAAGCTGCTGCGGCTCGACCAGATCCTGCACGAGCGGGTGATCGGCCAGGACGAGGCCGTGCAGGCGGTCGCGGACGCCGTCATCCGGGCGCGCTCCGGCATCAAGGATCCACGCCGGCCCATCGGCTCGTTCATCTTCCTCGGCCCGACGGGTGTCGGGAAGACCGAACTGGCCAGGGCGCTCGCGGAGGCGCTGTTCGACACCGAGGACAACATGGTCCGCGTCGACATGAGCGAGTACCAGGAACGGCACACCGTCAGCCGGCTGGTCGGCGCACCACCCGGATATGTCGGATACGAGGAGGGCGGCCAGCTCACCGAGGCAGTGCGGCGCAAGCCGTACTCGGTGGTGCTCTTCGACGAGATCGAGAAGGCGCACGCGGACGTCTTCAACACTCTGCTGCAGGTGCTCGACGACGGAAGGCTCACCGACGCACAGGGCCGCACGGTCGACTTCCGCAACACCGTGATCATCATGACGTCCAACATCGGCTCGCACTACCTGAGCGAGAAGGCCGCGCCGGCGGGCGAGATCGACCCCGAGGTGCGCGAGATGGTCATGGCCGAGCTGCGCGCCAGGTTCCGTCCCGAGTTCCTCAACCGGATCGACGAGATCGTCCTGTTCAAGCCGCTGACCGAGGCGGAGGTCGAACAGATCGTTTGGCTGATGTTCACGGACGTGAGGTCACGTCTCGCCGACCGCAGGATGACGCTGGAGGTCAGCCCCGAGGCGGTCCGGCACATCGCCGAGCGGGGCTTCGACCCGGTCTACGGCGCCCGCCCGCTGCGCCGCTTCATCGCCAGGGAGGTCGAGACCCGCATCGCCCGCGCCCTGGTCGCAGGCGACGTCCTCGACGGCGCGGTCATCCGCGTCGGCCTGTCGGAGGGGACGCTCACGGTCACGTACGAGAACCCGGAGGCCTGACCACACGATCCTCGGCCGATGCCGCCGGAGCGCTCGCCGCACCGGCTTCGCAATCACCGGAGGGAATCATGAAAGCCGTCGTTTACGAGGGACCTCGGCAGGTCAACGTCGAGAGAGTCCCTGACGCGCGCGTCGAACGGCCCACCGACGTCCTGGTCCGCGTCACCACGAGCAACATCTGCGGGTCGGACCTGCACATGTACGAAGGCCGGACCGATTTCGAGGCGGGCCGGGTCCTCGGGCACGAGAACCTCGGCGAGGTGATCGAGATCGGATCGGCCGTCGACCGCGTCCGCGTCGGCGACATGGTCTGCATCCCGTTCAACATCGCATGCGGTTCCTGCGGGAACTGCGAGAAGGGCCTGACGGCCTACTGCCTCACGACCAACCCCGAGCCGGGAATGGCCGGGGCGGCCTACGGCTTCGCGGACCTGGGTCCCTACAGCGGGGGCCAGGCCGAGCTCCTGCGCGTGCCGTACGGCGACTTCAACTGCCTGGTGCTCCCGGAGGACGCCAAGGAGAGGCAGAACGACTACGTGATGCTCTCCGACATCCTGCCGACCGGCTGGCACGCCACCCGGCTCGCCCGCATGGAGGCGGGTGACTCGGTCGTGATCTACGGAGCCGGGCCCGTCGGGCTGATGGCCGCCTATTCCGCCGTGCTCAGGAGCGCGGGCAAGGTGATGATCGTCGACCGTCACCCCGACCGGCTCGCCAAGGCGGAGGAGATCGGCGCGATACCGATCGACGACTCCCAGGTCTCACCGGTCGACCAGGTCATGGAGCTCACCCAGGGCCTGGGCGCCGACTGCGGCTGCGAGTGCGTGGGCTTCCAGGCGCACGATCCGCAGGGGCACGAACACCCCAACATGACGCTCAACGACCTCGTCAGGTCGGTCAAGTTCACCGGGACCATCGGCGTCGTCGGCGTCTTCGTCCCATCCGACCCCGGCAGCCCGGATGATCTCTACAAACTGGGCGAGATCGCCTTCGACTACGGGATGTTCTGGTTCAAGGGTCAGACGATGGGCAACGGCCAGTGCAACGTGAAGAGCTACAACCGGCAGCTCTGCACGCTCATCCACGAGGGCAGGGCCCGGCCGTCCTGGGTCGTCTCGCAGGAGCTGAACCTGGACGAGGCGCCCGACGGCTACGAGCACTTCGACCGCCGGGACCACGGCTGGACCAAGGTCGTCATCCACCCGGGCGAGCTCGGCTGACGCACGGGCCCCGGCCCCATCGCGTGTGGGGCGAGAGTGCCATGCGCGGGAATGGCCGGGACGGGACGCGCGTCCTCGGGAGATGCTCATCCGACCTGATATGTCGAGATTTACCGGGTCTCGGACATATTGCGGGGGTTTGACCTAGTCATCGCTCACGGAGGGCGGCCGATCTGTTAGCAAGGGCATGGGGGGCACTCGCCATGACGGCACATACCCCGGGGCTCGACCTCTGGAGGAGGCGATGGAGGGCCTGAACGTCACCGTAGAACACCAGCCCGCCGTGGTCCGCCCACGGGGCGATCTCGATCTGGCCACCGCGTACCTCCTCGAACGTGCGCTCGACGAAGCTCTGCTCCGGCCGGAGGTCGGGTACCTCGAGGTGGACATGAGCGGCGTGCCCTTCATGGACTGCTCAGGGCTTCGGGCCCTGATCCACGCGAAGGTGCGGCTCAGCAAGGAGGGCGGCACGCTGATCCTGCTGCACGTCACGCCCAGGGTCGAGCGGCTGCTGTCGATCCTTTCCCTCGATCACCGGCTCGACCCGGTTCAGGCGGAGCGCCGGTCGCGCAACTGATGCGGCCCGCCCGCCGGGCCCGGCCGGAGGCGTACGCGGAGTGAGGGGGCGACACCTCTATGACGCGCAACTTCAAGATCCGACCCGTCGGCGGCGCGGCAGGCTGCCTCGCCATGATCGTGTTGTCGATCGTCCTCTCGCTGGTGCTGACCGGGATCGTCAACGTGCTCCTGCGCTGAGCCCGCCCCTCGAATCGGCGAGCATCACCCGATATGACGTGCGCCCGTGGTTGGTTTCAGCCTCGGAACCCGATTAACGCGTGTCGCCGGTTCGTACGGGGGTCAGCAGCCACCGCGCGAAACAGTTCTCTTCGTCCAACAGGGTGTACCAGCGCACCTTGAACGCGAACGTCGTGTACGCCGTCGTCATCAGAAGGCCCGGGTCGCTCTCTCGCGATGGTGGCCCATACACCAGGGGCACGGGGCCTGGCAGGGCAGGCGCCAGCGGTACCGAGTGTGGTCCGTCGCCGTCGCACGCGGCGCTGAAGAAGGCGAGTTCACCGCTGCCGACGACGAGCGGGTCGCCGACTTCATCGTCGGTGTCCGGATAGAGGAGGGCCTCGGTCAGCACACGTGGGTAGTCGGGGCCGGATGCCTGCACTACGGCGATGTCGCCGTCTTCGGCCTGGAAGACCTCCATCCAGCTGTCATCGCCGACGACTCCGTCCGCGCCGACGATGGCTGCCCTGCCGGTTCCGACCGGGATGCTGGTCCCCTCCTGACCGAGATCCACGATGTCGTCGTATTGATCGTCGCTGAACCCACGCCATGCGCCGCGCAGTGAAGCGTCGACAGCGAGAAACGGATCACCGCTCGTCCAGAGTCGGCCAGTATGCACCCACGGTCCTCGCACTGATCCATTGTCGCGCCGCCGCGGACACTCCCTGATTCGCGTCAGGCATCCTTACGCCATGACGTACTGGTTCCGCCCTCGTCCAATGGTGCGATGAAGGCTTCACCTGGGGCGATGCCTCGGACGTGCCAGCGGTGGAACTTCTGGAACGCATGGTCGACCGGAGACGTGCACAGCGACTGAGTTGTAAACGGACTGTACCGACGGTGATCGTCGCCGAGCACTGGCAGAACGAGGCAGGCCACGACCTTGTCGTGTTCCACGAGAGCGGTCCGTACCCGAGGGCCGAGAACTGGTTCGCCTAATGAAGGGGCCGATGCCCGAGGCATGGGTCCGTCCATCTCCCCAGAGGGCTCCTGGGCGCATCGCGCCTCGAGGCCTTACCGCCCAGTGACGGTCGCGAAGACGCCTCGCGCGGCCGTTCCGTCCGGCCAGGTCCAGCCGGCGACGACGCGTCCGGATGAACCCTCAGCGGCCTCCGCCGCCGGCCGCAGGACGCGGTTGACCTGCACGTCGAACTCGTCGTCGGGGGCGACTCCGTGGACGATGACGGTCGGGTCCGGGGTGTCGCTCTTGCTCTGCTGCTGCGGAATCGCCTCACCGCGCAGGAGCGCGTGCAACTGCGCCATCACCACCGGGTCGTGGACACCGTCATATATCCACCGGAGGCCGAGTACGCCATGCTCAGAGGTGCCGATCAGCGGCTCGCCGGGCACATCCTCCAGAGCCGCACCGCGGTAGCTCATCGGCACGAGGTACGCCACCGGGTCCTGCGCGGCGGTGTCCACGACGACCATGAACTCGATCCCGACCTCGCCCTCTGGATCGTCCAGCCGGAACCCACCGGCCCTGACCAGTTCGGGCGTTCCCGTGTCGCCCACATACCAGCTCTGCTTCGGCAGCCACTCGGAGAGCAGCTCCAGCTTGGTGGGCGTCATGGTGGTGTGGTGGATGTAGGCCATGGGGGCTCCCTAACGTCTGGGTCGGGCCTGTCTTCGAACGGGCTGCAAGCAAGTCCAACCCAGTGGTGCGGTGGACCCGACCGCAATTTTGCACTGGTCGGCGGACCGACGGTCACACGCGGGCCTCACAAGCCCCTGTGAAGGCCGGACCCCCGTACAGCAGCCTGGTACGGCAACGCCGCCTCGGTCACACAGGCGGGGCACTCCGGCCGTCACACGTTCCGAAGGCCGGACGGCCGCTTCACCAGGACCGGGCCGCGCGCAACAGATGGTCGCGGACCAGTGCGACGTGATGGCGCTCGGGCGCGCCCGGGCGTTGCGCGAGGTAGCCGGTGTTGATGGGCGGATCCTCAGGGTCGAGCAGCGTCACCAGTTCGCCGGTACCGAGTTCACGGGCACAGAGATACCGGGGGAGCACCGTTACTCCGGCTCCGGCGACGACGGCCGCCAGGACTCCGCGCAGATCGGGGACGACCACCGCTGGTGAACGGGTCAGCCGCGTACGGAAGACGTGACGCCAGTACCGGCGGACGATGGGCAGGTCCTCGGCATAGGCGACCAGCGGGGCGTCGTCCAGGGGGCCTGTGTCACCGGCGACGACGGGGCCGATCCTGTCGGCCCACGCGGGTGCGGCCACCAGGACGAACTCCTCGTCCATGAGCGGCACGGCGACCACGGAACGCCCGCGCGGCCGGATCGCGGACAGGACCAGGTCGAAACGCCCCGCCCGCAGGCCGTCGAGCAGATCGTCGGCCAGGCCGGTGGTGACCCGCAGGCGCAGGCCCAGTTCGACCAGTGGCGCCAGGGCCGGCAGGACCTGGGCGCTCAGCACCTCGGCCGGGCCCCCGAGGTGCACCGGCTCGGAGGGCGCGCCTCCCGGCCGGCCGCGTCCGGCCACCGCCGCCAACTCGTCCAGAGGCCCGGCGACCTGTGCGGACAGTTCGTCGGCCACGGACGTGGCGACCACGCCCCGGGGCAGCCGCTCGAACAACTGGCGATCGAGCTGTGCCTCCAACGCCCGTATCTGACCCGTCACCGTCGGCTGGGACAGGCCCAGCATCGCGCCGGCCGCGGTGAAGGAACCGGCGCGGTACACGGCCAGGAACGTCCGCAGCAGCATCAGGTCCAGCGGCCCGTCGTCCGCCTGTCCGGCCACGACTAGCCCTGAGGTATCGGTCTGCCTATGGCTCATAGTGACAATGCTATTGGTTCTCCTATGGATCGGCGACCTACGATCGGCATCGTTCCCGCTGACGAGAAGCAGAGACTCGTCGGTTCTTCTCTCCTCGCCTCGTGCGAGGGGCTGCGGAAATGAGCACGGAGAATGGCGAAGATTCTTTTTGTGATGACCGGCGCCCGCCACTGGACGCTGGCCGACGGAACCGAGCACCCGACCGGCTACTGGGCCGAGGAGTTCGTCGCTCCCCAGCAGGCGTTCACCGCCGCCGGGCATGAAATCGTCGTGGCCACCCCCGGCGGTGTCGTGCCGCCGGTCGACCAGGCGAGCCTCACCCCCGAGATGGCAGGCGGCCGGGACGTCGTCGCCGCGATGACCGCCGCCCTCCACGCCGCCGCCCAACTCCGGCGTCCGATCACGCTGGAAAGCGCCGACCTGGCCGAATACGCCGCGATCTTCTATCCCGGTGGTCACGGCCCGATGGAGGATCTGGCGGTCGACACCGAGTCGGCCCGCCTTCTCGTCGAGGCCATGGACGCGGGCAAGCCGGTGGGCCTGATGTGCCACGGTCTGGCGGCCCTCCTGGCCACCGAGCTTCCGGACGGGACCTCGCCGTTCACCGGCTACCGGATCACCGGCTTCACCAAGGCGGAGGAGACCCAGACGGGGCTCGCCGAGCGGGCCAGGTGGATCTTGGAAGACCGGCTGGCCGCGCTGGGCACGCGGTTCTCCGCGGGCGAGCCGTGGGCACCCCACGTGGTCGTCGACCGCAACGTCCACACCGGGCAGAACCCCGCCTCCTCCGCCCCGCTGGCCGCGGAACTGCTCAAGGCGCTGAGCTGAGCCGACGGCGCGAAGCCACGCCCGGGGCGTGGAACGAAACCCTCATCGAAAGGTCGAAGACATGGCAACGATTCTCATCACGGGCGCGTCGGACGGCCTGGGCCGTGCGTCGGCGGAGGACCTCGCCGCCGCGGGCCGGCACCGGCTGCTGCTCCACGGACGGGACGCCCGGCGGCTCGCGGAGGTCGCGGACGCGACCGGCGGCGAGACGTTCACGGCGGACTTCTCGTCCCTCGCGGACGTCCGGCGGCTCGCGGCGCAGATCGCCGAATCGCACGACCGGCTGGACGTACTCGTCAACAACGCCGGGATCGGATTCCACAAGGACGGAGTCTCACGGGAGACGTCGGCCGACGGCCATGAACTGCGCCTGGCGGTCAACTACCTCGCACCCGTGTTGCTGACCCGGGAACTGCTCCCGCTGCTGCGCCGGTCGGCGCCCTCCCGGATCGTCAACGTCGCCTCGATCGGCCAGGCCCCGATCGACTTCGACGACCCGCAACTGGAGCGCGGATACACCGACGTGGCCGCGTACTGCCGATCCAAGCTCGCCCTCATCGCCCACACCTTCGACCTCGCCGAGGAGCTCGCCGGAAGCGGCGTAACGGTGAACAGCGTCCATCCCGCGACGTACATGCCGACCGCGATGTCGAGCAGGTCCGGGATGGAGGTCGTCGACTCCCTGGAGCAGGGGGTGGCGGCCACCCGGCGCCTGGTCGACGATCCGGAGACGGCCGAGATCACCGGCCGCTACTTCGAGGGCGAGAAGGAGGCGCGCGCCGCCGAGGAGGCCTACGATCCGGACCACCGCCGTCGCCTCGGGGAGCTGACGCGGCAGTTGCTCGCGGTCGTCTGATCTCCGGTCGCAGCCGGCCGTGGGGCGGGGGAGACCCGTGCGGCGTGCGGCCCTCGGAGCGGACGGCCTGATTTTGTCGGTGCCCGCGGAGACAATCGCCGCATGGAGAAGCCACCGATCGTATCGGCCGAAGAGTGGCAGCTGGCCCGTGACGAGCTGCTCAAGGCCGAGAAGGAAGTCACGCGCGCTCAGGACGCGCTCGCGGCGCGGCGGCGCCGCCTCCCGATGGTCACGTTCGACAGCGGGTACGTGTTCGACACCCCGGCGGGCGCCAGGACGCTCCTGGACCTGTTCGAGGGCCGGGGACAGCTGGTCGTCTACCAGTTCATGGACATCGGGCCCGACCACTACTGCCCGGGCTGCACCAAGTTCACGGACAACATCCCCGTGACCGCGCCGGCCGCGCTGGCCGACAGCGGGGTCACCTGGGTGAACGTGTCGAACATGCCGCTCGCCCAGATCGAGGCGTACAAGGCACGGCGGGGCTGGACGATTCCGTTCGTCTCGTCGCACGGGACGTCGTTCGCGGAGGACTGCGGCGCGGGCGGCGGCTTCATGCTCAGCGTGTTCCTCCGCGACGGCGAGGACGTCCACCGGACGTACGGCACCACCTCGCGCGGCGTGGACCGGCTCGTCTTCACGCACAGCATCCTCGACCTGACCCCCTACGGCAGGCAGGAGGACTGGGAGGACTCCCCGTCCGGCTGGCCGCAACATCCCACGTACGGATAGCGGCCCGCCTGCATGGGACGGCGTGGCCGGGGGAGCCGGCCGGTTCCGATGGCAACCGGGCGGCTCCGCTGGATCCAGCCGGTTTCCCTTTCGAAACCGGCCGGTTTCGTCAGAACCAGCCGCGGTTGCGGGCCATGGCGGCCAGACCGTCGCGCAACGACTGTTCCACCGCTCCCGGGTGATTGCCGTAGCGCACCTGGAAACGGTTGTAGACGTCGTGGCTCGAGGTGAGGAAGCCGCCCCGCGTGTCGGCCTCGAGGATCACGTCCATCGAGTGCGGCCCGGCGATGAACGTCAGCTCGAGCTGGTTGAAGTGGCGGCGCCATTCCGGGCCGGCGTGGTACTCGATCTCCTGGTAGAAGGGCATCGACGAGCCGCGCAGCGTGCCCTTCTCCAGGTCGGCGCGGCTGAAGTGGAAGCCCATCCGGTCGAGTGCGGCGAGCAGGTGTCCCTGCTCGGGCAGCGGCTCGACGTGCAGCGGATCGAGGTCGCCCTTGTCGAGGGCCCCCGCGAGCGCGAGCTCGGTGGCGACCCCGAGGCGCATCCCGCGGAGCGGGTGCCCACCGATCGCGCTGACGGGCGTCTCCCACGGAACGGGGATCGAGAACGGCAGGGTGCGGGCCTCGCCCGCCTTGAGCTCGAACGGCCCGCTGACGCGGGACCTCAGGAAGGTGTAGGTGACGTGGTGCTCGCTGTCACCATGCTCGACCTCCACCACCGCGGTGAAGTCGACGGTGATCTCGTCGACCTTGTGGTCGGAGGAGCCCCCCTGGAAACGCACCTCGCCCTGGAGAAGCCCGCCCGGGCGTACCCGCGGCGTGCTCAGGACCGTGTCCACCTCGACGCCGGCCCCTAATGCGGCCATCAACTTCCGGAACACCATTCACCCCTCACTCGGCTTGTCCGCGGTCAACGGACGGCGCCGCGCTCGGGTTCCTGCTCCCTCCCCTGGGGGCGGTTCTCCTCCTCCGGATGAGCACTCCTCGGTGCGGACGCGGGGCCTACGGCGTCTCCACGGGCCGGTGCTCAACCCGGCATTTCGACACTCCGGAATCCGCGCGCTCGCACACGATGAAGGGCGCGGTTTCATGCGCGGCCCCGGTTTCCTGCGCGGCCCTGGTTTCCTGCGCGGCCCCGGTTTCCTGCGCGGCCCCGGTTTCGCCGCCGTCACGCGCCGCGGCGCCGCCCGCTCGGGACCGCCACGGCATGGTGGCCGTGCCCTCAAGCAGCGCCTCGATCGTCTGGATCTCCGTGTTCCGGGGCTCGGGGTGATGTTCGTATCCCGCGCTGCCCAGCGCCAGGGCCACGGCCAGGCCGAGCAGGTTGATCTCGCTCGGTCGATCGGGGACGTCGGCGTCATCGGTGGGCTGGAGGCGTATGCCCTCACCCGGTGTTTCGATGATCCGCGCCGTGTACATGCGCATGAGTCAGGCCTTCCTGTCGTCGGAAACCGCCCCGGCGGCATCGGACGTCAGGCCGCGGGACGAGTTCCGGGCTGCCGTCGCTTCCCGGCGCCCCGACGATTATCGCGTCTGCCTGACCAGGAATCGGGCACACGGGCGGAAAGTTCTCGATGAACGATCGGTGGGGTGACGGGGCCTCTGAAGTCACTCCGGAGGCCCCGGACCCGATCACCGGAACCGGCGCAGCCGGAGGCTGTTGCTCACCACGAAGACGCTGGACAACGCCATCGCCGCACCGGCGATCATGGGATTGAGCAGCCCGAGCGCGGCCAACGGCAGGGCGGCCACGTTGTAGGCGAACGCCCAGAACAGGTTGCCCCTGATCGTGCGCAGCGTCCGGCGCGACAGCCGGATCGCGTCGGCCGCCACCCGCAGGTCGCCGCGGACCAGCGTCAGGTCGGCGGCCTCGATGGCCACGTCGGTGCCGGTGCCCATGGCCAGGCCGAGGTCGGCCTGGGCGAGCGCGGCCGCGTCGTTGACGCCGTCGCCGACCATGGCCACGACCTTGCCCTCGGCCTGTAGAGCCCTGACGACGTCGGCCTTGCCTGCCGGCAGCACCTCCGCGACGACCTCGGTGACGCTGACCTCGGCGGCGACGGACCGCGCGACGGTCTCGTTGTCACCCGTCAGCAGCACCGGAGTCAGCCCCAGCGCGCGCAACCGGGAGACGGCCTCGGCCGAGGTGGGCTTGACGACGTCGGCGACCGAGAGGACCGCGCGCGCCTTGCCGTCCCAGCCGACGGCGACGGCCGTACGGCCGGCGTCCTGCGCCGCGTGCAGCGCCCGTTCCAGGTCGTCGGAAAGATGTTGCGACCACTCGGCGAGCAGTCGCGGCCGCCCGGCGAGCACGGCGTGGCCGTCCACCACGCCCTGCACGCCCAGGCCCTCGACGTTGGCGAACTCCTCGGGTGCGGGCAGGGCGCCGACCCGCTCGGCGGCGCCTCGTGCGATCGCCTGGGCGATCGGGTGCTCGGAGGCGTTCTCCAGGGCCCCGGCCAGGCGCAGCACCTCGTCGGGGTCCTCGCCGGCGGCGGTGACGACGTCGACCAGGGTCATCCTGCCCTCGGTGACGGTGCCCGTCTTGTCCAGGACGACGGTGTCGATCCTGCGAGTGGACTCCAGCACCTCCGGACCCTTGATGAGGATGCCGAGCTGGGCCCCTCTGCCGGTGCCGACCAGCAGGGCGGTCGGAGTGGCCAGCCCGAGCGCGCACGGGCAGGCGATGATCAGCACGGCCACCGCGGCGCTGAAGGCCGCCCCGGCGCCCGAACCCGTGCCGAGCCAGAAGCCCAGGGTGCCGACCGCCAGCGCGATCACGGCCGGCACGAAGACCGCAGAGATCCGGTCCGCGAGGCGCTGCACCCGGGCCTTGCCGGTCTGGGCCTCCTCCACGAGCCTGGCCATCTGGGCGAGCCGGGTGTCTGAGCCCACTCTGGTGGCGCGGACCACCAGCCGGCCGCCCGCGTTGACGGTCGCGCCGGTCACGGTGTCGCCCGGTCCGACCTCGACGGGCACGGACTCACCGGTCAGCATGCTCGCGTCGACGGCCGATGAGCCCTCCTCGACCACGCCGTCGGTGGCGATCTTCTCGCCCGGCCGTACGACGAAGAGGTCGGCCACGGCCAGCCGGTCGACGGGTATGCGCTCTTCGGCTCCGTCGCGGAGCACGGCGACGTCCTTGGCCCCCATCTCCAGCAGAGCCCGCAACGCGGCGCCCGCGCGGCGCTTGGACCGGGTCTCGAAGTAACGGCCCGCCAGGAGGAACGCCGTCACGCCCGCGGCCGCCTCCAGGTAGATGTCGCCCGTGCCGTCGCCGCGCGCGATGGTGAGGTCGAACCCGTGGGTCATGCCGGGGGTGCCGGCCGTACCGAGGAAGAGCGCCCACAGCGACCAGCCGAACGCGGCGATCGTGCCCAGCGACACGAGCGTGTCCATGGTGGCGGCGCCGTGCCGAAGATTCGTCCACGCGGCCTTGTGGAAGGGCAGTCCCGCGTAGACCACGATCGGCGCCGCGAGCGTCAGCGAGAGCCACTGCCAGTACGTGAACTGCAACGCCGGCACCATCGCGAGCGCGATCACGGGGACGGCCAGGACCACCGAGGTGATCAGCCGGGTCCGCAGCGGCCGGAGTTCGTCCGGCTCCTCTCCCGTGGCGCCGGGCGCCGCCCCGGCCGGCTCGGGCAGCCTGGCGGTGTATCCGGCCTTCTCGACCTCGGCGACGAGCAGCACCGGGTCGAGATCCCGGGGGAAGGTCACCTTGGCCTTCTCCGTCGCGTAGTTGACCGACGCGGTCACGCCGTCGAGCTTGTTGAGCTTGCGCTCGATCCTGGCGGCGCAGGACGCGCAGGTCATGCCGCCGATCGACAGTTCGACCGCGTCACCGGCTGCCGGTGGTCTTTCGTGTGTGGTGGGGGTCATCGTCACTCCTTTCCGCGTCCCGGGCGTCAGTGGCCGCCGTGCTCGTGATCGGGCTCGGCCGGGGTCGTGCCTGCAGGGGTCGTGCCTGCCGGCGGCGGGACGGCTCGGAGGGTGAAGGCTGCGGTGTGAACGGTTCCCCCGTGCTGGAAGTCGAGGAACAGCCGGTAGTCGCCGCGGCTCGGCACCTCGGCCTCGAAGACGATCGCCGGCCCGGGGCGGGTCGTCCCGTCCCCCGGCGCGCCGTTCGGGTGCACGTGCAGGTACGCCAGGTCGCCCGCGCGCAGCGCCACCAGATGACCATAGGCGCCCAGGTAGGGCTCCAGGTCGGTGACGGGAGCGCCGTCCCTGCTGACCGTCAGCGTGAGCCTGCTGGACGTGCCCGGCGTCAGCTCGCCGTCGAGCTTCACGGTGTATCCGTCGGCTTCGGCCGTACGGACGGCGGGGGGCAACGGCTGCGGGGTGTGGTCGCCCGGGGCGAACAGGTCGGTGCCGAGGGTGAGCCCCTGGCCGCCTTCCGGGACGAAGTCGGCGAAGGCGCGATAGGTCCCGGCCCGGGGGAGGGTCAGGGGGACCGACCAGACTCCGCCGCCGGCCTCCGTGGGATGGAGGTGCTGGAATCCGCCCAGGTCGCGGTTGACCACGATGAAGTGCAGCTTCTTCTCATGGGCGACCTGATAGCGGGTCACCGGCCTGCCGTCGGGTCCGGTCACTGTGAACCGGAACGTGGCGGGCTCACCGGGGGTGAACGTCGTCGTCTCCGGCGTGAACGTGTAGCCGTCCTGGGACACCTGCAGGCCCGCCGGGACGACCTGCGCGGCCGGACGGGCCGGTAAGGAGGGAGCGTGGGCGGCGTGGCCGTCACCGGCCGGCGACGGGCCGACCGCGCCCACGGCGCCGCCCACCCCGAGGGCCGCGCTGAAGATCACCACGAGGCCGAGCCCGTACGCGCCCAGCTTGGCGGGGGCGTTCACGACGGATCCGCCACTTCGTATCCGGCTTCGACGACGGCGTTCCTGATCAGCGCCGCGTCGACGGGAGCGTCGCTCTCCACTGTCACCAGGCCCGTGCCGAGGTCGACCCGGACGCCGGAGACCCCGGGAATCCCCCCGACCTCCTCCGTGACAGATGAGACACAGTGGCCGCAGGTCATGCCGTTGACGGTGTAGGTCGCGGTGGTCATATGACTACTCCTGCTCTGGATCCGAATGCTGTCGATCAGGAACGGACAAGGCGGGCGATGGCGTCGGAGGCTTCTTTGACCTTGGCGTCGGCCTCGGCGCCTCCCTTGGCGACGGCGTCGGCGACGCAGTGCGCCAGATGCTCTTCGAGCAACTCCAGCGCGAAGGCCTGCAGCGCCCTGTTGGCGGCCGACACCTGGGTGAGGACGTCGATGCAGTACTTGTCCTCTTCGACCATCCGCTCCAGGCCGCGGACCTGACCCTCGATGCGGCGCAGCCGCCTGAGGTGGTCGTCCTTACTGTGTGTGTATCCGGCCATTTCTCCACCCGGGAATCGGTTCGTCCCTTGGGGAACACCTTACCCCCCTAGGGTATTCCGGCAAGCGGTCGGATCTACCGGGAGAAGCCGCGGGGTTGCTCAGAAGGGCCCCACCTGGGCGCTCACAACGGCACGGTCACAGCGGCACAGTCACAGCGGCACGGTCACAGCGGCACGGTCAGTTGAGCCTGGACGTGGGCCCTGACGACCTCGGCCATGTCCGTCGCGGAGTCGTCGAGCAGCCACTGGACCTGCAGGCCGTCCATGAGGGCGACGAGCTGGCGCCCCGCCGTACGAGGATCGATGCCGGGCCGCAGGACCCCCTCGTCGTGAGCCCGCGTGTAGGCCACCTCGAAGGACGCCACCGACGTGCGGTAACGGTCGACGAAGTAGTCGTGGGCCGGATGCGTGGCCGACGTCGCCTCGGCGGACAGCACGGCGAACAACTCGACGATGCCCCGGCGCGTGGCGTTCAGCGCGACGAGGCCGACCAGCCGGCGCAGCGCCTCCAGGCCGGTGGCCTCGTCGGCGGCCAGCCATCGGCCGTCCGCCTCGTCGCGGTGCCTGAGCACAGCGAGCAGCAGCGACTCCTTGGTCGGGAAGTGGTGCAGCAGGCCGGGATGGGAGATGCCACAGCGGGCCGCGATCTCGCGCAGGGAGGCGCCGCGGTAACCGACCTCGCCGAACGACGCCATGGCGCGGTCGATGATCTCGCGTCGCTTCGCACGGCCCTTCTCGTAGCCGTGCCCAGTCCCGGCGGTCACCGTCTCCGTCTCTTTCCAGCGGATGCCCAAGGCAGATACCCAAGGCGGATACCTACCACTTGGTCGGTATTGAGCATAATGTGTCGTGGGGCGGCCGATGTGGGCCGATCGGACACCCGGGGGTCTCCCGTTGGCACGCTATGACCAGCGCACCGTCAGGCGGGCCCGGTATGCGGTGGCCGTCGTGTTCTGCGTCCACGGCGCGGTGACCGGCTCCTTCGCGACCCGGGTTCCGTGGATCCAGGAACACGCCGGGCTCAGCGCGGGTCAACTCGGTGTCGCGCTGGCCTTCCCGGCGATCGGCGCCGCCCTGTCGATGCCCCTCGCGGCCCGGTTGAGCCACCGTTTCGGCGCCCGTCCGGCGCAGCGCGCCCTGCTCGTCATGTGGACGCTGGCCCTGATCCCGCCGTCGCTTGCGCCCGGCCTGCTGACGTTGTGCCTGGCGTTGTTCGTCTTCGGCGCGTCGGCGGGGATGTGCGACGTGGTGATGAACGCGCTGGGCCTCGACGTCGAAAGCCGGCTCGACAAGTCGATCATGTCCGGGCTGCACGGAATGTGGAGCGTCGGCGCGTTGATCGGCTCCGCGATGGGCACGCTCGCGGCCCACCTCGAGGTGAACGCCCAGATCCACCACGCCGTTGCCGCCGTGATCCTCATGACGATCGGCCTCGTCGCCTGCCGGTTCGTCCTCGACCTGCGTCCCGAACAGGACGAGGAACCGCCTCCGCGGTTCACGCTTCCGCCCAGGTCGGCCCTGCTCATCGGTGCGGTCGCGTTCTGTGCCACCTTCGGCGAGGGCGCGAGCCTGGACTGGTCGGCGGTGTACCTGCGCGACGTCCTGACGGCCTCGGCGGGCATGGCGGCGGCGACGACCACCGGATTCACGCTCACCATGGCCGTGGCCAGGATCGCCGGCGACGCCCTGGTGGACCGGTTCGGGTCGGTGCGCACCGTGCGGGCCAGCGGTGTGATCGCCGCGGCCGGCGGCCTGCTGGTGATGGCGGCTCCGCATCCGCTGGTGGCGATGGCCGGCTTCGCGCTGCTGGGCGTGGGCATCGCGGTCGTCGTACCGCTGGCGTTCGCCGCCGCGGGACGCAGGGGGCCCAACCCCAGTCAGGCGATCGCGGGCGTCGCCACCGTCACCTACACCTCAGGCCTCATCGCGCCGTTCGCCATCGGGACGATCGCCGACGCCACCAGCCTGGTGGTGTCGTTCGGCGTGGTGACGGCGCTCGCGGCCGGGCTCGCCGTGTTCGCCGGCGTTCTCCGCACGGGTGATCGGCGGGCCGCCGGCGTGGCCAGGAGCGAGGCGGCCCCCGAGCCCACGCCCTGAGCGACGAGGCCGCCATCCGCGCCTTCGCCTCAGGAGCCGTCGCCCGGCTGAGGAAGGCAGACGGTCAGCGCACCCGGTACGGCCTCGGCCTCGATCCGAGTGGTGGCCTCGCGCTCGCCGCCGTCGAGTTCGTACAGCAGCGGGGAACCGAACCGGGCGGAGACCGTCCTGGCGCGGGTGATCCGGACGAACCGTGACTCCTCGGAGCGTCCTGTGGCCATCTTCCCGAGCACCCGGGCCCACTGCACCGGGCCCTTGGCCGTGGAGACGCCCACCTCGAGCCGGCCGTCGTCGGGCCGGGCGTCGTCGAACGCCTCGATGCCGCCGGCGATCGTGCCCACGTTGCCCAGCAGCAGGCAACTGGCGTCCCCGTCGAACCAGGTCACCCCATCGATCTTGATCTTCATCGGCACGAGCGGGCCGCCGACATGCCGGACGGCCGCCCTCATGTAACTCAGCCGTCCGAGCCGCTTCTTGGCCTTCCCACCGGCGTCGGCGACCATCTCGGCCTCGAATCCGGCACCGGCCATCACCGCGAAGTGCTCGCCGTTCAGCATCCCGAGGTCCAGCTTCTCCCGGCGGCCGTGGAAGCCGATGCGCACCGCCTCCTCGAGGTCGGCGGGGATGCCGAGGTTGCCCGCGAACAGGTTCGCGGTCCCCGCGGGAAGGATCGCCATCGGCACGCCGGAGGCTGCCATCGCGTCGGCGCACCGCTGCACCATGCCGTCGCCGCCCCAGACGAACACCAGGCCGGCGCCGCGCTTGAGCGCGTCACGGACCTTCTTGCGCGCCTTCCTGCTCTTGGGCACCTCGTACCAGAGCAGGTCGCCGACGTCCTGCTCGCTGAGCAGCACGCGCAGCCTGTCCAGACCGGCGCCGAGAGTCTTCTTGCGGTGGGCGACGACCGCCACGGTGGGGGACATGCCTTCCGGCTACCCTCGGCGACGGTTTTCAAAATGATCGCCATCGACGGCGCGGAACAGGAGTCAGCGCCTCCGGTCGGGGTAGCCGTGAGCGGATGCGGATCAAGGACGACCCCCGATCGTGAAGGAGCCGGCGGTGACACATCCGTGGTTCAAGGCGTACGCCGACCGCGACCGCGGTCTGGGCCTGCGGCTGACGGTCGCCGGCCTCGCCGTGGCGCTCGCCATGGTGCCCTTCACCGCGTTGCTCGTCATCGCCAAGATGCCGGTCAACCGGCTGGACGCGGAGGTGGCCGAGGACCTGCACGAGTACGCGCTCGCCCATCCCGGGGTGACCAGGCTGCTCGTCGTGTGGACGGACCTGTTCGGGCCGTGGCCGTGGCGCGTCGCGGTCGCCGCGTTCGCCGTCTGGCTGCTGCGCCGGGGTGCGCCCAGGCTGGCGGTCTGGGCGCTCACCACCGTGACCGTGGGCGGCCTGCTCGGCCTCGCACTCAAGGTCGTCGTCGCCCGGGCCAGGCCGAGCCTGCCGGACCCCGTCGCGCTTGCACCGGGTGAGTCGTTCCCGTCGGGCCACGCCGTCAACGTGACGCTGGGCGCGGGGGTCATCGTCCTGCTCGTCCTGCCCATGCTGCCTCCGTGGGGGCGGCGCGTCGCCTGGGCCCTCGCGAGCTTCGTGGTCCTGTCGGTCGGCTACACCAGGATCGCCCTCGGCGTGCACTGGGTGAGCGACGTGGTCGCCGGGACCGTGCTCGGCGCAGCGGTGGTCGCCGCGACCGCGGCGGCGTTCGAGACGTGGCGGCGAGACCACGGCCACAGGCCGGCCGCACCGCTGACCGAGGGAATGGAGCCGAGCCGGTGAAGACGCCCACAGCCATGACCCAGCACGTGAAGTACTACGCGTCAGCGATCGTCGTACCGCTGCTCGCGCTGGCCGCGGTGACCTACGGCGTGGGCGAGCTGATCCTCAGGTGGCCGACCGGTGAGGCGGCCGTGAACAGGGCACTGGCCGCCGACCGCACCTCGTTGTTGAACACGCTCACGGACTACGGCACCAGCCTGTCGGACATGCCGTACATAGTGCCGCTCACCGCGGTGGCCGTGATCGTGTTCAGGCTCGTCTACCGGCGCTGGCGCGAATCTGCCTTCCTCATCGCGTCCGTCTGGGGTCAGTCGCTCGTCTTCCTCGCCACCACCGAGCTCATCGGCCGGCACCGGCCGCCGGTGCAGCACCTCGACCCCGCTCCGCCCACCTCCAGCTTCCCTTCCGGCCACGTCAGCGCCGCCGTCGGGTTCTACTGCGGGATCGCGCTCATTCTGACCTCGCACATCCGTGACAGAGCGGCACGGGTGGTGATCTGGGTGCTCGCCGTCGCGGTCCCGCTCAACGTCGGCTTCTCCCGCCTGTACCGGGGCATGCACTTCCCCACCGACGTCGCGTGGGGCCTGCTGCTCGGCGTCTGCTGTGTCACGGTCGCCGCGCGCGCGATCCTGTACCGGCGCGCGGAACCGCGCCCGCGGCCTCAGGCACGTACGGCGGCCGACGGGCGGCGCGGCGAGGGGCCGGTCGACTCGCGGACGACCAGCCGGCCCGGGTGACGGATGACGCCGGTGGTGCGGTGCCCGTCGAGGGCCGCGGACAGGTGCTCCACCGCGACGGCGCCCAGTTGCTCCAGGTTCAGATCGATGGTGGTCAGCGGCGGCCGGCAGTCGGCCGCGAGCGTCTCCCAGTTGTCGTAGCCCACCACCGCGACGTCGTCGGGGACGTGCCGCCCGAGGTTCGTCAGCGCCTCGCAGACGCCGTCGGCGATCTGGTCGTTGCCACAGAAGATCGCGTCGACGTCGGGGTCGGCGGTGACCAGCATGTGCGCCGCGTGCCGGCCCCAGCGGCGCGACCATTCGCCGTGGAGGGGCTCCCCGCCGGCCAGGTCCAGCCCGGAGTCGTGCAGCACCTGGCGCAGAGCGGCCGCCCGGTCGCGTGCGGCGCGGTACAGCACCGGGCCCGTGATGTGCCCGACGTGCCGCCGCTGCAGGGATATGAGGTGCTCGGCGGCGAGGCGGGCTCCGCCCTCGTCGTCGGCGAGGATCGACAGGTCTCCGGGGTCGCCGGATTCTCCGTACACGTAGACCACGGGCACCGGGATGTCGCGGGTCAGGGACGGGCGCAGGTCGTTGCTCTCGCCGAGGATGATGAACCCGTCGACCTGACGGGCGACCAGCGTGCGGATGTAGTGCTGCCGGCGGATGGAGTCACCGCGGGCGTCGCAGAGCACCACCGACATCTCCTCGTTGCCCAGGGCGTTCTCGACGCCCAGCAGTACCGGCATGGAGAACCGGCCGCCGAGTTCGTCGGTGAGCAGCCCGATCGTGCGGGTGCGGCCGGAGATCAGCCCGCGGGCGAGCGGGTTGGGATGGAAGGCCAGCTCCGCGGCGGCGTGGCGGACGCGTGCCCGGGTCGCGTCGGCGACCTCGGGTTTCCCGTTGAGCGCCTTGGAGGCCGTGGAGACGGAGACCCCGGCCAGTTTGGCCACGTCGGCGAGGGTCACCGTTTCTGAGCGACGTCGGCCCACCGAAAACCTTTCGCAAGCGTTTCGCGATGCCGACAAAGTCGGTTATGGCGCGTTTCCAGAGCTTATGTGGAAGATCTCTTTGACACAACACTTTGCCGCCGGGCTCTGGTTATTGAAATTCAACGTTGCCGAAAACCTTTTCGGAGTCGATCGTGAACGGAAGTGACGCATCCCGGGCGCGTCGGCACGAATCGCATCTCTCGATACACCGCACCCCCCGCCAGCCCCACCGCCAGTTCACCCCCCGAAGAAGGTGACACAATGCTGGTGCACGCCCGCTCCAGATCGAGAACATTGGTCATCCTGGCCACGCTCTGCCTCGTCGCCGCCGCGATCGTGGCCCCAGGACCGCAGGCGTCCGCGGCCCAGACCATCGGATACCCGACCTTCACCGGGCCCGCCGTGCCCGCGCCTCCGGTCGCCTACAACACCGGCAACATGATGCAGGCCATCTACGACTCCGAGAGTTCGGGCACGAACTTCTGGATCGACCGGCTGCTCAGCCGCTCCGGCAGCGATCCTTCCGACGCCGACGGCGGCATCCTGATGACCCGCGGCCGCGCGCTGTTCATGAAGACCCACAACCCCGGGACGCTCGGCTTCGCCGGCAACGTGGCCTACATCGAGAGCATCAGCAACCAGAGCGCGTTCACCGTGGCCATCACGCCGGGCACCTTCACCGAGCAGGTATCCCAGCGCTGGCAGGCGCCCAGCTACTTCAAGAGCGTGCACACGAGCGGCTCGGTCCGCGTCGAGCAGACCAAGTTCATCACCCAGAACAACGTCGCCGTGGCGAACCTCTCGATCACCAACTCGGGCAGCGCGGCGACCACTCTGCAGTTGCGGGCCACCTCGCCGTACGCGACCTCCGGCAGCGGCAACGAGCTGACCGGCAGCCGCAACTCCTTCAACAACCTCACGACCATCTCGACGCGCCTTTCCGGTGACGGCTTCACCGTCAGCAGCGGCGGCCTCAACCGCTCGGTGACCGTCGGCGCCGGCGCCACCGTCACCGCCAAGGTCGTGATGGGCTTCAGCACCAACGAGATCCCCGAGTCGCTGACCGAGTACAACGCGTACAAGGGCTACAGCAACGCCACCGCGTTCGCCACGCACGTACGGGCGTACAACCTGTGGTGGGCGCAGAACATCCCGTACTTCGACTCGCCCGAGCCGGCCATCAAGAAGAACTACTACTACCGATGGTGGCTGATGAGGTTCAACAACCTCGACGCCAACCTGCCCGGCCAGACCTACCAGTTCCCCACCTCGGTCGAGGGCGCGCTCGGGTACAACAACGCCATCGCGCTCACCCAGCCGATGCACATCGACGACCTGAAGTACCTGCGCACCCCGCTCTACGCGTACGGCGACTGGCTGTCGGTCGGCCAGATCTCCAAGGGCGGCAGGTTCCTCGACAACCCCGGCGACCCGGCCAACTGGTCGAACAGCTACACGCAGTACATCGGGGAGGCGGCCTGGCGCAGCTACCAGATCCACGGCGGCCAGCCCGCGATCGCGGCCAGCCTCGCCAAGTACGCGGAAGGCGACGCGAAGGGCCAGCTCAGCTTCTACGACCACGACAACAACGGCCTGATCGAGTACGACTGGGGCGCGCTGACCGGCAACGACGCCGACGCCGTCTCGTTCCACTGGCGCAGCGGCAACCTCGACCGCACCGAGTCGGCGTACGTCTACAGCGGGGCGATGGCGGCCGCTCAGGCGTACGACGCGATCGGAAACACCACCAAGGCGGCCGAGATGCGCACGCTCGCCACCCGCGTGCAGAACGCGGTGGTCAACGTGCTGTGGAACCCGACCGCCCGGGTGCCGCAGCACCGCCACGTCGCCACCAACGCGCTCGACCCGTGGAAGGAGATCAACAACTTCTATCCGTACTCAGTGGGGCTGATGCCCAACACGGCGACGTACCGCGAGGCGCTGCGCCTGTTCACCGACCCGGCCGAGTACCCGCTCTTCCCCTTCTACACGGCCAACCAGAAGGACAAGGCGGCCGCAGCGGCCGCGGGCAGCCCGGGCAGCAACAACTTCTCCACGATCAACTCGACCGTGCAGTTCCGGCTCTTCTCGTCGGCCCTGCGCAACTACCCCAGCTCCTACATCACCGCCACCGACTACAAGAAGCTCCTGTACTGGAACACCTGGGCCCAGTACGTCGGGGGCAACACCCAGTGGCCGGACGCCAACGAGTTCTGGGCCAACTGGAACGGCTCGTCCATCACCTACCGCTCGTGGATCCACCACAACATCCTCGGCAGCAGCAACTGGACGCTGATCGAGGACGTCGCCGGGCTGCGGCCCCGCAACGACAACAGGGTGGAGCTGTCGCCGATCAACATCGGATGGGCCAACTTCGCGGTCAACAACATCAGGTACCGCAACGCCGACCTGTCCATCGTCTGGGACGACCCGGCCGACGGCGTGGTCAAGTACCCCGGAGTGCCCCAGGGCTACTCCATCTACATCAACGGCACGCGGGCCGCGACGCTGAACCAGCTCGTGCCCTTCGTGTGGAACCCCGACACCGGCGCGGTCACCTTCAGCGGCACCACAGGGACGGTCGCCTACAGCACGGCGATATCCGGGCTCCGGTCGCCGCAGCAGGTCGTCCAGTCCGACGCGCGCGTCGTCGACGAGCTCGCCAAGGCCGGAGTCGACCTCACCGCCAACCTGACCAACCTCGCCCAGGGCGCGACCGTGTCGGCCTCCTACACCGCCGGCGGGACCGGCACCGGCGGAGCGGTCGACGGGTACCCCGTCAACGAGCCCTATTGGGGTGCGGGCGGCTCGCCCAACGCCCAGGACTGGTACGAGGTGAACTTCGGCAGTGCCAAGACCCTCGACGAGGTCAGGCTCTACTTCAAGGACAGCCGTCCGGCCAGCGGCACCTACCGGCCGCCGTCCGCCTACCAGATCCAGTACCTCAGCGGCAGCACGTGGACCAACGCCGCGTCCCAGGTCAAGACGCCGAGCACGCCGCAGGGCAACTACAACGTGGTCCGGTTCACCCCGGTCACCGCCCAGCGGGTGCGGGTGTTGATGACCAACGCGTCCGGCGCGAAGTCGGGGCTGACCGAAATCAAGATCTACGACCGCTAGCGGTCGGATGTCGGCGGCGGAGGAGGGCCCCCTCCTCCGCCGCTCCCCGGGCCGGGCGGAGGCGAACTCCGCCTCGACGCGCCGGCCCGTCGCCTGCCGATGACCTCGGCCAGTGTGAGGATGCCGGTCTCGACGCCGGTGCCGATGTTCCACACCCCCGCCTGGGGAAGGTCCGCCGCCGCCAGGAAGGCCGCGGCCACGTCGGCGACGTGGACGTAGTCGCGTGTCTGGGTGCCGTCGCCGTAGATGACGGGCCGCTCGCCGCGCAGGACCTTGCCGCAGAAGACGGCGACCACTCCCGCCTCATCGGCCGGGTCCTGGCGCGGGCCGTAGACGTTGCCAGGCGCAACACGGAGTGAGTGGTGCCGTGGAGGCGGTTGGACAGGGCGATGTACTGTCGGCCGCCGGGCCGGCGACCGAGGCCCGGACGTCTATCTGCGCCGCCAGATGGCAGATGAGCCGGGGCCGGACCCGGGCGACGACCGCCGCCAGCGCGTCGGGGTCGGTGACGGAGACCCGGTGGAGCGCGCGGCATGTCGGCCGGGCGGGACCCGATTCCGGATGGGCTGCGCCCGGGGCGGGGCTCAAGGCGAAACCCGGCCCCGGGCGCCGAACCGGTCGATCCGCGAACCGTGCACGACGGGCTGCGCAAGTGACCCGTCGTCGTGGCTCACGGAGCCGGTCGCTCAATGTCGCGACGGCTCGCGTCTCACGCCGTCGCGACCTCCGCGGGGATCCAGACGCGCATGGTCGAGGGCCCCCTGTTCGCCCAGTCGTGGTACGGCGTGAGCGGCACCTCGGCCGAGGCGGCGAGGCGGGGGAGGGCGTCCGCGGCGTCGGCCGTGTACGGAAGGTCCCACGCGGCCTCGTCGATCGAGGAGAGACGGACGTGCACGCCGTCCCGATCCGAGCGGGGCGGCTTCGACACGTCGACGACCGCCGCCTCCGTACTCCAGCCCGGGGGCAGGTCGACCGACTCCAGGGCGTAGACGACGGGGCCGCGCTCAACCGCGACGCAGCCCCTGACCGCGTCGACGCGGGGATGCGGGAAGACGAACCGTGCCTCGATCGGCACCTCCAGCGTGATCGTGTCTCCCGGGGCGAACGCCCTGGTGACCGAGAAGACACCCGGCGCGGCCGCTTCGGCCGTCCCGTTCACCGTCACGGTCGCGCCCTCGGCCCACTCGGGGACGCGCAACGAGACCGTCCACGGAGTGCCCGGGGACTCGCGGATCGTGATCCTGATCGTGCCCTCGTGGGGGTACTCGGTCTCCATGTCGAGGCTGACCCGCCGGCCGTCCGCGAGGACCGTGTCGACCGACGCGCCGCCGTACTGGTGGATCTGCACGCCCTCGTCGTCCTTGGTCGCCCAGAGGGCGCCGAGGCTCGCCAGCGTCCTGGCCAGGTTGGTGGGGCAGCACGACGACTCGAACCACGCCTCGCGCCGGCTGCTCGCCCCCCTCAGGCACAGGCCGTCGTCGTTGACCGGCGCGGGAACGCTCACCGACCGCTGGTGGAGTGTGTTGGCGTAGAAGAAGGACCGGCCGTCGCGTGCCGGGGACGCCGCGAGGACGTTGTACAGGGTGCGCTCGATCAGGTCGGCGTACCGGCTCTTCCCCGTGGCCAGGAGAAGCCGCCAGCTGAACATGATGGAGGCGACGCCCGCGCACGTCTCGCAGTAGGAGCGGTCGGGCGGCAGGACGTAGTCGAGGCCGAACGCCTCGTCGTTGTGGTGAGATCCCATCCCGCCCGTGACGTAGCTGCGGGTCGCGACGGTGTTGGCCCACTGGGTCTCGAGAGTGCGCAGCAGTTCGGCGTCGCCGGTCTCCACGGCGACGTCCGTGGCCCCCGCCGACAGGTAGAGGGCTCGCACCACGTGGCCGCGCAGCACGGTGGCCTCGCGCACCGGAACGTCGTCCTGCGCGTAGGCGCTGCCGTACTCGATGCGGGGGAGCGTTCCAGTGCCGCGCCTTTCGATGAACAGCGCCGCCTGGTCCAGGTAGCGGCGTTCGCCGGTGAGCCGGTAGAGCTCGACCAGGCCGAGCTCGATCTCGGCGTGGCCGCACACCGTGCGCAGCCCGTTCTCCCCGAACATCACGCAGACGTGGTCGGCGAGCGCCCTCGCCACCTGCAGGTATCTGGCGTTGGCACCCGCACGGGAACTGGCGACCGCCGACTGGAGCAGGTGCCCGAAACAGTAGAGCTCGTGCCCCCAGGAGATGTCCGAGTACCTGGGGCGCTGCCAGGCCCGGCCGAACAACGTGTGCAGGTAGCCGTCGGCGTCCTGCGCCTCCGCCAGCCGGTCGACGAGCCCGTCCAGCGCGGCGTCGAGGTCGGCGTCGAGGTCGGCGGACGGGCCGCTTCGCGCCCGGTCCCAGGCGACCGCCTCGATGATCTTGTAGACCTCGGAGTCGGCGAACTGCATGCCCCGATGCTCGTACGGCCGGCCGGCCGCGGCGTTGTCGAAGTTCCCCGTCCAGCCCGCACGCTCCAGCCAGTGGAGTGCGTGCGGAATGATCGCGTCGTGGTTGAGCTCCTGGCGCTCCCCCCAGAATCCTCCGGCGAGACGTGACTCATCAAGACCGAGCGGGGCGAACACCCCGCCGCGCGGAACGACGGGGGCGACAGCGGAGGTGTGTCTTTCGACGATGCCAGTCACATTTGTCCTTTTCAGAGTTCTCATGCGAAGTGAAGCCGCTAGCCGCGCAGCGCGCCTGACATGAATCCGCGCACGTAGTAGCGCTGAAGCACGATGAACAGGAGCAGACAGGGAATGGCCATGACCATGACCCCGGCTTCGAGCATCCCGTAGTCGATCGCCCCGAACGTGCGCTGCGTCATGCTCCACACGGCGACCGGGAGCGGGAAGCTGGCCCCGTCGTTGAGCAGGATCAAGGGGGCGAGGAAGTCGTTCCACGAAGCGAGGAAGGCGAACAGCCCGACCGTGACCAGACCGGGCCGGACCGCGGGCAGCAGGATCAGGGTGAACGCGCGGAACGTGCCGCACCCGTCGACCAGCGCCGACTCATCCAACTCCCGCGGCACCGCCTCGAACGAGTTGCGCATCATGTAGAGCGCGAACGGCAGTTGGAACATGACGAAGACGAGGCTGAGCCCGACCAGGGAGTTCTGCAGGCCGATCTTGCCGAGCAGCACGTAGAGCGGGATCAGGATCGTCGCGTACGGAACCATGAGGATCGCGAGCGTCGCCAGGAACAGCAGGTTCTTTCCCGGGAAGGCGAACCTGGCGAACGCGTAGCCGCCCAGCGCCGAGACCACCAGCGTCCCGGCGACCGTCATCGCGGACACCAGCAGGCTGTTGGTGAGATAGGCGGTCAGGCCCTCGCCGAACTGGGCCATCCTCGAGTAGTTGCCGAAGCCGTACCCGCTGGTCTGCCCGCTGCCCGGCTGCCCCTTCATGGACGACCACCCGCTCCAGACCAGCGGGAACAGGAACAGCACGGCCAGCGCCGACGTGGCGGAGTACGAGCCGGTGCGCCTCATTTGTCGCCTCCCCTGAGGACACGCAACTGCAGGGCGTTCAGCGCGACCAGCGCGGCCAGCAGCACGACGGACAGCGCCGCGGCTCCGCCGAGGTCGAAGCGGAAGAACGCGTTGCGGTAGATGACCATGACCATCGACACCGTGCTGTTGTCGGGGCCGCCGTTGGTGAAGATGAAGAACTGGTCGAAGGCCAGCAGCGAGCCCGTGATGCTCAGGATCAGCATCAGCGCGATCGTGGGCCGCAGCAGAGGCAGAGTGATCTTGGTGAAGGTCTGCCACCTGGTCGCGCCGTCGGTCCTGGCGGCCTCGTAGACCTGGATCGGGATCGCCTGCAGGCCGGTGAGCAGGATCAGCATGTTGAACCCGGCGAAGCGCCAAAGGACCAGCCCGATGGTGGAGAACAGCGCCATGTTCGGCGTGCCGATCCATTTCACGTCCATGAAGCCGAGCGGCCCGAAGTCGGGGTTGAGCATGCCGTAGAACAGCAGGGAGGCCGCCGCGAATCCGACCGCGCCGGGGAGGAAGAAGGCCGTGCGGAAGAAGGCGACCCCCGGCCGGCGGTTCTGCACGAGCAGCGCCAGGCCGAGCGCGACCGCCGACAGCAGGACCGTGATGATCACGGTGTATTTCAGCGTGAACCACACCGAGTCCACGAACAACGGGTCGTCGGAGATCTTGGTGTAGTTGTCGGGGACGTTGAGCCTCGGCTGGCCCAGCAGCGGCCACTTGTTCAGCGACATCCAGACGACGAGCGCGAGCGGGGCGAGGAACAGCACCGAGACGATGACGGCGGTCGGAGCCGCGTAGAGCCACCCGACGTAGCCGCGGGAGCCGGGACGGCCACGGGCGTGGGCCGCGCGGACCGTGACCTCGCCGAGGTCACGGCCCGCGCGGGGCGAGGCGAGACGTGTCATGACTGAGTGAGCGACTTGTCGACGGCGGTGTTGAGTTCGGCCAGCTTGGCGGGGTCGCCGAAGACCGCCTCCCGGGCGAAGCGCAGCCACGGACCCTGGGGGTCGTTGAAGGTCTGGCCGAAGCGCAGGGCGAACGGCGTCTGCCCCTTGGCGACCAGGGAGTTGATCAGGACGACCCTGGGGTCGGCCTCGGAGTACTTGTTACTGGCGAGGTCGGTCCTGGCCAGCACGTCCTTGTTCTTGGCGAGGACCTCGACCTGGGCCTCGTCGCCGACCGTCCAGGACAGGAAGTCCCAGGCCGCGTCCGCGTTCTTGGTGGTGGCGGAGATGCCGATCGAGTCGCCGCCCACGAACGTGGACTGGCCGCCGTCGGGCCCGGCGATCGGGGCGACGCCGATCTTCATGTCGGCCGGCATGGAGCCGAGCGTGGTGGACGGCATGGGCATCACGCCGATCTCCCCCTTGGGGAAGAAGCCGGTCCAGGTCGCCCCCTGCTCCTCCTTCGTGGTCGGCCCGCTGATGCCCTTGGCGTACAGGTCCTTGTAGATCTGGAAGACGTCGGTCATCGGCGACTGGTTCACCAGCGACTTGGTGCCCTGCTCGTTCATGACCTGGCCGCCGGCCGCCCAGACCGAGGGCCAGAAGGTGAAGACGTAGCAGCCGCCGCAGTTGCCGCCGAAGAAGGTGCCGTGGACCTTGCCGTCCTTGCCGAGCTTCTCCTGGACCGTGGTCGCCTGGGCGGCGAACTCCTTGAGGGTGGTCGGGCCCTTCTCCGGGTCGAGTCCGGCCTTCTCGTAGAGATCCTTGTTCCAGAACCACACCGACAGGTCGAGGGTGTGCGGAAGGGTGTACATCCGGTTCTCGTACGTCCCGAGCCGCATGTGCGAGGCGGCGAGCGAGTCCTTGAAGGGCAGTTTCGCGACCCGGTCGGTGATGTCCAGGTACAGCCCCTGCGACGTGTAGTTGGGCACGAAGATCACGTCGGCGGCGAAGATGTCGGGAAGCTGCCCGGCGCCGGCCGCGGCGGCGATGCGCGGCTGGTAGTTGTCGATCGGGATCACGGTCAGCTTGACCTGGTTCTTGTGGGTCTTGTTGTAGGCGTCCACGAGCCGCTGGCTCTGCGCCTGTGTGGCCGCCCGGGTCCACATCGTGATCGTCGTTCCGCTGTCGGGGGCGCCGGACGCACCGCCCTCGGCCGTCTCGCCGCCGCCGCATGCGGCGAGTGCTGTCACCAAGAGCCCAGCGGCTATCGCCGCCGAAAACCTTTTTGCCATGTCCTGCTCCTTGCACTACTGGGGGGTCGCCGTCCGCCACGACGGCCGATGCCCGGTGATCACGCCCCAACCAAGCAACTGCTTGCGATCGCACCGGTGTGAAGCAAAATAAAAGGTTTTCGGAAACGTAAACGTCATCTGATGCGCTGTCAATGGGCGCGGCGGGGCCGCTGGTTGCCGTGATGTCGCAACCACCGTTATGGTCTGCGTGAACGGTTGATCGAGCTCTCTGGCGACAGTGATGTTCCCGAGGAAAAGGTTTTCACAATGCCTCCTGAGCGACCACGCGCGGTCACGATCAACGACGTCGCCGCCCTGGCCGGGGTCTCGATCGCGACCGCGTCAAAGGCGCTCAACGGGCGGGGCCAGGTGCGGGCGGAGACCCGGGACCGGGTGTTCGCCGCCGCCCGCGAGCTGTCCTTCCAGCCCAACCCGCTGGCCCGCAGCCTGGTGACCGGTCAGACCCGCACGGTGGGGTTGCTGACGAGCGACAGCGTGGGCCGTTTCGGCATCCCCGTCATGCTCGGCGCCGAGGACGCGTTCGGCTCGGGCGAGACCGCGGTGCTGCTGTGCGACGCCCGGGGCGACGCCTTCCGCGAGCAGCACTACCTGCGCACGCTGCTCGCCCGGCGGGTGGACGGGCTGATCGTCGTGGGGGAGAGCACCGACCCGCGGCCGTCCATCAGCCGCGACCTGCCCATCCCCGTCGTCTACGCCTACGCGCCGTCCGACCACCCGGAGGACGTGTCGTTCGTCCCCGACGACGTGGCCGGCTCGGGCGACGCCGTACGGCACCTGATCGCGCTGGGACGCCGGAGGATCGCCCACGTCACGGGCCCGACGCACTACACCGCCGCACGAGAGCGCGCGGAGGGGGCGCTGGCCGCGCTGCAGACGGCCGGGCTTCCGCTGTCCGGTGACCGCGTCGTCTACGGAGCCTGGTCACAACGCTGGGGACGGCACGCGGCCGAGATCGTGCTCAACGCCGACCCCGAGGTGGACGCCGTCTTCTGCGGCAGCGACCAGATCGCGGCGGGGCTGATCGAGGCGGCGCGGGAACGGGGGCGGCGGGTGCCCGATGACATCGCGGTGGTCGGCTACGACAACTGGGAGGTGTTGTCGGAGGAGACGCGGCCGCCGCTGACCACCATGGACATGAACCTCGAACTGCTCGGCCGTACGGCGGCGCAGCACCTGTTCGCCGCCATCGAGGGACGGGCCACCAGCGGGATCCACCGCATGCCGTGCCGTCTGGTCATCAGGGACTCGGCCGCCCCGCCGACGATCCGCTGACCGGCCACGGGGCCGTCCACAGGACCGTCCACGGGGCCGTCCGCGCCGTCGGCGCGGCCCGCCGGGCTCGCGCCTCGGCCGAGGGGTGGACCGGCGGACGTCACCGCCTCGGTCCACCCCCCGAGCCGCAATGGGTCACTTCCCGAACCCGGCGGTCAGGCCGCTGAGGAGCTGACGCCGGCCCACCACGTAGAGGATCAGGATGGGCAGCGTGGTGAGGACGACGGAGGCCAGCACCGCCGGCACGTTCACGCTGTACTGCCCCTGGAAGCTCCACAGGGCGAGCGGCAGGGTGCGCTTGTCCGGGCTCTGCGTGAGGATGAGCGGCAGCAGGAACCCGTTCCAGATCTGCAGCGCGTTGTAGATCGTCACCGTCACCACGGCCGGCCGGGTCAGCGGGAACGTCAGACGCCAGAGCGTCTTCCACTCGCTCGCGCCGTCCAGCCGCATCGACTCGAACAATTCCTTGGGGACGTCGCGGATGAAGTTGGACAGCACCAGCACCGACAGCGGGATCGCGAAGGCGATCGACGGCAGGATCAGCCCCAGCAGAGAGTCGTACAGGTGCAGCCTGATGATGATCAGGTAGACCGGGATGATGGTCGCCTGCAGCGGAATGGCCAGCCCCATGAGGAACAGCGAGTTGACCCCGCGCAGGAAGCGACGGGCGCTGCCCCGGACGATGGCGTAGGCCGCCATGAACGAGACCACGACCGCCGGGACGACCGCGCCGATGGTGACGATGAGGCTGTTGACGAAGTACAGCGGGAAGTCCGACTCGATGACCATCCGGTAGTTGGCCAGGGTCGGCTCGGACGGCGGCGCCAGCGGGTTGGTCGCGTAGTAGCTGCTCTGCGCCTTGAAGCTGGTGATCACGATCCAGTAGATCGGGATGATCACCACGGCCAGCCACAGCCATCCGGCGATTCCGCCCAGCCAGTTGCGGCTCTCCGAGCCCGCCCGCGATGGGCGCCGGTGCGTTCCCGACGCGGACGTCCGGTCGCGTCCCGTCGTCTGGGTCACGTCCATGTTCACGCCCCTTCCATCTGGCTGGCCTGGGGGTCACGGCCGCCGAGCCGGCGCAGCAGGAGCGCCAGGGCGAGGCCCACGAGGACGAGGATGACGGCGATCGCGCTGGCCGGACCCATGAGGTTGGCCTGGAAGCCGCGCTTGTACATGTCCAGGGCGAGCACCCGGGTGGCGTCAGCTGGACCGCCCGCGGTCAGCACGAAGATCAGATCGAAGAAGGTGAGCGATCCGACGACCATGAGCGTGGAGGAGGTGATGATCGTGTACTTGAGCTGCGGCAGCGTGATGCTGAAGAACTTGCGCACCCGCCCCGCGCCGTCCAGCTCCGCGGCCTCGTACATGCTCCGTGGAATCTGCCGCACTCCGCCCTGGTAGATCAGCGAGTGGAACGGGATGAACTGCCAGGACACCACGAAGATCACGACGCTGAAGGCGAGGACGGGCCTGCCGAGCCAGTCCTGCACCAGCAGGTCGATGTGCAGCCCCGCGCCGAGCCCGAAGTTCGGATCGAGCAGCGCCTTGTACGCGATGGCGATGGCCGCCTGGCTGAGCAGCAGCGGGATGAAGAACAGCACCGCGAGGACCGCGCGGTAACGCTGGCGCCCGGCCAGGAACACGCCGATCAGGAGGCTGAGCGGCGTCTGGAACGCCCAGGACGCGAGCATCACCAGGAGGGTGATCCACAGCGCGTGCGGCAGCCCGGGGTCACTGAGCACGGCCTGCCAGCTTGTGAGCCCCGACAGGTTGATCTCGCCGAGCCCGTCCCAGGACGTGAAGCTGAGGAACAGCACGCCGATGAGCGGGATCACTCCGAAGCCCACGAAGATCACCAGGGCCGGCACGGCCAGCCACGGCAGGACGCCGCCACGCCCCTCACGCGTGGCGGCGGGCGGCGTCCCCTTCCGAGCTGTGGGCGCGAATGCGCTCACTGGCCGATGACCGCGTTCATGTTGTCCACCCACTGCTGCGGCGAGATCGACAGCTGGAACAGCTTGGAGATGTTGTCCAGCAGCACCTCGGCCGCGGTCGGGCTGAGCGCCTGGTCCCAGGACTGGGCGAACACCTTGGCGTTGCTCGCGATGCCGTAGACGAAGTTCAGGAAGTCGGCGTCCTTGGAGCCGGCCCACGCCGAGTCGGCGCCCTTGAGGATCGGCACGCCGCCCGTCTCGACCCACTCCTTCGCTTCCTGGTCGGTGAGGACGCCCTGGGCGAAGAACTTCTTGGCGATCTCCTTCTGCTCGGGGGTCGCCTTGGAGGAGATCGACAGGTACTGGCCGGGGTTGCCGACGGTGTTGGTGGGGTCGCCCTTGCCGCCGTCGACCCCCGGGAAGTTCGTGTAGCCGAGGTGGCCGCCCGGGACGAAGTCGCCGCC
Source organism: Planotetraspora kaengkrachanensis (assembly GCF_016862895.1). Lineage (GTDB taxonomy): Bacteria > Actinomycetota > Actinomycetes > Streptosporangiales > Streptosporangiaceae > Planotetraspora > Planotetraspora kaengkrachanensis. The sequence continues at coordinate 5,947 of NZ_BONV01000002.1, read as the reverse complement.
GTCCTGGGACATGCCGCCGTACGTCCACGTGCCGTGCAGCATCATCGCGGCCTTACCGGTGTACAGCAGGGCCTGGTCGGCGTTGGAGTCGGCGGTGATCGAGGAGAAGCCCTTGATGAACCCGTTCGCCTTGACGAGCTCCTGCACCTTGGTGAGCATGTCGAGGACGGCGGGGTTGGACCAGGCGCCCTTCTCGCCGTCGAACACTGCCTGGAACACCTCGGTGCCGCCGATGCGGTCGAGGAGGAACTCCAGCCACATCATGTTCGTCCAGCGGGACTGGCCGCCGAGGGAGAACGGCGCGATGCCGGCCTTGTTGAACTTGGGGACCAGGTCCATGATGTCGCCCCACGACTGGGGCGGCTCGGCGCCGATCTTCTCGAAGGCCGTCTTGTTGTGGAACAGGACGATGGGCTGCACCGTCTCACACGGCATCGCGTAGATCTTGCCGTCGATCGTCGCGGCGCCGAACGAGGAGGGGAACAGGCGGTCCTTCACCGCGGCGTTCTGGTCGAAGAACGAGGTGAGGTCCTCGACCTGACCGGCCTGCACGTATGAGCGCAGCGTACCGCCGCCCCAGCCCCAGATGATCGTGGGCGCCTGGCCGGCTCCGATCGCCGTCTTGATCTTGGTCTTGTACGCGTCGTTCTGGAAGGGGGTTCCCTTGATCTGGCCACTGGGGTTGGCCTTGTTGAACCGCTCGACGGCTCTGGTGCGCACGCCCTCCTGTGGCTGGACCGACAGGTACCAGTAGCTGGCGCCGGCGCCACCGCCGCTGGCGCCTCCACCCGGCTTGGCCGGGCCCGAGGTGCCGCAGGCCGCGAGCGCGGCCCCGAGGGGCAGGCCCATGCTGAGGCCGAGGAAGGTGCGGCGAGATGTGTTCCTGGAATCCACGCTGATCTCCGTACTCGAATGCCGGGGGCTGGCCGCGGCTCGTTGATCATCGAATGCGTCGGCCGGCGGTCATGGATCAGCACCCCCCGATGCCGCTCTTCATTTCCTCCTTGAGCAACCTTCTCGAAACATTTGCGACATGACCGCGCGGGTCGTCAATTTAGATTTCGGTAGATGGTGTGTCAATACCTCTGACTAGCCGGCTCGAACTGGGTTCGGTGAGGCGCGTGTGGGGTACGCTCGCACGGGCGTCACGCTGGTCAGTCGGTGTCAAGGAGGATCCGCCCCAGATTCGCTTCCCGGCGCCGAAATGTTGCGAGAACTTGCGACACCAACCCCCCTTTGAAGGAGAGCGGCACATGACGGCTCTAGACCGGACCCCCACGTCGGAGCAGGTTCTGCGTGCATGGCAGGACCCGGCGCTTTCCGTGGCCGACCGGGTCGATGCCCTCCTTGCGGAGATGACCCTGGAGGAGAAGGTCGGGCAGCTCGGCAGCCGGTGGATCGGCAACGACATGCAGGCCGGCGATGCCGAGCCCGATGCTGTGTCGGGTGCCGATGCGGGTGCTGTCAGGGGTGCGGACGGCGCCGGCCATGGATCCGGCGGAGCGGATGCAGACGAGGCGGATGACGCGGACGACGCGGCGACGCTGAACGTCGCGCCGATGCAGGATGTGTTCGCGGCGTCCGGGACGATCCCGATCGAGGAGGCGGCACGGTACGGGCTCGGTCATCTGACCCGCGTCTTCGGAAGCGGCCCGGTGACCCCGGCGGAAGGCGCCGCGGAGGTCGTCCGGCTGCAGCGGGCGGTCATCGAGCGGTCCCGGCTCGGCATCCCGGCCCTCGTCCATGAGGAGTGCCTCACCGGATTCACGACCTACGGCGCGACCGTCTACCCGGCGGCCATCGCGTGGGGCGCGACGTTCGACCCCGATCTGGTGGAGCGCATGTCCGCCGCCATCGGGCGCGACATGCGCGCCGTGGGCGTACACCAGGGGTTGTCGCCTCTGCTCGACGTCGTCCGCGACTACCGCTGGGGGAGGGTCGAGGAGACGATCGGCGAGGACCCCCATCTCGTCGCGATGCTCGGCGCCGCCTACGTCCGCGGCCTGGAGAGCACGGGGATCATCGCCACCCTCAAGCACTTCGCCGGCTACTCCGCGTCCCGGGCGGCGCGCAACCACGGACCCGTCCCGATGGGACGCCGCGAGCTCATGGACATGATCCTGCCCCCGTTCGAGGCCGCCGTCGCCCTCGGCGGCGCCCGATCGGTGATGTGCTCCTACTCCGACGTCGACGGCGTCCCCGCCGGGGCCGACCCGTGGCTGCTGACCGAGGTGCTGCGCGACGAGTGGGGATTCACCGGGACCGTCGTGTCCGACTACTGGGCCGTCCCGTTCCTCGCGTCGATGCACGGGGTCGCCGCGGACACCGACGACGCCGGCGTTCAGGCGCTCACCGCGGGCGTCGACGTCGAACTCCCCGACACCCTCGGCTTCGGGCAACATCTGGTCGAGAGGGTGCGCAGGGGAGAGGTTCCGGAGTCCCTGGTCGACCGTGCGGCTCGCCGCCTGCTCACCCAGAAGGTGCAGCTCGGGCTGCTCGACGAGGACTGGACGCCCGAGGGGTCGGTGGCCGCGGCCGCCGCGACGGATCTGGACTCGCCGTCCAACCGCGCCCTCGCCCTCGAGATGGCCGAGCGCTCCATCGTCCTGCTCGACGCCGGCACCGCGCTGCCCCTGCTCGGAGAGGGGCGTCCTGCGCCGCGTCGCGTGGCCGTGGTCGGACCGTCCGCGGCGGACCCGCGCACCTTCATGGGGTGCTACGCCTTCCCCAACCACGTCCTGCCCCGCCACCCCGGCCTCGGTCTCGGCATCGCCGCGCCCACCGTGCTCGACGCGCTGCGGGCCGAACTGCCGGACGCCGAGATCGTCCACGAGCGGGGCTGCGACGTTCAGAGCGCGGACCGCTCGGGCTTCGCCGCGGCCACGGCCGCGGCCCGCGACGCGGACCTGTGCGTCGCCGTCGTGGGCGACCTCGCCGGCCTGTTCGGGCACGGTACCTCGGGCGAGGGCTGCGACGCCGAGGACCTCAGGCTGCCCGGTGTGCAGGCGGACCTGCTGGCCGAGCTCGCCGCGACGGGCACACCGGTCGTCGTGGTCGTCGTCTCCGGCCGGCCGTACGCCCTGGGCGACGTGCACGCCGGAGCAGCCGCGCTCGTTCAGGCGTTCATGCCCGGTGAGGAGGGAGCGGCGGCGATCGCCGGCGTCCTTTCCGGCCGTGTCCAGCCGGGCGGCAAGCTGCCGGTGCGGATCCCCCGCAGGCCCGGGGGGCAGCCGGGCACCTACCTGCAGCCGCCGCTGGGTGACGACAGCCACGGCATCAGCAACGTCGACCCGACCCCGCTGTTCCCGTTCGGGTACGGCACCTCGTACACCACCTTCGAGGTCGACGGGCTCCGCATCGACGGCACGGAGGTCCCCACCGACGGCGAGTTCACCGTGTCGGTCCGCGTCACCAACACGGGCGGCCGAGCGGGTGACGAGGTCGTCCAGCTGTACCTGCGCGACGTCGTCGCCCAGGTCACCCGGCCGGTGAAGCAGCTGACGGGGTTCAAGCGAGTTCGTCTCGAGCCCGGTGCGAGCGCGGAGGTGCGGTTCCAGGTGCATGCCGACCGGACCGCGTTCACCGGTCGTGACCTGCGGCGGATCGTCGAGCCAGGAGACATCGAGGTGCTCGTCGGCACCTCGGCGGCCGACCTCCCCAGCCGCGGCGGCGTCCGGCTGACCGGGCCGTTGCGGGTCGTCGGGCACGACAGGCGGCTCGTCACACCGGTGGATGTGGTTCCGGCGTCCGACACAGCCGCCGGGCAGCAGGAGGGAAGAGATGCCGGTCAATCCTAGGCGCGCCACTCTGGCCACCGTCGCGGCCTCGGCCGGGGTGTCCGTCGCGACGGTCTCCAAGGTGCTCAACGGCCGCAGCGACGTCGCGCCGACGACGCGCTCACTGGTGCAGTCGCTGCTGCTGCAGCACGACTACGTCGCCCCGCCGCCGCGGCGGGGCGACGCGACCGCGGCGGACACGATCGAGGTCGAGTTCGACACCGACATCAACGCGTACTCCACCGAGATCATCCAGGGCGCCGTCGACGCCGGGGCCGAGGTCGGCGTCGGCATCGTCGTGAGCATCCGGAGGGGCGCGGACCGGACCACCGTGTGGGCCCGCGACCTGGTCTCCGCCGGGCGGAGGGCGGTGATCGCCGTCACCGCGGAGATGACCGCCAGGCAGTTGGCCGCGCTGTCGCGGGTCAACCTGCCGCTGGTGGTGATCGACCCGCTCAACCTGCCGCGCACCGACGTGACCAGCGTCGGGTCGACCAACTTCGCCGGCGGCCTCGCGGCGACCCAGCACCTGCTCTCCCTCGGCCACCGCCGCATCGCCTACATCGGCGGCCCGGCGACCGCGGCCTGCAACCAGGCGCGCATGCACGGCTACCGGGCCGCCATGGAGGGCGCCGGGGTGCCCATGGGCCCCGGCTACGTGCGGGAGGGGCACTTCCTCTACAACGACGGCGTCGAGCTGGGCGCGGAGCTGCTCGACCTGCCGGCGGCCCCCACGGCGATATTCGCGTGCAGCGACGAGACCGCCCTCGGAGTCATGGAGGCCGCCCGGGCGCGGGGTCTGCGCATCCCCGATGACCTGAGCATCGTGGGTTTCGACGACACCCAGGTCGCCCGGATGAGCTCGCCGCCGCTGACCACCGTCCGCCAGCCCCTGCGGGAGATGGGCGGCGTCGCCGTCCGTACGGCGCTGCGCCTGGCGGCGGGCGAGAAGATCGACTCCCATCACGTCGAACTGGCCACCGAGCTGATCGTGCGGGGGTCGGCCGCTCCCGTCACGAGCGCCGCCGCGCCGACCGCCTCATGAGATCCGCCCTACTTCCCGCGACGTAGTCCCGCCGGGGACCGCCGCCGGCGAAGTAGGCGCAACCGCCTCCTCACGTCCGATGACGGTGGCCGGCGGACAGGCCACTATCGAGGTTGTGGATCCGTCCGCACGCCGGGCGGCGCTTACGAGACCTCGCGGAAAGGCCCGGATGTTCATGAAGTTCAACGAGGAGTTCGCGCGGCGGGAAACGTGCCGCGGCCACGTCCAGGCCGGGAGGCCCCAGGAGGTGATGTCCAGGTGAGTGGCGCGAACATCGTCAACACCGAGCAGGCCGAAGCGTGGAACGGCTACGAAGGTGCGCACTGGGCGGAGAACCGGGACCGCTACGACGCCATGAACAGCGGCTTCAACGAACCGCTTCTTGCCGCGGCGTCGATCGGCGAAGAAGACCACGTGCTCGACATCGGATGCGGCAACGGGCAGGTCACCAGGCTTGCCGCTCGCCGGGCGCCCCGGGGACGGGCCGTCGGCGTCGACCTGTCGGCCCCGATGCTGGAGCAGGCACGTGCCGCCGCGGCGGCGGAGACGATCGCCAATGTCGCCTTCGAACGGGGCGACGCCCAGGTCCACCCTTTCCCACGCGGTGCGTTCGACGTCGCGGTCAGCCGGTTCGGGGTCATGTTCTTCGCCGACCCGGTCGTCGCGTTCACCAACATCGGGGACGCGCTGCGTCCAGGCGGACGCCTGGCCTTCATGTGCTTGCGGGACGCCGACGGCGACTTCGCGCGGGTGCTCCGCCCGCTCTACGCGTTGCTCGGCGGGCACACTCCCGACGACGACGGGGCGGGCGGCCGGCGGCAGGGGCCGGGCTCATTCGCCGACCCCGGCCGGATCCACGAGGTGCTGGGCGCCGCAGGCTTCACCGACGTGACGCACGAAGCCGTGACAGCGCCCATGATCTTCGGCTGGGACGCGGCCGACGCGGCCCGGTTCATCTTCGCCATGGGACCGATGCGCTACAACCTCCGCGACGCCGATCCTCGAGCCGTCGACCGGGCGCGCGAGGAGGTCACCGTGAATTTCGAACCGTACGAGGGACCCGGCGGCGCCCGACTGGACTGCAGCCATTGGCTGGTCAGCGCGTCCCGCCCCCGAGGTTTCTAGA
>NZ_BONV01000001.1 GCF_016862895.1 Planotetraspora kaengkrachanensis | reverse complement strand
CGAAACCGAAACGGTCATCAATCGCCTCCGCCCGGCGGACACGCCACGGCGCCCGCCGGCACATCAGTCCAGCGGGCGCCGCGACAGGGCTTGCCCTGCGGTGCGGCCTGCGCCGCCACTCCCGAATCAGCGGCGCGCCGCGAAAGAGCCTGAGCGCCTCGCTTTAGCGATTCGCGAGCTCGAGCAGCACGGCGGCGAGCTGGTCGACCGCCCAGCCGAGATCCTCTTCGGTCACGACGATGGGCGGAGCAAGCCGGATCGTGGAGCCGTGGGTGTCCTTGGCCAGCACACCCCGGCGCATGAGCGCCTCGCTGACCTCGCGGCCGGTGGCGAGGGAGGGGTCGATGTCGACGCCCGCCCACAGGCCGCGACCGCGTACGGCGACGACAGGCGCGAACCCGCCGGCACCGGGGACGGTCAGCTCGCGGAGCCGCGCGTGGAGGAACGCGCCGAGCTCGCGGGCCCGCGTCTGGTACTCGCCCGTGCCCAGCAACGAGATGACGGCGTTGCCGACCGCGCACGCCAGGGGGTTGCCGCCGAACGTCGAGCCGTGTTGGCCGGGCTTGAGCACGCCCAGGATGTCGGCGTTCGCCGCCACGGCGGAGACGGGGACGACGCCGCCGCCCAGGGCCTTCCCGAGGACGTACATGTCCGGGACGACCCCTTCGTGGTCGCAGGCGAAGGTGTCGCCCGTGCGGCCGAGGCCCGACTGGATCTCGTCGGCGATGAGCAGGACGTCGTTGTCCGAGCAGATCTCCCGCACAGCCGTCAGGTATCCGTCCGGCGGCACGAGTACGCCCGCCTCGCCTTGAATGGGCTCGATGAGGACGGCCACCGTGTTTTCGTCGACGGCCTCCCTGATCGCTTCGACCGAGCCGTACTTCACGATTCGGAATCCGGGCGTGAACGGGCCGAAACCGCCCCGCGCGTCCGGGTCGGTGGAGAAGCCGACGATCGTCGTCGTACGCCCGTGGAAGTTGTCCTCCATGACGATGATGTTGGCCTGGTCGGCGGGCACGCCCTTGACCTCGTAGCCCCACTTGCGGGCGACCTTGATCGCGGTCTCGACGGCCTCGGCGCCGGTGTTCATGGGCAGGACCATGTCCTTGCCGCACAGGTCGGCCAGGCGGGAGACGAACGTCGCGAACTGGTCGTGCAGGAACGCACGGCTGGTGAGTGTGAGCCGGTCGAGCTGCTCGCGGGCGGCGGCGATGATCGCCGGGTTGCCGTGGCCGAAGTTCAGCGACGAGTAGCCGGCGAGGCAGTCGAGATAGCGCTTGCCCTCGACGTCGGTCACCCAGGCGCCCTCCGCCGACCGCAGGACCACGGGCAGCGGGTGGTAGTTGTGTGCGCTGCGGCTCTCGCCGAGGCGGATGAGGTCCTCGGTGCTCATGGGCACGTTCGCCGGCGCGCTCATCGGCGGATCTCCAGGGTGCAGCACTTGGGGCCGCCGCCGGCCTTGCGCAGCTCGCTGAGGTCGACGGGGACGACCTCGTAGCCGCGGTTCTCCAGCTCCACCGACAGCTTCTTCGCCTCGGCGTTGATGACGACGTGCCGTCCGTCGCTGACGGCGTTGAGACCGAGGACCTCCGCGTCGGCGGCCTCGGCGATGACGGCGTCGGGGAACAGCCGCTCGAGCACCCGCCGGCTGCCCGCGGAGAACGCCTCGGGGTAGTAGGCCACGTTGTGCCCGTCGAGCGGGAACAGCGCCGTGTCGAGGTGGTAGAACCGCGGGTCGACCAGCCGCAGCGTGACCACGGGACGGCCGAGGAACTCCTGGGCCTCCATGTGCGCCGCCACGTCGGTGCGGAAGCCGGTACCGGCGAGGATCATCTCGTCGAGGGTCAGGTAGTCGCCCTCACCCTCGTTGGTGAACGACGCCTCCAGCGTCTCGTAGCCGCGGTCGGCGAACCACCGCAGGTAGGCGGGTCCCTCTGCCGCCCGCTCCGCGTGCGTGAACCGCGCGCCGTAGACGCGCCCGTCGGCGACCAGCGCCCCGTTGGCGGCGAACACCATGTCGGGCAGGCCGGGGATCGGGTCGATCAGGTCGACCGTGTGCCCCAGGCTCTGGTAGGCCTCCCGGAGACCCTCCCACTGCCGTACGGCTGTCGCCGTGTCGGCCCCCGCCAACGGGTCCATCCACGGGTTGATGGCGTACGAGACGGAGAAGAACTCGGGGCGGCACATCAGGTAGTGCCGGGCCGTACCGGCTCGTTCACTGTTCGTCGCCACGGCCAAGGGTGTGGTCATTCAGGCACTCCATGCGGAAAACCGGTCATCGGTCCCCTTAGCGTAGAAACGCCGAAAGACCAGGCCAATCGGTGCGCGTTGCGCCTTGGCGTGGATTGATTGCGTCCTTCAGCCCATTTGCGGTGATCCGTTAACGAGTCGCGAGAGCACGATCGCGCTCTTGGTCCGGACGACGAACGGCTCGGCCGCGAGGCGCTCGATGATGCGCTCCACATCCCGCACGTCGGTCGCCCGGATGTGCAGGAGGGCGTCGGCCTCGCCGGTCACCGTGCAGGCCGAGATGACCTCGGGGTGCCGCGCGGCGGCCGCGGCGATCTCGGCGGGGGAGGTCTTGCCGCGGCAGAACAACTCGACGTAGGCCTCGGTCGTCCAGCCGAGCGCCGACGGAGCGATTCTCGCGCTGAATCCCGTGATCGCGCCGGTGGCGACCAGCCGGTCGACCCGCCGCTTGACCGCTGGAGCGGACAACCCGACCTGAGAGCCTATTTCGGCATATGTAGCACGGGCGTCCTCGACCAGGGCCCGGATGATGGTGCGATCCAGCTCGTCCAACTTCACGTGGACCTGTATACCGGGCTCCGGGCCCGGCGCGGCGATCGCATGCGTCCCCGGGGCCCGTGTCCCAGCGATCTTCAGGTCTGGACCCGATCCGGGGCGATCTCCTCGCTTTGCGCCCCGGCGTCCCCGGCCCGGCGCAGGGCGTAGTCGCCCACGCCGTTCTCCAGAAGTTCGAACGCCTGCCGGGCGTCCAGCCGGATGTCCTCGAGGACCCTGCCGGTGTCCTCGCCGGCCATCTGGCGCATCGTGAAACGCCGGCTAAGGGTGCGGAGCGTCGCGTTCATCTGGCTCGCTACCAGCCATGGCGTGAGGTCGTCCGGGTCGGCGTCCGTCGCGTCGGCGAGTGCCTTCGCGAACTGTTCCTCCCGGTTGTAGTCCAGCAGGACGAGGCGCGCTGACAGGGACGGGCTCTCCCGGACGCGGCGCGCGAACATGTCGCTGCCCTCGTGCATCCCGTAGCGCCAGTCGCCGGTGTCGAGGGCGTCGAAGAAGTCGCGCCGCAGCGCCTGGACGGCCGTCTCGCCGGGCCTGCGCTCCTCGATGACCTTCCTCGGCAGGCTCTCGACCTCGTCGCTGCGGTCGAGGAACAGGTCTTCCTTCGTCGTGAAGTAGTTGAAGACGGTGTTCACGGACACGTCGGCGGCCCTGGCGACCTCGGCGACGGTGACGTTGTCGAACCCGCGCTGCAGGAACAGGCCCATCGCGATGTCGGCGATCCGCTGGCGCGTCTCCCGCTTCTTCCGCTCCCGCAGTCCCTCTTCCGCACCACTCATACGGCAGATTCTAGTGGGCACAACAATTTTTCAGTGACCCCAAATTTGGTGTTACTCTACCAATCATGATTCATGTCAGAGGGCTCACCAGATCGTTCGGCGCCGTCGAGGCGGTCCGCGGCGTCGACATCGACGTCTCAAAGGGAGAGATCGTCGGGTTCGTCGGCCCCAACGGCGCCGGTAAGACGACGACGCTCCGCATGCTCACCACCCTGCTGCGCCCCACGTCGGGCACCGCGACGGTCGCCGATTGCGACCTGTTCACCGATCCCGCGGGGGTACGGCGCCGGATCGGCTACGTCGCCCAGGGCGGCACCGTCGGCCCGTTCTCCGGGGTGGGGGAGGAGCTCGTCCTCCAGGCCCGCCTGTACGGCCTGAGCCGGTCCGAGGCCCGGGAGCGGGTCACGCGGCTGCTGGAGGAGCTCGACCTCGCCGGTGGCGAGAAACGCACCGCCGGCCAGCTGTCCGGCGGCCAGAAGCGGCGGGTGGACATCGCCATGGGCCTGCTCCACCGGCCGGAGCTGCTCTTCCTGGACGAGCCGACCACGGGGCTCGACCCGCAGAGCCGTACGAACCTGTGGGGCCACGTCCGCAGGCTCCGTGCGGAATCCGGGATGACGGTCTTCCTCACCACGCACTACCTGGAGGAGGCCGACGCCCTGTGCGACAGGATCCTCATCATCGACGACGGCACAATCGTGGCGTCCGGCACACCTGCCGAGCTCAAGGCCGCCCACGACGCGGGCACGCTCGACGAGGTCTTCCTCGCGGTCACCGGCCGTGAGCTCCGTGAGGGAGCCGCCGCGTGACCGCCCTCGCCGCCCTCACCGGCCACTACCTGCGCACCAGCTTCGCGAACAGGTTCGCGATCGTCTTCGGCGCGATCCAGCCGCTGTTCTACCTGGTGATCTTCGGCCCGCTGTTCTCGCGCAGCGGAGTCGGCTCCTGGGACACCCTGGTGCCCGGCCTCCTCGTCCAGCTCGCCCTGATGAGCTCCGGGCTCGTCGGGTTCGGCGTCGTCTTCGACCAGCGGTTCGGAGTGCTCGAACGCCTGCGGGTCACGCCCGCCGCACGGTCGACGCTGCTGCTCGGCCGGGTGCTCAAGGACAGCGTCGTCCTGCTGATTCAGGCGGCCGGGATCATCGTGCTGGGCTACGCGTTCGGGATGCGCGCGGAGCCGGTGGGCGTCGTCCTCGGCCTGCTGCTGATCACCGTGCTCTCCATCGGGATGGCCGCCCTGTCGTACGCGGCGGCGCTGACGATCAGGATGGAGCTGTTCGCCCCTGTCATGTCGACGTTGGTGATCCCGCTGATGTTGCTCTCCGGCGCCCTGCTCCCCATGTCCCTCGCCCCGGCGTGGCTCGACGTGGTGTCCAGGTTCACTCCGTTCCGCTACGCCGTCGAGGCGCTGCGCGCGCTGTTCGCCGGTCCCCCTACGTCACCCACGGTGTTGTGGGGAGTCCTGGTGACACTGGTGTTCGTCGCCGTGGGGTTCACGATCGGTACGAAGGTGTACCAACGGGAAAACACCTGATCAAGGGCTGGAACGGTTCAGGCAATTCGTGGCCGCGCACCTGGGGGTTCCGGAGCCGGGAAGGACCGCGGCGGTCACAATGGGTTGCGTGGCGGACGTCAACTTCACCCTCGTCCAGCTGCGTTACTTCGTAACGGCGGCCGAGCTCGGCAGCATGACCGCTGCCAGCAGGGAGCTGATGGTGGCGCAGTCGGCGATCTCCGCCGCCATCGCCCAGGTCGAGCGCGAGCTCGGCGTGCAGCTCCTGATCCGCCATCACGCCAGAGGACTGTCGCTGACCCGTTCCGGTGAGCGTTTCCTCGTCGAGGCGCGCGAGTTCCTCTCCCACGCGGCCGCGCTCGCCGCGTCCGCCCGGGGACTGGCGGGCTCGCTCACGGGCGAGCTCGCCATCGGGTGCGTCACGACGCTGGCGCCCTTCTACCTGTCACGGCTGTTGCGGGAGTTCTCCGTGCGACATCCGGGGGTGCGGGTCACCGTTGCGGAGGGGGAGGTCTCCGCGATGGAGAGCGCCCTGCTCGACGGGCGGTGCGAGGTGGCTCTGGTCTACGCGATCGATCTCGCTCTTGACCTCGACGTCCAGCCGCTGACCCGGGCCAGGCCGTACGTGCTGCTGGCGCCGGGGCATCCCCTGGCAGGAGCCGACGCGGTGTCCCTGGCCGACCTGGCATCCGAGCCCATGATCCTGCTCGATCTGCCACGCAGCCGCGACTACTTCCGCACGCTGTACGCGGCCGCGGCCGAGCCGCGGGTGCGGTTCCGCACCTCGAGTTACGAGACGGCGCGGTCGCTGGTGGCGGGCGGGCACGGTTACTCGATACTCAACCAGCGGGCCATGACCGACCAGACCTACGACGGTGGTCAGGTGGTCTGCGTGCCGATTCGGGACGAGGTGCCGCCGCTCGACGTCGTGCTCGCCTCCGTGCGCGGAGTACGGCCGACCGCCAGGGCGAGCGCCTTCACCGAGACCTGCCAGGAGTTCTTCACCGCACTCGCCGATGACTGATTCGGCCCCCCGAGCCGGTGGCCGGCCCGGCCTCTCCGGTCACCCACCGTGATCGTGCGGGCGGGGGAGCGACGGGTTTCGGCCGCCTCAGGGGAAAATCGCCCACTGGCAACATTTGCACGTGCACACGCGCTTGCACACGCAAGGTACAGGGCAAGATACAGCGCGACAGGGTTAATCACATCATGCAGTGGGTGACGACCTGAGGGATTGGCGATGACCGCAGACCTGGCAGGCCCTGGAGCCGCGGCGGCGCCTCCATGGTTGACCTCGATGTTCGAACGGGACGACGTCGTTGACCTGCCCGTCCCGTCTCCGGCTCCGCTTTCGGCCACGTGCACCCTTCAGGGGAGAGTCACTTCGGCGGCCGTCGCCCGTGACTTCACCGCCACGACGCTCGACCAGTGGGGCTTCCCGTGCCTCATCGACGACGCCCAACTCGTGGTCTCCGAACTGGTCACCAACGCCCTCAGGCATGCCCGCGCCGATATCTCGGCCGGACCGCCCATACAGCTCCGGCTGGTGAACCACCGGTTTCACGTCGGCTGTGCCGTCCGCGACTCGAGTGAGCGCATCCCGGCGCCGGCCACGGGAGGCGACCTGTCCGAGACCGGGCGGGGGCTGCACCTGGTCGAAGCGCTGACCACCACCTGGGGATGGATCCTCATCGGCGGCAGCGGAAACGGCGGGGGCGACTTCGGAAACGGTGAGATCAGCGGAAACGGCGGCGGGGGCAAGGTCGTCTGGGCGCTGTTCGAAGCCCGCGCCTCATAGCGGTCATCCGGGTCTTTCCGGGTCTGTTCTGGTCTGCCGGGATCAGGCGCCAACACGACGGCGCCGGGGTGGATCGCACCCCGGCGCCTTTCTCAGCCCTGGTTCTACTTCCGGCTCTCCACCTGATCCGTAGCCTGGCTCGAGGCCGCTGCGGCCGCTCTCTCCGCCGCCTGGTCGTACAGGGCGTTGACGGCCGCGTTGAAACGGGTCATGGCGTCCGGCTGGTCCGGGCCGAGCAGGTACGTCTTCAGCTTGCGCCGTGCCCCTGCCATGGCGTCCTCGTCCCTGCCGAGCTCCGCGATGATCTCAGGCAGCTCGCGCAGGGCGGGCCCCAGCAGGTACGCGGCGTCCGCGCTGGGGTAGCGCTCCTTGAACTCCTCGTCGGGGCGCCCGGCGACGTTGGTGACGACGTACGGCTTGCCGCTGGCGAGGAAGTCGGCGACCACGCTGGAGATGTCGCTGATCAGCAGGTCGGCCTCGTTGAAGCACTCGTAGAGGTGGGGCTCCGGGCCCGTCACGGTCCTGTGGTTCCCGCCGGCGGCGGCGAGCAGCGACATGACCTTCCTGTGGGCGGAGCCGGCGGCCGGGTCGCGGTGCCCGGTCAGCGGGTGGGGCTTGTAGATCACCCGGACGCCGGACTTCAGCAGCGCCTTCACGATCTTGGGGCCCATCGTGATGATCGAGGTGTGGAACAGGTCGTCCTGCCAGCCCTCCCAGGTGGGGGCGTACAGGACGGTCTGCTGCGACCCGCCGGGACGGGTGGTGGAGATCCCGGCGAGCTGCGGACGGCCGACCTCGTCGACGTCCTCGTCGCGCACACCGACGTTCGCCTTGATGTAGCGGTCGCGGCCCGCCTGCCCGGCCACCCAGACCTTGTCGTACACCTTGGTGAACGGGTTGAACGAGGCCTCCTTGTCGCTGTCGCCGTGCCCGATGAACACGCTGCGGTGACCGGGAAGGCGCAACATGTGGATGTTCTTGCCGACGTTGGAGGCGAACAGCGTCACCCGGATGGAGTCGAGGCCGCGGAAGTTCATCAGGTCGGTGCCGGAGGGGATGCAGACCACCGGCAGCGTGGTCGGGCCGAGCTTGTCGACCATGCCGCGCTCACGCAGGACGACGATGGCCCGGCGCTCGATGCGGGCGAGCGTGTTCAGCCACATCGAGGCCTGGTACGCGGAGTCGAGCGACCCGGAGAAGTAGAGGGCGACCTCCGGGTCGTACGCGCGGACCTGCTCGTCCACGTGCTCGATCACCCGGTCGCGGTCGCGCAGCACCGCGGCCCGCCTGAAGTGGGGGAGCAGGGCCACGATGGACCCGGCGCAGGCGGCAAGCGCGATCGCCGCGCCCGCGACGCCGAGCCAGGAGACACCGGCCGCGACACCGACGGCGGCGCCCCCCACGGGGAGGATGTCCAGGTAGAGCAGCCGCGCGCCCTTGTAGCTGACGAGTGCGGCGGGAGGCGGCGGCGGGATGCGCAGGGCCGTCAGGTCCACGTTGCGGGTGACCACCGGCAGCACGTTGACCCAGCGGTTGAGGTAGAACGCGAGCGTGGTCTGCACCGAACGCGCACCGTGCAGCAGGAACATCCCGGCCGCGAGCGCGATGAACCACGAGGAGTCGGCCCCCAGGACACGCACCGCCAGCAGGAGGGTCGCGGTCTCCCGGATCACGAAGCGGAGGGTGACCCCCAGGTGCACCTTGCTCAGGATTTCGTTGAGCGCCGGCGTGACCCGTGGAACCTGGTTGTCCGCCAGGTAGGAGACGGCCGCGACGACGACGAACGCCCAGGGCAGCGGCCACAGCGCGGTGACCATGAGCAGCGGGTAGGAGAGGAACAACGCGGCGGAGGTTGCGCGGCCGCGCCACGAGCTTGCTTGCATTAAGGCCCTTATCTGCGGATCCGGACGTCGATTACCTGACCTGTGAGATCGGAGACCAGCACGTCGAGGGAGGTCTCCGCGACGGCCCGCGACGTCAGCAGGGTGCCTTCCGGCTCCTCGCCGAACGCGCGCAGGCGCATGGGGGTGCTGGTCCGCTCGGGGTTGATGCAGTTGACGCGGACGTCGAACTCGGCCCACTCGTCCGCCAGGGCCTGGGTCAGGTTCACCACGGCGGCCTTGGCAGAGGAGTACAGGCTGTAGGTCGCCCGTCCCCGGGTGTAGGAGGAGGAGGTGTAGAGCAGCAGCTGGCCGCTGCTCTCGCGAAGGTAGGGGATGGCGGCGCGCGCCACGTTGATCGGACCGAGGTAGTTGATGTTCATCGCCTCGATGACCGTCGCGTCGTCGAGTTCGGCGAGCCGGCCCGTGTGCAGCACGCCGGCCGTGTTCACGACGTAGTCGATCGGCCCGCCCACCTTCTCGAACGCCGCCTCGACCGAGGCCGCGTCCTCCACGCGGACGCCGTTCAGCGTGCGTGAGAAGCAGTGGACGTCGGCGCCGTGTTCACGGGCGAGCGCGGCGACGTCGGCGCCGATGCCGGAGCTGCCCCCGAACACGACCACGGTCCTGCCTGCGAGGCCGGCGCGCAGCACCTCCGGCGAGGCGGCCGGCGCTCCGGAGCTGCCGAGCTGGAAGAGCTTGTCGGCCAGGTAGACGTCGAGCGGGTGGGTCACCTTCATGTTGTGCTCGCTGCCGGGGACGATCGCGATCGGCTCGTCCGGCAGGTACCTCAGCATCACGCCGCAGTCGTCCGTCGGCGGGTGGAGCAGGAACTCCGGGTCGGCGAACGCCCGCTGGTAGGCCTCGCGGATCACCGACAGCCGGAAGCACTGCGGCGTCTGGCCGCGCCGGAGGAACGCCCGGTCCGGGATCTCCCGGATGACCTCGCCTTCCGGCGTCGGTTCCGCCACCACCACCGTGTCGGCGCTCGGGATCGCGACGTCGACGCCGGTGTAGGTCTCCAGCGCGCGGACGCATTCTGTGACGATCCGCTGCTCGAGTAAGGGCCGTACGGCGTCGTGCAGCAGGACGTTGCACTCGCGGTCGCCGAGCGCCTGCAGGGCCCGCCAGGTCGATTCCGTACGGCTGGCGCCGCCCTCGATGACCGTGCCGCCCTTGTCGAGGCGGGCGACCATCTTCTCGGCGTCGGCGGTGTGGCCCGGAGCCATGACGACGAGGATCTCGTCGATCTCGGGCGCGCCGTCGAACAGGGCGAGCGTGTGCTCGAGGATCGGCTTTCCGGCGATCTTCAGCAGTTGCTTGGGCGTGCGCAGGCCGACACGCTGCCCGATGCCTCCCGCGAGTACCACACCCACGACGGGCAAGCGCTCTTCCACAGTCATCTCTCCTCTTCGGACTCGGGGCCGCCCGGTCAGTTGCGGTCGGCTCGGCCGGTGAGCTCCTCTGCGGCTTCCTCCGGCGACTGCTCCAGGTCCTGCTCCGCCCTGGCCTGGGCGGAGGCCTTGTCGAGGCGGACCCAGCTGAGCACGCTCTCAACCGAGAACAGCACGAGGAGGTAGGCGGTCAGGATCGCGGTCACGACCGTGAGCGTGCCCGTGGCCGCGCCCACGCCGAGGATCAGCAGGCGTACCTCCCAGCCGAGCCCCGCCATGAAGACCCAGGCCGGAGGCCAGATGCCCTGCCGGGTCCGGTAGACGGTGTCGTAGGTGTGGTAGCCCACGATGTAGAGGAGCACGAAGATCAGCCACTTGGGCGTGTCCTCGGCCACCCCGAGCAGGACGATCGTGACGAACTCCACCGCGCGGATCAGCGGCGGCGCCAGCCAGTCGAACCGGCCGAGATGCTCGCGGGCTCCGGTCGGCACGACGAGGACGACGACCGCCAGCACGGGGACGAGCAGGATCGGCCCGTCGCTGAGCGTGCCGGTGACCGCGAGGGCCACCACGGCGGCCAGCGCGACGAGGATCGCCGGGATCGGAGGCAGAGCGCGGCCGATCCGTTCCTTGAGGACGCTGACGAGGGGGCCGTCGTCGCGGTACGCGAGCAGTCGCCGGGTCTGCACGCGGCGCTGCTCCTCCTCGGGATCGGCGGCGACGGCGGGAACACGCGGCTGGGTGATCATGCGAGAGACCTCAGGAGACGTCCGGTGAGGGTGTAGATGGCCGCCACGCCGCCCCAGACGAGCAACGTGAGGAAGGTGACACGCGGATCGAAGAAGGCCGCGGTGATCGCGATGGCGGCGAAACGCTCGCCGATGGGGAACACGATCATCTTTCTGGCCCAGTGCACGCTCCGGAACCGGCCGGCGTCGGTCCAGAACTTGAGCAGGCCGCTGACGCCGCCGCGCTTGACGGTTCTGCGCCGGTCGAGTTCCTTGCGCAGCGCGTCGTCCTCGGCGACCGTCAGGCTGAGGGTCGGCAGCGGCGCCGGAGGCTTGCGCCGGTTCGCCGCGCCGAACGAGAAGTCCAGCAGGTGCCGTCCGGTCTGCAGGGCGAGCGCGACCAGCGCCAGCGTCCACACTCCCTCGCCATCGCCGAACTGGCCCGACACGGTGGCCCCGGCCGCCAGGCCGACGAAGACGGCGTACTCCTTGAACCGGTCGAAGGTGGCGTCAAGCCAGGCGCCGAGGACGCCGAACTTCCTGGCGTACCTGGCGACCTGCCCGTCGACGCAGTCGAAGACGAACGCGAAGTAGATCAGCACCGCCCCGGCGACCGCGCCCCAGCGGGTGCCGGTGGCGAAGGCGCCCGCCGACAGAAGCCCCAGAGCGATCGAGATCAGCGTGACCTGGTTGGGCGTCATCCCCCTGCGGGCCGCCCACCTGGCGATGAACCGGGAGTACGTGCTGACGAAGAACGTGGTGAAGAAGCCGTCCGCGCCCTTGACCGCGTTGTCGAGGCGGACCCGGTCCTCGTCGTAGCCGGCCATCGCCATCTGCGCCTCGTCGGCCTCCCGCTGGTCGCGGACGCGGGAGTAGAACTCGCCCGCCCGCTCGTAGAGGCCGACCGAGACGCCCTTCCTGACCAGGCCGAGCACGACCAGTTCGGTGACGTCGTCCTCGGGCCCGAACAGGTGGGCCATGTCGGCGAGTTCACGGGCGGTCTCGGCGAGGACGGCGGTGTGGCGCTGGTGAAGGTGCAGCGGGCCGAGCAGTGCCGCATTGGGCCTGGTGACGGCGTGGTAGGCCGAGCCGACGGACAGGACCCGGCCGAGGCCGACACGCGTGCGCATCGGCAGCCCCTCAAGGGACTCGCGGCCGATCTTCGGGCGGGCCTCGCCGGGTGACACCTCGTCGGCCGCGTCGGGAGCCGAGACGATCATGGCGATGGCGGCGCGCTTGGTCTTGGTGAGCTGGTAGATCAGCTCGTCGTGGGCGAGGGAGTCCGCCGGCATGATCAGCAGGTTCTCCGCGGCCCCCTCGGCCACGTCGGCCAGCGCCCGCAGGTCCCCGGCCAGATCCCGGCTCTCCACGACCTGCCCGGCGTGCGCGCGGAACGCCGCCGCGTCGCCGGCCCGGGCGATCGTCGTCGGTTGCGGGTCCAGCGAGGTGAGCTGTTCCAGCAGCCTGGCGTACACCGTGGGCGCTCCCGGCTGGGACGCCAGCGAGAGGTCGGTGGCGGGGACGGCCCTGCCGCCTGGCTGGGATGAACCGATCGGGCCGGGCGGCGAGCCCAGCAGGACCACGCGGGTCATGGCACCCTTTCACATGGCGGGGGATCCAGGCCGTAGCGGCTTGTCCGGCGCGGGGGAGTCCGCCGGAGGTCAAAGCTTAGTGACCTTTCGGTGAAGTCGTTGCGTCCCAGGTTTACCGTGTGTACACCTGATGTCCAGCTTGACAAGGCTTTTCACCCTGTCATCGTCTCTGGATCCTTACCGAAATTTCACCATTTCTGGTCGCTGAGACTGCCTTACCGGACGGTGAACGCCCGCAAACCTTCCCTCTCTCCTACGATTGCCGTGTGAGTCTCTACCGGGATGAAGGCGTCGTGCTACGGACCCAGAAGCTGGGTGAGGCCGACCGCATCATCACGGTCCTCACCAAGCGGACGGGCAAGGTCCGGGGCGTCGCCAAGGGCGTGCGCAAGACGATGTCGCGGTTCGGGGCGAGACTCGAGCCGTTCTCTCACGTCGATCTGCAACTGCACACGGGCAGGTCGCTCGATGTGATCACTCAGGTCGAGACCCTCCGTCCGTACGGCGAGGCTCTCGTCTCTGACTACCCCCGTTACACCGCCGGAACCGCGATGCTGGAGACGGCCGACCGGCTGACGGTGGGGGAGAAGGAGCCGGCGCTGCGCCAGTTCCTGCTGCTCGTGGGAGGGCTGCGCACGCTCGTCGAGGGCGGGCACGAGGCCCGGCTGGTGCTCGACGCCTATTTCCTCCGCTCGCTGGCGGTCGCCGGGTACGCCCCCGCGCTGTCGGAGTGCGCCCGGTGCGGGGCGGAGGCCGTCCGCGCGTTCGCGATCGTGGCGGGCGGAGTGGTGTGCGGCGCGTGCCGTCCCGCAGGAGCGGCCGTGCCCTCGGCGGAGACGATCGCACTGATGATCGCGCTGCTGCGCGGCGACTGGCAGGCGGCTGACGCGTCAGAACCCCGCAACCGCACCGAGTGCAGCGGCCTGGTCGCCGCCTACCTCCAGTGGCACCTGGAACACGGCATCCGGTCTCTCCGGCACGTGGAGAGAGACCAGGCGGACCCGGCGGGCCGGCGGCCGGGCGGGGTACGGGACGGTGCGGAGCCAGGCGCGCGAGAAGTGTGGGAATCCGCACAGGATCCGCACATCTCACGCGCATGAGGACCGTCCGGCACCCAATACGCTCATGACATGGCCCGTCCTCCTGCACCGCACCCGTCGGGTGCCACCGCGCCTCCCATCCCCCGTGATCTCGTGCCACGCCATGTCGCGATCGTCATGGACGGCAACGGCCGGTGGGCCAAGGCCCGGGGGTTGCCGAGGACAGAGGGCCACAAGATGGGAGAGGCGTCGCTGTTCGACGTCATCGAGGGCGCGATCGAACTGGGCATCCCCTATCTGTCGACGTACGCCTTCTCCACGGAGAACTGGAAGCGCTCGCCGGACGAGGTCCGCTTCCTCATGGGCTTCAACCGCGACGTGATCCGCCGCAGGCGGGACCAGTTGCACGAAATGGGGGTCCGGGTCCGGTGGGCCGGGCGTCCGGGGCGTCTGTGGAAGAGCGTGATCAAGGAGCTCGAGGACGCCGAGCGCATGACCGTGGGCAACTCCACGCTGACCCTGCAGTTCTGCGTCAACTACGGCGGCCGGGCCGAGATCGTCGACGCGGCCGTGAAGCTCGCGCGGGACATCGCCGCGGGCAGGGTCAACCCCGCCAAGGTGTCGGAGAAGATCTTCGCGCGCTACCTCGACGAGCCCGAGATCCCCGAGGTCGACCTCTTCCTCCGGTCGTCGGGCGAGCAGCGCACGTCGAACTTCATGTTGTGGCAGTCGGCCTACGCCGAGATGGTCTTCCTCAACCAGCTGTGGCCCGACTTCGACCGCCGCGACCTGTGGCAGGCCTGCGAGATCTTCGCCAAGCGCGACAGAAGGTACGGCGGGGCGATCCCGAACGCGGTCTGATCCCGCTCCAGGAGGACCCCGGCGGGCCGGGCGGCTTTTCGCGCTCAGGCTTTCCTGCGCGCCCGGTAGGCGGCGACGTGGATGCGGTTGCCGCAGGTGCGGCTGTCGCAGTAGACCCGGGACCGGTTGCGCGACTCGTCGACGAACACGTGGGAGCAGTCGGGCGCCGCGCAGGTGCGCAGCCGCTCCCACTCGTCCTCGACCAGCACGTGGGCGAGGGCCACGCCGCAGTCGGCGGCGAGGTGCTCGGCGACCGAGGCGCCGGGCGCGAAGTAGTGGACGTGCAGCGGGAAGCCGTCGTGGTCGGTGAGGCTCGGCGTGATCCTCGTCCGGCCGAGCAGCGTGTTGAGCCGGGAGATCGCGGTCGCGCGGTCCGGCGCCGTGAAGACGGCATGGAAGGCCTGGCGGAGCTCCACCACCTCGGCGAGGTCCTGCGGGGTCAGGGCCGCCACCCCGCTCACCCGGCGCAGCCGTACGAAGGCCTCGAGGTCCGCGAGGTCGGCCAGCGCGTCGTGGTCGCCGGCCTCGGGCGAGGTGTTGATCAGGTCGACCACGGTGGCCAGCGAGTACACCATGTCATGACTGAACGGCACGGCATCTCCTTCTTCAGTGGCCTGTAGTGCCCAGCATCGGTGCCTCGTAATGACGCGGCGGCGATTCGCAGTGATTTC
Organism: Planotetraspora kaengkrachanensis; assembly: GCF_016862895.1. Lineage (GTDB taxonomy): Bacteria > Actinomycetota > Actinomycetes > Streptosporangiales > Streptosporangiaceae > Planotetraspora > Planotetraspora kaengkrachanensis. The sequence continues at coordinate 591,283 of NZ_BONV01000001.1, read as the reverse complement.
GCAGTGACTTCGCAACGCCACCGCAACGCCGCCGCAATGGTGCCACCCGGCGGCAGTGTGCGGTGGCCGCGGGCGCAGGCGGGCCCAGCGGCGGACACAGCGGCGGACACAGCGGCGACGGTGACATGGTGACGGCGGACATGGTGACGACCGTGCTGACGGGGTGACTCGCGCCGCCGTCAGTCGCTCATGGCCGCCGTGCACGAGGCGCAGGTGCCGAAGACCTCGACGGTGTGGGTGATCTGGGTGAAGCCGTGCTCGGCCCCGACCACCTCGGCCCATCGCTCGACGTCGGGTCCCGCGACCTCGACCGTGGTCCCGCAGTGGCGGCAGACGAGATGGTGGTGGTGGGCCTGGCTCTGGCACGCGCGGTAGACGGACTCGCCGTCGTCGTTGCGCAGGACGTCGACCCGGCCGTCGTCGCACAGCGACTGAAGCGCCCGGTACACCGTCGTCAGGCCGATCTTGGCGCCGTCGGCCCGCATCTCCGTGAACACGTCCTGAGCGCTCCGGAACCCGGTGTTCTGCCGGAGGATCTCGTGGACGGCGTCGCGGCTCTTACTCATGAGGGACTCCCGTGTACGGCTTGCACTTCGAATCTACCGACCCTGGAGCCGATCGCGAACCATACATGATCCGCACGCGCCGAGGCCGCGCACATCTCCCGCGGCGGGCTCAGAGGAGGCCGAACCGGGTGCAGGCGAACAGGACGAGGAAGGCCAGGACCGCCGCGCGCAGCAGGCGGCCGCGCAGTTCCAGCGACGGCCACGACATGTAGGCGAGCCAGACCACGAAGGCCAGCACGGGGAGCAGGGCGATACCGCCGCGCCAGTCGGGCACCGCCAGTCCCACCAGCAGCAACACCACCAGCACGATGGGCATGAGCCAGCGCGGCAGCTGGAACAGGAACACCAGGGGAGCCGCGCTCGCGCGCTCGACCGCGCGCCGTAGGCCGGTCGCCCCCGGCGTGAAGAACTGCTCGCCCGCCGGCAGCGGCCGCCTCACCGGCCGCGCCGGCCTGGCTCCCGGGGCGGGCTTGCGCGCCAGGGGATGGCTCGGCACCCTCCGGCCGGGAGCCGGGGTGCCGCGCGTCGGATCGGATTCGCTACCCACGGGCCCGAGCCTAGCCATTCCCCGCCCGGCTCGGCGCGCCGCCACGGGCAGGTGGCATCCTGGGCGGCATGTTCGCCCTGATCCGTTACTCCGTCCCCGACGCCCAGACGGAGGAGTTCGCCGCGCGGGCGCGCGAGATCCTCGACGTGCTGGCGGCCCAGCCCGGCTACGTGCGCGGGCAGGTCGGCAGATCCGTGGACGAGCCCGCGCTCTGGGCGCTGGTCACCGAGTGGGAGGGCGCGGGCTTCTACCGGAGGGCGCTGTCGGCCGCCCGCATGGCGATGTACCCGCTCATGATCCTCATGATCAACGAGCCGAGCGCGTTCGAGATCGTGGACGGCCGGCCGGGAGATTCCGAGCGCAGTCGTGAAGGGACTGTGGGCAACGCCTGAGCGAGCCGCCGGAGGATTCCCCTAAGCTTGACTGCGGATCAGGGCAGGTGCCGGGGTTCGCCGGCCGCCTCCGGCGTGGGGATCCCGCCGGACCGCCCGATCCGTCCCAACCCGATCTCAGGGCCGACACCCAGCCGGATGGAGCTCCACTGATGGCACGTCGCACCGACGTCTTGGAAACGATCGTCAGTCTCGCCAAGCGGCGGGGGCTGGTCTTCCCGTCGAGCGAGATCTACGGGGGTCTGCGGGCATCGTGGGACTACGGTCACCTGGGAGTCGAGCTCAAGAACAACGTCAAGCGCGAGTGGTGGAAGGCCGTGGTGCAGGGCCGCGACGACGTCGTCGGCCTCGACTCCTCGGTGATCCTCGCCCGTGAGGTCTGGGAGGCCAGCGGCCACGTCAAGGAGTTCACCGACCCGCTGACGGAGTGCCAGTCCTGCCACAAGCGGTACCGTGCCGACCACCTGATCGAGGCGTACCAGGAGAAGCACGGCGGCAAGGAGCCGGAGAACGGCCTGGCCGACATCACGTGCGCGAACTGCGGCACCAAGGGCGCCTTCACCGAGCCCCGCCAGTTCAGCGGCCTGCTGAAGACCTACCTCGGCGCGGTCGAGGACGAGTCCGGCCTGGCCTATCTCCGTCCGGAGACGGCTCAGGGCATCTTCATCAACTACCTCAACGTGCAGCAGTCGGCGCGCAAGAAGATCCCGTTCGGCATCGGCCAGATCGGCAAGTCGTTCCGCAACGAGATCACGCCGGGCAACTTCATCTTCCGCACCCGCGAGTTCGAGCAGATGGAGATGGAGTTCTTCGTCAAGCCGGGCACCGACGAGGAATGGCACCAGTACTGGATCGACGAGCGCCTGCGGTGGTACGTCGACCTGGGCATCAACAAGGACAACCTCCGCCTGTTCGAGCACACCAAGCTCGCGCACTACTCCAAGCGGACCGTCGACATCGAGTACCGCTTCAACTTCACCGGCACCGAGTGGGGCGAGCTCGAGGGCATCGCGAACCGCACCGACTACGACCTGTCGACGCACGCGGCGGCCTCCGGAGCGGAGCTGTCCTTCTTCGACCAGGATTCCGGCGAACGCTACGTGCCGTACGTCATCGAGCCCGCGGCCGGAGTCGACCGGGCCACGCTGACGTTCCTCCTCGACGCCTACACGGTCGACGAGGCGCCGAACGCCAAGGGCGTCATGGAGCAGCGCACGGTCATGCGCCTCGACCACCGGCTCGCGCCGGTCAAGGTCGCGGTGCTGCCGCTGTCGCGCAACGCCGACCTGTCGCCGATGGCGCGCGACCTGGCCGCGCAGTTGCGCCGCCGCTGGAACGTGGACTTCGACGACGCCGGCGCCATCGGCCGCCGTTACCGCCGCCAGGACGAGATCGGCACGCCGTTCGCGATCACGGTCGACTTCGACACCCTGCAGGACCAGGCGGTGACGATCCGCGAGCGCGACACGATGGCCCAGCAGCGCGTGTCCCTCGACCAGGTGGAGTCCTACCTCCGCCAGCACCTCAACGACTGAGCGACCGGCTGAGCGAGCAACTGAGCGATCGCCTGAGCTCGCAGACGCCGAAAGGCGCCTTCCCGAATTCCGGGGAGGCGCCTTTCGCATTCACGGGCCTTCGGAAAAAGCCGATTCGCTATAAGCGTATGCGCTGAGAGTGAAATGTGCCCACGGCGAAAAGATCGGGCTTTTCTCTGGTAACCGGCGTTACTGTCACCTGGACGATGCCACTACCAGGGAGATCACATGACGGACCAGGGACGCCCGGGCGAGCGCAGGGAGCAGATGGGAGACCGCCTGCTGGGCCAGCGCATCATCATTCTCGGCCAGGAGGTGAACGACGAGATCGCCAACAAGATCTGTTCGGAGCTGCTCCTGCTGACGGCCGAGGATTCGCGGCGTGACATCAGCCTCTACATCAATTCGCCGGGCGGCTCGGTGTCGGCGGGGATGGCCATTTACGACGTGATGCAATATGTGCCGAACGACGTCGTCACCGTGGCGATGGGATTGGCCGCGTCGATGGGGCAGTTCCTGCTCTGCGCCGGCACCCAGGGCAAGCGGTACGCCCTGCCGCACGCCCGGATCGTGATGCACCAGCCCCTCGGCGGCATCGGCGGCACCGCGGCCGACATCGCGATCCAGGCCGAGCAGATGCGCTACACCAAGAAGCTGATGGCCGAGCGCATCGCCACTCACACGGGCCAGCCCTTGGAGCGGATCGAGCAGGACTCCGACCGCGACCGCTGGTTCACCGCGGAGGAGGCCAGGGACTACGGGATCGTCGACCACGTGGTGGCGAGCCTCGCCGCGGCCCGGGCGACCTGATCCGTGCCCGACCAGCTTTGACCCTCTGCGCCGGCCCGATCCCGGTGCCCGGGCATCGAGCCGGCGCTGATCAGCAGGTGAGGCCGTTGGCGGGGACCTTGCCGTCGTTCAGATAGGTGTTGACGGCCGTGTCGATGCACGGGCTCTGGCCGTACGCGCCGTGGCCCTCGCCGTTCAGGGTGAGCAGCACGGCGGTGCGCAGCTGGTCGGCGAGCCTGGGCGCCCACTGGTAGGGCGTGGCCGGGTCGTGGGTGACGCCGACGACGACGATGGGGTTCGATCCGGTGGCGTTGATGTGCTTGTTGGTGTCCTCGCCCGGCGTCCGCCAGACGCTGCACATGCCCGCGCTGGCCGCGGTGGCCGCGAAGATCGGGGTGGGCTTCAGCAGCTGCCGCGCCAGGACGTTCGCCTGGCCGACGGTCGGGCGCTCGGTCGTGTCCGCGCAGAGGATGGCCGGCAGCGACGACTGCAGCGTCGAGTAGGTCCCGTTCGGCTGGCGCCCCGCGTACTGGTCGGCGAGGGCGAGCAGGCCGACGGGATCGCCCTTCCTGGCGTCGGTCAGCGCGTCGGTGAGCAGGGGCCAGGTCAGCCTGCTGTACAGGGCCTGCGTGATGCCGGTCCTGGCGAGCGTCGCGGTGACCTCGCGGTCCCCGACCTTCACGGGGCGGTTGCCCAGGTCGTCGAGGAGGGCGAGGACCGCGCCGTTCGCCGCGGCCTTGTCGGCGCCGAGCGGACAGCTCTGCCTGGTCTTCGTGCAGTCGGCCAGGTAGTCCTCGTAGGCCAGCTGGAAGCCCAGCGCCTGGGTCTTGGACATCTCGAGCATGTTCACCGAGGGGTCAAGCGCGGAGTCGAGCACCATCCGGCCCACGTTCCTGGGGAAGAGCGTGGCGTAGACGGCGCCGAGATGGGTGCCGTAGGAGAAGCCGAAGTAGTTGAGCCGGGAGTCGCCCAGCGCGGTGCGGAGCATGTCCATGTCCCGCGCCGCGTTGACCGTGCCGATGTACGGGAGGACCTTCCCTGATCTCTGGTAACAGGCGTTGGCGAACTCGACGTCGAGGTCGCGTTCCTTCTCGGCGTTCAGATTGGGCTCCTCGGCGAGCCACTGGTCCATCCGCCGGTCGTCGAGGCACTTGACCCCGCTGCTGCGGTCCACGCCGCGGGGGTCGAAGCTGACGAGGTCGTAGCGGCGGCCGAGGGCGGAGAAGGCGGAGGCCGCGTTGAGCAGCGTGGTCACGCCTGAGCCGCCCGGACCGCCGAAGTTGAACACGAGCGAGCCGAGTCGGCTGCCGGGATCGGTCGCCTTGAGGCGGAGCAGGGCGATGCCGATCTGCTCGCCGTCGGGCTTCGCGTAGTCGAGCGGCACGTTCATCGTCGCGCACTCGAACCCGGAGGACGTCGAGACCTGCTCGCACTGCGTCCACGCCAGAGGGTCGAGGCGGGTGGCCCCGGCTGTGGCGACCTCCTTGGAACCGCAGCCTGTCGCGCCGAGCCCCGCCGCGCAGAAACCCACGATCCCCGCCAGCGCGGCACGCCAGAGCCTTCGCGACACGTGTACCCTCCGTAATCGGTTGAATCGGGAGGGTTACTTCTTTATACCGTACGCCCCCGTGCGATGTGAGCGGACTCACCGGAAACGGCGCTCGCCGAGAAATGGTCTAAACCAATTAACCCGGTCGAAACATGGGGTGAATGATCGGGGTTGTCGTGAAATTGGTTTATACCACTCGCGGTACTGCGGAAAAAACGATCGATTTTTGCGGGACTATGCAGTGGATTAGACCTATACATACCTTCCTACCTGGGCATATGGCTTATCGAGAGGGGTGTGATGTTTCATACTGTTTTTTGTCGGTAGAGTCCGGGCATCTGCGCGTTGGATTTTGAAGTCGCGAAGGAGCTCACGTGCCCAAGTACGTTTACGACTTCACCGAGGGCAACAAGGACCTCAAAGATCTGCTCGGTGGTAAGGGTGCCAATCTGGCGGAAATGACCAATCTCGGCCTCCCCGTGCCCCCCGGTTTCACGATCACGACGGAGGCGTGCCGCCACTACCTCGCTCACGGCGGCATGCCGGACGGCCTCGACGGAGAGGTGGCCGCTCACCTCGCCGACCTCGAGACCCGGATGGCCAAGCGGCTGGGCGGCTCCGACGACCCCCTGCTCGTCAGCGTCCGGTCCGGGGCGAAGTTCTCCATGCCCGGCATGATGGAGACGGTCCTCAACATCGGGCTCAACGACGAGTCCGTGCTCGGCCTGGCCAAGCAGTCGGGCAACGAGCGGTTCGCGTGGGACTCCTACCGCAGGCTGATCCAGATGTTCGGCAAGACCGTGCTGGACATCGACGGCGACCTGTTCGAGAACGCGATCGACGAGCTCAAGGGCGCCCGTGAGGACACCGACCTCGAGGCCGCCGACCTCCAGCGGCTCGTCGAGACGTACAAGGGCATCGTCCGCGACAAGAGCGGCCGCGAATTTCCCGCCGACCCGCGCGAGCAGATGGACCTCGCGATCAGAGCCGTCTTCGACTCGTGGAACGCGCCCAGGGCCGTGCTCTACCGGCGGCAGGAGCGCATCCCCTCCGGGCTCGGCACCGCCGTCAACGTGGTCGCGATGGTGTTCGGAAACCTCGGGGCGGACTCGGGGACCGGCGTCGCGTTCACCAGGGACCCCGGGTCGGGACAGCAAGGCGTCTACGGCGACTACCTCCAGAACGCGCAGGGCGAGGACGTCGTCGCGGGGATCCGCAACACCGTGCCCCTGCAGGAGCTGGAGCGGATCGACGCGGGCTCCTACCGCCGGCTGCTCGAGATCATGGCGACGCTGGAGGGCCACTACCGCGACCTGTGCGACATCGAGTTCACGGTCGAGCGCGGCAAGCTGTGGATGTTACAGACCCGGGTCGGCAAGCGCACCGCGGAGGCGGCGTTCAGGATCGCGGTCCAACTGGTCGACGAGGGCCTGATCGACATGGCCGAGGCCGTCACGCGGGTGACCGGCGACCAGCTCGCCCAGCTCATGTTCCCCCGTTTCGCCACGCAGGGGGACGGCCGGCGGCTGACGACGGGCATGAACGCCTCGCCGGGCGCCGCAGTCGGCAAGGCGGTGTTCACCTCCGCCAGGGCCGTCGAACTGGCCGGGCACGGCGAGGACGTCATCCTCGTGCGGCGGGAGACCAACCCCGACGACCTGTCCGGCATGATCGCCGCGAAGGGCGTCCTCACCTCACGGGGAGGCAAGACGTCGCACGCCGCGGTGGTCGCCCGCGGCATGGGCAAGACCTGTGTGTGCGGCGCGGAGGAGCTCGAGGTCGACGTCGCCGCCCGGCGCTTCACCACTTCGGACGGCACGGTCGTCGAGGAGGGCGACGTGATCTCCATCGACGGCGGCGACGGCGCCGTGTACCTGGGCGAGGTCCCGGTCGTCGCGTCCCCCGTGGTGGAGTACTTCGAGGGGCGCGGCCCGGACGACGAGCTGGTCGCCGCCGTCGACCGGATCATGGCCCACGCCGACTCCGTGCGCGCCCTCGGGGTGCGGGCCAACGCCGACACGCCGGAGGACGCCGCCAGGGCCAGGAGGTTCGGAGCCCAGGGGATCGGGCTGTGCCGTACCGAGCACATGTTCCTCGGCGACCGGCGCCGTCTCGTCGAGGACCTCATCCTGGCCGTCACGCCCGAGGAGCGGCAGGCCGCGCTCGACGCGCTCGAACCCCTGCAGACCGCCGACTTCTCCGGGCTGTTCGAGGCCATGGACGGGCTTCCCGTGACCATCAGGCTGATCGACCCGCCCCTGCACGAGTTCCTCCCGGACATCACCGATCTGTCGGTCCGGGTGGCCCTGGCCGGGGACGAGGCGCGGGACAAGGACCGCAGGCTCCTGGAGGCGGTGAAGCGGCTCCACGAGCAGAACCCGATGCTGGGCCTGCGCGGCGTACGGCTCGGCCTCGTCATTCCCGGCCTGTTCGCCATGCAGGTGCGGGCGATCGCCGCGGCCGTGAAGCGGACGGGCGCCCGGCACGCGGAGATCATGATCCCGCTGGTGGGGGCCGTGCAGGAGTTGGAGATCGTCCGTGAGGAGGCTCAGGCGATCCTCGCGGAGACGGGTGTCGAGGCCCTCATCGGCACGATGATCGAGGTGCCGCGGGCGGCCATGACGGCCGGCCAGATCGCCGAGGCGGCTCAGTTCTTCTCCTTCGGCACCAACGACCTGACCCAGATGACCTGGGGTTTCTCGCGCGACGACGTCGAGAGTGCCTTCTTCGGCAAGTATCTCGACCTCGGGATCTTCGGCGTCTCACCGTTCGAGTCGATCGACAGGGACGGCGTCGGGCGGCTCATGCGGATCGCGGCGGAGGAGGGGCGGCGTACCCGGCCCGGACTCAAGCTCGGCATCTGCGGAGAGCACGGCGGCGATCCGGACAGTGTGCACTTCTGCCACGAGATCGGCCTGGACTACGTGTCCTGCTCGCCCTTCCGCGTGCCGGTCGCGCGGCTTGAGGCCGGGCGGGCGGCACTCGCCTCGCCGGAGAGCGACACCCGCTGATTGTGAAGTTCCACAGATCCGCCGGATTCACTGTGGAAGGCCCTGGTCGCAAGTCCCGGACGACGGGAGGGTTGACGGAATGGGGCCGTGGATCCGGCGGCTCTTGATTGGCCTGAAGCTGTTTGATCACTCTACGTACCTACCTTCAGGGAGGGCGTGGAGTGAGAAGAGGCCTGTTCCTACCTTCATTGAGCATCCTGACGGTCCTGGCGGCCGTCCTCGTGGCCGGCCCCCCGGCGTCGTCGGCCACGGAGCCGCCCCCGTCGAAGCAGTACCAGGTCGACGGCCCGTCGAACGTCGCACAGCGCTCCGCGGTGGCGCGCACGGGTGCGGCGATCGACGAGGTCCACGGCAGGAACGTGGTGGTCACGGCCAACACCGAGGAGGTCAAGGCCATCCGCAGGCTCGGCTTCAGCGTGACCGAGCTCCCCGCGGAGACCGACGACGGGCAGGTCCACACCCTGGACTTCCCGCCGGCGGACTCCGGCTATCACAACTACGCCGAGCTGACGGCCGTGGTGAACCAGCTCGTGGCCGATCACCCGGCCATCGCGAGCAAGTTCACCTACGGCACCTCATATGAGGGAAGGGCGCTCATCGGCGTCAAGATCAGTGACAACGTGGGCACGGACGAGAACGAGCCCGAGGTGCTGTTCACCCACCACCAGCACGCCCGCGAGCATCTCACCGTCGAGATGGCGATCTACCTGATGAACCTGCTGACCGACTCCTACGGCAGCGACAGCCAGATCACCAATCTCGTGAACACGCGTGAGATCTGGATCCTGCCCGACCTCAACCCGGACGGCGGCGAGTACGACGTCGCGACCGGGTCGTACCGGTCCTGGCGCAAGAACCGCCAGCCCAACTCCGGCTCCTCCAGCGTCGGCACCGACCTCAACCGCAACTGGGGCTACAACTGGGGCTGCTGTGGCGGCTCGTCGGGCAGCACCTCCAGCGAGACCTACCGCGGTTCCGCGGCCGAGTCGTCCCCCGAGGTGAGGGCCACCGCTAACTGGGTGCGCAGCCGGGTCGTCGGCGGCGTCCAGCAGATCAAGACCAACATCGACTTCCACACCTACGGCGAGCTCGTGTTGTGGCCGTACGGGTACACGACCGCCGACACCGGGCCTGGCCTGACGGCCGACGACAGGAACGCCTTCGCCACGCTCGGCAGGAACATGGCGGCGACCAACGGCTACACCCCCGAGCAGGCGAGCGACCTCTACATCACCGACGGCTCGATCGACGACTGGTTGTGGGCCAACCAGAAGATCTTCAGCTACACGTTCGAGATGTACCCCGTCGCGAACAACCCGGGCTTCTACCCGGGCGACGAGCAGATCGCGACGCAGACCGCGCGCAACAAGGCGGCCGTCCTCATGTTGCTGGAGTACTCGGACTGCGTCTACCGGGTGATCGGGAAGGAGTCGACGTACTGCGGCACCGGCGGGCCGGCGCCCACCACCGTCTACTCCGACACGTTCGAGACCGCGAGCGGCTGGACCGCCAACCCCTCCGGCACCGACACGGCGACCTCCGGAGCCTGGGAGCGGGCCAACCCGGCCGACACCAACTCAAGCGGGCCCAAGCAGCTGGGCACCACGGCGAGCGGGAGCTTCGACCTCGTCACCGGCGCCTCGGCAGGCACGGCCGCGGGAGACTTCGACGTGGACGGCGGCGTGACCTCGATCCGATCCCCGTTGATCACGCTTCCTTCGTCGGGCACGCTCACCCTGTCGTTCTCGTGGTACCTCGGCCACGGGTCCAACTCCTCCAGCGCCGACTACCTGCGCGTACGCGTCGTGGGCAACACGACGAGCACCGTCTTCCAGCAACTCGGCGCCGCCACGGACCGGGACGCCGCCTGGAGCACGGCGAGCGTCTCCCTCAGCGGATTCGCCGGGCAGCAGGTGCGGATCCTGGTGGACGCCGCCGACGCCTCCGGCGCCAGCCTCGTGGAGGCCGGCGTGGACGAGGTGAAGATCACCCAGTCCTGACCCGTCAGACCCATTCCCATCGGATCCCGCGGGCGCCCGGACGGGCGTCCGCGTCGATGAGATGGACCGTGCCGTACGCGTCGACGTGCAGCTCGCCCGTGTCCCCCGGCTCCGCCCACGGGTCGGGGGACCAGGTGTGGAAGCAGCGGACCGGCAGCGCCGGGCCCTCGAACCTGACCTGCACGACGTGCTGCTGCACGGGGACGTGCAGGAGCCGCACGTGATGGTCGGCGTCGAGCGCGCCGCCGGAGAACCCGGTCGAGTACTCGAGGATCCTCGTCTCCCCGGCGGCGAGCGGCCGATCGAAGATCAGCTCGTCGAGCGTGCGCGTACCCGTCTCGTCCGGGCCGCTGCGCCCCGGCCGGCAGCAGTCGGTGCGGAGCAGCCGGATGCCGGGAGGATGGGCGACGACGCAACGGTCGGCGCCCGCCGCCGTCGCCCGCAGGACGATTCGGGCACGGGCCAGCCGCCGCTTCCTGTCCGCGCTCACGACCACCTGCTCGTGCTGGCTGAGGACCGTGATCAGGCCGGGTGACGGGTCCGTACGGCGTCCGCGCGGCCTCGGCGGTCCAAGCAGGCCGATCAGCGAGTACGGGGGGAGCGCCAGGATGGCCTCGAGTTCGCGCAGGGCGGCGAGGGAGGCGGCGCGCTCGGGCCGCGACCGGCCCCGCTGCCAGTAGCTCAGGCTCGACAGGCTGATTCGCACGCCCCGCTCGCTCAGCCGGGCGTGGATGCGGTCGAGGCTCAGCCCGCGCGTCCGGATCGCCACCCGCAGGGCATGCTCGAATGGCCCGGACCGGAGGACCTCCACGAGCTCACGATCGGCCACCGAAGCTCCCTGTCAGGCGTGACGAATCCCCGACCATTCCCCGAGCTCCACTCATGGTGCTTGACCCGGTCGAAGTCATCAATGTCGAAATATGTGTCGATCGGCGTGTTTGCATTGGGCCGGCCCGACCGAAGGCGCGCATTGTTCTCAGGCCGTTCGTCGTGAGGTGGGGATTCGCCGGGTACGGTTCTCTCCCCGCCTCCGCAGCCGGCGGAGAGCGTGGACCAGGGGGGAGGACGGCGGATGACCCGCTACGACGAACACGACCAGGCGCGATGGGCGCCCGAGCCGCCGGGCAATCCCGAACGGAACGCGTTCGAACGGGACAGGGCACGGGTGCTGCACAGCGCGTCGCTGCGCCGCCTCGCGGCCAAGACCCAGGTGGTGACCCCCACCGATTCCGCGAGCATGCACAGCCCGCGCACCCGGCTCACGCACTCCCTGGAGTGCGCCCAGATCGGCCGCGAGATGGGCAAGGCTCTCGGCCGCGACCCCGATCTCGTGGAGACGGCCTGCCTGGCGCACGACCTCGGCCACCCGCCGTTCGGGCACAACGGCGAGATGGCGCTCGACCGCTTGGCCGCCAGGTGCGGCGGCTTCCAGGGCAACGCGCAGAACCTGCGCCTGCTCACCCGCCTGGAGGCCAAGGTCGTGACCGAGGAGGGCCGCAGCGCCGGGCTCAACCTGACCCGCGCGACGCTCGACGCCGTGTGCAAGTACCCCTGGACCAGCCACGCCTTCCAGGCCCCCGGCGTGCCCCACGCCCGCGAGGGCAGGCCGTACTGCGTCTACCCCGACGACCTCCCCGTCTTCCAATGGATCCGCGAGGGCGCCCCCCAGGGCTCGGTCGGCTTCGAAGCGCAGATCATGGACTGGGCCGACGACGTCGCCTACTCCGTCCACGACCTGGAAGACGCCCTCACCTCCGGTCACGTCACCGTAGAGGCGCTGCGCGACCCCGGGGAGCGGGCGGCGGTCTGCCGCCTGACGCGCGACTGGTACGCGCCCGACGCCGATCTCGACGAGCTCGCCGAGATCTTCACGCGACTTGTCGCCGACCCACTGTGGCCGGGGCGGTTCGACGCCGGCCTGGTCGACCTCGCCGGGCTCAAACGCCTCACCAGCGGGCTGATCGGGCGCTTCTGCACGTCCGCGCAGGACGCCACCAGGGACGTGTACGGCTCGGCCGCCGTCCGGGGGGCACGGGCCGGGGCCGAGCGGGCGGGCCGCCACGCGATGGACCTCGTCGTGCCTGCGACGACACGGCTGGAGTGCGCGCTGCTCAAGGGGGTCACGGCCACGTACGTGATGTCCAGGGACGACCACCACGCCACCCAGGCCAGGCAGCGCGAACTGATCGCCGAGCTCGGATCGCTGATCATGCTGGGCGCCCCCGGGACGCTCGAGCCCGCCCTGCGGCCCCGGTTCGAGGAGGCCGCCGACGACGCGGGACGCCTGCGCGCGGTCGTCGACCAGATCGCCTCGCTCACCGACGCCTCCGCCCCGGCGTGGTACCGCAGGCTCTCCGCCCGCGCGTGACCGCGCCCGGCGGCGCCTGAGCCGTGCCGGTTCGGTCGTCTGACGGAAGCTCCGTGGGCGTCCGGCCGCCTGAGATAGCTTCGACGGCGTGCGGTCTGCGGCAGGCGGCACGAAGAGAGGTCGAGGAGGAACCATGCCCACTTTTGTGATCATCGGCGCGGGACTGGCCGGGGCGAAGGCCGCTGAGACCCTTCGCGCCGAGGGCTTCACCGGGGACATCGTGCTCGTGGGAAGCGAGCGGGAGCGCCCGTACGAGCGCCCGCCGCTCTCCAAGGGCTATCTCCAGGGATCGACGGAGCTGGCCAAGGTCTACGTCCACGACGCCGAGTGGTACGACGCGCAGGGCGTCGACCTGCGGCTGGGCACCACCGCCACGAGCATCGACCCGCGGGCGCGGGTCGTCGCCCTGGCCACGGGGGAGGGGCGGGACGTCGTCGCGTCGCAGCCGTACGACAAACTGCTGATCGCGACCGGCGCGAGCCCGAGGGTGCTCGGCGTGGAGGGCGCCGGCCTCGACGGCGTGCACTATCTCAGGACCGTCGCCGACAGCCAGGCGCTGCGGAACGCGTTCGCCCGCGGGGGCGACGTGGTGATCGTCGGGGCGGGGTGGATCGGCCTCGAGACCGCGGCCGCCGCCCGTCAGGCGGGCTGCTCGGTCACGGTCGTCGAGCCGGACCCCACGCCGCTCCACCGGACCTTCGGCGCGTCCGTCGGCGAGATCTTCGCCGCGCTGCACCGGACGCGAGGCGTCGAGTTCCGGCTGGGCGCCTCGGTCCAGGCGCTGCGCGGCACGTCAGGCGTCCAGGAGGTGGTGACCTCCGAGGGCGAGGTGCTGCCGGCGGCCGACGTCGTGGTCGGCATCGGAGCCGCGCCCAACGTCGAGATCGGCAGGACCGCCGGGCTGGAGATCGCGGACGGCATCCTCGTCGACGCGTCGCTGCGCACCTCGGATCCGGACATCTACGCGGCCGGCGACGTGGCGGAGGCGGTCAACCCCCTGCTCGGGCGCCGGATCCGGGTGGAGCACTGGGCCAACGCGCTGAACGGGGGCCCGGCCGCGGCCCGCGCGATGCTGGGGCAGGACGTCGTCTACGACCGCGTGCCGTACTTCTTCACCGACCAGTTCGATCTCGGCATGGAGTTCTCCGGGGACGTGACCGGCCACGACCAGGTCGTGTACCGCGGCGACCCGGCGATCCGCGCGGGGGCCACGCCCGAGTTCCTGGTCTTCTGGGTCAAGCAGGGCCGCGTGCTGGCCGGAATGAACGTCAACGTGTGGGACGTCACCCAGGAGATCCAGGCCCTCGTGCGGGCGGGTCAGGAGGGCAGGGCCGTGGATCTCGGGCGGCTCGCCGACTCCGAGGTGCCCCTCGGCGACCTGCTCGCCTGACCCGCCCCAAGGCAGCGGTACGGGCAGGCGCCGGGACGGGCGGGCGCGGCTCAGGCGGCGCCGTCGCCCGGCGGGTTCTGCGCGTTCTGCGGATCGGGCGTCTGCACGGGCTTGGGCACGCAGAGCACCGTGCACTTGGGCAGCACGCCGACCTGCTTGCGCACGTTGAGGACGGTCTGCTTGGGCGACAACGTGCGGTTCCCGTTGCGCCACGCGTCGAGGAAGGTCCACGGCGCGACCATGCCGCGGCGGATCCACCAGTACTTGGAGTCGGTCGGCCATGAGATGCCGAAGTAGAGGTTGCTCGCCGTGTCGAGCGCGTTGCCGGAGTTGCCGATCGACCCCAGCCGCTGCCCGGCCTTGACCCTGGCGCCCGGCTTCAGGCCCGGCGCGACGGAGTAGAGGTGGCCACCCAGGTAGAGCACGCCGTCCTTGCCGACGATCGTCACGAAGCGGCCCTCGCGGTCGGCGCCGGCGTCCGTGTCCGGCTTCCACTTGCTCTCGGTGCTCACCTCACGTACGACGCCGTCGATCGGCGCGACGAAGGCGCAGCCCTTGCCCGCCCAGATGGTGCTCTTGGGCAGTCCGGCCAGCAGTTTGCGCGCATAGGTCACCCGGCATCCCTTGACCGGGAACACATAGGTGAATGGCGACACCTTCGGTGGCAGGACTCGAATCGGGGCACTTCCGGCGGGCATGGCCCCGTTCGCCGGGCGGGCGGTGGCGGCCGCCCCACTGGGTCGGCCGGACGCGGTGGCGCCTGTGCCTGTACCTGTGCCCGTGCCTTTGGATGTGCCTGTGGATGTGGACGTGGCCGACGACGACGGTCGTGCCGCGGTCGCAGCGGCGTCTCCGGACGGCCCGCTGCAGGCGGCCGCAAGACATCCGGCACCCGCGAGGAGGGCCAATTTCCCCGATCGCATGATCTCCACCTGGTTGACCTTACTGAACTTCTCCTTTGTAACGGACCGCCGCATTCGTCATGACCTGTTCGATGAAGTCGCCTGGCCGCCGTACGGCGCCCCTCCGCCATGCCGGCCGGATCCTGTCTGGGTGGGGGCGCCCACCGCACGACCGGCAGGGCCTAAACTCGCCAGAGTGGCAGGGCGGATCAGTGACGAGGACATCGCGGTCGTTCGCGAACGATCACCGATCGCCGATGTGGTCGGTGAGCACATCCAGCTGCGCAACGCCGGCGGCGGCAATCTGAAGGGCCTGTGCCCCTTCCACGACGAGAAGTCTCCTTCGTTCAACGTCACGCCCGCCCGCGGCTACTACTACTGCTTCGGCTGCGCCGAAGGCGGCGACGTGATCACGTTCGTCCGCAAGATCGAGAACCTCACGTTCACCGAGGCCGTCGAGCGGCTCGCCCAGCGGGCGGGGATCCAGCTCCGTTACGAGCAGGGCGGCTACGTGCCCGGCCGCGAGCAGGGTGAGCGGGTGCGCCTCATCGAGGCGCACCGGGCGGCCGCCGAGTTCTACGCCGAGCGTCTCGCCTCGCCGGACGCGGCGCCGGGACGGCGGTTCCTGTCCGAGCGCGGCTTCGAGCGCGTCGACGCGGAGCGGTTCGGCGTCGGCTACGCGCCGGCCGAATGGGAGGCGCTGGCGCGGCACCTCATGGGCCGCGGGTTCACCGCTCAGGAGCTGATCCGGGGCGGCCTCGCCCGCGAGGGCCGCAGGGGGCCGATCGACAGGTTCCGCGGCCGCCTCGTGTGGCCCATCAGGGACATCACCGGCGACGTCATCGGCTTCGGAGCGCGCAAGCTGCTCGAGTCCGACGACGGCCCGAAGTACCTGAACACCCCCGAGAGCCCGATCTACCACAAGAGCTCCGTCCTGTACGGCGTCGACCTGGCCAAACGGGAGATCGCCAAGCGGTCCCAGGCGGTCATCGTCGAGGGCTACACCGACGTGATGGCCTGCCACCTCGCCGGGGTGCCGACGGCGGTGGCGACCTGCGGCACGTCGTTCGGCGAGGAGCACATCAAGGTCCTGCGCCGGCTCCTGCTCGACCAGGCGGAGTTCCGCGGTGAGGTGATCTTCACCTTCGACGGCGACTCCGCCGGGCAGAAGGCCGCGCTGCGGGCGTTCCAGGACGAGCAGAAGTTCGTCACCCAGACCTTCGTCGCCGTCCAGCCGGACGGGCTCGACCCCTGCGACCTGAGGGTCAAGCACGGGGACGCGGCCGTGCGGGACCTGGTGGCCGGCCGGGAGCCGCTGTTCGCCTTCGCCATCCGCAGCGTCCTGTCCCGGTACGACCTCAACACCAACGAGGGACGGCTGAGCGCGCTCGACGCCGTCGCCCCCGTCGTGGCGGGCATCAAGGACCCCGGCCTGCGCAAGACGTACGTCGTCGACCTCGACCGCTGGCTCGGCTTCATGGACGAGGGCTTCGTCATCCGGAGGATCCAGCAGGTCATCGGGCGGGACAAGGGCCCCGGGCAGGTGCGGGCGCCGAAGCGGGAGGCGGTCGACCCCGCCGTGCGGCTGGAGGCCGAGGTGCTCAAGCTCGCCGTCCAGCGACCGGCACTGCTCGGGCCGGAGTTCGACGCGCTCGGCGCGGAGACCTTCACGCTCCCGGAGCACGTCGCGCTGTACGGGATCGTCATCGCGGCGGGCGGGACCGTCACGGGGGGGCCTGGCGGCCGCGACTGGGTCGACCGCCTGCTCGAGCAGGCCGGCTCCGCCCCGGCGACGGGGGAGCCGGGCGCCGATCTGCGGTCGATGACGACCCGGTTCGCCGTCGAGGAACTGCGCGCCGACACCGCGGTCGAGGAGCGGTACGCCGCGGCGATGCTGGCCAAGCTCCACGAGACCGCGGTGGGCCGGGCGCTGGCCCAGGTCAAGTCGCGGTTGCAGCGGCTCAACCCGGTCGAGGAGCAGCAGGAATACAAGCGGCTCTTCGGTGAACTGGTGGCTCTCGAACAGCAGCACCGCGTCCTCAGAGAACGCGCCGCAGGAGCCTGAAGAATTCCCCTTTCCACATCTCACGACGGTCAAACATTATTTTTGATCTCAATACGGTGTTGGATTCTGTCTTACCTTCGGTGACAAAAATAGGCCTGCCATTTTCCGGTATCTATATTGCAGACTGTGTTCCGTGGGTGCATCGGTGCTGCCAAGCAGGCCGCCATCGGTAGATCAGGTGGCGGAGCTCGTCGCTAAGGGAAAAGAACGCGGAAGCGTCACGATCGACGACGTGGCCTCCGCGCTCGACCGGTCCGAGCTGCCTGCCGACGCGCTTGAGCGCGTCGTGCGGATGCTCGCTGAGAACGGGGTTGAGGTTCTCGAACCGCAAGGGGATGAGGAGCCCAGCAAGCCCGACGAGGAGGACGTTTCCAAACGAGCTCCAACGAGTGACCTGGTCAGGATCTACCTTCGGGAGATCGGCCGTGTACCGCTGCTGACGGCGGAGGAGGAGGTGGAGCTCGCCAAAGCCATCGAGGCCGGGCTTTTCGCCGAGGACAAGCTCTGCGAGAACACCGCCCTCCGGCTCGCCCGTCCCGAGTTCGAGGACCTCGTCTGGGAGGGCGTCCGGGCCAAGCAGCGGCTCATCGAGGCGAACCTCCGGCTGGTGGTCTCGATCGCCAAGCGGTACGTGGGTCGCGGAATGCTCTTTCTCGATCTCATCCAGGAGGGCAATCTCGGTCTCATCCGCGCCGTCGAGAAATTCGACTACACCAAGGGTTATAAGTTCTCGACGTATGCCACGTGGTGGATTCGCCAGGCGATCACCCGGGCGATAGCGGATCAGGCGCGGACGATCCGAATTCCGGTCCACATGGTCGAAACGATCAACAAATTGGTCCGGGTGCAGCGCCAGCTCCACCAGGATCTCGGCCGGGAGCCCGCTCCCGAGGAGATCGCGGCGGAGATGGGCCTGCCCATCGACCGGGTGGTGGAGATCCAGCGGATCGCGCAGGAGCCGGTCTCGCTCCAGTCGCCGATCGGCGAGGAGGACTCCGACCTCGGCGACTTCATCGAGGACGCCGACGCCGTCGTGCCGATCGAGGCGGCCGCGTTCATCATGCTGCAGGACCAGCTCGACGACATCCTGGCGACGCTGTCCGAGCGTGAGCAGCGGATCATCCAGCTCCGGTTCGGGCTGGCGGACGGCCACCCGCGGACGCTGGAGGAGGTCGGCCGCGAGTTCGGTGTCACGCGGGAGCGGATCCGGCAGATCGAGTCCAAGACGCTGGCCAAACTGCGCCACCCGACCCGCGCGCAGATGCTGCGGGACTACCTCGACTGACCATGGGCGGGGTCTCGCCTGCCTGAGGCGGGGCCCCGCGCCCATGGTCCTGTCGATCCGCGGCGGACGGCCGCCTGATTCAGCGGGATGCGCGGCCCCCTGAGGCACCGGCGGATTCGTCCATGGGCCACGCGCCGGATAACCTGCCGATATCAGTGGTCGTGCTCAGTGGCGGTGCTCATTGACTGGTTCGAAGTTGTCCCTTTTCGGGCTATCCGGCGGACGGCTCGGGTCCCGCCGTCTGCCCTCCGAGGTCCGTACGGCTCTCGCCCTGGAACCCCATGAGCGGGTGATCAGCCATGCGCCGATCCCCGAAGGCGACTTCGCGGTGGCCACCACGCACGCGCTGCACCTGCCCGGCGGACGGCGGCTCCCGTGGCACCTCATGGACAAGGCCGTCTGGGACGAGGAGGGCGTCACCGTCACGATGACCGACGGCGTCTCCCACCGGATCGCGCTGCCCGAGCCCGGTCTGCTGCCGGAAACGGTCCGTGAGCGGGTCACCGCGTCGATCGTTGCCAGCAGGAGGGTCCAGCTCGACGCGCGCGGGGGAGTGCGGCTGGTGGCCCGCAGGGTGCCGGGATACGACACGCCGCGATGGGAGTTCATCTTCGACCCGGGCCTCGATCCGGACGACCCCGGACTGCGGGCGCTCGCGGAACAGGCCCTGGAAGAGGTACGGCGGAGCCTCGGGGTCTGAGGCCGGCCGGCGCGGAGCCGGGCGGAGGGTCAGGGCGGGGTCAGGGCGAGCGGAAGCCCCCGGCGTGGGCCAGGGGCTCGTGGTGCGGTGGATCGCTCAGGTGATCCGGTCGGGGTCGTTGCCGGGCCAACCGGTGGCGGCACCCACCCTCTCGTCCTCCCAAGATTCCTGCTTCTTCAGGAACTTGCCGCTGAACTTGTCGCCGGCCAGGTCCTTCGCCTTGCCCGCCACCTTCGAAGCCTGAGCGCCGACCAGTCCCGCCGCCTCCTGGACGCTCGGGCTGTCCGCCACCCGCTGAGCGGCGCGCTTGATCTGTTCGTAGCGCTCACGCCCGGCTCGGGTTCCCAGGACGTAGCCGATGGCCAGCCCGGCGGCGAACATCGCCTTGTACCGCATCTTCCACCTCCGCGCTCGTGCTCTCCGCCCCTTCTACCCCGGAGGCCTGCATCTATCCAAGCGGAATGGACGTGACAGACTCCCCCAGGAGTGCGCTAATCTAGTTCCGCGCCGCAAGACGGGCCCGCAAGGCCCGATCAGGCGGTACATCGCAATCCCGTGTAGCTCAATCGGCAGAGCAGCCGGCTGTTAACCGGCAGGTTATAGGTTCGAGTCCTATCGCGGGAGCTTCGGTAGAACCGAGGAACGTACAGCTCAGGCCCCCTTTCCTGAATCCAGGACAGGGGGCCTGAGTCGTTCCGGGAGCCACCTGAGGTGCGGAGGGAGGCCCCCCGTGCGGGACGTGGCGGGCGTCGTGAGCCGCTTTTTCGCGGCTTGCAACGCCCACGATCCGGACCGGTTAGCCCAGTGTTTCGCCCCACATGTCGCCGCAGTGGGGCCAGATGGGGAGGCCGAGGGCCGAGAGGAAGTCGTCTCCTACTACGAGGTCATCTGGACGGCCGCGCCCGACATGCGCTTCACGGTCTGGCAGACGATCACGGAGGGCGACGAGATCGCGACGACGGCCCTGGCCACCGGCACCCACAACGGCCCGCTCCTGATGCCGGGCGGCGACTCGGCTCCCGGTACCGGCAGGCGAATCGGCCTCCGCTGCTGCTGGGTCTTCACCGTGGAACAGGACCTGATCGCCAGCTACCACCTTTTCTATGATCAGTTGGAGATGTACGCCCAGCTCGGGTTATCGATGCCGGTGGTCGGCCCGCCCCCGTAGGTCCCACCAGCTGAAGATCATTCATATGGACACGTGAACATTCCGAGCCTGTCTCCCTGCCGGGGATGCGGGCCCTTTCATGTCCGTCCGGGGCCCCTGTTGATCCGGATGTTTCTATCGAAGATTGCCCCTTGTGGCCGAATGCGGGGACAAATCACGGGAGTTCGCCGAAAATGTGAAACGCTGCGCCTTTCCTGAGAAGTCGTGGCTGCCGCGGACCACAAACATCGCAGTGGGGTGAGGGCCACTGCGCAGAGGGCGCCATCGCCACCCCGGAACCGGCGTGACGTCCGTGAGTACGAAGTGTGTGGCGGTCGTGCTGAGATGGTTCAGGTCCAAGCAGGTTACGGAAGCCGTACAGCAACAGGGATGCGAGGAGGGCATCGACAGGGGGGAGGCTGAGGACTTCATCCGGCTGTACCACGCGGAGAACCCGTCCGCGGGGTCGATGAAGCCCAGGCTGCGCGAGGTCGCCCGAGAGATCTCCCAGACAGGTACCTACACGCACACGCCGGGCGAGCTCGCCTTCGGAGCTCGGGTGGCGTGGCGCAACAGCAACAAGTGCATCGGCCGGCTCTACTGGAAGTCCCTCCGCGTCCGGGATCGGCGGCACGTCGACACGGCCGACGGCGTCGCGGACGAGTGCGTGGAACACCTCCGGGTGGCCACCAACAAGGGCAAGATCCGGCCGACGGTCACCGTGTTCGCGCCGGACAGGCCGGGCGAGCATGCCCCGGTGATCTGGAACGACCAGCTCATCCGATACGCCGGATACACGCGGCCCGACGGCTCGGTCGTCGGTGACCCGGCGAACGCCGAGGTGACCGAGGCCGCCGTCCGGCTCGGCTGGCGGGGCCGCGGCACCCGGTTCGACGTCCTGCCCCTCGTCGTCGAGGCCAAGGGCACCCCTGCCCTGCGAGAACTGCCCCCCGAGGTCGTTCTCGAAGTCCCCCTCCGTCACCCGTCGTTCCGATGGTTCGCCGATCTCGGGCTGAAATGGCACGCCGTGCCGGTCATCTCGAACATGTGCCTGGAGATCGGCGGTGTCCGCTATCCGTGCGCCCCCTTCAACGGGTGGTACATGGGCACCGAGATCGGCGCCCGCAACCTCGCGGACGCCGACCGGTACGACCAGCTCGCCGTGGTCGCCGAGCGGCTCGGGCTGGACATGTCGCACGACCGGACGCTCTGGCGCGACCAGGCGCTCGTCGAGCTGAACGTGGCCGTCCTGCACTCCTTCGAGGAGGACGGCGTGGCCGTCACCGACCACCACACCGAGGCCAGGCGTTTCATGCTCCACCTGGAGAAGGAGGAGCGCAGCGGTCGCGTCTGCCCGGCGGACTGGTCCTGGATCGTGCCGCCGCTATCCGGCGCGGCGACCCCGGTTTTCCACCGCTACTACGACGACGTGCAGCTGACCCCGGCATTCACCCGCCGAGACGGCAATGAAGGGCTCGAGAAGTTCACGGAAGGGCGCTGCCCGGTGTAGAACATAATTCGGTAGGGGAGGTCGACATGGTGGTGCTGTCCGAGGACGACGGCGGCGTGCGGATCCTCACGTTCAACCGGCCTGAACGGCTGAACGCGTGGACCGACGAGATGGGACGGCGCTACTTCGACCTCCTCGAGGAGGCCGAGCGGGATCCGTCTGTCAGGGTCATCGTGGTCACCGGCGCAGGCAGGGGTTTTTGCGCCGGGGCCGACTTCGCGACCCTGACCGCGATCCAGACCGGAGACTACGACGGCGAACCGGACACGCGGCCGAACACCTTCCCCGTGACGATCCGCAAGCCGGTGATCGCCGCGGTGAACGGTGCGTGCGCCGGGCTCGGGATGGTCCACGCGCTCGTGTGCGACCTCGTCTTCACGGCCGAGGACGCCAAGTGGACGACCGCCTTCTCGCGCCGGGGTCTCATCGCCGAGTACGGCCTGGCCTGGATCATGCCCAGGCTCGCCGGGCAGGCCAGGGCGATGGACCTGCTGCTGTCCGGCCGCGTGTTCACGGGTGCGGAGGCCTGCGGATTCGGCCTGGCGGCCCGGGCCGTACCGCGGGATCGGCTCATGGAGGAGACGCTGACGTACGCGAGAGAGCTGGCCGTGTGGTGCTCACCCGCGTCGATGGAGGTCATGAAGCGGCAGGTGTGGGGTGACTGGAACGTGTCCCTCGACGAATCGAGGGACACGGCGCAGGAACTGATGCGGAAGTCGTTCGAAAGACCCGACTTCGCCGAGGGGGTCGCCAGCTTCCTCGAAAACCGGGCGCCGGACTTCCCTCCGCTCGGCTGAGCGGGTCCGGGCCGCTCCGAGGAGCCTCTAGGCGAGCCGGCGGGCGCCCGGAGCGGCAGACGCCGTGAAGATGGTCGGAGCGGCCCAGCCGCGCTCTTCGTAGGCGCGCATGACCTCTTCCCGAACCCGGTCCGCCTTCTCCTCGGCGACGAGGGCGATGGCGGAGCCGCCGAATCCGCCCCCCGTCATCCTGGCGCCCCTGGCTCCGCCCTTGACGGCCGCCTCGACCGCCACGTCCAGCTCCGCGCAGGACACCTCGAACTGATCGCGCAGCGAGAGATGCGAGGCGATCAGCAGGGCTCCGATCTCCTGTACGGCTCCCGCCCGCAGCAACCCGATCAGGGCCTCGACACGGTGGTTCTCCGTCACGACGTGCTGTGTCCGCTTGCGCTCGTCGCCGGTGAGCTTCTGGAGGGCAGACGCGAGGTCGGTGACGTCTCTCAGGGAGTCGACGCCCAGGTGCTTGGCGGCGTTCTCGCAGTCCCGGCGGCGGCGGGCGTACTGGCCGTCGGCCAGCTCGTGGTGCACGCCGGTGTTGATGATCAACAGCTGGAGTCCGTGCGCGGCCAGGTCGAGCGGGACGGCCCGGGAGGCCAGGGACCGGCAGTCGAGGAACAGCGCGTGGCCCTCCCGGCTCAGGACGGACGCCGCCTGGTCCATGATCCCGCACGGCATGCCGACGAAGTCGTTCTCGGCCCGCTGCGCGATTCTGGCCAGCTCCATCCTGGGCCGGCCGAGGCCGTACAGGTCGTCGAGGGCGACCGCGACGGCGACCTCGAGGGCCGCGCTGGACGACAGCCCGGCACCCTGGGGCACGTCGCCGTCGATCATGACATCGGCGCCGCGGATGGGAAGGCCGTCCTCGCGCATCACCCAGAAGACTCCGGCCGCGTATCGGGCCCAGCCCTCGGCCTGGTCGATCTGCTCGAGAACCTGGGGTCCGGAGTCCGCCTGGAGCGAGGCGAGACGGACCGTGTCGTCCTCGCGCGGGCGTACCGCGGCCGTGACGCCCCACGGCACGGCGAAGGGCAGCACGAATCCGTCGTTGTAGTCGGTGTGCTCCCCGATCAGGTTGACCCGGCCGGGCGCGTGCCACACCCCCGCGGGTTCGCCGCCATAGGCCTGCCGGAAAGCATCAACAACGCGCACAATCCCACACTCCTGAACATTTTCGACCTCCCGTAGGTTACCGAGTCACGACTCGATCGACCCACTCGGCGAGAGGTCCATCACGGTTCGGGGGTGCCGTCCGGCCAGACGCAGGGGGAGGAGGAGGCGAGATAGAGATGATCTCCTTCGGCCCAGACCAGAGCCAGGATGAACCCATCGGGACGCGTCTCGCCCGCGATGTCGGGATGTCCAGACTCCAGCCCAGCCGTGCCGAGGATGACGTGCCCCTGCCGGACCCAGTGATCCCGGACCTGGTACGCGATGGCGAGGTTGTGGTTCGCGGGAATGTCGCGGAGCCAGTACGCGCGGCTCACCACCACCTGCTCGGATGACTCCGTCGGACCGGGATCGAGACATCGGGAGACGGTCGGGACGATGGCGTTGAGTTCCAGACGTGGTTTCGGGTCGAGGGCAGAGACGGTGCTCGAGAGGAGTTCTTCCACGCGGGTCAGCGCCTGCGTCTGGACGATCGTTTGGGGCATGGCAGACCTTGGTTCTGTGCAGCCGGCCAGGACGGCCAGCGAGAGGGCGCACCCCGAAACGCGGTGCCACAGTGGCGTCATCTGTTGAGCTCTCTCACCTCTGGGGGAGCGAGTTCGGGCATCAGCAACTGAGGCTGTTTCAGAGGCTCCGGCTTGATCAGGTGGCCGTATTGGCTGTTGACGATGCGGCCCATATTGCGCAGGGAGGAGGAATACGGATTCCAGTAGCTGGAGTGGGCTTCGGTGATCACGCTGCGCTCGACGAGGAAGCGCTTGGCGCCGAAGCTCGCGTCCCCGGGATCGGCCGTGAACCTGCCGAGATACGCGACCGGATCGTTTCCGGCCTCGCCGACCCAGACATGGCCGGGGGCCACTCCCAGATCGCCGGCGTGCTCCACTCCGACGCCGGGGCTGCCCACGAAGATGAGGTCGTCGGCCAGCAGCCCGGGTCGCAGGACGGCGGCCTTCCCGGTGACCAGGGAGCCGTAGCTGTGTCCCAGCAACACGTTCCTGGCGGACGGGGCGGGCACGTGGGCGGCGTGCAGGCCGTCGACGAAGGCGGCCAGCGCGCCCGCGCCCCGGTCGGCGGCGCCTCCCATGGCGACCGAGCGGCCGAAGGAGATGATCCCGGGATCGAGCTGAGGAGCGTCGTAGCCCAGCCAGGCGATCGAGGCGACATGCCTGCCTCCCGCGGTCGTCTGGCACTGCTGCCAGAGCCGCCGGGCTCGCTCGACGCCGTCGTCGAAGGTGTCCAGTCGCGTGCCGAGCCCGGGGACATAGGTGACGGTCGTGTCGGCCGTGTCGGGGTCGCCCCAGGAGACGACGAGGCGCCCGAGCCCGGTGAGATTGAAGGAGAGCAGGAGCAGCGGCGGATGGCCTGCGGCGCCGCCGACCGTGAGCATCCGCTCGATGATGTCGATCCTTCTGAGGGCGTTCAGGGCGGCGTCGAGCGGCAGGAACATGGTGGCCCGGCCCGACTCCGCTATCTCGCGGGTGAGCCGGGCGGACTCGGCCCGCAGGCGGGTCTTCTCCATGGCGAGGAACAGCCGGTTGGCCCGGTCGCGGACCGAGGCGGGCAGGCCGTTGAGCGCCCCGACCCCCTGCGGCGCGGCTGAGACCAGTTCCTCGCGAAGCCCCCGGGGGAGCCCGCGCCACCACGTGTGGACGCGGGCGGCCAGGCCGGGGTCCTGACCCTGCTCCTGCAGCGCGACCACGGCCATGAGCGCCGTGTGGTCCCCTGCGGCGATCCTGCGCAGCAGCGCCGCCGCCATGCCGGGATCAGGGGCGAACGCCTCGAAGAACCCGAAGCCGACCACGCCGGACGACACCACGCCGCCGTCCCAGGGAGTCCACGCGTCCGGCTCGGCCCGCTGGATCCAGGACAGGCGCCTCTTCAGGTCGCGGGCCTGCCCGCGGGCCCAGTCTGCGCTGTGCGCCACGTCCCATCCCGGGTCGGTCGGCAGGCAGAGCACGGCGAGTTCGGCGTGCAGCCGCACCGACAGGTCGGACATCCGTTCGGCGGCACGTTCGAGCGAGCAGACCAGGGCGTTCATGGTCTCGACGTCGACGCCGCGGAAGGCGCTCGACGTGGCGGTCATGCTCGTCACCGATGTGTGGACGGAGGTCATGCCCGGCGGGAGCATGCCGTGCCGTACGACGAGGCGGGAGATCTCCGTCAGAGCGGTCTCCAGGCACGACTGCAGGATCGCGCGGTGCCTGGACAACTCGGCGGCGAAGCGGGGCGCGCCGCCGCCGACCCACGCGTGGACGGCCATCAGATGGACGGCCTGGTCGAGGTCGGCGCGGTGGTCGGCGACGAGCGCGGACGCCCGGCGGAACGCCTCTCGCACCTCACCCGTCTCAGACATGACGGTCAGCATGGCAGGGGCGGGACGCGGCCCACAGAGAATCGGCAGTTCACGGTGCTATGTAGCGATACGGCCCTTCGGCGTGGTGCTATTCGCCGTGCTCACCTTCGGGCACCTGGCCCTGGTCCGATGATCGATCGGGTTGCCTCGGCCCCTGCTCGCGCGGGTCGCCCGGCTCAGCGATCATGCTCGCCAGCAGCGACAGGCCCTGGGCGGTGGGACTTCCGGGCTCGGCGTGCTTGATGACCAGGAGCTGGCCGTTGCCGCCGCTGATCGAGAGTTTCTCGAAGCGGAGTTCCAGCGGCCCGACCTGGGGATGGTCGATGACGCTGGTCCCGCAACGCCGGGCCCGGACGTCGTGACGAGCCCACAGACGGCGGAAGAGTTCGCTGCGGACGGACAGCTCACCGACGAGATCGGTGAGCCGAGGGTCGTCGACGTCGGGCCCGGCGAGCTCGCGCAGGGCGCCCACCGTCCCTGAGGTGATCTTCTCCCAGTCTCGGTAGTACGGGCGGACGCCGGGATCGAGGAACAGTGCTCGCAGGACGTTGACGCCTGGCCGGTAGACCGGCGACAGGGCGCAGGCCAGCGGGTTGGCGGCGAGCACGTCGAGAAAGCGGCTCTGGACGAACGCCGGGGTGTCCGACCAGGTCTTGAGCAGCTGCCGGATGCCGGGCTGCACCCGCTCGGGGCGGTCGGCGACCCGGCGGCGCCGCTGCCGCGGCCGGGCGAGCTGATGGAGACGCGAGGTGGCGTCGTCGTTCAGCTGCAGCGCCCGGGCCAGCGCGTCGAGGACCTGCTCGGACGGATGCTGGTCGCGCCCCTGCTCCAGGCGCAGGTAGTAGTCGGTGCTGATGCCCGCCAGCATGGCGAGCTCCTCGCGCCGGAGCCCGAGGGTCCTGCGGCGTCCGAGGTCGGAGAGCCCCACGTCCTCCGGGCGCATCGACTCTCTCCGTGCGCGGAGGTAGTCCCCGAGCCGGCTGCCGGTCTCCATGCCTTCGACCATACGTGCGCGAAGGTGGGCTGACCTGGCCCTGTCACACCCAGGATGGAGATGCTCACGCAGAATGCCCCGCCTCCCGAGCCACGGTCCGATTACCACTTAAAGGGATATATCCGTTTTCGGGTTAATGTCATATTTGGTTTATTTGAAGGGCTTCCGCGCGATGATTTCCTGTTATTGGGAATGCTTCATCAATAATCCACTCAGGACGGTTAAAGGCGGATCGGTGCTCGGGTACGACGTGCGGCATGAGTCAGATGACCGCAGAGAGAAGCGTGAATCCGGTCGTCGAGGTGGTCGTTCCCGTCTACAACGAGCAGCGCGTGCTGGACGACAGCATCCGCCGTCTCCACGACTACTTGGCGACGACATTTCCGTACGGATATCTCATAACGATTGCCGACAATGACAGCACCGACGGGACGTGGCCCCTCGCCATGGACCTCGCGGGCGATTTGCCCAACGTCCGGGCGGTGCACCTTGAGAAGAAGGGCCGGGGCAGGGCCCTGCGCAGAGTGTGGGCCGACAGCGACGCGGACGTGGTCGCCTACATGGACGTGGATCTGTCCACCGATTTGAATGCCTTTCTGCCGCTGGTCGCGCCCCTCCTGTCCGGGCACAGCGACCTGGCCATCGGCACCCGGTTGTCCCGCGGGTCGAACGTGACGCGTGGTGCCAAGCGCGAGTTCATCTCGCGGGGCTACAACCTGCTCCTGCGATCGACCCTGGGGGTGCGGTTCTCCGACGCCCAGTGCGGGTTCAAGGCCGTGCGCGCGGACGTCGCCCAGGTGCTGCTGCCGGCGGTCGAGGACGAGGAGTGGTTCTTCGACACCGAACTGCTGCTGCTGGCCGAGCAGCACGGGCTGCGCATCCACGAGGTGCCCGTGGACTGGGTCGACGATCCCGACAGCCGGGTGGACATCCTCAGGACGGCCCGCGACGACCTCAGGGGAGTGGTCCGGGTGGCGCGCAAGACCCTGTCCGGAGCGGCACGCCTGCCGATCCCGGAGAAGGTGCAGCAGGCCAGGTTGCCCGCCGGCATGGCGCGTCAGTTGTCGAGCTTCGCGATCGTCGGGCTGATCAGCACTTTCGTCCATCTCATGCTCTACATGGGCCTGCGGACGGTCATGGCCGCGATCGCCGCCAACGGGCTGGCGCTCGCCGCGACCGCGGTCGCCAACACCGCGGCCAACCGGCGTTTCACCTTCCTCGTGACCGGCCGGACCAGAGCCGTACGGCACCAGCTGGAAGGCGGGATCGCCTTCCTGATCGGCCTGGTCCTGAGCACGGGCGGCCTCGCGCTGCTCCATCTGCTCGTGCCGGCGCCGTCGACGCACGCGGAGCTGTGCGCCGTGGTCGTGGCCAACGGGCTGGCCACGCTGGTCAGATTCCTGCTGTTGCGCGCGTGGGTGTTCAACCCGCGGCGGACCCGCGAGGCCGTCGCCTGAGCACGTCGTGACGAAAGGAAGCGCGATGCCCGTCAGCCTCACCGTCTCCCGTCCGGCCGCCAGGACCGGGCGTCGACTGCTCGACCGGGTGCCCGTGGAGGTGGGCGCCCTCGGGGTGGGGGCGCTGGCTCTCGCCGTGCTCATGACCTGGCCGGTCATGGCCGACCCCGGCCGCACCATCCCGGGCGACTTCGGCGACCCGTTGTTCTTCGCGTGGGAGATCGCCTGGTACGGCCATGCGCTGGTGAGCCAGATCGGCCACCCGTTCGACGCGAACGCCTACTGGCCGCTGCCCCACACCGGGGTGTTCAGCGACACCCTGCTCGGGCTGGCACCGTTCGGCATCGGCGTGTCCGACATGGGGGACGCCCTCGTCCGGTACAACGTGGCGTACGTCCTGGCTTCCGCCTTCGCGTTCGCGGGCGCGTACCTGCTCGCCCGCCAGCTCGGCAGCGGCTGGATCGGCGCGCTCGTCGCGGGAGCGGCGTTCGCCTTCAGCCCGTGGCGCCTGTCTCACGCGATCCACCTCAACATCCTCATCAGCGGCGCCATCCCGCTGGCGATCGCGCTGCTGCTGAGGGGCAACGGGATCGGCAGGCGAGGCTGGTTCCGCGGACCGGCGCGGCCCTGGATGGTGGTCGCCGCCTGGGCGCTCGCGGCCTGGCAGCTCAGCCTGGGCTTCGCGATCGGGCTGCCCGCCTTGTACCTGCTGATCCTCGTCGTGGCGGCGGGGGCCGCCGGCTGGCTGCGGGCCGGCCGGCCGAACCTGCCGCGAAGGCTGCTGATCGCCAACCTGGCGGGCGGCGCCGGGTTCGCGGCGGTCACGCTCGCCGTCGGCGCCGTCTTCCTGCAGGTGGCGAAGGAGAATCCGCAGGTCGCCGAGGCGCGGAGCGAAAGGGCGCTCGAGTTCTTCTCGCCGCCCTTCCGGGCCTTCTTGGCCGCCCCCGACTACTCCGTGGTGTGGGGCCGGCTCACCGCGGGAGCCCGCGCCGGCCTCGGCTGGCCGATCGAGATGTGCCTGTTCCCCGGTCTGGTGGTGGTGCTCGTGGCGATCGCCGGGCTGGCGGTGACGACGTGGAGGCCGCGGACCCGGCTCCTGCTCCTGCTCGGCGTCGCGGGCACGCTGGTGCTGGCCCTGGGCACGACGTTCCTGGGCGGCGCCCTCACGTGGTTGCCCGCCCGGCATCTGCTTCCGGGCTTCGAGGCGCTGCGGACGCCCGGCAGGTTCGTGATGTACACCGTGCTCCTGCTCGGGCTGCTGGCCGCGGGGGCCGTGACCCGCCTGGCCGTGCGCGCGGGCCGGTTCAGGCACGTCCTGCTGGTGGTGCCGCTGCTCGTGTGCGCCGAGGGACTGCAGGCCGTCCCGAATCCGGAGGTGCCGCCGCCGCCCGCCGCGATGTCCCAGATCAGTGGGCCCGTGCTGACGCTTCCCGACGAGCACGGCCAGGACGCCCTGTCCCTGATCTGGTCGGCCGGGAGGTTCTACCCGACGGTGAACGGCGCCGCATCGTTCACCCCCGAGATGATGTCCGAGGTCATCGAGGTGACGAGGGCGTTCCCCGAGCCGTACTCGATCGGCTACTTGCGGAACATGGGCGTGCGCGAGGTCGTCGTCCCCCGTGATCGAGCCAGGGGGACGGCGTTCCAGAACGCGCTCGAGCGCCCGGTCGACGGCCTCGGGGTGGAGCGGCGGGATCTGGGGGACAGCGTCCTGTACATCCTGCGCTGACGGCTCCGGCGGGCGGGGGCGGCCGGCGAGATGCGTCAGACGAGGGTCTTGTCGAACACGTGCTCTCCGACCGTCTCCGGGGCGGCGGTCACGTCGAACAGCGGGCGGTAGCCGCCCGCCAGATACAGGGCGATCGCTTCGGGCTGGCGCGGGCCCGTGCTGAGGACGACCCGCTGGTAGCCGCGCGCGGCCGCCTCGCGTTCCAGCTCCCGGACGACGAGGCGGGCGAGCCCGCGGCGGCGGTGGCTGGGATGCGTCCAGATGCGCTTCAGCTCGGCCGTGGACTCGTCGTGGCGGCGGAAGGCGCCGCCCGCCGTGGTCTCCCCGTTCTCGACGAGGACCAGGAAGCCGCCGTCCGGCGGCGAGAAGTCGGAGTCGGGGAAACGGGCCAGCTCGTTGTTGGGTCCGTAGCGGCGGTGGTACTCGATCGCGAGGTCGTCGAGGAGCGGGCGGAGGGCGGCGTCCCCCGGAGCGACCAGACGGAACTCGTGCGTGTGCTCGGTGGTCATCTGCGCTTTCAATGAGCCGGGACGGGATCTTCCCGCCGAACGGACGATCGGCAGCCGCATCCTATTGACCTCGCGATTCTTCGCCGCAGACCGGCCCCGGCCAGCGTGGCCGTCCGGGGGACCGAGGGGGTTCTGTGACAGAATTCGTCGCGACACGCGCGCCCGTCCGGTCTCTCACGGCTCGCGGAAAGTGTGACGGCTCACGCCTTCTTCACGCGTTCGGAGTTGGTCCCATGAAGATCTCCGCCATCAAGGCGATGCTCGTCCTGTGCCTGGGGGGCGCGCTCGTGGCGGCGCTCGCACCGCCCGCTCTGGCACATGACAGCCTGAAGAGCAGCACGCCCGCGAAGAACGCCGTCGTCTCCACCCTCGACCGGATCGAGTTGGAGTTCAGCGCGCACGTGACCTTCCCTGTCGTGATCCTCCACGACACCGCCGGGCGCCGGTTCGAGTCCGGCAAGCCACTCGCCGACGGGCCGAAGGTGACCCAGAACGTCGCCGGTCCGCTTCCGTCCGGGAGCTATGTCATCGCGTGGCGGGTCGTCTCCTCCGACGGCCATCCCGTCGAGGGGGAGATCCCCTTCACGGTGAAGGCAGCTTCGGGCGGGGCGGCGCCTCCGGCCGCCGCGACCGCGCCGCCCGCGGCGGGAGACACCGCCGGAGACACCGCCGGAGACACCGCCGGAGACACCGCGGGGAGCGAGGCGGCCGGGGACACGGGCTCGAACAGTCCCCTGCTGCTCTGGGGCGGGTTCGCCCTGCTCGTCGTCGCCGCAGGGGCGGCCATGCTCGGCCGCCGCAAGAAGCCCGAACATCCGGCGAGCCCCGACCACGCCGCGGGTCCCGACCACACCGCGGGTCCTGACCGTCCGTCCGGTTTCGACCGCCCGGGGGACACGGCCTGACCCCTGGCCCCGCGTGCACCGCGGGGGCGTGGGAGCTTCGGCGCCGGAGAGTTCTGCACGGTTGCCGGGGAGGTTGCCCGGGGGAGCGCCGTGGAGTTCCGCGCGGCGTGCCGCCTGGCCGTACGACGGGCAGAGGGGCCGGTGAGCCGCCGTAAGCCCGGCGATCGGCGACCGGCTGACGTGCCTGCCCACCGGGCCCCTCTCCAGCACAGACCCGGCGCTCGAGGACGGAGGCCGTCGGCCCGGCACACCGTCGCACTTGCTCCGAATCTGGACTGTCAGGCGCAGTTAACATTGGATGTATTGGCCAGTCAATAGACGTCTCACGCGCCACTGTGTCCGCGGGACCGCTCCAGAAACGCGCCAGTGGCGCGGATCAGGTCTGATTTTTGTCGTTTCGAAGTCGAAACTCAGAGATCTCGATCTCCTACACATCCGATGTATGAAGATCAATAACACCCATCGTGATCAGTGTCGGGCGTCAGTGGTCCGACCGATCCGACGAATGTTGACGCTTTCGTTCCATTGTGCCAATCTTTCGTTGGCGGCAACAAAAGTTCTCGGGTTGCCGTGAATACTTCTCACCAGGTGCGGCGGCGCGCTCCTCTTTCTCCAGAAGGAGTACCGCATGTGCCCATGTGTGCCCGCCTTCGTCCTTCTCTCGGAGTCCCTCCCGGCGTCTCGGCCAACGCCGACGACGCTGCCGACGACGCTGCGGTTGGCGCTGCCGTCCCGTTCCGCGTTCGCCGGATGACAGGGGGTGGCTCATGCGTGCGATCATCCGGGCAGTCCTCGCGCTCGTCGTCGCCGGCGCGGCCGTCCTGACCGTTCAGGCCGCCGCGCTCTCGGCACCGCTGACCAAGATCCTCGTCTTCTCGAAGACGGCAGGATTCCGCCACTCCTCCATCCCCAACGGCATCGCGGCGATCCGGCAACTGGGCGCGGCCAACGGGTTCACGGTGGTCGCCACCGAGGACGCGGCGGCGTTCACCACGGCGAACCTCGCCCAGTACCAGGCCGTCGTCTGGTTGTCGACGACCGGCGACGTCCTCGACGGCGCGCAACAGGCGGCGTTCCAGTCCTACATCGCGTCGGGTGGCGGCTACGTCGGCGTGCACGCGGCCGCCGACACCGAGTACGACTGGCCCTGGTACGGCGGGCTGGTCGGGGCCTGGTTCAATTCGCATCCGGCGACCCAGCAGGCGGTCGTCCGGGTCGAGGACCGGGCCAACGTGTCCACCTCGCACCTGCCGCAGGCCTGGACGCGGACCGACGAGTGGTACAACTACCGCACGAACCCGCGGGCGAACGTGAAGGTGCTCGCCGGCCTTGACGAGTCGTCGTACTCGGGCGGATCCATGGGCGACCACCCCATCACCTGGTGCCACGACTACATGGGCGGCCGCGCGTGGTACACCGGCCTCGGCCACACCGAGGAGTCCTACGCCGACCCGAACTTCACCAGGATGCTGCTCGGCGGCATCCAGATCGCCGCACGTGCCAAGCCGGCCGACTGCCGTCCTGAGACCGGCTACACCCCGCTGTTCGACGGCACCCAGGCGAGCCTCGACCGCTGGCGGATGGCCGGCCCCGGCGGCTTCACGCTGGCCGACGGCACGCTGACCTCCTTCGGCGGGATGGGGCTGCTGTGGTACCCGGTCAGCACCTTCTCGAACTACTCGCTCAAGCTCGACTGGATGATGCCGGGTGACGACAACGGCGGCGTCTTCATCGGCTTCCCCGATCCGCAGGGCGACCCGTGGAAGCCGGTCGACCAGGGCCACGAGATCCAGATCGACGCCAGCGACGCCGACCCGACCCGCACGACCGGCAGCGTCTACAGCTTCAGGGCGCCCGACGCCGCCCTGCGCGCGGCCAACCTCAACCCGCCGGGATCCTGGAACACCTACGAGATCGCCGTACACGGCCGGCACGTCGAGATCTTCCTCAACGGCGTCAAGATCAACGACTACACCAGCAGCCGGGACATCGCGTCCGGATACATCGGCGTGCAGAACGACGGCGACGGCGCCGACATCAACTACCGCAACATCCGGATCAAGGGAGACGGAGGGGCTCCCGCGGCCACGGACCTCGCGCAGGGCCGTCCGACGGCGACCTCCAGCGTGCAGAGCGGCAGCACACTTACCGGCTCGCTCGCGGTCGACGGCAACGCCTCCACCCGCTGGGGCAGCGCCTACAGCGACCCGCAGTGGATCTCGGTCGACCTCGGGGCCTCCTACGCGCTCAACCGGGTCCGACTGAACTGGGAGGCCGCGTACGGCAGGGCGTACCAGATCCAGACGTCGCCGGACAACGCCACCTGGACGACCGTTTACTCCACCACCGGCGGGGACGGCGGCGTCGACGACGTGGCCCTGTCGGGCACCGGGCGGTACGTCCGCGTCTACGGCACGCAACGCGGGCTCACGCAGTACGGCTACTCGTTGTGGGACCTCAACGTGTACGGCACGCCGGCCGGAACCGGGCCGGCTCTGCTCTCGCAGGGACGTCCCACGGCCACCTCCAGCGTCGAGACCGGCAACGTGCTGGTCGGGGCGAACGCCGTCGACGGCAGCACGGCGACGCGCTGGGGGAGCCTGTACTCCGATCCGCAGTGGATCTCGGTCGACCTCGGCTCGTCCCGCTCGATCAGCAGGGTCGTGCTGAACTGGGAGGCCGCGTACGGCAGGGCCTACCAGGTGCAGACGTCGCCGGACAACGCGACGTGGACGACCGTCTACTCCACCACCACGGGTGACGGCGGCATCGACGACCTGAGCGTCTCCGGCACCGGCCGATACGTGCGGATCCACGGCACACAGCGGGGGCTGACGCCCTACGGCTACTCGCTCTGGGAACTGCAGGTCTACGGCACCTGACCCTCTCGCCACCCGCAACGACACCGGGGGCTCCGGGTCTTCGCAAGGCCCGGAGCCCCCGTGAGCACGACGCACATCCGCCTCCGCACCCCCCCAGGAGACATCGTGGTCGGTTTCGCGCGCCTTCGGACGGTCGTCGGCGCCCTCGTCCTCACGCTCGCGGCGACGGCGGTCGCCGGAGTTCCCGCCTCCGCCGCCGTCCCCGAAGCTCAGCCCACGGCCGCCCTCGCTCCGCCTCCCACGAGCGGGTTCGAGAAGGTCAAGCTGGACGGCGGGCTCTCGATGGGCGAGCCCATCGAGTTGTCGGTCCTCCCCGACGGCAAGGTCCTCTACATCAACCGGGGCAGCAGCTCCGGCGGCGGCCAGGTGCGCCTGTACAACCCCGCCACCAAGAGCACGACCGTGGCGCTGACGCTGCAGCTCGACGCCCGGTTCGAGGACGGGCTCATCGGCATCACGATCCACCCGCGCTTCGCCGCCAACCACTGGGTGTACCTCTTCTACTCGCCGAAGGTGACGCCGCTGGTCAACCGGATCTCGCGGTTCACCTTCAGCACCGCGGCCGGCGTCCTCGACCCCGCGAGCGAGGACATGATCATCGAATGGCCGACCGAGCGTGACCTGTGCTGCCACTCGGCCGGCTCGATGACCTGGGACTCGAACGAGAACCTGTACTTCGCGGTGGGCGACAACACCAACTCCGGCGGCGACTCGGCGGGCATGGCGCCCATCGACGAGCGGCCGGCCAGCAACCCGCAGTACGACGCGCAGCGCACGGCGGGCAACACCAACGACCTGCGCGGGAAGATCAACCGGATCCACCCGGAGAACGACGGTACCTACACGATCCCGGCCGGCAACCTCTTCCCGCCGGGCACGGCGAAGACGCGGCCCGAGATCTACATCATGGGCGATCGCAACCCGTACCGGATCTGGGTCGACAAGAAGGCGGACGACACCCTCTACTGGGGCGAGGTGGGACCGGACGCGGGCGCGACGATTCCGAACCGGGGGCCGGCGGCCTACGACGAGTTCAACCGGGCGACCGGCCCGGGCAACCACGGCTGGCCGTACTGCGGCGGCCCGAACGTCGCCTACAACGACTGGGACTTCGCGGCCAACGCCCCGCGCGGCTGGTTCCCGTGCGGCGGGACGACGGGCCCGGTGAACAACTCGCCGCGCAACACCGGACTCCAGCAGCTTCCCCCCACCAAACCCTCGCTGGTGTGGGAGCAGCACGGCGGCAGCAGGGAGTGGCCCGCGCTCGACAACCCCGGCGGCTGCGGCTCGCCCAACCACGCCGAGGTCTACCACTACGACCCGAACCTGGCCTCGGACGTGAAGTGGCCCGCCTACTACGACAACAAGTGGATCATCTCCGAGTACTGCCGCAACTGGATCAAGGAGGTCCAGTTCGACAACGGAAACCCCGCCACGGGGAACCCGACGATCATCGAGCCGGTGCTCGCGGGGATGAACCTCGTCCACCCGATCGACATGGAGTTCGGGCCCGACGGATCGTTGTACCTGCTGGAGTACGGCAGCGGTTACTTCTCCGGCGCGGCGGACGCCGGGCTGTACAAGATCAACTATGTCCAGGGCGGCCGGTCGCCGGTCGCGGTGGCCACGGCGAACAGGGACAACGGCCTGACGCCGCTCGCGGTGACGTTCTCCAGCGCGGGATCGTCCGATCCCGACGGCGACCCCATCACCTACGCCTGGGACTTCGACGACAACGGCACCACCGACTCCACGGCCGCCAACCCGTCGTTCACCTACACCACCAACGGAGACAAGCGGGCGCGTCTGACCGTACGAGACCCCGCCGGTCACACGGGCACGGCGGTGATCCCCGTCGTGGTCGGCAACAACCGGCCCACGGTCACGCTGGCGGGCATCCCGGCGGGCGGCATGTGGAGCTGGGGCGAGAACCTCACCACGACCGCGAGCGCGACCGATCCGCAGGACGGCACGGTCGGCTGCGCCGACGTCGTCATCCGGGCGGCCCTGGGGCACCAGGAACACGCACATGAGGAGGGGCAGGGCACCGGCTGCGGGTTCACCGTCAACACCGGCCCCGTGCACGCCGGTCCCGACGCCGTGCAGTTCTTCGTCCTGCGGGCCTCCTACACCGACCGCGGCGCCCCCGGCACGGTCGCGCTGACGGGGGAGAAGGAGATCTCCGTCTGGCCGAAGCAGTGGCAGGCCGAGCACTTCGTCCAGCTCAACGGGCCGAAGGTCGTCGACCAGGCGGCGGCGGAAGGCGGCAGGAGGCTCGGCGACATCCAGAGCGGGGAGTGGGTGCGGCACCACGCGGTCAGCCTGAAGGGCATCACCGGAGTGAAGGCCCGCGTGTCGTCGGCGAACGCCGGCGGCACCCTCTCCTTCCGGTACGACTCGCCGACGGGTCCCGAGGTCGCCCGCCTCGCGGTCACCGGCACGGGAGGCTGGGACGACTACGTCGAGCTGACCGCGCCGGTCACGAGGCCGGACGACGGCACGCATGACCTCTACCTGGTGTTCACCGGTAACAACACCGGCGCGAACGCGCTGTTCGACGTCGACAGCTACACCTTCGTCGGCCCCGGCGTCAGCACGCCGCCGACCACCTCGAGCGACCTCGCCCAGGGCCGTCCGACGGCGACCTCCAGCGTGGAGCCCGACGCCGGCCGGGTGGGGTCGCTGGCGGTGGACGGCAACCCGGCGACGCGGTGGAGCAGCGCCTACAGTGACCCGCAGTGGATCTCGGTCGACCTCGGGGCCTCCTACGCGCTCAGCCGGGTGCGGCTGAACTGGGAGGCGGCGTACGGCAGGGCGTACCAGGTGCAGACGTCCGCGGACAACGCCACCTGGTCGACCGTGTACTCCACCACCAGCGGGGACGGCGGGGTGGACGACCTCGTCGTCTCCGGCACCGGGCGGTACGTCCGCGTCTACGGCACGCAGCGCGGGCTCCCGCAGTACGGCTACTCGTTGTGGGACCTCAACGTCTACGGCACCCCCGTCGCCGGCGGCGGAACCCTGCTGTCGTCCGGCCGCCCGACGGCCACGTCCAGCGTGGAGCCTGACAACGGCCGGGTGGGGTCGCTGTCGGTGGACGGCAACGCGGCGACGCGGTGGAGCAGCGCGTACGGCGACCCGCAGTGGATCTCGGTGGATCTGGGTTCGTCCCGCTCGCTCAGCCGGGTGCGGCTGAACTGGGAGGCGGCGTACGGCAGGGCCTACCAGATCCAGACGTCTCCTGATAACGCCACCTGGTCGACCGTGTACTCCACGACCAGCGGGGACGGCGGGGTGGACGACCTCGTCGTCTCCGGCACCGGGCGGTACGTGCGGATGTACGGCACACAGCGCGGGCTCCCGCAGTACGGCTACTCGCTGTGGGAGTTCGAGGTCTACGGCGCCTGAACAGCGGTCGGGAACAGTCGTCGGGAACAGTGGACGGGCCGGTGTCCCTCGCGGACGCCGGCCCGGTCCGTCGCGGCGCGGCCGGCGCGGCCGGCGCGGCCTCCGCCGGGCCTCATCCCGAGGAGATCCGATGTCCGCCTGACTCCTCCGTCTAACACGGCCGATCGGCGTCGAGTTATCCGATGTATTCCTGCCGGAAACCCTTGACTTGCACGCAGCCACCGGACATTCTTGGCGAAACATCGGATGTATTGGAGGCGTTGTGAAGCTGCTGCCGGTTGGTCCGGGTGGCGTCGCCCATCCACGCTCGGCCATGTCCATCGGCTTCTCGCAGCTCGATCAACGCGGCGCGGCGGGTTCTCCGGCGCCGGTGGCGCCGGTCTCCCGACCTGCGCGCCTCGTCGGACAGGCGGAAGCCCTCGTGGGTGCCTCTTTTGGGGAGAATAACCCAAAGGCGTTCTTCGGGATGAAGGTGTCGGCGCTCATTGGTCGGATGGATCGCTCCCACGAGGCCGTCGCCGGCCGGACGGCGGGACGGGCGTGAAGATCACCTCCCTGGAGACGCACGACATCCGCTTCCCCACGTCGCGGGAGCGGGACGGCTCCGACGCCATGAACCCCGATCCCGACTACTCCGCCGCCTATGTGGTGCTCAGGACCGAGGACGGTCACGAGGGGCACGGGTTCGCCTTCACGATCGGCCGCGGCAACGACGTGCAGACGGCCGCGATCAAAGCCCTCGAACCCCACGTGGTGGGGCGGGACTGCTCCGACATCGGCGCGTTGTCGCGCGGCATGGTGGGCGACTCGCAGCTGCGCTGGCTGGGCCCGGAGAAGGGCGTCATGCACATGGCGATCTCCGCGGTCGTCAACGCCCTGTGGGACCTCAAGGCCAAGCGGGAGGGCAAGCCGCTCTGGCTGCTGCTGAGTGAGATGTCGCCCGAGGAGATCGTCGACCTCGTCGACTTCCGTTACATCACCGACGCCCTCACCCCCGGCGAGGCGCTGGAGATCCTCCGCAAGGCCGAGCCGGGCAGGCAGGAGCGGATCGCCCGCCTCCAGGCCGACGGCTACCCCGCGTACGCGACCTCGCCCGGCTGGCTCGGCTACGACGACGAAAAGCTGCGCCGCCTGTGCAAGGAGGCGCTGGCCGACGGCTTCACGCAGATCAAGCTGAAGGTCGGCGCCGACCTCGACGACGACATCCGCCGCATGCGGGTCGCCCGTGAGGTCTGCGGCACCGGATTCCCCATCGCCGTCGACGCCAACCAGCGCTGGGACGTGGACACGGCCGTCCAGTGGGTCGAGGCGCTGGCGGAGTTCGACCCGTGGTGGGTCGAGGAGCCGACCAGCCCCGACGACGTGCTCGGCCACGCCGCCATCGCGCGCAGGATCGCGCCCATCCCGGTCGCCACCGGCGAGCACGTGCAGAACCGCATGGTCTTCAAGCAGTTGCTCCAGGCGGGCGCGGTCTCCTACCTCCAGCTCGACGCGGCCAGGGTCGGCGGGGTCAACGAGAACCTCGCGATCCTGCTCCTCGCGGCCAAGTTCGGCGTGCCGGTCTGCCCGCACGCCGGGGGAGTCGGCCTGTGCGAGCTGGTCCAGCACCTGGCGATGTTCGACTACGTCGCGGTGAGCGGGTCCATGGAGGGCCGGGTCATCGAGTACGTCGACCATCTGCATGAGCACTTCGTGGATCCCGTCGTCATCCGGCGCGGCCGATACGCCGCGCCGGCCGCGCCGGGCTTCGGCTCCACGATGCGCCCCGAGTCGATCGCCGAGTTCTCCTACCCCGACGGCCCCGTCTGGAGGGGAGGCAATGGGTGAGTTCGGCGAGTGCGTCACCCGGCCGGACGCGACCCCGCACGGTCGCGCCGGCCAGCCGGCCTGTCGGTGCCAGCCAGGCATCCGACCGGCCGCCGACGGGGACACCTGGTGTCCTCGCCTTCTACCCCCCACGTCATGAAAGGCCAGATGGCATGAGACATTTCGTCAGCGCCGCGGGCGTCGCCGTCCTCGCGCTCGCGCTCGCAGCTTGCGGTTCCACCTCCGACACCTCGACGGGATCGAGCGGCGGCTCGACCGCCGCCGCGGGCGGCAAGATCGGCGTCGACTTCCCCCGCGCCGACTCCGACTTCTGGAACTCCTACAACAAGTACGTCCCGGAGATGGCCAAGGAACTCGGCGTCGACCTGATGCCGCCGACCAACTCCCAGAACGACATCGCCAAGGTCGTGGCCAACACCCAGGCGCTCGTCAGCCAGGGGGCCAAGGCCATCGTGATGGCGCCGCAGGACACCGGTGCGATCGCCTCGACGCTGCAGTCGCTCGACAGCAAGAAGATCCCCGTCGTCTCGGTGGACACCCGGCCGGACACCGGCAAGGTCTACATGGTCGTCCGCGCCGACAACCGGGCGTACGGCCAGAAGGCGTGCGAGTTCCTCGGCGACAAGCTCGGCGGCAAGGGCAAGATCGTTGAGCTCATGGGTGCCCTGTCCTCGATCAACGGGCGTGACCGCGCCGAGGCGTTCCGCGAGTGCATGAAGACCAAGTTCCCCGGAATCACCGTCTTCGAGGAGCCCACGGAGTGGGACGGCACCAAGGCCGCGTCCATGCTCCAGACCCGCCTCGAGCAGAACCCGGACATCAAGGGCATCTACATGCACGCGGGCGGTGTGCACCTGGCCCCGACCCTGCAGGTGCTGAAGGCCAAGAACCTCATCGTCCCGCCGACTGACCCCAAGCACATCTTCGTCATCTCCAACGACGGCATCCCGCAGGAGTTCGCCGCGATCCGTGACGGCTCGATCGACGCGACCGTTTCGCAGCCGGCGGACCTGTACGCCAAGTACGCGCTCTTCTACGCCAAGGCGGCCGTCGAGGGCAAGACGTTCCAGCCCGGCCCGACGGACCACGACAGCACGATCATCCAGCTGCCCAACGGCCTGGAGGACCAGCTTCCGGCTCCGCTCGTGACCAAGGACAACGTGGACGACCCCGCGCTCTGGGGCAACCAGGTCAAGTAATGACAGTTACTGAAACGGCGGCGGTCGAAGCGCGTGGCATCACCAAGCGCTTCGGCCCCACCGTCGCCCTCAACGACGCCGGGATCGTGATCACCCCCGGAGAGACCCACGCGCTGGTGGGCCGGAACGGCGCGGGCAAGTCGACCCTCGTCTCGATCCTGACGGGCCTCCAGCGTCCCGACCTCGGCGAGGTCCTCTTCGCGGGCGAGCCCGCGCCGCCGCTGACCGACCGGGACGCCTGGCGGCGCCGGGTGGCGTGTGTGTACCAGAAGTCGACGATCATCCCCACGCTGACCGTCGCGGAGAACCTCTTCATCAACCGGCAGACCGAGCGCGGCCCGATCAACTGGCGCGCCCTGCGTGCCCGCGCCCGGCAACTGCTCGACCAGTACGGCGTCGCGGTGGACGCCGACTCCCTCGCGGGCGACCTCAACGTCGAGGAACGGCAACTGGTGGAGATCGCCAGGGCGCTGTCCTTCGGCGCGAGGTTCATCATCCTCGACGAGCCCACGGCCCAGCTCGACGGCCCGGCCATCGAGCGGCTCTTCGAGCGGATGCGCGACCTGCGGAA
The DNA here is from genome assembly GCF_016862895.1 of Planotetraspora kaengkrachanensis. Lineage (GTDB taxonomy): Bacteria > Actinomycetota > Actinomycetes > Streptosporangiales > Streptosporangiaceae > Planotetraspora > Planotetraspora kaengkrachanensis. The sequence continues at coordinate 549,729 of NZ_BONV01000001.1, read as the reverse complement.
GCAGGGAGTGACGATGATGTTCATCTCGCACCACCTGGAGGAGGTCTACCAGGTCTGCCAGAGCGTCACGGTGTTCCGCGACGCCAGGCACATCGTCACCGCCTCGGTGGCCGATCTTCCGCACGACGAGCTGGTCAAGGCGATGACCGGCGAGGACACCCAGGCGTACGAGTCGAAGGCGCGGGAGATCGACGGCACGGCGAAGGTCGTGCTCTCCGCGTCCGGGCTGCGGTTGAAGGACCGTTACGAGGACATCGACCTCACCGTGCGCTCGGGCGAGATCGTCGGGCTGGCCGGCTCCGGCAGCAGTGGGAAGGTCGGCCTGGCGGAGACGCTGGTGGGCCTGCGCAAGCCGGACGGCGGCGACGTCACGGTCAACGGGACGGCGGTCCGTCCGGGAGACGTGTCCGCCGCGCTGAAGGCGGGCCTCGGGTTCGTCCCGCAGGACCGCCACCATGAGGGCTTCGTGCCGCTGCTGTCGATCGCGGAGAACGCGACCATGCCGATCGCCCACAAGCTGGGCAGGTTCGGCATGATCTCCGCGGAGCGACGCAGGGCCCGGGCCACGACGATGATCCAGGATCTGGACATCAAGACCACCGGGCCGGACCAGCCGGTCGGCGACCTGTCGGGCGGCAACGCGCAGAAGGTCGTGCTCGCCCGCGCGCTGTCGGACAGCCCGGCGGCGCTTGTGGTCATCAACCCGACCGCCGGGGTCGATGTCAAGGCCAAGCAGTCCCTGCTGGGCGCGGTCGAGGACGCGACGGCGAACGGCACGGGTGTCCTGCTGGTCTCCGACGAGCTGGACGACCTGCGGATCTGCGACCGGGTGCTGGTCATGTTCCACGGCAGGGTGGTCAAGGACGTGCCGCGAGGCTGGAGTGAGAACGATCTCGTGGCGGCAATGGAAGGTATCGACTCATGACCGAATCGGCCGTGCCCGACTCCCTGGCTGTCGGGTCACGCGGGGTGGGCCTGAGGCTCGGCAGGTTCCGGGACCTCACGCTGGTGCCGGTGATCATCCTGCTGCTCGTCGTGGGCGCGTTCATCGACCCGGTCTTCCTGACGACCGGCAACCTGACCAACGTGCTCCAACAGCAGTCGGCGCTCGCCCTGGTGGTGCTCGCCGAGGCGCTGATCCTCATCGCCGGGAAGTTCGACCTCTCGCTGGAGTCCACGGTCGGCCTGGCTCCGGCCCTCGCGGTGATGCTGGTCGTCCCCACGACGGCCGGCGGCTTCGGCATCGAGCTTCCCGTGGCGCTGGCGATCCCGCTGTGCCTGTTGATCGGCGCCGCTGTCGGCGCCTTCAACGGCTTCCTCATCCTGCGGTTCCAGTTGTCGGCCTTCATCGTCACGCTGGCGATGCTGATCGTCGTGCGCGGACTCCAGACCGGCATCACCGGAGGCAAGAGCCTGTTCGCGCTGCCGCAGTCGTTCCTCTACCTCGGCAGCGCCACCTGGCTCGGCGTCCCCGCGGCCATCTGGATCACCGCCGTGCTCTTCCTCGCGGGCATCGCCGTCCTGCGCCTGTTCCGGGTCGGCCGCTCGTTGTACGCGATCGGCGGCAACGCCGACGCCGCGAGGGCGGCGGGCATCCGGGTCGAGCGCGTCACTTTGGTGGTCTTCGTGATCGCCGGCACTCTCGCCGCGCTCGCGGGCCTGCTTGAGACCGGAAGGCTCGGCGGGATCAGCGCCAACCAGGGCAACGGCTGGATCTTCATGGTCTTCGCCGCGGCCGTGATCGGCGGGGTCAGCATGGACGGCGGGAAGGGCACCATCCTCGGCGCCCTGACCGGTGTGCTGGTCATCGGCCTGGTGGAGAACATCCTCACGCTCAAGGGCGTCCCCGGCGAGTGGAAGCAGCTCGTCTACGGCGGCATCATCCTGGTGGCGCTCATGATCAGTCGTCTGGCCGGAGGCAAGGCCCAAGACTGAACGGCCCTCGCCGTACGGGCTCCGGAGGACGTGCGGCCGGGACAACGGGAAGGGCGCCGGTGCGATCCGCACCGGCGCCCTTGTCTCGTGTGCCGGCCGTCAGGAGGCGTAGGCCTCGAGTTCGAAGATCCGGGCAGCCCTGTCCGTGTCGTTCGTCGGGGTGATCACGTTGACGCGCAGATACCGCGCGTCGGCGGGCGTGAACGTGTGCGTGGTGACGTCCGAGGTGTTGCCCCGCACCGACGCCACCGTCGTCCAGGTCGTGCCGTTGACGCTGGTCTGGAGGTCGAAGTCGCGGGTGTTCCAGGCCGCCTTCTCACCGCCGGCGCCGGAGTGGCGCACGACCAGCCGCCCGACCTTGGTGGTCGACTGGAGGTCGACCCGCAGCCACTTGCTCGCGCCGAGCGAGCACCACTTGTCGGAAGTGCCGCCCGTCCAGCTGCCGTTGACGGCCTTGGCCGGGCCCTCGGCCGCCGCGCACTGGCTGTCCGCGGTCGCGGGCCTGTTCAGCGCGAGGTTGGTCGTGCCCGGCTGGGAGGGCACGTACAGCCTGATGTCGGTCAGGCTCGCGCTGCCCTCGTAGACGTTGGTGTAGAGGTCGCCGATGACGAAGGAGTCGGGGTACTGCGACCCGGCCGGCCACTGGTTCGGCCACGTCGTGCTGCCGTGGGCGTCGTTCTGCACGAGGCTCGCGTTGTAGCGGCCGTCGTACTCGCCCGGCTTGACGTTGTAGTGCCAGATCGGGTCGTTGCCGACGATGAAGTCGCGGTGGAACCGCAACGTCTTCTGCCCGGCCCGCGCGAAGTTGCCGCTCGCCTCCAGCGTGTAGCCGGTCGCGTCGCGCTCGATGGCGAACGTGTAGAACTGGTTCGGCATGAGCTCGGGCTGCAGTTCGGCGGCCGACGACAGTTGCTGCTCGGCGACGCCGCCCGAGCAACTCGTCATGAACCACTGCGAGTTGCCGGCCAGACCGCCGGGTCCGGGCCGCCAGTTGGGCAGCCCGCTGATCCACATGTTGACCGTGTTGAAGCTGCTGTCGCGGTAGTTGTAGTAGGTGTTGTTCGCCGAGTTGCAGACCCGGCCGCCGGTGCCGGTCCCGACCCGGTCCGGGTGCTGGGAGAAGGCGTCCATCAGCACCTTGCGGTGGTAGTGCCAGAAGTGGTTGTTCCGCGGCGCGGGGTCGGCGAAGTCGACGATCGACAGGAAGTGGTAGCCGTTGTATCCGTAGGTGCCCTCTCTGACGTTCTGCCACTGGCAGTACGGCACCGACGCGTCGCCCGTCCAGCCGGGGGAGCGTGACCCCTCACCCCAGGGGTGCTGGGTCTTGCAGCCCTGGGTGGAGTACCCGTTGGTCCTGCCGCCGTAGTCGATCGTGCCGTTGCGCTTGCCGCCGAAGTCGAGGGTCTTGAGCTTGTACTCGATGCGGTACTGCTCGGGCAGCTTGTTCGTGGGGCGGAAGATGGCTCCGCCGGTGGACTCCGGCACGTTGAGCACGGCGACGTGCTCGCCGCCGAGCGCCTGGGTCGTGATCGACGGGGGTGACTCCAGCACGCCGTCCTTGTTGAAGTCGCGGGCCGACAGCGACGCCGTCAGCCAGCCGTTCTGGCCGAGGGTGAACTCCTTGCGGTAGGTGGCGAAGGAGTTGAAGGCGGTGTTCCAGGCGGGGCCGTAGTCGTTCTGGTACCACAGCCCGGAGTCGTCCATGATCGTGTCGAACGGCCGGCTGTAGGTCTCCTTGACCCATGGGGCGCCGGCGCCGGTGAGCGGTGCGGAGAAGTCCTCCGAGTAGAGCAGGGTCCATCCAGGGCGGGTGGGGTCGTCGGCCGAGGCGGGGACGCCCGCGGCGAACGTCGCGAGGCTGATGACGGTGGAGGCGGTCGCGGCGAAGGCCGTCGCGCGCACGACCCTCCTGGCTTTCCTTCCCATGGCGTTGCCCTTCGGTCGGGGAGTGTCGCTCCTGCGTGAGCGTGACGCCGGAGGCGGGATGCGGCCGGTCGTGGGTGGCGTCGCCGCACGCCACCTGACCGCGGGCCGGCTGTCAGAAACTTCCGTCGGGGTTCTGGTACTGGGCCGCGTTCTCCTTGGTGATCATCGGGGAGGGCACCACGGTGTCCTTCTCGACCGTGGCGCCGCTGAGGATCTCCACCGCGCGGTCGAGTCCCATCGCGCCGATCACGTCGGCGTCGTTGAGGCCGGTCACCAGGTAGTTGGTGCCGTCCAGGATCGCCTTGAGCGCCTCGGCCTGCCCGTCCACTCCGGCGATGATGACCTGGTCGGCCTTGCCGGCGTCCGCGATCGCGCGCTGGGCGCCCAGGCACATCGCGTCGTTCTCGCAGAACACGGCCTTCAGGTCGGCGTTGGTCGCCAGCAGGCTCTCCATCACGGTCAGCCCGCCGTCGGACCCCCAGTTGCCGAAGTCGGGGGCCTCGACCAGAGTGATGCCGGTCTTGCCCTGGAGCACCGACTTGACGCCGTTCGTGCGGGCCAGGCCGATGCTGTTGTCGGCGGGGCCGCCCTTGATGATGGCGACCTTGCCTCCGTCGGGCAGCTTCTGCGCGAGGAACTCGCCGTTCTGCCGGCCGATCGCCTCGTTGTCCGGGCCGATCCAGCTCGTGTACTCACCGGTCTGGAACTTGCGGTCCACCAGGACCACCGGCTTGCCCGCCGAGTTGATCGCGTTGAGCGCCGCGGGCGCGGACTCGAGCGGGCCGCCGGAGATGATCACCGCGTCGACGTTCTTGCTCAGCAGGTCCTCGACGTTGGAGGCGAGCTTGGCCGCGTCTCCGTTGGCGTCGGTGCTGATGATCTCGATCTTGCCCTTCTTCTTGGCCTCCGCGGCGATCGCCTTGTCCATGCCGCTGAAGTAGGGCCCGCCGAGCGTGAAGTTGGCCACGCCGATCGTGTAGGAGCCGTCGTCGCCGGCCGCGCCGGTGTCGCCGGACCCGGATGAGCAGCCGGCCAGGCCGGCGGCGAGGACGCCGGCCACCACTAGACCGCTGAGTTTCTTCCCGTTCATACAAGGGCCTCCCATTGGTGGTTACTTGTCAGGAGCGCACCCGGTTGGTGCGCTGGACGAGGATGACGGCGATGATGATCAGGCCCTTGAGGACCTGCTGCCAGAAGCTCTGCACGCCGTACAGGTTGAGCAGGTTGTTGATCAGCACGAGCACGAGCACGCCGCCGAACGTGGCGCGCACCGAGCCGCGCCCGCCCGCCAGGCTCGCGCCGCCGATGACGCAGGCGGCGATCGCGTCGAGCTCGAACGCCACGCCGACACTGGGCTGGGCGATGCCCACCCGGCTGGCCAGGACCACGCCCGCCAGCCCGGCGCACGCGCCGCTGATGGTGTAGGCCAGCACCACGTGCCGGCGCACGTTGATGCCGGCCAGCCGTACGGTCTCGGCGTTGCCGCCGATCGCCACGATGGATCGGCCAGGGGGAGTGCGGGTCAGGAAGACGCCCCCCACGGCGAAGACGGCGAGCATGACCAGGGTGCTCACCGGCACGGGCCCAAGCGTCGCCGAGCCGAGCGTGAAGAACCCGGGGTCCTCGGGTGCGATGGGCACCTCGGAGTAGACGAAGGCGAGCCCGCGGATCGTCGTCAGCGCGGCCAGCGTGACGACGAACGGCGCCAGCTCGAACCTCGCGATCAACGCGCCGTTGATCAGGCCGAACCCGATGCCCGACACGACGCCCACCGCCATGGCCACCGGGATCGGCAGGCCGGAGACGAGACCGGCGGTGAGGATGCCGGAGAAGGCCACGATCGATCCGACGGACAGGTCGATGCCGCCGGTGAGGATGACGACCAGCATGCCGAACGACAGCAGGCCCGTCGTCACCATCTGCTTGAGCAGGTTGGTCAGGTTGGTCGGGGTGAGGAACGTCTCCGCCGTCAGCGCGGCCACCACGACGAGCAGGGCGATGAGCGCGACGAACGCGGTCGCCACCGTGATGTCGCGTCCGGCGAGGACCAGCCGGGGGAGCCTTCGAGGTTCGGTCGGGGTGAGTGCCGGCTCGGTGAGCTGCCCGGTCATGCGGCCCGTCCAATCGCGTGCGCGAGGATCTCGTCCTCGGTGGTCCGGTCCGAGCGCAGTTCGCCGGTGACGCGGCCCTGGTTCATCACGAGGATCCGGTCGGTGGCGCCCAGCACCTCGGTGAGGTCGGAGGAGACGAGCAGGACGGCGAGGCCGCCGCGGGCGAGATCGTCGATCATTCGGTAGATCGCGATCCGGGTGGACATGTCCACCCCTCGCGTCGGCTCGTCGAGGATGAGCACCCGAGGCTCGGCCAGCAGCCACTTCGCCAGAACGGCCTTCTGCTGGTTGCCGCCGCTGAGGTTGGCGACGCGCATCGAGGCGCAGCCTTCCGGCTGGATGCTCAGCCGGTCGATCATCTCGCCGACCCGCTCGCGCCGCCGCGCCGCGTCGATCAGCGGGCCGCGCCGCATGCCGTACATCGTGGTGAGGCCGATGTTGTCCAGAACGCTCATGCCGCCGACCAGGCCCGTGCGCTTGCGGTCCTCGGTCACCAGCGCGAGTCCGGCCGCGATCGCGTCGGACGGCGCGCGGAAGCGCACCTCCCCGCCGGAGACCTGCACCCGGCCTGACGTCGCGGGCTCGGCGCCGAAGACGCAGCGGGCCAGCTCGCTGCGGCCCGAGCCGACCAGGCCGAACAGTCCCACGATCTCCCCGGCGCGCAGTTCGAAGGAGACGTCCTCGAACTCGCCCCGCCTGCTGAGCCCGTGCACGCTCAGCCGCACGTCACCCGGCCGCGCACGGCGTTCGGGATAGACCTGCTCCAGCCGGCGCCCCGCCATGAGGCCGATCAGCTCCGTCTCGCTGGTCCGCGCGGGCTCGGTCCGCTCGATCACCCGGCCGTCCTTCATGACGACGATGGAGGTGGCGAGCTCCATCACCTCGGCGAGCCGGTGGGAGACGTAGACCACCAGGACTCCGCGCTCGCGGAGCCGCCGGACGAGTGCGAACAACGCCTCGAGGTCGCTGCCCGCGAGCACGGCGGACGGCTCGTCGAGCACCAGCACCCGGGGTTCGGCGACCAGGGCCTTCGCGATCTCCACCATCTGCTGCCTGGCCACCGACAACCGCCCGGCGAGGGTGCGCGGATCGATCGCGCCGAACCCGATGCCGTCGAGCAGTTCCTGGGCGCGGGCGTGCGCCGCCGCCCAGTCGATGAGGCCGCGCCGTCTCGGGAAGTTGCCCATCAGGAGGTTCTCGGTGACCGAGAGGCCGGGGACGATCGACAGCTCCTGGTAGACGGTGCGGATGCCGCGGGCGTGCGCGTCGTGCGGGGAGCGCAGGTCCACGGTCGCGCCGTCCATCAGCATCTCGCCCGCGCTCATCGGCTGAGCCCCGGAGAGGATCTTGATGAGGGTGGACTTGCCGGCCCCGTTCGCGCCGACGACGGCGAGGACCTCACCGGGGTGTCCCACGAGGTCGACCCCGTGGAGCACCTCGACCCCGCCGTAGTCCTTGCGGACGCCCCTGAGCTCGAGGGTCATCCGAAGGCCTCCATCACGAGCACCGTCTTCTGCCGGGTGAAGTCGAGGACCGTCTCGTGCAGGCCCTCGCGGTGGCCCCCGGTGTCCTTGGTGCCGCCGAACGGCAGGTTCTCCGCCCGCAGCGCGGTCGAGCCGTTGATGACCACCCCGCCGACGTCGAGACGTCTCGCGAGTGTGAACGCGCGCGAGACGTCCCGCGTGAAGACGGCGGCGTGCAGTCCGTACGGCGACTCGTTGGCCATCCGCACCGCGTCAGCGGGGTCGGCGAAGCGGGCGACGGGAGCGACCGGGCCGAAGATCTCCTCGGCGAAGGCGGGGCTCTGCGCGGGGACGTCGACCAGCACGGCGGGGTCGACGAAGGCGCCGCGCCTCGTGCCTCCGGCGGCGAGCCGGGCGCCGTCCGCCACGAGCCTGCCCACGGCCGCCTCCACCCGCTCGGCCGCCTCCTCGGTGATCAGGGGCCCGACGTCCGTCGCCTCCAGCAGCTGGTCGCCGACCGTGAGCTTGGCCGTCCGTTCGAGCAGCGAGGCGACGAAGGCGTCGTGCACGCCGTCCTGCACGTAGACCCGCTTGACGGCGCAGCAGATCTGCCCGTTGCCGCGGGCGAGCCTGCCGAGCACGACCGCCTGGGCGGCCTCGTCGACGTCGGCGTCGTCGCACACGATGAGCGCGTCGTTGCCGCCCAGCTCGAGGAAGACCTTCTTGAGCGTGCCCGCGGCCCTGCGGGCGATCTCGCGGCCGGCGTTGGTACTGCCGGTGAGGCTCACCGCGGCGATCCCGGGCAGCTCGGCCAGCGCCTGCGACACCTCGACCCGCCCGGTGACCAGCTGGTGGGCGTACGGCGGCGCGCCCGCCCGCGTCACGAGCTCAGCCACCCTGACCAACGTCAGCGGGCAGTGGGCGGGAGGCTGGACGACGACCGCGTTCCCGGCGGCGAGGGCCGCGGCCGCCTTGTGCGCGTACAGCTCGACCGGGTAGTTGAACGGCACGAGCGCCGCCACGACGCCGAGCGGTTCGCGCACGGTCACCGCGAGGTGCCGTTCCAGGCCCGGCACCGCGTCGAGCGGGATCTGACGGCCGAACAGCCGCGTGGCCTCTCCCGCGTACCCCCGGAAGATCCGTATCGCCGCCTCGACCTCGCCCCTGGTCTGTGGGAGGGGCTTGCCGTTCTCCTCGGCGAGCGACGTGGCGAGGTCCTCCAGCTCCGCCTCCATGAGGTCGGCTACGCGGCGCAACAGGTCCGCCCGCTCGTGGGCGGGCATGGCGGACATCGCCCGCTGGCCCTCCTGGGCGTCGTCGACGACCCCGGCGACGGCCTCCGGGGACATGGCCGCCACTTCCCCGAGTTCTCTGCCTGTGCCGGGATTGCGGACGGTGATGGCCGGCCCCGCTGACGAAAGGGACATCCGTTCGACTCCTCAGATGCGTGTGTTGTCTCGTCCGTTACGTGTTCCTGCGCCGGTCCGTGCGCCGGTCTGGGTGCCGCTGTGGGCGCCGGGCCTGCCTCGCCCGGCTCCCACATAGCCGATCCGCCGGCTGATGTCGGCCGCCATGGCGAGCGCGGTCGGCGCCAGGCGGTGGCAGTCGTCGAGGCTGAACCTGTTGGCGGGAGCGGAGACGCTGAAGGCGCCGGCGGGCCGGCCCGAGGCGCTCATGATGGGCAGGCCCACGCAGCGCACCCCCTCCTCGTTCTCCTCGTCGTCGATCGCGTAGCCGCGCTCGCGCACGACGCGGAGCTCCGCGCGCAACGCGTCGCCCGTGAGTGTTCTCTCAGTCCGCCTGTCCAGCGGGCCCGCCAGGATCTCCTCGGCCCGCCGCTCGTCGAGAGACAGGACGGCCTTGCCCATCGCGGTGCTGTGCAGCGGCGACGTGCTGCCGATCCGCGAGACCAGCCGCACCGACTTGGCGCTCTCGACCTTGTCGACGTAGACGATCTGTTCGCCCACCGGCACACCCAGATGGACGGTCTCGCCGCTCAGCTCGACGAGCTCGGACAGGTACGGCCGGGCCGCCGCGCGCAGGCCGTCCTCCTCCAGGTACTGCCCGGCCAGCGTGATCAGGGTGACGCCGAGGTGGTACGACCCTGACGCGTCACGGTCGAGCACGCCCAGTTCGAGCAGCGACGTCACGTATCTGTGCGCCGTGCTGACCGCGATGCCCGCGTGACCGGCGAGCTCCCCGAGGGAGACGCCGGTCTGACCGGCCTTCGACACGGCATTGATGAGCTCGAATGCCTTGTCGACGCTCGATGATTTACGCCCGCTCTTCATTCGAGTTACTCGAATCCATTTTCATATATCTGGAATATTTTGCGATGGTTACACCCGAAATTGGTCATGTCAACCCTTTGATGGCATGCGCATCCGAGTGGGCGGGGGATGTCCGTACGGGCAGGGTGACCTGGGGTGACGTGAGTTCGCCGCGGTATGACGGACGGGCGGAGTTGCCGCGCCGGCGAATTTCTCCATCCGACTGAATTATGTCAATATGTACGTTCTATTATCCGGCGCGTCGTCTCGTCGGCGCTCCGCCGCTCTGTGTCTTAAGCGCATTAATCGCGAAATTGTGTATTTGCCGTCCGGCCCCTGCGAGGGAAAACAACCCCGGGACTGTGATCACGCACAGCCCCCCTCGCCGTGATCACGCACAGCCCCCCCTCGCCGTGATCATGCACGGGTTCGCGGGCGCGCCTCCGACCAGGCCGTCCCCTTGCCGTGATCACGCGCACTCTCGCAAATAACGCCCTGACCTGCGGCGAAACCAGTCGTGATCGTGCACGGACGGGTCGGGTGCCGGGGGACCGGAGCCCCGTTTGGAGGGCTCCGGTCCCATGCGTGTCAGTGCGTCCTGACGAAGTCGGCCATCTCCTGGCGCAGGTCCTCGCTGGGTTCCGCCATGGCCGCCGCCAGAACCCAGTCGACCGCCTCTTCCGGTACGGCTTCCGCGGGCCACCTGGCCAACGACCTGAGCGCCGCGCGTCGGGAGCGCAGGCCCCTGGCGGACAGGGCGGTGCCGATCAGCGAGAGCCCGGAACCGGGAACCCCGGCCAACCGGTCGACCACCGACTCCAGGGCACTGTCCAGCGCGTAGTCGGGACCCGAGAGCAGACCGTCCACCGGTTCGCCGGTGAGCCGTTCCAGCGGAAGGAGATCCTCGGCGAGCCGTGTCATCCGCTCGGTGTCCTCGGCCGTACAGGCCTCGGCGAGCGTCATCCAGGCGTAGGAGTCGAGCGGGTCCCGCCGCAGATAGGCGATGACCTGCTCGGTGACCGGCAGCGCCAGCCGGGTCGCCGGCCACAGCCCGGCCGTGAAGTTCTCCTGGTCGGGGTCCGCGAGATGGGTGAGGACGAGTTCGCGCCATCGCGGCTCGGCCACGAGCGCCTCGTAACGCTCGCGAAGCCGGTCGCGTGTCCCGTCCGGCCAGTCCGGCTCGCCCAGGGGGCTGACCAGGAAGGCCGTGACATGGAGCAGAGCGGTGAGGCGGCCGAGTTCCGGCGGGCGCGCGGCGGCGAGTTCCGCGTACCGGTGCAGCACCGGTACGGCGTCGGCGTAGTCCGTCATGTCCTCGGCCGGTCCGCCGAGCGCCAGGCCGCTCAGGATGCCGCCCGCGCCGGCCAGGAGCGCGTCGTCCACGTCCGGTCGTGCGAGCGCCGAACGAAGGTCGCCTGTCGTGGCCGCGATGTGCGCGAGGTACTCGTTCATGATCCCGTTTCGGAATCCTTCGCGCAGGAGCCAGTCCTTGACCTCCGGGTCGTCGAATCCCTTGAGCCGTTCGACCGCGTGGATCCGTCCCCAGGCCGTCACCCGGCGGGCCAGCCCGTAGACGGCGCGCCGCCCGTCGGGTTGCGTGCGCATGAGCGCGACCACCGCGAACAGGGTCAGTTCCTCCAACGTGCCGAGCAGCAGGAGCAGGTCCCGGTCCTGCTCCCCGCCGCACGCGCCCACGAGGACAAGGCCGATCTTCACGGCCTCACGCCTCGTGCCGCGTTCCGCCAGGTATCGACCGACCGCGTGGACCCGGCGAGCGGGCGGTTTGCGTCTTAGGAGCTCGTCGACGAGGTCGTCGGCGACCGAGAGAGCGGAGTGCTCCGCCGCCAGGTCGTGGAGGCGGACCAGGTCGTCGGGTTCCGGATCCGCCGTCACCAGGGCCTCGATCAGATCGGCCATCGCCGTCACGCCGCCGGGATCGTTCCCCCGCGCGAAGTGGTGGGTCCTGATGCCGTCCATCACCACGCTGGGGATGTGCACGGTTCCGGGATCGGTGCGGGGCTGCTCGTCGGGCAGCCGATGGGCCTCGTCCGGCCAGGGGCCGGGACCGTACGTGCGGGACATCGCGTTCGCATGAGCGAGGAAGGTGGGGCGGTCGCCGACGGGACCGACATCCAGCTTCCACGTGCCGGGCATCACCGGCTGGGGCGGTGGCCGCCCTTCCCGTAGATCATCATGTCGACCATGATGACCGGGCGGCCGCCGCCCTTGCAACCCCCGGTCAGACGTCCTCGGCGAGCAGGTGACGAAGGTAGCGCTCGGGAGAGGTCAGGAACTCGCGTGTCAGGGTGACGGGAAGCGCGTCGTCGTAGGCGACGGAGGCGACGCCGTCACCGTCCAGCTGCAGGATTGTGGCGCCGGGCAGGGCGAGCAGGATCGGCGAATGCGTGGCGATGACGAACTGGGAGCCCTGCCGGACCAGGTCCGCGATCCGCGCGAGCACGGCCATGCAGCCCCGCACCGAGAGCGCGGCCTCGGGTTCGTCGAGGATGTACAGGCCCTGCGGTCCGAAGCGGTGAGTGATCAAGTCGAGGAACGACTCCCCGTGGGAGCGCTCGTGGGGGGAGACGCCGCCGTACGCAGGAAGCAGCGGCGCCGGTCCGATCTCGTCGAGGCGCTCGATCTCCGTTGCGACGTTGTAGTACGACTCGGCACGCAGGAAGAATCCGGTTCTGGGCTTCTTCAACCCCCATCCCACGACGAGATGATCGGCGAGCGCCGATTCGCTGGCGCGCGTCGCGAACTGGAATGACTGCGAGCCGCCCTCCGCGTTGAAGCCGCAGGCCACGGCGACGGCCTCGATGAGCGTCGACTTGCCGGAGCCGTTCTCACCGACGAGGAAGGTGACGGCGGGTGCGAGGTCGAGGCCGGGAGATCGGGCCAGCCATGCGACGACGGGCAGGTTGAAGGGGTACCCCGTGTGGATCCGCCGTGTGTCCACGCGGATGTCGCGGATGAATCCGGCGCCCTTCACCGTCACGAGGATAGCCAGGCCGCGACCGGCTTCTCCTGATCAACAGGCCCTGGGTCGCCCGGACCTCGATAATGCCCGCGTGAACCTTCGCAGATTGTCCGTCCTCCTCCTTACGGCGCTGACAGTCGTATCCGCCTCCGGGTGCGGCGTCGCCTACCGGCTGACGGGACGGGAGGAGTTCGACGTCCCCGGCATCTCGATGGAGCCGACGATCAAAACTGGCGACCGTGTCGTGGCCAGTCTGAGCGACGGCGACTACACACCCCACGAGGGGGACGTCGTCGTGTACAAGGCACCGCCGTCCTGGGCGGTCGCCACGCCGGGTAAGACGTACATCGCCCGGGTCATCGGCACGCCGGGCGTCGACGTGCGGTGCTGCGACGACGCCGGGCACATCGCTCTGGACGGCAGGCCGCTCGACGAGCCGTACATCGCGTCGGCGAAGGCGTCCGCCGTCGAGTTCGACCTCACCGTGCCGCCCGGGCATGTGTGGATCATGGGGGACAACCGCGACTTCGCCATGGATTCCCGCGCCCACTCGACCGACGCGGACAAGGGCACGATCCCGCTGTCGTACGTCGTGGGCGTGGTCGACGTGCCCGACCAGGCGGGATGACGCCTACGCGAAAGTGATCGCAACGCCGGTCTCGATCGACGTGCGTGACGGACGCCCGTGCGAATGCCGTGACGCCGCCGGGGCCCGGACGGATCGACCGGCGAATCGGGGGTTCGCACCGGATTAAGTGAATCCTTAGGTGGCCGTTGACAGCACTGCCGCGCGGGGGTCCACTTGGCCGACCACCCACAAGCCAAGGGGGTCCGCCATGCAGGTTCCCGCGCCGGTGGAATACGAGCGCGCGACCAGCGTCGATCACGCGATCGGCCTGCTGGAGCGGCTGGGAGGCTCCGCCCGCATCGTCGCGGGCGGCCACAGCCTGCTCCCCATGATGAAGCTCCGGCTGGCGAGCCCGGAGTACCTGATCGACATCAACGACCTCCACGGCGAACTCGGCTACATCCGGGTGGAGCAGACCGAGGTCCGCATCGGGGCGATGACCCGGCACAGGGAACTGCTCGAGTCCGGCGAACTCGCCGAGGTGTTCCCCGTCTTCCGCGACGCCGAGCGCGTCATCGCCGACCCCGTCGTCCGCAACCGCGGCACCCTGGGCGGCTCCCTGTGCCAGGCCGATCCGTCCGAGGACCTGTCGGCCGTCTGCACCACCCTCGGGGCGAGCTGCGTCATCCGGGGCGGAGCGGGGGAGCGGGTCGTGACGATGGAGGAGTTCTACCGCGGGCCCTACGAGACCGCCGTCGAGGACGCCGAGATGCTCGTCGAGATCCGCATCCCGGTACGGCCCGGCGGGTCCAGCGCGTACGAGAAGGTCGAGCGGCGGGCGGGTGACTGGGCGATCGTGTCCGCCGGAGCCGCCGTGTGGCTCGACGGCGGGGTGATCGCCGACGCGCGGGTGGGGCTCGCGGCGGTCGGGCCGAACACGACGGGGCTGCCGGCGGTGTCGGACGCCCTGCGCGGCAGGGAACCGTCGGAGGAGCTCTACGAACACGCGGGCACGCTGGCCGCCGAGGCCTGCAGTCCGGTCACCGACATGCGCGGCAGCGCCGACTACAAGCGCCACCTCGCCAGGGAACTCACCAGGCGCGCGCTGCGCCGGTCCGTCGCCCGGATCAACGAGAGGGACTGACATGCAGGTCTCCATGATCGTAAACGGCGAGGAAGTCACCAGGGAGATCGAGGGCAGGCTGCTCCTGGTGCACTTCCTGCGCGACCACCTCGGCCTGACGGGCACCCACTGGGGGTGCGACACGAGCAACTGCGGCACCTGCGTGGTGTGGCTCGACGGAGAGCCGGTCAAGTCGTGCACCGTGCTCGCCGCGATGGCCGGCGGCCACGAGGTGCGCACGGTCGAGGACCTCGAACAGGGAGGTGAGCTCGATCCGGTGCAGCGCGGCTTCATGGAGTGCCACGGCCTGCAGTGCGGATTCTGCACCCCCGGCATGATGATGACGGCCCGGGCCCTGCTCGACCGCAACCCGGACCCGTCGGAAGAGGAGATCCGCGAGGCGATCTCCGGGCAGATCTGCCGGTGCACCGGCTACGCCACCATCGTCCGCTCGGTGAAATGGGCCGCCGCGCACGAGGCGAGCACACCCGCCGGAGGTGCCTCATGACCACCACCGACGAACGGCCGGCCGGATTCGAGAACAACGACCACAAGCCGATCGGCCACGGCCGGATGCTGCGCAAGGAGGACCCGAGGTTCATCCGCGGCAAGGGCAACTACGTCGACGACGTGCAACTGCCCGGCATGCTGCACTGCGCGATCCTGCGCTCTCCCGTCGCGCACGCGAGGATCGTGAGCATCGACACCAGCGCGGCCGAGGCGCATCCGAAGGTCAAGGCGGTGGTCACCGGAGCCGCGCTGACGGGGCTGGGGCTCGCCTGGATGCCCACGTTGTCGGGCGACGTGCAGTCGGTGCTCGCGACGGACAAGGTGCGCTTCCAGGGCCAGGAGGTCGCGTTCGTGGTGGCGGAGGACCGCTACGCGGCACGCGACGCGCTCGAGCTGATCGACGTCGAGTACGACCTGCTCGACCCGGTGATCGACGTCCGCATGGCCCTCGACCCGAGCGCCCCCGTCATCCGCGACGACCTGGACGGGAAGCAGAACAACCACATCTTCGACTGGGAGACCGGCGACGAGGCGGCAACGGAGGCGGTGTTCGCGAGCGCGGACGTCGTCGTCAGCGAGGACATCGTCTACCCCCGTGTGCATCCCGCCCCTATGGAGACGTGCGGCTGCGTCGCCGACTACGACCGCATCGACAGCCGGCTGACGTTGTGGTCCACGAGCCAGGCGCCCCACGCCCACCGGACGTTGTACGCGATCGTCGCCGGGCTGCCCGAGCACAAGATCAGGGTCATCTCCCCCGACATCGGCGGAGGCTTCGGCGGCAAGGTCCCGATCTATCCCGGGTACGTCTGCGCGATCGTCGGATCGATCGTCACGGGCAAGCCGGTGAAGTGGATGGAGGACCGCTCGGAGAACCTCACGAGCACGGGTTTCGCCCGCGACTACATCATGCGCGGCGAGATCGCGGCCACCAGGGACGGGAAGATCCTCGCGGTCCGCACCAACGTGCTCGCGGACCACGGCGCGTTCAACGGGGTCGCCGCGCCGGTCAAGTACCCCGCCGGGTTCTTCGGCGTCTTCACCGGCAGCTACGACCTGCAGGCCGCGTACTGCAAGATGACGGCCGTCTACACCAACAAGGCGCCGGGCGGCGTGGCCTACGCGTGCTCGTTCCGCATCACCGAGGCCGTCTACCTCATCGAGCGCATCGTCGACTGCCTGGCGTACGAGCTCGAGATGGACCCGGTCGAGCTGCGCATGAGGAACTTCATCCAGCCCGACCAGTTCCCGTACCGGACCAAGACCGGGTGGGTGTACGACTCGGGCGACTACGAGCCGACCATGCGCAAGGCGCTGGAGCTCGCCGGCTACGACGAGCTGCGCAGGGAGCAGGCCGAGCGGCGTGCCCGCGGCGAGCTGATGGGCATCGGCGTCTCGTTCTTCACCGAGGCGGTGGGCGCCGGTCCCCGCAAGGACATGGACATCCTGGGTCTCGGCATGGCCGACGGGTGCGAACTTCGGGTGCATCCGACGGGCAAGGCCGTCGTCCGGCTCTCGGTGCAGTCGCAGGGCCAGGGGCACGAGACGACGTTCGCGCAGATCGTCGCGGAGGAGATCGGCATCCCGCCCGCCGACATCGACGTCGTGCACGGCGACACCGACCAGACGCCGTTCGGCCTCGGCACCTACGGCAGCCGGTCCACCCCGGTGTCTGGCGCCGCGGCCGCCCTGGTCGCGCGCAAGGTGCGCGACAAGGCGCGGATCATCGCCTCCGGCATGCTGGAGGTGTCGGTCGCCGACCTCGAGTGGGTGAAGGGCGCCTTCCACGTCAAGGGCGACCCGGGCAAGTCCGTCACCATCCAGGACATCGCGATGCGGGCGCACGGCGCGGGCGACCTGCCAGAAGGGATCGAGGGCGGGCTCGAGGCGCAGATCTGCTACAACCCGGAGAACCTCACCTACCCGCACGGGGCCTACATCTGCGTCGTCGACATCGATCCCGGCACGGCCCAGGTGAAGGTACGCCGGTTCGTCGCGGTGGACGACTGCGGCACCCGCATCAACCCGATGATCATCGAGGGGCAGGTGCACCGCGGCCTCACCGACGGCGTGGGCATGGCGCTCATGGAGATGATCGCCTTCGACGAGGACGGCAACTGCCTGGGCGGATCCCTGATGGACTACCTCATCCCGACCGCGCTCGAGGTGCCCGACTGGGAGACCGGCTTCACCGTGACGCCTTCACCGCATCACCCGATCGGCGCGAAGGGCGTCGGGGAGTCGGCCACCGTCGGCTCCCCGCCGGCGATCGTCAACGCGGTCGTCGACGCGCTCAAACCCTTCGGCGTCCGCCACGCCGACATGCCGCTCACCCCCTCCCGGGTGTGGGACGCCATGCGCGGCGTGCCGCGGCCGCCGATCTGACCGGGCGGAGCATCGATGGCCCCCACCATTTCTGCACGGATGAAGGAACTGTCCGACGACCGGGTTCCCTTCGTCCACGCGGTCGTGGTCCGCGCCCAGTTCCCGACGGCCGTGAACGCGGGCGACGACGCGATCGTCCTGCCCGACGGCTCCATCGAGGGGTTCGTCGGCGGCCAGTGCGCCGAGAGTTCCGTGCGCACGGCGGCTCTCGGCGCGCTCCAGGACGGACGGTCCGTGCTGCTCAGGGTGCTTCCCGAGGACGATCTGGATTTTCCCGAATCTCCGGGCGCCCGGATCGTGGTGAACCCCTGCCTGTCCGGAGGCGCTCTGGAGATCTTCCTCCAGCCGCAGTTGCCGCCGCCGGTGCTCTGGATCGTCGGGGACTCGCCCATCGCGGAGGCGCTCGCCGGGCTCGCGCACGCGATGGACTTCTCCGTACGGCGGACCCGGGATGAGCGGGGACCCGCGGGCGCGACCGCGGTCGTGGTGTCGAGCCACGGGCGCGACGAGATCCCGGCGGTCCGCGCGGCCCTGGACGCGGGCGTCGGCTTCGTCGGGCTGGTGGCCAGCACCAGGCGTGGCGCGGCCGTGCTCGCGGAGATGGGGCTGAGCGAGGCCGAGCGCCGGCGGGTTCACACGCCCGCCGGCCTCAGGATCGGCGCTCGGACGGCGCAGGAGATCGCGCTGTCGGTCCTGGCGGAGATCGTCGCCGCCGTCCGCACGCAGGGACTCGTCCCCGCTCCCACGAGCGGTCAGGCCGAGACGCCGGCCGCCGAACCGGCGTACGGCACGCAGGTGGCCGATCCGGTCTGCGGCATGACGGTCACCGTGGCCGCCGGCACGCCGCACCTCGTCGCCGACGGCGAGCACGTGTGGTTCTGCGGTACCGGCTGCCGCGACCGGTACGCGTCCGGCGGCGGGCGGTAGGGGCGGTGGGGGCGGTGGGGGATCGCGTCGTCAGCGACACCGCCGACATCAGGCGGCGGCTCGACGAGGTCGGCTACCTCGTCGACGAGGGCACGGCGTCGGCCCTGTTCCTCGCGCTCAGCCTCGGCAAGCCGCTCCTGCTCGAGGGCGAGCCGGGCGTGGGGAAGACGACGGCGGCCAAGGCGCTGGCCCACGCCCTCGGCACGCCGTTGATCCGGCTGCAGTGCTACGAGGGGCTGACGGTCAGCGAGGCGCTCTACGAGTGGAACCACCAGCGCCAGCTGCTCGCCATCCGGCTCGCGGAGTCGCGGCAGGACAGGCTCACGGACGCCGACCTGTTCACCGCCGAGTTCCTGCAGGAGCGGCCGATCCTGCGGGCGGTCAGGCATGACGGGCCGGTTCCGCCGGTGCTGCTCATCGACGAGATCGACCGGGCCGACGACGAGTTCGAGGCGCTGCTGTTCGAGTTCCTCGGTGAGTCAGCGATCACGATCCCCGAGCTCGGCACGTTCGCCGCGAAGCGTCCGCCGATCGTCGTCCTGACGTCCAACCGCAGCAGGGACCTGCATGACGCGCTCCGGCGGCGCTGCCTGTACCACTGGATCGACTTCCCTTCGGCCGAGCGGACGGTGGAGATACTCCGGCGTTCCGTGCCCGCCGCGAACGAGCCGCTGATCAGGTCGGCCGCACAGTTCGTGGGACGGGTACGCGGCCACGACCTCGACAAGGCGCCGGGCATGGCGGAGGCCATCGACTGGGTCTCGGCCCTGTCCGCGCTCGGGGCGACCGAACTCGTCCGGGAGGACGTCGTCCGGACGCTCAGCGCCGTCGCCAAGACGCCGGACGACCGGGAGACGATCCTCGGCGCCCTCGACCGGCTGGTGGGAGGCGCCCGTGGCGCGACCGCCTGAGCGGCAGAACCGGGGAGGACGCGGCCGGAGAAGCACGTCGGGAGAACGCACAGGGAGAAAGAGCCCATGAAGATCACCCATGACTTCACCGTCAGCGTTCCGGTCGAGCGGGCGTGGGCGGTGCTCACCGACCTCGAGGCCGTCGCGCCCTGCATGCCGGGAGCCCAGCTGACCGGTGTGGACGGCGGGGTCTACTCCGGCAAGGTGAAGGTGAAGGTCGGCCCGGTCGTGTCCGAGTACGCCGGAACCGTCCGCTTCGCGGAGAAGGACGACGCGAACCATCACGCGGTGATCGACGCCAAGGGGCGCGACTCGCGGGGGGCGGGCACGGCGGCCGCGATCATCACCGCCCAGCTCACGTCCGACGGCGACCGGACGGTCGTCACCGTCGACACGGACCTGAAGATCTCCGGCAGGATCGCCCAGTTCGGCAGCGGCATGATCAAGGAGGTGTCGCAGAAGCTGCTCGGCCAGTTCGTCGAGCGCCTGGAGGAGAAGCTGGCCACCGACTCCTCCGTGGCCGGCGCACCGCCGGTTTCCGAGGGTACGGCCACGCCGCTCGCCGCCCCGGCCGAGACGCCGGAAGGAACGGGCGCGACCGCCGCCCCGGCCCCCGTGACGGCTGACACCGTTGCGGCCCCGGCCGCCGCGGAGCCCGAGCCCGCCGTCAGGCGGGTCGTCGCGCCGGAACCCGAACCGCTCGACATGATGAGCGTGGCGGGCGGGTCGCTCTACAAGCGGGCGATCCCCGTGCTCGTGGTGCTCATCGTCGTCGTGGTCGTCGCCGTCTACCTTCTCGTCTCGTGAACCCGCCGGGGGCGCCCGTGCCGTACGGCGCCGCGATGGGGGCGGCACGCGAGCCTGCGCGCCATGCCCGCTGACCGGCCGGCCACCCTGCTGCCCGGCGTCGACCGCGCGGCGCTCGCCGTCGCGCTGGCGGACCGGCTCCGGCAGCGGGGAGTCCCGGCGGGTTTCACGGCGACGGAGGACTTCGTCCGCGCGCTGGAGGTCTCCCCGCCGTCCTCGATGTCGCAGCTGTACTGGACTGCGCGTATCACGTTCGTCCGGCGGCACACGGAGGTGGAGGCGTTCGACGCCGTGTTCGCGGCCGTCTTCGGCGGGGTGGTCGCCGCGCTCGACCCGAACGCGCGGCGGCGCAGGACCCCCGAACCTCACGGCGACGACGCCTTCGCCCCTCTTCCTGCGCCGTCCGCCGCGACCGAAGGCGGGGGCGGGCTGCCGTGGGTGACGTTGCCTCCGGCGGTCGCCGAGGCCGAGACGGCCTTCACCGCCCAGGCCGTCCCCGAGCGGCTCCCCAGCGACGCCGAGGGGCTCGCCGACGTGCCGTTCGAGCAGCTCGACGATCAGGCGGCGGAGGCTCTCGGCGAGTGGCTGCGGGCTGCCGTCGCGGACTGGCCCACCAGGCGCAGCCGTCGGCTGGCGGCTGGTCCTCGAGGGCGCCGCGTCTCGGTGCGTGCCACGGCCGAGCGGTCCCGCCGTACCGGATGGGAGCCGTTCCACCTGGTGCGGGAGCGGCCCGTCGACAAACCGCGGCGGGTGGTCATGTTGTGCGACGTCAGCCAGTCGATGCAGGCGCAGGCGGCGGGCTACCTCCACATGATGCGGGCCCTCGCGCTGGTCGCGGGCGCGGAGGTGTTCGCGTTCGCGACGTCGCTCACGCGCCTGACCCCGGTGCTGACGCACAGGTCGGCGGCCGTGGCCGTCGAGCAGGCCACGGAGAAGGTCGCCGACCGGTTCGGGGGGACGCGGATCGCCGCGAACGTCCACGCGCTGCTGGGCTCCCACCACGGGGGCAAGCTGCGCGGTGCCATCGTGATCATCGGCTCGGACGGATGGGACAGCGACGAGCCGGAGTCTCTCGCGGCCGGGATGGCCCGGCTGCGCCGGCGCGCCCACCGCGTGATCTGGATGAACCCCCGGGCGTCCGCTCCGGGCTTCGAACCGAAGGTCGCGGGCATGGCCGCCGCCCTGCCGTACTGCGACCGGCTGCTGCCCGCCGACACCTTCCGGTCGTTGCGGCAGGTGATCGACGAGGTGTCCCGGATCCGGTGAGAGCCGCTGGGTCGCCGCTCGCGACGCCACGGCCATGGGCGCGCCGCCGGGTGGACACCCCCGCCTCTCGGGCACACCTTGATCGTGCTAGATGTCGTTCATGCACCGCTCCTTCTCGGTTCGCGTCGCGCTGGCAGGCCTGGTCGCCGCGATCGGCGCCGTGGTCGTCTTCACGCTGGCCGTCTATCTCCCGTCCCCGGGCCGGGCGCTCGTCGATGATGCGGCGACCTTCTCCGCCCCGCCCTCCGCGACGGCCGCGCAGGAGGAGCCGGACGAGGAGGAGTCTGAGGAACAGCGTTTCCCCGCGGGGACCGCGATCCCGCTTCCCATCGACCGAGAGACCCGCGACCAGCTGAGCGCCGCCGCACGGGCGGTCGTCGACCCCTCCGGACCCGCGAAGGGAGCCATGAACGTGGCCACGAGCGGCACGATCTATTACGGGGTGGTCTATGGCGGAACTCCAGAAACCGACATGCGCTATGTCGTCGCGTCCATCGACCAGTTGTATTTCTGGAGGCAGAAAGGCGACGGCCCGTGGGAATTCCAGGGCGGCCATGACGCACGCGTGTGCGAGCCGGCCCCTCCAGCCGTCCCGCGTGCGCTCACCGGTGCCTGGGGCCACGACCCCGGGAGGATCCCCGGCTGTTGAAATCCCACGGCGGCCCTCTTTGAGGGCCGCTAGCTCCAGAGGGTGACGTGGATCGACGGGCGGAACCGGCCGATGTTGACCCCGGGGCCGCGCAGCATGGCCTGCGTGGCGCGCGGGGTGGTGACGAACCGCACGAGCTCGTCGGCGGCGGTGGAGGCGCCGCGTTCGTCGAGCGTGAGCGTGGCCCAGGAGCCGTCGAAGCGGAGCGAAGGCCCGGCCAGCCGGACGAGGCGGCCGTTCGCCAGATCGCGGGACACCGCGAAGGAGACCGTCGGCGCCACTCCGTTTCCCCGCATGACCTCCTCAAGAGCCGCCGCGTGACTCTGGAAGATCTGCTGGCGCGACTCCGGGACGTTGATCCGGCGCAGCACCGCCGGGATCGCGCCGATGCCGACCGCTGCCGACGGCCCGAGCAGCCACGTCTCGTCGCGCAGCCGGCGGGGGGTGGCGTCGGTCCTGGCGGCAGGATGGTCGGGGGAGGCCACCACGATCACCTGGTAGTTGAGGAACGGCCGCCGGACCAGCGAGTCGTCGACGTTCCCCACGTTCGGGCCGATGGCCACGTCCACGGCCCGTGAGCTCAGCAGGGAGCCGAACTTGCGCGGGTCGTGCACGCTGAGCTCCACGTCGAGGTCGGCGGCCCGCCCGGCGAACAGCCCGATCAGCCCGGGTGCCGCGTGCTCGGCGAACAGGCTCGACGCGCCGATGCGCAGCAGTCGCCTGCCCCGTGCGGCCTGCCCGACCTCGATGATCGTGCGCTCCTGGAGGCTGAGCATCTCGGCCCCACGGCTGGCGAGCCGCAGGCCGCCGGGAGTGAAGGCCAGCCCGGACGCGGTCCGTACGTAGAGCTGGTCGCCCAGCTCCTTGCGCAACTGGCTGACGTGGAGGGAGACGGCGGCTTCCGACACCTCGAGCTCCGCCGCCGCGTGCTTGACCGATCCGAGCCTGACCACGGCGGCGAACGCGCGGAGCTGGGTGGGCGTCATGGGGCAAACGCTACGCGTACGGCGGTCCGCGCTCCACTGGCTGATCGTTTTCCGCACCCCTCCGGTCAGGCGAGCTCGGCGCGGGCGGCGTCGAGGAAGGCGACCTTCGGGCCCCGCAGGTGGTCCCACATCGACACGCCCGCCTGTTCCTCCCAGAGGATGTCGTCGATCGCCACGACGTAGGCGCGGGCGCGCTCGTGAAGGGACGCGCCGAACATGATGTGGATCATCCGTTCGCGGACCCACAGCTCGTCCATGACGTCCCTGGCTGCCGTGAGCCATTCGGGTGTGGCACGCCGCTCCTCCGCGGTGCGCTCGCCCTGCTGGGCGTCCTGGATGAAGCGGCGCAGCTCTTCGAGCCGCTCCGCCCGGCGCGCCTCGGCCGTCTGCGCGGTGGCGCGCCACCGCTCGGTACGGCCGGCATGCCGCAGGGCGGTGATCTGCGCGAGGTAGGACAGGCCGCCGCCGAGGCCGACACCGGCCAGGGACGCCACGGACACCAGAACGTCTGCCGCCATGAACCGATGCGTATCAAAGATCACAACTCCGCGCCAGACAGGGCCGCCCATCCGCCGGTGGGTGCGCGCCGGACATGCGGCCGGGCGGACGCGGTCAGGCGGCGACGCGCCTGACCAGTGCCCAGGCCGCCATCGCCACGATCCCCGGCACGGCCACGTTGAGCAGGAACAGGGGGACCTCCTCGGCGACCGTGTATCCCGCGGCCCGCACCCCGGTCACCAGGTTGACGAGGCACAGCAGCGCCCACAGGGGGAGGTGGACGGCCGCCGCGGTCGCCGCGCTCCTGGCGGGGGACGGCCGTCGCGCCAGAAGCCCGGCGAGGAGCAGGATCGCGCCCCAAAGGGCGAGCCCGGCGGCGAACACGGCCGGAGCCCGCCCGGTCTGAATGACCGGGCCGCCGTCCCAGAGCGCCGCGGAGCCGAGCGCGCCGAGACCGGCCACGACGGCGGGGACGCCGAACACGGGAATCAGGGCCAGCGCCTCCTCCGCGGGGCGGTACCCCGCGGAGACGACTCCGAGCCAGGCGTTGACCATCGAGACGACGAGCCAGACGACGAGGAAGACCGCGGCGGCCGTCACGCCGACCCCCTCGAAGGGGGGCCGGACGAACAGCGAGGTCAGCAGGAAGAGCGCGGCGAACAGCAGGACGCCGGCCAGGAGGAACCTCGGAAGACGCACGCCGGTCCCGCTATGCCCGGATCGTCATGCGCGAGACGCGATCGCCCGCGACATGGAAGGAGAAGTGGCTCGGGCCGTTGAAGCCGCTGCCGCCGACCTGCGCGGTGACCACGGTCTCGTCGCCGCGCCGCTCGACCCGCTCGACGGCCAGGGTGACCTGCTTGCCGATGAACTCCGCGTCGCTCCACGCCCGGATCCGGGTGGCCCCGCGGAACTCGCGGCCCCAGTCGTCGACGACGCCGTCATCGGTGAAGCCCGCGAGGAACGCGGCGAGGTCGCCCTCGTTCGCGGCGTCCAGCAACGCCTGGACCGCCGGCTCGACCTCGTACGTCATGTCGGTTCCCTTTCTTCTGGCCGCCCTTCTGCGGGCGGTCGTGTTCCATCGGCGTGCCCGGCGGGTCCGGTGATCACCGGCCAGCGCCGCCAGATGGCGACATGCAGGATGATTCCCGCGCCGATGCCGTTGAGGGCCGCGAACGTCACCCACTCGTCGGGCGTCGCGTGCCGCCAGCCGACGCCCCGCGCGTACGCGGACAGCGCCCAGTACAGCAGGGCCGCGACGGCGCCCATGAGAACCAGGGCGCAGGTGCGGCCGGGCAGCGGCCGCAGCCTGGTCGCGGGCCAGGCCTCGAAGAGCATCCCCACAATGAGGACGGCGGTGATCACGCTACCGCAGACCGCCGTGATCCGGTCGGTCTCCCATCCGAGCGGGTGGCGCAGCACCGCGTAGGTCGCCCAGCCGAGGAGGATCACCGCCACGTTGCCGGCGGCCAGTCGCGGGCCGCGCCGCCGGATGGCGGTGAACGGCCTGCCGCGCAGGGCCACGAAGAACACAATCTGCCAGACGCCGAGAGCCGTCAGCCAGGCGCCGTAGACCCCCGCGGTGAACGGCCCGCCCGGGTCCTGCAGCGACGTCCCGGCCGCCGCCGCGTCGTCCACGTCGACGAGGAGCAGGTATCCGGCGGTGCCGGCCACGTAGCACAGGACCACGGCCGCGAGGCCGGACCGGAAACGGCCGAGACCGCGAAGCGGCCAGCCCTCCGTCACCAGCGTCAACTGGAGGATGGCAGTGAACACGCCGACGGCCAGCGGCATCGTGCTCGGGAACGTCGGGACGTGCCCGGCGCCCGGCTGGGCGTCCAGGAGCACCCCCGGATCGAGCCCGCTCACGACGGCCTGGCCGATCACGGTGAGGCACGCTCCGGCCACGACCACGATGAGCGTGTCGGTGAGACCGGACCAACCGGCGCGCAGCGCGCTGCCCGGCCAGTCCTCCCACCAGAACGCGATCATCGCGACGGCCGGCAACGCGAACGTGGTGAGCGGCCCCAGCACCCGCAGCGACGCCTCCGCGCCTCCCGCGCCGAAGGCGATCAGGAAGGAGAGCGGGATCACGAACGTCAGCCCCGCGAGACCCAGCACCGGCTGGGCGCGGCCCGGAGCGGGCGCGGAGGCCGTTTCCGGCGCGCTCAGTGCGGGGTGCGCCGGCAGCGGCGCGGCCCCGCGGTACGCGGGCCGGGAGTCGGTGCGAGAAGGCACGACAGCAGGATGACCGTTCGCGGCGCCGGGCTTCTTTCCTGAAGTTGCTCAACCAGTGGGGAAAATTGCCCTCTGCGGAGTGCGGGAGACGATCGAGGCCGGGCGCCGCGTCGGACCTTTCATCGGATCCGCCGAAGGACTCTGACGTCTCATCGGACTCGCCGAAGGAGTCTGACGTCTCATCGGACCCGTCAAAGGAGGGAGACGCCGGGGCCGTCGGCCTTCGCCCTGCCCGCCATCCCGGCGATCGACCGGGTGATGCTCGCGGATATGGCGTGCGCCGTCTTCCTGACCATTCCCGCGACCTCAGGGGTGACGGCGCTCACCGACGGCCCCGCCACGCCCACCGCCATGCAGATCCTGCCGTCGGGCCCGAAGACGGGGGCCGCGGCGCAGGCCACGCCTTCGGCGAACTCCTCACGCGAGAACGCGATGCCGCTGCGCCGCACCGTTTGGAGCTCACGATCGAGGGCGCCCGGCCCGGCGAGCGTCCTGCGGGTCATCCTCTGCATGGCGCCGACCTCGCGGAAGCTCGCGCTCAGCTCGTTGTTGAACGCGAGAAGCACCTTGCCCGTGGCGGTGCAGTGCAGGGGCGCCCGGTCGACGTCGTCCGAGGGCGAGCTCACCCGCGTGTGACCGTAGACGCGCTCGACGTAGGCCACCTCCAGCCCCCGGGAGACGGCCAGGTTCACCGTCTGACGCGTCAGCTCGTATAAGCGGATCATGTACGGCAGGACGACGCGCCGGGTGCCGGGAATGGTCCGCGTCCCGGGGCCGGCCAGGCTGATCAGCTGATCTCCGATGGCGTAGTCGATGCCGATCCGCCTGGCGAACCCCTTCCTGCACAGCACGCCGAGCAGACGATGGGCGGTGGTCTTCGGCAGGCCCGTCCTCCTCGACAACTCCGCCAGGCTCACCGGCTGAAGAGCCGTGCTCAGCGACGTGATGATCGTTATGGCCTTCTCCAGACTGCTCGGCTGGTCAGGCATCAGATGTCGTGACAGTGGTGGTTCCTCGTCGACTACGCTTCGCGGCATTCTTCGCTCGGCACCCGTCCGGTGATGAGAAGGCATGCTCCTGGCGCGGATCAGCCCCATGGATCAGCCCATGGATCAGCGGAGCAGAAGCATGACTACCCCCGGCAACGTAACACCACTCTCGGTAGTCGCGGGCCGGTCATGACATGTTCCGTTCTTCGGAATGGAATCTTCAACTTTCCGTAGTCAGTCAATAGCTTGCTGTGTGCATCGGATCTTCTTCGAGGAGGGCGAGCCATGACGGTGGGAACCGAGCAGGCGTCGAGCACGCGTACAGCCGAGCGGGTGCGGGGGCTGGTCGACCACCATCTGGAGAGGTTCCTCGACGCCCACGACGCGCCGGTCTCCGACCCGGAGGTGGTCAGGGCATACCGCCTCCTGCGCCGGTTCATCCTGGGCGGAGGCAAGCGGATCCGCCCCCTGCTGTGCTACTGGGGATGGCGGGGCGCGGGCGGCGAGGAGTGCGACCAGATCATCTCGGCGGCCTCCGCCCTCGAGCTGTGCCACGCGGGCCTGCTCATCCACGACGACATCATGGACGGCAGCGAGCTGCGCCGCGGCAGCCCCACCATGCACCGCAGCCTGGCGGGCATGCACGAGGGGCCGGGGGCGAGGTCGTTCGGGCGGGCGGCGGCGATCCTGATGGGCGTCCTCACGCTGGCCTGGTCCGACGAGCTGCTGTCGGCCGGCGACGTCGATCCGGCTCGCCTGCGCACCGCGCGCGGGCTGTTCGACCGGCTGCGCACCGAGGTGATCACGGGTCAGTACCTCGACATCCTCGCCCAGGTCCGCGACCTGTCCTCGGTCGAGCAGGCGCTGACGGTGATCCGCTACAAGACGGCCAAGTACACCGTCGAGCGCCCGCTGCAGATCGGCGGAGCCCTGGCCGGAGCCCAGCCCGCTCTTCTCGAGACCTACTCCCAGATCGGCCTTCCGCTGGGCGAGGCCTTCCAGCTCCGCGACGACGTCCTCGGCATGTTCGGCGACCCGGCCGTGACCGGCAAGTCGGTGCTCGACGACCTGAGAGAGGGCAAGCACACGATCCTCATCGCCCACGCGTTCCAGCACGCGTCGCCCGGCGAGGCCGACCATCTCCGTGCGTGGCACGGCAACGCCGAGCTGACCGAGCAGCGGGCGGCGGAGCTGCGGGAGATCGTGGTGGCCACCGGGGCCCTGGCGCGGGTCGAGCTGATGATCGAGGAACGTGCCCGCGACGCCCTCGGAGTCCTGCACGCCGCGCCGATCTGCCCCGTGACCGGAAGCGGCCTGGCGGCCCTGGCGGACGGACTGATCAACCGCACCCGATGACCCTCCGGACCACCGGAGATCCGTAACGCCGGTCAGCTCAGGTAAGCCCAGGTAAGCCCGATAAACCGGATAAGGGGAACCAGTTCATGGGGCGTGTACTGCTGGCTGCCCCGCGTGGCTACTGCGCGGGCGTCGAACGAGCCATCACCACCGTGGAGGAGGCCTTACGGCGGCACGGGCCGCCGATCTACGTCAGAAGGCAGATCGTGCACAACACCTTCGTCGTGGGCGACCTGACCCGGCGGGGCGCCGTGTTCGTCGAGGAGCTCGACGAGGTTCCGGACGGCGCGATGGTCATCTTCTCCGCGCACGGGGTCTCCCCGGCGGTCAGGCGGGAGGCCGACCGGCGAGGGCTGCGAGCCGTCGACGCCACCTGCCCGCTCGTCACCAAGGTCCACAAGGAGGCCGTCAGGTTCGCTGAGGCGGGCCACCGGATTCTGCTGATCGGCCACGCCGAGCACGAGGAGGTCGAGGGGACGCTCGGCGAGGCCGCCGACCGGATCCACGTCGTCGATCCCGCACTGCCCGACGACGTCAGCCTTCCCGGGGACGCGCCGGTGAGCTGGTTGTCGCAGACCACGCTGGCGGTCGACGAGACGATGAGCGCCGTCGCCCGCCTGCGCGAGCGGTTCCCCGGCCTGATCGACCCGCCCAGCGACGACATCTGTTACGCGAGCCAGAACCGGCAGGAGGCCGTGGCCGCCATCGCGGCCCGGTGCCAGCTCGTCATCGTGGTCGGCTCGGCGAACTCCTCCAACTCCCGGCGGCTGGTCGACGTCGCCCTCGGCGCGGGCGCCGGCGCCGCCCACCTGGTCGACCGCGCCCTCGACGCCGACGAGCGCTGGCTCGACGGGGTGGAGACCGTCGGCGTCGGCTCCGGCGCCTCGGTCCCCGAGCACCTCGTCGCCGAGCTGCTCGAATGGCTCGCCGTCCGCGGATTCGCCGACACCACCTCGGTCACCCTCGCCGAGGAGACCTTGACGTTCTCCCTTCCCCCTGGGCTCCGCGACCGGAGCCGGTAGTACTCGCCGGGGCCACGCCTGGGCCCCGGTCGTTCCCACCACGAGAGAAAAGGTGATCTCGTCATGACCGAAGCAGCTCCCACGGGTGAGCAGTCGCAGCTGAGCCTGGGCACTGCCGCCGCGCGGAATCTGGCGACGACGACCAAGTCGGTGCCGCAGATGCAGGAGATCACCTCACGTCATCTGCTCCGGGTGCTCCCCTGGGTGCAGGTGGTCGGCGGGGCGTACCGGGTGAACCGGAGGCTCAGTTACGGCGTGGGGGACGGGCGGATCACGTTCGTCTCCACGGGCGCGGAGGTCAGGGTCATCCCGGCCGAGCTCTGCGAGCTCGCGGCACTTCGGCGGTTCGACGACACCGATGTGCTGTCGGCGCTGGCCCGGCGCTTCGTCCAGCGTGAGTTCGAGCCGGACGAGGTGATCGTCTCCGCGGGCACCCCGGTGGACCAGGTGGTCCTGATCGCCCACGGCAAGGTGAACAAGCTGGGGGCGGGCGCGTACGGGCACGAGTCGACCCTGGCGGTCCTGGCGGACGGCGACCACTTCGGCGAGCAGCTCCTCACGGAGGAGTCGGAGACCTGGGACTTCACCGTGAAGGCCATCACCCCGTGCACGGTGCTGATCATGACGCGTGAGGCGTTCCAGGACGTCGCCGCCCAGTCGCCCGAGCTGCGCGCCCACCTCGCGGACCTCCGGTCGGGCGCCCACCGGGCCGCCAACGCCCACGGCGAGGCGGAGATCGAGTTGGCGGCGGGGCATGTGGGGGAGGTGACGTTGCCGGGGACGTTCGTGGATTACGAGGTGTCGCCGCGTGAGTATGAGCTGAGTGTGGCTCAGACGATTTTGCGGGTGCATTCGCGGGTGGCGGATCTGTACAACGAGCCGATGAATCAGACCGAGCAGCAGTTGCGGTTGACGATCGAGGCGTTGCGGGAGCGGCAGGAGCACGAGTTGGTGAACAACCGTGAGTTCGGTCTGCTGCACAACGCGGATCTGGGGATGCGCATCCACACCCGGACCGGACCGCCCACCCCCGACGACATGGACGCCCTGCTCGCCAAGGTCTGGAAGGAGCCGGCCTTCATCTTCGCCCACCCGAAGGCGATCGCGGCCTTCGCGCGGGAGTGCAACAGCCGGGGCCTGTACCCGCAGAGCACGGAGCTGAACGGCAACAGGGTCCCGGCCTGGCGAGGCGTGCCGATCCTGCCGTGCAACAAGATCCCGGTCAGCGACCGCGGGCTGAGCTCGATCATGGCGATGCGGGTGGGGGAGGCCGAGCAAGGGGTCGTCGGCCTGCACCGCACCGGCCTGCCCGACGAGTACCAGCCGGGGCTGTCGGTCCGCTTCATGGGCATCAGCGACAAGGCGATCATCTCCTACCTGGTCACGACGTACTACTCGGCCGCCGTCCTGGTGCCCGACGCCCTGGGCGTCCTCGAGAGCGTCGAGATCGGCTAGCGGACGATGCAACCCTTCACGCTTCCCGACTTCTACGTGCCGTATCCGGCCAGGCTCAATCCCCATCTGGAGACGGCCCGGGCGCACACGAAGCGATGGGCTCGTGGCATGGGCATGCTCGACCCCGAACTCGGCGTCTGGGACGAGGAGCAGCTCGACGCCATGGACTACGGGCTGATGTGCGCCTACACGCATCCGGACGCCCCCGCCCCCGAGCTCGACCTCATCACCGACTGGTACGTGTGGGTGTTCTTCTTCGACGACCACTTCCTGGAGCTCTTCAAACGCAGCGGGGACACCGACGGCGCGAAGGAGTACCTGGACAGGCTCCCGGCCTTCATGCCCGCCGACCCCGGGTCGGACATGCCCGAGCCGGCGAACCCGGTGGAACGGGGCCTCGCCGACCTGTGGACCAGGACGGTGCCCGGCATGTCCGTGGACTGGCGGATGCGCTTCGTCGAGAGCACGGAGAACCTGCTCGACGAGTCCCTGTGGGAGTTGTCCAACATCAACGCGGGCCGGGTCGCCAACCCGATGGAGTACATCGAGATGCGGCGCCGGGTCGGCGGGGCGCCCTGGTCGGCCAACCTCGTCGAGCACGCCGTCGGCGCCCAGATCCCGGCCCGGGTGGCGCGGACCCGGCCGTTGTGCGTGCTCAGGGACGCCTTCTCCGACGCGGTGCATCTGCGCAACGACCTGTTCTCCTACCAGCGCGAGGTCGAGGAGGAGGGGGAGCTCAGCAACGGCGTCCTGGTGTTCGAGCGCTTCCTCGGCCTCAGCACGCAGCAGGCCGCCGACGCCGTCAACGACCTGCTCACCTCGCGGCTCCACCAGTTCGAGAACACGACCCTCACGGAGCTGTCCCCCCTCTTCGACGAGCACGCGCTCGATCCCGGGGAGCGCCTCGCCGTCCTCGCGTACGTCAAGGGGCTGCAGGACTGGCAGTCCGGCGGCCACGAGTGGCACATGCGCTCCAGCCGGTACATGAACGGCGGCGCCGCCGGCGAGCCCGTGCTCGGCGGCCCCACGGGGCTGGGGACCTCGGCCGCGCGGATCAGGCTGACGGCGGGGATGACCGGGGCCGGCGGCCCACGAAACCACACCCACGTCCCCTACCAGGACGTGGGACCGCTGCCGCTGCCCGAGATCGTCATGCCGTACGACGTCGAGGTGAACCCGCACCTGGACGTGGCGCGGCGCGAGAGCTGGGAATGGGCGGCGCGGATCGGTTTCTACGATCCGCTGCCGCAGCTCGCGGGGGCCGGCCTGTGGACCGCCAGGAAGAACGAGGGCTTCGACTTCGCGCTGTGCGCCGCCGGGATAGATCCCGACGCGCCCGGCGAGGAGCTGGCCCTGTCGGCCCAGTGGCTCACCTGGGGGACCTACGCCGACGACTACTTCCCCGCGGTCTTCGGGCCGTCCGGGGACATGGCGGGCGCGCGGGTGTTCACCGGGCGGCTGCCGCTGTTCATGCCGCTGGACCTCGGTGTCACGCCCGACCCGGCGAATCCGGTTGAACGTGCCCTCGGGGACCTGTGGGCGCGGACCGCGTCGTCCATGACCTCCGAGGGACGCGGCCTGTTCCGCGCCGCGGTCGAGCAGATGACCGGGAGCTGGCTGTGGGAGCTGGCCAACCACCTCCAGAACAGGATCCCCGATCCGATCGACTACATGGAGATGCGGCGGCTGACCTTCGGGTCGGACCTCACCAGGGCTCTGGCCCGCCTCGCGCACGGCCGGCACGTGCCCGGGGAGGTCTACCGGACCCGCACGATCCTGGGACTCGAGAACGCGTCCGCCGACTACGCCTGCCTCGTCAACGACCTCTTCTCGTACCAGAAGGAGATCCAGTTCGAAGGTGAGCTGCACAACTGCGTGCTCGTCGTGCAGAGCTTCTTCGGCTGCGACGCGCAGCGGGCGGCCGGCATCGTGGCCGACCTGATGGCGTCGCGCATGCGGCAGTTCGAGCACCTCGTCGCGGCGGAGCTGCCCGTCCTGTTCGACGACCACGACCTGGACGCCGACGCGAGACAGGTCCTCACGGACTATGCGGAGGAGCTGAAGGACTGGATGGCCGCCGTCCTCCTGTGGCACCGGGAGACCAGCCGTTACGTGGAATCCGAGCTGGCACGCCTTCCGGCGGCGCGGCCGGTCGGCGTACCGGGCGGAGTCGGGACGGCGACGGCCCGGCTGGCCGGTCTCGTCGGCTGCGCGCGTCCCGGCGCGGGAACGGCGGTGTGCGCATGAGCGTGCACGGCACGGAGGATCCCGTTCCGAGCCCTGCCCTGAGTCTCGGCACCGCCGCCGCGCGCAATCTGGCGTCGACGATGAAGTCGGCGCCGCAGATGCAGGAGATCACCTCCCGTCATCTGCTGCGCGCGCTGCCCTGGGTCGAGGTGAGCGGCGGCGCCTACCGGGTCAACCGCCGGCTCACCCACCGGCCCGGGTCGGGGCGCGTGGCGTTCGTCTCCACGGGGTCGCGGATCGACGTCGTCCCCGCGACCCTGGGGGAGTTGCCCGCGCTGCGGGGCTTCCCCGGCGACGGCGTGCTGGGCGAACTCGCGGAGCGGTTCGTCCAGCACGAGTTCCAGCCCGGCGAGCGGATCGTGTCCGCGGACACACCGGTGGACGGGGTGGTCCTGCTCGCGCACGGCAGGGCCGACGCGACGGCCGCGGGGGAGTACGGGCGGAGCAGGGAACTGCGGGTCCTGGCCGACGGCGACCACCTCGGGCAGCAGGCGCTGACCGGGCCCGCCATGAGGTGGGGGTTCACCGCGACGGCCATCACCCCCTGCGTCGTCCTGATCCTCTCGCTGGGGGAGTTCCAGGAGGTGCGCGACCGGTCGGAGGCGCTGCAGGCGCATCTCCGGCGGGCCGCGGCCGACGCCCGCGCACCCCAGAACAAGCACGGCGAGGCCGGGATCGAGTTGGCGGCGGGGCATGTGGGGGAGGTGACGTTGCCGGGGACGTTCGTGGATTACGAGGTGTCGCCGCGTGAGTATGAGCTGAGTGTGGCTCAGACGATTTTGCGGGTGCATTCGCGGGTGGCGGATCTGTACAACGAGCCGATGAATCAGACCGAGCAGCAGTTGCGGTTGACGATCGAGGCGTTGCGGGAGCGGCAGGAGCACGAGTTGGTGAACAACCGTGAGTTCGGTCTGCTGCACAACGCGGACCTCGCTCAGCGGATCCACACCCGGACCGGCCCGCCCACCCCCGACGACCTCGACGAACTGCTCTGCAGGCGAAGGAAGTCGCAGTTCTTCGTGGCGCATCCCGCGGCCATCGCGGCCTTCGCCCGGCAGTGCAACTGCCGGGGCGTCTACCCCGACACCGTGGACTTCGGGGGCTCCAGGGTGATGGGGTGGCGGGGAGTGCCGATCCTGCCGTGCGACAAGATCCCGGTCAGCCGTGAAGGCCTCAGCTCGATCATGGTCATGCGGGTGGGGGAGGCCGACCAGGGGGTCGTCGGCCTGCACCGCACCGGCCTGCCCGACGAGTACCAGCCGGGGCTGTCGGTCCGCTTCATGGGCATCGGCGACAAGGCGATCGCGTCGTACCTGGTCACGACGTACTACTCGGCCGCCGTCCTGGTGCCCGACGCGCTCGGCGTCCTGGAGAGCGTCGAGGTCGCCTAGCGGGATTCGCGCCGGGCAGGCGGACCGGCGGTCCTCCCGCCGCCGGTCCGCCTGCCGGTCTCATGCGAACCCGGCGAGCTTGTACAGGACGAGCGAGCCCGCGACCGCGACGTTGAGGCTGGCGCCCGTGCCGATCATCGGGATCTCCACGACGGCGTCGAGGAGGCCGAGCGCCTCCGGCGGGATGCCCTCGCGTTCGTGGCCGAGGACCGCGATCGTCGGCCTGCGGGCCATCGGCAGGTCGGCCAGCCGTACCGCCTCCTCGGCCAGTTCGACCCCCATCACGTGACGACCCGCCTCACGCCGGCGTTCCAGCCAGCGCAGGGGGTCGCCCACCCAGTGCACGCAGGCGGGCCGGCGCAGCGTGTTCCCGCGTTCGAGCGCTTCCGGCACCCAGGGGAAGCGGGGTACGGCCAGGCAGGCTCCGACGGCGTCGCAGGTGCGCAGGAGGGTCCCCAGGTTGGCGCCGTGCATCGGCCACAGGGGTGCGGCGATCAGGTGGTCGAGGCAGCGGGGCGGGCGGCGCCGGCGCTCGCTTCTGAGATCCTTGCGGGTCCGGACCCGTACGGCGGGCCCGCTCATCGGGAATCGCGGGCGTCTCCCGCGTGGAGATGAACACACATGAACAAGGGCGCTTTCAGCGGCACGCCCGGGCCATCGGCGAATCGACGTTCGTCCTCAGAATAGACGCAGAATCGGCGCGCCCGCCGCGATCGATCGGCGGGACCACACGATATTGATCGAATCGCTTCGCCGACCGCCGCTACGATCGTCGCCATGTTGGACGATAAGTCGGCCAAGTCGCATTCGTTCCAGGTTGATCTGCGTGGTCTCGTCGATCTCCTGTCGCACCACCTGTACTCGAGTCCGCGCGTCTACGTGCGGGAACTGCTGCAGAACGCGGTCGACGCGGTGACCGCGCGGCGGCGGATCGACCCCACCGCGCCCACGGCCATCCGGATCGCCGTGGATCCGTCGGGGCTGCGCGTCGACGATCCGGGGATCGGCCTGACCGAGGCCGACGTCCACCGGTTCCTCGCGACCATCGGCCGCTCGTCCAAGCGCGACGATCTCGAGGGCGCCCGCAGGGAGTTCCTCGGGCAGTTCGGCATCGGCCTGCTCGCCTGCTTCACCGTCGCCGAGCGGATCCAGGTGCTCACGCGCGCGGCCACGGATCCCGAGGAGCCGGGCGTCGAATGGCTGGCCGCGTCCGACGGCACGTACTCGGTCCGGCGCCTCGACCCCGGTGAGCGCGCGGAACCGGGGACGACGGTGCGCCTGACGCCGAGGCCCGGGGCGGAACGCTGGTTCGCGCCCGAACTCGTGGCAGAGCTCGCCCGCGACTTCGGCGCGCTGCTGCCGTACGAGGTGACGGTCGAGGCGGACGGGCGGACCACAAGGACGACCGACGGCGTTCCGGTGTGGGACAGGACCTACTCCTCGCCCGCGGCCCGCAGGTCGGCACTGATCGAGTACGGCGCGCAGGTGCTCGGCTTCACCGCGCTCGACGTCGTCGAGCTCGACGTCGAGCTGGCGGGAGTGCGAGGTGCCGCGTACGTGCTTCCGCGTGCCGCCAACCCGGCCGACAGCGGCCGGCACCGCGTGTACCTCAAGGGCATGCTGCTCAGCGACGCGACGACCGGCCTGCTGCCTGACTGGGCGTTCTTCGTCCGCTGCGTCATCGACACGGACACGCTCCGGCCGACCGCCTCGCGCGAGGGGTTGTACGAGGACGAGACGCTTGCGGCGGTCCGCGAGGCCCTCGGCGCCCGGGTGCGAGACTGGCTCACCGGGCTGGCCGCCCAGGATCCGGGGCGCCTGGCGGCGTTCCTGACCGTCCACAGTCTCGGGGTCAAGGCGCTGGCGCGGCACGACAGGGACCTGTTCCGGATCATGTTGCCGTACCTCGTCTTCGAGACGACCGACGGGCGCGTCACCCTGGCGGAGTTCGCGAGGAAGCACCCCGTGGTCCGGGTGACGCCCACCGTCGAGGAGTTCCGCCAGATCGCGACGATCGCGTCCGCCCAGGGCGTCGGAGTCGTCAACGGCGGTTACACCTACGAGAGCGAGCTGGTCGCCCTGCTCCCTGAGGTCATGCCCGGCGTGGCGGTCGAGGAGCTCGGCGCCGACGTGGTCACCGCCGCCCTCGATCCGGTGGAGGGCGCCGACGAACTCGCGATGGCCGGGTTCCTCGCGACGGCCCGCTCCACGCTCGATCCGCTGGGATGCGACGTGATCCTCCGCGCCTTCTTCCCCGCGTCGGTGTCCGCCCTGCACCTGGACAGCCGTGCGGCGCGCAACGAACGCACCCGGGCGGAGACGGAGGCCGACGCGGACGACCTCTGGGCGGAGATCCTCGGCGCGCTCAAGTCGGCCGAGCCGCGCGCGCAGCTCGTGCTCAACCACCGCAGCCCCGTCGTGCGCCGGCTCGCGGCCATCCGCGACCGGACGCTGCTCGTCTCCGCGATCGAGGCCCTGTACGGCCAGGCCCTGCTGATGACCCACAGACCGCTGCGGCCGGTCGACACCGCGCTGCTCAACCGGGCCTTCGACGAGCTGCTCGGCTGGGCCTCCCACAACGTGACCGAATCCGCCGAAGAGGATGGCAAGGCATGAACGTCGCAGAGATCAGCGCCGGGCTCGGCGAGAGCCACACGCTTCCCGACGGCCGGCTGAAGGCCGAACGCCTCGAGACGCTCGCGGCGGCCGCCCGCGGCGCCGAGGACCGGGGCCTCGAGGCCGAGGTGCTGCTCTACCTGATCAAGTCGTACGCCTACGGAGGCGAACGCGACCGCATGCCCGTGGCCTTCGGGCGGCTCCTGCGCATCTACGACGACCACCCGGCGGAGGTGGGCGGGTGGTCGCACTCCATCCACTGGACGCTCAAGTGGATGACCGCCAACCTGGTGAACAACCCGTCGGTTCCGCTCGCGACGGCGTACCGCTGGCTCGACGAGCTGGACGGCCGCTACCGGCAGCGCGGGTTCAGCGCCCGGCCGGTGCTGGCGCTCCGCGCGCAGCTGGCCGAGCTCGTCGGCGACGACGAGGGCGCCGCCACCGCGATGGAGGCGTCCATCACCGCGCCCCGCGACGAGATGGCCGACTGCGACGCGTGCGAGCGCAACACCTGGGGCTGGTGGCGGACGACCGTCGGCGACGACGACGGCGCGCTGGACTTCTGGGCGCCGGTGCTCGAGGGCGAGCTGGTCTGCGCGGAGGAGCCGCACCATGTGCTGGCGCAGTCGCTGCTGCCCTACCTGCGCACCGGGCGCGTCGAGGAGGCGCGCGGCGCCTTCCTCAAGGGGTACCGCCTCGTCCGTCACAACGTCAGCCTTCGCGGGTCCGTGGGCAGGCATCTGGAGTTCTGCGCATTGTCCGGCAACGAGGCGCGCGGGCTCGAGATCTTCTCCGAGCACGCGGCCTGGGTCACCGACCAGCACGAGGACGTGTCCCAGCGGGCCGGGTTCCTGGCGGGCGCCGCCGTCCTGCTCCGCCGCCTGGTCGCGCTCGGCCACGGGGACGTGGCCGTCGGCGCAGGCACGGTCGAGTCCATGCTCGCCACGCTGGAGCGAGAGCTCGGCGACCTGTCCGCCCGTTACGACGCGCGCAACGGCACCACCGCCTACAGCGAGCGCCTGGCCCGCAGGCTCGCTCAGGAGCCGCTGCTCGAACGGCTGCCGCTCGGCGTCCCGCTGACGTTGCCGGGCGCGGGGCCGTCCGAGGCGGCGTCTCCGGCCGCCGCGACCGGAACAGCGACCGGAACAGCGACCGGAACGACTCTGGACGAGATGGTCGCCGAGGCGCGTCGACTGACCACTGCCCGCCATCCCCACGCCGAGCAGGCCTGGACCCGGATCGCGGACAGCGGCGCGGAGTTGCCGGAGGACGTCGTCGCAGAGATCGAGCGCACCAGGGCGGGCGATCTCATGGGCACCGACCCCGGCCGGGCCCGTGACCTGCTACTGAGCTCCGCGGAGCGGTTCGCGCGGGCGACCCGCACCGCGGACGCGCTGGAGGCGCGGGCGGTCGCCGCCGTCGCGCTGCTCGTGACCGGCGACCCGGCCGCGGCGGAGACGTCGCTCGCGGCCGTGATCGCGGAAGCGGAACGTGAGTACGCGGCCGGGACGCTGACGCCCGCCGAGTACGTGGCCGTGCGCAAGGGCGGGCCGTTCAACGCGATGAACGCTCTCGCGCGGCACGAGGACCCGCCGGCCGCCGAGGTGGCGGCGGCGCGCGCGCTGATCGAGGCCGAAGTCGCCCTGGCCGCGGAGCTCGGCGTCGCCGACCGCGCGTGCCGATATCACGACATGCTCGCCCAGCTCTGCTTCCGGCTGGAGGACCGGGACGCCGCCCGCGCGCACCTGCGGTCCGCCATGACCGGCTACGTCGACGCCGGGCAGCCGTGGTTCGCCCCCACCCCCGCGGGCATGCTGGCTCAGCTCGCCCTCGAGGACGGCGACGTCAAGTCGGCCGAGGATCTCGTCACGCAGGCGATCGAGTACGGCGGCGGCCTCATCGACCGCGAACAGGCCGCGCATCTCAGCTCCCTGCTCGTCGAGGTGATCTCCCGCCAGGAGGGCCGCGAGCTCGACCTCGTCGCCGCGGCGCTCGCCGCCGCCGCACGCTGGGACGGCCTGTCCGAGCCCGACACCCTGCACAACACCTTCACGGCCGCGCGCGCCTATCACGTCCTCGAACGGCACGCCGAGGCCGCCGCGCTGTTCGAGGAGGCCATGCCGAGGGTGGAGGTCCCGTACGACACGTACGGCATCGCGACCACCCGCAAGCAGTACGGCGACTCACTGTGCGCCGTCGACCGTCACCATGAGGCCGCCGAGCAGTACCTCGAGGCCGCGCGACTGCTCCAGGACGACCCGGAGAACCAGGTTCCCCATGCCCAGCTGGCCTGGGCGGCGGCGGAGGCGCTCCGGGACGCCGGTCAGGGCCAGGAGTCTCTGGCGGCCTACCGGCGCGCCGCCAGGCTCTGGGAGGAGATGGGCGCCGTCACGCCGCGCGTGCGCTGCCTGCGGTCGGCCGCGTGGTTGCAGAACGCGATGGACGAGCAGGCGGCCGAGGAGGCCGGGACGACCGCGGACGCGACAGGGCCGGGGGTCGTCGCCATGCGCGCTGTCCTGACCGAGCTGGAGTCGATCGCGCGGAGTGATCCGTCGGAGGAGGTCCTCGCCGAACTCGCGGAAACCAGTAAACAACTCGGCGCCATGCTCGGCGACCCCGGCGACGAGTAGTCCGAACGGCTGGAACGACGGCGGCCCGGTGGCTTCGGGCGACTTTGCGAGCAGGTGATCTCATGGCACGAATTCACGACGTCGTGGTCGACTCCCGGCATCCGGCCTCGCTGGCCCGGTTCTGGGCGGCGGCGCTCGACGGCTACCAGGTGGCGCCGTACGACCAGGCCGAGCTGGAACGCCTGCGCGGCGACGGCATCGACGATCCGGAAGACGATCCGAACGTGCTGGTCGAGGCGGGCCCGGGGGTCAGGCCGCGGTTCTTCTTCTCGCTCGTGCCCGAGGAGAAGGTCGTCAAGAACCGGATGCATCTGGATCTGACGGCCGACGACCCGGCCGCGGAGGTCCGGAGGCTGGTCGGGCTCGGCGCGCGGGTGCTGGCCGAGTACGAGGACTGGGTGACGATGGCCGACCCCGAGGGCAACGAGTTCTGCGTCATGCGCTGACCTCCAGGAGACAGGACCGTTGATGAGGAAGTTCACGGCCGGGGGAGTGCCGATGGCGGCAGAAGACCACGGCGGGCAGGGCAGGGACGTCCTCCTGCTGCATGGGGGCGGGCGGACGCGCAGGGATTGGGACGCCTTCGCGGGGCTGCTCGTCGGCGAGGGATTCCACCCGGTGTCCATGGATCTCCGCGGCCACGGTGAGTCCGGACGGGCGCCGTGGTCCTGGCGAGAGGTGCTCACCGACGTCGCCGCCGTCGCCGAGGGGTACGGCCTTCGCCGGCCAATGATCATCGGGCATTCCCTCGGGGGCATGGTCGCCGCGCTGTGGGCGAAGGAACATCCGGAGTGCCCGCTGGCGGTCAACCTCGACGGCCACGGAAACCCGACCCGGCCTGACCAGTTCCACGGCCTGGAGGATTCCGCGGAACGCGCCTGCAGGGAGATGACGGCGTTCCTGGCGGAGATGGGCCGGGGCCTGCCTGAGTCGTTCCTCCAGGTCATGCGTGAGATAGACGCCCTGGACCTGTTCGCCGTCTATCGCGGTGCGCGTTGTCCGCTGCTCGTCGTCAGCGGTGACTCGTCGGCCTTCGCGGGCATGTTCCCCGAACATCTGGTCCCCGCGTGGGACGCCTACTGCCTCTGGACGCGGCGGCAGCTCGAATCGGCCACGCGTACGTCGGCGTCGGTGCGGGAGGCGTCCATGCCGACGGGACACGACCCCCACCTGGAAGATCCTCAAGCGTTGCTGCATCTCCTGGTCGGGCAGCTGCGGCGGCTCGACCAGGGGGAGTGGAGCCGCTAGCCGATCAGCGGACCGCGTCGCCCTGCAGGTCCTTCCGGCATGCGTCCAGGAACGCCTCGCCTGCGACACCGAGCCGGGCCACACCCTCCCTGATCGCCCGGACCGGCTCCTCGGGAGCGGGATGGTCGGTCGAGGGAAAGAGGTAGTCGTTCCCCGTGTTGCGCGCCGTCCGCCACAGGGTGAGCGCCTCCGCCCGGGCCTCGTCCGCTCCGAAGATGGCGACCTGGTCGTACGCCTTGCGCAGCTCGGTCCGAAGGAGCTTCCACCGGGCCGCGGCCTGTTCGCGCGTGGTCTCGTCGCCTGTAGCCGCGACTTCGAGCAGGTCGCTGCGCATCCACTGCTGGACCTCTTCAGCGGCGATGGCCATGCCGCCGTACGCCCTGTGCCGCTCTTCGCGTAACCACTTGGCGTGCTCTGAGCTGACGCGATGGGTTTCGAGCCGTTGGCCGTCGCGTGCCCGCCGGCGCTCGAGGAACGCGTTCGCGAGCAGGGTCATGACCACACCGCCCAGCGTGGCGGACGCCGTGATCAGCTGAGTCGCGATGTCCGCTTGCATGGTTCCCCTCGTGGTCGGCGGTGGCCGAAGTGCAGGACCGCACCGTGAACACGGGAGCGGCCCTACGGTCCCTCAGACGGGCCGACGACCCGGCGTCCACATCGGTTCGTAGACGCTTTCGCCCTCGTCGTGGAGCGCGACGGGCAGGAAGTCGGGAACGGTGCGGGCCGCCGAGGCCCGCAGTCGCGTGACCGCATCCTCCGCCGTGGGCGGGGTGAGGCCGAGAAGGCCGACGAGTTCGGCGTGCGCGTCCGCGTAGTCGGGGTCGTCGTCACGGATCTCCTCCTCCAGCTCCTCGGCTGAATGTCCGTGCAGCATGTCCTGCCAATAGGGGAACGCCGCGACCAGCGTGAGCGCCTCCTCCAGGTCGGCGGCCACCAAGGTGGCCTGGCCCTCGGAATCGGCGTACAGGACCGGGCGCGTGGTGCCGGGCGTTCCACACAGGAAGTAGGTGCCACCACTGGCGTCTCCGGCTATCGGCGTCAGCGACAGTCCGGACGGCAGCCGCAACTGCTCGACAGGGTCACGACGTTCGATGTCGAAGTCACCCGGCCACATCAGCAGCCGGGCCAGCTCCGGAGTGGTCTCGATCCGCCGGAGGAGATCATCGGCTCCGCTCATGGGCGGACGATAGCGCACAAGAGCGCTCGGTCGCCGACCGTACGTGCACAAAAAGGGCATGCAAGTGATCGCGCCGGCCCTGGACAATGGTGGCGTGATCGACATTCGGATTCGCCCTGCGCGGGCGGAGGAGGCGGGGCTGCTCGGCGACCTCGCCCTTCGATCCAAGGGGCACTGGGGGTACGACCACGACTTCCTGG
This sequence comes from Planotetraspora kaengkrachanensis, assembly GCF_016862895.1. Taxonomy (GTDB): domain Bacteria; phylum Actinomycetota; class Actinomycetes; order Streptosporangiales; family Streptosporangiaceae; genus Planotetraspora; species Planotetraspora kaengkrachanensis. Next base: position 507,845 of record NZ_BONV01000001.1, on the reverse strand, counting down.
AGGCGTGCCGGGCGGAGCTGACCTTTCACCCCGACCAGTTGCGAGCTCAGCGAATCGCGGTCGCCGAGTCCGCCGGGCGCGTGCTGGGCTTCTACAGCCTCACCGGCGAACCGCCCGACGGCGAACTGGGCAACATGTGGGTCGAACCCGACGCCATCGGCGGCGGCGTCGGACGTCATCTGTGGCACCACGCGCTTCGAACGGCTCGATCGGCCGGCTTCACGACCCTGCGCATCGATGCCGACCCGTTCGCGGAGGGGTTCTATCTGGCGATGGGCGCCGAGCGCGTCGGCGAGACCCCATCGGGCTCGATACCCGGTCGCGTGCTGCCGTTGCTGCGGATGCGCGTTCCGCCGCAACCTTCGTAGCCCGCACCCTCTCGGTCGGTACCGCTGCTCTACCGCCGCCAAGCGCGCTGGGAACCCGTGATGTGCTTGAGGGCGTCCTTGAAGACCAGGTAGGTCTCATCGCCCAGATCCCCGCGGTGGCGCTGCTCGATCTGGGCGAGGATGGCGCGGCCCTTGCCGATCTCGTCCAGGCCGGTCTCGGTGGGGACGACGAGCTTCGCGCGCCGATCGGCGGGGTCGGCCTCCCTGCGGACATAGCCGAGCCGCTCCAGTTCGTCGACGATGACCCCGACGATCTGCTTGTGCTGCCCGGATAGCTGGGCGAGCTCGGTGGCCCGCGCACCCGAGGCGGGCAGCACGGCCAGCACCGTGCCGTGCCGCGGCTGCACGTGGGGATGGCCCTGCTCGGCGAGGCGGGAGAACAGCTCGTCCTGCACCGCCCGCCCCAGCTGCCCGATCAGCATCCCCAAGTCCGGCTCCCTGGCGTCGTCGTCCATCTCGGCTCCGAATTTAGTCACGATCATTGACTATCAGAAGTATTTACTATACCTTGTGATCAGTTGATCCCCAACCCCCCGACAGGGGCCAGACAAGGAGATGCGTCATGAGCACCGTCGGATACGACTACACCCTCACCCGCACCCTCGACGCCCCGGCCGGCAAGGTCTGGGCCGCGTGGACCGTCGCTGACGACTACGGCGCATGGGCCGGCGCCGAAGAAGTCGTCCTGGACGCCCGGCCCGGCGGCTCCTGGAGCACGGTCATGGTCATCCCCGGCGGTGCCCGCGTGCCGCTGTCGGGCGGCTACATCGAGGTCGTGGAGAACAAGCGCCTGGTGATGAGCATGGACGTGCCCGGTCGCGACGAGCCCGCCCTGATGACCGTCGACCTGGCCGCGGAAGGCGAGCGCACGCGGATCACCCTCGCCCAGACCTTCGACACCGCCGAGGAGCGCGACCAGGCAGAACAGGGCAGCAACTTCCTGCTCGACGGCCTGACCGCCTATCTCGCCACCGCATGACCTGACGAACGCGCGGCCCCCGCCCTGTCCGACAGGGCGGGGCCGCGTTGTTTCCCGAGGACGAAGTGGCGAACAGAACGGGTGATCGGCGGGACTCGAATCTCACCTGTGCCGGGACCGCCCAGTGGCCCGTTGACCGGCTCTGCAGGGGCGTAAAGGATCGGTCTCAAAAGCGAGGCGGTTCACCGACGGGCGAACAAGGAGGATGTGTGAACGACACCGTGTCGATCTCGCTGACCGTCGCGGCGCTGGTGGTCGCGATGGTCAGCGCTTTCATCGCGTGGTCGAGCGCGCGAACGGCTCGTGCAAGCAGTCGCCCCGGGCACATTCAGAATCTCTTCCTCGCCAACCAGGCGGCATTGGACCATCCCGAGTTGTGGATCGACGTCCACGGAATCCCCGCGGGGACGTCCGAGCGGGATGCGCGCGCCCTGGTCTATCTGAGCATTCTCCTGGACGGTTACCTCGTGGCGCACAACCTGCACGTGAGGGGCGACTTCGACCGCATGCTGCGTTATATGAAACGTGACGGCGACTCGCTGTGCCGGATGCTGGCCATCCCAGAGAACGTCGCTCGCTGGGAGATCGTGAAAAAGCACTCCTACGGTGACTTCGAACCCGGCTTCGTCGCGGCGGTGGACGCCCTCATCGCCCACGAACAAGCCAAGCGAAGTGACCTGCCCGCGTCCCCGTGATTCCCGCCGCCGGCCGGTATTTGCCTCCTGAGCACTGTTGACCTTCTCGTCGCGTCAACTTCTAGTGTCGTGATTCCGGAGACCACCGGCTCGGTGACGAGCGAGGACGGGGAGAACGCCATGTCGTGGTCGATCGCGCAGGTGGCCCAGATGTCGGGAGTGACGTCCCGGACGCTGCGGCACTACGACCAGATCGGGCTGCTCCCGCCCGCGCGGATCGGCGGGAACGGCTACCGCTACTACGACGAGGACCAGTTGCTGCGCCTGCAGCAGGTCCTCGTGTTGCGTGCGCTGGGCCTCGGCCTGACCGAGATCAAGGAGATCGTCGATCGGCACACCGACCCCGTCGCGGCGCTGCGCGAGCACCACAGGCGCCTGCTGGCGGAGCGTGACCGGCTGGACGGGGTGGCCCGCATGGTGGAGCGCACCATCGCCGAACTTCAGGAGAACGAAGGGAAGACGACCATGCCCAGGATCAGCAGGCCGGAGAACCTGTTCGAGGGATTCGACGCCGCCCGGTACGAGGACGGCGCCCGCGAGCGGTGGCCGGAGCAGTGGCGGCAGAGCGGGCAGCAGGAGCTTCTGGACAGCAGTACCCCGCAGGAGCTTGAGCGAATGCAGCGGGAGGCGACGGCGGGGATGGTCCGGATGGCCGAGCACATGCTCGCCGGCACCCCCGTCGACGCCCCGGCGGTCTTCGCCGAACTCGACGTCCACTATCGGCACCTGAGCGAGTTCTGGACGCCGACCGCGGCACAATATGCGCAACTGGCCCGGATGCAGGCGGAGGAGGAGCAGTTCAGGGCGAACTACGAGCAGATCGCCGAGGGCCTGGCCGAGTACATGCGAGACGCCATGACCGCCTACGCGCACGCCCGGCTGAGCTGAGCCCTGATGGGCCTACTCGACGGCGGCCCAGAACTCGTTGAGAGCGGACGCGACCTTCCCGGTCCCGTCGTACATCCACCAGTGGCCCATGCCGTCGAGGATCTCGGTGCGGGCGCCGAGCCGATCGGCCATCTGCCGGGAAAGGTCTTCGTAGTCCACCCGGTCTTCGGTCGGCAGCAGAATCATCCCGGGGGCCGCTGTGGGAGCCTGCGCAAGCGCGCCCCAGTCGGCGGAGACGTTGGGCACGGCGGAACGGTAGAGGCCGAGAATGCACCGGCTCATGGTCTCGTCGAGAGCCGCGAACATCTCGGCGGCGGCGTCGGCGGGAACACCGCTGCCCGTCATCAGCGCCCCGGCCTCCTCCGGGCTGGACTGCCGCCGCCGCAGCAGCGTCTCCTCACCCTGATCGGGACTGATCAGCGTCGCCGCCCACGGATGCCATGCGTACTCCGGATGGAAGACGCTGCCCACATCGCAGATCCAGCTCCTCAGCCGGACTTCGCCGACAGTGGCGACCCGCATGGTGAGCAGCGCGCCCCAGTCGTGGCCGACCAGGTCGATGGGCCCCGGGATCTTCTTCAGCTCGTCCGTGAGCCACGAGGCGTACTGATCCTTGGTGGGAGTGAAGCCCGCAGGCAGACCGGTGCCGAAGCCGGGCAGCGTGAGTGCCACAGAGGGGCCCCCCACGGCTTCCTGCAGGGTTTGCCACACGACGGCGGTCTCCGGAACCCCGTGAACGAACACGCGCATGGCCTTCCACCTCCCGCGAACAAGACGCGTAAGGCAACGCTAACCAGCATGGCCAGGTCACGACCCGCCGGGGGCGTCCACCGTCCTTCGCCCCCGGTCGGCCGTCTCATCCTCTGTCGTGATCGAGGCGAAACTCGTGCACCACTTCGATGACGCCCACGATGTGCGCGTTGAACTCGTCCAGCTCCTCGGCAGGCACCCAGAGTTCGAGAATCGTTTCGCCGCCTACCTGCCGGATCGGGTAGCGGGCCAGGAAGTCGCCGCGCACCTGAAAGCGAGTCACGTAGCCGACGCCGGAACGAGGGGCATTCCAATCGCGAGCGATCCTGACGGCGTAGTCCTCGTTGAGCACCGGATAGAAGATCGGTTGATCAGGCAGCCGCGGCGGCCACGCCCGCCACTCGGACTGCCGCACCAAATCCAGCTCCTCCGGCCCGGTCGGCCGCCACAAGGTCGTCAACTGGTTCGACATGGTCTCTCCTCCCGCGAGCGCGCCCTCAACCTAATCGGCTCGACCCCCGGCCGTCTTCAGAGATTCGACCGGCGGTAGCCCGCGTGGTCGGCCGCCTCGGGTGTGCAGAAGAACGTGGAGTCCAGTGGCGTCACGGCGTATGCGCTGCTGTCGGGTGTCCGATAGCTGCGTGCGGACGCGAAGTCGGTCGCCACGACCGGAGCTCCACCGCACCTCACGACATGGAGCGGATACCGGGCCAGGGGAGAGGCGATGGGCATGACCAGGGACACCGCATAGACGACGAGGGCCGCGATGAGGGCGCGCGCCAGAGAGGGCAGGCGCCAGACGGCGAGAACGGCCACGATCAGTGTGGCCGCGACGAACTCCACCAGGAGGAAGCCCCCGTACCACAGGACGAAGTCGTAGGTCGGTCCCCGGGCGGGGAGAGCCGCCCAGAGCAGGAGCAGGAGTCCTGGTACGACGAAGATCAGCACCATAAGCCAGCCGACCGCTTTCAGGTAGTCGCGCATGCCGCGATTCTCGATGAGGCATCGCGTGTGCCGCCTGAGTACGAATACTCAGAAATCGCCCAAACCGCCAAGCGATGGGGCATGCCGTCGGGCCGGCTTCAGGGCCTCCGCGAAACCCGGCGGGGTTCGGCGGCAGAGCATCAGGCGGACGATGCGGCGGCCGCGGTGATGGCGGAGATGACCGTCGCATTGGCACGCCACTGCTCGCGTCCGGGCCGGGTGAGCACGTAACTGCGACGTGTTCCCGCCGCTCCGTGGAGGGACGAGTACCGCACGTCCGGGTGCCGGGGGCCGTCGCCGGCCATCAGGGCCGCACCCAGACCGGCGACGATCAGGCGGATCCCAAGGTCGAGGCTGTCGGCCCGATGGGCGATGCGGGGGACCACGCCGAATTGCGCGGTCATCCTCTGGATGAGTTCGTCGTCGTCGTGTGCGCGGGAGTTGGTGATCCAGGTCGTCGTGGGGTCGGTGATGATCTCCTCGGGAGCCCGGCCGTCTGCGGCTTGGACCACCAGCTCCATCGGCACCTCGTGATAGGCGGTGGCGGGGATGCTGCGGGGCGCAAGACTCAGGTCGTAGACCAGGGCGATGTCGACCTCGTCCCTGTCGAGCAACGCCTGAGCCTCCGGAGGTTCGCGCTCTTCCATGGTCACGGTCAGGTGAGGGTGCCGGCCGCGCATGGCTGAGATGGCGGGAATCACATGGTGCGCGAGGCCCGTGGCATATCCGGCAAGACGGACGTCACCCAAGAGCTGCCCCTCAGGTGAGAGTTCGCCGCGGGCCGTGTCGTACCTGGCGAGAATGGCACGGGCATGGGGCAGGAAGGCCTTACCCGCGGGGGTGAACGCGAGCTTTCTGCCGACGGGCTCGACCAGCACGGTGTCCAGTGCCTTCTGGAGCGCGGCCAGGTGCTGGGAGACGGCTGAAGGGCTGTACCCGGTCACATCGGCCACAGCGCGCAGGGTGTCACGGTCGGCGAGCTCGACCAGTACGCGCATCCATTGCAGGTCCATACGAGTCAGGGTAGCCAGACGTCCGCAAATCGCGGACGTTGCCAACAGAACTAGGCGCTGGACGCGGACGATCCAGGTATGCACAAATATCTGGGTGCGCTGATGGCGGACGGCTTCCGCTCGTGCCATCGGCGCGCTTTCCCTTGTTGAGCCGGAACATCAGAACGTGAGGGGCCGGCCGGCCGCACCCCAGAGGATGTCCTGTGCACGACAACACGCCCGAGATCGAGGCCACGATTCGGGAACTGGCACGGCTGAGCATGGATCGGCTGGCGTCGCACCCGTCCCTCGACGGGACCGCCACGCCCATGCAACTCGAGTCCGCGGCCGGAAAGACGATCACTCCCTCAGGCGTCGGCGCTCCCGAGGCGGTGCGGCTCTGGACGGACGTGCTGGCTCCGGCGTGCATAACCGTTGACCACCCGCGCTATTTGTCCTTCATTCCGGCGGCGCCGACCAAGTTGGCAGCCGCGTTCGACATGCTCGTGGGCACGTCGAACGTGTACGCCGGATCGTGGCTCGAAGGATCGGGGGCCGCCTTCGCCGAGAACGAGGCCCTTCGCTGGATCGCCGACCTGGCCGGCCTGCCGGTCACATCAGGGGGTGCGTTCGTTCAGGGCGGCACCATCGGGAATCTGTCGGCCCTGGTCGCCGCGAGGGAAGCGGCGAAGCGGAAGCGGTCGACGGTTCCGCGGCGCTGGGCGGTCTGCGTGACCGATGAGACGCACTCGTCAGTCATGCACGCCTTGCGGGTCGTCATGGACGTCGACGTCGTCAACGTCGAGGGCGACGCCCGGGGCAGGATGACCGGGGCCGCCTTGCGCGACACCGTCAACGGCCTCCCCGCCTCCCGGCGCGAGGGCATCTTCGCCGTGGTCGCCACCGCCGGCACGACCAACCTCGGCATCGTCGACGACATCGCGGGGATCGGCGAGGTCGCCCGCGAGAACGGCTGGTGGCTACACGTCGACGGCGCCTACGGCGGCGCCGGCCTCGCCGCACCGAGCGTCCGTCCTCTCTACGACGGCATCGAGGCAGCGGACTCGTTCATCGTCGACCCGCACAAGTGGCTGTTCGCGCCGTTCGACTGCTGCGCACTGCTCTACCGCGACCCGGCGCTGGCCAAGGCGGCCCACACCCAGCACGCCGGGTATCTGGAGCCTGTCCTGGCGGAAAGCGCGTGGAATCCGTCCGATTACGCCATCCAGCTCACCAGACGTGCCCGCGGTCTTCCGTTCTGGTTCTCACTGGCGGTCCATGGAACCGATGCCTACCGGGACGCGATCGAAAAGACGTTGTCCACCGCGCGCGCCGCCGCGGAAATGATCCGCCGTGCAGACCATGTCGCCTTGTTGGTCGAGCCGGACCTCACCGTGCTGACATTCGAACGCATCGGATGGCGAGCCGGTGATTACGAACAGTGGAGCGATGAACTGCTCAAATCACAGCTCGCCTTCGTGACTCCGACCAGCCACCGAGGCCGGATCTGCACTCGCTTCGCAATCGTCAATCCGACGACGTCGGAGAACGATCTGCGGCTCATCCTCGACTCGATGCGCTGATGATTCCGCTCCTCCGGAACGCATCAGAGAACATCACGCGCAGGGACTGGTGGACGGGGCCCGCCAGTCGGCTTCATGATCGAGCTTCGGCGGCGGAGCATTCCTGGGAAAGGTCGACACCATGGCTCGATACGGCGCGCAATTCGGACCGGACATCACCTTCATGGGCGTCGACGCCTGTGACTGGGCGGACGCCGGCAGCTATTCCGATGCGGACGTCGTGATCCTCGGCGCGCCGTTCGACGGCGGAACCTCGCATCGTCCAGGGACGCGGTTCGGCCCTCAGTACATCCGTCAGACCGACTACAACCCGCCCGACGGGTCCCGCCCTTCGCTGGCCATGCGTGTCGACGCCCTGCGGGACCTGCGTGTCTACGACGCCGGCGATGTCGAGATGTTCTCCGGCGACGCCGAACGTTCGGTACGCGACCTGCAGACCGCCGTCCATGCCGTCGCCAGTACCGGTGCGATCCCGCTGATCCTCGGAGGCGACCACACCGTCGCCTGGCCGGACGCGGCCGGTGTCGCCCAGCACGTCGGAGCAGGCCGGGTTTCCATGATCCATTTTGACGCGCATGCCGACACCGGCGACGTGGAACACGGCTCGCTGGTCGGACACGGCCAGCCCATGCGCCGGCTCATCGAATCCGGCGCGGTACGAGGCGATCGCTTCTTGCAGATCGGCCTGCGGGGCTACTGGCCGCCGCCTGAGATCCTGAGCTGGATGGCCCGGCAGCGCATGCGGTCCTACGAGATGACAGAAATCGGGGCGCGCGGCCTGGACGAATGTCTGACCGAAGCGTCCGGCATCGCAATGGACGAGTGCGACGGCGTCTTCCTGTCGGTGGACATCGACGTGTGCGATCCCGGTCACGCTCCAGGAACGGGCACGCCCGAACCTGGGGGCCTGACGGCGCGGCAACTGCTGGACTCCGTGCGCCGGATCGCCTACGAGCTGCCCGTTCTCGGCGTCGACGTCGTCGAAGTGTCGCCGCCATACGACCACGCCGAGATCACGTCGTACCTCGCGAACCGAGTCGTACTGGAGGCGCTCACGGGAATCGCCCGTCGGCGGAAGGACGCTCGCGACGGCACGACGTGGGATCCTCGGCAGCCGTTGCTGGACGGCCGCTGACCGCGGCACGACGACGAACAGCGACCTGAAGGATCACTCAGTTCGACGCTCACTCGGGGGGTGCCGGCATTCCTGGCCCTGGGCGATCCTTCCGGGTCGCCTCGGCGCGGGCGATCAAGTGCCGGCGCTCGGGCAAGGTGGTGGCCAGCCGGGCGGCCTCGCGGTAGGCCTCCGCTGCCGCGGAGTGCTCGCCGGCCAGTTCCAGCAGGTGTGCCCGGGTCGCGATCAGGCGGTGGTGGCGTGTCATCCGGTGATCGGACTCCAATCGTGCGAGCAGATGCAGCCCAGCGGCCGGCCCACGCACCTTGGCCAGGGCGACCGCCCGGTTGAGGGTCACCATCGGGTTCGGCGCCATCCGTTCCAGGAGCTGGTAGAGGGCAAGGATTTGCGGCCAGTCCGTCGCCTCCATGTGCTCTGCCTCGTCATGGACCGCGGCTATCGCCGCCTGCAACTGGTAAGGGCCGACCTGGCCTCGGGGCAGCGTCGCGGTGATCATCTCAACCCCTTCGGCGATACGCCGGCGATCCCATTTGCTGCGGTCTTGTTCCTCCAGCGGCACCAGACTGCCATCGGGCCGAATGCGCGCGGGTCGGCGCGCGTCGGTGAGCAGCATCAAGGCGAGGAGCCCGGCGACCTCGCCATCGTCCGGCAGGAGCAAGCGAAGCAGACGGGTGAGCCGGATCGCCTCGTCGGACAGTTGCGGCGCGGTGAGGTCCGGGCCTGCCGTGGCGGTGTAGCCCTCGTTGAATATGAGGTACAACACGTGAAGCACGGCACGTTCCCGCTCGGCCCGCGCTGCGGCATCCGGCACCGTGAACGACGCTCCGCTCGCCTTGATGCTCTGCTTGGCCCGACTGATGCGCTGGGCCATGGTGGCCTCCGGGACCAGGAAGGCCGCCGCGATCTGCACGGTGGTGAGTCCGCCCACCGCGCGCAGAGTCAGCGCGATCTGGCTGGGCACAGAGAGCGCGGGGTGGCAGCACAGGAACAGCAGGGCCAGAGTTTCGTCCCGCTCATTCTCCGCGGTGGCGTCTGCAGGTGCGGCCAGCAACGCGGATTGAGGGGTCGCCGCCATGGCAGCCTCCTCGCGCCGCCGCCGCGACCGGTCGCTACGGAACTCGTCCAGCAGGCGATGAGCGGAGACGGTGACCAGCCAGCCCCGGGGATTGTCCGGTACTCCCTGCGTGGGCCACAACGTCGCCGCCTTCAGCAGGGCCTCCTGAACGGCGTCCTCGCACGCGTCGAACTGCCCGTACCGGCGGACCAGAGCGCTGAGGACCTGCGGCGCAAGCTCGCGCAGCAGGTCCTCGACGCCCCGATCCCGGCTCACAGGTCGGCCGCGGCCTCGTGCAGGATCGGCCACACCTCGACCGGCTCGAGGTCGGCCCAGGGCATGTCCGCCGCGATCTCCTGCGCCCGCTCCTCGTTCTCGCAATCCAGCAGGTAGAAGCTGGCGATGTACTCCTTGGTCTCCAGGTACGGACCGTCGGTGACGGCTGGGGCGCCGTCCTTGCGCAGCACCAGTCGGGCGGCCGCCGCATCAGCCAGGCCGTAGGCACCCAGCAACTCGCCGGTCTCCCGGTACTTCTTGTTGAACGACTCCTGCTTGGCGATGGCCTCCGGCCACTCCTCCGCCGGGATCGAACTCCACTTCTCCTGGTTGCCGTAGATCAACAGCAGGTACTTCATCTGGGGCGTCCCTTCCGTCCTGCGCGCACCCCGTCGGCGCGCTGTCACCCTGCAGACGGAGCGGACGCGCCGTCCTCGACATCCCATCGACATTCTTTCGCTTCATTTCCGGAGGACGATGTCGAGCCGATCCGCTCCGCTTCATCCTCCATGCCACCTCGGCCCGGTGAGGGCCGCCTGAGGACGTACAGAAAGTTTTCAGAGAGTGTCGTCCGGATCGTCCGTCCAGGCAGTAGTGATCGGTGGAGTGATCCGAACGGAGGTCCGAGATGGCGAATGGTTTCGCCGAGTACGTCGCACATCGACACGACCGGTTGTGCCGGACGGCGTACCTGCTCACCCGGGACTGGGCGGTGGCAGAGGATCTCGTGCAGACCTCACTGGCCAAGGCGTGGGCGGTGTGGCGCAGGATCGAGGAAGATCCCGACCGGTACGTCTACCGGATCATCGTCAACACGCACACCTCCTGGTGGCGCAGGAGTTGGCGGGGAGAAGTGCCCACAGAGGCGGTCCCGGAACGATCGGAGCGTGATTTCTCCGGGACCGTGGTGGACCGCGACACCCTGTGGGCTGCGATCGGCACCTTATCGAGGCGGCAGCGCACGGTGATCGTCCTGCACTATTTCGACGAGATGACCATGCAGCAGGTGGCGGACACTCTCGGATGCTCGCTGGGAACCGTGAAGACGCAACTCGGCAGGGCGCTGGCACGGCTACGCGTGACTCCAGAAGTCCAGGATCTGCAACCGGAGGCGACGAGATGAGTCATGTCACCGAGAACGATCTGCGCACCGTACTGGCCGAACGCAGCGCCGAGGGTCCGGGCTGGCATTTCCTCGTGGCCGAGATCGTGAAGGAAGGACGCGCGATGCGGCTGCGTAGACGTATCGCCGCGGGTGCGGCAGTGGTCGGAGTCGTCGCGGCCGTCACCGGCGTGTTCGGGGTCACCCTTCCCTTGCTGGACAGGGACACCACGGCGAAGCCGGCGACCTCTGCGCGCGTATCCACCGGCGTCGAGATGCCCGAGACGGTGAAAGCAAACGGGGACAAGCTGTCGCTGATCTACTCGCAGACTTACCAGTTCGTGGGACAGAGGGTGAGGGTGGCGTTCCGGCCGACCAGCAACCGAACCGGCACGGTCATTCGATGTGCCGATCCGAAGGACTGGGTGTTGGAATTAGGCGACGGGAGCGCGTTCAGCCGATGTGGTGACAGGTTCGCGGCCAAAGGCCACGGTCTCGATACCCAACATTCTGAGACGTACCCGGGATGGGTTGGCCAAGTGCAAATCGTGGATATCTGGGTGTTTCCCGCAGACGCGCCGGTCGCCGAGTACGGGAAGTGCAAGGTCCCCGACCCGAAGCGGGGCACGTGCGACGGGAAGTTCACGGTGATGACGATCACCGAGAACCCGGAACGGCTCGCGGCCGCGGTCGGCCGGCAGCCGGGTCTGTGGTCCGTGGGGATTTACGACACGGCGGAAGGCGACTAGCGACTCGCTTTCGCGCCCGCCTGGTCCTCGCCGTGGGGCTGCTCGGGTAGTGACCAGTGGATCATCCGGCGGTAGCGTTCCCGTGTGGAGTCCGAACGCCGGGTGCGGGAACGGGTCGTCACGTTGGACACCGAGGCGAAGCGTCGTTTCGCCGCCGGGGACGTGGCCGGGGCGGTGGACCGGTTACAGGAGGCGTGCGACCTGGTCCGGGGGATGATCGGCACCGGCCGGCCGGACCGCGACGTCGCGCTCCAGCTCGGCGCGATGCTCTATGCGATCGGCGAGTGGGAACGCCAGCGTGAACGGTTCACCGAGGCGGTGACGGCGCTGGACGAGGCGGAGTCGGTCTACGCGGAGCTCGGCCCCGGCGCCGGCCAACTGGTGACCGACGTGGTGATCCGCCGGGCCCGGGTGCATGCGCACGGCGACCGCCCGCTGTCGGCGGTCGCCGACGCCCAACGCGCCGTCATGGACAGCCTCGACCGGGTCGACGACGTGCCTCGCTCGCCCCGCCGCCTCGACGCCGCCCGGATCGTCGCGCACGCCGCCCAGGTGCAGCACGCCGTCCTGGGCGACCCGGATCTGGTCGTCGCCGCGGCCGACTGGGCGATCCGCGAGGTCGTCAGCGGCTTCGGCCCCGGCGGCCCGCTGGCCCTGACCCTGGCCGACGCGCAGACCCTGCACATCGCCGCCCCGCTCGCCGCGCTGCTGCACACCGCGGCGGGCCGTACCGGGCCGGCGGAGGCGGCGACGTGGTTCGCCACGGTCACCGGAGACGACGGGTTCAGAGTCACCGACGAGGCGGTCGCCGACGTCCTGGCGTCCCAGCCGTCCCTCGCCACCGTGCTCACCCACAACGACCAGCAGCGCTACGTCGACGTGCTGACCGCCCCGCCGACCGAGGTGCGACTGCTGGTCCCGGCGCAACGGGTGAACCACAGCGTCGGCGCCGGATACGGCGCGGTCCTCGGCGAGCTGCAGTTCCAGACCGCCATGGGCGCGGACCCGTCCTACGAACGGCTCTGCGGCCTCGAGGCGCACGCCCTGTTCGCCTGGGCGTCGTACCGCGGCGACGTCAACATGCGCTACCAGTTCGCGCACTTCGGCGTCGAGTGGCTGTCGGTGCTGCTCAACTTCGGGCAGCGGCGCGGCGAGAGGGGCGAGTGGAGCGCCGCCGTCGACGCCGCCAACTGGCTCACCGGCGTCGTCGGGCAACTCCTGCCGCACGCGATGATCGACGGGAAGGTCCGCGACAACGTGACCGCCGCCCTGGACTGGCAGCGCGCGGTCTACGCCGCCGTAGGCGATGCCTCCGCCGTGCACGGCGTCGAGCAGGCCGCCGCCGTGGTCGCCGCCTTCGGCGACGGCACCTGACCGACCCGCCGCACCCCGGCACCAGGCGACGGCGACGTTGAAGAACCATGATCGGAACCGATGGCCGGGTGCCGGTTACCTTGCTAGCGTGCTTGCCATGTCGGATGATCTGCCCGATCTGCGGGCATCGCACGGGGATCGGGACCGTGTCGTGGACGCGTTGCGGATCGCCGCCGGTGAAGGCCGACTCGATGCCGAGGAACTCGACACCCGGCTGGAGCGTGCGCTGGCGGCCCGGACGCTCCGCGAGCTGGCCGGACTCACCGCCGACCTCTGGCCTGCGGCCGACGACGTACTCGTGCTCGAGCAGGGGGGCGGCAAGTACGTGAAGGACGGGCACTGGCGGGTGCCCGGGCGCATCAGGCTCCGCACCCAACATGCCAGGGTCACCCTCGACTTCACCCATGCCGTGATCACCGCGAGCGTCCTGCGCATCGACGCGGAGATGGTGCACAGCAAGCTGCTCATCGTCGGCGCGCCGGGCATCGTGACCAACGCCGACGGGCTCAACCGCACCTACTCCAAGGTCAAGCTTCACTCCAGGGACGCCGCTGCCGATCCCCTTCTCCGTATCGAGCTCGTCGGCGCGCTCGTACACGCGAAAGTCATCGAGCGGCGGCCTCGACGTTAGCCTGCGGTGCTGCAGCGTGGGTGCGCCCACCCCAGCCTTCCCACAGCCGCACGTGCGTTCGAGAGTCATGGGGGCGCGCCTCGTGGGTCGAAAACGATCTATGAAGGATCTCCCCAGCACAAACAGCAGTCGCTTTCGAGATACATACCCTTAAGAGATTGTTCGCCGTTTGGGCGGGTTTGACAGGTGGTGGGTAAGGGGGAAACCGCCATGACAGCCAGCGACGGCCTGGAGGACTGGGCGGGGTATGGGTTCAGCGAGGAACTCGTCAGAGCCCTGTTCCACGGTCTGCGTGTGGGTTTGTACGTGGTCGACCATGCGGGGAAGATCCTCCTGGTCAATCCGTATGCCGAGAGGTTGCTCGATCGTCCCGCACGGCAGTTGATCGGGGTTGACCCCCACGACCTGCTGCACCGCTACGCCGACGGAAGCCCGATGGCCCGGGAGGACTGCCAGATTCTGGCCGCGTTCGCCGAAGGGGTGTACGTCCGCAGCGAGGAGGCGTGGTTCACCCGCGGATCCGGAGACCTGATCCCCGTGGGCGTGATGGCGGCCCCGCTCCCGTTGGGCGGGGGCAAGGAGATGGGCTCGGTGGTCCTGTTCTACGACCTGTCGCGGCACAAGGCCGTGGAACACAAGCAGGCGGCCGCCCTGGCGGCACTGGGGAAGCTGACCGACCGGTTGTCGCTGATGGCCGAGATCAGCACCGTGCTGGCCTCCACCCTGAAGGTGGATGAGGCGCTGCGGCGGCTGTCGCGTCTGGTGGTGCCCCGGCTGGCCGACTGGGCGACGATCGACCTGCTCGGCCCCAGCGGCGACGGGGTGGACAGGGTTGCGGTCGTGGTCAAGCAGGGCCGGAGCGGTGTCGAGTACAAGCAGTGGGAGGGGCCGCTTCCGGCGTTTCCTGAGACCTCCCAGGCGCCGATGGCGCAAGTGCTGCGCGGCGGCCCCGCGGTGCTGTTCGGCCCTGAGGATCTGGCCGAGCGAATCGACCTGGAGGAGTACAGCGTCCGGCGGCGGCGGCCGTACGAGGAGTTGGGTGCCCATTCGGTCATCGTCGCGCCGCTGCGTACGCCGCGCCGGGTGGTGGGCGCGCTCACCCTGGCCCGATACGAGACCTCCCCGGTGTACGACTCGGCTGATCTATCCCTTATCGGCGACATCGCCAGCCGGGCCGGGCTCGCGGTGGACAACGCGGACATGTTCAAGGAGCAACGTCGGTTCGCCTCCTCCACCTCTCACGAGCTCAGAACGCCGCTCGCCGGTCTCCGCGCCCGGCTCGAGGAGGCGGTGCTCTACCCCGCAGACGTCGACCCGCACGAGACCATCAGGGAGGCGCTGGCGGTCACCGATCGGCTGGAGAGGATCGTCGACGACCTGCTGGTGCTGGCTCGCCTCCGTGCCGGAGGGCCGGCCGCCTACGAGCCGATCGACGTCGGCGCGCTGGTGGCCAAGGAGGTGGCGGCCATGGCGGGTGGCGTGCCGGTCCACGTCGACGCGGGCCGGGATGTGAACGTTCTCGGCAACCGGATCCAGCTGATCCGGGTCATCGACAACCTCCTGGTCAACGCCCGGCGGCACGCGGAGAAAAGGGTTCACGTCGCCGTGGGACGAGTGGAGGGCTCGGTCGTCGTCACCGTGTGCGACGACGGTGCTGGAATCGCGCCGCAGGACCGAGAGCGCGTCTTCGAGCGCTTCGTCCGACTGGACGAGGGCCGGCGCAGGGAGCCGGGAGGCAGCGGGCTCGGCCTGGCCATCTCGCGCGACATCGCCCACGCCCACAACGGGACCCTCACGATCGAAGACTCACCGCGTGGTGCCCGGTTCGTCCTCCGGCTTCCGCTGACAGACAGGCGTCCGTAGCCTCCGCGGACCTCCGGAGCGCCAGCAGGCCGACGACCGTACGGCACGGGCACGCCCTAGCTTGCGTTGGCTCTGACGGGCCTGGGACTGTACGTTGCGGCAGGTATCGCAAGTATGCAGGGGGCACGGCCCGATGAAGACGTCCCAGAAGGTCCTCGCTGTCGCGATCACCGGCGGGGTTGTCACGTTCGTAACCATATTTGCCCGCGATGTCATCACATGGGCGAAATGCGGGGATGGCATCGGGCAGGCGATTGTCGATACCTGGACGTCAGGAGCACCCTTGAGAGCTGAGTGCAATGCCGTCCGGCTTCGCGGGTGACGGGAATCGACATCCCACCTTCGGCCTCCGAGGGTCGCGGTAGGACGCAGTTGACCATCCAGGATTTTCGGGAGATCCCGTCGATAGATCCTGGTCGATTCCGAGTGGCCTCGGACTTCTCGATCGAGGTTGCAGCGAGGGCTGGTGGACTCGGAACTGTACTTCGGCTCGTGGATTCCGGCATCGATGTGTGCATCGAGTTCCCCTGGTGGGGCAACGCGGAAGAGGACATCAGCAACTGGACGTTGCACGACATCCCACTCGGAACCGTCACTGAGCCGTATTGGGACGCCGATCAAGGTTGGCGAATTCTCATCTGGAAAGCAAATGCCACAGTCTTCATTGCTTCCGGAAGTTCAGATGAGGACGATACATATGACACTTTCATATCCGTTGTCGAAGATCGATACAGAAAAGCGTGGGTAGGTGTGATCGGATCTTCGCGTTCTTGAAGCCATAGGCCGGTGCGGGCCCATCGGACAAGTACGCCTGTAGGCCGGGGCGCCGTTTCTCTGACCTGCGGCCGGTCAGTGAAACGGCCCTGAGCTGGGATTTCATGTTCCAGCAGTTGCCAACAGTTTCGGGGATCTCTCACGCTCCGGCGGAACAGAGACGGAGCAGGAGCCGGGCTAAGATCAGCGGCTGGCGCCGGGTAGTTTGCCGGGCGTGAGTATGTGGATCTACTTTCAAGGGCTCGAATCCTCCGGGCTGCCCGGGGACGCGGCGGGCTTTGAGGCGCTATTCGATGTGGAGTTCGACGAGCTGCGCCGACGGGTCCGGGCAGGAGACGCAGTATGGCTGGAGAGCGGCTTCTTCCAGCTGAACGAGCTCTACTCTCCCCGGTCGGAGCCGGGTGGCGACGGGGAGTTCCCCGTCTTCGGTGGTCGGCACATACCGGACCCCGGCGGCGGCCCGGGCCACGCGGTGCTCGAGCCACCGGAAGTGGCGCGCGCGGCGGCATATCTGGAGGGGGTGTCGTTCCCGGACCGGTGGCAGGGATGGCGGCAACTGCCCTCGTCCAACTCGGATGAAGAGCTGCGGGAGCGCCTGGCTAGGTACCACGAGGACCTACGAGCCTTCTACGGCAGGTCGGTGGAGCGGGGCTGGTCGGTGGTCAAGGACTTCTCGTTCTGACCCGCCCGGGATCCCCAGGTCGGCCTCCGCTCGGCTGGCCAACTGAAGCACCAGCCGGTGATCCAGTCCGGGGCCGTGGCCATGGATCGCATCTTCGGAGGTTCCGAGGGCTCTTAGGGGTCACACACCGGTCGCGGTCGCGGTCCCCTGCGCTGTGCGGGACAGGCCCTCCCACCGCTGCCACTCCTCGAGCCGCTTCGCGTACTCCTGGTGCAGTTCGTCGAGGCCGCCTGCGCCGAAAAGGGCGCGCAGCGGCGGTTCGGGCGCGTCGGCCAGTTCGAGGAGGGCACGTCCGGTGGCGGCGACATCGCCGGGCCTCATTTCGGTGTCACGCTCGAACAGTGCCTTCCTGGCGTGCTCGTAGGCGGGTGTCGGGTCGACCTGGGGAGAGGTCGCGAACAGCCCGGTGGGGAACATGATCGGCTCGATGAGCGTGACATGGATGCCGTACGCAGCGACCTCGGCCGCCAGTGACTGGCTGAAGGCCTCCAGGGCCCACTTCGACGCGTGGTACAGACCCAGTGCCGGATAGGCCACCACGCCACCGATCGACGACACCTGAAGGATTCGGCCCGCGCGACGCTCACGCATCCCCGGCAGGACCGCCCTGGTCATCCACAGCGCGCCGAAGAAGTTGGTGTCCATCTGCGCCTTGGCCTGATCCTCGGTGACCTCCTCGGCAGCAGCGATCAGCATGTGGCCGGCGTTGTTGACCAGGATGTCGATCCCTCCGAAACGGGCTTCGGCTGTGCGAACCGCTTCACGGACGGCCTCGGGATCGGTGACATCGGACTCCAGCGTCAGGACGTTGCCGCCGTAGCGCTCTGCCAAAGGCTCCAGGGATGCCGCGTCGCGTGCCGTCGCCACGACCCGGTCACCGCGTTCCAGCACGGTCTGCGCCCACTGCCGGCCCAGGCCCCGGGATGCGCCAGAGATCATCCACGTACGCGGCCGAGCCGAAGCCGAGCCACTCGAGGTGTTAGGGGTATCCATGATCGCTCTCGCTTTCCACATCGCATCGTCCGCGGCCGGATTCGGCCGCAGCGTCAGTGTGTGACCCGATGCGGGTTGCGGGCAGAGTTCGCTCATCCACGGATTCGCAGTCCCTGGCAAGGCTTTTCTGAGAGGCGAATACTGCAGATATGGATGCCCATAATCTGGCTCACTTTCTGCGGACGCGGAGGGAGAGACTCACTCCCTCCGAGACCTGGATGTCACCGACGGTCCGGCGCCGTACGCCCGGGCTTCGCCGCGAGGAAGTGGCACAGATGGCGGGCATCTCCACGGACTACTACACCCGGCTCGAACAACGCCGTGCGCCGCAGCCGTCGCTCGCCGTCTTGAAATCGCTGACCCGCGCGCTGAGGCTCACCCTCGACGAGCGGGATCACCTCTACCGTCTGGCTGGGCACAACGTCCCCGACCGCACCCGCAGTGACGACCACGTCTCCCCGATCCTGCTGAGCGTCGTGGACCGGTTGCACGACATACCGGCCCAGGTCATGACCGATCTCGGGGAAACGATCGCGCAGAACCAACTGGCGCGCTCCGTCTTCGGCGACCACCGCGAACTCACCGGCATGGCCCGCAACGTCGTCTACCAGTGGTTCACCACACCACGGGCGCGCACGGCATACCCGCCGCAGTTGCAAGTGGAGGAGTCCCGGATACTGGTCGCCGACCTGCGCGCCGCCCACGCTCGCCGCAACGACGCCAAAGCCCGCGACCTGGTCGGACGCCTGTGCGCGGAAAGCCCGGAGTTCGCAGGCCTGTGGGACGACCATGAAGTCGCCGTCCTCCGCAGCCGACGCAAACGCGTCGCCCACCTCGAGGTCGGCCTGCTGGAGCTGGACTGCCAGGCCCTCCTCGATGACGACCGCTCGCAGGTCCTCGCCCTCTTCACGCCCACCCCTGGCACGCCCACTGCGGAGAAACTGACCCTGCTCTCCGCCATCGGCTCGCCTCACCATCCGTCTGAACGACTTTGATACAGGCCCTTAGTCGCTCACTTAGATGCCCAGCAGGCCACTCCCGATCTTGGGAGTGGCCTTTCCGCTGGTCAGACGGTGCCTCTGGCTGGAATCGAACCGGCGACCTCCTGCTCCGCAAGCAGGCGCGCTTTCCACTGCGCCACAGAGGCGTGAAACCAGGTAGCGGGTGCGGGAATCGAACCCGCCGAGAGCGGCGTATGAAACCGCCGGGCACACCAGCACCCTCACCCGCCGGGACCCGCCGGGTGAACGAGGCCGCTCCAGTCCGAGCAGGCTCCGCCGGGGGCGTCAGCTATGGGTGTCGAAGGGCGTGCGCATTCGGCGAAGGACGCGGTGACCGCGACGACGGCGATGACGGTGGCGCATGACCCGCTCCTTTCCGAAGGTTCAGCCGGTGTCCGAACTGAGCATCCCGCCCAGCCGGAGACGGGGGCAACGGGTTTTCCGCAGCGGAGATCGCGCCTGGCAGTGACCCCGAGCGCCGGGCCGTGCTTCTCGACGTCGCGCGCCGCACGGTGAACGAGCCGGCGCTGGTCGGGCACATGCCGACCGTCGCGAGGGTCACGTGAGGCTGGCGACTCGGGACTGCAGCTTGGCCAGGGCCTGCTCCGACGGGCTGCCCGGCTCGGCCTGGAAGATGAACAGGTCCTGGCCGGGGCAGCTGTTCACGGTGAAGGCCTCGTAGGAGAGGGTCAGGTCGCCGGCGTAGTGGTGGTGGAAGCGCACCGAGTCGGTCGTCTTCGCCCGCACGTCGTGGCGGGCCCACATGCGCTGGAAGTCCGCGCTCTCGCGGGAGAGTTCCTCGATCAGTTCCAGCAGGAGGGGATCGTCGTGGTCCGCCGCGGAGGCGGTGTGCAACTGGGCCGTCTTCGAGGCTGCGTCCTTCTCCCAATCCCGGTAGAAGACGCGCGCGTCGGGATTGAGGAAGGTCAGCCGCAGGAGGTTGTCGCTGTGGTCGAGCCCTTCGTAGAGGGCGACGCCCAGGGAGTTGCCGGCGAGCACGTCCAGCCGGCGATTCACGACGACCGCCGGGTTGTTCTGCCAGCTCAACATCAGTCGTTCCAGGGTCGGGCTCACCCGGTCGGTCGGCACCTCCGTCCGCTTGATCGCCTTCGGGCGGGCCAGCTCGTGGAGATGATCGGTGGCCCAGGCGTCGAGCTGGAGGACTTGTGCGAGGGCGTCGAGCACCTGATCCGACGGGTGGCGTTCCCTGCCCTGTTCCAGCCGGATGTAGTAGTCCGTGCTGACACCCGCCAGCATGGCCACCTCTTCACGGCGCAACCCGGGTGTCCGGCGACGATGGTCGCCGGGGGGCAGTCCCACCTGATCGAGGGTGGTGGTCTGGCGACGAGCACGGAGGAAGTCACCAAGGAGCCTGTCCGCGTCCATCCAGAACAGGCTACGCGGTGGGCAGGCCGCCAACGTGGCCGTGATACACCCATGCAGACCCACAACCCCGGGCTCCGCCTGTGGACAACGGTGTGGACGGTGACTGGGGACCTCCCAATAAATAGGCGGACATGCTGGGGATATCTCTGTGGAAAATATTCTTTGCAATCGGCCGCCATGCGCCTTCCGATGCCCAAAAAGCCCCTCTGACCAGGATCTTTACCGTCATGTCACGGTTTGGTCTCGCCATCGGCGAGCACCGAGGTCTGCCCGCCGGGTCCGGCGGGGCTAGTAGCGAGTCCTGGCGCGCATGCACCGCTTGACGAACTGGTGCTTGCTGACGGCGTACGTGCAGCACCGGTACGGGCCGCTCCACCAGCAGCGGCGCGCGGTGGCGGAGGCGCCGGCCGGAACGCCGCTGATCACCGGCGCGGTGCCGGAGCAGGAAGGGGAGGCGGTGGCCGCCTCGGCCGGTGTGATCGTGAGAGCGGTGAGCAACGCCGTGCCGAGAAGCAGGAATCGAGGCTTGCTGCGCATGGGCGCCTCCTCCCGATCAGGGTCGGCCGCGGCGACATCCACCGGCGGCCGACCCAAAACGGTCAAACGGGATATTCCCCTCCGGTGCGCCGGAACTCGAGCCGCCGGCCAAGAGGGTGGGGCCCCAGCTTTGGCTCCTCGGGTGCGGCCCGCCGGGTTGGCCGAGTCGCCACCGGCCGCGATCAAGATCTCCTAGGATGGCTGATCAATCTGACAGATCATGACTTAGGGGATTAAGCGTGACCATGCTCAGCCGCAGGAGTGTTCTGAAGGTGGCCGCCGGGACTGTTCCCGCTCTGGCCCTGGGCACGCTTCCCGCCCGGGCGGCGAGCACGCCGGTGACAGGGGTCGTGCCCGCGTCGCTGGCCGTGCTCGACAACGTGGTGAAGACGTACATCGCCGAGCGGGCCATCGACTGCGCACAGCTCGCGGTCGTCAAGAACGGCAAGCTCGTGCTGGCACGCGGCTACGGCAGCTACGTCAGCACGGCCGATGTCGGCGGGTCCCCGGTTCCGCGGCTCGTCCAGCCGACGAGCCTGTTCCGGATCGCCAGCCTGAGCAAGCACATCACCGCGACCGCGATCCTGCGGCTCGTCCAGGACGGCAAGCTCAGCCTCTCGGCTCCGGTCACCACGTTGCTCGGCCTGTCCGCGTCCGCCGACAGCCGGCTGAAGGACGTCACCGTGCGCCGACTGATGCAGCACCTCGGGGGCTGGGACAGGAACGTGAGCGGCGACCAGCTCTGGCTGGACCACACGATCTCCGCCGTGCTGGACGCGCCCCTGCCGATCGGCCACGCCGACATCATCGACTACGCCACCGCCCGGCTCCTCGACTTCACGCCGGGATCGAAGATGGTCTACAGCAACTACGGCTACCTGCTGCTCGGCCGGATCATCGAAAAGGTCTCGGGCATGAGCTACGAGGCGTACGTGAAGCAGAAGCTCCTCACGCCCGTCGGCATCAGCCGCATGATTCTCGGGCGCAGCCTCAGGTCGGAGGCTCCGGCGTCCGAGGTGCCCTACGTCTCCCAGTACACGAACAAGACCGTCCTGGACGAGTCCGGCACCGTGGTGCCGTACCCGTACGGCGGTTTCAACATGCCCAACCAGGACGCCAACGGGGGCTGGCTCGCGTCCGCGGTCGACCTCGTCAAGTTCGCCGGCGTCTTCGACGCGGCGGGCCCGGTGCTCAGCGCCGCCTCGATCGCGACGATGACGGCCAAGCCGGAGATCGGGATCAGCGCGGACGGCTCGTGGTACGGCTGCGGCTGGTACGTCCGCCAGGTCACGGGCCACCTCAACACCTGGCACTCCGGCTCGATGCCCGGGACCTACACCTACCTGGCGAGGCTCCAGAACGGCATCACCTACGCCGCGCTCTTCAACCGGCGTGAGGAGACCGGCACCCCCGACTACGACGTGCTGAGCGCACGCATGAACGAGGCCTGGAGCAAGGTCACCACCTGGCCGACGACCGACCTCACCTCGCAGTACTTCTGAGGCCCGCGCATCCCGGGTGGAGTGGGAGCCACGACCGTGCGCGCATTCATGCAGGGCGTCTCCATGAGAGTCCCGGTGGTCCTGTTCATCATCAAGCGGCGGCTGCGCCCGGCCCTGCCGGTCTGGGCGTTGCGCTCGCTATGGATCGTCCTGTCGCTGGGCGCCCTCACCCTGGCGGCCGTCGTGATCTGGAACGGGCCCGTGTGGTTCGACTCCACTCTTCTCGCGAACATCGGGGACGCCGAGAAGAAGGCGCAGGCGGTTTCGTCGACGCGGACCACACTTCTCCAGATGTTCTTGTCGTTCGGCGGACTGGCCACCGTCGTGTTCAGCGCCCGGACCTACCTGCTGTCCAGGTCGGGCCAGGTAGCGGACAGGTACGCCAAGGCCACGAGCCAGCTGGTCTCGGACAATCCCGCCGAGCGCATCGGGGCCATCTACTCGCTGGCACGCCTGCTGAAGGATTCCCCCCGAGACCATCGGGCGATAGTGGACCTGCTCGCGGCCTTCGTGCGCCACTCGCGGGCGCTGGGGGCGGAGGCGCTCGACGACGGCGGCCTCGTCGAGGACGACGAATGCGAGAGCGGCCTTTCATGGAAGGGCGACCACTTTCCGATCGACGTCCAGTCGGTCATCGACGTCCTGGTCAAGCGGCCGAAACGGTTTGAGACCCCCTGGATCCTCATCGGCCGTGCGGATCTCGCCGGGGCGCGATTCACGAACGGGTGGATCGACACAATTCACTTCGAAGGATGCAACCTGCGAGGGGCGCACTTCGTCCATGCCAAGGCGACGAGTGTGGTCCTGTCGGAGTGCGACCTGCGGGCGACCAACCTCAGCGGCGCGCAACTGCCCTTTGCGCACATGCAGGACTCCGATCTGCGCGGGGCTCTCGTCCGATGGGTCAACCTTCGAGGTGCGGGGCTGATGAGGACGGATTTCCGGGGGGCGGTACTCCGCGGGTCGGACCTGCGCGGAGCGGCTCTGGCGGACGCCGATCTGCGCGGCGTGGACTTGAGCGAGGTGAACGGACTGTCCGCCGGGCAGATCGCGGAAGCCGTCACCGATGGGGAGACGGTTCTGCCGCCCTATCTGACTTCGCGCCCGGCGGACGGCGGCGCAAAGGGTGACGTTCCGCACCCCGAGGGGAGCCCACCGGCCGCCTAGGGATCCGCAGGAAGCCGGACGACGAAGCGCGCGCCCCGGTCGCTGTCCTGGATGGTCAGCGTGCCGCCGTGCCGTTCGGCGATCTGCCTGGCGATGGGCAGGCCGAGGCCTATTCCGCCGGCGTCCCTGCTGCGGGCGGTGTCCAGCCGGGTGAAGCGCTGGAAGACCGTTTCCCTCTGGTCGGCGGCGATTCCGATGCCGTCGTCGAGGACCTCGAGCTCGGCGACGCCCGGCGTGTACCGCCGGTCGCCGTTCTCCTGCCGAAGCGTGATCGTGACGGCGGAGCACGCGTGCCGCTGGGCGTTCTGGAGCAGGTTGCAGATCAACTGACGCAGCTGTTCCCGATCACCCCTGACGATCACGTGCGGTGCCAGGCGATGGACGACCTTCGTGCCCATCTGGTGACTGTTCAGCTCCACGGCGACCAGCTCGGCCAAGTCGACCGAATCCCGTACGCACGGTTCGCCGGCATCCAGCCGCGTGAGCATGAGCAGGTCGGATGTGATCGACTGAAGCCGCTCGACGCTGGGGAGGACGTCGTCGCACAGTCTGTTCAGATCGACGTCCTCGGGAGCCAGGAGGGCGTACTCCAACTGGGCGCGGATCGCCGCGATCGGAGTGCGCAACTCGTGGGAGGCGTCGGAGCAGAACCGTCGCTGTTGTTCGAACATGGTCTCCAGCCGATTCAGTGTCTCGTTGACGCTCTGCGCCAGCCGGTGGATCTCGTCCTCGGCCATGGGAACCGGGACTCGGCGGCTCAGGTTGCTGCTCCGGATGTGGTCGAGCTGGGCTCGGATGGCGTCCACGGGCTGGAGCGACCGGGTGACGGTGTGCCGCGCCCCGTAGGCGACGGCGACGGTGAAGACGGCCGTTCCGGCGATCAAGAGGGCCGCCACGCCCGGATAGACGAAGAACGGCAGCGTCGGCGCGGCGCTGTAGATCGTCCAGTCGCCGTTGCGATACACCTGCTGCGCGACGACGATGTGGCAACCGCCGGTCGGGAACACCGAACTGCAGACGACGCCGCTTGCGACACGGTTCGGGCTCTTCGGCGTGAAATGCGCCATGGGAGGCCGGTTCTGCAGATCACTGGTCGCCGCGACGACCTGCCCACGTGGGTCGACCACCTGGACGGGACGGATCAGGTTCTGCGGGATGGGCGGAAGCGGGTTGACGAGCTCTCCGCGGTCGACGTAATAGGCGGTCAGCTCACCCACCGCGGTCACCTCCTTGGACAGGTTCTGGGTGGCCATCTTGTTGATGGCGAACAACAGGACGACGGAGAACACGATGCAGAGCGCACCCACCGCCACGCCGGTGAACAGCGCCAGGCGGGCTCGGATCGAGCAGTCTTCGAACCTCATGCGGACCCCGATTCACTTGGCCGGACTCGGGGCAGCCGCAGGACGAAACGTGCCCCGCCGATGGCGCTCTCCTCGACGCTGAGGGTCCCCTGATGCGCCTGGGCGATGTCGCGGGCGATGGCCAGGCCAAGCCCCGTGCCGTTGCGGTCGAGCCGGCGGGCGTCGTCCAACCGGGTGAAACGGTGGAACACCCGTTCCCGGTCGGCCTCGGCGATCCCCGGCCCGTCGTCGCTGACCATGAGTTCGACCGCGGAAGGGGTCGAGCGCACCTCGACGCACACCAGATGCGCGGAATGCCTCCTGGCGTTGTCCAGGAGGTTGGCGAACAGCCGGCTGATCTGGGACGGCACGGCGATGACTGTGGTGCCGTGAGTGAGGCGGAGCCGGACGGGAAGCCGGTCCGTCCGTTGGGCGATCTCGGACTGGATGAGGGCCGCGAGATCGAGCCGCCGCCGATCGATGGGTGGGCAGCCGCGCACACGGGCGAGGCACAGGATGTCGTCCACGATCACCTGCAGCCGGTCGACCTGACCCAGCAACTTTCCCAGCAGTTCGGGCTGCCGGGCCCGGCCCGGGTCAAGTTGTGCCGCTTCCAGCTGCACCCGCAGTCCCGCGATGGGAGAGCGCAGTTCGTGGGAGACGTCCGAGGCGAACTGCCGCTGGCGGTGCGCGGTCTCCTCGAGTTCCTCCTTGGCCGTGTTCAGGCGTCCCAGGACCTTGTTGACGGCGCGGCACAATCGGGTGATCTCCAGCGCGTTGCGCGGTTCCGAGACGCGGGTGGTCAGGTCGTTGAAGTCGATCACGGAGAGTTCGGCGCAGACCGCGTCCACGGGACGCAGCAGCCGGCCGGCCACCTTCCAGGCGGTCCACGTGTTCAAAGTGATCAGTTCGGCGGCCTCGATCACCACGATCAACTGGAGAAGGCCGGGCCATGCCAGACCCGGCAGTGTTCCTCCCGCGTCGACGACGACCCGGGAGGCATAGGCGGGCACGCGGAGGCGGCCCGCGTGCTGCTCCCGAGGCCGGTGGCTGCGCCGTAGGCCATGTGATGGTCCCGGGTTCCCGACCCCCGCGACGACAACGGTCCGTGCAGGAGCGGCCCGCCACCGGGGGGCGCCGCTCCGGGCCATCAGGTAGATCCCCGTTCCCGTGGCGAAGAGGGTCAGGACGGTGATGACGGTCGCCAGCAGAGTGATCTGGCCCCGGACCGAGCGCGGCGCGCACCGCTCCCGCATCGGTGACCTCGTGGAGGCCGGGCGTGGCACCGGACTGGGATGCCGGCCGTTCGCACTGCCCACAGGGCCGGTCGGCTTCGCTTCCGCACAGGCGCGGGTCTCCGGTGCGGACCGGACGCCGCCTCGGCCGGCGTCCTCCCGCGTGACCGCCGTGGATCCGCCGGCCAGCAGGCGCGCGAGGCATCTGGTGACGATCACCCATGTGAGCAGCGTGAACAGAGGCCACAGGAGTAACAATCCTTCGCTGGGCGCGTCCACCATCGTCGTCCTTTCGAAAAGAGAGATTCGAGGGATGCCGGGCTTTCGAGAGAGCCGCCGCGAGCGGTGTGCGGCCGAGTCTTCTCGGCCCGGCTCAGCTCGATGGGGGTGTCCCCGTCACTCACAAGCAGAGATGTGTGAACGGCTACGAGCCTGAATCGTGGAGAAGGGCGCCGTATCGCACATATGTGTACGTTTGTGCGTGTCGCCGGCCCGTGTGATCAATGCTGTGGCCGCGCCCCTGCGTTGCGGGACCTTGTGCGCCTGGTGTCTCATGGATTCATGGGGGACAAACCCGCCCATGTCCAGGAATTGGCAGGTGGGCCCGGCTCCCGGGGGTCATCGTGGCCTGGTTGGCGTGGCCGTACACGGGAGTGGGAGCTCGTCGCGGGTCTGTTCCGGGCAGCTCGAGTCGGCAGAGGCGGGGTCCTACTGGTCGAGGGCCGGTCGGGCGTCGGCAAGAGCCGCATGCTCGACGTGGCCGCCGACGCCGCGGCGAGGTGGGGATTCCGGGTGGCGCGCGGCTGCGCGGACGAGCTGACCCAGCTGGTCCCGCTTGCCCCGTTGACGTCGGCGCTCGGGGGATCCGATTACCCCTTCGCCACGGGCGGGAACGTGTGTCTTCCGGGTGCGGCGGATCAGCGGCTGTTGTTGCTCGAGCACCTGCGAGACCCACTCGAGACGCTGGTGGCTCATGGGCCAGTGCTTCTCACGCTGGACGACGTGCAGTGGGCCGACCCGATGACCCTGCTGGCCCTGCGGTCCCTGACGAGAGATCTCGCCTCGTCCCCGCTCATCTGGATGCTGGCGCGCACGAGCGGCGGCGACGCCGCCCGCCTCGACCGCCTGTTCCACCTGCTGGAACAGGACGGAGCGCGACGCATCAGGCTGGAGGCGCTGGACGGGGAAGCCGTGGCCCAGGTGGTCACCGATGTCCTCGGGGCGGTGCCCGAGCCGGATGTGCTGGCCCTGGCCACCATGGCGAACGCCAATCCCTTCCTCCTCGTCGATCTCCTCGAGAAGCTCAAGAGCGAAGGCGGGTTCAAGATCGTCGACGGTCGCGCGCGGGTGGTCTCGGCGCAGCTGCTGCCCCGGGCTCAGGCGGTCACCCGCGAGCGCCTGGGGGAGTTGTCCGAACGAACCAGGCATCTGCTCCAGGTCGCGGCGATCCTGGGCCGTTCGTTCCCGGTGAGGGACCTGGCGGAGATGCTCGGCGAATCGACCGGAGATCTGCTGCCCATGCTGGAGGAGGCGACGTCCGCGGGCATCGTCGAATCCGCCGGGCACGACCTGGTCTTCCGGCACGATCTGCTGTGGGAGGCGGTCACGGGGACGCTGTCCGCCGCCGTGCGACGGGCCCTGCACATCGAGGCGGGGGAGATGCTGCTCAGACGAGGGGGGTCGGCCGTCCCCGCCGCCGCGCACCTCATCCGCGGTGCCTGCCGCGGTGACGCGTCCGCGCTGCTCGGACTGGACCGGGCGGCCAGGGAGGTGCTGCGGTCCTCCCCTCAGACCGCCGCCGACCTGTCCAAACGGGCGCTCGAACTGACCGACTCCACCGACCCGGAGTGGGTCGACCGTGCCGCCACGGCGGTCGACGCCCTGACGGCCATCGGCAGGCTGTCCGAGGCGGCCGATCTCGCCCGTCCCGCGCTCGGCAGGGCCCCTCCCATGGCGGCCCGCCGCCTCCGGTGCGCGCTGGCGTACATCCTGCTCCTGAGCGGACGGCCGGCCGACGCGGTGTCGGAGGCGGAAAGCCTGCTCAACCAGCAGGACATCTCGGACGAACTGCGCGGCGTCGCCGAGTGGACGGTGTTCTGGGGGCTCATCTCGCTCAATGATCTGCGGAGGGGACAGCAGCGAGCGGAGTCCGTTCTCGCCGACCGCGCCCGGCATTCCGACGTCGCCGTCGTCGGGGCTCTGCTGATGCTCTCCCGGCACGCCATGGTCGACGGGCGGGTCGCCGACTCGTTCGCGCACGTGAACGAAGCCCTGCGGATCGCCGGCAGCGGCTCCGTCGAAGCCATCCAGCGCCCGTACGCGCGGCTGCTGCTGAGCCTCAACTTCAGGTGCATGTGTCAGTTCGAGGCGGCCGACATGGCCATTCAGGCCGCCCAGGGAGAGATAGAGACCCTCGGGGTGACCGTGCTCGCCGCTCAGCCCGCGTTGTTCCGCGCCCGGGTGAAACTGGCCACCGGCCGGTTCGACGACGCCGCGGCCGAGGCGCACGCCGCGATGACGATCGCCGACGACATGGGCACCCAGGGGTTCGTCCGCGTCGGGCTGTCGATACTCGC
Organism: Planotetraspora kaengkrachanensis; assembly: GCF_016862895.1. GTDB lineage: Bacteria > Actinomycetota > Actinomycetes > Streptosporangiales > Streptosporangiaceae > Planotetraspora > Planotetraspora kaengkrachanensis. Next base: position 479,205 of record NZ_BONV01000001.1, on the reverse strand, counting down.
CTACATCGCCGTCCGGCGCGGCGACATCGACGACGCGGTCCGTCAGGTCGAGAGATACCTGGCCGAGCCCGGCGCGCCCGGGATGTTGTTCGGATCGGCGTGGGAAAGGTGGGTGGAGGCCGTGGTCGCCGAGGCCCGCGGCGACCGCGAACGGGCGATGGAGCTTCTCGCCCCCATCTACACCGACATGGAGAGGCAACGCTGGGCGCTCATCACCGCGCCCCTCGCGGCCGCCTGGATGACCCGGCTGGCGCTTGCCGCGTCGAACCGTCCGTATGCGCGGACCATCGTCGAGACGGCCGAGCACCTCGCGGGGAAGAATCCCGACTACCCCATCTTCGCCGCCGCGGCCGCCCACGCCCGCGGGCTCCTCTGCGAGGACCCCGCCGCCCTCGCCTTCGCCGCCGCCAATCACCCCCAGCCATGGGAGCGCGCCTCGGCTGCCGAGGACCTGGGGGCGCTGCTGGCCGCCACCGCCGACCCCTCCACCCGCGAGCTCGCCGTCGACAGCCTGGACCAGGCGCTCGACGGCTACCAGCGCGTCGGGGCGCTCCGGGACGCGGCCCGTGTGCGAGCGAGACTGCGCGCGTCGGGCGTGCGGCGCCGTCACTGGGCCCAGCCGGAGCGACCGGCCTTCGGATGGGACAGCCTCACCGAAACCGAACGCACCGTGGCGGAGCTGATCGCCCGGGGCCTGACCAACCGGCAGGCCGCCGCACGGATGTTCCTGTCTCCGCACACGGTCTCCACGCACCTTCGGCGGATCTTCGCCAAGCTCGACATCGCGTCCCGGGCCGAACTGGCCCGCATCTTCGCCGAGAAGTGCCCGGGCCTGCTCGGGGACGCGTGACGGCGGGGCGCGGGTGACTCAGGCCGTGCCTGTTCCGCTGGTCACGCGGCCTGGCTGTAGTAGGTGGCGAGGCTCCCGCACATGACATTCGACGAGCCGACCCACAGGATCGTGTAGCGCTCGCCCTCGATCGTTCTCATGACGGCGTCGGCGCAGAAATCGGGACGCATCTCATCGGGCACGGTTCCCGTGGGCATGTCGAGCGGCAGCCTTCTCAGCAGCCAGCAGACTCCGGTGTCGATCAGCGCGTCGAGGTCCCCGCGGACGACCGCGACCACGCCGATCGACCATGGGGTGTCGACATGGTGATAGGCCCCGATCGACAGGTGATCGGTCTCGTAGGCGCACTCCGCCGCGTCGTTTATCGCGTTCACCCTGCCGACGAACTGCTCAAGCCCGCCTCGGAAACTCCTGAACTCCTCAGAGCGCCCCTCGGGGATGAAGCCGACGACCTCGTCGGCCAGGCTCGCGACGCTGACGCAGGGATTCTGCGTGATCACACCGACGTTGTCCGCGGGCGGGAAGGCGGGGAGCTGGGACCTGGTGCGGGCTTCCGGCTGAGGGCAGCGCGGGGCTTTGGACTTCTTGGCCTTCTTCGGCTCCTGAGCCTGCGCGTTCTTGGTCTCCGAGGTGTCCGAGCCTCCGCCGAAATCCTCGTCGATACAGGCGGTGGCGAACAAGGAAAGCGACAGGAGAACGCTCAGAAAGGCGCGTGTGGCGTGACCGCGAGCGGTGAATGTCGAAATACGAGAGCGACGACGCATCGGGCTTCCCCCACCTGTTCTCCGGCACTCGTCCCGGCCTGTTTGCCGCCATCGCATTTTCATCGGCGACGACCATCGGAGCGGCATTCCGGTTCGCTCAGCGGACCGCCGGCCGTCGAGTGCCCGTGGTCAGTGCAGGGCCGCGGTGACGGCCTTGCTCGTCCTGACAAGGTTCTGGGCGAGGTCCGCGAGTGGGCGCACGGCCTCGACCGGTGAGCAGATCGCGGCGATCAACGTGCCGCCTCTGTCGAGCACGGGCGTCGCGACGCACGAGACGCCCGGCGTGTTCTCCTCGCGGTCGAAGGCGATCCCGGCCTCGCGGATCGACGCCGCGTCCCTGCGCCATCGCGGCGACTCGAGCGCCAGCCCGGATGCCTCCCGCGAGCAGACCGCCAGCACCTTCGCGACCGCCGTCGGCCAGCCCACCACCGCGCCCGGATGCGGTGGCGAGAAGTACGGCACCCGCCCGGGCGCACCGCCCACCGCTATCGTCTGCCCCGCGGAAAGCAGGCACAGCCAGACCGCCGCTCCCGTCGTCCGGACGAAGTTGCGCATCGGCGCCCGGACCGCCTGCTCCAGGACCGGATCCGGTCGCCAGGTGTGCCCCAGCCTGCGCATCCTCGGGCCGATGCGATAGCGGGCGCCGACCTTCTCGGCGGCGCCCAGAACGGTCAGCTGCTCCAGCAACCGGTACGCCGTCGCCTTGGGCAGGCCGCTGTCGTCCGCCAGCCGAGTCAGCCCCGCCTCACGTACCCGTTCCAAACTGTCGAGCAGAGCGAAGGCGCCTTCGAGCACACCACGCCCGCCGGGCAGGCGCGCGTCCGCCTCGCCGCCGTTCAACGAACCTTCCAACGCATCACCGATTCCCGTTCGTTCGCTCGGCTCGCCATCCGCAAGGATGCTCGGCGATCGAGTTCCGATCAAGGGGTGGACACCGCCGCCGACGTGGGGCGCTGCTGATGATCCAGCAGATCGCGCAGGCGCCGGACCGGCGATGCCAGCAGCACCAGCGGTATGCAGGCGGCCGCGACGACGAAGACCATCAGGGTGACCCGGCCGCCGAGCACCCCGGCGATCATTCCGGCGATCAATCCGCCGATCGGGATCGCACCCCAGGAGACGAACCGGACCGTCGCCATCACCCTTGGCAGCAGGTCGGGCGGGCTGGCGATCTGCCGGTATGTGCGGGTCACCACGCTGAGCACCACAACCCCGGCGGAGAACGCCACGTTGCCGACGGCGAAGGCGGCGAAGCCCTGCCATCCCGATCCGAGGGGGACGACGGCGGCCCCGGCCACGGAGACGAACCCGGCGACGATCAGCGCGCGGGCGGTTCCGAGCCTGACCGTGATCCGCTTCGTCGAAGCGGCGCCGATCAGCGTGCCGACCCCGTCCGCAGCGAGCAGCAGCCCGACGAGGCCGGGCCCGGCGTGCAACTCGCGCACGAGGTACAGCGCGTAGAGCGCGTGCTGCGCCCCGCAGACCGTGTTCGCCGCGGTGGCGGCCCACATGCACGGGCCCATCACCGGGTGGTGCACGACGAAACGCCAGCCCTCGCGGATCATCGCGCCCATCGGCGGACGGGGGCCGGAGGCCTGGGCGCGGTGTTCGGGCAGGGTTCGCAGCAGCAGGGCCGAGATCAGGTAACTGACCGCGTCGACGAGCAGGGTGGGCACCGCCCCGAGCAGCTGGACGGCGAGACCGCCGACGGACGGCCCTCCGAGCTGAGTGGTGGCCTGGGTGCCGGAGGTCAGGCTGTTGCGGGACTGCAACTGGTCCTTGCTCACGATCGACGGCAGGAAGGTCGCGTTGGCGACGTCGAAGACGACGTCCGCGAAGCCCACCACGAGGGCCACGACCACCAACTGGGCGACCGTCAGGCAGCCCGCCCACCAGGCCATCGGAATCGAGGCGATCGCCGCCGCACGGGCCAGGTCGGCTCCGACCTGAACTCTTCGCATGGGCAGTCGCTGCACCAGCACCCCGGCGGGCAACCCGATGACGATCCAGGCGACGTAGCCGGCGGCGGCGATCATCCCCATCTCGAACGCGGACGCGTCCAGCACCGTCAACGCCGTCAGCGGTAGCGCGACCGCGCCCACCGCCGAGCCGACCGAACTGGTCGTGCCGGCCGTCCACCACCTCCAGAAGGTCGCGCCGTCCGCGTCGCCGATCGCCATGCCCACGCCTTTCGAGTGAGTTCCAAAATGGAATGCACTAGTATGGCGCACGTGAAGCGCGCTGATCTACCCGATTCCGACTGCGGCATCGCGCAGGCGCTCGGAGTGATCGGCGACTGGTGGACGTTCCTGGTGGTGCGGGACATCGCCGGCGGCACCACCCGTTTCGACGGCCTGCAGCGTGAGCTGGGCGTCAGCCGTCGCGCACTGGCCGAGCGCCTGGCCAATCTGGTCGCACACGGGGTACTGGAGAAGCGGCCCTATTCCGATCATCCGCCGCGCCACGACTATCTGCTCACCGCGAAGGGCGAGGGCCTGCTGCCGACCCTCGTCGCGCTCCAGGACTGGGGCACCAGGCACGTGCTCGGCGATGGGGCGCTGACCGCGACCAGCGGGGAAGGGTCAGCCGAGGCGCGCCGGGTGCATGAGCTGGTCGATCGGAGAATGCCGGATGTCGTGCTGGAACGGCACGACGGCGAGCCGGTCGAGCCCGCCGCGCGGGGCGGCGTCTGGACCGTGCTCTACTTCTTCCCCGGCGCCTTCGCCCCTGGCGCCCAGGGTTACCCGCCCGGTTGGGCCGACATCCCAGGTGCCCCCGGCTGCACCCTGGAATCCCTCACCTACGCGTCACGGCATCCCGACTTCGAGGCGTCCGGCGCCGCGGTCGCAGGTGTGAGCACCCAGCGTCCCGACCAACTCGCCGCCTTCGCCGAGCACGCGAGGTTGCCCTTCCCGCTCCTGTCCGACCAGGACAGCAAGCTGGCGGCCGGGCTGCTGCTGCCGACCTTCCGGGCCGCCGGCGTCGACCGCTTCAAGCGGCTCACCCTGCTGGTCGACCCCGACGCGATCATCCGCGCGGTGCAGTTCCCGATCAGTGATCCGGCCGGCTCGGTGGACGAGATGCTCGCCCTCGTCCGCCGTCGATCCGCGGAGCCCGTCCGGGACTGAGGACGGCCGGGCCGGCGCGCGCGGCCCGACGACGGGCTGAAGGCCCTTCAGCGAGCCCGGTCCGGTGCCACGGCCCCGGTCACGGCAACGTGCGGACACGGGCGTGAAGATGCATGTCATGCCAGCCGTCCATGTGCAGTGCCGCGCCGCGGCGTACGCCCTCCGCTTCGAAGCCGGCCTTGGCCGCGACCCGGCAGGACGCCCGGTTGGCCGTTGAGTGTTCGAGTTCGAGGCGATGGAAGCCGCGGTGCTTCAGCGCCCAGTCGGACAACGTCGTGACCGCTCGGGTGCAGACGCCACCGCCGCGGGCCGCGGGCACCGTCCAATAGGCGACTTCGGCCGTGCCGTCCGCCAGGTTCAACGACTTCAGGGAGACGCGGCCCAGCAGTCCGCCGTTCTCTGATCCGGCCACTGCCCAGTGGCCGCCCGTCTCGCTGTGCCAGCCGCTCTGCCAGCCTTCGATCCACTCCCGTGCCTCGTTCACCGTGTCGGCCCTGCGCACGTGCCAGCGCTGGATCTCCGGATCCTGGAACGCCTCCCGCACGGCTTCGGCGTCATCGAGCCGCCAGGGCCGCAGCCACGCACCATCACCGAGTGGCAACGTCGGCTGGTCGGATGCGGCGAGGGCGCCGGTCGGTATGGCCGGAGTCACCAGGAGAGGCATGATCGGCATTGTCTCTCGGGCCGGGTGAAGGCCGGTGCCCGGCGGTCACCACTGGAGCATCCGGCGGCCGGCGTTCACCGTTTCTCCACTGCGGCGGGCGGCAACTCCACCACGCCTCCACCAGCCGCGTCACGACACTGTCCTCGTGGCTGACGTGCTTGTAATGCTCGGAATCATCGGCTTCACGCTCGCGATGCTGGGCCTGATCTGGGGGCTCGATCGCATATGAGCGTGAGCATTCTCCTACTCGCAGTTTCTATCGCGGTGTTCGTTTACCTGGGCATCGCGCTCTTCAAAGCGGAGTGGTTCTAGTGGCCTTCGTGTGGACGATCGTCGCGCTGGTCGTCGTGCTGGCGTTGTGCTGGCGGTTCCTCGGCGCCTACATGGTCGCGGTGTACGAGGGCCGGGTCAGGTGGCTGGCCAAGGTCGAGCGGCCGATCTACCGAGTGATCGGAGCGGACCCGCAGGCCGAACAGACCTGGAAGCGCTACGCCTCATCGGTGATCGTCTTCTCGGCGATCTCGCTGCTGATCAGTTACGGCATCTTCCGGCTGCAGGAGCATCTGCCGTTCAACCCGGAGCACATGCCCGGCGTCGAGTGGCACACGGCCTGGAACACCGCAGTGTCGTTCGTGACCAACACGAACTGGCAGTCGTACTCGGGCGAGAGCACGATGTCGTACCTGTCGCAGATGGGTGCGCTGGCGGTGCAGAACTTCGTGTCCGCCGCGGTGGGCATGGCGGTCGCGGTCGCGTTGATCCGCGGTTTCTCCCGCAGGGGATCGAAGACGATCGGAAACTTCTGGGTCGACCTGGTGCGCGGCACCATCTACGTGCTGCTGCCGATCGCGTTCGTCGCCGCGATCGTGTTCATCTCGCAGGGCGCGCTGCAGACGCTGGCCGGTCACGCCGAGGTCGGCAACGCGCTCAACGGCGCGAGCCAGACGCTGCCCCGCGGCCCCATCGCCTCCCAGGAGGTGATCAAGCAGCTGGGCACCAACGGCGGCGGATTCTTCAACGCCAACGGCGCCGGGCCGTTCGAGAACCCGACCGGGCTGACGAACTTCCTGTCCATCGTGCTGATCCTGTGCATCCCGGTGGCACTCACCTACACCTTCGGCAAGATGGTGTTCAGCGTCCGCCAGGGCGTGGCGATCCTCGCGGTGATGACCGTGCTGTTCGGCGGTTGGCTCACGATGACCGCGGTCGCCGAGCAGCAGGGCAACCCCGCTCTCGCTGAGACTGGGATGTCACAGCCCCTCGGCAACATGGAGGGCAAGGAGACCCGGTTCGGCGCGCTGTCGTCGTCTCTGTACAACGTGACCTCGACGCAGACCTCCACCGGCAGCGTGAACTCGGCGGCCGACTCCTACACGCCGATCGGCGGCATGGCGATGCTCACCGGGATGATGCTGGGTGAGGTCAGCCCGGGCGGCGTCGGAACGGGCGTGTACGGGATCCTGATGTTCGCGGTGATCACGGTGTTCATCGGCGGATTGATGGTCGGGCGAACACCGGAGTATCTCGGCAAGAAGATCCAGGCCAAGGAGGTGAAGCTCGCCGCCCTTGGAGTGCTGGTCATGCCGATCACGGTGCTGGTGCTCACCGCGATCGCCACGGCCGTGAGCGCCGGGAAGGCCGGCCCGCTCAACGCGGGGCCGCACGGGTTCTCCGAGATCCTCTACGCCTACACCTCGCAGACGAACAACAACGGCTCCGGGTTCGGCGGGCTGAGCGCGAACACCCCCTTCTACAACGTCACCGGGACGATCGGCCTGCTGCTGGGCCGGTTCGCGATCATCATCCCGGCGCTCGCGCTTGCCGGCAGCCTCGCGGAGAAGCACGTCGTGCCCACCTCGCTGGGCACCTTCCGCACCGACAAGCCGATGTTCGTCGGCCTGCTCACAGGCGTGGTCCTCGTCATCGGCGGCCTGACCTTCTTCCCCGCCGTGGCCCTGGGCCCGATCGTGGAGCAGCTCAGTCACGGGATGTTCTGGTGACGTCCCCCCTGGTGCCACTGAAGCAGGCTCGATTGGTGCCTGACGTGTTCACGTCTGTCTGTGAAAGGAAATCGTGATGCAGGACCTCAAGGTCCTCGACGCGGGCAACTCTGGCGCCCCCGGTGAACCGGGTGTTCCAGGCGGGCGCGGCGTGGTGAGCCGGCGCGGCCTGTTCGACGGGCGGATCATGCGCGTCGCCGCTGTGGAGGCGCTGCGCAAACTCGACCCCCGTGTCCAGATCAAGAACCCGGTCATGTTCGTGGTGCTCATCGGCACCGTGATCACGCTGTTCGAGGCGATCGCCCACCCCAGCGTCTTCTCGTGGTCGGTGATGGTCTGGCTGCTGCTCACGGTGCTGTTCGCCAACTTCGCCGAGGCGATGGCCGAGGGGCGCGGAAAGGCGCAGGCGGACACGTTGCGCAAGACGCGCACGCAGACCGACGCGCGGCGGCTCCGGCCCGACGGCACCGAGGAACGGGTGGCCGCCGGCGACCTGTCGCTGGGCGACACGGTGGTCTGCGAAGCAGGCGACGTCATCCCCTCCGACGGGGAGATCATCGAGGGAGCGGCCTCGGTCGACGAGTCCGCCATCACCGGCGAGTCCGCTCCGGTGATCCGGGAGTCCGGCGGCGACCGGTCCGCGGTGACCGGCGGCACCCGGGTGCTTTCCGACCGGATCGTCGTGCGGATCACCGCCGAGCCGGGGAAGACGTTCCTGGACCGGATGATCAGCCTGGTCGAGGGAGCGAGGCGGCAGAAGACGCCGAACGAGATCGCTCTGACGATCCTGCTCTCCGCGCTGACCCTCATCTTCATCCCCGTCGTGGTCGTACTGCAGCCCTTCGCCCAGTTCGCCGGCGGCCAGGTAGAGGTGGTCATCCTCATCGCGCTGATCGTCTGCCTCATCCCGACCACCATCGGGGCGTTGCTGTCCGCGATCGGCATCGCCGGCATGGACCGGCTGGTGCAGCACAACGTGCTGGCCATGAGCGGCCGTGCGGTCGAGGCCGCAGGCGACGTGCAGACGCTGCTGCTGGACAAGACCGGCACCATCACCATGGGCAACCGGATGGCCTCGGAGTTCTATCCGGTCGGGGGGTGCAGCGAGCAGGATCTCGCCGGCGCCGCCCAGCTGGCCTCCCTCGCCGACGAGACCCCGGAGGGACGCTCGATCGTCGTGCTCGCCAAGGAGCGCTGCGGGCTGCGTGAGCGCGACCTCGGACCAGATCACGTCTTCGTGCCGTTCAGTGCCAACACCCGGATGTCCGGTCTGGACACCGACGGCCGGCGCATCCGCAAGGGGGCGGCCGACGCCGTCAAACGGTGGGTGACCGAGCAGGGCGGCACGCTGCCCGACGAGCTCGACCCGATCGTCGAACGGATCTCGCGCGCGGGCGCCACCCCGCTCGTGGTGGCCGACCAGGCCCGCGTCTTCGGGGTGATCGAGCTCAAGGACGTCGTCAAGGAGGGCATCGCGGAGCGCTTCGCCGAACTGCGCGGGGTCGGCATCCGCACGGTCATGGTCACCGGCGACAACCCGCTGACCGCCGCCGCGATCGCCCAGGAGGCCGGGGTCGACGACTATCTCGCGGAGGCGACGCCGGACGCGAAGATGCGGCTGATCAAGGCTGAGCAGGAGGGCGGCAAGCTGGTCGCGATGACCGGTGACGGCACCAACGACGCCCCCGCGCTCGCGCAGGCCGACGTCGGGGTGGCGATGAACACCGGGACCACGGCCGCGAAGGAGGCCGGCAACATGGTCGACCTCGACTCCAACCCGACCAAGCTCATCGAGATCGTCGAGATCGGCAAGCAGCTGCTCATGACCCGCGGCGCGCTGACGACCTTCTCGATCGCCAACGACGTGGCGAAGTACTTCGCGATCATCCCGGCGCTGTTCGTCGGCACTTATCCGCAGCTGGACGGCCTGAACATCATGGGCCTGCACAGCCCGCAGAGCGCGGTGCTCTCCGCGGTGATCTTCAACGCGCTGGTGATCATCGCGCTGATCCCGCTGGCGCTGCGCGGAGTCCGGTTCCGGCCCTCAGGAGCGACCGCGATCCTGCGCCGCAACGTGCTCGTCTACGGCCTCGGCGGGCTGATCGTCCCGTTCATAGGCATCAAGCTGATCGACCTGATCCTCACCGCGCTCGGAGCGTACTGATGTTGCTGGACCTGCGACGGGCGATCACCGCCTCGATCGTCTTCTTCGTCATACTCGGCCTGGCCTACCCGCTGGCGGAGACCGGCATCGGGCAGGCCCTGTTCAACCACCAGGCCAACGGCTCACTCACCGCCAACGGCTCGGAGCGCATCGGGCAGACTTGGGATGGACCCCAGTGGTTCCACGGTCGCGCCGACGGTGACGACCCGACCGCCACCGGCGGATCCAACCTCGGGCCCCGCTCGAAGGAACTGCTGGACAAGTACAGGGAGCGGATCGCCGGGCTGGAGAAGGAGGGCGTCACCCCGCATCAGGACCTGGTGTCCGCGTCGGGCAGCGGTGTCGACCCCGACATCAGCCCCGACGCCGCCTACGCCCAGGTCCCCTCGGTGGCCAAGGCCCGGGGCCAGTCGGACGACAAGCTGCGCGCCCTGGTGGAACGCCACGTGCAGGGCCCGCAGTTCGGATTCCTCGGCGCTTCCCACGTCAATGTGCTCGAACTGAACGAGGAGCTCGCGACGTTGAGATGACGACCCAGCGCTCCAACGACGACTCTCGTGCTGAACCGTCCATCGCCCGCCGCGCCGACGAGGCCCATGCCTGCGTCGAAGCGGCCGGACGGTTCCGGATCTACCTCGGCGCGGCGGCCGGCGTCGGCAAGACCTACGCCATGCTCGACGAGGCCCAAAGCTGCCGCCGGCGCGGCGACGACGTGGTCGTCGCGCTGGTCGAGACACACGGCCGGCCCGGGACCGAGGCCCATCTGGCCGGCCTGGAAGTAGTGCCACGAAAGATCGTCGAATACCGGGGCGCACGATTCGAGGAGATGGACCTGGAGGCCGTGCTGGCCCGCCGGCCCCAGGTCGCCCTGATCGACGAGCTCGCGCACACCAACGTCCCCGGTTCGGGACGCAACGAGAAGCGCTGGCAGGACGTTCGCGACCTGCTCGCCGCGGACATCGATGTGATCACCAACATCAACGTTCAGCACATCGAGAGCCTCGCGGACGCGGTCGAGCGGATCACCGGCATTGCTGTCAGGGAACGGGTTCCCGACGCGGTGATCCGCAGCGCGGACGAGATCGAACTCGTCGACTCCTCACCGGAACGGCTGCGCCGCCGCCTGCTCCACGAGAACATCTTCTCGCCCGACCGGGCCCGTGAGGCGCTGCGGGGGTTCTTCACGACCGAGACCCTCGCCGTGCTGCGCGAGATGACGCTTCGGTTCGTCGCCGACGGGATGAGGGCCGACTCCTCCAGGCGGTCCGGCGACACTCGCGGGCGAACGCGGGGGGAGACCGCCGAGCGGATGCTCGTCGGGGTGAGCACGGCGCCGGGAAACGACGCGGTGCTGCGCCGCGCCGCCCGGTTCGCGGCCAGGCTGGAGGCCGACCTGGACGTCGCCCACGTACTCGTCGGCGACGCCGACCCGCTCAATGTGAAGATCGACGACCTGCGCCGTCTCGCGGAGGATCTCGGCGCCGACTGGACCGACCTGACCGGTGAGGATCCCGCGACCGCCCTCGTCGACTTCGCCGGGCGGCGCCAGATCACCCAGATCGTCGTCGGCCCGGGGCGGCGCGGCCGGTGGCTCGAGCTGCTCGGCTCCGGCTCGACGATCCGGCGCCTCAGCAGGCTCGCCGGTGACGCGGGCATCGACGTGCATGTCTTCGCCCGCGCCGGGTCTGCGGTGAGCCCGCCGGACGCGGAGAGGCCGGAATCGGCCCGTCACCTGGGGCGTACTGCCGCGAACGCCGATCCCCGGGCGATGTGACCGCGGCCTCGGGAGCGATGATGGACAGCATCATCACGTGGCGGGAGGGTCGCGAAACGAAGACCGCTAGAAGGCTCACCGTCGCCGGGTCGTCCGCGGCCCTGGCGACCATGGCCGTCCTCACTTTCGCCATGCTGCCGTTCAGGGGCGACCTGAGCATCGCCACCACCGCGCTGGTGCTGGTCGTCCCCGTCGTGGTCGGCGTCGTGATCGGCGGCTTCCCCGCCGGCGTGGTCAGCGTCGTCGGCGGCTTCCTCGTCTACGACTTCTTCTTCATCCCGCCGTACCTGACGCTCGATGTGGGCGCGAGCGAGAACTGGGTCGCGCTCGGCGTGTACGCGGTGATCATGGTGCCCGTCGCCCGGGTGGTGGCCAGCATGAACGTCGCCCGCGCACAGGCGCGGCAGCGGGCGGCGCAGATCCGGCAACTGTTCGAGTTGTCCGCCCTGCTGGTCGAGGACAAGCCGCTGGATGAACTGCTCGCGGTCATCGTGACCGCCCTGCGGGACGTCTTCGACGCCCACCAGGTGGCCCTGCTGCTGCCCCGCAACGACGATCTCGAGATCGCCGCCTCGGCCGGCGCCCCCCTCACCGAGGACGACCGGCGCCGGCTCCAGCCCTCTCCCGGCCGGCTCGCCAGCCTGGACGCCGAACGGCCTGACAGGACCAACCCGTTCGGGATCGCCCTCGTCGCCGCCGGGCGGCCGGTCGGCATGCTGACCGTGTCCGGCACCGAGATCACCGGCCGGCAGCGCGAGCCGCTTCTGCTGTTCGCCAACCAGATCGCCCTGGCCGTCGAACGCGCGCAGCTGCGCGAACACGCCCTGCGCGCCGGGCTGACCGAGGAGGTCGAACGGCTCGCCCGCACGCTCGTCGCCGCTGTGTCCCATGATCTGCGAGCCCCGCTGGCGTCGATCAAGGCGTCCTCGTCCATCCTCGCCGACCCGCAACTGAGCGGGGGACTCGGCCGCGACGGACGGCACGAGCTCGCGGTTCTGGTCGACACCCAGGTCGACCGGCTCGCCGCCCTGGTCACCAACCTGCTCGACATGAGCCGCGTACAGGCCGGCATGCTCCAGCCCCGCGCGAGCATCACCCACCTGCACGACCTCGTCGACACCGTCCTCGCCGACCTGCCCGCCGGCCGCCGCGACAGCCCGCCCGTCCTCGACCTGCCCGACGACCTTCCCCTCATCGACGTCGACGTCGTGCTCATCGCCCGGGTGCTCACCAACCTGCTGGAAAACGCCATCAGACACTCTCCGAAGGAGAGCCCGATCACCATCGCCGCCGCGCGCGCCGATCCCACCACGATCGCCGTGTCCGTCACCGACCACGGCCCCGGCATCAGCCCCGACCGGCGTGGCGAGATCTTCGGACTGTTCCTGCGCCGGAAGGGCGACTCCGGCTCGGGCCTGGGACTTGCCATCGCCAAGACCTTCGTCGACGCCCACCGGCAACGCATCTGGGTCGAGGACGCTCCCGGAGGCGGAGCGCGCTTCTGCTTCACTCTGCCCGTCGCCGCGCCACTACAAGAAAGATCCTGCCATGCCGGCCGTGCTGATCATCGACGATGACATCGCGCTTCTGAACGCCTGCCGAGTCGGCCTTCAGGCACTCGGCCACGAGGTCAGCACCGCTGAGACCGGCGGAGAAGGACTGTCCTCCGTCGCGTTGGGGCGACCCGACGTCATCGTGCTCGACCTCGGCCTGCCCGACCTGGACGGAATGGACGTGTGCACCCGTGTCCGCGGGTGGACCGACACGCCCATCGTCATCCTCTCCGCCGATGGCGCAGAGGACCGCAAGGTCGAAGCGCTCGACGGCGGCGCGGACGACTACATGACCAAGCCCTTCGGCATGCGCGAACTCGACGCCCGGCTGCGGGTCGCGCTACGCCACCACCACAACGCCGGCGCGGGAAACGACCAGGGCAGCGAACTCCGAGTCGGAGCCCTCGTCCTCGACCTGCAGCACTGTGAGGCCACCCTGCACGGTGCGCCGCTCGACCTCACGCCCAAGGAGTTCGAGTTCCTGGCCTATCTCGCTCGGCACGTCGGCAAGGTCTGCACCCGCCGTCTGATCATGGAGCACGTCTGGGGACCCGCGTACGCCCACGAGACCCACTACCTCAAGGTGTACGCCTACCGGATCCGCAAGAAACTCGGCGACGAACAGGGCCGCTTCCTGCAGACCGACCCCTCCGTGGGCTACCGCCTCAAGGCCACCGACATCTGACGACGTGGCGGCGGCTTTCTCGTTGAAGACACCCATCGCCCCTCACAGACTTCGTGATCACCGGCCAACAGTGCTGACGGTGGCGGCCGGTCCCTTCCGGGGCGAGATGGCCGACCACCGAGCCGACTGGGGGTCAGTCGCCGTCCAGGTGGAGTTCGGTCATCGGATCGGCGGCGCATTGCCGGGCGAGATCTTCGAGATTCCGGATCGCCTGCATGTCTCGCGCTGTGCGGGCTGGGAGCCGGGCGAGTTCCTGGAGGAACTGCGGCATCTCGGCCGGTGTCAGGATCAGACTCCGGTGTGGGTCGACGCGTTCCAGCATCGGATGCGTGCCACGTCCGCGGATCTGGCCGATGAGGCGGACGAAAGCCTCGTCATGATCGGACGCGAAGGCGACGACGGTGAGTTTCCTGCGCCTCGGGCTGGTCCCAGCTTGGTTCACCCGCATCAGCGCCGCGTCAACGCCCATGATCACACTCTAGTGAGGGTAAATCGGCTGCCTCCTCGTGCTGCCGCGACCAGGCGGAATGGCAGTCGAGCAGGCGTCCCAGCAGGGCGCCCTGGCCGGACTGGAGGATGTGCGCGGCTTCCAGCGGAATCCAGAAGCACTCGAAACGAGTCGGCTCCTGCTCGCCGTCGTGATCTTCCTGGCTGGTCCACCGCTCCGCGGTGGGCTCCGTCAGTTCCAGGTGGAAGACGTGCCGACGCTGCACCTCGAACCGGTACGGGGTGATGTCGTATTCGGACTCGCCGAGCTTGCGCACGATCTTGAAGTCGTGCAGGCCGGTCTCCTCCCGTGCCTCGCGCAGGGCCGCTACCTCGGGTGTCTCGCCGGGTCGGATACTTCCGGCCGGTACCTGGATGCCGACTTCCTCGTAGCTGTAGTCGGTGTGCCGGAACACCAGCAGTCGCCCGTCGCGGACGACGTAGCACAGGACCTTTTCCTTGGTGATCTTCCCGGGCACGCGAACTCCTCATTCATCAAGTGCATCGACGGCCAACACGGGATCGCCGATCAGCGGATAGAGGGTGCTCCAGCACCGTGAATGATCGTTCCGCCGGGCGAGTCTTCTCCGATGTGCTCCAAGTCTCATCCGCGGGCCGTTACACCGGATGCGTGGCCGGTGTCTTGATGCCGAGTCCACAGCACGAGGGAGACATGATGAACGGAAACGTCGAGGTGGTCGTGGTCGGCGGCGGCTACGGGGGCGTGATGGCGGCCAATCGCCTGGCCCGCCGCGATGGCGTGTCGGTGACCCTGGTCAATCGACGTCCCGACTTCGTCGAGCGGATCCGCCTGCACCAGTTCGTGGCCGGCTCCGATGACGCGGTCGAGGGCTTCGGTGAGGTTCTGGGCGGGAACGTCCGGCTGGTGGTCGACACCGCGACCCGGATCGACGCGGCCGAGCGCCGGGTGTCGCTGGCGGGCGGTGGCACGGTCTCATACGACTACCTCATCTACGCGGTGGGCAGCGGCGCCGCCGATCCTGGTGTGCCCGGAGCGGCAGAGTTCGCTCATTCGGTGTCGGACCTCGAGGGGGCGGAACGACTGCGGTCGGTGCTGGCCGCGACGTCCGCGACGGCTCCGGTGACAGTGGTCGGGGCCGGCCCGACCGGCATGGAGACCTCCGCCGAACTGGCGGAACTGGGCCGCAAGGTCACCCTGGTCTGCGGCAACGTGCTCGGCCCATATCTGCATGCCCGGGGCCGCCGCCCGGTCGCCCGCCGGCTCGCTGAGCTGGGTGTGACCGTCCTCGAAGGTCCTCGCGCGAGGGTGAAGGAAGTGACACGCGACGTAGTACGGCTCGAAGACGGCCGCGAGCTGCCCAGCGCGGTGACGATCTGGACCGCGGGATTCCGGGTCCCGGACCTGGCCGCCCGCAGCGGGCTGCGCACCGACACCGAAGGCCGCCTGCTCACCGACGCGACGCTGACCAGCGTGGACGACGTGCGCATCCTCGCTGCCGGGGATGCGGCGGCGATGATGGACCGGCCGTTCCGGATGAGCTGCCAGGCCGCTGTGCAGTTGGGCGCGGGGGCCGCCGCCACGATCCTGCGCCGAATCGCGGGGAAGACACCCGCTCCCGTCCGGTTGATGTTCGCCGGCCAGTGCATCAGCCTCGGCCGACATGGGGGCGTCACCCAGTTCTCCTACCTGGACGACAGAGTGAACGCGCTCCACATCAGCGGCCGGCTCGGTGCCAAAGTCAAGGAGTTCGCCTGCCGGTTCCCCCTCAATCAGATGGTGTCCGGGGCACGCAAGGCCAGTTCCCGCGCATCCCACGGCGACAGCGCCGATCGCCTGGAAACGCCTCAGCCTGAACAACGCACGACGCCGTCCGACACCCGGCGCGTGGCCTAGCCGCCGAGTCTCCTCCTTCGGCCGGACCGGCCGGACCGGCCGGTCCGGCCGAAGGAAGGCCGAGCCGGAGTGAGCCGAGCCGGAGTGACAAGCACACGACGCCGCGGCCTCGTATGCCGTGGCCGGGCGCCGGGGCGCCATTCCCACCAGCCCGCCCACCTCACGTGGCCTGATCAGTGGCGTATTCGGACCGGGTACATATCCACGGCCTGTTCACGGCATGTGGGGCCGACCACGAGGGAGTGAGGCGCACGCCATGAACGACCACGTCACCGACCCCGCGACCGAGGTATTCCTCGCCCACCGCGATCTGCTGTTCACCGTCGCCTACGAGATGCTCGGATCGGCGGCGGACGCCGAGGACGTCCTCCAGGAGGCCTGGCTGCGGTGGGTCAAGATCGACCTGGCGCAGGTGCGGGACCAGCGCGCCTACCTGGTACGGATCACGACCCGGCAGGCGCTCAACCGGATACGCACCCTCAAACGGCGCAGGGAGGCATACGTCGGCCCCTGGCTGCCCGAGCCCCTGCTCACCGCGCCGGACGTGGCCGAGGACGTCGAACTGGCCGAGAACCTGTCGCTGGCACTCATGTTCATCCTCGAGGCCCTCTCACCGACCGAACGCGCCGTCTTCGTGCTGCGCGAGGTCTTCGACTTCGGCTACGACGACATCGCGGCCGCGATCGGCAAGAGCCCCGCCGCCGCACGCCAGATCGCCTACCGCGCCCGCCGGCACGTCGACGCCCGCCGGCCGTGCGCACCGGTTTCCCCGGAAGAAGGCTGGGCAGCGCTGAATTCGTTCCAGCGCGCGCTCGTGACCGGGGACCTGCAGGGGCTGCTCAACGTGCTCGCCCCGGACGTTGTCTTCGTCAGCGACGGCGGCGGCCTCAAGCAGGCGGCCCTTCGGCCGGTCGTCGGCGCCGGCAAGGTGCTCAGTTACATGGCCGGCAGCGTCGCCAAGGCCGGCGGCACCTTCACCAGTGAGACCACGACGGTCAACGGCAACCCCGGACTCATCCTGCGCCTGGACGGAGTGATCGACGGCGTGCTGGCCCTCCGCGTGGAGAACGCCCGCGTCACGGGCCTCTACTACGTCCGCAACCCCGAAAAACTCACCCGCGTTGAGTCCGAAACCCCCGTCACCTCCCGCTGATCGGGTGGCTGTCATACCGCCGTGAGGCCGGCGGGGTATTCGACGAGCCGGCCATTGACAAGGTCGCGCCGCGCCCGGCTGCGCTGATGCTGAGCGTTCAGGTGACGTGGGTGTCGTACTCCTCGCGATTGGCGAGTACCTCGTCCATATGCGCCTCGGCCCACACCTTGATGCCGCGCATCAGGTGGTGGAGCGAGAGACCGAGGTCGGTTAGCTCGTACGTGACCGTGACCGGCACCGTCGGCGTCACGGTGCGGGTGACCAGCCCGTCGCGCTCGAGGGAGCGCAGCGTCTGGGTGAGCATCTTCTGGCTGACCCCGGCCAGCCTGCGGGACAACTCGGAGTAGCGCATCGACCGCGACTCACCCGCGCGGCCGATGGCGGGCGGGGCGATCAGGCTTCCACCTCAGCCAGCTACGGAGTGCCGCTCTTGATCGGACGCTCACCCCGGAGCCGAGGCCCCCGCCGGAGGCGATAAGCGTTTGCCTGGGTCCAAATGGGGCGTACAGGATGTGCGCCATGGGGATGTTCAACCAGGTCACGGTTCCCGAGGCGATCTACTGTCCTATGTGCGGCGAGGATCGCAGTGGATGGTTTGTGCAGTTCTACTATGGCGATCTCATCCTTCAGGACTATGAGCTTGGCCAGGACCTTTTCTGGGATATGGAATGGGAGTGGATTGGGCACCCCAGTATCCCCGGCGTATGGGCGCAAGGAGTCCTCCTCGGCTGCCCCGTGTGTCACTTCCACTTTGATGATCCGCATGATGAGTTTTACATCGTAGAGATTCGACACAACAGGATCGTCGGCGTGATCAAAGACGAGAGCGGTTACGGCTGGTGGGCGGAGGATTGGGTGGCCGTGCCTGACCGCTGAGTGGCGCCTGGAAAGAATGCGATAGGTGACAGAGTCGCGAGACAGCAGCGAGACCGATCGGCATGTCGCAGGCGGTTTCCGGCAACGGAGTGTGGTTTGTGGGGCCCTGGAATCTGGTCCGTCATGTCTCTAACCGCGGTCCGAGCTGCTGCCGGCCGGGACCGGCCCCCAGGCCACATGCCCGGCCGGCGAGCGGGCGTGGGGCCGCGAGGCGGCGCGGAGCGGCGCCCTTGATGCGCCGGAAGCCGCGGAATGGGCAGGGCATGGCGTGGACGTGATGCTCAGGGTCTACGCCAAGTGCATCGAAGGTCAACGCGAACTGGCAAACCGCCGGATCTTGGACGCGCTCACGGTATGAAGCACCCGAATCAACTCACAGGACCCCGGGAGATCTCTCGGGGTCCTTCGGCGTATAGGCGCGGAATCGTTCCGAGAAGCGCCGAAACTGCCGTGCTCACCTGGGCAAACGGCTCCGCGAGCATTCCGCGTATGTTCCGCGACCACTGGCATACGGCTGCTTTTGGCGGCCTTCGGTTGCATATCCCCGCGATGGCGATCATCAGAGTTTCCGCAGTTCAGGCGGCGAATCCCTGATCAAACTTGGTAGGGCGGGTGGGACTTGAACCCACGACCCACGGATTATGAGTCCGATGCTCTGACCGGCTGAGCTACCGCCCCGCAGTGAACCCCGCAGTGAAGGAGTCTCTCACAACTTAGTCCTTGTGTGGATCGTCCCAACGGAGGACGCGCGCTGATCGTTATCAGCCCGGGCAGGTCCTGAAGGCCTGGCACGGGACGGCGAAACCTGACGTGACGGCCGCGCGGGCAATCGGGCGGGAGATCCGTGGGGAGCCGGATCCCGGACCGGCGGCCGCTCGGCTTCCGTCGCCCGCGATGTCCGCCCGCCATGGCGATCACCGTGATTCCCTCTCTGGTCGGCGGTTCGGGGGCCGTGGTTGAGCCGCGACTCGGGTGATCAGCACCAAGAACGGCCCAGCGTGCGGCCTGTACGAGGTATCCGCGGGCATTATGCGGCAAATGCTCGGGTACGGCCTGAAGTGATGGCTCTTGGCGGCTACCTGGGGGTTTTGCTGTGGGGAGACAGGGGTTTCGCTTCGCGGTGCCAGGCGTCTTCCTCATCTTCCTCATCGGCCTCGCGGCATGCGGGGCTCCACGGCCGCTCGGCGCGGTCGGCACGGTCCGCGACGGCTTCCGGATCGGCCTGCTGCTTCCGGAGAAGGGCGAAAGCCGCTACGAGAAGTACGACCGGCCGTACATCACCAGGGCCCTGACCGCCCTGTGCCCCCGATGCGAGGTCGTGTACGCCAACGCCGGGCGCGACCACGCCCGGCAGGAACGGCAGATGGACGCGATGCTGGCCGAGGGGATCAAGGTGTTCATCCTCGGCGCCGTGGACGTGCGGGGGATCGCGTCGGCGGTCGCCCGGGCCAAGTTCCACGGGGCCAAGGTCATCGCCTATGACCGCCTGGCGAACGGGCCGATCGACGCGTATGTCTCCTACGACGACCGCCAGATCGGCCGGATGCAGGGCCAGGCGCTGCTCGACGCGATCAGGGCCCGCGGCGAGTTGCGCGGCGGCGCGATCGTGATGATCAACGGGTCGCCGGTCGACCGGGCCTCGGCCGACGTCAAGGCGGGCGCCCACGCGGCCCTGGACGGCCAGATGATCATCGGGAGGGAGTACGACATCCCGTCCCGCAGCCCGGAGACGGCCGCCGCGGCCGCCGCGAACGCGTTCGCCGTACTCGGCCCGCAGAAGGTGGTCGGCGTGTACGTGGCCGACGACCACATGGCGGCCGCAGTGGCCGCGATCATGGTGCGGGCTCGCCTGCGGCCCGGTACTCCGCTGACCGGTGAGGGTGCCGAGGCCGCGGCAATCCAGCGCATCCTGGACGGCGCGCAGACGATGACCGTCTACAAACCGGTCGCGCCGGAGGCACGCAACGCGGCGCGGCTCGCCGTCGACCTCGGGAGCGGCCGGACGGTGTACGGCACGGCCACCGTCGTCAATGGGACCACGGTGGCGATTCCGGCGATGATCACCTCTCCGGTCGTGGTCACTAGTGCCAACGTCATCGCGACCGTCGTCAAGGACGGTCTCCTGGCTCCCTCCAAGGCCGTCCGACGTCCCGCCGGGCCGGTGCGGCCGTCCGTGGGCGTCACCCACTGATCGGCCCGTCCTCCGAATTCTCCGGAGACTCGTGAGACTCGGGCCCGTCGGTGGGGCGAACCCGCTCCCAGACCAGGAAGACGGCGGCCACCAGGAGCGTGACGAGTCCCGTCCACAGGTTGATGCGTACGCCCTCCGCCTTGTGTACGGCGGACGAGCCGTCGAGGAAGCCGGTCACCGTGAGGATCACTCCGTACACGGCACACTGTCAGCTTGGGAATCGGCTAGTGATCTACATGCTCTGAGCTGGGAAACAGGAGGTGCAGCTCAGCGCTGGTCGAGTCCCCGTGAGTCCCCACTGATCGCCGTTCAATCTGGCACGCATCTGGCACGCGACCCGGTGCCAGCACCAGTAGTTCGTGAACTGCCACGGTGGTGTGGCTGACCACCTTTGGGGCGCCGATGATGTCTCTGACCTTCGGGTTTGGCATCTCGGCGCTTCGCGTCATCTCGTCCTGATCACGCTGCCATGTGCCCTGAATGTGCCCTCGGGCCGGCGGGCGCTGAGTCGGTCGCCGTAGGCATCGGTAATAGGTTGATCGTCAATGACGAGCCAAGGGGAGGACAGCATGCCGGACCGGCCGAATGATGATCCAGAGGAACGCCGACGTATGGCATTGATCGGATTCCTCGGAGCCGGTCTGGGCTCACCTCCACCGACGGCATTGATGGTTACCGCCCTAGCAGATGCTCGCCGGTCGGTCGCAGCTCGCCTGCAGTTCAACCAGCCGACCAGCGAATGGCTAGCCGAGGAAACCCGCGCCGGTGGCATCCGAGAGAACGCGGCCGTCCCGGCCGTGATGGAGATGGGCAGCCGGCGGCAGCCAATCGCTGATGCCTACCAACTTCGGCATCCAGACCGAATTCGGGAGCTCACCGGGTTACTGGCCGTCCTCAAACAAGCCTAAGACCCGTCACGGGCAGATGGAGCAAGGTGAAGCGGATGAGTCGGCCTGTAGGCCGGGTTCTGATCCCAGCGTTACTCTGACCTGCGGCCGGCCCCCGGAAACGGTTTGGAGCTGGGATTTCATGTTCCAGCAGTTGCCAACAGTTTCGGGAATCTCTCGCTCTGCGCCGGAACAGAGACGGAACAGGGCTGCACGCCCGGACGCCGGTTGAGTGCCCTCAGGCTGGCGGGCTCTGAGTCCGTCACCGCAGAAGTAGCGATCCGCAAGTGCCGCGCGCGACGTTAGGCTGTCGGTCCGCCGGAATATTTCCTTTTTCGTCGTAAATCGTCGGCCTTGGTTGCTTCTCATCGTGGGGGTGGCATGCGCACAATCGCGCTGTTCGCTGCGTTCGTAGCGCTCGTTACCGGATGTTCATCACATCGCGACGACAACCCGAGGCCGCCGGCTTCCACAGCGCCGATGAACGCTCCAGACATCCCCGCCACAGCAGGCGTTTCCGGCGAGACATCGTCGCTGCCCGATCTCACCAAGAATGTCGAGGGCGAGATCCTTCTGCACCACGCCGACGATACGGCGCAATCCTGGAGCGGGGAATTCAAGGTCGGGGGAGCATTCCAAGTTGTCGGCGCCTGTGTCGGATCGCCCGACAAGCTCACCATCGAGGTCAGTGAGCGCGTGGGCCAGACGTCCGGTGTCAGCTTCGGGTGTTCAAACGGGCGGGTGGGTTTGAACGGGCCAGACGGTTACCTCCACAAGCCCATTCCGGAGACTGAGCAGTCATACCGCCTTAAGGTCAGCGGTCCGCAGGGCGCCAGGTGGAGCATTCTGGTGTCCAAGCGGTCTGCATCGCCGAGTGCCCCATCGACGCCCTTACCTGCCAGTTCCGCATCCTGCGCGCCGCCGACCTGCCTCCATCTGGACATGACGATCCCGGCGACCCCGCCACCTCCTGTAGTGGCCTGGCCTGCCAGAAGCCGAGGCAACCTCGTCCGGCGGGCACTGCTGACGCGGTTCCACGGCGCGAAGACCATGGACCAGCTGCCACCTGAGGCGGCGCCGTTCACCAACGCGCGGATCGCGACCATTGGCCAGACGCAGATCGGCGCCCGGCCTGTCGACCACCCGGAGTGCCGGCAGTGGACCCAGGGCGTCTGGAGCGCCGCCCCCTTGAAGAACGAGTCCCACGGCGTACTCGGCGGCGCCTTCCTCGTCGACACCACCAACGGCGCCTTCGGTGGGCCGATGATGAGCGAGTCGATCGTGTACGCCTCCGCACCCGCCCTGGACCAACTGGCGGCCGCCCCTCCCGGGCAGTGTGCCACCGTACGGCTGACCGATGGGCAGAACACGTGGACGGACCGCTATGAGCAGGTCGCGCTCCCACGTCCCGCGGGCGCGTGGGGATACCGCCTCCGGGACCCATCCGGAGCTTATCCGGTGACCTGGGCCGCCCTGATCCGCCACGGCGACTACCTCATCGAGGTGCGCCTCGTCGCGCGCCCCTTCACGGCAGACAATCCCGACGCCTGGGCCAGCGAACAGGCCATGCTTGCCGACCTGGCCAGTCAGGCATACGCAAGGGCCGCTTCGATCCTGGGGTGACAAAGGCCGGCCGCCGTACCCAGACCGCGTGGGGACGCTTGAACACGTGCTGTCAGCTTGGGAATCGGCTACTGATCTACCCCCTCTGAGCTGGGAGACAGGGAGTGCAGCTCAGGGCTGGTCGAGTCCCCGTGACTCCCCGTCGGTCCCCGCTGATCGCCGTTCAATCTGGCACGCATCTGGCACGTGATCTAGTGCCGCGTCCAGCAACCTTTGCCCCGTAATCGTCTGGGGTGTCAGCTCGTGCTACGTGGTGCATGCTCCTCGGCATCGAGCAGGTGGTCCGCCCAGACGTAAGACAACGACGGGGTCGCGACACGAACAGAGGGCAATAGTCGACCGGCGGCGGCAGCCGAGGTCGAGGAATCCCATCCCATCACTGAGCCCGTGCTCGCGCTCGGTCGAGCATCCGGAGGAATGTCATGAGCATGCAGAATCAAAAGGTTGCCGTCATCACCGGGGCCTCGCAGGGTATCGGCGCGGGCCTGGTCGAGGCCTACCGCAAGCTCGGCCACGCGGTCGTCGCCACCTCGCGCACCATCCCCCCCGCCGAGGACGCGGGCGTCCTCGCGGTCCAGGGCGACATCGCCGACCCGGCCACCGCCGAACGGGTGATCTCCGCGGCCGTCGAGCGGTTCGGCCGCGTCGACACCCTGGTCAACAACGCGGGCGTCTACGTCGCCAAGCCGTTCACCGACTACACCGCCGAGGATTACGCCACAGTAACCAGGATCAACCTGGCCGGGTTCTTCCACCTCACCCAGCTCGCCGTCGGCCAGATGCTCGCCCAGGGCGGCGGGCACATCGTCAACATCTCCGCCAGCATCGTCGACAACCCCGACTCCCGAGTCCCGTCCGTCCTCGCCGCGCTGACCAAGGGCGGCCTGCAGTCCGCCACCAAGTCCCTCGCCATCGAGTACGCCACTCGCGGCATCCGGGCCAACGCCGTCTCTCCAGGCACCACCCGCACCCCGATGCACGACCCGCAGACCCACCAGTTCCTCGCCGACCTGCAGCCCGTCGGCCGCATGGGCGAGATCCACGACGTCGTCGAGGCGGTCGTCTACCTGGAGAACGCGCCGTTCGTCACCGGCGAGATCCTTCACGTGGACGGCGGCATGAGCGCCGGCCACTGACCGCGCCCACCCACTCCTTCCGGGAGCACCACCATGAACCAGAACACCGCGGACAGCGAGACGATCCTGCGCGGCGTCCTCGACGGCTGGAAGGCCGCCGTCGACAAGCACCAGCCCGACCAGGTGGCCGCCCACTTCACCGACGACGCCATCTTCCAGGGAATGCACCCCTACAGCATCGGACGTCCCGGCATCGCCGCCTACTACGACTCCCAGCCGCCCGGCCTGACCGCCGAGTACCGGGTCCTGGAGACCAGGCGCCTCTCCGACGACCTCGTCCTCGGATACCTGAGCGTCGACTTCTCCTTCACCGACCGCCCCACGATCAACGTCTACCTCAGCATCCTGCTGAAACGGACCGGAACCGGCTGGGCCATCGCCTTCTACCAGGTCTCCAAGCTCGACCAGGACACCACCGGGGAAGACCCCGACGGCCAGTAGCGGCCGAGACCGGACTGGTGTTGCGCGCGGACAGGGCGCGCTGGACCTCGGTGAAGTTCG
The DNA here is from genome assembly GCF_016862895.1 of Planotetraspora kaengkrachanensis. Classification (GTDB taxonomy): domain Bacteria; phylum Actinomycetota; class Actinomycetes; order Streptosporangiales; family Streptosporangiaceae; genus Planotetraspora; species Planotetraspora kaengkrachanensis. The sequence continues at coordinate 454,894 of NZ_BONV01000001.1, read as the reverse complement.
TCGTCCAGTAGCTGAAGGAGAGCACGAAGCCGAGGCTGAAGACGATGCCGATCCAGCCGGCACCGAGGGATTGTCAGTGCCCCCGGTCTGTGCCCAGTTCTGCAGACCGCCCTCACCCAGCACGCTCTGCCAGACCTTCTCGCCGAGGCCGGAGAAGCCGCCGACGCGGATCAGCCCGATGACCACGACCGGGACGAGCCCCGCGACGATGACGAAGAACTGCATGACCTCGTTGTAGATCGCCGAGGACAGGCCGCCGAGCGTGATGTACGCCAGCACGATCGCCGCGGAGACGACGATCGACAGCCAGAGCGGCCAGCCGAGCAGTGCCTCCATGACGAGCGCGAGCGCGTAGAGGTTGATCCCGGCGATGAGGATCTGCGCGATAGCGAACGTCGCGGCGTTGAACAACTGTGTCGCCCCGTTGAACCGCCTGCGCATGAACTCGGGGACGCTGTGCACCTTCGACCGGTAGTAGAACGGCATCATGACGACGCAGAGGAACACCATCGCGGGGACCGCGCCGACCCCAGTAGTGGACGGTCATCAGCCCGTACTGCGCGCCGTTGGCGGCCATACCCCCGGCCGGGCTCCTGTCACCGGCGTGCTCCGCCGATTCATGACGAGCTGTTCAGATCTCCGGAACGCATTCCAGGAAGAGGGGCGGCCGTCCGGGGGCGTCACCGCTGACCGGCCCGTCCGGTTACCCCGGAGTAGCATTGTTGCCATATGAGCTGGTGCCGCTCGCATCGGGGGGAGCGACGATTATGATCACCGCTCGAGAATTGAAAGATCGAGTGATCGACGCTCTGAACGATCACGATCTCGAGGCGACCATGCGGTGCTTCGCCCCGGACGCCGTCTACGTCGGCCCGGTGGGCACAGCCGAGGGGCACGACCAGATCGGCTGGTACTTCGAGCACCTGCTCGAGGCCTTTCCCGATCTCCATCTCACGCCGTGGTGCAAAGTCCCCGTTTACGACCCGGCAATCTCGGCCGTCTCCGAGTACGTCATGACTGGGACACATCGCGGGCCGTTCCTGCTGCCCGGAGGGTCGGCGTTGCCGGCCACCGAGCATCGCATCGCGGTTCGCGCAGCCGGGATGTGCACCATCGAGGACGGGCTGATCATCAGCGATCGGGAGTATTACGATCAGCTGGAGTTGCTCAGCCAGCTCGGCTTGTGCCTGCCGGAGGCCGTCGCCTGACCGCCCTCAGCCTCGACGTGGCCGGCTTGGACCTGCCACGAGATGCCGGTGAGGCGACCAGGCACGGGAGGCCGACTTCTCGCGGCCGGCCTCCTGTCACCCGCGTGCTCCGCCGAATCATGACAAGCTGTTCAGATCTCCGGAATGCGGTCCAGGACGACCACCGGGATCTCGCGCGGAGCGGCCGTCTTCTCATGATCGGCGAAGAAGGAGTAGTCCCGCTTGGCGGCCGTCCAGAGGCGGTCCCGCTCCTCGCCCGAGGTGACCGTCGCGATCGCGATGTACACCTCCGGCCCGATCTCCACGGTGACCTTGGGCTCGGCGAGGAGGTTGTGGAACCAGTCCGTATGCGCGGTGGCCCCCGCGTTGGAGGCGAAGACCACGAGCCTGTCCCCGTCCCGCATGAACATCATCGGGGTGGTGTGCGGTCTGCCGGTGCTGCGTCCGCGCGTGGTCAACAGCAGGATCGGCCGGCCCTCGAAGGGCCCGCCGCCCTCATGGGCGCGAAAGTCGTCGATCGTCTTCCGGTTGATCTCACGGATGTCGTCCATGAGGGCATCCTGACCTGAATTCCTGCCACCATGTGTCAGGCGCGGCCTGCTTTCACGCGTTCCACACCGCGGCGACCGACTCGGCCAGCGTTTCGCTCTGGGCCACGCCCGCCTTGTACGCGGGGCCCCACAACCCCGGATCGAGGACGTTGTCCCCGAAAACGGCCACCGTCGCCTCGTCCGGCTGGACCACGAGCGTCTTCGCCGTACCGACGGCGAGCAACTCCGCCTCCAGCATGGCGCGGGGGGACATGGCGCCCAGTGGTTCCAGCACCACCACGGTGCCGGCGCCGGAGGCCAGGTCGGCGTTCGTGGGGGAGCGCACCCCGCCGTCGACGTAACGCTCGCCCGCGATCTCGACGGGCGGGTAGACCATGGGCACCGCGCAGCTCGACGCGACGGCGAGCACCAGAGGGATGCCGGAGTCCTTGTCCCAGACGACGAACTCGCCGGTGGCGGCGTTCACCGAGGTGATCAGGAGTTCGCGGTCGGGCCACTCCTTGATCGGAAGCCGGTCGCCGACCCTCTCGATGCGGGCGGTCGCGGGCCCGGTGGGCGCCGCGAGGGCCATCTGGCCGACCCTCCGCCGCGCCTCCTGGGGGTCGAGATTGGGGTCGAACAGGATGGCGAAGGCCTCCATCACGGCCTCGGAGGCGACCGTGGGGGCGGGGCCGTTGTCGACGGTCACCTGGCGGCCGACGGCGGCCTCCAGATCGGCTCCCGTGGCGAGGAGCGTGCCCGTGACCGAGCCCGCAGAGGTTCCGATGATCCGGTCGGCGGTGCCGAGGTCCACCCCGCGCTCGCGCAGGCCCGCGACGACCCCGGCCTCCCAGGCGATCCCGGCGACTCCACCGCCACCGAGCACCAGTGCACTAGTCATATCCCGATTATGTGTGACGTGATCGCGGAAACCAGGGCCCTCAACCTGTGAGTTCCCTGACGGCCGACGTGAACAGCGCGGTGTGCAGGTCGACGTCCTCGGTGGTGGTCGATGGGCACATCAGGGCCATGTTGTGGAAGGGCGTCATCAGCACGCCGCGGTTGTGCAGGTAGAGGTGGAAGTAGTCGTCCAGTTCGTCGTCGCCTGCCGCCGCGGACTCCCCGCCGTTCCTCGGCACTCCGAAGCGATATTCCGTACGGGCGCCGAGCTGAGTGACCGACCACGGCAGTCCCTCGATCGCTTTGGCCACGCCGTCGGTGAAGCGAGCCGCCAGCGTGGTCATGTAGGCGAAGGCGTCGTCCGTCAGCACCTCCTCGAGGGTGGCCCGCGCGGCGGCGATGGACAGGGCGTTGCCCGCGAGCGTGCCGCCGACCCCGCCCACGTCGACGAGGTCGGCGTCCTTCTCGGCGAGGATCCGGTCGGCCACCTCCCGCGTGACGCCGTACGCGCCGATCGGGACGCCCCCGGCGATCGACTTGCCGATGGTCACGATGTCGGGCTCGAGGTCCCACGCCCGGGTGCACCCGCCGGGGCCGGCCGAGAACGTGTGGGTCTCGTCGTTGATCAGCAGCGTGCCGTGCCGCCGGGTCAGTTCCCGTACGGCCGGCAGGAATCCCGGGTCCGGCAGCACGATGCCGATGTTGGTCAGCGCGGGCTCCATCAGGACGCAGGCGACGTCGCCGTGGGACAGCGCCCGGTCCAGGGCGTCCAGATCGTTGAACTCGACGACCCGGGTGGTCAGCGCGGGATCGACGGGCGGGCCGACGTTGCCGGGGCGGGGCAGCGTGACGCCGCCGGGGCCGAGCGTGACGACCGTCTCGTCCACGCTGCCGTGATAGCAGAAGTTGAACACCAGGATCTTGGGCCTGCCGGTGATCTGGCGTGCCAGCCGGATGGCCCACCGGTTGGCGTCGGTCGCGGTCAGGCTGAAGCTCCACAGGCCGACCTTGAACCGGCGGGTCAGCTCGGCCCCGACCCGCTCCGCGTCCTCGCTCGGCAGCATCGCCGTGAACCCCAGCCGGTCTCTTACGGCACGCATGACGGGCTCGGGGGAGTGGCCGGCCATCGCGCCGGTGTCGCCGAGGCAGAAGTCGACGTACTCGAAGCCGTCGATGTCGCGTACGCGGGCGCCGCGCGCCTCGTCGAGGTAGGCGGGGAAGCGCCCGGCGGACTTGTTCATCCAGGTCATCGGCACACGACCCAGAAGGGAGCCGGCGCCGTCGTAGGCCGCTCTGCTGCGCGGCAGCCGGGTCTCGTAGGTCTGGCGCTCGCGTTCGAGCAGGTCGTGGAGGCGGTTCCGGTCGAGCATGTAAGGCATGCTGCCTCATTAGGTGTGATCACGCATGCATTGAGTGTGATCATGCCTGTTTGGGGGTGATCACGCTTGTCTTGGGGGTGATCATGGCTGTCTTGGGTGTGATGATGGCTGTCTTGGGTGTGATCATGCACAGGCTCGGAGAAGCAGCCCCCCACCTGCGCCGACCCCACCCGTGATCATGCACAGGTTCGGCGGAATGCGCCCTGACCTGCGTGAAGATTCCCCGTGATCATGCACAACTTCGTGGACGGCCCGCCGGCCTGCGCATTCGATCTGCGTGATCATGCAAGCGGAGCCGTCGGGGTGTGTCCGATGGGGAAGGAACAGGTATACAGGGGGCGAAGCACGCCCCCTCGTGCATGATCACGGTTGTCATTCGTCCAGGTGGGACGGGGCGCCGGCGAAGGTGTGCATGATCACGATTGGGATTCGGCCAGGCCGGGGGGCATTGCGCCGAATCTGTGCATGATCACGGCCGGAGCGGGGGCAGGTCGCGGGGTACTTTCGCGAACCTGTGCATGATCACGCGGGGGGTTTGGGCGGGTCGGGGGGCACTTTTCGGAACCTGTGCATGATCACGCGCAGGGGGGTGGGGCGTCATTATCCTTATTTGTGGGGGGTGGGCCGAATGGCGACGACCGAGGAGCACGGCGACACGGGGAAGGTCGTACTGGCAGAGGAGATGGGCTTTCTCGATCGCATTCGTGCCACTCCGGCGGGGCGGCTGACACTCAAGATCGTCGTCGGAGTGCTCGGCACGGCCATCATCGTCACCGGGCTCATCATGGTGCCGTTCCCCGGTCCAGGCTGGCTCGTGGTCTTCGCCGGCCTCGCCGTGCTGGCCACGGAGTTCGCCTGGGCGTCGAGGCTGTTGCAGGTCGCCAAGGACAAGGTGATGGCGGCCACCGACTGGCTGAAGCGGCAGAACTGGTTCGTCCGCATCGTGGCAGGGCTGCTGACCCTGGTCGTGGCGGCCGCCATCGTGTGGGCGACGATCAAATTCAGCCTGGGGATCGACCTGATCGAGAAGGCGCGTGATCTGCTCGCCTGAACGGCCTCAGCCCCCGGCCAGGGCCAGCCGCCGTACGGCGAGTTCGGTGAACAGCGTGGCGCCGTCGGAGAGGACGGCGTCGTCGAACATCGCGTCGGGGGAGTGGTTGGCCGGCGCCGACGACGGGTCCCGTTCGGGCGGGCACGCGCCGACGAGCAGGAAGGCGCCCGGCACCTCCTGGAGCACGAACGAGAAGTCCTCCGAGCCCGGAGTCGCGTGCGGCAGCGGGAAGTAGCTGCCCTGCCCCAGGGTCTCCCGCACCGTCTGCGCCGCGAACTCGGCCTCGGTGTGGTCGTTCACCGTCACGGGGTACCCGATGCCGAACTCGCACTCGACGGCGAGCCCGTGGGCCTCGCCGATGCCTCGCGCGAGCCGTACGAGCCCGTCTCTTACACGGCCGCGGGTCTCGGCGGAGAAGGTCCGGATGGTCGTCGAGAATCGGGCCTCGTCGGGGATGACGTTGTCCGCCGTCCCGGCGTGGAAGCTGCCCACGGTGACCACGACGGGGTCGTACACGTCGAACGTCCGCGTCACGTGCGTCTGCATGGCCGTCACGATCTCGCAGGCCGCTGGGATGGGGTCGAGCGCGGCGTGCGGGCTGGAGCCGTGGCCGCCCCGGCCGCGCACGGTGACGGAGAGCGTGTCGGCCGCCGCCATGATCGGCCCGCCCTTGGTGAGGACCAGGCCGTGCGGGATCGTCATCGAGAAGACGTGCATGCCGTACGCCGCGACGGGACGCGACCCGGACGCGTCGAGCACACCCTCCTCGATCATGATCTTGGCGCCCTCCTGGCCCTCCTCGCCCGGCTGGAACATGAAGACGACGTCGCCGGCGAGGTCGGAGCGCCTGCCGGACAACAGGCGGGCCGCGCCGGTCAGCATCGTCATGTGCAGGTCGTGGCCGCAGGCGTGCATCTGGCCGTCGATCACCGACCGGTACGGCACGTCGGCGTTCTCGTGGACGGGAAGGGCGTCCATGTCGGCCCTGAGCAGGACCGTCGGACCAGGTCGTCCACCCCGCAGGACGGCGGTCACCGACGACAGCCGCTCACCCGTGGCGATCTCCAGAGGAAGGCCGTCGAGCGCGGAGAGGATCTTCTCCTGAGTCCGGGGGAGGTCCAGGCCCACTTCGGGCTCACGATGTAAGGCGTGGCGGAGCTCGGCCAGCTCATCCTGAAAAGTCATGGCACATCCTCATCCAGAGCGGAAGGCGACCTTGTCGCCATCGTCACCCTAGTGCGCCGTGTACCACGGAGTAATCGCATGTGGCCGTACGGCGAAGGGCGGGCGACACCGCCGTGTCGCCCGCCCTCCCGCCGCCGTTCTTCCCGCGCGGTCCATCTCTCGCGGCCCCTCGCTCAGGAGACGCGCAGCGCCGTGCCGAGGCGCCGCCGGGTCAACCGGAGCGATCGTCCCCGCGCCGTCGCGGGAGCGGGGGCGAGCACCACCTTCTCCGCCGCGTCCGGCACGAGACGGAGGTCGTGCGTGATGAGGATCGTGGTCCGCCCGGACATGAGCCTGCCCAGCGGCTCCATGATGCGGGCGGCCGTCGCCTCGTCGAGCCCCGTCATCGGCTCGTCCAGGATGAGCACGGGAGCGTCCCGGAGGACGGCGCGCGCGATGGCGATGCGCTGCCTCTGACCGCCGGACAGCAACCTGCCCTTCTGACCTATGGGTGTGTCGTAACCCTCCGGAAGGCCGCGGATGAAGTCGTGCGCGCCCGCGGTGACCGCGGCCCGCACGATCTCCGCCTGGTCCGCCCCGGCCCGGCCGTACGCGATGTTGTCGCGCACGGTTCCGGAGAACAGCAGGCTCTCCTGGGTGAGCAGGGTGACGCGTTCTCGCAGCGTGTGGTGCGGCAGTTCCCGGATGTCCACTCCATCGAGCAGGATGCGCCCGACTGACGGGTCGTAGAACCGCAGCAACAGCTTGGCGACCGTCGACTTGCCCGCGCCACTCGGGCCGGTGCACACGATCAGATCACCCGGCCGCGCGCTGAACGACAGGCCGGCCAGTGTCGGCCGGATCCGGTTGGGATAGGTGAAGTGCACGCCCTCGAACTCGATGCGCCCGCCCGCCCGGTCGACGGCGACCTGCCGGGCACCTCCCGCGACCGCGCCTGACGGCGTGGACGTGCCGGACGGCGTGGACGTGCCGGCCGCTCCGACAGCGGTGGGTTCCGTGCTCGCCGTGGGCCGGTCGGCGACGGCCGGCCGGGCGTCGAGCACCTCGAGGATGCGGTCCGAGCCCGCCGCCGCCTCGGAGATGGTCAGCGCGGTCTCCCCGAGCCCCCGGACCTGCGGATAGAGGTAGGCCAGATAGGCGGCGAAGGCGAGCAGCCCGCCCAGTGTGAGCCGTCCCGAGGCGATCTCCCACGCGCCCACCCCGATGATGGTGAGCAGGCAGCCGGTCTCGATCACCTGTACGGCGGGGCCGTACAGGGCGGACAGCCGCGCCTGGGCGAGGTTGGCACGCAGCCAGCCGCGCCCCGCGGCGTGGAGCCGCGCGGCCTCCGTGTCCTGCCGGTTGTACGCCTGCACCAGTGCCTGGTTGGACAGCGCCTCCTCGATGGCGCTGTTCATGGCCCCGTTGCTGAGGCGTTCGCGTGCGGCGGCCCGCCGGAAGCGCCCGGCGAACCCCTTGGACACCAGGACGAACGCCGGGATGAGCGCGAACGTCACCAGCGCCAGGTCCCACCGGATGAACATGGCGGCGGTCGCGAAGAACACCACGCTGATCAGGGCTGTGATCAGTTTGATCAGGCCGGATACGACCAGTTCCTCGATGGCCTCGATGTCGTCGGTCAACCTCGCCATCAGGTCGCCGAGTTTGCGGTTCTCGAAATAGTCGGGTGTCAGTGTCTGCAGGTGCTCGAACACGCCGTCGCGCACGCGCAGCAGGAACCGTTCTCCGCCGAGTGCGGCCGTGTAGGCCCCGGCGAAGGCTGCGGCACCGGCCAGCGCGGTGAGACCGAGCCAGGCCGCGGCGGGTGTCCAGAACGCGGACAGCTGACCGCTGCTGAGCACCTCGTCGGTGATGCGGCCGAACAGCGCGATGGCCGCGACCTCGCACGCCGTGCCCACCATCGCCGCGACCACCCCGATGGCGAACAGCCGGCGCAGGCCCCGGGTATAAGGCCAGAAACGCCGGAATGTCGCCCTGATCGAGACGAACGGCGCGACTTCGGCCGTCGCGCTCGTCCGTCCCGACTCCGGGAAGCGGGGGAGCCGGCGGGTGACCCGCCGGCTCCCACTTTCTTGTGGCAGGGAACTCACCACCAGCAGCGCCGCCGCCTGCAGCGCCAGCGCCGACGGCACCCACACCGCCGCCAGCCGCCGCCCCAGCTGCCCCAACTACTGGGGGTGCGAGCCCCCGTCGGGAAGACGTTGCTTATGCTCATCGATCCCTCCCTGTGGCAGTTTCTCTAACTATGACGATTCGGACAATACCCCCGATAACGGCATAAATCGCCGAATGAACGCCGCTTGGCGGCTGTTTTTGTCCGTTCATTCCTCAAGGCGCTTCAAGGCGACCGGAGAAACCGCCGGGCCTGTACCCGGTTGGAGGTTTAGCGGCGGTGCAACAAAGCGGAGATCAAACGGGACCCACAACACGTCCGGTAATTTCGTCCCGGGTATTCGCCCGAGTCCGGAATGTGCGGCCCGGAAACCCCTGGCCAGCATGGGCCTGCCGCCTGTTGCGGGCCCTGGAAGCGCCGATCCGGCCTCTCCCGTCCGCGGGTAATCGAGCAGGCTGCCCCTATGGGAACGAGACGGCCGGCAGAACGCCGCCAAAGGGCCGCGCCCGCATTCGCGCTGTTGTTACCGGCAAGTAGTCCGACTTCCGTTAAGCCCGGCCGCTCGACGACTCGGCCACGAAAAGGCCGCCGTGGACGGGAAAGCGCTATACCGGAGCGCACCGGTCTCGCACCTGACGGCATTCTAGAAACAGATTCGAATTCCGTTCCGGGCGTCGAGCACGCGAAGGCGCCGACGTGCCACCAGAAGGCGAAACGGGATGCGTGCCGAACGCGTGCCGAAGGGCGCGAGGCTGTGCGCACCAGTGGCACCCACCTGGGGACGAGAAACTAGACGGCGCGGAACCAGCGGACGCCAGAGGGCGTGGAACTTGAGGGCGCGCACCAGGGGTGGGCGCGCTAGAGGTAGAGGCCGGTGCCGTGGTCGGTCTGCTGCGTGGCGACGGCGTGCAGGTCGCGCTCGCGCATCACGAGATAGACCTGGCCCTGCACCTCGACCTCGAACTGTTCCTCGGGGTTGAACAGGACCTTGTCGCCGGCCTTGACCGCCCGGACACTGGAACCGGCGCCGCAGACCTCACCCCACACGAGCCGGTTGGCCAGTTTGACGGTGGCGGGGATGACGATGCCCGCGCTGCTTCGCCGTTCCTCGGTCTCCGGTTCCAGCCTGACCATCACACGGTCGTGCAGCATCTGGATCTCGAATTTCGGGTCGGCCACGGTGGAAGTGTACGCGCGGCGGCCGCGGCGTCCGTCACGACGGTCGAGGCGCGGGGTGCGTCAGTCGCGCCCCATCGCGAGGTCGTAGCCGGTGCCCGCGCTGCGGAAGACCCGTCCGGTGCCCCAGGAGAGCACCTGGAACCGGACGTGCACGCTGTTGGAGCGCGCACCGGTGAGGTCCGCCATCATCTCCGCGGACAGGTCGACGATGGCCGGGATGTCGTGCTGGGCGACGGCCCATTCCGCCGGGCCGAAGTCGTCGACGACCCCGATCGCGCTCCTGCCGCCATAGGTGATCTTGACGGTGGTGCCGAGCGGCCAATAGGGGCTAGCGATCGTCTGGTACCGCATGGGAAGGCCCGACGCGGTCACGCCGTCCCAGAACGAGGTGGCGGTCGCCGTGCCGGACGGCAGGGTGTCGGCGCTGTGGGACGGGGACGGCGGCGCCGCCGGGCCGGTCGCCGCGGCGTGCGCGGCCTGGGCCGTGCCGGCGGACAGGGCGGCGCAGCAGGCGACCGCGGCCAACGTCTGAGAGGTTCGCTTCCGCATCGGGGGGCCTTTCGCTTCGATCGCAAAAGCCCGCGGGGGAGCGGGCGACCGTCGCGGAAGGCCTCCGGAGGGATCGGCAGGCGTGTCGGCGAGCGCCGTGCGCGTCCGAGCCGGGTGTACGGCCCGGCGAGGGGCGAGCCACCGGCGGGGGCGGACACGTTCCCATGGGGGCGGGAACACGACGGCTTTGCGATGTGGGGGATCTACTTGACCGAAGCCTGACTTCTGCCTCAACGATAGCGAAAGAAGCAGTAAATAGTGCAAAGCAGTCAAATGGGGTAGTAGATCTTATTTGGCAACTTGTCCGGTCTGGTGGCGCCCGCCCGCCGCATGGCAAGATCGCAGAATGTCATTCGACGCCTACAGGTGGATCAACGAACCGCGCGACTGGGCCACGGAGGACGGGCTGCGCGTGGTCGCCGACCCCGACACCGACCTGTGGCAGAAGGCCCACTACGGCTACTCCTTCGACAACGCCCACATGTTCGTCCGAGAGATCGAGGGGGACGCGCGCGTCACGGCGACCTTCTCCGCCGACTACGCCGACCAGTACGACCAGGCCGGCGCCATCCTGCGGATCGACGAGGAGAACTGGGTCAAGGCCGGAGTCGAGTTCGTCGACGGGGCGCACCAGCTCAGCGTGGTCGTCACCCGGGGCTACTCCGACTGGTCGGTCGTCCCCGCCCCGGGCGCCCCGGAGTCGGTGACCATCGACATCGCGCGTGAAGGCGACACCGTCATCGTCCGGTACGGCCTCGACGGGGCGGAGCCGGTGCACATGCTCCGTCTCGCCTACTTCCCCCCGGAGGTGGCGGCGGTCGCCGGAGCGATGTGCTGCGCGCCGAGAGGCGGCGGCTTCGCCACCCGGTTCAGCCGCCTGTCCGTCGTCTGACCCCCGCTCCGCGTAACAGACCGCGTCATAGACCGCGTCATAGACCGCGTAACAGACCGCGTAACAGACCGCGTTATAGACAGGGCCCGCGAAACCGTCCGCCCCACCCCGCGAAACGCGAAGCCGACGCGAAAGCCGTACAGTCGCCGCATGAACGACGAAGCGCCCGGAGACGCACGTTCCGCGAGGGCGGAGGCGGCGGTCCTGAACGCCGTCGACGAGGCGGGCACCGTGCGCCTGCTCGCCGACCTGGTACGGGTGCCGAGCGTGACGGGCACGGACGCCGAGTCCGAACTCCAGGACCGGCTCGCCCACATGCTGACCGAATGCGACCTCGGCGTCGACATGTGGAAGCTCGACCTCGACGACCTCCGGTCCAGGGAGGGGTTCCCCGGCACCGAGGCGGAGCGGGCCGAGGGCTACGGCGTCGTCGGGATCACCGAGGGGGAGGGAACGCCCGCTCTCATCCTCCAGGGCCACGCCGACGTCGTGCCGATCGGCGATCCCGCCAAATGGGAGGGACAGGACCCGTTCGGCGCCCGCCTCACCGCCACGACCCTGCACGGCCGCGGCGCCTGCGACATGAAGGCGGGCCTCGCGGCCAACCTCGCCGTCGTCCAGGCGATCCGCCGGGCCGGGGTACGGCTCGCGCGCCCGCTCGCCCTGCACTGCGTGGTGAGCGAGGAGGACGGCGGGCTCGGCGCGTTCGCCACGCTCGCCCGCGGGCACACCGGCGAGGCCGCTGTCATCACCGAGCCCACGAGCGGGAAGGTCATCACGGCGAACGCCGGGGCGCTCACCTTCCGCCTCGAGGTGCCGGGCCGGGCCGCCCACGGCGCGACTCGATACGAAGGGGTCAACGCGATCGAGGCGTTCTGGCCGGTCTTCCAGGCGGTCCGCCGTCTGGAGGCGGAGCGCAACCGCGACGTCGACCCGCTGTTCGCCGGGAACCCACTGCCTTATCCGATCGAGATCGGCACCATGCGGGCGGGCGACTGGGCGAGCAGCGTGCCCGACCTGCTGGTGGCGGAGGGCCGCCTCGGCGTCCGGCTCGACGAGGACCCCGCCGACGCCAGAGCCGCCCTCGAGGGCGCGCTGGCAGACCTCGCAGACCCGTGGTTGCGGGAGAACCCCGTCACGGTCACCTGGCCGGGGGGACAGTTCGCGAGTGGCAGACTCCCCGAAGGCCACCCTCTGCTCGGCCTGCTCGGCCGCGCCGTCGCCGACGTGACGGGGGAGCAACCGGCCACGACGGCCGCGCCGTACGGGAGCGACCTGCGGCTCTACGCGGCGGGCGGGATTCCCACGCTGCACTACGGCCCCGGCGACGTGCGGTTCGCCCACGCGCCGCGCGAGCAGGTCGACCTGCGCGAGATGCACGAGGTCACGCGGGCGCTCGCCCTCCTCGTCCTGCGCCGCTGCGGCACCCTGTGACGCCGCGTCCGCGAGGGCGGGCTCGGCCCGCGGTCAGTACGTGCTGGTGACGGAGGCGATCTCGTTGAGGGGGAACTCGAGGTAGTCGCCGGCCTCCTCGCACCAGGCGTCGAGCACGCCGCTGCGCAGCTCGCCGTGGCTGATCGTCGCCGTGACGCCGTCCGACAGGGTGATCAGCGCGCGGACGTCCCTGTCGACCACGAAACCGAGCAGCGACTGCTGCGCGGTCGGCAGGCGGGTCGCCATCCGGCCGATGACGGCCCACGTCTGCCCGCCCGGACCGGTGGAACCGCCGTTCACGATGAGCCGCCTGGCATGCTCGCGCGGATCGGGCGGCGGCTCGAGCAGCGAGGGCGCCGGTTCGAGTTCGGCCACGCGGCCGCCGGGGAGCAGGGTCAGGCGGCTCGCGTTGGGCGCGCGGCGGATGGTGATCCCCGCGCCGTCGTCGACGGGCACCGGGGCGTAGCCCGCCTCGCGCAGCGCCGTCAAAACCGTCGTCGCGGGCGCGGACCCGGCGAGCACCGTGGGCGCGAGCAGCCTCAGGCCGAGCTTGGCCAGCCTCCGATGCGCGACGATCTCCGCGAGCAGCACCGGGTCGGAGCCCTGGATGATGCAGCCGACCGTCGACACCGTGACCTCGCCGTGCCGCCTGGCCACGTCGTGGACCAGGTAGGTGAGCGGCTGGGGAAGCGTTCCGGCCGCGGACAGGTCGGCCAGCAGGGAGTCGGCGGTGTCTCCGGCGTCCAGCGCCCGCCGTACGCTCGCGGGGCTGAAGCGCCACACCGACGCCGCGCCCCGCGACTCGCGGTCGGCGGCCCGGTCGAGCAGGGCGGACAGCTCCACCGACGGAGGGCCGGTGACCACCGCCGTCAGGTCGGCGCCGAACAGCGCGGTGCGCTGCGCTCCGGCGAGTGCCGTCACCGAGCACTTGGCGAGCACCGGATCGTGCTCTATCTGCGGCGCGGACTCGTCGGCCTCGTTCCCCGCGATCGCGCCGAGGGCGGCCAGCGCCCGCCCGAGGTCGGTGAGCGCGTCGTGCGCGCACAGGCCGAGCAGCCGGGACTCCTCGATGATCGCCGGCGTGCAGTCGGCGAGGAGTTGCCGGTCGAGCAGCGGCGCCCGCCAGTGGACCGACTGCACGAGCTCGGGAAGCGTGGCGAACCCGCGGCCCTCGGGGACCAGCGCGAGCGCGCCGAGCACGGCCCAGCGGATCCGCGCGATCGTCTCGCCGGCGGGGTCGTCGCCGAGCACGGTCGGATAGCGGTTCTCGGTCCGCCGCAGCGACGACCGCTCCATGCGCCACCACGCCGCGAGCAGCACGCGTAACCGTATCGGGGCGTCCTCGAGGCGCCAGGCGTCGAACCTGTCGGTGGGCACCAGGCCGCCCGCGGCGTCGTCGAGCGAGATCAGCCGGGCGACCGCGCAGATCTCCAGCAGCAGCCGGGTCTCCTCCTCGGAGCAGCCCGTCTCCCGGGCCACCCGCTTCACCTCGCGCACGCCGACGCCGCCGTTCTTCAGCAGCGGCAGCGGAGTCTTGTCGGTGTTCTCCAGCAGCGCGGTGGCGCGGTCGACGATGTGCGGGGCGGCCAGGCACATCGCGTGCTCGACGGCGTCGGGGTCGACCCGCGTGGTCCCCAGGTCGGGCGGGTCGGGGGTGAAGGGGCCGTGATAGTCAGGCCCGCGCAGGGCGAGGGCCACCTCACGCGGCATCTCCGCCACGTCCCACTGCGTGCGGAACAGCAGGCCGTGTTCGGCCGCCCACCTCTCGGGCGTGCCCGCGGCGACGAAACGGTTGCCGTCGACGCTGCGCACGGGCCCGTCCCACGCGAAGTCGTCGAGCATCTCCATCGTGCCGTCCGGCGCCTGAGCCACGAGTTCGGACAGGAGCTCCGGGTCGCCGAGCAGCGCGGCGATCCGTACGGACACCTGCCGCTTGCCGCCCTGGTACGGCAGATCGAGGACGCGGCAGAGCCGGCGCAGCGCCTCGGTGTCGAGCATCCAGGAGTCCAGGTAGACGGACAGCGGTTCGCCCAGCCCGCACGGCGCCGTCCACCACTGCGCCACGGCCTCCGCGAGGTCGATCCTGCCGTCGGGGGCCGGCCAGGCGAGGGCGTGGTCGTAGAGGCGGTCGAGCCACGGGATGACCTCGGAGGTGCTCACCCCCAGGAAGCGGGCCAGCTCGTCCTCCGTGGGACGCCCCCCGATGACCAGGCACGCCTGCAGGATCTCCAGGGGCGGGAGCGGGAGGCCGCGCATGACCTCCATGAGGGCGAAGCGGTTCGTCAGCCGGTGTGCGAGCGCGTCGAGCCTGCGGGGCCACGGCGCGGCGATGGCGTCCGGGCGGTTGGCCAGGACACGAGCGAGCCGGTCTTCATCGAGAGCGGTCAGCCAGCGGACTAGGTGATCGTCCATCACAGATCTCTCGGAAGTCTCAGGAAGCCACCGTTATGCGGATCGCACTCTTGACGGGGGTCGCGAGCCAGGATACAGCGCGCGGTCACGAGCCCCGAGATCACGACATTTCTCCATCGATCGCCGCGAAACGGCCATGCCGTTCGCCTATTACGGTTCGATCTCAGCACATCTGATGCCGCCGTGCCGAGCATTCGCGCCATCGGGCCACCGGCCGAGGGGCGCTCCCGTGCATTCCGGGCTGCACGGGAGCGCTCCGCGGCCGGCGGACCGGGTCCGGCGTCACTGAGATATGACTGTCGGGACAGGCGCCGGGTTCGCTGCCGGGACAGTAGGCCGGGGCTCCGCGGAGCTGCGGATCGGAGCCGGGCCGGCCGGAGACGGGGACGGGGGGTCAGCCGGACAGGACGGCCCAGACCGCCTTGCCCTGCGGGGCGAGGGGGCACCAGCCCCAGCGCACGCTCAGCGATTCGACGATGTGCAGCCCCAGACCGCCCGGCTCGAAGGGCGCCGGATCCCGCATCACCGGGGCCTCGGCTCCCGGGTCGGTGATCGCACAGGTCACCAGGGTGCCTCTGCGGATCAGCGACAGCCGGATGACCTCCCTGTCACGGGACGCGCTGAGCATCAGCCCGTGCCGCAGGGCGTTCGTCACCAGTTCGGAGACGACCAGTTCCATGCTGTCGTGCAACTGGGTCATGTCCCAGCCGGAGAGGGTCCCCGCGGCGAAACTGCGCGCCGAGTGGACCGATTCCGCCTTCGGGGGGAGGGCGAAGGTGGCGCTCGTGGTGGGCGATCCGGGATCGAGGAGATCGCGTGCGGGCTCCGGCCACCAGCCGATCGGAGGCCACCAGTCGAGGCCCGACCACTGATTTCGGCCACGAGTCACGTTCGTGGACTGCACGAGATCATGATGATGGACACTCCTGTGCATGTGCAAGAGCGAATGCACGTGCAAGCGGCTGTTGCAACCGCTACGGTTACCCGAAACAATCCCGGGACGAAGGGGGCGATCTTTGACAGACTGTGAACCAGTCCACAAAGCGGAGGAATAGCACGTGTCGATAGATCCGCCGGGATCAGGGTCCACCGTTCGGCGAATCATGCTCGGTGCCAGCCTTCGCCGGTTGCGCGAGGCGCAGGGACTCACGCGGGAGGTCGCCGGATTCCACATCCGGGCCTCGGAATCGAAGATCAGCAGGATGGAGCTCGGCCGGGTCGGGTTCAAGACACGTGATGTCGAGGACCTGCTCACGCTGTACGGCGTCAGCGACGACGCGGAACGGCGCGGCCTGCTGGAGATGGTCCGCGAGGCGAACACGCCGGGATGGTGGCACAAGTACGGCGAGGTGCTGCCGAACTGGTTCATCACCTACGTCGGCCTCGAAGAGGCGGCCAGTGTGATCCGCACCTACGAGGTGCAGTTCGTACCGGGCCTGCTGCAGACGGCGGCGTACGCGCGTGCGGTGATCCAACTGGGCTACCCCGACGCTCCGGACGGAGAGATCGAACAGCGCGTGCATCTGCGCATGCAGCGGCAGGAGCGGCTGACGCGCGCGGACGGCCCTCGGCTCTGGGCCGTCGTGGACGAGGCGGCGCTCAAGCGTCCCATCGGAGGCGGAGGGATCATGCGGGAGCAGCTCCAGCACCTGCTGGAGGTCGCCACGCTGCCCAACATCACCCTGCAGGTGATGCCCTTCCGCTTCGGCATGCATGCGGCCGAGGGGGGCGCGTTCACGATCCTTCGTTTCCCGGAGTCCGACCTGTCCGACGTCGTCTACGTCGAACAGTTGTGGGGCGCCCTATACCTGGACAAGCGTGAGGACATCGATCCATACCTCACGGCCATGGAGCAGTTGTGCGTGGAGAGCACCACGCCCGGGGGCACCGCCGAGATTCTCGGCGAATTTCTCAGAGAGACATGATGCAGACTTATAACGGGATGCCAGCGAACAGCCTGACCGGGGTCACCTGGCGGAAGAGCGTCCACAGCAACTCGACCGGCAACTGCGTGGAGCTCGCCGAGCTCCCCGACGGGGGCGTGGCCGTCCGCAACTCGCGTTTCCCCGACGGGCCGGCCCTCATCTACACGCGCGACGAGATCCGGGCGCTCGTGCTCGGAGTCAAGGACGGCGAGTTCGACGGCCTGCTGGTTTAACCCCGTGTTTACACGCTGCGCACGCGCGTAACAGGCGCGCACAGGCGGCGTAACACCGGTCCGGCAGATTTGGACCCTGAGAACGTTGCGTATCAAGGGGGACCCGCGGTGCTGGACCAGATGACTCTCTACCCGGTGGCCGACGACGTGCTGTTCGCACCCGGCGGCCGCGTGGTGATCCGCACGTACGGCGTCGCCTCCACGGCCGCCCCCGAGGAGGGGGAGTCGCGGAGCGTGTCGTACCGGACGTGGGTCACCGGAGTCCGCGACCAGCCCCGATGCTGGCGCTGGGGGCACTTCGAGGACGCGCGGCGCGGCCACCACAGGGTCATGGAGTGGCTGACCGGCCGGGGCCCGCAGCCCCAGCCCGTCGCCGTCTGACCGGCCGGGTCCCGCAGGCTCCCGGCCGGGTCTGATCAGCCGGGGCCCGCGGACACCGGATCCGTCTGATCGGCCGCCGGGTCTCCGGCGGCCCTCCGCTCCCGGCTCAGGCGGGGTCCTGAACGGGCGCGTTCCACCGCAGCAGGACGGACTCCTCGTGCTCGTAGCCCAGAGCCGAGTAGGTGCCGGTGTCGAGCCGCAGATGCCGTCCCTCCTCCGCGGGCAGCCCCAGCCACCGGGCGGCGAGCACACGCAGAAAATGGCCGTGGGCGACGATCAGCACGTCGCCCTCAACGGGCCTGATCCGGGCGATGACCCGGTCCGCGCGCTCGCCCACGTGTCCGACCGTCTCGCCCGGATGGTCCGCGTCTCCCGGGATGATCCCGTCGCGCCACAGGTACCAGCCCGGACGGCTCTCGCGGATCTGCGGGGTGGTGATCCCCTCGTAGCCGCCGTAGTCCCATTCCCACAGGTCCGGATCCACGTCGTATGAGGTCGCCCCCGCGAGCTCCGCCGTACGGCGGGCCCGTTGCGCGGGGCTGACGAGGGCGAGCTCGAACCGCCTGCCCTTGA
Source organism: Planotetraspora kaengkrachanensis (assembly GCF_016862895.1). Lineage (GTDB taxonomy): Bacteria > Actinomycetota > Actinomycetes > Streptosporangiales > Streptosporangiaceae > Planotetraspora > Planotetraspora kaengkrachanensis. The sequence goes on along the minus strand of NZ_BONV01000001.1, from coordinate 436,950 downwards.
TCACCTTCGCCAGGGCGCGGGCCTGGTCCTCGCCCTTCTCGGTCAACGGCAGGTCGGTACGGCCCGTGTGCCGTCCCGCCTTGCTCCACTCGGTCTCGCCGTGCCTCAGCAGAATGACTTCCATAGGACGACCATCATGCCCGTACGGCTTTCGCGAGCCTGGAGGTGGCCCTGGGGCGATCCGACTCCCATGGGCTGCAGTAGGGTCGCCGATGGGGGTGTGATGGAACCGGTTTCAGTGGGTCTGGTCGGTGCGGGGCCGTGGGCGGAGATGGTGCACGCCCCAGAGCTCGCGGCGGGACCGCACACAAGGCTCGCGGGCGTGTGGGCGCGCAGGCGCGAGGCGGCCGACGAGCTCGCCGCCAGGCACCGCGTCCCCTCGTACGAGCGGCTTGAAGACCTGTTCGACCGCTGTGAGGCGGTCGCCTTCTGCGTGCCGCCGGCGGTGCAGGCCGAGCTCGCCGTCCTCGCAGCGAAGGCGGGCAAGGCCGTGCTGCTGGAAAAGCCCCTCGCGGCCGACCTCGACGGCGCCAGGCGTCTCGCCGACGCGATCGGCGAGGCGGGAGTCGCGTCCCAAATGGTGTTCACCTTCCGCTACTCGCCGGCGACGACGGCGTTCCTCGAGCGGGCCCGCGCGCTGCGGCCGTACGGCGGACACGCCTCCAGCCTCTCGGGAGTCCTGCACGGCGGCGCCTTCGCGACACCCTGGCGGCTGGAACGAGGGGCGCTCCTCGACATCGGGCCGCATGTGATCGACCTGATGGACGCCGCTCTCGGGCCGGTGGCCTCCGTGCGGGCGCACGGCGACCCGCTCGGCTGGGTGGGCCTGCTCCTCGACCACACGGGCGGCGCGGTGAGCGAGGTGTCGCTCACCATGGCCGGGTCCGGCGACCTGCCGCCCACCCGGGTGGACGTCTACGGAGCCGAGGGGAGCGCCACGCTGCTCGGGTCCGAGATCGGCGACGACGCGTTCGCGGCCGTGGCGCGGGAGTTCGCCGGCACCGTCCGCCGCGGTGGCGGGCATCCGCTCGACGCCCGCCACGGGCTGCGGATGCAGGAGATCATCGCGGACGCCGAGCGGCAACTCGCCTGAGGCCCCCCGCCCCCCGACTCGGCGTGATCATGCACACTTTCGGCCGTCACTCTCATGACCTGGGCCGATCCCCGGGGTGATCATGCACGGTTTCGGCGACGTGTCCCGCGACCAGCGCCGACGCGGTTCGTGATCATGCACAAGGGCCCGGTGGAAGCTCCAGACCGAGAGCGCAGGTCGGAGAACCCGGGCCGGAGCACCCGAACCTCCAAGATCGAAGAGTTCGGGCGGAGGCGCTAGGCGGTAGCGCAGGATCTTCAGAGATCTCCGGGGTCTCCGGAGGCTCGCCGATCTTCGAAATCTCCAGTTTTTTCGGGTTTTGCGGCAGTTAGGGCGCCCGTGGGCGTTCATGTCGGACGGCCGACCACCCATGCGGACCCTCGTCGCCGACGGTAGTCGATCTCCTCGCCACGGGTGACTTATCGGTGCATGCGTAGTCTTTGTGTATATTTTTGTGCAGATGGCGCAAAGTGCAGGAGATATTTCATGAGGGCATTCCCGTCAGTCCTGTTCGATGAGGCGCACAGCGAGGCATGGACCATCAGGCGGGAAGTCGCCGAGGCCATGAATCCCGCGCATCCCGACGACAGCGGCTACTCGACGGCCGCCGCCATCCTGCGGCGGCTCGGCCAGACCGTCACCGCGCACACCGTGGGGCAGGTGACCGCGTCCGTGCTCGACCCGCACGACGTGTTCGTGATCGCCCACCCGTCCGGGGATCGCTGGGAGCGGACGACCGGCGCGGGCAGCCCTTTGTTCACCGACGCGGAACTCGACGCCGTCGAGGCGTACGTCGCCGCCGGGGGAGGGCTCGTCGTGCTCGCCGAGTGCGAGCAGGACAAGTACGGGAACAACCTCGCCGACCTGCTCGGCCGCTTCGGCGTCGGCATCGAGCACACCACCGTCCAGGACCCCTCCGGCTCCCACAACAAGGTGGCGACGTGGGTCCTCGGCGTCCGCGGCGCCGGCGCCCAGGGTCCGGGCCTGCACCAGGACCTGCTCGCCGGCGTGGGGCAGGCCTGCTTCTACCGGGCCGGCACGCTCGTCGCCCCTGAGGGCGCGGAGGTGCTGTTCGAGACGTCCGGGACCGCCGATCCCGCAGGCCGTCCGCTGGCCATTGCCGTACGGCACGGGCGCGGCCGGGTCGTGGCTCTCGCCGACTCCGACCTGTTCGGCGACGACTCGATCGGCGACTTCGACCACGCGCAACTCTGGACCAACCTCGTCACCTGGGCCGCCAGGATTCCGGACGGCGCCGCGGGCGACGCGGGCGGCTCCGAGGCCTCGGCAGGCCTGGACGCCGCGTGGAACGCGCTCAAGGCCGCCGTCGAGGCGCTCCGGCCGCTCCAGGCCAAGGACGGCTCCATCACCGAGGACCGCGACCGCGCCGTCGAGCTGATCTCCGAGATCAGCGACAACGTCGTACGGCTCACGCCCCGGTTCCCGCACGACAAGGACTACCTCGAGGCGGTCGTCGCCGACCTGCGCAAGTGGGTGGCCGACGGCCTCGGCGTGCCCGACTTCCTCGACTCGCTGAACCTCTTCCACCCCGACGCCCAGCGGGTGGACGGGCTCGAGCACCTCGTCGTCTTCCCGATGTACACGCAGAACGGGAACCCCAACCGGAACATCGAGGCGGTCTGGATCCGCGTCGTCTGGCCCGACTGGCTGGCGGAACTGGAGCGGAACGGCTACGACAACCCGATGTTCGTGCCGATCGCCTTCGAGGACTTCACCTCCGGCTACGACACCAACTCGGCCGTGCTCTTCCCCGAGACCGTCGCCGTCCGCGAGACGCCGCCGCGGTTCTCGTGGGGCGGCATCTTCTGCGACCGGGAGGCCGCTCGCTTCCGCGCCGTCAGCGAGGCGGCCGCCGCCACCCTCAAGCTGGCGCTGCCGCCGGACGCGGCCAGGCTGCTCGCGTCGCAGGAACTGGCCCAGGACACCTTCGTCCTGTGGGACCTGGTGCACGACCGCACCCACAGCCACGGCGACCTGCCGTTCGACCCGTTCATGATCAAGCAGCGCATGCCGTACTGGCTCTACACGCTCGAGGAGCTGCGCTGCGACCTGACCGCGTTCGGTGAGGCGGTGAAGCTCGAGATCGACGGCGTGCCGCACGCACGGTACGTGCAGTACGCGATCCTGTTCGACCGGCTGTTCCGCTTCCCGATCACCGGTGAGCGGGTGCGCAACTACGACGGGCTCGGCGGGCAACTGCTGTTCGCCTACCTGCACCGGCGCGGCATCGTCCGCTGGACCGACAACAGGCTCTTCATCGACTGGGCCAAGGTCGCCGACGGGGTGGCCGAACTCCGGGGCGAGGTCGAGACGCTCTACCGCGACGGCATCGACAGGTCCAAGCTGGCCCACTGGCTCGCCGCCCACCGGCTCGTGGCCGCGTACGTCGCGCCGCATCCGGCGTCGGTGTGGAGCCAGGGCGTCCAGGCGCTGCCGGAGGAGCAGAAGGCGATGGTCAACGCCGTCCTGCCCGATGAGTTCCCCCTGAGCATGTTCTATGAGGCGCTGCGTCGTAAGCTCACCGACGTGGTCGAGTCCACGCGGGGCATCAGGGCGTGAACCCTGACCCGTTCGAAAGGTGGGTCATCGTTTGAGCAGGGTCATTCTGGTCACGGGCATGGGCAGCCCGTCGGGGCGGGCCGTCGTCCGGCGGTTCACCGAGCTCGGCGATACCGTCATCGCCGTGAACAGGTCGGGGGGCGACGGCGCCCTGGCCGTCGACCTCCAGGACGCGTCAGCCGTACGGAAGCTGGCGGAGCGGGTCGAGGCGGAGCACGGCCGGGTCGACGGGATCGTGCACCTCGTCGGGGGATGGCGCGGGTCCAAGACCTTCGCCGACACCTCGCTCGAGGACTGGGACCTGCTGCACGGGCTGCTGATCAGAACCCTGCAGAACGTCTCCCTGGCGTTCGAGCCGCTGCTGCGGGTCAGTGAGAACGGCCGGTTCGTCATCGTCTCGGCGAAGGCGGCCCAGGCGCCGACGCGGACGAACGCGGCCTACGCGGCGGCCAAGGCGGCCGCCGAGGCGTGGACGCTGTCGCTCGCGGACTCCCTGAAGGGCACGTCGTCCGCGGCCGCGATCCTGGTTATCACCGCACTGGTGGACGATGGGATGAGGGCGGCGAACCCCGGCAAGGCGTACAAGGGGTTCACCGACGTGGACGATCTCGCGCGCTCCGTCGAGGCGCTCTGGGACCGCGAACCCGCAGAGGTCAACGGGCAGCGGATCGACCTCACCGCCTGACGTCTACTTTTTCGATTCAACGGAGATATTTCGTGACTACGGATGCCGTGCGGCGGCACGAGCCGGAGATCAAGACCTTCGCCAGCGACAACTACGCCGGGATCCACCCGGAGGTGCTGGAGGCCATCGCCCTGGCGAACGGCGGGCACCAGATCAGCTACGGAGACGACGCCTACACCGAGGCGCTGCAGGGCGTCTTCCGGCGGCATTTCGGCGACCACGTCGAGGCCCTGCCGGTGTTCAACGGCACCGCCGCGAACGTGCTCTCGCTGCGCTCGATGTGCGCCTCGTGGGAGGCGGTGATCTGCCCCGACAGCGCACACATCAACACCGACGAGGGCGGCGCACCGGAGATCACCGGCGGTCTGAAGCTGCTCCCGGTGGCGACCCCGGACGGCAAGCTCACGCCCGAGCTGATCGACCAGCAGGCATGGGGGTTCGGGGACGTGCACCGCGCCCAGCCGCGGGTGGTCTCGATCTCCAACGCCACGGAGCTCGGCACGCTCTACACGCCGGCTGAGATCAAGGCGATCTGCGACCACGCCCACGAGCTGGGCATGTTCGTCCACCTGGACGGCTCCCGGCTGACCAACGCGGCCGCGGCCCTCGACGTGCCCCTCCGCGCCATGACCACGGACGCGGGGGTCGACGTGCTGTCCTTCGGCGGCACCAAGATCGGGCTCATGCTGGGGGAGGCCGTCGTGGTCCTCAACCCCTCGGCCACGAAGGGCCTGCCGTACCTGCGCAAGACCGGCATGCAACTCGCCTCGAAGATGCGGTTCGTGTCCGTGCAGTTCGAGGCGCTGCTCGGCGGCGACCTGTGGCTGCGCAACGCCCGTCAGGCCAACGGGATGGCCAGGCGGCTGGCGGACGCCGTACGTGACCTGCCGGGTGTCAGGGTGGCGCGCGAGGTCGAGGCCAACGCGGTCTTCGCGATCCTGCCGGGGGACGTGGCCGACCGGCTGCGCAAGCGGTTCCGGTTCTACAACTGGAACGACCGGATCGGCGACGGCCTGGTCGAGGTCCGCTGGATGTGCGCCTTCGACACCACCGAAGCCGACGTGGACGCCTTCGTCGCCGCCCTGACCCAAGAACTCCACGCCTGAGGGCGCCGCCCCTCCGGGGTGATCATGCACAGGCAGCGGCGCCGTGCCTCCCTTGAGGGTGATTCATGCACGGGTTCGCCCGTGCATGATCTGACGTGCTCCAACCCCTCGGCGTGATCATGCACAGATTCGGAGACGTGCGGCCTGAGCAGCCGTGATGCAGTTAGTGATCATGCACGACGCTAATGCCTGCATGATCGCTGAGCCTGAATTCCCAGGCGGTGAAGCGTGCGGCCGAGGGTGTGCATGATCATCGATCGTGACAGTCCAGCTCTGGCGGGCTTTCGCCGAATCCATGCATGATCACGCCGGGAATCGGTGCTGGTCGCATGGGCAACATGCGAATGTGTGCATGATCACGCCGAGGGTTGTGGCAGGTCACGGGGTATGCCGCCGAACCTGTGCATGATCACGGGCAAGGGGGGTGGTGGGGGGTCAGACTTTTTGGCCGGTGTCTTTTTCGTAGGCGGTGAGCTGTTGCTCGAGGGCCTTCATCAGCTCGAAGACCTGTGCCGGAGGCAGCCTGACCCGGCTGACGATCCTGGTCGGCACGCTGACGTACCGGTCTCCGGACAGGGGGTCGTCGGCGAGTGCCGGCGGCCGGGTGATCACGGCGAAGTCCAGGACGAATCCATCTTGGGTATGCCAGACCGAAGCGAAGTCGGCGTACTGCCCTGACTCGACCTCGGGTGTGATGCTCACCTCGAGCCGACTTTCCGGGTCGTCGTTCAATCTCTTCTCTCCTCTGGGCACGGCACCTCCATCGTGCCCCGGCCGGAGACCTTGTGCGCGCCTATCCCGCCGGACTCTGGAGGATGCTCGGCAGCGGCTGGGCCCCGCGCTCGGTCAGCAGGCCCTTCATCAGCTTGATCTCGGCCGTCTGGCCGTCGACGATGTGCTGTGCCAGCGACCGGACTTCGGGGCGGTCCGAGACCCGGAGCAGGCCCTGCGCCATCTCCACGCCGCCCTCGTGGTGGCGGATCATGAGCTGGAGGAAGAGGATCTCGGCGTCCTTGCCCTGCGCCGCCCGCAGCCGGTTCAGCTCCTCCTCCGAGGCCATGCCCGGCATGACGCCGGGGGTCGTGCCCGCGGTCGCGCCACCGTGGGCGTGCCCGGACATCCACGCCATCGGCGGCTGGGACGACGCCTGGTCGAGGTCCCACTGCTGGAGCCAGCCCATGAAGATCCCGCGCTGGGCCGTCTGGGTGGTGATGATGTCGTACGACAGGGTCCGCAGCGGCCCGTCGGAGGTCTTGTCCCGGATGACGAAGGCCATCTCGACCGCCTGGGAGTGATGCACGGCCATGTCCCTGGCGAAGCCCGCCTCGGGCGAGGTGTCTCCCGGGGTCCCCGACCTGGTCGCGAACAGCACCAGGGCGGCCGCCGCGAGGACGAGGGCGACCAGCCCCACGAGGGGAAACCGCCTCCTGGGCTGCGGCGTGGTGTCGAGCATGACGCTCGTCTCGGTGGTCATCGCCCCACAGGCTACCTGTCCTGTCTGACCGGGCTGAGCCAAAGGTGCATCTCACCCACTATTCTCCATACCGCAGCGGGGTTGTCAGCGAACCGGTGGTGGAGGGCTTGATGGCGAAGGGCAAGACGCAGGCGAGACGCGAGCATCTCGAGCGCATGCGTGCCGAGCAGAGGCGCAAGGAGCGGCGTGCCGCATTCCTCATGTGGGGAGTCGGCGGTCTGGTCGTCCTCGTGGTGGTCGGTCTGGTCGGCTTCTACATCGTCAACGACCGGTCGGAGAAGTCCCTGAGCGCGGTGAAGACCTACGACTACAAGGGCTCCGACCACGCCTGGACCAAGATCTCCTACAAGGAGAACCCCCCGGTGGGCGGCCAGCACAACTACTACTGGCAGAACTGCGGGATCTACGACAAGCCGATCCACAACGAGCACGGCGTCCACTCGCTGGAGCACGGTGCCGTGTGGATCACCTACAGCCCCGATCTGCCCGCCGCCGACGTCGACAAGCTGAAGACACTGGCCTCCTCCGACTACATGCTGCTCAGCCCGTACCCGGGGCTTCCGGGCAAGGTGGTCGCCAGCTCCTGGAACCACCAGATCGTCCTCGACGGGGCGTCCGACCCCCGGCTTGCCGAATTCATCAAGAAGTACAAGCAGAACCCCACCTACACCCCGGAGTTCGGCGCGGCCTGCGACCAGGGCGTCAGCACGACGGCCGACCAGCCGCTGCCGCCTGAGCCGGCCCCCTCGGCCAGCCCCCACGCCGCCGCCTCCACGGAGCCGACCCCGACGCCGGCGGCCTCCTGACCCACGACGGCGTACGGCCCGGCGGTGCGGCAGCGCACCGCCGGGCCGTAGCGTCTTCGGGTCCCCGCAGGGAGCTCAGGAAACGAGCACCCGCGTGACCGGCACCGCCTCCAGCCCGTGGGCCTCGGCGACGGGACGGCTGGTCAGATGGCCCTCATGGGTGTTGAGCCCCAGCGCGAGCGCCGGGTCGGCCGTGAGCGCCTCCCGCCAGCCCAGATCGGCGATGGCCAGGGCGTACGGCAGGGTCACGTTCGTCAGCGCGTACGTCGAGGTGTGCGGCACCGCCCCCGGCATGTTGGCGACGCAGTAGAACACCGAGTCGTGCACCCGGTAGACGGGGTCGGCGTGGGTCGTGGGCCGGGAGTCCTCGAAGCAGCCGCCCTGATCGATCGAGATGTCGACCAGAACGGAACCCGTCTTCATCCGCGCGACGAGCGCGTTGCTGACGAGCGTCGGCGCCTTCGCACCGGGCACGAGCACCGCGCCGACCACCAGGTCGGCGTCCGTGACCGCCCGCTCGATTTCGTACGCGTTGGACGCGACGGTCCCGACCTTCCCCTGGTAGACCACGTCCGCCTGGCGGAGCCTGTCGACGTTGAGATCGAGCAGCAGCACCTGCGCCTGCATGCCCGCGGCGATCGACGCCGCGTTCATCCCGGACACGCCGGCGCCGATGACCACGACCTTCGCGGGATAGACCCCTGGCACGCCGCCCATCAGCACGCCGCGCCCTCCGCCCTGCCGCATCAGGTGGTACGCCCCCACCTGTGGGGCGAGCCTGCCCGCCACCTCGGACATGGGGGCGAGCAGTGGCAGGGCGCCGTCGGCCGTCTGCACGGTCTCGTAGGCGATCCCGGTGACCCCCGAGTCCAGCAGCGCCCTCGTGCACTCCTCCGACGCCGCCAGGTGCAGGTAGGTGAACAGCACCTGGTCCTTGCGCATCCGGTGGTACTCGGCGGGCACGGGCTCCTTGACCTTGAGGATCAGTTCGGCCTCCGCCCAGACGTCGTCGGCCGAGTCGACGATCGTGGCGCCCGCGCCGGCGAAGTCGTCGTCGGGTACGGAGGACCCTCTGCCTGCGTCGTGCTCGATGAGGACCTGGTGGCCCTTGCGGACGAACTCGTGGACTCCCGCCGGCGTCAGCGCGACCCGGTACTCGTGGGTCTTGATCTCGCGGGGAACTCCGACCTTCATCCCTTCACTCTGGTTGTCCGCAAACGTCTACGTCAGGCGGCAACGCGCAAGCATTTGGCAGACATTCACGACAAATTGTCAATTGTGCCTGCAATCTACCTCGGCATGATTCGCCGATTACCTGGCATTGGCATACCTGGGTAGGCTCTGCGATCGATGGCTGGGATCGAGGTAGGGATGCAGAACGGGGCCGTACCGGGCGACGGGAAGGCCGGTTCGCCGACCGGCGACGCCGGAACGTCCGAGGTTCCGGGCGGACCCGGATCCCCGGCCTCCGGCTCCACGGCCCCTTCCGGGTCCACGGCGCCTTCCCCGTCCGCGGCTCCCGGTGCGGCCGGAACAGGGGCCACATCCGGGACCGCAGCGCCTGGCGGACAAGGAGCGGGCGCCGGCGAGCCGCGGCGGGAACGCGACGGTGAGGCGCCGGGTGAGAAGCCTGCGACGGGTTCCCCCTCCGGCGGGCCGGGCGCAGGAAAGCCCGCGGGCTCGCCCTCGCAGACGGCCACCCGCGAGGAATCGAAGAGTGACGCGCCCGCCGGTGAAGAGGGCCGGCTCGGCGAGAACGGTCAATCGGATGGCGGCGGTCGTTCCGGCGGCTCGGACGGCGCCGGAGAAACCGCAGAGAAGCGCGGCAGATGGCGCGGCCGCCGCGGATCCAGCCACGACAAATCAGGCGATAACGCATCAATTCCCGACAAATCCGATAAACGGAAATGGGGTCGCCGCAGGTCAGGCGCCGCCGAGTCTGCGGGTGCGCCGGGTGCCGCCGGGTCTGCGGGTGCGCCGGACGTAGCCGGGTCTGCGGGTGCGCCGGACGTAGCCGGGTCTGCGGGTGCGCCGGGCGCCGCCGGGGCCGGGGGTGCGAAGCCGGCGGACGCGGCCGCTGAGGCGACCACCGCGGCGCTGCCGGCGGTGCCGCAGGCGGCCCTCCAGCAGCAGGCGCCGTTCCCGCAGGTCCCCTTCCCGGGCGCGGCCATTCAGGCTCCTCCACAGGGGCCGCCGCCCCACGCGGCCCGCCGGACGACGGTGATCCTCGTCGTCGTCCTCATCGTGGTGCTCGCGATCAGCGTCGTTCTCGGCGCGATCGCGGTCCTGAGCACCCAGAACCCCGACGCCCCACCGCTTTCCGGCACGCCCGTACTGAAACTGCGCTCCCCGGTGCACTTCGCGCCGGTCACCGGCGTCCACGCCGCGCCGTGCGACGGCATGGAGGCCGTGCCCGACAACACCGGCACCACGTGTTACCAGCTCGACCCCGGAGTCACCGTCACGACCGTGCAGAAGGTCGGGTCCGTGGCCGAGTCGGACGGCACCTACTCCATCCGCCTGGTGTTGTCTCCGGCGAGCCGTCAGCAGATCGCCGATCTCACCCGCGAGACCGTCAGGCAGCAGCTGGCGATCGTCGTGGGGGACCAGGTGGTCGCGGCGCCGCGCGTCGCGCAGGCGATCACCCAGGACAGCCTCAGCATCGCCGGCTTCGACAAGACCCAGGCGGACGCGCTGATGGCGCTGTTGTCGGGACCCTCGTCCGGCCAGAGCCCCGCGGGCACCTCGCCGACGCCGGGACAGCCGGGCCAACCGGGCCAAACCGGTCAGGCGGGCCAGCCGAGCCAACCCGGTCTGCCGGGCCAGACGACCCCGGGCACGCCGTTCCCCGGCCAGACCGGATCGTTCACGTCCCCTGGCACGACGACGTTCACCACGCCGCCGGCGACCCCGCAGGGCTTCTCCACGCAGCCGGCCTCCGGATCCACTTCGGGGTCGGTGCGCTACGCGGACTGCAGGCAGGCCAACGACAACGGCTACGGCCCGTACACCAAAGGCGTCCACCCGGAGTACTACTGGTATGTCGACGCCGACAACGACGGCGTCGCCTGCGACCCGGGCGACCTCGGCTGACTCCCCGGTCCGAGCGACCGCCCTGAGCACGGCCCTCTCGGCCGACGCGATCCCGTTGACCGACGCGACCCCCTTGGACGGCGATCGGCCGACCTGGGACGTCCTCAGGCGGTCGCAGGCGCGAGCGCGATGTCCTCGGGGCGGATCGGGACACGGGGCAGGTCCAGCCCCGTCGCGGCCCGCACGGCCGCGGCGACCGCGGGCGTCGAGGACAACGTCGGCGGCTCGCCGGCACCGCGCAGGCCGTACGGGGCGTGCGGGTCGGGGTTCTCCAGGATCGACAGCCGCATGGGCGGCATGTCGAGGATGGTCGGGATCAGGTAGTCGGTGAACGAGGGGTTGAGCACCTTGCCATCCCTGACCTGGATCTCCTCCATGAGCGCCAGGCCAAGGCCCTGCGCGGTCCCTCCGTGGATCTGCCCCTCGAGCGCCAGGGGGTTGAGGACCCGCCCGACGTCCTGGACCGCCGCGAGCTCGACGACCTTGACCAGGCCCAGGTCGACGTCCACGTCGACCACGGCCCGGTGGACGCACAGCGCGAGCTGCACGTGCGAGTTCCCCTGCCCGGTGACCGCGTCCATGGGGGACGTGGGGCGGTGGCGGTACTCCCGCGTCTCCTCCACCGGCCCGAACCGCTCCAGGAGCTCCTCAAGGGACGACTCGGGGTGGGCGGCCCGCATCCGGTCGAGGCACTCCCGTACGGCCTCGCAGGCGACCTTGACCGCGCCGCCGGTGACGTAGGACTGGCGGGACGCCGACGAGGAGCCCGCCGAGCCGACCGAGGTGTCGGGGGGAGCGACGGTCACCTTGTCGATGCCGAGCTCGGTGCGGGCGATCTGCGCCTTGACGGTGACCAGCCCCTGGCCCACCTCGGCGGCCGCCGTGTGCACCAGCACGTGCGGCTCACCGCCGAGGAGTTCCACGCGGACCCGGGCCGTCGAGTAGTCGTCGAAGCCCTCGGAGAAGCAGATGTTCTTGATTCCCACGCCGTATCCGACGCCCCGCCGCACGCCCTCGCCGTGCGTGGTCTGGGCGACGCCTCCGGGGAGCGACCGCAGGTCCCCGGCCAGCGCGGGGTCCCCGGGGCCCGGCATGGCCTCGAGCTGTCTCAGCATGCCGGCCAGGGGCGCGGGGGTGTCGATGATCTGGCCGGTGGCGAGCTTCGACCCCTGTGACACGGCGTTGCGCACCCTGATCTCGACGGGGGACAGGCGGCAGGCCTCGGCCAGCCGGTCCATCTGCGACTCGTACGCGTAGCACGCCTGCACGGCGCCGAACCCGCGCATGGCGCCGCAGGGCGGGTTGTTCGTGTACACGCCGTACGCGTCGATCATGACGTTGTCCACCTCGTACGGCCCGACGCCCAGGGACGCGGCGTTGCCGACGACGGCGGGGGACGACGAGCAGTACGCCCCGCCGTCGAGGACGATCTCCGCCTTGACGTACACGAGCCTGCCGTCGGCGGTCGCGCCGTGCTCGTACCGCATCCGTGCGGGATGCCGGTGCACGTGCCCGAAGAACGACTCCTCGCGGCCGTACACGATCTTGACGGGCCGGCCGGTCCTGAGCGCCAGCATCGACGCGTGGATCTGCATCGACAGGTCCTCGCGGGCGCCGAACGCGCCGCCGACCCCGGCGAGCGACAGGCGCACCTTCTCCTTGGGGAGCGCGAGGCAGGGGGCGACCTGGTCCTGGTCGACGTGCAGCCACTGGGTGGCGACGTAGAGGTCCACGCCGCCGTCCTCGTCCGGTACGGCCAGGCCGGACTCGGGGCCAAGGAAGGCCTGGTCCTGCATGCCCACCTCGTACTCGCCCGTCACGACCACCGGCGCGTCGAACGCCGATCCGACCCGGACGGGCTGGTGCCGCACGAGGTTGCCGTGGGGATGGACGGACGGGCAGGAGGGGTCGAAGGCGGCCCTGCGGGCGTCGACGACCGCCTCGCGGACCTCGTAGTCGACGACGACGGCCGCGGCGGCGCGGCGGGCGGTCTCCGGATGGTCGGCCGCCACGATCGCCACGGGCTCGCCCTGGTAGCGGACCTGGTCGATCGCGAGCACGGGCTGGTCCCTGTGGTCCAGGCCGTAGAACTTCTCGCCCGGCACGTCTTCGTGGGTCAGCACCGCGAACACTCCGGGCATGGCCAGCGCGGGCCCCACGTCGACGGAGCGGATCCACGCCGACGGATGGGGGCTGCGGAGCGTCGCACCCCAGAGCATGCCGTCCAGCCAGAGGTCCGAGGAGTACGCGAACTCCCCGGTCACCTTGAGCGTCCCGTCGGGCCGCAGCACGCTCTCGCCGACTCCCGAGCGTGTTCCTGTCCTGATGCCGGTCACATGACGAAGTACATCAACCCAGGTCATCAGGGCCTAGAGCCGGTGACATGAAACGGGAGGGCGGCAGATGCCGGTAATTGTAGGTTTCTCCAAATACGCTGTTTCACATGTTGCTGAGGGATTTGCTCGCCATGCCGGAGCTTCGGCTCAGCCTCCTCACGGGCGAGCCGGGCCTCGACAGGGAGATCTCGGGCGCCCTCGTAACCGACCTGCCCGACCCGGGGCGGTATCTGGACGGCGGCGAGCTGGTGCTCACCGGCCTGATGTGGCGTCAGGACCCCGCGGACTCCCCGGCGTTCGTCGACGTGCTGGTCCGCGCCGGGGTCTCCGCTCTGGGAGCGGGCGACGCGCGCCTCGGTCACATCCCTGACGACCTCGTCACCGCCTGCCGCGACAGAGGGCTTCCCCTGTTCAAGGTGCCCGTCGAGGTGTCCTTCGGCGCGGTGACGGAGCTGGTGGGCCGGAGTCTCGCCACCGCCCAGGCGAGGGACCTGCGCGGGGCGCTCGGCCGGCGCCGCCGCATCGTGGCCGCGGTGGCCGAGGGGGCGGGCCTGGACGAGCTGGTCGCGCTCACCTCGGCGGAGCTCGGCGTCTCTGCCGCCGTGATCTCGGCCGCCGGATCGGTCGTCGCCGGCGACCTCGCCCAGGCCCATGCCGTACGGCTGGCACGCGAATTCCTCGGCGCGGTCCGGCTGCCCACGGTGATCAAGTGGCCTGGGGAGGACGTCTGGACGATCTTCGCGGTGGACCGTTCCCATCGGGCGTCCGGATGGGCCCTGGCCTGCCGGGGCGAGGTCGACGCGGAGACGGGCTTCGAACTGGCCTCGTGCGTCGCGATGGAGCGCACGCGGATGGAGGAGGGGCGCCGGGTCGAACGGCGGCTCGCGGAACAGCTCGTCGCCCTCGCCGGCTCGGGGGAGGCGGACCCGTCCGAGTTGTCGGCGCGCCTGCGCACCTGCGGGATCGACACCGCCGAGCCGTACATCGTGGTGTCGGCGACGGCGGCGAGACGAGGCGCCGCCGACGATCCCGGTCTGTCCGCGCTCGGCGGCAGGGTGCTGGAGGAGTTGCTCGACCGCCGGGTGGTCGCCGCCGCCGGCGCGGACGGGGCGGTTTCCCTCGTTCCGCTCCGCGAGGACACGGCCGGCTCGGTCGCCGCCCGGTTGAAGGAGCGGACGGGACTGCTGGCGGAAGGACTGCCGGACACCATGGTGTCCATCGGGGTGAGCGCGGCGCTCACCGGAGCCACGGCCATCCGCGGCGGAATGGAGGAGGCCGGGCATGCGCGGCGGATCGCCGACGCGCGTGGTGGGGGGGTGGTCACCAGCGATGAGATCTACACTCACGTGCTGCTGCTGGCGACGGTCCCAGGCGATGTCCGCAGGTCGTTCGCCGATCGGCTCCTCGGGCCGCTGTTCGACTACGACCGCGTGCACCAGGCCGAGCTGGTGCGGACGCTGGGGACGTTCCTGGATTGTGCGGGCTCATGGAACAGCTGCGCCGAACGCCTGCACGTCCATGTGAACACTGTTCGTTATCGAATTCGCCGGATCGAGGAGCTGACCGCCAAGGACCTCTCCTCCATGGCCGACCGGGTTGATCTCTTTCTTGCGCTGCGCGCGGGCTGACAGAGATCTCAGACCGGCGGTCGAGTCCGAAATCCACTTGGCCCGGACGCGGATGCGAACGGGCGCGGGTGGGGGGAAGAAATCAGCAGCATCCAGCCGCAAACTCATACGATCGCATAGGAGACGAACTGGCGGTCGTCGTCGTACCATTGCCGATTACGGCCACAGTGGTCGAGATGATTACGGCAAGTACGGATAGTGCAAGGCGGCGGCGCACGGGAGTCTCCGTTCGGTTTGGTTGTGGGGCCCACATTGTCTCAAGAGGTAACCATGGTTGCGCAAGATCTCGTTGGTCAGCGAATCAAGGCGATACGCCGTCAGCGTGGTCTTTCCCAGGCACAGCTAGCACACCCGGAACTTTCGGATAGCTACGTGTCTCTGATCGAGAGCGGCAAGCGGACGCCGACTCCCGCGGTCCTGGAACTGCTCGCGCAGAAGCTCGACTGCTCGCTGACCTATCTCGTCAACGGGGTCACCGCCGAGCAGATGCAGGAGCTCGAGGTCGGCCTGAGCTTCGCCCGCATGGCTCTCGAGAACGGCGAGGTCGAAGAGGCCAGCCGGCGTTTCGCTGAACTGCTCGCCGACAACAGCCTCGCGGGGCTCGTCTCGCTCCGCCAGGACGCCCAGTACGGCTACGCGCTCGCCCTCGAGGCGTGCGGCGAGCTCGCTGAGGCGATCGCGGTGCTGTCCGAGCTCCGGGAGTCCGAGACCGTGCCGGCCGAACGGAAGATCGCCGTGGCGCTCGCGATGTGCCGGTGCCACCGGGAGCGGGGCGACTTCTCCGCCGCGGTCCAGGTCGGTGAGGCGGTGCTCGCCGACGTCGGCTCGGGCGGCTGGACCGACGGCCTGGTCGAGCTCGGCGCCACTCTCCTGCTGGCCTATCTGGTGCGTGGCGACCTGATGCGGGCGGGCCACTTCGCGGCCGAGTTGCTCGTCGCCGCGGAGGGGCTGGGAAGCCCACGGGCGAACGTCGCCTCGTGCTGGAACGCCGCGCTCGTGGCGGAGAAGGCCGGCCGCGGGGAGGAGGCCATGTCCTTGATCGAGCGGGCGCTGGCCATCCATTCCGAGACCGGCGACCAGCGCAACCTGGCCCGGTTGCACCAGGCCTACGCGTTCACGATGCTCCGGGTGCGCCCCAGCGACGTGGAGAAGGCCCGCGATCTGCTGCTGCGCGCCGCGCGGGACTACGAAGAGACCGCCACCAGCATGTCGGACAAGGCCCGTTGCTCCCTGTCCCTCGCCTACGCGGAGCTGACCCTGGACCACCCCGAGGACGCGGCGGAGCACGCGAGCGCCGCTCGGGACCTGATGAACGAGTCCGCCGGAGGCCTGAACCTCGACGCCTACCTGCTGCTCAGCCAGGCCCACCACCTCCTCCACCGGGATGAGGAGTCGGATGCGGAGCTGAGCCAGGTGAGCACCTGGCTGGAGGGGTCTCCGCAGACGAGGAAGCTGGCGGAGAAGTGGATGGCCGTCGCCGAGCTCCGTGACCGCGCGGGTAATCCCGACCTGAGCGTGGCCGCCTACCAGAAGGCGCTCGCCTGCGCGGGTCTGTGATCTCTGTGAGCGGGGGCATCCGCGCCGTGTCGCGGGTGCCCCGGCGCGTTTGCGGGCATTGAGATCGCCCGGCGTCATGGGATCGGGGTGTGGACCGGCACCTCGCGTCGGTAGCCTTGGGGCTGTCATGAAAAGATCCCCGATCGCCGTAATGGCCGCGTTGCTCGCGACCGTGGTGCTGAGTCTGGGCCTGTCGGCTCCCGCTCAGGCGCACACCACGCTGAAGAGCAGCACACCGGAGAAGAACGCCGAGGTCGAGAGCCTCGGCAAGGTGACCCTCGAGTTCTCCGAGTCGGTGCGGTTCCCGACCCTGCTGGTCCGCGGCGCGGGCGGCAAGCGCTACGAGAGCGGCCAGCCCGTCGTCAACGGGGTCAAGGTGAGCATCGGGGTCGACGAGTCGATCCCCGACGGCGCCTACACCATCGCCTGGCGGGTCGTCTCCGAGGACGGTCACCCGCTGACCGGGGAGATCCCCTTCACCGTGGCGGGCAAGCCGTCCCCGCCCGCCACGCAGGAGGCGGGCACCCCGTCGGCGACGCCCACCTCCGCCGCGTCAGACGCGGCGACCGCGTCCGCCACCCCCACCGCGGCCGTCGCCGCGAGCCCGGCAGCGGACGCCCAGAAGGACGAGGACAAGCCGCTGATCCCCGGCTGGATCTGGGTCGTGGTCTTCGGCGCCGGGGGGATCTACCTCGGCATGGTCATCAGCATGCGGAAGAAGAAGTGAACAGGACACTGCGCCTGACCGTCGCCGCCCTCTGCGCGGCGGCGGGAGCCCTCGTCATCGGGATGGTCGCCGGAGGCGCGGCCACCCCCCGCATCATCCCGGGCCTGCCCGACCAGGGCATGCTGACGCGCTGGATGCTCCCCTTCTCGAAGCTGGGGATGGACGTCGCCGGCGTGCTGACCGTGGGCCTGCTGGCCATCGGCGCGGTCCTGCTGCCCAGCGACAAGGGGCTGCTCGGCAAGCCCGCGCAGGGGTATGTGAAGGCCGCCTCGTGGGCCGCGGTCGTCTGGGCCGTCGCCGCGGCCTCCGCGCTGGTCTTCAGCCTGTCGGAGACGCTGGGCGCGCCGGTGGGGGAGATCCTCGGCGGCAACGAGCTGACCAGCTACGCGAGCCAGGTCCCCCAGGGCATCGCGCTGACGCTCGTCGTGCTGTTCGCCGTCGCGATCGCCCTGTTCGCCCGTGGTGCGATCACCTCAGGATCCGCGGCGGGGCTGCTGGTCTTCTCCCTCGCGACGCTGCTGCCGCCCGCGCTGACCGGGCACTCGTCCTCCTCGCCCAACCACGGATTGGCGACCACCTCGGTCGCCTTCCACCTGCTCTTCCTGGCGTTGTGGGTCGGCGGGCTCGGCATGCTCTGCATCCACGCCCTGCGCGGTGAGCGCCAGCTCGACGTCGCCGCCGCCCGCTTCTCCCGGATGGCGTTGTGGTGCTTCGTCGGGGTGGGCATCTCGGGCGTCGCGAGCGTGCTCGCCCGCCTGTCGTCCGTCGACCAGCTCTACACCTCGGCCTACGGGCTCATGCTGCTCGCCAAGACCGCCGCCTTCGTCGTCCTCGGGGTGATCGGCTGGCGCCACCGCGAGCGCACGCTGCCCCGGCTCGCGTCGGGGGAGTCGCGGTCGTTCCTGCGCCTGGCGCTCGGCGAGATCGTGATCATGGCGGCCACCGTCGGGATCGCCGTCGCGCTGTCGCGCACCGCGCCGCCGCCGGCGCCCAACCCGATCGACCGGGTCTTCGAGCTGCTCGGCTACCTGATGCCGCCCCCGGTGTCGCTGGCGAATCTGGCCACGCTGTGGTGGTTCGACCTGTTCTTCGCCGCGATCGCCGCCACGCTCGCCGGCCTGTACGGCGTCGGCGTGGTCCGGCTGCGCAGGCGTGGCGACTCATGGCCGTGGAGCCGCACCGTCCTGTGGTTCGCGGGCGTCGTCATCCTGGTCCTGGCGACGCAGAGCGGGATCGCGCGCTACGCGCCGGTCCTGTTCAGCGTCCACATGACCGAGCACATGATCCTCTCCATGCTGGTGCCGATCTTCCTGGTGCTGGGCGCCCCGGTCACCCTCGCGCTGCGCGCGCTCAAGCCCGCCGCGCGGCGCGGCGACCGCGGGCCCCGCGAGTGGATCATGGTGATCCTGCACAGCAGGGTCATGAAGGTCGTGGCCCACCCGGCCATCGCCACGGCGATCTTCATCTCGTCGACGTACGCGCTGTACTTCACGCCGCTGTTCGCCTCCGCCATGGAGGAGCACATCGGGCACATCGCGATGACGCTGCACTTCCTGGTCAGCGGCTGCCTGTTCTTCTACGTGATCATCGGTGTCGACCCCGGGCCGCACAAGCTGCCCCACGTCGCCCGTCTGGTGCTGCTCCTGGTGACGATGCCGTTCCACGCGTTCTTCGGGGTCGCGCTGATGAGCATGGGCACGGTGCTCGCCTCCGACTGGTACGACCAGCTGGGCCGTACATGGGGGGCGTCGTCGCTGTCCGACCAGGCGACCGGCGGGGGGATCGCCTGGTCCTTCGGCGAGGTGCCGACGCTCATCGTGCTGCTCGCGCTCGCGATCCAGTGGTGGCGCGACGACGACCGCAAGGCCCGCCGTGACGACAGGCGGGCCGACGCGCTCGCCGCGAAGACCGGAGGCACCGGAAACGCCGAGCTGGACGCCTACAACGACTATCTCGCCAAGCTGAACAAGCGGGACGCGGCCGCCGAGTAGGACCGGCGACCGGTCAGGGGAGCGTCAGGATCTCGTTGCCCGACTCCGTGACCACGAGCGTGTGCTCGAACTGGGCGGTCCGCTTGTGGTCCTTGGTCACCGCGGTCCAGCCGTCCGGCCAGATCTCGTACTCGATCGTGCCGAGGGTGAGCATCGGCTCGATCGTGAACGTCATGCCGGGCACCAGGGTGACCGACAGCGACGGGTCGTCGTAGTGGGGGACGATCAGCCCCGAGTGGAACGACGTCGAGATGCCGTGGCCGGTGAAGTCGCGGACCACGCCGTAGCCGAAGCGCCTGGCGTAGGCCTCGATCACGCGGCCCACGATGTTGAGCTGCCGCCCCGGGGCGACCGCCTTGATGGCCCGCATGGTGGCCTCGCGGGTGCGCTCGACCAGCAGGCGCGACTCCTCGTCGACGTCGCCCACGAGGAACGTCGCGTCGGTGTCCCCGTGCACCCCGCCGATGAACGCGGTGATGTCCACGTTGACGATGTCGCCGTCGTGCAGAACGGTGTCGTCCGGGATGCCGTGGCAGATGACCTCGTTGATCGAGGTGCACAGCGACTTGGGGTAGCCCCGGTAGCCGAGGGTGGACGGGTAGGCGTCGTGGTCGCAGAGGAACTCGTGGCCGATCCGGTCCAGTTCGTCGGTGGTCACACCGGGGGCGACGTGCTTGCCGACCTCTTCCAGGGCCTGGGCGGCGATCCGGCCGGCGACGCGCATCTTCTCGATGGTCTCGGGGGTCTGCACATCCGAGCCGCCCTTCCTGGGCTCGGCTCTTCCCACGTACTCCGGGCGCTTGATGTGGGCGGGGACCTTGCGCGTGGGCGAGATTCGCCCGGGCCGGAGCAGCGTCGTCATGCCGCCAAGTCTAGTTGCGCTTCGACGGGGCACCATTAGCCCGTGAGCGATCAATGGTGGTTCTGTCTCAAGCACATGCGCGTCGAAGGGGAGAAGGGGTGCCCCAACAAGGACCGGCTCGGCCCCTACGAGTCCGAGGAGGCCGCTGAGCACGCCCTCCAGACCGCGTCCGAGCGGAACGAGGCCTGGAGGAAGCAGGACAAGGAGTGGGAGGAAGACTGACCGCCCGGGCCGACCGTGGTCAGGGAGCAGGCTCCAGCAGCGGGCGCCCCTGCTCCGCGGCCGGCTCGGGTTCGGGGGATCCCTTCCTGCGCGCCACGGCCCGGGCGGCGACGAGCCTGCCGAGGGTCACCACGCCGATGCCGCTCCAGACCATGTTGAGGATGGCGGACGGCCACGCCGAGTGGAAGCCGCTGTTGATCATCAAGGTGGCGGCGCCGCCGAAGTTCAGGGCCTGGTACGGCAGGCCGTCGCCGGACATCTTCCCTGCCGACACCATCGCGTAGCCGTACAACAGGGCGACGGCGCCGACGGTGCCGATGATGGTGATGAACGTGGACATATGTTGCTACTCGCTATCAGTTATGTGGTTAATGCATCAATGATCCCGTTTGCTAGGAATGAAGTTCAAGTGAAGAAATCTTAAGTTGGGCGTAAGCTCTGCTGTATGGAAATCGACCCCCGGCGTCTGCGGATCCTGCATGAGGTGTCCCGCAGAGGCGGGGTCATGCGGGCGGCCGAGGCGCTCCACCTCACGCCTTCCGCGGTGTCCCAGCAGCTCGCGCAGCTCGAGCGGGAGGTCGGTCTCGCGCTCGTCGACCGGTCGCAGCGCCGGGCCACCCTGACGCCGGCCGGCCGGGTGCTCGCGGCCTACGCCGAGCGGATCGAGGAGCAACTGGTCGAGGCCAGGCAGGAGCTCAACCGTTTCACCGAACGGCTGTCCGGTCCCGTCACGATCGCCGCCTTCCCCACGGTGATCCGTCACCTGCTCGTCTCCGCCCTGCGCACGCTGTCCGTACGGCATCCGCGCATCACCCCGGTCATCCACGAGCTGTTCGGCCCGGTCGCCGTGCAGGAGCTCCGCCTGGGCGGCGTCGACCTCGTCGTCACCGAGCGGGACATGAGCCAGCCCGCCGCGTCCCTGCCCTCGATGTCCCGGCACCGGCTGTACGACGACGAGTACCGCATCGTCGCTCCGCCCGGCTGGGACTCCATCCCGGAGAGCGTCGACGAGCTCGCCGGTCTGCCGTGGGTCGCGGGCGTCGCCGACCAGGCCTGCGGGCAGGCGCTGGAGCGGCTGGCGCAGCTCCACGGGTTCGAACCCCGGCGAGTCCATGTCATCGCCGAGTTCCCCCCGACCCTCGGGCTCGTGTCGGCTGGTCACGGAGTGGCGATCGTGCCGTCCCTCGCCCTGCTCGACGTGCCTCCCGGCGAGGTGGTGGTCACCGAGATCCACGGCGTGGGCTCACGCCGGATCGAGGCGCTCACCCGCGTGAGCCGTACGACGTCGGGGGAGCCCGACCCGGTCCAGGGTGCGGTCATCGAGGTCCTGCGCGAGGCCGCCGACGAGGTGGCGCAGCGCGTCGGGGAGCTCAGCCGCCGCCGGGAGCCGCGCGCCCGCTAGGGAGACGACGGGGGCGCCGGCCCGTCGGCCGTGCGGTCAGTCGCTCAGCCGCGGGCCGGTGACCCGCTCGGCGAACCGGGCGAGCCGTTCCCGGAACCCGGGGCGCCGGACGTCGCCGGCCGCCGCGCTCACCAGATGTTGCGCCGCGTCGAAGCTCACGAGCGCGTCATCGGGCCGTACGGCTATCGCGTCGTGTGCCAGCGACTCGAGCTCGGGGTCGCCACCGTCGACGGCGAGGATCGTCACCCCGGTGCGCCTGGCGTCGTCGACTCGCTCGAGCAACCCGTCGGGCGCGCGCTGCTCCGCGACGACGAACAGGGTCTCGCCCCTGCCGGCCTCGCGGAGCCGGTCCATCCCCACCCGCAGATGGGCGGGCGCGTTCTCCGGAGGGGCCCAGCGCAGAAGGGTGGGGGCCAGCTGGGCGAGGCCGGACGACTGCGCCTCGTCGGCCAGGTGAGCGGTCACGTGCCACGGCTCGTCATCGGGGGTGCCGACGACGAGCAGGCCGCCGGGGGAGCGGGTGGTCCTGAGTGCCATGCCGAGCTGCCGGGTCTGCTCGAGCCACCCCGTCGAGGCGAGCATCTCGCGGAGCAGGCTCACCGACGCGGAGTCCATCCCGCAATGGTGCCTGACACCCGCCGGTGAAGTCCCGCGATTCAGGTCCTTGACAGTCCGTTACCCGCGGGTAACGATCTGCCCACGGCGCCGTTCTTGGAAATTGATCCAATAGGTGAAGGGCGGCTCAATGAACCTGCGTGTTCGCGCCACCATGTCCATGATCGGGGCACTTCTCCTGCTGCCCGTGCTGGGCGGGACCGCTCAGTCGACCGCGGCCGGCGAACTCGTCGAGGCGAGTCCCACGACGGTCTACCTCGCGCCGGGGAGGCTCCTCGAGGTGCCGGTCAAGGCGTGGCACCTCCGCTATCGGTCGACGTCGGCGACGGGCACGGCGAACGTGGTGTCGGGCACGCTGCTCGTCCCCAGGACGCCCTATCTGTTCGGCCGGCGGCCCATCGCCGGGTACGCCGTGGGCACCCACGGCCTCGGCGACCGGTGCGCGCCCTC
The DNA here is from genome assembly GCF_016862895.1 of Planotetraspora kaengkrachanensis. Taxonomy (GTDB): domain Bacteria; phylum Actinomycetota; class Actinomycetes; order Streptosporangiales; family Streptosporangiaceae; genus Planotetraspora; species Planotetraspora kaengkrachanensis. Next base: position 414,323 of record NZ_BONV01000001.1, on the reverse strand, counting down.
GAACGCGATGTCCCAGGGCACCGAGGCCGAACTGGCGATCATGAGCCTGATGCTGCTCAAGGGCTGGGCTGTCGCCGTGACGGACTACGAGGGCCTCGGCACGCCGGGCGAGCACACGTACATGGCCGGCGTCTCGCAGGGCCACGCCGTACTCGACTCGATCAGGGCGGCCACGCGCGTGGGCGAGGCGAAGTTGTCCGCTGAGGCGCCCGTCGTCGTGATGGGCTACTCGCAGGGTGGCTCGTCGGCCGCCTGGGCGGCGCAACTCCAGCCGTCGTACGCGCCCGAACTCCGGCTCAAGGGGGTCGCGGCCGGCGGCGTGCCCGCCGACCTGCAGGCGGTCGCCGACAACGTCGACGGGACCTCCGACTTCGGCCTCGCGGCCGCGGCGGGACTGGGCCTCGACGCCGCCTACCCCGAGTTGTCGCTGGCGAGCCACCTGACCCCCGAAGGCGCGGCGCTGTTCGCCGGCGCGCGCGACGACTGCGTCGCCGAGCTGCGGTCCGCGCTGTCCGGGCGGCGCCTGAGCGAACTCACCACGACCGACGTGATGCACCTGCCGGAGTGGCAGGCCCGCCTGCGGGAGAACCGTCTCGGCGGGACGACCCCGCGCGTGCCGATGTACCTCTATCACGCGAAGGGCGACGAGATCATCCCCTACGGCGTGGGCGCGACGCTCAGGAAGCAGTACTGCGCCGGGGGCGCCAAGGTGCTCTGGACCGGTCTGCCCGCGGGCAGCCACGTCCTCGGCGCGGTCGAGGGCGGCCCGCTCGCCGTCGGGTGGCTGGCCGGCCGCGTCATCGGGCTGCCCGCCGTGGGCAACTGCTGAGTTCCGGGTGGGCCGCGTCCGGCGCCCCGCGCACGCGGACGGCGCCGGACGCGGACCCGGCGGCTCGAAGGGGAGCCGCGGGCTGGCATGATCTGTCCCATGGCTGAGCGCACCGATTCTCCGCAGGTCCTTCCCGATGTGTCCGCACTGTCCATCGGCATCCTGGGCGGCACGGGAGACCAGGGCAGAGGACTGGCCCGCCGGTTCGCCCTCGCCGGGCACACGGTGCTGATCGGCTCCCGCAGCGCCCAGCGCGCGCAGGAGGCCGCAGAGGGCGTGGGCGCGCGCGGCGCGGAGAACGCGGTGGTCGCGGCGGAGGCCGACATCGTGATCGTCGCGGTTCCGTGGGAGGGCCACAGGCAGTTGCTCGAGTCGCTCAGGGAGCCCCTCGACGGCAAGATCGTCGTGGACTGCGTGAACCCGCTCGGCTTCGACAAGCAGGGCGCCCACGCCCTGCCCGTGGAGGAGGGCAGCGCCGCCCAGCAGGCCGCCGCCGTCCTCACCGGAAGCCGGGTCGTCGCCGCGTTCCACCACGTGTCCGCTGTGCTGCTGCTCGACCCCTCGGTGGAGGAGGTCGACCTCGACGTGCTGGTGCTCGGCGACGACCGTGAGGCGACCGACATCGTGCAGGCGCTCGCCTCCCGCATCACCGGAGCGCGGGGCGTCTACGCGGGCCGGCTGCGCAACGCCGGGCAGGTCGAGGCGATGACGGCCAACCTGATCTCGATCAATCGCCGCTACAAGGTTCACGCGGGCCTGCGGGTCACGGACGTGTAGCCAGCGCGACCCCTGACGGGTCCATCATCGGGCGGAGGCGACCAGCCAGTCCGCCACCTCGCCAGGAGCGCACACCTGGTGCAGGTGCTCACCCGGGATCCGGCCGACGGGCCAGCCGCGCTCCGCCGCCTCGGCCGCGATCGCGGCGTACGCGTCGCCGAACCACAGATACGCGCCCGCGACGCTGTCCCAGTGCGGGGGAACGGGGATCTCCTCCAGGTAGTAGCCGAGCGGCAGCCGGGGCTGCTCGGTCACGACGACCCGGCGCGTGGCCTCGTCGGGGAACATCGCGGCCACGTCCTCCTCGCCCCACCAGTCGGTCCAGCGTGGCAGGACGCCCGAATCGTCCGTCATCGACCGCAGGAACGGCAGGAACTCAGGCTCGGCCGCGGTGACCGTCCCCTGCCGCGGGGGCAGGGCCGCGTCGACGAACAGGCACGAGGTGACCCGCTCGCGCAACGCCTGCGCGATGAGCGGGACGAACAGGCCGGCGTTGCTGTGGGCCACGACCGTGACCGGGCCCTCCGGCGGCGCGGAGGCGGCCGCCTGGTCCACCACGCGCGGCCAGTACGGCGCCGGCCCCGCGGTCACATCGACGAGGGAGGGCACCACGGCCCTGTGGCCCCGCGCCCGCAGCACCTCGGCCACGGGCGTCCACGTGGAGGGGCCGACGGAGGGGCTGTGGACGAGCAGGAAGGTGATGTCCATCACCACATCCTCGTCACCGTCTCCGGCAGGCGGCGTCGCGTGCGCTGCGGGCGTAATCCTCGTCATCCTCGTCCCAGAGCCGTGATCAGCACGCGGCCCGTGGTCCGGCCCCCGCTCTGGGAGGCGAAAGGCACGTGGCTCGGGCGCCTCAACGTGGCCGATTCCGCCGGATTGGATCTGACAATTTCCACCCGCCTGGGTCATTCTGGTCGCTATGAGCTCTCTTCACCCGGAAACGCGAGTGGTCCACCTTCCCCAGCCTGAGCTGAACGGCAGCAGGCCGATCGCGGTGCCGATCTACCAGACCTCCGGGTTCGTCTTCGACGACCCTGCCGTCTTCGCCGACGGGATGGGCCGCCCCGACGGCGCCTTCGTCTACGGGCGGCTGTCGAACCCGACCGTCCGCTCGCTCGAGGAGGCCGTCGCCGGGCTCGAGGGCGGCGCGGGCGCGGTGGCGACCGGTTCCGGGATGGGCGCCATCAACACGGTCCTGCTGGGACTGCTCCGGTCGGGCGACCACGTGATCGCCCAGACGGCGTTGTACGGCGGCACCGCCACCGTCTTCAAGGACCTGGAGACGAGGTACGGCATCGCGGTCACCTACGTGCCCGAAGCCGACCCCGCCGCCGTGCGCGCCGCGGTGCGGCCCGAGACAAAGCTGCTCTATCTGGAGACGATCGCCAACCCGATGACACAGGTCGCCGACCTTCCGGGGATGAGCGAGGCCGCGCGCGAGGCCGGACTGGTCACCGTCGTGGACAACACCTTCGCCTCGCCCGTGTTGTGCCGCCCGATCGAGCACGGCGCCGACGTGGTCGTGCACTCCACCACCAAGTTCCTGTCCGGGCACACCGACGTGCTGGGCGGGATCGCCGTCGCGGCCACCGACGAGCTCTACCGCAAGATCTGGACGCACTCGCTCGAACTGGGCGCGACCGCCGACCCGTTCGCCGCGTGGCTGACGCTGCGCGGCATACAGACGCTGCCGCTGCGGATGGACCGCCACTGCTCCAACACCCGGCTGCTCGCGACCCGGCTGGCCGAGCATCCCGCCGTCGCCGCCGTGCACTGGCCGGGGCTGCCTTCGCATCCCTCCTACGAAGTGGCGGCCAAGCTGCTGCCCGAGTTCGGCGGCGTCTTCTCCTTCGACCTGAAGGGCGGCCGCCCCGCCGGAGAGGCCTTCATGAAGGCCGTGCGGCTGGCGCTGCTCGCGCCGTCGCTCGGCGGCGTGGAGACGCTCATCCTGCACCCGGCGACCACCTCTCACCGCGGCCTCGACGCCGCGGGGCTGGCCGCCGCCGGCATCGGCGAGGGCACGGTCCGGGTGGCCGTCGGCATCGAGCACCCCGAGGATCTGTGGGCCGACTTCGACCAGGCTCTCGCCGGCCTTCCGCGGTGACCTGAGCGCGGGACCTGAGCGCGGGACCTGAGCGCGGGACCTGAGCGCGGGACCTGAGCACGGGACCTGAGCACGGGACCTGAGCACGGGACCTGAGCACGGAGATGCTTCACTGGCCCGGCCGGAAGCGGCATTCCGTCGGCGGTCGCGGGACCGCCGTACTCCGCTCTTGGATCGCGAAGTGAGGAGACACCCATGACCGTCGTGCGGCAGGACGTGGACAGGGCCGCGGGGCGGATCGCCCCGCACGTCCGCAGGACGCCCCTTCTCCAGGCGGAGTCCCACCTCGTCCTGAAGCTCGAGAGCACACAGCACTCGGGCTCCTTCAAGGCGCGCGGCGCGTTCAACCGCATCCTGGCGGCGGGGGAGACGGCCGCGCTGCCCGCCGCCGGCGTCATCGCGGCGTCCGGAGGCAACCACGGCCTGGCCGTGGCGTACGCCGCCCGCGCCCTGGGCGTGCGGGCGGAGATCTTCGTGCCGGAGGTCAGCGCCCCGGTGAAGGTCGAGGGCCTGCGCCTGCTGGGCGCCCACGTCACCCAGGTGGGGGCGATCTACTCCGAGGCCTACGAGGCCTCCCGGAAGCGCGCGGCCGAGACCGGCGCGCTGGAGATCCACGCCTACGACCAGCCTGACGTGGCGGCCGGTGCGGGCACGGTAGCCGCCGAGTTGCTCGAGCAGGCCGAGTTCGACACCGTCCTCGTGGCGGTCGGCGGGGGAGGCCTGGTCGCGGGGGTCGTGGCGGCCGTGGACGGCCGGGCCGGGGTCGTCGCGGTCGAGCCCGAACGCATCCCCACTCTGCACGCCGCCCTGGAGGCGGGCGGACCGGTCCGCGTGGACGTGAGCGGTGTGGCCGCCGACGCCCTCGGCGCGAGCCGGATCGGGCAGGTGGCCTTCGACACCGTGGCCGCACGGGTCTCCAGCGTCCTGGTGTCCGACGACGCCATCGTCGAGGCCCGGCGCGCGCTGTGGCGGGAGTTCAGGGTGGCGGCCGAATACGCCGGCGCGGCGGCGCTCGCCGCGCTGAGGTCCGGCGCGTACGTGCCGGCGGCGGGCGAGAGGGTCGCGGTCATCGTGTGCGGGGCCAACACCGATCCGGCGACGCTGGCCGGCTGACCGCGCCCCGGGCAGGGGTGCCCGGAGCGCGGAAGCGGGCCGTGGAGTCCCCCGCCGCCCGAGATGTGGCGGGGGAGCGGACGTCAGCGGTAGCTGTGCTCCGGCGCGGGGAACACGCCGGCGGCCACCTCGTCGGCGAAGCCGCGCACCGCGCGCTCCATCTCGCCGGCCAGGTCGAAGTACTTCTTGACGAACTTGGCGGGGTGAGCCGTGAGGCCCATGAGGTCCTGCCAGACGAGGACCTGGGCGTCGGTGCCTGGGCCTGCCCCGATGCCGATGGTGGGGATGCTCAGCGAGGCGGTCACCCGCTCGGCGAGGTCGCTCGGCACGCACTCCAGCACGACAGAGAAGGCGCCCGCGTGCTCCAGCGCCTTGGCGTCGGCCATCAACTCGTCCCCGGCCTGGCCGCGTCCCTGGACGCGGTAGCCGCCGAGCACGTTGACCGACTGCGGGGTCAGGCCGAGATGTGCCATGACCGGGATCCCGGCCGACACGAGCATCTCCACCTGGGGGAGGACCCGGTGCCCGCCCTCGAGCTTCACGGCGTGCGCGCCCGACTCCTTCATGAAGCGGGCGGCCGTCTCCAGGGCCTGCTGCGGCGAGGCCTGGTAGGAGCCGAACGGGAGGTCGGCGACCACCATCGCCCGTGACGACCCGCGGACCACGGCGGCGGTGAGCGGGAGAAGGTCATCGACCGTGACCGGCAGCGTCGAGTCGTAGCCGTACACGACCATGGCGGCCGAGTCGCCGACGAGCAGCACGGGGATGCCCGCGTCGTCGAAGACCCTGGCGGTCATGGCGTCGTACGCGGTGACCATCGGCCACCGCTCGTGCCGCTCCTTGGCCGCCGCGATGTCGCGGACGGTGACTCTGCGGCCGGACGACCCGCCGTAGAGCATGCCGGCCGAGCCGGACGCGGACGGGTTGTCAGGTACAGCGGAAACAGAGGACATGGCTACCTCCAAGGCCTCGTGGCGCCCCTATGGCGTCCCCGGACAGTCAGATCATCGCATGTCGCCACTGGCTGGAACACCCCCGGTCGTACCGGTAATCCCGTGCCTGTCCGGGCCCCGGGGGACCTCGCCGGGAGCCCGATGGCAGACCGGTTGTCCGGTCCCGGATCCGGTGTCGGAATTGTCAGAGAAGCAGTGCACAATTCCATGCGGAGGTAATCAACCAAGATGGCGATTGAACCTTACCGGCGGGTGCTGGCACTGCCGGGCGTGCGTGCGTTGATGCTGGTGGGCCTGGTGGCCAGGATCCCGCTGACCGGCACGGGAATCACGCTGACGCTGCACGTGGTCAACAGCCTGCACCTCGGTTACCTCGAGGCCGGGCTCGTCGGAGCGGCGAGCATGATCGGCTCCGCGGTCGGCTCCCCTCTCGCCGGGCGCATCGTCGACAGGCGCGGGCTGCGGCCGGTCATCGCCGTCACCACGATCATCCAGCTGTGCTTCTGGTGCGTCGCGCCGTCGCTGCCCTACCACGCGCTGCTCGTGGGGGCGGCCGTCGCGGGGGTGTTCAGCCAGCCGGTCTTCGGCGCGATCAGGCAGTGCGTCGCGGCCATGGTCCCGGCGGAGGACCACAGGACCGGGTTCGCCCTGGACTCCATGGCCGTCGAGCTGTCCTTCATGGTGGGACCCGCACTCGCGGCCGCCGCCGTGACGGCCTTCTCCAGCACCGCCACGATGTACGCGGTGGGGGTCGGGCTGGTCGGCTCAGGCGTCGCCCTGTTCCTGCTCGACCCGCCGACGCGGTCGCCCGACGAGGCGGACCGGGAGACGAAGGGGTCGGTGCCGTACCGGCAATGGGTCGGGCCCGGCCTGATCACGCTGCTGGTGATGGTCTCGGCGTTGACGTTCGTCCTCACCGCGACCGAGCTGTCGCTGGTCGCGACCATGCAGGAAAGCGGCGCCACGTCGTGGACCGGGCTGGTCATCGCCCTGTGGTGCGGCTACTCACTGGTCGGCGGCTTCGTCTACGGAGGGCTGTCGCGGGGCCTTTCACCGCTGGGCCTGATCGGCGGCCTGTGCGCGCTGACCGCGCCTCTCGGACTCGTCGGCGGCGGATGGTGGTGGCTGTGCCTCGCGCTCATCCCGGCCGGGTTCCTGTGCGCGCCCGCCCTGTCCGCCAGCGTCGACGCGGTCAACCGGCGGGTGCCGGCCACCGCCCGCGGTGAGGCGATGGGCCTCCACGGCACCGCGCTGACCGTGGGCGTCGCCTGCGCGGGGCCGATCGCGGGCGCCATCGTCGACGCCCACGGACCGGGCTGGGCCTTCGCCGCCGCCGGCACGGCCGGTGTCGTCCTGGTCCTCGCCGCTCTGCCGTTCTGGCGTGATTCCGGCCACACCGCCACGGAGCCGATGCCCGCCTGATCAGGGATTCCCCGCAGGGAGCCGGTCCCGGCGGCTCGTAATATGAAACGACACCGTTGCGTATCGAAATAAACAACGCTACGCTGCCGTTGCGAAACTCTAGCGTATCGAAAATCTCAATGGGGGATCAGTGGACGCATACGCGGGACACCCGCGTCGCTGGCAGATCCTCGGCGTGATGGTCTTCAGCCTTCTGGCCGTGGTTCTGGACAACACCATTCTGAACGTGGCGATCAAGACGATCGCCGACCCGATCCAGGGCCTGGGCGCGACCCAGAGCCAGCTGGAATGGGCGATGAACTCCTACACCCTGGTCTTCGCCGGCCTGCTGTTCACCTTCGGCGTGCTCGGCGACCGGTTCGGCCGCAAGAAGATGCTGCTGGTCGGCATGGTGCTGTTCGGCCTGGCATCGCTCGCCAGCGCGTACGCGCAGGACCCGACGCAGCTGATCGGCGCGCGGGCGCTCATGGGTCTCGGCGGCGCGGCCATCATGCCGGCGACCCTGGCGATCATCTCGAACGTCTTCCCCATCCATGAGCGCGGCAAGGCGATCGGCATCTGGGCGGGCGGCGTCGGCATCGCGGTCGCGATCGGCCCGATCACCGGCGGCATCCTGCTCGCGCACTTCTGGTGGGGCTCGGTCTTCCTGGTCAACGTCCCGATCGTGCTGATCGCCCTGGTGCTCAACACCCTGATCGTCCCCGACTCCAAGGACCCGAACAGGGTCGGCCTCGACCCCGTCGGCGTCCTGCTGTCGATCGTGGGCCTGATCGCCCTCGTCTACGGAATCGTCAGGATCAGCGACCTCGGCACCGTCGCCGACGTCTCGGTCATCGTGCCGACCCTGGTGGGCGTCGCGATCCTCGCCGGCTTCGTCTGGTACGAGCGCAAGATCACCCACCCCGCGTTCGACGTGCGGAACTTCCGCAACGCGGGCTTCTCCACCGCGATCGCCAGCGTGGGCCTGGTCTTCTTCGCCGCCATGGGCGTGATGTTCTTCCTCGCCTTCTACTGGCAGATCGTCCGCGGCTACACTCCGCTGCAGTCCGGCGCGCTGGTGCTCCCGTTCGCGGCGGCACAGCTGATCTTCGCTCCGCAGAGCTCGAAGATGGTGCAGAAGTACGGCTCCAAGGCGGTCGGGACCGTGGCGATGCTCGTCATCGCCGCCGCGCTCGCCTGCTACGCGCTGGTGGACGTGGACACTCCCGTCTGGCTCATCCTCATCCTCGGCTTCGTCCAGGGCGCCGCGATGGCCAACATCCTTCCCCCGGCGACCACCGCCATCATGAACTCCCTGCCCCGGGAGAAGGCCGGCGTCGGCTCCTCGATGAGCAACGTCGTGCGGCAGGTCGGTGGCACGCTCGGCATCGCCGTCCTCGGCGCCGCCCTGTCGGCCAGCTACCGCGGCGACATGGAGGACAAGGTCTCGGCCCTGCCCGAGCAGCTCCGCGGGCCGGTCAGCGAGTCGATCTCGGGTGCGGCGGGCGTCGCCGAGCACCTCGGCGCGCAGGGGGCGAGCCTCATGAAGGCCGCCGACGCCGCCTTCGTCACCGGCATGCACTGGGCGGCTCTCGGGTCCGCGGCGGTGGCGCTGGTGGGGGTGATCGTTGTAGGACTGTGGATGCCCGGCCGTTCCGCGGAGGCCGCTCCGGTTTCGGCGGGTGAGCCGGAGAAGAAGGAAGCGGCGGTAGCGTGATCGGGCGATGACGATGCAGCAGACGGATGGGGCGGTTCGCACCGCGGGCCGCCCCCGCAGCGAGAAGGCGGAGAAGGCCATCATCGAGGCCGCCCTCGACATCCTCGGCGAGGGCAGCGGCGTCTCGGAGCTGTCCATCGAGGCGATCGCCGCCAGGGCGGGCGTCGGCAAGACGACGATCTACCGGCGCTGGTCCAACAAGGAGGATCTGGTGGTCGACGCGCTCGCGTCGCTCAAGCCGCCGATCGCCCCGCTCAAGGGCGTGTCCGTCCGCGACGACCTGGTCGCCTACCTGCAGGTGGTCCAGTCGGAGTCCGTCCACGTGCGCACCCGCTGCATCATGAACATCGCGATGAGCCAGTCGGACAAGCATCCCCGCGTGGCCGAGAGGTTCCACGAGATCGCCATCAAGCCCCGTCAGGAGTTGCTGAGCGCCGTCCTGGAGCGGGGCATGGCGAACGGCGAGCTCCGGGCCGACCTCGACGTCCCGATGGCGATGGCCATCTTGTCCGGCACGATGATGTGGCGGACGAAGTGGGCGGACGGGCCGCTGCCCGCCGACCTCGCCGAGCGGATCGTCGACGAGGTGCTGCTCGGGTTCCGTCCCCGCTGAGACCCCGCTGAGACCACGCTGAGACCCGGCCGAGGGCGGGTCTCAGCCCAGGGTCTCGCGCCAGCGGTTGGTGATCGGGAGCCGGCGGTCACGCCCGAAGTTCTTGGGCGTGATCTTCGGCCCCGGCGGATACTGCCTGCGCTTGTACTCGGCCAGGTCCACCAGCCGGATGATCCGCGTGACCAGCTCGGGGTCGTGCCCGGCGGCGATCAGCTCGTCGCGGCCCATGTCGTTCTCCACGTAGTCGCTCAGCAGCCGGTCGAGCACGTCGTACTCGGGCAGTGAGTCGGTGTCGCGCTGGTCCGGCCGGAGTTCGGCGCTGGGCTCCTTGGTGATGGAGTTCTCCGGGATCGGCGGCGGCCCCGGCTGGGCGTTGCGCCACTCGGAGAGCCTCCACACCATCGTCTTGAGCAGGTCCTTGATCGGCGCGTACCCGCCGGCGGAGTCGCCGTACAGCGTGGAGTAGCCGGTGGCCAGCTCGCTCTTGTTGCCGGTCGTCAGCACCAGATGGCCGTGCTCGTTCGACAGGCTCATCAGCAGCATGCCGCGCACCCGCGCCTGCAGGTTCTCCGCCGCGAGGCCGTGGAGCTCGATCTCCTTCTCGAAGGCGGTGACGATGTCCGCGATCGGCACGACCCGCGCGTTGAGTCCCTGCCGGCGTACGAGCTCCTCGGCGTCGGTGATCGAGTGGTCCGACGAGTAGCGCGAGGGCATCAGCACCACGTTGACCCGTTCCGGGCCGATGGCGTCGGTGGCGATCGTCGCGGTCAGCGCGGAGTCGATGCCGCCCGACAGGCCGAGGATGACCGACTGGAAACCGTTCTTCCGCACGTAGTCGCGCACCCCCAGGACGAGGGCGTTGTAGACCTCGGCCAGGTCGTCCAGCCGCTCGGCGGTCACCGGCGGTTCCGGCTCGTACGGCTCGACGGGCGTGGCCGACAGCAGCAGGCGCTCCACTGTGATGACCGTGCCGTCATGGGCGTCGACCGTGCGCTCGCCGAGCTCGCCGGTGGCCTCGGGCAGCTCGAGGTCGGTCACCAGGAGCTCCTCCGTGAACTGCCCCGCGCGGGCGACCAGCTCTCCCGAGGCGTCCACGATGAGGGAGTCGCCGTCGAAGACCAGCTCGTCCTGCCCGCCGACCATGTTGACGTAGGCCAGGGCGCAACCGGCCTCGCGGGCCCGGCGCGCGCACAGGTCCAGCCGGACGTCGTCCTTGTCCATCTCGTACGGCGAGCCGTTGGGCACCACGAGCAGCCCCGCGCCCGTCTCGGCCACGACCGACACCGGGCCGCCCTCCTGCCAGAGGTCCTCGCAGATCGCGATCGCCACGTCGACCCCGTGCAGCCGGATGACGGGCAGCCGGTCGCCGCGCACGAAGTAGCGGTACTCGTCGAAGACGCCGTAGTTGGGCAGGTGGTGCTTGGCGGACCTGATCACGATCCGGCCCTGGTAGAGCACCGCCGCGGCGTCGAGCGGCGCGCCCTTGGGCTGGCCGACCCGGGGGGCGACGTCGGCCCGGTCGAGATAGCCCACCACCACGGGAAGGTCGCCGAGGCCCTCCGCGGCCAGCCGCTCCGCCACCGAGGACAACGTCGCGACCGAGGCCTCGACGAACGACGAGCGCAGGACCAGGTCCTCCGCCGGGTACCCGGTCAGGAACAGCTCGGTGAAGACCACGAGATGGGCACCCCGGTCGGCGGCCCGCCGGGTCCACTGGAGGAGCATGTCCGCGTTGCCGGAGAGGTCGCCGACAACAGGGTTGGTCTGGGCGAGGGCGATACGGAGTTGAGCCACGGTGACCAGCCTAGAACGTCCCGTTTATTGTCGTCAAAGCGACGATAAGGTGACTTGTCGTCATGTGCGAGACCGCTACGCCGGGGCGGTCTCCTGGACGCGGGTCCGGCGCCGGATGACCGGCCCGAGCGCCAGCTGACCTGCGGCCGCGAGCAGCGCCAGCCCCCCGATGACCAGCCAGAGGAGCACCGGGCTCACCGCGAGCAGGCGGGTTCCGGCGAGGGGCGCCAGCATCCCTCCGGCCGACCAGGCCAGGCCGTACAGACCGGAGTAGCGGCCGCGCAGGTGGGCGGGGGCGAGCGAGGCGACGATCGCGCCCGCCACACCCGCGGTGACGACCTCGCCCAGCGTCCATACGGCGACCGTCGCGGCGTAGCCGAGCGTGGAGGAGACGGCCGCGGTGAGCGCGAGACCGACTCCGACGACGCTGAATCCGACGGCCAGTACGGCGCTGGGGTCCCGGCGTGACAGCCAGGTGTTCGTCAACGGCTGGACGACGACGATCAGCAGTCCGTTGACCGCCATCGCCATGCCGTACGCGCTGGTGGGCATGCCCTGGTCGCTCATGGCGAGCGGCAGGGTCGTGTACGCCTGGAGGTAGACGAACGCGAAGGTCAGTGAGATGGCGAAGAAGGCCACCATCGCCTTGTCGCGCAGCACGTCGGCGAACCGGCCGGGGGTGGCCTCCGAGCGGTCGGGCAGCGTCTCGGGGATCGCCCGCCACACCAGCACGCCGAAGATCAGGCAGGTGACGGCGTCGATCCAGAAGAGCGTGGTGAACCCGGCCTCGGCGAGCCAGCCGCCGGCGACCATCGCGATCGAGAAACCGAGGTTGACCGCCCAGAACAGCAGCCCGAACGCGCGTGGCCGGTCCTCCGGGGAGACGAGGTCGGCGACCAGGGCCTGGGACGCGGGCCGGTAGGCGTCGACGACGAGGCCGAGCACCAGCATGGCCACCGTGATGCCGTGGACGCTGGTGGTGTACCCGAGGGCGATGAACGTGACGGCGGTGGCGATCATGGCTCCGGTCAGCGTCACCCGCCGGCCGAAGTGGTCGGCCAGCCAGCCGGCGAAGGGCTGCGACAGCAGCGACCCGACGCCGAACGTGGTCATCACCAGGCCGGCCGCGGCGAGTGACATGCCGCGCGCCTGTGTGAGGTAGATGCCGATGAACGGCTCCACCATCGTGCCGAGGCGGTTCACGAGCGTCCCGGCGAACAGCACCCAGAACGCGCGGGGAAGCCCGCCGGTCGCGGACCGGAGGAAACCGGGGGATTCGGTCACAGTAGTCACAGGTCAAGCCTTTGCCATCGGCCTCCTGAGGTGCCAATCTTTTAGCGACGGCTAAAAGGTCTCGTGGCGTGGGGAGCGGCGATGGCGATCGAATGGCGGTTCACGCCGGACGACGTGGCCCGGCTGAGGTTCGCGTTCTCGCCCATGTGGGAGCTGGTGACGAGCCTGCGCGTGCTGCGGTCGCCCGCCCGCCACTCGCTGCACCTGCCGTGGCTGCGGGCCGTACGGCCACGCCTGCGCGATCTGGATCTGTCGGAGCTGTTCGCGCTGGTGCCGGTCACCGGCTACATGCCCGACTTCCTGACGCCTCCGCCGGACACGCCGCTGCCCGACTTCATGGCCGAGCTCGACCGGGTCAGGAACGCCCCTCCGCACACGGCCGCCGAAGAGGTGGCCTGGGTGCAGAGCGCCGATCCCGAGGCGGCCGCCCGGTTCAGGGACGATCCCGTCGCCGGCGTCCAGCGGGTGGCCGACCGGCTGTACGACTACTGGAAGGTGGCCATCGAGGAGTTCTGGCCGGCGATCCACGGTGTGCTCGAGGGCGACGTGATGTGGCGCTCGCGCGGGCTCGCCGCAGGGGGCGTGCGTGAGCTGTTCGAGGATCTCCACCCCTCGGTCGTCTGGCACGGGGACCGGCTGGTCACCGAGAGGTTGAACCACGACTACTCGGGCGACATCACCGGTGACGGGCTGGTGCTCGTCCCCAGCGCGTTCAACTGGCGGGCGGTCTCGATCATGTACGAGCCATACCAGCCCATGCTGAGCTATCCGGCGCGGGGGGTCGGCAACCTCTGGGCGGCCGGCGCCCCCTGCACGCCGAACGCGCTGTCGGCCCTCATCGGCCGATCCCGGGCCCGCGTCCTCGTGGCGCTCGAGGAACCGGGGTCGACCACCGCCCTCGCCCGGCGGCTCGACCTCACCCCCGGGGCCGTGAGCCAGCACCTGACCGTCCTTTCCGACGGCGGCCTGGTGACCCGGCGGCGGCTGGGCCGCGAGGTGCTCTACCGCAGGACGGCCGTGGGTGACGCCCTCGCGCACGGCGCTTAGATCGTCTTGATCGTCGCGGGCCGGCCCCGACGCCCCGCTTGCCCCGCCCGCACTTGGCGGGACGGCCCGCTCACAATCCCTCGTAACGCCTGTGAAACACATACGAGGCACACTGGTAGTCGACCCGACATGTGTTTCGAGAGGTATGCCTTGGACCGCCAGCAGGAGTTCGTCCTCCGCACGCTCGAAGAGCGCGATATCCGATTCATTCGGCTGTGGTTCTCGGATGTGCTCGGCTTCCTGAAATCGGTCGCGATCGCCCCGGCCGAGCTGGAGGGCGCCTTCGCCGAGGGCATCGGTTTCGACGGCTCGGCGATCGAGGGCTTCTCCCGGGTCTACGAATCCGACATGCTGGCCAAGCCCGACCCGTCCACGTTCCAGGTCCTGCCCTGGCGCAGCGAGTCCCCGGGCACGGCGCGCATGTTCTGCGACATCCTCATGCCGGACGGCTCGCCGTCCCACGCCGACCCCCGCTGGGTGCTCAAGCGCACGCTGGCCAAGGCGGCGGACATGGGCTTCACGTTCTACACGCATCCCGAGGTCGAGTTCTTCCTGCTGCGCGACCGGCCGGAGAAGGGCGGCAAGCCGCAGCCGATCGACGAGGGCGGCTACTTCGACCACACCCCGCACAGCGCCGGGCACGACTTCCGCCGCCACGCGATCATGATGCTGGAGTCGATGGGGATCTCGGTGGAGTTCAGCCACCACGAGGGCGCCCCCGGCCAGCAGGAGATCGACCTGCGCTACGCCGACGCGCTCACGACCGCCGACAACATCATGACCTTCCGCCTGGTCATGAAGGAGGTCGCGCTGGAGCAGGGCGTGTGGGCCTCATTCATGCCGAAGCCGTTCACCGAGTTCCCCGGCTCGGGCATGCACACGCACATGTCGCTCTTCGAGGGCGACCGCAACGCCTTCTACGAGCCGGGCGCCGACTACCAGCTCTCCAAGATCGGCCGGTCGTTCATCGGCGGGTTGCTCAAGCACGCCCCCGAGGTCACGGCCGTCTGCAACCAGTGGGTCAACTCCTACAAGAGGCTCTGGGGCGGCGCGGAGGCCATCGCGGGCGCGGGCGGCGAGGCGCCCTCGTACGTCTGCTGGGGGCACAACAACCGCTCGGCCCTGGTCCGGGTGCCGATGTACAAGCCCCACAAGGGCGGCTCGACCCGGATCGAGTTCCGCTCGCTCGACTCCTCGTGCAACCCCTACCTGGCGTTCGCCGTGATCCTTGCGGCCGGGCTGAAGGGCATCGAGGAGGGCTACGAGATGCCTCCCGGCGCCGAGGACGACGTCTGGGCGCTGACCAGCGGGGAGCGGCGGGCCCTCGGCATCCAGCCGCTGCCGCAGTCGCTCGACGAGGCGATCACGGTGATGGAGCACAGCGAACTGGTCGCCGAGACGCTGGGGGAGCACGTCTTCGACTTCTTCCTCCGCAACAAGCGGGCCGAGTGGGCGGAGTACCGCCGCCAGGTGACCGAGTACGAACTCGGCCGCTACCTGCCCGTGCTGTAATCGCAGGTCAGAGAGGTTTCTCGCGGTATATGGGCTACGGACCAGCGGTGCACAACCGCTGATCCCGCGCCGTTTCATCGCTCCTGGGCCGTCTCTGGGCCGTCAGACTTAGGCCCCATGGCCTCGTATGCTCCGTCCACGGCCCGCCGCGTGCGTCCCTCGCTGCTCGGCATGAGGTGCGTGTAGACCCTGAGCGTAAAGCCGGGGTCGCTGTGCCCGAGGTACTGACTCAGGGCCTTGATGTTCTCGCCGGCATCAAGCAGCACCGAAGCGTAAAAGTGCCTGAGGGCATGCATGCCGTGTTCCCGGGCCGCTTGGTGCCGTTCACCCTTGATCGGCTCGGGAATGACACCAGCGGCTACCAGAGCGGGCTTCCAGGCGAAGACGTTGAAGTCGCTTCGGCGTACTGGGCCTCCGCCGTTCCTGGAGAAAAATAGCAGTTTGGTCAGCGGAGGGCCGTCCGGCGTACGCCAAGGAAGAGTGACCTTGACGGGCGGGAACAGGTCGGCGTGCGTCTTCAGGGCCTCCGCTACTCGCGCCGGCAGCGGTACGTCTCGTTCCTTCTCTCGCTTAGGCGGAGCGAACACGAGGCGACCATTGATGAGCTTGACCTGGTAGGCAACACGCATCCAGCCCTCGTCAAAGTCCACCTCATCGAGCGGTAGGCCGAAGATTTCCCCTTGCCGGAGCCCGCAGCCGGCACCGATGGGTGCCCACCCCGCCTGCCATCGACCCAGGCGAGCCCAGCAGCCCGTCTCCGCCGCCGCAAGCCCGGCTGTGACCGTTGGCGTCCAAGGGCCGTGGAAGGTGCCAAGGCGAAGGGACACGTCAAGCCGGGCTTGCACCTCTGTCGCCGGCCCGCTGCCGCTGCGCGGTGGGTCGATGGCAGACGGGATGGGAGAGTGTGCGGCTGGCTCCACAAAAGCCGAGGTCTTGGCGCGATTGAGCTGCAAAAAGGCGTACCCCCACTTCCGGGGAGGCTGGACGGTCTACGACTGCCCGACGAGGAGATCCGCTCTCCGAAGCCCTGGCAGCCGGTGAGGGAGCCGCGCTTATGGGTGGTCCAGGGGAGGGAGACTCACGTTCTCGCCGAACGGCTCGATGGACCCATCCCAACCGTTCCAACCCTGTTGGGTGATCTGCCCGTCAGCGTAGGTGTATGACCAACCGAAACCGTCCTCGCCCTCGATCTGAACGATTCCCGAGCGAACGAACGGCGCAATCGCGACGTAGAAGGCCGTCGCCTGATCCGACCACTTGGGGTCACCCCCGTCGTCGTAACCAAACTCGATCCAGTCCCCGTCGCGGATGACCGAGGCCCCGGCCCACTCCGCCATGTCGGCCAGTGTCTCATTTGAAGAAGACGCATCCGGTTTGAACCAACCATCTCGTACAGCCATGGCGGCTTTGACAGCGGCGACCGCAGCGACGTCGTCCGACTCCGGGAGGTTCAGACGGCCTGAAGGCCACACCAGGTATCCCACGGCGCGCACCCTACAACGGTCGATGCCCACCACGCCACAGGCGCTACCTCTACGGTCAGGAGTAGGCCGGGTGGCCGGCGGGACGCGCCCGCCAGCTCCCACAGAACCGTCGGATGGTGGCGTGCCAACATCGTGAAACGTCGGCAACGAATGACTGCCGACGTGAGGCCCGGAAGGCCGCTCGACCAGCGCAGAGAGCTGAACGCCCAGGTCGGCTGAACGGCGGTCAGAGTTCCGCTTCAACATCCGAATCGGCGGGACGTGACCCGGCGCCCCCGATACTGGCTGCATGCCTGACGCCTTCTCAGAACGGCCGATTGCTTGGCTGACCGAGCAGACAGCCGAGTTCGAGACTCTTGCCGGACGCGCCGTCGAGAGGTGGAGAGGCGTTGAGATGGCCATCCGCGAAGGCACGTCAGACGGACCAGAGTTCTCTGACCCTGACGTGTCGTGTCTCCAGCTGCTGCGACTGCAAGTGACTCTTGCCGGTGGCGACCATCGAACCATCGATACGTATCAGAACGATGATTGTTTTGGTCTACGCGTCGCAGGGTCAGCACACCCACATGCGCAAGAGTGGACCGGCATCTATCGGGAGTCCGAACTCAGCCTCCCAGTGGGCCGGATCGATGCGGTGACAGTGCGACACGAACGGGGAATGCTCGCCGAGGTCACACTCTCGATCGGCCGCGCGACGATCCTTGTCATCGCGGCCGAGATCTACGAGCTCGACAACGGATCGCTTGAATGGCATCGATTCGACGAATCTGTGATGGTCTTTCCAGATCCAGCCGAGGCAGACAAGATCGAATGGACACCGCCTCGCTCGTCACTTGAACGTCGGCTATGACCGGCAGCTTGGCTGCCCGGGTGGTCCGGAGGGCACACCGAGGGCACACGACACCGTGATCAGCTACGAAATGTTGAGAACCACCGAGATAGCCTTTGCAGGTCATCGCGGTGGTTCAGGCTTTCGCCGCAGGCAGCGGCCCGGCGTGATTAGTCCCTCCGCAACAAGCGGGCCGAGTGGGCGGAGTACCGCCGCCAGGTGACCGAGTACGAGCTCGGCCGCTACCTTCCGGTGCTCTGACCTGCTGAAACACGTTTCCGGCGAGCGTTCCCCGGTGATCGAGGAAGGCTCGTCGGAAGGGACGGTTCCGCACCATCGAAGATCAAGGCACATCCGGGGCACACGAGTCGTCGTTGAAGAAGGCGTCCATGGCCCGCCGTGCCCTTTCCGTCGCGCTGGGCTACGGCCGCAGACATCATCGGCCCGCGCGGCCGCTCACCGCTGGTGCCAGACCAGTGTGTAGCGCCAGAACAGCCGTCGGCGGAGCCGTGGCTGTAGCCGTTGGCGGGAGGCATGCCCCGGGGCTTACGAGGTGGCGCATCGTCACGTCCTACTCATCCGGGTCCCAGGCGCTGAGCTGCTCGAAGAGACGTCGGTCGCCGTCGAGCTTCAGGGAGTTGATCGGGATACGGTCGTGCAGGATGAGGACCAGCTCGCTGGCCGTGCCCCGAGCGGAGGCGGCGGCCGCGTCCGGGTCCTGGCCGGCAGCGGTGGCCGATATGGTGCCGAGCCCGGGAAGACGGGTGGTCCGTGCGCCGTCGGCGGAGAGCAAGAGGCGCCAGGAGCGGCCCTCGGAGGCGTGGAAGTCGACAGCAGCGGGCTTGTGCGGCCAGGCACTCGTCGTTGCGACGCAGGTGGACAGGAACTCGTCGACACCGTCGAGCGCCACCTCGTCCGGCAGCGGCTGCGGGGCACCCACGGTGATCTGGGCGTCGTACGTGTGCACCGCGAACTGCAGGAGCTGGTGCCGAGCTACGGCACCGGAGGTCTGCGGCGACTGCGATGTCCCCCACCACGTCCAGCAACCGCGATCCGGGCCGGCCTTCCGCAATGCGTCAAGCAGTTGCTCCGTGGACTCCGCCAACCAGGCCAGCAGCGCCTCGCGCTCCCGAGGCGCAGCCGGGGCGCCCTCCGCTGCGGACTTGGCCGGAGCAGGCCCTGCGGCGACGGTGGCGGCCCAGTCGCGGCGCCCCTCGCCGATGTGCTGCGCCAGATCGAACAGCGTCCACTCGGGGCAGGTCGGCACCTGTACGTCGAGGCTGCGCGCGGAGGCGACCGCGGCGCGGAAGGCAGTCGACCGTTCGTCGATCAATCGCAGCAGAGCGGGGAACTCAAGGGTCGTTGTCACCCGGACTCTCTATCACCGCCTTCCAACAATTGGACAGCGATTTTCACAGCCGCCGCAGGCGGACCCGCACCATCACGGAGAAACGATGAAGGACCTCTCCACCGCCGACCGTGCGTCACCCACGGTCAGTCTCATAGGAATGGTGGCCGTCTGTGATCAGCTACGAAGTCCTGATCATGTATGGTTTGTCCCTCCGCAACAAGCGGGCCGAGTGGGCGGAGTACCGCGGCCAGGTGCCCGAGCGTGAACTCGGCCGTCACCTGCCCGTCCTGTAGTCCGCGTTCCTCGCCTTTCCGGGCGGGCGGCCACGCGCGTCCCGTGACTCCCGTCGTTCCCGCATCGGGCGTGCGCCGGTGCCGAGTCGTCACCGCATCGTCACAGTCTGCTAACACCCGGGACATCCCCCGCTGATCTGCTGTGCGCAGACGGAAGAGTAAAATGTGGTCGTTTGTTATGCATGATGCGGATGGACCGTAATAAGACTTATGTGGGGAGAGTGCGGCCTAATGACGGCAGCTGCGGGGCTGCGGACAGTGTTGTCCGTGCCGGAGCGGTTCCGAGGACCTGAGGGCATCGCCAACGGCGGGTGGATCGCGGGGACTCTGGCGAGTTCGCTCACCGGTGGTGGGCATGCCTCGGCGGTGGAGGTCACCCTGCACAAACCGGTCCCGCTCGAGACCGAGGTCACGATCGAGCACGTCGGCAACGCCGTCACGCTGAACCTCGGCGACCAGCACCTGGTGGAGGCCATCCCGGTCGCGCTCGGCCACGGCGCGGGAAGCGGTTCGGCGGACGCGCTCACGCCGCCGCCGTTCGTGCCCTTCAACGACGCCGCGCGGGCGGAGGACGGGTTCCGCGGCCGGCACCGGCACCCCATCGCGGGCTGCTTCGCGTGCGGCCTGCGTGAGCCGGGCGACGGGCTGAGGATCTTCCCCGGGCCGGTCGAGGGAACCGATCTCGTCGCCGCCGGGTGGCGTGTTCCGGTGGGCGTGACCGACGAGCACGGGGTCGTCCCCGACTCGATCATCTGGTCCGCTCTCGACTGCGCCACCGGCTGGGTCCAGTACGGCTCCTCCGAGGAGCCCGGGACGGATTCCGTGCCGGCGGGCTCGGCGCTGCTCGGCCGGCTGACCGGTCAGGTGTTCCGCCGGGTGTACCCCCTCGGCAGCTATTCCGTCGTGGCCCGGGCGATCGGGCGCGAGGGCCGCAAGCTTCACGGAGTGAGCGCGGTCTACGAGGTGGACGGCACCCTGGTGGCGGCGGCCAAGGCGACCTGGATCACCCCCCGCCCCTGACCCCCCGTGATCATGCACAGGTTCGGGCGCGGGCGGCGCGGCCCCGCCCTTCTCCGCCCGTGATCATGCACAGGTTCGGGCGCAAGCCGTGTGACCTGCACCTCCACTGCGCGTGATCATGCACGACTTCTGGCGCAGGCCGTCCGGCCTGCGCCTTCGTCGTTCGTGATCATGCGCGAGGGGTCGCGGCTCAGTCGGTGGTGAGGTGGTCGGCCACCACCGCCGCGCGCCGCGGTTCGAAGATGATCGTGTAGTGGTTGCAGTCCTCGACGAGCTCGTGCCGCATCCGGGGGAGCCTCTCCATCCATGTGGCGGTGATGTCGTCGGGAAGCAGGCCCCCCTCCTCGTTCAGCAGGTCCCGGGGCGCGCGCAGGAGGGTCAGCGGCGACTCGATCGCATCGAGCGCCGACCCGATCATGTCGACCTCGGTCCGGAGCCAGCGGCCGTCGTGCCGTACCGCGTCCTCACGCGCCCGCGAACGTACGGCGCCGCCGAGGCCGTCGCCGTCGGCGTCGTAGCGGACGTACTCCTCCACGTCGGGCGTCCAGTGGCCGGCGAACGCGGGATGAGCGCGGAAGAAGTCGAGATAGGCGTCGACGCTCGGATAGGTCAGCCTGAGCCGTGCGAGGGCGGGGCCGAGGGCGGCCTCCAGCGCCGCGTCAGGGTCCACGCCGGGGGGAAGGGGCAGTGGCAGCCCGCCGTCGACCAGCACGACCCGGGCGTAGCGGCGCCGCGCGCCGTGCAGCGCGGCGATGTACGCCCCCATCGAGTGACCGGTGAGCACGCTCGTCTCGTCGGCCCCCACGTGCTGGGCGATCAGCTCGAGGTCCTCGGCGTGCCGGGGCAGGCCGTACGGGCCGGGCACGTCCGTGCTGTGACCGCGCCCGCGCAGGTCGGGAGCGATGAGGGACCACTCGGGCGGAAGCGCGTCGGCCACCGTGCGCCAGGCCATCAGGGAGGCGCTGATGCCGTGTGCGGCGATGATCAGGCGCGGTCCCTCGCCGAACCTGGCGATCCGCAGGTGGCCTCCCGGAACAGCCACGTCATCAAATTTCATGATTCGGACTTTACGGCAGGCCGTTCCCGGAGTGTCGTGCCCCGGGCACTGTCTCTAAGCTCGCCTCATGCGGGAACGAGTCACTGTGATCGAACACGAGGCCGAGGCGGGTCTCGGCTTCTTCGCCGGCTGGTTGCGTGACGCCGGAGTCGACTGCGAGGTGGTCCGGCCGTACAAGGGCGACCCGGTCCCGGAGACCGCCGATCGCGGGCTGGTCGTCCTCGGCGGCGAGGCGTCCGCGTGGGACGACGAGGGGTACGGCTGGCTGCCGGCCACGAGGGCGCTGCTCGCCCGCTCGGTCGAGGACGGCGTGCCGACCCTCGGCATCTGCCTGGGCGCCCAGCTCATGACCATCGCGTGCGGCGGCACGGTCGAGCGGGGCGACGCCGGTCTCGAGATCGGCCTGTGCGACGTGGTGGCGCTTCCCGAGGCCGGGGACGACCCCCTGTTCTCCGCGCTTCCCGCCCGGCCCCTGCGTGCGGTGCAGTACCACTACGACGCGATGACAGCGCTGCCTCCCGGCGCGGTACGGCTGGCCACCGGCGGCCAGTACCCCAACCAGGCCTACCGGCTGGGAGCGAGCGCGTGGGCCGTGCAGTTCCACCCGGAGGCCACGGCGGGCGTGTTCGAGTCCTGGACCAGCGGGGGCGGCCTGCCCGACTCCCAGGTCGGCGAGCTGAACGCCCAGGTGGGACAGGGCGAGGAGGAGCTGCGCGCGACCTGGCGGCCGCTCGCCGAGGCGTTCGCCGCGCAGATCTTCCAGCGGTCCGCCACCGAAGCTCGCGCCGTCACCGCAGCGGGTGCCGTCACGGACGCGCGTGCCGACGCGGCGCCCTCGTTGTGAGCGGAGCGCGTCGCGGGGAACACGCGCCGAGTGCGCGTGCAATCCGCGTGATGGGCTGATTACGCTGAGAAACCGCTAAGGACGGCGTACCACCTCGCGGGTTACCGTGTGCGCGGCGCGTGTGCGACCGATCCAGGCGAGGAGGCTTTCATCCCATGTGTACCGTTACGGGGAAAGCCCACCGCGGGAGGCCGGCGTGATCGACGCCGGCGTCGAGGAAGGAACGGTTACCACGGCGCCCCGGATCCAGACCACAGCCGGCCGCCTGGCCGCCCTCGGCTTCGCCGACGGTGCCCGGGCCGAGCGGCTGCTCGACGCGCTCGGCCCCGAGGCCGTGGGCGACTTCGACCTGCTCGACGATCTCGTCGCCGCGGCCGATCCCGACCTCGCGCTGGGCTCGGTCTCCCGTCTCGCCGAGCGCGACCCGAGCGTGCTCGGCACGTTCAGGGACGACCCGGTGCTGCGCCGCAGACTGTTCGGCGTCCTCGGGCTGAGCGCCGCCCTCGGCGACCACGTCGTCCGGCATCCCGACTGCCTGCAGTTCGTCCAGGCCGTGGGACGGCCCACGGACCGGGAGCTGCGGGAGGACCTGCTGCTCGCCGTCGGCGCCGACCCGGAGGACGCGGAGCCGGTCGCGGACGGGCCGCCGCAGCCGGTCGCGGACGGGTCGCCGCAGCCGGCGCCCGGGACTGGCGCGGGAGGCAGGGGCGCCGCCCTGGACGCGCTGCGCGTGGCCTACCGCAGCAGGGTCCTGCACATCGCCGCACGGGACGTGGCAGGCGACGCGACGCTCGCCGAGACCGCGGCCACGCTCGCCGACCTGGCCGGCGCGGCCATCGACGCCGCCCTCGCCATCGCGAGGGCGGAGACCCCCGACTCAGGCGACGTGCGGCTTGCCGTGATCGGGATGGGCAAGTGCGGCGCACGCGAGCTGAACTACATCTCCGACGTGGACGTCGTGTTCGTGGCGGAACCCAAGGACGGCGTCGACGAGACCAAGGCGCTGCAGACGGCCACCCGGCTCGCCCAGGCGATGATGAAGGCCTGCTCGACCAGCACGCCCGAAGGCTCCCTGTGGGAGGTGGACGCCGGACTCCGGCCCGAGGGGAAGATGGGCCCCCTCGTGCGGACCCTCGACAGCCACCTCACGTACTACCGCCGATGGGCCAAGACCTGGGAGTTCCAGGCCTTGCTCAAGGCCAGGCCGATCGCGGGTGACCTGGAACTGGGACAGGCGTACGTCGCGGCCGTCAACGAGATGGTCTGGCAGGCCGCCGCCCGCCCCCACTTCGTCGAGGACGTCCAGGCGATGCGCCGCCGCGTCGAGGCCCACGTCCGGGCGAGCGAGGCGGAGCGGCAGATCAAGCTGGGGCCGGGAGGCCTGCGGGACATCGAGTTCGCCGTGCAGCTGCTCCAGCTCGTGCACGGCCGTTCGGAGCCCCTTCTTCGCCGCCGCGCGACGTTGTCGGCCCTGGCCGCCCTGTCCAGGGGCGGATTCGTCGGCAGGGACGACGCCAAGGCCCTGGCCGAGGCGTACACGTTCCTCCGCCAGGTCGAGCACATGATCCAGCTCTACCGGCTGCGCCGTACGCACGTGGTGCCCTCCGACACCGCCGATCTGCGCAGGATCGGCCGCGGCCTCGGCATGACCACCGACCCGGTCGGGGAGTTCACCACGACCTGGAAGCGGCACGCGCTCGAGGTGCGGCGGCTGCACGAGAAGTTGTTCTACCGCCCGCTCCTGCAGGCGGTCGCCCGGCTGCCGGAGTCCGAGACCCGTCTTTCCGCCGCCGCCGCGAAGGCCAGGCTCGAAGCGCTCGGCTACGCGGATCCGGACGGCGCGCTGCGCCACATCGCCGGCCTGACCAGCGGGGTGTCCAGGCGCGCGGCCATCCAGCGCACGCTGCTGCCGGTCATGCTGGGCTGGTTCGCCGACGCCCCCGACCCGGACGCCGGCCTGCTCGGCTTCCGCCAGGTCAGCGACAAGCTCGGGAGCACGCCCTGGTACCTGCGGCTGCTCCGGGACGAGACCGCCGTCGCGGAGCGGCTGGCCCGGGTGCTCGGCACCAGCCGCTACGTTACCGGCATGCTGCTCCACGCCCCGGAAGCGGTCGGGATGCTCGGCGAGACGAGCGAGCTCGCCGTACGGCCCGCGTCGACGCTGGCGGGGGAGGCGGCGTCCGCCGTCAACCGCCACGGCGCCGATGCGGAGACCGCCGTCACCGCCATCCGGGCGCTGCGCCGCAAGGAGCTGTTGCGTACGGCGTGCGCCGACCTGTTCGGGCTGATCGACATCGAGGAGGTCGGCGGGGCGCTGTCGTCGCTCAACGACGTGACCATCCAGGCCGCCCTGGACGCGACCATCAACAAGGTCTGCCAGGGCAGGCGGGAGGACTTCCCCACCCGGCTGTCCGTCATCGCGATGGGCCGGCTGGGCGGCCTGGAGAGCTCCTACGCCAGCGACGCCGACGTCATGTTCGTCCACGCCCCGCTTCCGGGGGTCCCGGAAAGGGACGCCGCGGTCGCGGCCCAGACGGTGGCCGAGGAGATGCGCAAGCTGCTCGCCCAGCCCGCCCCCGACCCGCCGCTGCAGATCGACGCGGGGCTCCGCCCGGAGGGACGGCAGGGGCCGCTCGTCCGCACGATCGCCTCCTACCGCGCCTACTACGAGCGCTGGTCGTCTCACTGGGAGGCGCAGGCGCTCATGCGGGCCAGATTCTGCGCCGGAGACGCCGGGCTCGGCGCCGAGTTCATGGATCTCATCGACCCGATGCGGTATTCGCCTGAAGGCATCTCGGTGGAGGCCGTCAGGGAGATGCGCAAGCTCAAGGCCCGGATGGAGGCCGAGCGGCTGCCCCGGGGAGCCGACCCGACCCTCCACACCAAGCTCGGCAGGGGCGGGCTCAGCGACGTCGAGTGGGTGGCCCAGCTCATCCAGCTCAGGCACGCGGGAGCCGTACCGGCCCTGCGGACGACGCGGACCCTCGACGCCCTGCGCGCCGCTGCCGCGGAGGGCCTGCTGGAGCAGGCGGACGAAGCCGTGCTCGCGGAGGCGTGGCGGTTCGCCTCGCGTGTCCGCGACGCCATCATGCTGGTGCGCGGCCGGGCCGCCGACAGCATTCCCGGAGCGGTGAAGGAGCGCGTCCTTATCTCCCGGGCGCTCGGGTACCCGCCTGACGGATCCGAGGACCTCATCGAGGATTACCGCAGGGCCACGCGGAGGGCGCGGGCCGTCGCGGAACGCCTGCTGTACGAAGACTGAACGGGTCGGCCTTTCTTCAATACGCATTTTTCTGGCAATTGTCATGCGGTGTTCGTGGGCCCGCGGGACGATCTGTCATATATGCGCTGAACCGCCGGGGCCACCGGTGCTCAGGGGTCAGATCGTGATTATCTGAAGCGTTGCGCCCAGAGGTTGCCACGGTGTATCAACGGTGCGGGTGATTTTATTGATCTCGTATTACGTAGACCTGGCAATCGGTCTCATTCTCGCCTTCCTGTTGTTGTCGTTGCTGGTCAGCGGACTCAACGAGGGCATCGTCAGGCTGCTCGGAATTCGCAGCAAGTTCTTATGGGCATACCTTCGCGACACGCTCGACGGCGCTGAGACCGGGGAAAGGCCCTCGTTCTTCATCCGGATGCTGGAACGGCTGCTCGACATGCTGAAGGGGCTCGGGCGTAGGCTGCGGGCCCCGCTCATGGACCTGCTGCCGCCGTCGGAGGAGGGACGGTCCCGGCTGCCCGCCACCGTGCTCGGCGTGTTCGCCAAGCTGCCTTTCGGCGCGGACCCTAGGCCCGCCTTCAGCCCGTTGCCTGCGCCGTCCCAGAGCCCACCACTCGCCGCCGCCCCCGACTCGGTCGCGGCGGCGCAGGCCGTTCAGTCGGACCCCGTCCCCGCGGGAGCGCCGGCGGGCGCGGCTCCGCCCGAGAGCGCGGCCACCGGGCAGGTGCTGCCGGCCGACGGCACCGGCGACGGGGTCGTCACCGCCGAGATCGACCCGGCGGACCCCGCGCACGGGGCCGACCAGGCCGACGACGAGGAGCGGGCGCCCGCCGCGCAGGCGGGGGAGAGCGTCGCCGGGCCGATCGCGCAGCCGGAGGAGACCGCCGCCGCGGCCGCCGAGCCGAGCACGGAGGCGGGGGAGAGCGTCGCCGCCGCGCAGGTGGCGGCGCCCGGGCAGGGCAAGTCGATGGCCGAGTTGCTCCATGAGCGACTCCAGGAGATCGACCACTCCAGGCGCGGCAAGACCAGCATCGCCGACATCCCGCCGGCGCGCTTCGCCGTGGCGCTCATGGAGATCGCCACCGAGCACGGCGGCGTCGAGCCGCTGATGCGCGACCTCGACCAGCTCAAGAGCCCGATCTACCGTCCGCTCAAGGCCGTCTGGGACAAGGCCGACGCGGACATGGAGGCCTTCCGCCGCGGGGTCGAGGAGTGGTTCGACGGCGAGATGCAGCGGCTGTCCATGCTCTACAAGCGGTACGTCCGCTGGGTCGTCGCGCTGCTGTCGCTGGTCGTGACGCTCGTGTTCAGCATGGACGCCCTCGAGTACGGCAAGACGCTGCTCAACGACAACGCCTACCGGAGCGCGGTCACGGCCTTCGCCCAGTCGGGGGAGGAGGCGCTCAAGCCCTTCCAGGACCAGTGCGCGCCCGGCCAGGACACCTACACGTGCGTGACGGAGGTGCTGAGCACGCCGGCCTTCGTCAAGATCTTCGCGAACGCGCCCGTGAGCGTGACCATGAGCAGCGGCGACGCCGGCCCGCAGTGGGAATGGCACGGCGGCGGCTGGTGGGACCGGCTGTCGTCGCCGGGCCACTGGCCCGGCTTCCTCCTCACCCTGGTGGCGGTCCTGTTCGGAGCCCCCTTCTGGTGGGACATGTTCCGGCGGGTCACCGGTCTCAAGTCCCGCGTCAGCGGCGCCGTCACCAAGCAGTAGGAGCCATCGCGCCAGGCGGCCGCCCTCCCCGTACGGGGCGGCCGTCATGCGCGGGACCCGCGACCGGCCTTCCGTCTGGGCGCCTACGCGGGCGGACCGGCAAGGGCCAGGAGTTCCCGGGCCAGGACCTCGGGGTGGGTCACCATCGCCAGGTGGCCCACGCCGTCCAGCGTGATCACCCGCATACCTCGGCGGCCGGCCACCTCGGCGGTCTCCTCGAGGAACGGGAAACCCGCGAAGTGCACGTAGGTCGAGGGAATGGACTCACGCGCGTCGTCGTCGACGGCGGGCAGCGGCTCCTCGACGGTGCGCCTCGGCACGGGAGTGACCCGATCCGCCACCCACCGGCGATCGGTTTCTCCGTCCATGCCGAAGAGGGCCGGATCCACGGGTGAGGCCATCCAGGGCAGGCTCGGTGGTGACCGGCCGAAGTGCTCTCTCATGAGGGGGACCAGGTCGAACGCCGACTGGCCCGACCGTGGCAGGAGGCCGTCGACGTAGCACAGCCGCCCGATGCGCCCGGGGACGAGCCCGGCCGTTCCGGCGATGACCATGCCTCCGTAGCTGTGCCCCACCAGGATCACGTCCGTCACGTCCTGGTGTTCCAAGAGCTCCACGATCTCGCGGATGTGGACGGACAGGCCCAGGTCGGGGACGGCCAGGTGCCGGCGTTCCGCCATGCCGGCCAGGGTGGGCGCGAACACCCGATGCCCTGCCCCCTCGAGCGCGGGCCGCACACGATCCCAGCTCCACCCTCCGAGCCACGCGCCGTGTATCAGCACGTACGTCGCCATGCGCCCCTCATGACCGGTCGAGTGACCCGCGTGGCCTACGCGGAGGCCTGCTCCGACAGGCGCAGACCGAGCTGGCTGTAGAGCTCCAGTTGGTCGAAGTACTCGCGATGAGTCTTGATCTTGCCGTCCCCGACGAAGGTGGAGCAGGTGGCGCGGAGGCTGATCTTCCGGCCTGTTCCCTGCAGCTCACGCCCGTCCGGCAGGAGTAGGGGCCCGGTGTGCGTTCCGGTCATGGTCCACTCCGTGACCGCGGGATTCTCACAGTCACCGAGCTCGAACCACGGCGTGAGGTGGATGTCGGGGAAGCTCCTGAACAACTGCTCGTAGATCCAGGCGATCTGCTCGTGCCCTTCCGCCACGCCTGACGGCGTCACGTAGACGGCGTTCGGGCAGTAGCAGTCGAGAACCGCCTGCAGGTCGTGCGCGTTGATCGCCTTGCCCAGACGGTGTTTGAGATCCCAGTAAGTAGACATCGAATGCACCTGGCCGGTGTCGGGGGCCGCCGGCGCCCATCGATCGGATCGAGATCGGCGCTGCCCCAGCGCCCGATAAGCGCCCGGATCGAACATAAATGACAAAATTATGCTAATCAGCGGGGAGTCATCCGCTGATTATGGCGGCGTTAGGCGCACGCCAAGGAAGGCGTCCCGTTCTTCTCATCGGTCATGCCGGTCACATCTCCTCCGCGCACCTCGGCCCGCTTGTGCCGGCACTGCCGCCGGACGTGACCGAGGCCCTCAATCGGATTCGGCGGGCGGTTGTTCGATCGGAAAGAAAACCGGGCTGAGCAGATATTGCGCGCGATCCGGCGCGGGCTGGTTGGCCAGCAGGGGCAGCAGCACACGTCGCAGGTTGATGATCATCTGTTCCAGTTCGCCGCGGCTGAGCCAGACGGCGTGCTGCCGGTAGCCGACGAGGTCCGCCGCCGGGTCGGAGCTCTCCCGGTCGAGGTAGGCGTTGAACTCGGCGGCGAGGACGGCCATCGACGTGGCGAACACGCGCCGATGGTCGTCGGGCGACAGCGTCGCGACCGCGTCGGCGTCGACGACGATCCGGTCGAGGCGGAGCCGGTACCGGCGTTCCACCGCGCCGCGTACGCGCCTCTCGCCGGCCACCTCCAGGATTCCGCCCGTCGTGAGGACGTCGACGTGCCGATACACCATGGCCTTCGAGGCGTCGGGGATCCGGTCGCACAGCTGGGCGGTGGTGAGCTCCCGCCCCCCGCGCATGGCGTGCACGATGCGCAGCCGCACCGGGTGGGCCAGCAGCTCCAAACCTTCCACGAGCACAACATTCTCATACCGTGCTACGGTTCGCAAAAAGTGAGAAAGGTTGTGGATGGTGGAAAGAGCCCCGACGGCGGTTGCCGCGACGGTCGTCGAGATGGCGCAGAGCGGGCGCTTCGAGGACATCGAGGAGTTGTTCGCTCCACCACTGCGTGCGGTGGTGTCCGCGGAGACGGTCCGGGTCGCCTGGGAGGCCCAGCTGTCCACGATGGGGTCGATCACCGCGGTCGGTGCCCCGATCACCGAGCCGCCCAAAGGGGGACCGGTCCGGATCAGCCTCCCGCTGACGTACGAGCGGGGTGGGCTCACGCTGGTCATGTCGGTCGACGCGGACGGGTTGCTGCAGGGGCTGCAACTCGCCCCCGCGCTCACCACGCCTTGGACCCCGCCGCCCCACACCCGCAGGAGGAGGTTCGACGAGCACGAAGTCACCGTGGGCTCCGGCGCCCTGGCCGTACCCGGGACGATGAGCGTGCCGCGCGGGCGCGGCCCCCGGCCCGGCGTGGTGCTGCTCAGCGGCGGCGGGCCGTTCGACCGGGACGCCACCAGCGGCCCCAACAAGCCGCTCAAGGACCTGGCCTGGGGGCTGGCCGGTCGAGGCGTGGCGGTGCTGCGCTTCGACAAGGTGACCCACGCCCACGCCGACCAGGTGGCCGCACGGGCGGGCTTCACCATCGGCGACGAGTACGTCCCGCACGCGGTGGCCGCCGTCCACCTGTTGCAGGACCATCCGGCCGTCGACGCCGCGCGGGTATACGTGGCCGGCCACAGCGCGGGCGGCAAGGTCGCGCCGCGTGTGGCCGCCGCCGAACCGTCCGTCGCCGGCCTGGTGCTCCTGGCCGCGGACGCTGAGCCGATGCCCCAGGCCGCGGTCCGCGTCGTCCGCCACCTCGCCTCGCTGAACCCGGGCCCCGCGACGCAGGCCGCCGTCGAGATGATCACACGCCAGGCCGCGATGACCGGCAGCCCCGACCTGTCGCCTGACACGCCCGCCACGGAGCTGCTGTTCGGCTTCACGGCCGCCTACCATCTGGATCTTCGTGGCTACGACCCCGTCGCGACCGCCGCCGCGCTCGACAAGCCCATGCTCATCCTCCAGGGCGGCCGCGACTACCAGGTGACCGTCGCCGACGATCTCTCGCGGTGGCGGGCGGGGCTCGCTCACCGGCCGGACGTCACGATCCGCGTCCACGACGCCGACGACCACATGTTCTTCGCCGGCTCGGGCCCGTCCACGCCCTCGGACTACGAGTCACCCCAGCACGTCGACCCGGCCGTGGTCGCCGACATCGCCGGCTGGCTGGCTCCCCGGCGAGGGATGCTCACCCGGCTCGCCTCTCTCGTCACGCGCTGACCCCGGGGCGTCCCCATGGACGAAGAACCGGCGCGGGATGTCCGCACCCCGCGCCGGATCCGACCTCGAGTCAGCTCAGCGCCTCGAGCATGAGCGGAACGTCGACATAGGACTCCATCCGGACGATCTTGCCGTCGCGCACCCGCCACACGTGGACCTCGGGGACGTCGAAGGGAGCGGAGCCGCTCCTGGTCGTGCCGGCGGTACGGCCGACCTCGACGACGTGATCCCCGGCCTCGATGAACCGCTCGAGGGTCACCTTGGAGTCGATGTGCTGGAGAAGCCCGGTGAAGAAGGTGACCGCTCCGTCGTGCCCCTTGTAGTTCCCGCCCCAGGGCAGCAGCTCCGACTGGTAGATCTCGACCTCGGGGTCGAAGAGCTCGGCGATCACGTTGAAGTCTTGCGTCTCGAAGGCGTCGTAGAGCCGCCTGATAATCTCGACGTTGTTTTCGGTCATGGCTGTCCCCCAAGAGAAACGGGCTGAAGCGACGACGGTGGATGGGCCCGGCGAACCGTCACAAGAAGTCTTCAGATCGCCGTCAGGGCGCACAAGTGGCCTCGGGATTGTCGGAAGGAAGCAGTCGCCATGTTCGGAAAACCCGGGCGGCCGGCCGAGGATCGAGTCGCGCGTCAGCAGGAGATCTTCCTGGCGGTGGCACCGCTGATCAGCGCATACGGTGTCAAGGAGATCACCATGGCACGGGCGGCGCGGGCCGCGCGGATGTCGGTCGGCGGGCTGTACCACTACTTCCCGAACAAGCGGGAACTCCTGCTCTTCGGGCTGTCGCCGGCCAACCTCGAGCGGCTCTGCACGACGTTCCGTGCCCGGCACGGGCACCTGGCCCAGACCGATCCGCGTGCCTACCTCGCGGCCAGCCTGGACTCGCTGACCGCAGCCGCGGGCGCCTTCGTCACCCCCTCGGTGCTCGCCGCCACCCATCTCGGCGTCGACACGTTCCGCTCCCTCCTCGACGAGGCGCTCGAGACCGAGATCATCGGTCTGGTCGACACCATTCGGATCGTCCACCCGGGCATCGGCGACGAGTCCGCGGTCGCACTCAATCGCGCTCTGCGCCGTCAGTGCGTCAGTGCGCTGCTCGATCCCCAGATCACCGCGGCCGAACTGCGCGCCCAGCTCGAGGGCCTGCTCGTCGGGTTCGCCGGCGCCGCCGGATCGGCCGCGTGACCGTACGCGGGCCGGCCGGTCTCTGATCACCCATTGTCCGCTAACGCATCTGGCTGCTCGCGGCGCTGGGCATCCTGCTGGACGGGTTCGATTTCTTCATCATCGGCGTGGCGAACCCGCTGATCTCGCAGAACTTCTTCGTGACCCCGGCGCAGAAGGGACTGGTCTCGGCTGCGGCGATCGTAGGGGCGGGCCTGCTCGGGCCGCTCGGCGACCGGTTCGGGCGCAGCCGCATCTTCCGCATCGACCTGCGGCTGTTCGTGGTGTTCTCCGTGTTCTGCGCGCTGGCCTGGGACATCTGGTCGCTGATCGCGTTCCGGTTCGTGCTGGGGGTGGCGATCGGGCTGGACTATCCGATCGCGGCCGGGTATTTGGCCGAGATCCTGCCGACCCGGAACCGGGGGCGCTGGCTGATCAGCGCGTTCAGCCTGCAGGCGGCCGGGATGCTGCTCGGCGCGGAGGCCGCGGCGGTCGCGCCGCGCATCACCCCGCCCTGACCGCCACCCCGCCCTGACCGCCACCCCGGCGCCGGCCGTTCCCCGCGAGGCGCTTCCCCGCGCCGGTCAGCCTCTTAGAGGCCGAACAGAGGCCGGCAAGACGCCATCCCGTCCACCCGCACCGGGGCACGCTTCTCCTGAATCCACCTCTCCCGAGTCAGCCGCAGGCGGTCCGATACGACGGCTTCGTCGCCGCGGGCATCGACTGAGATGCCGTCCCACTCATAACCGAGCTTGCGGGAAACGCCCTGAGAGGCATGGTTGTCCTGGAACACCTCGGTGAGCGCGGCACGTGCGTCGAGGTGATCGAAGGCCAGTGTCAGCAGGCCGATCCGGGCCTCGGTCCCATAGCCCTTGCCCTGGTGTTCGATCCCCAGCCACGCGGATGTCGTGACCTCCCGAACTACGGGGTAGTCGCGCGCTCGAAGCGTGACCACGCCAAGCGGGTCTCCGGCCCGAAAGACCCCCAGCCCGAGCCGCCATGCTGTCGCACTCCAGCCTCCAAGCTGGCCCCAATGTGCCTGCAGCACGAACCGAGCCCGGTCCTGTGGGCTGCCGTCGGTCCAGGGCGTCAGGAACGGACGTTCGTTCGCGCGATGCACGCCCCTGCCGGCGAGGTGAGCGAGCTCGGCCAGTTCCTCTTCCCGGGGCAGGCGAAGCTCGAGTCGGGGCGTGAAGATGGTCAGACCGTACTGGGGCCACAGATCAGCAAGCATGGACGCGATCCTGACGAGCACGCCCACCGCCGCGCTACTGATTTGCTGAGGCAGCGGTGTCATCGACACCGCATGGTGCCGAAACCGGGCCGGGACACGCTCTCACCCGCGATGGTGAAGGTGCCGTCCGGAACGCTCGTCACCAGAGGGCGTCCTCCTGGATGGGCACGGGCGTCCCGGCTGGTGGCGCATGCTGGACGTCGTTTACAGGGTGAGCGCCCGAACGGCGCGGGCGAGGTGGCGTGAGAGCTCTCTGTCGATCGCTTCGGACTCGGCCTCGTCGACTCCAGAGGAGCCCTCCTCCGTGTCGCCCGCTTCCAGAAGGGCAGCCCGCAGCGCGAGGGGCGGCTCCAAATCCCGCCAGCTCCGCTGCGCCAGGGAAGCCTCCCGTTGCGCGGTCACCGCTTCGTGATCGACCTCTCTGGACCGCAGTACGGTGCGCCGGATTTCGTCGATAGTCTCTCCCCGCCGAGCCGCTGAAAGGATGGGCGTGAATCGGCTTTCGGCCATCATGAGGGTGTCGATGTAGTGGACGACGGCGGGCGTCGACACGGCCCGTGCGGCCACCTGGTCGGCGTAGTAACGGGCAACCTGCGACTGGCTGGACACCAGTCGGGTCAACGCGAACTCGGCAAGGAACAGCGGCGAGCCCAGCGCCGCTCCCATGATCTTCCCTATGACCTGGGAGGCCGACCGTTCCGAGGGGAACGGGTGGCCGAACAACTCCACGACCGGGTCGCCGTACCCGTTGTACCGCTGGACCCGCACGTTCAGGAGGGCGTTGCGCCACTCGCCGGCAGTGAGGAGTGCCGAACGCACGAGCAGGCCGCGGGCGGGATCGTGGCCGACGTCCTCGGCGCATGCGACGCCCAGCATGCCCGCTCGCTCACGCGGTGAGAGGGCGAGCAGAAGTGGCAGGCCGATGAGCAGCGCGGGCCGTCGTCGCGCGCCGACACGTAAGTGGGTGCAACTGAAGAGTTGGTCGTGCAGGTAGATGGTGGCCGGGGGAACCGCTCCGACCGCGTGGGCGATCCGGTCGACGGCTTCGAACAGGGCAGGTGCCTCCGTTCTGGTGACCCCCTCGGCGCCGTCCGGGAGCCGGACCGCCCTCGGCCGTGACCAGATTGCGACGGCGGCGAGGCCGCAGCCGCAAAGCCAGGCCAAGACGTTGTCGTACGAGCTGACCACGATGACGACGGCGGCGGCCATGAGGGCGGCGGGGATCGCCTGGATGGCGGCCGACAGCAGGTAGGTGAGCACCCGGGCGGTTCCCAAGCCCGGCCGGTCAAGTCGACGGCCTCTCAGACGGGTGAATCGCTTGCGGGCGTCCCGTCGGGCGAAGCCGGTACCGGATTCGGACGTGGCCGGAGGGGTGATCATTGTGCGGATTATCAAGCAGAGATTTCCCCGCGTCGAGAGCAGAGCCTGAACCGCCTGGTCTGCTGACGCCGTAGGAGAAGGGAGCGGAAATTCGGGAGAGGCGTCGCGTGTCAGGACGTCGGCTGCGGGGGCGGAATGTCCAGGAGGCGGCTCGCCCAAGACAGGGCGACGGTGAGGCGGCGTCGGCGCTGGTCGAACAGTGACGGATCTGCGTCGCGCGCCGGCGTGAGCAGGGGTTGCTGAGCGGCGATCAGGGCTGCATGGCCGGCGGCGTTCGGTCCCTGGTCGGTGTCCGGCGTGGGGCCGCCTTCGGCGTGCAGGGCGACGAGCCACAGGTGGTGGTCGAGCCAGGGATCGCCGATCGCCGCCGACGCCCAGTCGGCCAGCACCAGGCGGCCGTCGCGGCACCACAGGTTCGCGGCGCGTACATCGCGGTGGATCAGGCTGTCCCCTTCAGTGGGTGCCTCGGCGGCGGCGTCGTGCAGCGTGTCGAGGTGGTCGGCCAGCCATCGCGGGGAGCACACGTGCATACGCAGCAGGCGTGCCGGGTCGGCGGCGATGGCGTCCCAGGGGTTGGGCGTCGCCCGCAACACCGGCACACCGGGCGGCACGGGCAGCAGGTGCACGTCGTGGAGGAGCTTGCGGGTGGCCGAGACAAGGCCGGGGGTCCACTCGCGGACCCAGTACTCCGGCTCCAGCATTTCCAGTACGAGCATCGGCACCGGTTCGCGCGTGCTCGCCAGCAGTCGCGGCAGGAACGGCCGGTCGCCCAGTGCTCCGTACACCGCCAGCTCCGTGCCGACTTCGGCGCGCTCGGCGATTGCGCCGACTTTGACGAACACCGGACCGTCCCCAGCACGGTCGGCGATCCGTGACACAGACCTGCTGTGCCCGCCCGAGACCGGCCGCAGCCCGGCGATCCTGCAGCCGAGTGCGCGGCCGGCCAATTCGGCGATCTCACTGTCGGTCGACGGCGCGGTGGTCGCGGGCCGGCCGGACACGCGCGACAGCAGCAGTTCGACCACCGATTGGTTGGCGCGGCGGACCGCCTGCCTGCTGTCCGGGTCGGGCCGCCCGAGCGACTCGGTGACCAGGCGCCATATCAAGGCGCGCAGCAACAGTTGGTCGATGTCGTCCTCGTCGGCGAGTTCGTCGAGGATGCTGGGCGGTGCGCCGGACCAGGCCAGCAGGTCCACGGCGGCGACCGCCAACGCGTACGCCGCGGGCCGCCAACTCGGTGAGAAGTCGATGACCGCCGGCGGCCGCCCGGCCGCGAACAACACATTGCCCGCGAGGTCACCGTGCACGAGCTGGTTGGGCAACCGCAGCGGCCGGAGGGCGGCCCGCAACCCGTTCACCAGATCCGCCAGCTCCGGCGGCGGCTCGACCTCGGCCTGATCCCACGCGACCCGCTCGGCCACCTCCCAGCGGGATCGGCCGCGTCCCAGCCATGCGGGCGCCGGGACACCGACCAGGGCCGCGTGGAAAGCCCGGCCGGCCGCGACGAGTTCCGGCCACCGAGCCACTGGGTCCGGCACGCCCTCGACCGCGGTCCACGCCGCCCACCCGCCGACGACCCATGAGCCGTCCGTCCCGCGCACCGGCTGCGGCACCCGGAAACCCGGACCGCGCAGGTCGGCGAATACGTCCGCCAGCCACGACGCCACGACCGGATGCTGGACGGGCTTGAAGACCAGACCATCCGCCTGCCAGCAGGTGCCACGTCCTCCGGGTAGCCGCCGCGCCGGCCCGGAGGATGCCCCGAAGGCCGCGCGCACGCCCACCGGCAGATCGTCGAACACCGGTCCAGCCTCCAGACCGCCCCTCTCCGGTGTCAATCGAAATAACTCGCCCCTACGCTGTTGCGTCGTGCAGGAGACGCGCCTCGACACCGCTCGGATCCGGGCGGCTCGCCGGGTCATCGACCCGATCTTTCTCGATACTCCGCTGTACCGCTGCGAGGCGCTGGAGGCCGACCTCGGGTGCGCGGTGAGCATCAAGCTTGAGACGGCGAACCCGGTCCGCAGCTTCAAGGCCCGCGGCACCGAGGTGGTCGCGAGCCTGCTCGCCGACAGTGGCTCGCGAGCCGTGGTGTGCGCCAGCGCGGGCAACCTGGGCCAAGCCCTCGCCTGGTCCGGTCGCGGTCGGGGTCTCGACGTCACCGTCGTGGCATCCCGCTCCGCGCCTGCGGCCAAGCTTGATCGCATCCGCGCGCTGGGCGCCAGGTTGGAGCTGGTGGACGGGGACTTCGACATGGCTCGCGAGCGGGCGGCGGCCATCGCGCGGTACGACGGCATCCGGCTGGTCGAAGACAGCCTGGACATCGAGACCTGCGAGGGAGCGGCGACCATCGGCCTGGAACTGGTGCGCACCGTGCCGTCGTTCGACGCCGTCTTGATCGCTCTCGGGGGCGGGGCGCTGGCCACCGGCGTGGGTCATGTGGTCAAGACCTGGGCGCCCGAAGTCGAGGTGATCTGCGTCCAGCCGCTGGGCGCACCGGCGATGACACGCTCGTGGCGCCAACGGCGCGTCGTCACCACCGACTCGACCGACACCATCGCTGACGGCGTCGCCGGCCGGCGTCCCATCCCGGCGGTCCTCAAGGACCTCCTCCTGGTCGCCGACGACGCCGTCCTGGTCCAGGAGGCGTCGATCATCGCCGGTATGCGGATGCTCTTCGACCACGCCGGCCTCGTCGTCGAACCGTCGGCAGCGCTCGGCATCGCGGCGATCCTCGAAGACCGTGACCGCTTCGCCGGACGACACGTGGTCACCATCGTGTGCGGCGGCAACGTCGACATGGATGCCTATCGCCGCTGGGTCGGTGCGGCTCCCTGAACGTGTGTCACCCCCCCCACGGTGCTGGGACGCCAACGGTCGCAGCCGGACGTGAAGCGGGGATCCTGGGCCTACCCAGGGCGGAACCCTGAAGTGCTTGCTGAGGGCACACGCCCTCGTTCAGCGACACGCGTACGCATCGATGCCCAGAAAGGGCAAGCAGGGTGCAAGCCATTCAATGCTGACGGGGACAGTGTGGTGCTGCTCCCACGTCGCCCGGGTCAGGCATAGCCGATGCTCTACGACCATTTTCCCGCCCCACGCCATCGACCCATCAGATATCTAGGTGGACACGTCAGTCCGATGGGGCCGAAAATCCAGCGGATGAACTCATGCCCCTTCTGTCTTATCGGTGCCGGTGATGTAGATGGTGAGCTCCTCGCCTATCGCACAGCCAACGTCTTCGTTCTCCCTGTCCCCTGGCAACGAGCAAAGAACCTCGGTCACTGTCTCGTGCTTCCGACTGCGCACGTGACGAGTCTCCACGCAGCCCCTCGCGATCTTTTGACCGAGTTGTTCGATGTTGTCGCTCAAGTGACCGCCGCCGTGCGGGAGGCGTTTGGAGCACCCGGGAGCATGGTTCTACAAAATGACAACATCCCAGGCCAGACGCTTTCACATTTACATGTCCATGCGATCCCTCGTTCTCCCGACGACGAATTCATCCTCGCGGACCCCGACAAGATGGAGATTCCCTTCGAGGTCCGAGCGCAGCAGGCTGCACAACTCCGCAGGGCGCTCACCAATCGATAGTCAGAAGGCCAGTCGGGCCATCCCCTTCAGGGGGCGATCTCCAGGGACCTGTGGCAACTTCATGCTCATCGCGCTGACCTCGACTCCCAGCCGCCACCTCTGGTCGTCGTCCGTCATCGTCGTCCGTCATCGTCGGTCGCTCCCAGGCGGCCCGCAGACGGGCCCAGATCCAGATCTCTACGGGTATCGCCTTGGCCTCGCATCGGACCGGCATGCCAAGGCTACGATGATCGGAACATTCGGGATCTTTCATGCTGCTGGGGGATTCCAGGTCATCGATGTAATGGGACTCGGATGAGCCACACGCCCTTCGAGGTGGGAGAGACGGCGCTCGTGGCCAACGTCCCGGAGGCGGAGCCACTAGTTCGACGATGGCGCCAGCATGAGATCGGCATCATGGCGCACGTCACCATCCTGGGTCCGTTCCTCCATGTCAGCCGCATTGATGAGGACGTGCGTCGCGACTTGCGGCATCTCTTCAGTCGGCATGCGGCTATCGAGGCGAGTTTCGCTCGCATCGGGCACTTTCCTGGAGTGATCTATCTCGCCCCGGAGCCGGCATCTGCGTTCGTAGAGCTCACCCAGGCAGTGGTTGAACGGTGGCCGGAGACGCCGCCGTATGGCGGGAAGTTCGAGAAGATCGTTCCCCACTTGAGCGTTGCCCACGGAGCGCCTGCCGACGAGGCGGAGATCAGCGCTGCGCTTCCCTTGGCAACGCACATCGACACCGTCTCGCTGATCGTGTGTGACGACGGCGAGTGCTGGAGTGAGGTCGCAACCTACTCTCTGTCGGCACAGGCCTAACACCTGTTGAAGTGGCTGACGCCCGAGCATGAAGGACGCTTTCCTCGGCAGCCGGAAAGCAGCGACCGATACCGCGAATCCCAGCCCCAGCTGTGGCTGAAGCCGGCCGACTCACCGTGCCTCAGGGCGTACATGGTCACGTGACCTTGGCGGGGGAAGGGCGGACGAGTAGGCCTGTAGGCCGGGTTCTGGGCCGTCCCTCCGGGCCGTCTCTCAATCCGGGATAACTGTGGCTATCGGGCGGATGAGTGCCTGGCCCACGATTACGCGATCACCGTTGAACGTCAGGGAAGGTGGCCCGTGCAACTCGTAGCCGAGATCCAGCATCTCGCTGACTCTTCGGCAGAAGGCAGCGTCGTCGGGGCCGGTGAGGACACGGTATCTCGGGAGATCTTCGGCGTGGGTCATGCCGCGATCCTAGAGTTAGGCGGAGCGGGCAGCGCCGACACCGTCAGCTTGGGAATTCTTTCAACATCATGCCGGGTGACCTGCGGAAACGGTGACCTGCGCGTATGCCGGTCGAGTGGCCGTGAGTCCCCGCTGGTTGCCGACCGCACGGGCAGGGCATGGCCGTCGAGGTATCTGCTCAGTCCCACCAGCCGACACCGGTCTGCCAGCGCTGGACCCATTCGAGGAAGCTGATGGCTTCGGGCCCGGGGTAGGGGGAGGCGCCGACGTCGGCAACGAACCAGATCTTCCCGCGTTGGGAGCCGGTGAGCACCAGGAGCCAGTATGAGAGTTCGTCGTCTGTGCCCAAGACGATGGAGCCGTGGTTGTAGACGTCGGCGATCCGTTGATTGAAGTCAGGTGTGGAGTCGCTGTCGTCCTCCCAGTGCCATGCGTGGTCCAGGGGGAAGACGGCCCCTGGGATGCGATCTCCCCGCGCGGGCCAACCTGGTGGAAGCCAGCCGAGAGGAAGGAGGCCGCCATCCTCGGGCGGCCCCAAGGAAGAACCATTGGAGACTTCGGCGATGAACGTGCGATAGGGCTCAGGCAGGCGGGCACTGTTCTCGCTCTCCCAGGCCGCAACGCCACCTACCCCTAATGCGGGCTCTCGCCACTCAGCGGGGAACGCCGTCCGAAGCGCTTCGAGTCCTGCGGTGAGGGACACATCATTGGTTCCACTCATGGCCAACAGGTACCAGCACCCTGACTGGAACGCGTCCCAAGGCCCTTGGTACATCCTTGTGGCCTACATGGACAGAACGGAGATCGGCACGGCGGTGAGCCTGACGGCCGCGGTGACCATGCCGGCCAGTAGAGCCGCACTCAACCGGCCACGCCGCCAGGTGCGCCGTCACGGTGCGAGGTGCTTCTCGAACCAGTGGTGGGCGTAGTGCTCGGTGTTGTACGGCTCGATCTCGCGGTAGCCGGCCGAGCGGTACATCGCGATCGCCTCGGTGAGGTTGCCGTTGGTCTCCAGCCGAATGGCGTCCCAGCCACGCTCGGCGGCGTATCGTTCCAGCTCGTCCAGCATCCGCCGCCCGATCCCGAGCCCGCGGACGGAGTCCGCGACCCAGACGCGCTTGATCTCGGCGGGTTCGTCGCGGTGGAGCTTCACCGCGCCGCAGCCGACGGGCTCGGCGTTGAGGGTGGCGAGCAGGAACACGCCGGCGGGTGGGACGAGTTCCTCGTCGTGGACCGGGTTGCTCAAGGCAGGGTCGAACCCGTCGTCGAAGCGTCGCGCGAGGTCCCGGGCGTAGGCCCGCACGCACGCCCGGGCCCGCGGGTCGCCCGGGAGGCACGGCTCGATGACCACCATCGACGCGATGAGCAGCCGCTCGACCTCGGCCATCGCCGCGACGAGCCGTTCGCGGCGTTGCTCGGTGAGCGGCTCGAGGATCGACCAGGCGAGCTCGTCGGAACGCCTGTCGAGCTCGGCCCACTCGGTCCGGCCCGCGTCGGTGAGCACGGCGGCCCGTACCCGCGCGTCGCCACCGACCTGGTCGGCCGGCCCGACGGTGACGAGCCCGTCACTTTCGAGGGTGCGCAGGAGCCGGCTCAGGTACCCCGAGTCCAGCCCGAGCCGGGCCCGTAGCGCGGCGACCTCGGCGCCCCCGGGGCCGATTTCCCACAGCAGACGTGCCTGCGCGAGGGGTCGTCCCCGGGCCATGTACTCGTCGTCGAGCGCCCCGACCCGCTGTGTGACCGTCCGGTTGAACCGCCGCGCTGCGGCGATGAGTTCCGAGTTCATATACCTGACTTTAGTCAGGCATATGACACCGCCGCAAACATGCCCACATGCCGCTCAGACCTGCCCTTTCCTGACCTCGCCCATCACGTCGAGTGGTGCCCTGACCAGGCAATACAGCCTCTCAACGCCTCCCGTCGACTTCTGACGTTCCACGGCCTCGGACGGAACTGGAACGGAACTCGGGAGGGCGAGACTCCAGGGCCTGTCCGGCGGATCTTGCACAGCCGGTGCTGTGGCACTCGACGGTGCTTCCGGCAAATTTGAGTCGACACCCGTTCCGAGCTGCGGGAAACTCCCCGCGATGACTCAACGAACCGACACGCCTCCCACGTGGGACGAGCGTACGCAGCTGGCCACCTTCCTGGACTACGCCCGTGATACTGCGCGAGCCAAGTGTGAGGGCGTATCCGCCCAAGACGCTCGCAAGGCCCCGCTCCCGAGTTCACCGCTGATGACGTTGTGCGGGCTGATCAGCCATCTGCGGTGGGTCGAGTACTACTGGTTCCAAGTCATGTTCCTGGGCGAGGAGCCTGCGGGACCGCTCACCGAGGCGACCGACGATGATCCCGACCCTGAGATGCGGACAGCAGTCGACATCCCGTTGCCCCAGCTTCTCGCCGAGTATGAGGAGCAGAGCGCCCGGTACCGCCGCCTGGTGTCCGACCACGACCTGAACTCAACAGCGAAGCGTCCCGTCAGCGACGGCCGCCACGTCGACCTCCGCTGGGTGATCCTCCACCTCATTGAGGAGACGTCCCGCCACAACGGTCACCTCGATGTCGTGCGTGAGCTCGTCGATGGGCAGACCGGCGCCTGAGACCTGCCGTGCGGATCACAAGTGGAGCCACAGTCGGATTGCGGCGACGCTCACAGTGCCGTGAAAGACGTGTGCCCTCTTGTCATACCTGGTGGCGGCCCGGGAGTTCTTGAGCGCGTTGATCATCCGCTCGACTTCGTTCCCGCCGCCACCAGGCGATGGCGATCGTGGTCCAGGCCTACAGGGTCGAAGGCCGACTTGGCTCGCTACTATCCCGATCATGGACAAACTGGATCCCCGCCGCACCGCATTGCTCCTTATCGACCTGATGACGCGCATCGTTGAGCAGCCCACGGCACCACATTCCGGACCTGTCGTGGTCGCCCGCTCCCTCGCTCTGGCCGATGCGGTGCGAAAGGCGGGCGGTCTCGTCGTCTCCGTGCGGGTCGAGCGGCCAGGCGTTGCGGAGCAGCCACCGGGCAGCGAACTGGTGGATGGGGTGCTCGGCGACCTGGAGATCGTGAAGCGCACCTGGGGTGCATTCCACAACACCGGACTGGAGGAGGCGCTGCGTAAGCACGCCATCGACACCCTGATCATCACCGGGATCGCCACCAACTTCGGCGTCGAGCAGACCGCGCGTTTCGCCGACGAGTTCGGCTTCAAGGTGATCCTGCCCGAGGACGCGGTCACGGCACTCGACGCGCGTGCCCATGAGTTCGCCTTCGACTACATCTTCCCGCGTATCGCTACCGTCTGCACGACGGCCGAGGTCGTGGCAGCGCTGGACTGACAAGCAAGATCAAGACGGGCCAGAGACCGGCACCATGCACATGGTGAGGTCTCCACAGCCTCGCTCCGCCACGTCCTGCGGACGCCCCTGTCCGTCAGACTGTACGGAGGTCGGCGATGACTCGGAAGCGTTCCAAGACCACTTGGGTGGTGTCGTCGACTGTGAAAGCCGCATCGCCGAGATACGAGCGCATCTCCGGGCTGTGCCAGAACTCTTCATGGACCGCCCGCCATTGCGCGACTGTCGTGTAGCCTTCGCCCTCCCCTCTCGCATGGACGTCATCCACCTCCCCCAGTGGCACAACGCGCACGCTCGTCACCTCGATGACAGCCACCGGCCGGTCGATGGAGTCCACCACCGTCGACCGCGCGCCGACCTTGGGCAGGGGCTCGGCGGGACTGTAAGACGAACGGTGTAACTCCTGATCAAGGAGACACCTGTGACGAGTACGTTGAGCCAGGCATCCGAAGCGATAGACCTGGAGGACGCCGCGGTGACGCGGAAAGAGCATGACGGGTCGGATCGGGAGCTGGTGGCCAAGCTGGTCGACCAGGCCCGCGCCGAAGGGCTCGAACTGGTCGGTGAGAACGGGCTGCTGGGCCGGCTGACCAAACTCGTGTTGGAGTCGGCGCTGGAAGGCGAGATTACCGACCACCTCGGCTACGACAAGCACGATCCGGCCGGTCGAGGTGCGGGCAATTCCCGTAACGGCACACGCACCAAGACGGTCATCACTGACGTCGGGCCGGTGGAGATCACTGTGCCGCGGGATCGAGACGCCAGCTTCGAGCCGAAGATCGTGCGTAAGCGGCAGCGGCGTCTGTCCGGGGTCGATGAGATGGTCATCTCGCTGGCCGCCAAGGGACTGACGACCGGGGAGATCTCCGCGCATCTGGCCGAGGTCTACGGCGCCGAGGTGTCCAGGCAGACCATCTCCACCATCACCGACAAGGTCATCG
The DNA here is from genome assembly GCF_016862895.1 of Planotetraspora kaengkrachanensis. GTDB lineage: Bacteria > Actinomycetota > Actinomycetes > Streptosporangiales > Streptosporangiaceae > Planotetraspora > Planotetraspora kaengkrachanensis. Next base: position 371,038 of record NZ_BONV01000001.1, on the reverse strand, counting down.
ACGGGATGGCCGAGTGGCAAAACCGTCCCCTCGACCCCGTCTACCCGGTCGTGTTCATCGATGCGATCCACGTGAAGATCCGTGACGGACAGGTCGCCAACCGGCCCATCTACGTGGCGTTGGCGGTCACCGTCGACGGCGAACGCGACATCCTCGGGTTGTGGGCCGGCGACGGCGGTGAAGGCGCCAAGTTCTGGCTGCACGTCCTCACCGAGATCAAGAACCGCGGTGTCGGTGATGTGCTGATGGTCGTCTGCGACGGCCTGAAAGGGCTGCCGCAGGCGATCGAGCAGGTCTGGCCCCTGGCGGTCGTGCAGACCTGTGTGGTGCACTTGCTGCGCGCCTCGTTTCGTTACGCCGGCCGCCAGCACTGGGATGCGATCGCCAAAGCGCTGCGGCCGGTTTACACCGCGCAGACCGAAGCAGCTGCGCTGGAACGCTTCGTGGAGTTCGCTGACGTGTGGGGCGGTAAGTACCCGGCGATCGTGAAGTTGTGGCAGGACGCCTGGGCCGAGTTCGTCCCGTTCCTCAACTTCGATACCGAGATCCGCTGGGTGATCTGCTCGACCAACGCGATCGAGTCGGTCAACGCGCGTATCCGGCGGGCGGTCAAAGCCCGTGGCCACTTCCCGAACGAGCAGGCCGCGCTCAAGTGCGTCTACATGGCGATCATGAGCCTGGATCCGACCGGGAAGGGCCGCAAACGCTGGGTCACCCGGTGGAAAGCCGCCCTGAACGCCTTCGCCATCACCTTCGAAGGCCGCCTGTCCCCGAACCCCCGATAGAACCAATCAAGATCGAGTTACACCGTTCAATGGACAGACCCGGCTCGGCCGCATGCTCATACTCGGTGGCCAGAGAGGTCGTGGCGACTTTGCGGCCGTCCAGGATCGCTGCGACAAGAGCGTCGCGTAGCGGGCCGGGGAAGGCGAACTCAGCTCTTGGCAAGGAAGTCGGATCGACCGGTCGACTGGAGTCAGTCATCACGTTGCATCACCCTAGCGACACCGTGACTACTCAGGCCTTACCGCTGGTCGCCTCGGCTTCGCTCGTGGAGCGGGTGACGGCAACTCTCGAACCACCGGGATGACCTGGCGTTAGGGCGTGTATCGAAAGCGCCGGTCACAGCCACCCGTTGCTTGGAGGCAGGGGTAAACCGCTACTTCAGCGGTGGATGTGGCGAGTACGGTGTGGCTGTGGGCCGGTGATCGCGTGCAGCGGCGGCTTACGGAGACAGACGCGCGGACACGAAGGAGCGAATAGTGCCAGGCGCTGAACTGCGAGGGGTGACTCTGGACTGTGCCGACCCGCAGACGTTGGCGGGCTTCTACGGTGCACTGACCGGGATGCGCGAGCTCTTCACTACGGACGAGTTCGTCGCTCTGACGGACGACTCCGGCTGTGATCTGGGATTCCAGCGGGTTGTCGGATACCGGGCTCCGCAGTGGCCGGGTCAGGACGTGCCACAACAGTTCCACCTGGATTTCCGCGCTGACGACCTCGATGCGATGGAAGAGCTGGCGCTGGAACTCGGCGCGGCCAAACCGGACCATCAGCCCGGCGACGGACGCTGGCGGGTATTCCTGGATCCGGCTGGCCACCCCTTCTGCCTGACGTCTTCCTGACATCACCGGCGTGACAGGTATCCTCCGTCAGACGCCGTAGCGCTCAGGCTTGGGCGAGCTGTTCATCAGCTGCTGGCCGCCTCGGAGAGGGCATGGCGTCGAATGTGCTGGTCACAGCCACTCGTTGATGGCCGCTACCAGGACGGTTGCCTCGTATCGGACCGCGAGTTTCTCGTACCTCGTGGCCACGGCGCGGTGTCTCTTGAGGCGATTAATGCCGCACTCGACTGCGTTCCGAGCCTTGTAGTCCTCCGGGTCGAACTTCGGTGGACGGCCGCCGCGGGAGCCAAGTTTCCTTCGGTTGCGGGCCTGGTCGGCCTTGTCCGGGATGGTGCACTCGATGTCGCGTCTGCGCAGGTAGGAGCGGTTCTTGCGGGAGGCGTACGCCTTGTCGGCGCGTACTCGGTTCGGCCTGGTGCGCGCTCTGCCCGGCCCCAGGCGACGCACGCGGATCTTCTTCAGTACGGGTTCAAACTGCGGGGAGTCGCCACGCTGCCCGGCCGTGATCACGATCGACATGGGTTTCTGGCCCTGCTCGACAGCCAGGTGCAGCTTGGTGGTCAGGCCGCCACGCGAGCGTCCGAGCCCGTGGTCGTCCGGCTCGGTGTCGACGCCACCGGGCGGTTCGACCTGCAGGTCCCCCTTTTCCGCGCCCCGGCGGCGTGCTGGTGGGCCCGGCAGACGGTGGAGTCGACGTCCCAGGCGATCAGCTGTTTCGCGTCCGCCTGGGCCTGCAGCTCGGCGAAGATCCGCTGCCAGGTGCCGTCCCGCTGCCAGCGCCGGAACAGGTCGTACACCCGGCCCCAGGGCCCGTACCGCTCCGGCACATCCCGCCACGGTGTCCCGGTCCGCGTCCGCCACCGTATGCCGTCGATCAGCTGCCGCCTGGCCCATATCGGCGGCCGGCCCGGCTTCGCGCCCATCGGCAACAACGGCTCCAGCCGGGCCCACTGCGCATCCGTCGGATCTCCACGTGCCACAGGACAAGATCATCCCACCTCAAGATCTACTTCCGATACACGCCCTAGTCGTCTTGGTGGTTCTCGGCATTTCGCGGCTGATCACGGTGTCATGTGCCCTCGCTGTGCCCTCTGATGTGCAGCCGGCTACAGACGTCGCCGCTCCAGGTCGGTAGCATCCCCGCCGTGTACGATCTCCCGCTTTGGGACAATGGGGACATGACGGTCGCGGCTGCCCTTGCCGCCGCGCTTCTCCTATTGCCTACCGTGGTGACGGTCGCGTTCTGGGTGCTTCGTCGACACAGGGAACGGCTGGTGCCGTTGATGCGACCCGCGCTCCGCGGGGCCTGGTACGAGGACTATGTTCCGGTTTTGTCGGAGGCGTCTTCGCCCAATGGCTACTGTTTCGCGACGGTCAGTGGGGTCGCGTCCTCGCCTTCACCTTCTTGAGTGGTCTGATCTGGACCATGAGCGAGATCCGCGACGAACTCAAGCGGGAGGCATCGGCAAAGAGTCGGCGCAGCCCTATCACTGATCAGACAGAGCTGGAGCCGGGCGGAATGAGATAGGGCTCTTGCTCCGCTTCGACCGCGCCAATCCGGGTGAATCGCACTTGACCCCCAGGAAGTGGGGGTAGGCGTTTTTGCAGCCCAACAGCCTTCAGGTAGCCATGCACGACGGCCTAGCAGCACGCAATGCGGCTGGAGGTCATTTCCGGCCGGGTCGGCGCCAGTTCAGGCACCTGCCTCGAGCACGGCGAGGTCGCGCACCGCATAACGGTGATGCTCGGCCTCTTCCTTCAGCACCACCTTGAGGCAGCGGCGCACGACGTACTCCTGGTCGGGATACGGGTCCGCCGGCTTGCGACCGCATACCCGGTCGAGCTCGGCCTCGGTGAGCCCGTCGACGACACGCCGCATCGTGGCCATGCGGGCGAGCCGCGGCGCGAGCACCTCGTCGAGCGTCGGGGTGGCTTCGAGGGTGAGACCGAGCTTCGCCGTCGCGTCGGGCGGCATCCCGCCGTAAGGGAAGCCCAACGGGTGGTACGGCGCTTCCTCCTCGAGCACGGCATTGCCGAGCCAGGCATCGCCGGCGAACAGCAGGTGCCGTTGGGTCTCGACCAACGACCACTCGCCGTTGACCTGCTCGTGCAGCTTGGCCTCGGGCAACAGCCTGGCGCGGTCGAGTGTCGCCGCCCACAGCGTCTCGATGGCATCCCAAGCAGCCCGATGGTCGTCGGGGGACGCGGCGTCACGCGCCAGTACCCGCGTGGGGTGCCGCCGGTCGAGCTCGGCCTCGACGTAGGCGGTCACGTCGACGTCGTTGACGACGAGACGCTCGAAGTCGCCACCGAGGTAGACGTCGCTCCCATAGCAGTCGACGATCTTCAGACCGCTGACCTCGCAATCGCGGATCTCGAGACCGGCAAGGTCGCACAGGTGGATGCGGGCACCACGGAACTGGTCACTCTGGGCGTACTCAGCAGCCATCGGGGCAGTCTTCCGCATCCGTCCCGCCCGCGCCACCTTTGGCAACTAAGTTTCGGGGCCAACTGTGTGGAACGTGCTCACGCCCGCGTCCCGCTTCGCTTGGGCAACATAGGCCGGCCGCGGGGCGCCGATCGCCCGCAACCAACGCAGACAGAGGATGTTGATGATGACGTCTGGCGAGGCTATGACTATTTGAGCCGTCGGCTGGAAGAAGGAGAAGCACGGAACGCTGTGCCGTCGACCCACCGCGGATCGGCGGCGTGCTCACCGACGATGACGGTGCCCAGGTCGGCCCGTGGAAGTTTCGAACGCGCAATGCGAAAAGCCCGTGGCAAGGTACAGGACCTTCCCACGGGCTTCCGATTCCACGACTTGCGGCACTACCTCGCGTCGCTCCTGATCGCCTCAGGGGCTGACGTCAAGGTCGTCCAGGCCCGTCTACGGCACGCGAGCGCCAAGACGACGCTCGACACCTACGGCCACTTGTGGCCGGACTCTGACGAGTCGACGCGGGCAGCGATCGATGCTGTGATCGCCGCCCGGACGGAACCGAGGCAGAACCAGACCGGTACCGCGCGATGAACATGCAGGTCACCGCGCGGTAGCAGATCACACGTCGTAGTAGAGCTCGAACTCGTGCGGGTGCGGGCGCAGCCGGATCGGGTCGATCTCGTTCTCGCGCTTGTACGCGATCCAGGTCTCGATCAGGTCGGGCGTGAAGACGCCGCCCTCGAGCAGGTAGTCGTGGTCCGCCTCGAGGGCGTCCAGGACCTCGGCCAGCGAGCCGGGCACCTGCGGGACCTGGCGGGCCTCCTCCGGAGGAAGCTCGTAGAGGTCCTTGTCGACCGGCTCCGGCGGCTCGATCTTGTTGCGGATGCCGTCCAGACCGGCCATCAGCTGCGCGGCGAACGCGAAGTACGGGTTGCACGACGGGTCCGGCACGCGGAACTCGATGCGCTTGGCCTTCGGGTTCGAGCCCGTGATCGGGATGCGGACGCAGGCGGAGCGGTTGCGCTGCGAGTACACCAGGTTGACCGGGGCCTCGTAGCCCGGCACCAGACGGTGGTAGGAGTTCACCGTCGGGTTGGTGAAGGCGAGCAGCGACGGCGCGTGCTTGAGCAGGCCGCCGATGTAGTAGCGCGCGATGTCCGACAGGCCCGCGTAGCCGACCTCGTCGTAGAAGAGCGGCGCGCCGTCCTTCCAGAGCGACTGGTGGCAGTGCATGCCCGAGCCGTTGTCACCGAAGAGCGGCTTCGGCATGAACGTGACCGTGTGACCGGCCTGGATCGCCGTGCTCTTGATGATGTACTTGTACAGCATCAGGTTGTCGGCCGTCTTCAGCAGCGTGCCGAACCGGAAGTCGATCTCGGCCTGGCCCGCGGTGCCCACCTCGTGGTGCTGCATCTCGGTCTCGATGCCGGAGTCGATCAGGTTGCGGACCATCTGCGAGCGCAGGTCGGTGAAGTGGTCCATCGGCGGAACCGGGAAGTAGCCGCCCTTGTACCGGGGCTTGTAGCCGAGGTTGCCGCCCTCCGAGGCCTTGCCGGTGTTCCAGGCGCCCTCGACGGAGTCGATGTAGTAGTAACCCGCGTTGGACTTCGTCTCGAAGCGGACGTCGTCGAAGATGTAGAACTCGGCCTCGGGGCCGAAGTACACGGTGTCCGCGATGCCGGTCCCCTTGAGGTATTCCTCAGCCTTGCGGGCGACGTTGCGCGGGTCGCGGCTGTAGGCCTCGCCGGTCAGCGGGTCGTGCACGAAGAAGTTGATGATCAGCGTCTTGTGCTGACGGAACGTGTCCAGCACCGCGGTCGTCGGGTCGGGCAGCAGCAGCATGTCCGACTCGTGAATGGCCTGGAAGCCGCGAATGGACGAACCGTCGAACATGAGGCCGTCGGTGAAGACGTTCGCGCCAAAGTTCTCCACAGGGAAAGTGAAGTGGTGCGTCGTGCCCGGCAGGTCCGTGAACCTGACGTCGACGAACTGCACACCCTCCTCACGGATGAACTTGAGTACGTCATCGGCAGAGTTAAACACTCTTGAACCTCCCAAGGGCATGTGCTAGCAGACCCGAAAATAGGCCGGAGCCGTTTCCGCTCCGTGTCTCGATTGTTTCGTGGGTGTTAAGGGGAGCGCCCATAGACGCTAACCCCGGCGGCCATGCGAAAGCCCTCGGACCCGCGCCGGTTGACCCACTCTTGTCCCGACCCGTAGGCGCATCTGCGCAGGTCAGGTGGCCGTCGTCGGCCGGCATCCGTGGCCGCCGCCGGCCCTGCTCTCCTTCCGATCGTACGGGTCGATCGGAGTGCCCGAGGGGCGGGTCTCCCCCGGGGAGCCGGGGAGGCCGGGGCGGACGAAGCCGTCCTGGGCGCCGCCACGGGCGTCGCATCGGGTGCCGAAGGTGTCCCGCGTGACGCCGTCCACCATGACCACGAGCCTGCCGCCGTCCCGGTGAGCGGAGAACCTCACCACGTAGTGGGCGACCACCCGCATCGTCGTCACCTGGTCACCGGGCGGGCGGACCGCGTAGACGAACAGGTAGTCCGCCTTGATCGTGACGCCCCGATGTCCCTTCGCGCCGGCTCCGGCCCGTCCCCGTGCCGTGCCGATCGTGGTCTCCCCGTTGACCTTGACGGTGTCCCCGTTCGGCTCCGCCGTACGGGGATCCAGGCTGAACACCCACGTCCGGGTGTCGGATGCGCCCGCCTTGTCGAGGTGGCGCGCGAACCACCTGCGCTGCCCGGGGTCGAGCAGCTTGACGAAGGCGTCCGGCGTCCCCCCGCGCACGGTGGCCGGGTCGAGGTAGGCCGCGGCGAGCAGTCTCCGTACACGGGTGAGCGCGGCCCCGACCTCCTCCTCGGTCAAGCCGCCCAGAGCCCTGGCCGGGGGCGTCTCGAGCCCGGCCGTCCCGTCGGCGAACGCCGCAGCCGGGGAACCGGCGAAGGGATCGGCGAGGCGGGGCAACTCCTGCCCGGCCCCGTCGTCCGCGATGGGGGTGAGGATCGGATCGGCCCGCGCGGCCGTGGGGGCCTCGCCGTACCGGGGGCTGGGGGTGTCGCCGGGACCGGGATCCCCGAGCATGCCGGGGCGGAGGCTGATGACGAGACCGATGAACACGACCAGGCCGGACAGCACGATCACCACGACCGGGAGCATCCCCCGGCGGTCGACGCGCCGCGGGGGAGTGGGCGGGGGCTCCTCGCCCGGCTCCTCCTGGGGATCGCCGGCGACGCCCTCGGCCTCCTCGACGAGCCGCCTGATCTCGTCCTTGTCGAACTGGGCGATCAGCGCTTCGAAACGCGCGTCGATGTCGTCGGGATCCTTCGGCCGCATCGTTCCCTCCCCATGGATGAAACAGGCGGAAATAAGCCGATCGCCGTGCCCATGATGAACGGCTTCGCCTCCGAGCGGAAGACCGATCACAGGCCCCGATACGCTGGGGGACCATGAGCGACCGGCAGCCTCGATGGACACAGACCTGGCTCGGAGGCGTACGCGCGGCCGGAGTGGACATGGGCTACCCGGGACAACGTCTGGGCCTGCCGGAAGAGGGATCCGGCTCGGTCTCCGGCTTCGGCCGGAGGATCGCCGCCATCGTGGTCGACTGGCTGCTGTGCACGGTGGCGATCGCGGGCGGCCTGCTCCAAGCCGACGCCCAGAACCGGGGCTGGGTCGGCCTGGCCGTCTTCGCCGCGGAGTACGTCCTGCTGGTCGGCACCCTGGGGATGACCCTGGGCATGCGGCTGTTCGGGATCCGGGTGGCCGCGCTCGAGGGCGGCCGTCCCGCGTTCCTGCCGGTGCTGATCCGCACGTTCCTGCTGTGCCTCGCCGTACCGGCGCTGATCTGGGACCGGGACCGCCGCGGCCTGCACGACCGCGCCGCCGGCACGGTCGTGGTCAGGATCTGACGCACCCGTACGGCACGGCCGCGGCGAGTTCCGCGGCCGCCGCTACGGCCGCAGGCACTGGAAGATCGCGGTTCCGGGCAAGAGCCGGCCGCGAAGGGGGCTCCAGCCGCCCCAGATCTGCGTGTGTCCCTCCGGCCACTCCGGCTCGGCCAGTCCGGTCAGGATGAGGCCCGACGACGCGATCAGGCCCACCCAGTCGCCCATGGTCCGGTGATGTTCCACATAAGACGGCACGCCGTCGTCGGAGAACTCGACGTACGGCGTCCGGTCGAAGTAGGGGCGGTCGGCCGTGAGGCCCCCGGGCCCGGGGTCGTCGGGGAAGGCCCACCGGATCGGATGGCTGACGGAGAAGACGAACCGTCCGCCCGGCCGGAGCACCCGCCGGACCTCGGCCAGCACCGCCCCGGCGTCCGCCACGAACGGCAGCGCCCCGAAGGCCGAGCAGGCGAGGTCGAACGAACCGTCCGCGAACGGCAGAGCCTCGGCGTCGGCCTGAACGACGGGCAGGGCCGCGCCGGTCGACAGGTCGATGCGGCGGGAGTGCTGCAACTGCCGGTAGGAGAGGTCGAACCCGGCCACCGAGGCGCCCTGGGCGGCCAGCCACCGGCCGCACTGCCCGGCCCCGCAGCCCACCTCCAGGACGATCTTGCCCGCCACCTCGCCGAGAAGGTGCGCGTCGGCCTCGTCGAGCCCCTCAGGGCACCAGATGAAACCGTCGTCACGGAGGAACTCGCCGTGTTCCGCCTGGTAGTCGTCGGCCTCGCCGTCCCACCAGCCCCGGTTGGCCTGGGATGTCTCCGTGGGGGAGACCGCTTTCCTGCCGACGTCCATCGAGACTTTCGAACCTTCCAGCGGCCCGTCTACACGGGATCCAGGCGGCCCGCGTGGATCAGCGGGGCCGCTGCGAGCGCGGCATCGGGCCCTTCGGAATCGGCATCGCCGGGGTCAGCGCGCGCATGCGGTTGTTGACCTCGGAGACGACCGGCTTCTTCAGGTTGCGGGGGAGCTTCATCAGGTGCCGCTGGAGCTTGGCCAGCGGCACCTGGCCCTCGCCGTTGCCGCACTGGATGTCGTACACGGGGATGTCCACGGCGACCCGCTGGATGCGCTTCTTCTCCGCGACCAGCATGCGCTGCACCCGGTTCCCCGGTCCTTCGGAGACCAGGACCACGCCGGGGTAGCCGACGACTCGGAACACCACGTCCTGGTCGCGGTTTACCGCCGCCGGCTTGTCGTCGACGTACCAGTTACCCCGCATGTTCTTCATCACGGCGAGGCTGGCGCCGGGCTGCCCGTCCATCATCGAGTACTGCGCGCGCTGCGACCTGCGGCCGAACAGGAACATGCCGACCAGCAGGGCGGCGAACACGCCGGTGACGTACCAGGTCCAGCCGAAGAACAGGCCCAGCACCACGAACACGACGAGCGTCCCGAGGGCCGATGCGTACACGATCGGCATGGCCTTGGGATCGCCCTGCTTGGTGATCTGGACCAGCATCCGGATCTGCTTGAGCCGTCCGGGAGCCGCGGGGTCTTTCGCCATGGTTCGAAGGATACAAATCTCTAGGTCGATTAATGAAAACGAGACCGATTACAGAGTCTGCCGCGCGGCGATCGCCTGCTGGTACAGACGCCCCGCACGGTAGGACGAGCGCACGAGCGGTCCGGACATGACGCCGGCGAAGCCGATCTCCTCGGCCTCCCGCTGCAGCTCGACGAACTCTTCCGGCTTCACCCACCGGTCCACCGGGTGGTGGCGTGGCGTGGGCCGGAGGTACTGCGTGATCGTGACCAGGTCGCAACCTGCGTCGTGCAGGTCGTGGAGTGCCTGGGTGATCTCCGAGCGCTCCTCGCCCATGCCGAGGATCAGGTTCGACTTGGTCACGAGCCCGGCCTCGCGGGCCAGGGTGATGACATTCAGCGACCGCTCGTAGCGGAAGGCGGGCCTGATCCGCTTGAAGATCCGCGGCACGGTCTCGATGTTGTGCGCGAAGACCTCGGGCTTGGCGGAGAAGACCTCCTCCAGTTGCCCGCCGTCGCCGTTGAAGTCGGGAACGAGCAACTCGACGCCGCAGCCGGGGATCTCCGCGTGGATCTGCCGCGCGGTCTCCGCGTACAGCCAGGAGCCGCCGTCGGGCAGGTCGTCACGGGCGACGCCGGTCACCGTGGCGTACCGCAGGCCCATCTGGCGCACCGACTCGGCCACGCGACGCGGCTCGTCCCGGTCGTACTCGGCCGGCTTGCCGGTGTCGATCTGGCAGAAGTCGCAGCGCCGGGTGCACTGGTCACCGCCGATGAGGAAGGTGGCCTCCCGGTCCTCCCAGCACTCCGAGATGTTGGGACATCCGGCTTCCTGGCAGACCGTGTGCAGGCCCGCGCCCTGCACCAGGGATTTGATCTCGTTGAAGTTGGGGCCGTTGTGCAGCCGCGTCTTGATCCACGGCGGCTTCTTCTCAATGGGGGTCTGGCTGTTGCGCACCTCCAGGCGGAGGAGCTTGCGGCCTTCTGGTGCAACCGTCACGCGTTCAGCTTATTACCTCGGCCAAATCTTCCTCGTACAGGTCGTACGCCTCGGCGCCGAGGGCTTCGGCCAGCCGCTTTCCCGCGATGGGGATGACCTGCTCGACGGTGATGCGCCGTCCGGTCTCCGCCGTGAGCGAGGTCACGCCGCCGTCGCCGGGCGGCTGGATGCGGCCGTACCAGCTCAGGTCGTTCACGCAGTTGAGCGAGAAGCCGTGCATGGTCACGCCGCGGGACACCCGGATGCCGATGCTGCCCAGCCTGCGGTCGTCCAGACCTCCGGCGGGATCGCCCGGCACCCACACCCCGCCCCGGCCCGGCACCCGGCCCGCCGTGACCCCGAAGTCGGAGCAGACCTGGATCAGCACGTCCTCGAGGAGACGCACGTAGGCGGTGACGTCGTCGATCCGGAGGATGGGGTACCCGACGAGCTGGCCGGGGCCGTGCCAGGTCATGTTCCCGCCGCGGTCGACGTCGATGACCGGAGTCCCGTCGGCCGGCCGCTCGTGCGGACGGGTCCGCTTGCCCGCCGTGTAGACGGGCGCGTGCTCCAGCATGAGGCACAGATCAGAGATCCTGCCGGCCACCCGCCGTTCGTGCGCACGCCGCTGCGTGCTCCACGTCTGCTCGTACGGAACGTCGACACCCATCCGGACGATGGCCAAGCCCTTCACGCACTAAAGGGTAGAGGCCAGCTGACGAGGTTCGATACGGAACTCCTTGACCCCGGCGCCGTCACGCTCGACGCGGTAGGCGTAACCGCTGGGATCGACGGTGACCGCCTGGATGAATTCGGTGCCTACGTAGTGGAGGGCGACGCCCTCGTCCGCGGCGTATCCCTCGGGCAGTTCGCCGGACGCCACGGACTCGTGCAGCAGTTTGCGGCGCTGGCCGTCGGAGTTGTAGTGCACACCGCAGGAGTAGGGCAGCAGGCCGAGTCCCTCGGCCCAGGGCCGCAACGCGGGCCCGAAGGAGTCGGTGTTGCCGCCGACGTGCCAGCACAGGGCGCCCGCGCTCTGGCCGGACAGCACGACGCCGGCCCGCCAGGCTTCGGCGAACGCCTCGTCGATGCCGTGCAGCCGCCACAGGGCGGCGAGGTTGGCGACGCTTCCGCCGCTGACGTAGATGGCGTCCTGGTCGAGGATCCACTCGCGGGGGTCCTCGACGTTCGGCATGGGGAAGACGGTCAGGTGGCTGACCTCGACGTCCCAGCGGCTGAACGCGCCGTACATCTTGAGCAGCCAGTCGGCGTCGTCACCGGTCGCGGTCGCGAGCAGGCCCAGCTTCGGGCGGTCCTCGCCGGTGAGGTCGAGCACGTACCGGAGCAGGCCGGTCGGCTCGATGAAGCCGTACCGCTCCGTCTGCCGGAACGACCCTCCGCCGATCGCGACGATGTGCGACTGCCCGATCCGGCCCATTGTTCACTCCAGTGTCAGAAGAAGGACTCACTAGAGTACGGCCGCCAGTGCCTCTCCGAGGGTGGGATGGGCGAACCGGTGGCCGGCGTCGAGCAGACGCCGGGGGAGGGCGCGCTGGCCGATGAGGAGTCCCTCCTGCGCGAACTCCCCGAGCGCGAGCCGCAGCGCGAAGGCCGGGGCGGGGACGGGCATGGTCGGCCGGTGCAGGGCCTTGGCCAGTTCCCTGGTGAACTCGGCGTTCGTCACCGGCTCGGGCGCCGTCAGGTTGACGGGCCCCGACATCCCCTCGTCCTCCAGGAGGAAGCGGGCTGCGGACACCCAGTCGGGCAGGGAGATCCACGACATGTACTGCCCGCCGCTTCCCAGCACTGCCCCCGCCCCCATCTTGAAAATCGGAATCAACCGGCCGAGCGCTCCGTCGTGCCCGCTGACCACGAACCCCGTACGCAGCCGCGCGACCCGGATGCCCGCTTTCTCCGCCGGTTCTGCCGCGTGCTCCCACTCCCGCGCCAGGCCGGCGAGGAACCCCTGGCCCGGCGGCGCGGTCTCGTCGACGACCCGGTCTCCCGTGTCGCCGTAGAACCCGACAGCGGAACCGGACAGCAGGACCCGCGGCTTCCGTTCCAGTACGGCCAGGGCCTTCGTCAGGGTGCGGGTTCCCGCCACCCGGCTGGCCAGGAGCTTGCGCTTGTACTCGGGCGTCCATCTGCGGTCGCCGACGCTCGCCCCCGCGAGATGGACGACCGCGTCCACGCCCTCCAGGGCCGCGGGCGCCAGAACCCCTCCCGCCGGGTCCCAGAAGGCCTCGTCCGGGTTTTGCGGGCAGCGTCGTACAAGTCTGAGGATCCGGGTTCCCGGCCCTCGCAGGGACTCGATGAGGGCCGAGCCGAGCAGACCGGACGAGCCGGTCACCGCGATCGTCGTTTCGTCCACGGTAGGGCTTCTACCCCACCTCGCCCGCCGATGCGGGGTTTCCGGCCGGGACCGCCTTCAGGAGGGCACCCGTGGAACGGCGGCGCGCCCGCGGCGGGACACCCGTGGAACGGCGGAAGCCGCCCCGCACGACGGCGAGGCGGCTTCCTTACGGTCCACCCGGATGCCGGGCGGACATGGACCTTCCAGGACGAGACCCGGGCGAGAACCCTCGTCAGGCGAGCCCGAGCTGGCCCTCGAAACGGCCCTCCTCGAGGCGGCGCTTGATCGTGGTGAGGAAGCGCGCGGCGTCGGCGCCGTCGACCAGGCGGTGGTCGTACGTCAGCGCCAGGTAGACCATCGAGCGGACCGCGATGACCTCGCCCTCGGGGGTGTCCACGACGACGGGGCGCTTCACGACCGAGCCGGTGCCGAGCATGCCGACCTGCGGCTTGTTCAGGATCGGCGTGTCGAACAGGGCGCCGCGGCTGCCGGTGTTGGTCAGCGTGAACGTCCCGCCGGTCAGCTCGTCGGGGCCGATCTTGTTGGTGCGGGTGCGCTCCGCGAGGTCGGCGATCTTGCGGGCCAGGCCGGCGATGTTCAGGTCACCGGCGTTCTTGGCGACCGGGACGATGAGGCCGCGCTCGGTGTCCACCGCGATGCCGAGGTTCTCGACGTCGTGGTAGGTCACCTCGCTCGTCTCGTCGTTGATCACGGCGTTGAGCTTCGGGTGAACCTTCAGCGCCTCGATCGCGGCCAGGGCGAAGAACGGCATGAACGACAGCTTCACGCCCTCGCGGGCCTCGAAGGCCGCCTTGGCGCGCGAGCGCAGCGTCGCGACACGCGTCACGTCGACCTCGACGACAGTGGTGAGCTGCGCGGAGGTCTGCAGCGACTCAAGCATCCGGTCGGCGATGACCTTGCGCAGGCGCGACATCTTCTGGGTGGTGCCCCGCAGGGTGGTGTCCACCTGGACCGGCTCGGGAGCCGGAGCGGGGGCCGCCGCCTGGACGGGAGCCGGAGCGGCGGGCGCCTGCGGAGCGGGCGCGGGCGCGGGCGCGGCTGCGGCGGCCTGCTCGCGCTGCACGCGGGCCGCCTCGATGACGTCCTGCTTGCGGATGCGGCCGCCGACACCGGTGCCGGTCAGCGCCTCCAGGTCCACGCCGTGCTCGGCCGCGAGCTTGCGGACCAGCGGCGTGACGTACGGGCTCTCGCCCGTCGAGGGGAGCGGAGTCGGCGCCACGGCGGGCGTGGTGGCGATCGGCGAGACGGGAGCCGGGCTCGGCGCGGGGGCCGGAGCGGGCGGCGGCGTCACGACGGCCGGCGCGGGCTGCGGGATCGAGGAGATCGGCTGTGCCGGAGGCTGGGCGGGAGCCTGCGGCGCGGCGGGCGCCGGGGGTGCCGCCTGCACCGGCGCGGGGGCCGGCTCGGGGGCGGGCTCGGGCTCGGGCGCGGCGGCGGGAGCCTGCGGCGCGGCGGGTGCCGGAGCGGCGGCCGCGCCGTTGGAGTCGATCAGAGCGAGTTCGGCGCCGACCTCGACGGTCTCGTCCTCAGCAACAATGATCTTGGTGAGATAGCCCGCCGAGGGGGAGGGGATCTCGGTGTCGACCTTGTCGGTCGACACCTCGAGAAGCGGCTCGTCCGCCTCGACGTGGTCGCCTTCGCTCTTCAGCCAGCGGGTGACGGTGCCCTCGGTAACGCTCTCACCGAGCTGGGGCATTGTTACGGAGACCGGCATGGTCCTTCTCTCTCGCGTTTCCTAGAGGGCTTCAGTTGTGTACGTGCAGCGGCTTGCCGGCCAGAGCCAGCATCGCCTCGCCGAGAGCCTCGGACTGGGTGGGGTGCGGGTGGATCAGCTGGGCGACGTCGGTGGGCGTGGCCTCCCAGTTGAAGATCAGCTGAGCCTCCGCGATGAGCTCGCCGACACGGCCGCCCACCATGTGCACACCCAGGACCCGGCCGTCGCGCTCGGAGACGACCTTGACCTCGCCCTGAGTCTGGAGGATCTTGCTCCTGCCGTTGCCCGCGAGGTTGTAGGTGAGCTCGACGACGTCGTGACCCCGCTCCCGGGCGACGGCCGTGCTGATGCCGACCGACGCCACCTCGGGCTCGGAGTAGGTGATGCGCGGCACGCCGTCGTAGTCGATCGGCACCGGGTTCAGGCCGGCGATGTGCTCGGCGACCAGGATGCCCTCGGCGAATCCGACGTGGGCCAGCTGCAGGGTGGGGATGAGGTCGCCCACCGCGTACACGCCGGGCACGTTGGTCTGGCAGTACTCGTTGACCGGCACGTAGCCGCGGTCGACCGCGACGCCCGCCTCCTCGTAGCCGAGGCCGGCGGAGACCGGTCCGCGCCCGACGGCGACGAGCATCAGCTCGGCGTCGAGGGTCTTGCCGTTCTCCAGGGTGACGACCACACCGGTGTCGGTGGTCTTGACGCTCTCGAACCGGGCGCCCAGCTCGTACTTGATGCCGCGGCGGCGGAAGGCGCGCTCGAGCAGCTTGGAGTTGGACTCGTCCTCCAGCGGGAGCAGGTGGGGGAGCGCCTCGACGATCGTGACCTCGGCGCCGAAGGAACGCCACACGCTGGCGAATTCCACGCCGATCACGCCGCCGCCGAGGACGATCACCGAGGACGGCACGCGGTCGAGGACCAGCGCGTGCTCACTGGAGATGACCTTGTCGCCGTCGATGTCGAGGCCGGGCAGCGACTTCGGCGTGGAACCGGTCGCCAGCACGACGTTGCGGCCCTCGAAGACCTGGTCGCCGACCGTGACGCGGTTGGGGCCGGACAGGCGGCCCTCGCCCTCGACCACGGTGATCTTCTTGCTCTTGATGAGGCCGGCGAGGCCCTTGTAGAGCCCGCTGACGACCTTGTCCTTGTAGGAGTGGACGCCGGGGACGTCGATGCCCTCGAGCTTGGTGCGGACGCCGAAGGACTCGCCCTCGCGGGCCTGGTCGGCCAGCTCCGCCGCGTGCAGCAGAGCCTTGGTCGGGATACAGCCCCGGTGCAGACAGGTGCCGCCGACCTTGTCCTTCTCGATGAGGACGACGTTGAGGCCGAACTCCGCCGCGCGCAGGGCGCAGGCGTAACCGCCGCTACCGCCGCCCAGGATCACGATGTCGAAGGGGCCGCTGCCATCAGCCACTGGAATGCTCCTCGCTGGATTCACGCACCGCCGGATCGATCCGACAGCATCTTTTCATTTGTCTGTGAAGATCGGGGTTCAGTTGCCGGCGTAACGCTCGGCGATGCCGATCAGCGTGCGGGTGATGGCTCCGGTGCCGCCCTTGGGCGTGTACCCGTGCGGCTCACCCTTGTTGAACGCGGGGCCTGCCATGTCGACATGTGCCCAACGGATGCCGCCGGGAACGAATTCCCGCAGGAAGATGCCCGCGGCGAGCATGCTGCCCCAGCGCTCGGGCTGGAGGTTGGCGATGTCGGCCACCGGGGAGTCGAGGCCCTTGCGCAGTTCCTCGGGGAGCGGCATGCCCCAGGCGCTCTCGCCCTGGCCGCCGGCGATCTCCACGACCTCCGCGCGCAGGGCGTCGTCGTTGGACATGACGCCGGCCGTACGCCAGCCGAGCGCGACGATCTGCGCACCGGTGAGGGTGGCGACGTCCACGATCAGGTCCGGCGAGTCCTCAGCGGCGCGGGCGATGCCGTCGACCAGCACCAGGCGGCCCTCGGCGTCGGTGTCGAGGACCTCGACCGTCTTGCCGCTGTAGGTGTGGAGCACGTCGGAGGGGCGCTGGGCCGAACCGGACGGCATGTTCTCCGCGAGGCAGAGGTAGCCGACGGCGTTGACGGCCAGGCCGAGCCGGGAGACCGCGAGGAGGGCGCCGAGCACGGCGGCCGCGCCACCCATGTCGGACTTCATCCAGTCCATCGAGGCGGCGGGCTTGAGCGACAGGCCGCCGGAGTCGAACGTGATGCCCTTACCGACGAAGGCGACCTTCCGGGTGGCCTCGGGGTGGCTGTAGCCGAGCCGCACGAGGCGGGGCGGCCTGATCGAGCCCTGGCCGACGCCGACGATGCCGCCGTAGCCGTTCTTCCTGAGCTCCTCGTCGTCGAGCACGTCGACGGTCAGACCCGCCTCGGCCCCGACCTCCTGGGCGATCTCGGCGAACTTGCCGGGCCACAGGTCGGACGGAGGAGTGTTGACGAGGTCGCGGACCAGGCCGACGACGCCTGCCAGCGTGGTGGCGTGCCCCAGCGCCTCCTCGGCGCCCGCGGCGGAGGACGACACGACCAGTTCGCCGACCGGGGCCTTCCCGCCGCCGTTGGTGCGGTACTTCGTGAAGGTGTAGGCGCCCAGCAGGCCGCCGATCGCGACCGCCTCGGCCTGCGCGGCGGTGGCGGCGGGCAGCGCCAGGACGGCGGAGGCCGTGCCGGCGAGGCTCCGGGAGGCGGCGCCGGCGGCGCGGCGCAGGGTCTCCAGGTCATAGTCGCCGTCGGGGACGGCGCCGAGGCCCACGGCGATGACGACCGGTGCGGGCAACGCCCCGAACGTCGGGATCTTGGCGATCTCTTCGGCCTTGCCCGCGAACCCCACGGTGGTGAGGATTTCCGCGAGGCGGCCGTCGAAGGCCTGGTCGAGTCCGTCCGCACCGGGAGCGGTCCGGGGTCCTTCCGGAGTCGCGTGGATGCCGACGATCAATGCATCGGTCTCGATGGAGACAGATTGAGAGGCGTTGAGGCGCACTGTGGTCACGTGAGCCGATGCTAGCCCTGCTTACTCCCCGACGCATAAACGAGGGTTCGTCCTACGAATCCCCGCCCGCCCCCCTCTCTCGCGTGATCATGCAGAAGCTCGGTGAGATAAGGCCTGACCGGCCACGATCCCCGGCGTGATCATGCACGGATTCGGTGATCACGTGTCTCGCCCGGTGAGTCACGATTCGTGATCATGCACGATTCCCGGCGAAGCCGTCCGCGCCGGGAGCCGATCCCGGACCGGTCTGTCAGACCAGGGCCCACACCAGCAGGGTGACCGTCGCGGAGATCTCCACCAGCGCGCCGAGCACGTCGCCCGTGACGCCGCCCAGTCGTCGTACGGCACGCCGGCGCAGCAGGACCGCGGTGCCGAGCCCGGCGGCGGGCGCGAGCACCAGCGCGAGGACGAGGGCCAGCGACGCGCTCGCGGAGGCGCCGGCCGACGCGCACAGGCCGGCCGCCCACTGGTCCGGGTTGAACGGGCAGACGGGCGGTGCCCCGGCGCGGATCGCGAACGCGGCGAGGGCGAGGACGCCCGCGGTCGCCGCCGTCGCCGCGATCGCGTGACGTCGCCGTACGGCACCGGCGACCAGAGCGCCGAGGCCGTCGGGGCGGGCGGGCGGAACGCCGTCACGGCAGGCCCAGGTCACGGCGAGTCTGCCCGCGGCGCAGGCGGCCACGAGGGCGAGCGCGCCGGTGAAGGGCGGTGCGGCGGCCTGGATCCGCGCGAGTGAGCCGACCTGGACGAGGAGCGTGAAAATCAGTGTGACCACGCCGAACGGACCGATGTCCGACTGCTTCATGATGTCGAGCGCCCGCTGCGACGGGGCGCGGCTGCCCAGCCCGTCGGCGAGGTCGGCCAGACCGTCCAGATGGAGTCCCCGGGTCAGCCAGGCCAGCGTCCCGACGGCGAGTGCCGCGGCCAGGGGCGCGGACCCCGACAGGCCGTCCGCGACGAGGAGGACCGCCGCCGCCACGAGCCCGAGCAGCATCCCGGCGAAGGGCGCCAGAGCCATGCCCCGGCCGGCGACCGTGCGGTCGACGGCCTCGGCGCGCACCGGGAACACGGTCAGCATGCCGACCGTGAACCGCCATGCGGACAGGAGACCAGGCTGGCGCGGCGTTCCGGACACGACGGACGATCGTAGCGACCCGGACGGCCTGCCTCAGAGAGGCAGCGGCAGCACCCGTCCGGCGACGACCAGGGCCACGTCTTCCGACTCCTGCGCGAGCCGCTGGTTGAGCCGGCCGAGCGCGTCGCGGAACAGCCGCCCGCTCGCGGTGGCGGGGACGACCCCGAGCCCGACCTCGTCGCTCACCGCCACGACCCGGCCCGGGGCGCGTCGCCAGGCCGCCACGAGATCGTCGCACCGCCGCGTGACGCGGTCGGCCGCGGAGATCGGCGTGTCGTCCGGGGGAAGCGCTGAGCCGTCCGCGGGAGTCACAGAGGCGGACTGGCCTGGCCATGCGCCGTACTCGTCGAAGACCGCCGCCAGCCAGGTGCCGAGCCCGTCGATCAGGAGCGTCCCCGGCGGATCGAGGAGCAGGGGGGCGAGATCGGTGGTCTCCACCGTCAGCCAGTGGGCGGGCCGCCGCTCCCGGTGGGCCTTCACCCGGGCCAGCCAGGACGGGTCGTCCCCGCCCGACGGTCCCGTCGCGACATAGGTGACGCCGGGATCGGTGGCCACCCGCAGCTCGGCCTCCGCCGACTTGCCGGAACGGGAGCCGCCGAGCAGCAGCGTGCGGCCGCGTCGCGGCGGAGCCGCCTCGTACGGCCCGCCGCCGGCGGTCGTCCTGATCGAGGTGCCGTCGGGCACCGCCTCCGCGTCCCAGAACGCGAGCCTTCTGCTCAGCTCGGCTTCTGAGGTGACACGGTGGTCGACCCCCACGGCGACCACCCGGGTGTGAGGGGCCACCAGCCCGCGCCGGCGCAGGTCGCCGAGGTGCTCGGGCCGGTCGAGAAGGTCGATGAGCACGAGATCGAAGGGCTCCGCCGCGTACGGCTCCGAGACGGCCCACCGGGCGGAACCGGCGTGCAGCAGGCGTCCTCCGTCGGGCGTGACGATCTCGTCTCCGTCGGGACCCCGCCTGAGCCGGTATCCGTCCGGCAGCCGGCCTTCCGCGTGCGGGAGCCGTACCCGGCCGTCCAGCAGGATCGAGGCCGGTCCGCGGTGCCCGGGGGACAGGCGTCCGCAGGACGCGCATCCGCAGCCGGGGGACGGCCAGCCCCCGGGCCCGGCCGTGCCCTCCAGGTAGACCTCCATGCCGACTCCTGTTCTTCGCGTCCTGTCCTTCACGGGCCGCCCCCATGTTCCCGGTCCGCGCCTCGGCCTCGCCGAGCCCATGCCGATATAGGGTCGGCTGGATCACGCGAGGGGGAGACCTTCGTGGCGAGGACGGCGGAAGGGACGTGCGGGAATGACATGGCGCTGGCGCTACGAGGACGCCAAGGGCGGCGAGCTGACGGACCGGCCGCTGCCGCGTGAGATCTTCTCCAGCCAGGCCGACGCCGAGTCATGGCTGGGCGAGACCTGGCGTGACCTGCTCGAGAGCGGTGTCGAGCAGGTCACGCTGATGGAGGACGAGCGCGTCGAATATTCGGGGATGTCCCTGCGCCAGGCCTGATCTGTTAGGGGCGCCTGGCGGGGCTGACCGTCTTGGCGGGGTCGCGCTCGACCACGGAGCCGAGCACGTCGTCGATCTTCTTCATGGTGTCCGCGCCGAGAGTGACGCCTGACGCCTTGACGTTGTCCTTCACCTGCTCGGGACGGGTCGCGCCCACGATCGCCGACGACACGTTGGGGTTCTGCAGCACCCACGCGACGGCGAGCTGGGCCATCGTGAGGCCGTGGTCCGCGGCGACGGGCTTGAGCTCCTGCACGCGCTCGAGCACGTCGTCGTGGAGGAGGCGGCTGATGAAGTTGGCCCCGCCGGACTCGTCGGTCGCGCGCGATCCCGCGGGCGGCGGCTGACCGGGCAGGTACTTGCCCGTGAGCACGCCCTGTGCGATCGGCGAGAAGACGACCTGGCCGATGCCCTCCTTCTCCGACAGGGGGACGACCTCGGACTCGATGACCCGCCACAACATGGAGTACTGCGGCTGGTTGGAGACGATCCGGTCGAAGCCCATGTCATCGGCGATCTTGAGCGCCCGGGCGATCTGGTCGGCCGTCCACTCGCTGACCCCGACGTACAGCACCTTGCCCTGCCGTACGAGGTCGTCGAAGGTCTTGAGGGTCTCCTCGAGCGGCGTCTCCGCGTCGTAGCGGTGCGCCTGGTAGAGGTCGACGTAGTCGGTCTGCAGACGCCGGAGCGATCCGTGGATCGACTCGGTGATGTGCTTGCGGGACAGGCCGCGGTCGTTGCGACCGGGGCCGGTCGGCCAGTAGACCTTGGTGAAGATCTCCAGCGACTCGCGGCGGACGCCCTTCAGCGCGCGCCCGAGAACTTCCTCGGCCTTCGTCCCCGCGTAGACGTCGGCGGTGTCGAACGTGGTGATGCCCTCGTCGAGCGCCGCCTGCACGCACGCGCGCGCCGCGTCCTCCTCGACCTGGGAACCGTGGGTGATCCAGTTGCCGTAGCTGATCTCACTGACCATGAGGCCGCTGCGGCCGAGATGGCGGTGTTCCATGATCCGACACACTAGAGCAGACGGCGTCACATGTGGCCGTGAGCGCCGCGCATGGTCATCACCGCGTGCGGATAGACCACGAGCGGGCGCATCATGCCCTCGTCCTGGTGCTCCAGCAGGTGGCAGTGGTACGCGAAGCGCCCGGTGGCGCCCTCGAACCGGCCGGCGATGGTGACGACCTCGTTCACGCCCACCTGGATGACGTCCTTGAGGCCCTTCTCGCCCTCCTCCAGCACCCCCGCCTGCTTGTACGCGATGGGCTTGGTCGTGCCGCCGAGCGTCGCGTCGAATCCACTGATGTCGTAGATATCCCGAGAAAGGGCTTGGAAGCGCATCAGATGGATGTGCATCGGGTGCGGGAAGTCGGTGGCGTTGATGAACGTCCATAGCTCCCAGGCGCCCTCCATCGCGAAGTAGTTGACGACGTCGTCCGGCCCGTTGGCGATGCGCCGGTAGGTGAGCACGTTGCCGTCTGCCGTCTTGAGCTGGACGATCCCGTCGGTCCCGAGATCGACGGTGTCGGCGCGCACCTTCTCCATCTCCCACATCTCGGAGTGCTTGCCCCCGCCGACTTTGGTGAGCACGACCCGGTGCGTGCGGTTCACCGGGAGGCTGTCGTGCGTCGTCCGCACGAAGGAGGGGGAGACGACGCGCGGCAGGGTGAACGTGTCGCCGCCCGCCCTGGTCTCCTGCCCGCTGCTCTCCTTCTCGCGGGCACGTCCCGCCGCATGCCCGCCGCCCACGCGGAACTGCATCACCTCGGGGTACGGGATGCCAGGCGCGGGCTCTCCCGGCGTCGTGCCGGCGAGGGTGTTGACCAGGCGAAGGCGTTTGCCCTGGTGCGCGCCGAAGTCGATCAGCAGGTCCGCGCGTTCGCCCGACGCGAGGGAGACGAACGGCTCGATCGGCACGGGGGCGGGGAGCAGGCCGCCGTCGGTGCCGATCTGCTTGACCACGCCGGTGACGGGCCCGCCGGTCGACTCGTCGATCAGCGCGAGCCGGAAGGTCCGGGAATTGGACGCGTTGAGCACGCGGAACCGGTACCAGCGGGGCTCGACGTCCATGTGGGGCCAGATGATCCCGTTCACCAGCGTGTACGGACCCTCGAACGGCCGCGTGACCGGCTGGATCTCGTTCCTGAACGTCACCTTGTGCAGGAGCCTGCCGGTGAGCAGGCCGCGCTCGTCGGTCTCGAAGTTCCTGTCGCACAGGACGAGGGGCACCTCGTGCTCGCCCTTCGGCAGGTTGAGCGCGTCCTCCTCCTCGTCCCTGATCCAGTACATGCCGAACAGGCCGGCGAACAGGGTCCAGGTCGAGGTGTGCATCGCGTGGTCGTGGTACCAAAGGGCCGCGGAGGGCTGCTTGTTCAGGTACTCCGAGTACTGCACCTCGCCCGCCAGGTGCCCGTTCTCCGACCAGCCGTCCTGCCCGCCCCCGGTGATCGCGCCGTGCAGGTGGACGACCAGCCAGGGCGGGATCCCGGCGACGTCGTCGCGCGGCACCGCGCCACCGGCGCCGGGCAGCGTGTTCGGCAGTGTGGGCTTGCCGACCTCGGCGAACACCTGCACCGCCGTCACCGGGACGGTCTCGTTCTCGATCCGGTTGGTCCAGGCGACCCGCAGCCGCTGCTCGCGGCGCACCTCGATCGTGGGGCCGGGGGAGCTGCCCTCATAGGTCCACAGCCGGGTCGGCGGAAGCTCCGAGTGCAGGCGCCTGGCCACGGCCCGCATCTCGATCGTCAGCGCCTCGCTCGCCGGCCTGATCAGGGGAGGGATGAAAAGAGGATCGGCGAACGGTGTCAGCGTGGCCGTCACCGGCCGGTCCGCTCCGGCGAGGCCCGAAGACTCGCCGCCGCCTCCGGCCGGCCCGGCGTCGCCCGCGCCCGGCTCCCCGGCCGTCCCCGGCGTTCCCTGAGGCTCCGGCGTCCCGGAGGGAACCGGCGTCCCGGGGACCTCGGCCGCCTGCCCGGCGTTCGCGGCCTGCACGGGCGCCGTGACGCCCGCCACGGCCACGGCCGTCGCGAGCCCGAAGAACTTCCGCCTGCTGGTGTCCATGACTCCGCCCCTTGTCGAGATCGATTCGCCCCCCAGCGACCCGACGGCAAATCCCGGAGCATAGCGGCGGAGTCCTCGAAGATCATCGTGAAAACGCCAGGGGGAGGCGGAACTTGGCCGCACCTTGGATCGGCCGGGGGTTCGGGACGACGGAACCCCGGCCGATCCGATGTGATTCGAGGTCGGACGCCTGGTTTGCGGTGAAAGAAGGCGCCCGGGGCGGATCCATTCACTTCACAGGTGACGGCGGAAACGACGACGGCGCCGGCGGCCGTGGAGGCCGCCGGCGCCGTGCCGTGATCGAGCGGGCCGTGGCGGAAGAGCCGCGGCGTGAATTGCGTGCTCCGCCGTACGGAATCAGACCTTGGGAGGAACGGGCGCGCCCCCCGGGCGGACGGTGGGCTTCGGATAGCGCAGCGGGCGCATCTGCAGCGCGCGCATGGCGGCGTAGAAGCCGACGCCCTTGAGGTTCTCGCCGGGGAACTTCTCGGCCGCCGCCTTCTTGACCCGCAGCGCCATGAAGTACGACAGCGGCAGCAGGAGCACCATGACGGGCACCGAGTAGTTGTAGATGTAGAAGAAGAACGCCCTGATCTCCGTCGGGAACGGGATCACCGTGAGGATCAGCAGGGCGAGGATCGCCGGCAGGGCGTACGCCCAGGGGACCCGGCGCGAGTCGACCCAGTCCCGCGCGAACTTCCGCACCGGACCGCGGTCGCGGGGCTGAAGATACCGCTCGTCGCCGCGCAGCCTGCCCTCCCGCTCGCGCAGGCGTGCCGTCTTGTCGCGATCGCGCTGGAGGCGGTAGGCCTCCTTGCGGTTGGAGGGAGCCGTCATGGGCATGCGGCGGCGCCCCTGTGACTCGCTCCGCTTGGGGGTGGGACGCCCCTTGCCCGGAGTCGCGTGGGGTTTAGGATCAGCTACAGGGACGGGGGAGTCGTCCGTAGGCATCTGGATACGGCGTCGGAACACGCCGCCCAGCCTACCGGGAGTGCAACTTAGTGACGCCCTCGCGCGTTATGCGTAGGGTGAACCCAGGCGGTTGCACCGCTTATCGGAGGGCTGGAACGGCTGGGGTCACCCACGCACAACCTTGAGAAGGGGACGGCCGACGCGCATGAGCGTGATGAAGAGACTTTCCATGATCTTCAAGTCCAAGGCCAACAAGGCTTTGGACAAGATGGAAGATCCGCGGGAAACCCTTGACTACTCCTACCAGCGGCAGCTGGAGCTGCTCCAGAAGGTGCGCCGGGGCGTGGCGGACGTGGCCACCAGCCGTAAGCGGGTGGAGCTGCAGATCAACCAGCTTGAGGGTCAGGCCGCCAAGCTGGAGAACCAGGGCAGGCAGGCCCTGTCGGCCGGTCGCGAGGACCTGGCACGTGAGGCACTCAGCCGCCGCAACGGTGTGAACACGCAGATCGCCGACCTTCGCATCCAGTACGGCAACCTTCAGGGCGAGGAGGAGAAGCTCACCCTCGCCAGCCAGCGGCTGCAGACCAAGGTGGACTCCTTCCGCACGAAGAAGGAGACCATCAAGGCCACCTACACGGCTGCCGAGGCGCAGACGCGGATCAACGAGGCGTTCTCCGGCATCTCCGAGGAGATGGGCGACGTCGGCCTCGCGATCCAGCGGGCCGAGGACAAGACCGCTCAGATGCAGGCTCGCGCGGGCGCGATCGACGAACTGCTCGCCAGCGGCGCCCTCGAGGACTTCACCGGCCAGCGCGACGACATCCAGGCCGAGCTCGACCGCATGGGCGGCGGCTCGGACGTGGAGCTCGAGATCGCCAAGATGAAGGCCGAGCTGGGCCAGGGCCCGGCGCCGAAGAGCGCCATCGAGGCGGGTCAGCCCGGGCAGCCGGCGCAGCAGCCCACCCAGCAGCAGTACCGCCAGCAGGGGGAGGGACTGTGATCGTTCGCATCATGGGTGAGGGGCAGGTCGAGATCGGCGCGGCCGACATCGACGTCCTGAACACCCTGGACGTGGAGCTCGAGGCGGCCATCGAGTCCGATGACGAGGAAGTCTTCCGCACCAAGCTGCACGCGCTGCTGGAAAAGGTCCGGCAGGTGGGCAAGGCCCTTCCGGACGACTCGCTCGAGCCGTCCGAGCTGATCCTTCCTCCTGCCGACGCTTCGATCGAGGAGGTGCGGGAGATGCTCGGGGACACCGGGCTCATCCCTGGCTGATGGCCCGCACCAGATTCGCGCCCGATCGCGGTCTGTCCGTGCGGATGACCGTGACGATGTTCCTGCTCGGCCTGCTCTACGTGGTCTTCATGGCCATCTTGATCTCGCTGGGCGTGCAGGCCGTCGTGGTCCTGGTGATCGCCGCGGGCCTCCTGCTCGTGCAGTACTTCTTCTCGGACAAGATCGCCTTGTTCGCGATGCACGGACGGGAGGTCTCCCCCGAGGAGGCGCCCGAGCTCCACGGCATCATCGACCGGCTCACGGCGATGGCCGACATGCCCAAGCCGCGGGTGGCGATCGCCGACTCCGACATCCCCAACGCCTTCGCCACCGGGCGCAACCAGAAGAACGCGGTCGTGTGCGTGACCACGGGGATCCTGCGCCGGCTGGACGCCAACGAGCTCGAAGGCGTTCTCGCCCATGAGATGTCCCACGTCGCCCACCGGGACGTCGCGGTGATGACGATCGCCTCGTTCCTCGGGATCGTCGCCGGGCTCATGACGCGGTTCGCGCTGTACACCGGCCTCGGGGGCCGCCGGGACAGCAACAACGGGCCGCCCATCGGCCTGATCATCCTGCTCGTGTCCGCGCTCGTCTACGCCGTGAGCTTCCTGCTGACCCGGGCCCTGTCCCGGTACCGCGAGCTCGCCGCCGACCGGGCGGGGGCGTACCTCACGCAGCGGCCGTCGGCGCTCGCGAGCGCCCTGGTGAAGGTCAGCGGGGAGATCGCCCGCATCCCCACACGGGACCTGCGCGAGGCCCAGGCGTTCAACGCCTTCTACTTCACCCCCGCGCTGTCCGGCCAGAGCGTCGCCGCGCTGTTCTCCACCCACCCTCCCCTGGAGCGCAGGCTGGACCAGCTGGCGCAGATCTCCGCCGCTCTGGGCCGCTGATGGGCTGGCTCGACTCGCTGCTCGGACGTACGAAGCCCGCGCAACCGGATCTCGACGCCCTGTTCGCGCTGCCCTCGGCCGCCGTGACGCTGCAGGCCGCGACGGGCTTCACGCCCACAGGCGCCGGCTCCGTTGCGTTCCGGGCCGCGGAGGGCGGCGCGTTCGCGCAGCTGGAGAAGGACATCGCGGATCTGCTGGGCAAGGTCGAGGTGTCCCAGGACTCCTACGGCTACACGTGGCTCCTGGTCCGCAACCCCGACGTGCCCGCCCTCGTCACCGACCTGCACGGCGTCAACTCGTCGCTGGAGGCCGCGGGCTTCGGGCCGTCGCTCCTGTGCTCGATAGTGACGTTCTCCGACCCCTCGAACCGCACGCTCGCGATCGTCTACCTCTACAAGCAGGGCACGTTCTACCCCTTCGCCCCGGCGCGGGGCACACAGCGCGACAACGCCTTGGAACTGCAGGTACGCGGGGTCCTGGCCGGCGAGCTCAAGATCGAGTCCGACCTGTCCCGCTGGTTCCCCGTGTGGGGCGCCCCCGGTCTGTGAGCCGCCCCGCCGTACGGAGGTCCGCACGGCGGGGCGCGCCGCTCGTCACGGAAGGGCGAGCATCCGGTCCAGCGCCACCTTCGCCCAGTGCGTGGTGTCGGGGTCCACGGTGATCTGGTTGACGACCTCGCCCGCGGCCAGCGACTCCAGCGCCCAGACCAGGTGAGGCAGGTCGATCCGGTTCATGGTCGAGCAGTAGCACACGGTCCGGTCCAGGAAGGTGACCGTCTTGTCCGGGAACATCTGGCCGAGGCGCTTGACCAGGTTCAGCTCGGTGCCCACGGCCCACGCGGATCCGGCGGGCGCCTCCTGCAGGGTCCTGATGATGTACTCGGTCGAGCCCACGTAGTCGGCCTTCGTCACGACCTCGTGGCGGCATTCGGGGTGCACGAGCACGTTGACGCCTGGGATGCGGGCGCGCACCTCGTCGACGCAGCCGGCCGTGAACCTGCCGTGGACCGAGCAGTGGCCCTTCCACAGGATCATCTTGGCGTTCTCGAGCTGTTCCCGGGTGAGCCCG
This sequence comes from Planotetraspora kaengkrachanensis, assembly GCF_016862895.1. Taxonomy (GTDB): domain Bacteria; phylum Actinomycetota; class Actinomycetes; order Streptosporangiales; family Streptosporangiaceae; genus Planotetraspora; species Planotetraspora kaengkrachanensis. The sequence continues at coordinate 343,659 of NZ_BONV01000001.1, read as the reverse complement.
CCGTTCGGGCGGTGCGGGTTGTAGACGACGCAGTCGTCCAGGGACAGCCCCATCTCGAGCACGGCGGTGTTGCGCCCGAGATGCTGGTCGGGCAGGAACAGGACCTTCTCACCCTGCTCGAAGGCCCACTCCAGTGCACGCCTGGCGTTGGAGGAGGTGCACACGGCGCCCCCGTGGCGTCCGCAGAAGGCCTTGATGTCCGCGCTGGAGTTCATGTAGGTGATCGGGACCACCCGTTCGGCGATCCCGGCGTCATCGAGCGCGTCCCAGCAGTCCTCGACCTGGGTGAAGGTCGCCATGTCGGCCATCGAACAGCCGGCGGCCAGGTCGGGGAGGACGACCTTCTGGTCGTCTCCGGTCAGGATGTCGGCAGACTCGGCCATGAAGTGCACGCCGCAGAAGACGATGTACTCCGCGCCGGGCCGCGCCGCGGCGTCGCGGGCGAGCTTGAAGGAGTCTCCGGTCACGTCCGCGAACTGGATGACCTCGTCACGCTGATAGTGGTGCCCGAGCACGAAAACGCGGTCGCCGAGCCGCTCCCTGGCCGCGCGGGCACGCTCGACCAGAGCCGGGTCGGAGGCGGGCGGGAGATCTCCCGGGCAGTCCACGCCACGCTCGCTGTGCGGGTCGGTGCCCTGGCCCAGGACGAACAGCGGAAGTCCGGTCTCAGCGATCGTCACGGACAACACCCCCTTCGGGGACTTATCGTCGAACTGACGACTAAGCATTGCACACGCGTTCTGGAGCTCCCGCCCGGGGTGGCGGAAAGAGGGAGAACAGGGACCGCGGGGAAGTCCGGGGGCGCAGGCAGGAATGTGTATCGATCGGCGGGTGTTGGTAGCGTCTAAGTAGGACGTCGGAATCAATCGACCGCTCCGAGTGGGCGGTTGGGGCAGACGCGGGAGTCAGCACATGACGATTGAGAGCAGCGAGACGACGCAGCAGGGCATCCTCCTGACTGACGCGGCCGCGGCCAAGGTCAAGAGCCTGCTGGAGCAGCAGGGCGAGGAGGGGCTGCAACTGCGCGTCGCGGTCCAGCCGGGTGGCTGTTCCGGCCTTCGCTACCAGCTCTTCTTCGACGACCGCTCCATGGACGGCGATGTCGTGTCGGACTTCGGCGGCGTGGGCGTCGTCACCGACCGGATGAGCGCGCCGTACCTCGTCGGGGCGACGGTCGACTTCGTCGACACCATCGAGAAGCAGGGCTTCACGATCGACAACCCCAACGCCACGGGCTCGTGCGCCTGCGGCGACTCGTTCAGCTGATCGTCCCGGCCCCTGAGCTGATCGACGAAGGCGACAGAGCCCGGCGGAGCGTTCCCCGGCTCACGTGAACGGCCCCGTACGGATTCCGTACGGGGCCGTCGTCATGGCGACAGGGTACGCTCGACAGGTTCGGCAAGTTTGCCACCTATCCCCATGATGCTGACAACGAGGAGAACGACCCCGTGCGCATCGCCATCACCGGCTCGATCGCTACCGACCATCTGATGACCTTCCCAGGTCGTTTCGGCGACCAGCTCATCGCCGAGCAGCTCGACCGGGTTTCATTGTCGTTCCTCGTGGACGAGTTGCAGATCCGGCGTGGCGGTTGCGCCGCCAACATCTCTTTCGGCATGGGCTGCCTCGGCCTGAGCCCCGTCCTCGTGGGCGCCGTGGGCACCGACTTCGCCGACTACCGGTCCTGGCTCGAGCGGCACGGTGTGGACTGTGATTCCGTGCACATCTCGGAGGTGCACCACACGGCCCGGTTCCTGTGCACCACCGACGAGGACCACAACCAGATCGCGTCTTTCTACACCGGCGCGATGGCCGAGGCCCGGGAGATCGAGCTGCACCCGATCGCCGAGCGCGTCGGCGCGCTCGACCTGGTCCTGGTGGGCCCCAACGACCCGGCCGCCATGCTCCGGCACACCGACGAGGCGCGCACCCGGGGGATCCCGTTCGCGGCCGACCCGTCGCAGCAGCTCGCGCGGATGCCCGGTGAGGAGATCCGCCGGCTGGTCGACGGCGCGGCCTATCTGTTCAGCAACGACTACGAGCTCGGGCTGATCATCCAGAAGACCGGCTGGTCGGACGAGGAGATCCTCGACCGGGTCGGCGTCCGCGTCACCACCCTCGGCCCCAAGGGCGTCAGGATCGACCGCAAGGGCGAGCCGTCCCTGCACATCTCGCCGGCACCCGAGCGGGGCAAGGCCGACCCGACCGGCGTCGGCGACGCGTTCCGCGCGGGCTTCCTGTCCGCGCTCGCCTGGGGTCTGTCACTGGAGCGCTGCGGCCAGGTCGGCAACCTGACGGCCACCCACGTCCTCGAGCAGGTCGGCGGCCAGGAGTACGAGCTCGGCCAGAAGGTCTTCATCGAGCGTCTCGCGGCCGCCTACGGCCAGGCCGCGGCGGACGAGGTCGCCGCCCACGCCCGCTGCCACTACGTCTAAGGTCGCCGGCCTTCGGCCGTTGAATCTGACGCCGTCAATCTGAGGCCGTCGATCTGAGGCCGTCTCTGAGGAACGCCGGTCAGGCCGCCCGGATCCCGGGCACCGCCTGATCGGCGCGCCCGGGAGGCGGGGTCCCGGTGATCGGGTCGCCCCGGCGGGCCGGCCCGTCCTGTGGGGCCGGGGCCCGGGTCAGTAGTTGCGGCGGACGTGGATCGACCAGCCGCCCTGCGGCAGGTCGTAGGAGGCCACGTGCGCGTGTGACTTGAGGCGGCACCAGGCGGGGATGTCGGTGAACGCCGCGGGGTCGTCGGCGAGCACGGCGACCACCCCGCCGAGCGGCACGACGTTGATCTGCTCGGCGAGCATGATGATCGGGATGGGGCACTTGCGGCCCAGCGCGTCGATCATCAGGTCCGACGGGGGCTCCGTGCGCGTCTGACGCGTCTCCGCGGCCTCGGGGGCCTCATGGGTCTCGGCGGCGGACCCGCCGCCACTCGACCGCCTGCGCCACATCAGTGAACCCCCAAGGTCGCTCGAATCCGCCGCACGATGTCCGGAAGCACGGCGAGAAAGCGATCGACGTCGCCTTCGGACACGCCACGGGGCAGCGATACCCGGACGTTCCCGTGTGTAAGCACTCCCATCGCCTCCAGAACATGCGATGGGCGAAGCGTACTCGCCGTGCACGAGCTTCCGGACGAGATGGCGAACCCGGCCTTGTCCAGTTCTGTCAGGAGCGCCTCACCCTCCACGTAGAGGCAGGAGAAGGTCACGATGTGCGGCAAGCGTGCGACCGGGTCGCCGATGACCTCCACGTCGGGCACGAGGCGCGGCACCTCGTGGCGGATCCTGTCCACCAGCGCCGACAGGCGGGGGCCCTCCGCCGCCTCCTCCGCGGTCCTGGCGCGCAACGCGGCAGCCGCGGCGACGATCGCCGGGACGTTCTCGAAACCGGGCACCCGGCGGCGCTCACGCTCGTCCTCCGGGTACGGCGAGCGCCAGCGTGTGCCCTTGCGGACCGCCAGCACCCCGACGCCCGCCGGGCCTCCCCACTTGTGCGCGCTCGCAGTCAGCACCGACCATCCGCCGGGGATGGGGAGGCGGCCTGCCGACTGGGCGGCGTCCACCAGGAGCGGCACGCCCGCCGCCAGGCACGCCGCGGCAGCCTCCTCGACCGGCTGGAGGGTGCCCACCTCATGGTTGGCGGTCTGGAGACAGGCCAGGGCCGTGCCCGGCCCGGAGACGGCCTCGGCGAAGGCGGCGGCGTCCACGCGGCCGGCGCGGTCCACGCCGACGGTCTCCACCTCGCCGTCGTCGTGTTCGTGCACCGCGGCGGCGTTGAGGACGCTGGAGTGCTCGACGGCGCTCACCACCAGCCGCCGCCCCGCCCGGCGGCGGCCTCGGAGTGTCCCGAGGACCCCCAGATGCACGGCCTGAGTGCCCGACGACGTGAAGGAGACCTCGTCGGCCCGGGCGCCGATGATCTCGGCCACCTCCGCCCGCGCCTGATCCAGTAACATCTGGGCCCGGCGGGCCGTGCCGTACAGGCGGGCGGGGTCCGCCCAGCCGGCGTCCAGGGCGGTCATCAGCGCCTCACGGGCCGCCGGGTGCAGGGGTTCGGTGGAAGCCGCGTCCAGATAGGCCACGGTTAGGACACTAACGGGGGCTGCTCGGAGGGGCATGGCCGGTCCGCGCTAATGTGTCCCCCAGCGTGAAGTGACCAAGTAAAGGGGGGGACCGGCGACAGGACAGTGCCGGTCGTCCCAAAAGCGCAAAATGTGAAAAACCGCCCAGGAGAAGGACTCTTGGGCTTCATTTGTGGGGTAGGCGATCCGTGAGTCCGACCCGCCGTACGACACGGCGACAGTTGGCCCGCCGCCGGTTGACCGGCGGCGTCGCCGCGGCGCTGCTGCTGGCGACCGCTACGGCGTGCAGCAGCGATGCCGTTGACCAGTGGAGCCGCGGGGGGATGCCGGAAGGCGTCACCGAGCAGTCGACCGTCATCCAGACGCTCTGGAACGGAGCCTGGATCGCGGCACTCGCCACCGGCGTCGTCGTCTGGGCGTTGATCCTTTGGGCGTCGGCGTTCCATCGTAAGAAGAAGAACTCGGTCGACCAGCTTCCCCCGCAGGTGCGGTACAACCTGCCGATCGAGATCCTCTACACCGTCGTACCGGTGATCATGGTCGCGGTGTTCTTCTTCTTCACCGCGCGCGACGAGACCGCGATCATGAAGGTCGACGGCGACGCGCCGGTCAAGGTGGCCGTCGAGGGTTACCAGTGGAGCTGGCGCTTCACCACGGACTTCCAGGGCCAGAAGGCGGTCACCGCCGGTGTGCCCGTGGACCTGAGCAAGCAGAGCCTGCAGACCCCGCAGGGTCCGCAGCTCGTGCTGCCGGTCAACACCAAGATCCAGTTCGACCTGCACTCGCCGGACGTCATCCACTCCTTCTGGGTGCCGGCCTTCCTGTTCAAGCAGGACGTCTTCCCGGGGAACGTGCACAACAAGTTCGAGATCACGACGCTCAACCGGACGGGCGTCTTCTTCGGCCGGTGCGCCGAGCTCTGCGGTGTCGATCACAGCAGGATGCTGTTCTCCGTGAAGCTCGTGCCGCAGGCCGAATTCGCCCAGTACATCAAGACCCAGGCGGGGAGTGCGCAGTGACCGCCATTCAGGAACCGGTTCGCGTCGCCGCGAGGCCGAACACCAAGGGCACGGTCATCGCCAAGTGGCTGTCCTCGACTGACCACAAGGTGATCGGGCACCTCTACCTGATCACATCGTTCGTGTTCTTCCTGATCGGCGGCGTCATGGCGCTGGTCATGCGAGCCGAACTCGCCCAGCCGGGCCTGCAGTTCGTGTCGAACGAGCAGTTCAACCAGCTGTTCACCATGCACGGCACGATCATGCTGCTGATGTTCGCGACGCCGCTGTTCGCGGGCTTCGCCAACGAGCTCATGCCGCTGCAGATCGGCGCGCCCGACGTGGCCTTCCCGCGGCTGAACATGGTGAGCTACTGGCTCTACCTGTTCGGCAGCACGATCGCGGTGAGCGGCTTCTTCACCCCGGGTGGCGCCGCGTCCTTCGGCTGGACGGCGTACGCGCCGCTGTCGAACGCGGTGACCTCGCCCGGACTCGGCGGCGACCTGTGGGTCCTCGGACTGGCCCTGTCCGGTCTCGGCACGATCCTCGGCGCGGTCAACTTCATCACGACGATCATCACCATGCGGGCTCCCGGCATGACGATGTTCCGGATGCCGATCTTCACCTGGAACATCCTGCTCACCAGCATCCTGGTGCTGCTGGCCTTCCCGGTCCTCGCCGCCGCGCTGCTCGCGCTGGAGGCCGACCGCAAGCTCGGCGCGCACATCTTCGACTCGCCGACAGGCGGCCCGATGTTGTGGCAGCACCTGTTCTGGTTCTTCGGCCATCCCGAGGTGTACATCATCGCGTTGCCGTTCTTCGGCATCATCACCGAGGTCCTGCCGGTCTTCAGCCGTAAGCCCGTCTTCGGCTACATCGGCCTGGTCGGCGCGACCATCGCGATCGCCGGCCTGTCCGTGACGGTCTGGGCGCACCACATGTTCGTCACCGGCCAGGTGCTGCTCCCGTTCTTCTCGTTCATGACGTTCCTCATCGCGGTGCCCACCGGCGTGAAGTTCTTCAACTGGATCGGCACGATGTGGCGAGGCCATCTGGTCTTCCACACGCCGATGCTGTTCGCCGTCGGCTTCCTGGTGACCTTCCTGTTCGGTGGTCTGACCGGCGTCATCCTGGCCTCGCCGCCGCTGGACTTCCAGATCAGCGACAGCTACTTCGTCGTCGCCCACTTCCACTACGTGGTCTTCGGCACCGTCGTGTTCGCCATGTTCTCGGGCTTCTACTTCTGGTGGCCCAAGTTCACCGGCAAGATGCTCGACGACAAGCTGGGCAAGTTCCACTTCTGGACGCTGTTCTTCGGCTTCCACCTGACGTTCCTGGTCCAGCACTGGCTGGGTGTCATCGGCTTCCCGCGCCGGTACGCCGACTACTCGGCGGCCGACGGCTTCACCGACCTGAACATGATCTCGTCGGTCGGCGCGTTCCTGCTCGGCGCCTCCACGCTGCCGTTCCTCTACAACGTGTGGAAGACCTGGAAGACCGCGCCCAAGGTCATGGTCGACGACCCGTGGGGCTTCGGCGGCTCGCTGGAATGGGCCACCTCTTGCCCGCCCCCGCGGCACAACTTCACCTCGCTGCCGCGGATCAGGTCCGAGCGTCCCGCGTTCGACCTCAAGTACCCGCACCTCGCGGCGAACAAGCCTGAGCTGGAGGATGTCCGATGAAGATCCAGGGCTGGATGTTCCTGCTCTGCGGCGTCTTCTTCGCCGCGGCCGACGTCGTCTACTGGTTCTGGTCCAAGGAGCCGACAGGCACCACGGCCATGGCGATCTCCGTCGGGCTCGCCTTCATGATCGGGTACTACCTGCTGTTCACAGCACGCCGCATCGGCGACCAGCCGGAGGACAACAAGGAGGCCGAGATCAGCGACGGCGCCGGTGAACTGGGCTTCTTCAGCCCGCACAGCTGGTGGCCGCTGTTCGTGTGCCTCTCGGCGGCGCTGACGTTCTTCGGCTTCGCGATCGGCTGGTGGCTGTTCTTCATCGGCCTGTTCGCCACGATCATGAGCACGATCGGTTTCGTGTTCCAGTACTACCGGGGCAACTTCTCCCACTGACCCGGGTGAGGCCTCACGTCACGGCCGGTCGACCTCCGCGTCGACCGGCCGTGACGTCTTTTTTGCCGGGAATCAGGAGGTTCCGGTACGGCCCCTGAAGCTGCTCAGGGAATAACCCCGGGAAACTGATCACTGCCGGGGGGAGATCGACGTGCGCGCTGGTGCAGGGGCGCTGGCCCTACTCATGGCGACCGGCTGTTCCGCCGCGGTTGAGGACGGCGGGTCGTCCACACCGAAGACGGCGATCAACATCACACCGCTCAACGGGATGCAGGGTCTGTCCACGGAGACCCCCATCATGGTGGGCGCCACGGCCGGCGCGTTGAAGAACGTCACCGTGCGGGCCGCTGGGCAGCCTGTGGCGGGCGTTTACAGCGCCGACAAGACCCAGTGGCGCAGCGAGCGCCCGATGGCTCCTGGGCTCTCCTACAGCGTCACGGCGGTGGCGGCGGGACCCGACGGCGGCACCGTCGAACGGACCAGCACGTTCTCCACGGCCAAGGCGGCCACGTCGTTCGGCATCGACACGCTGCTCCCGAACAAGGACACCGGCCTCACGGTGGGCGTGGGAATGCCGATCATGATCACGTTCGACAAGCCCGTGAAGGACAGGGTCTCGGTCGAACGGAACCTCTCCGTCCAGGCGTCCAACCCTGTCGAGGGGGCATGGCACTGGTTCGACGACAAGAACGTCGTCTTCCGGCCCAAGAGCTACTGGCCGCCTCACACCAAGGTGCGCTTCGTCGCCAATCTCAAGGGCGTCAAGGGCGCCGACGGGATGTACGGCAAGCAGGACTACACCCGCGACTTCACGATCGGCCGGTCCCAGATCAGCGTCGCGAACACCCAGACCCACCACATGAAGATCGACCGGGACGGCAGGCAGATCAAGAATTTCCCGATCAGCGCCGGCATGGGCGGCGCCATGCGCCACTACACGACCAGCGGCATCCATCTGGCGATGTCCCGCGAGGACGTGACCGTCATGACCTCGCCCGACGCCGGCCCCGGACAGTCCGGCTACTACCAGACCACCGTCTACGACACCGTGCGCATCTCCAACAGCGGGGAGTACGTCCACGGGGCGCCGTGGTCGGTGGGGGACCAGGGCAACTCCAACGTCAGCCACGGCTGCATCAACGTCAGCCCCTCGAACGCGAAGTGGTTCAAGGAGAACACCCTGATCGGGGACCCCGTCATCGTCGAGGGCACGCCGCGGAAGCTGGAGGCGACCAACGGCTGGGGCCACTGGCAGGAGTCCTGGAAGGACTGGCTCAAGTGGAGCCGCCTGCGGGCCGACATGACGGGCCCGCTCACGTAGGACGGCCACCGGTGCGCGGAAACGTGAAACGGCCCGGGTGGGGAATCCCCACCCGGGCCGTTTCACGTTCCGGGCGACCGTGCCGGTCGCCCCTGTTCTCAGCGTTTCTCAGTGCCCGTCCCGGTGACCGTCTGACTGGTCCCCGGCGCCGATGGCGGCGTGCTCGTCGTGGCCGTGTCCCTCGTCGAAGGGGACGTGGTCCGTGCCGTACGCCTCACTGACCTTCGCGCGCAGGCGCCCGAGGGCGGTGCGGGCCCCCTTCGGCGGGATTCCCTCGCCGTCGACGCCGCTCTCGATGATCGGGATCTCCGCCTTGCCGCGGATGTGGTCCGCGATGTCCTGCGCCGGCGGCGTGTGGACCTCGATGTACTCACCGTGCGGCAGACGCTTGATGACACCCGACTCCACACCGTGGGACAGAACCTCGGCGTCCTTGCGCTGCAGGCCGAGGCAGATCCGGTACGCGACGAAGTAGGCGATCGCCGGGACGATGAAGATCGCGAAGCGACCGATGATCGTCGTCTCGTACAGGCTGATGTGGAAGTTGGCCGAGATCTCGTCGTTGGCGCCGAGCAGCCACAACACGCCGTAGAACGCGATTCCCGCGAAGCCGATCGCGGTGCGGACCGGGTTGTTGCGGGGACGGTCGGCGACGTGGTGCTCACTGCGGTCGCCGGTGACCCACTGCTCGATGAACGGATACACCGCCAGGCCGGTCATGACGATGCCCAGCGGCACCAGGGCAGGGATGAGCACGCTCAGCGAGACCGTGTGATCAAGGAAGTTGATCTCCCAGGCGGGCATCAGCCGCAGAGAGCCTTCCAGGAATCCCATGTAGAAGTCGGGCTGGCTACCCGCCGAGATGTCCGCCGGCGTGTACGGGCCGAACAGCCAGATCGGGTTGATCTGGGCGAAGGTTCCGAGCAGCGCGATGACACCGAACGTGAACAGGGTGAACGCGCCCGCCTTGGCCATGAAGGCCGGATAGAAGGGCGCCCCCACCACGTTCTTGTTGTTGCGGCCGGTGCCCGGCATCTGGGTGTGCTTCTGCACCCACATGAGGACCATGTGGGCCGAGATCAGCGCCAGCAGGATGCCCGGGATGAGCAGGATGTGGATCGTGAAGAACCGCGAGATCACGTCGTGCCCGGGGTACTCGCCCCCGAACAGCAGGAACGTGAGGTAGGTGCCGACCACCGGAATGCCGAGCATGACGCCCTCGGTGATCCGCAGACCGGCGCCGGACAGCAGGTCGTCGGGCAGGGAGTAGCCGGTCAGGCCCTCCAGCAGCGCCAGCGAGAGCAGGCCGACGCCGATGAGCCAGTTCAGCTCACGCGGCTTGCGGTAGGCGCCGGTGAAGAACACCCGCAGCATGTGAACCATCATGCCCGCGATGAACAGCAGCGCCGCCCAGTGGTGAATCTGCCGGATCAGCAGGCCGCCGCGGACGTCGAAGCTGATGTTCAGCGCCGAGGCGTACGCCTCGGACATCTGCACGCCCACCAGCGGCTGGTAGGAGCCGGAGTAGACGACCTCGCCCATGCTCGGCTTGAACCAGAACGTCAGGAACGTGCCGGTCAGCAGCAGGATGATGAACGAGTAGAGCGCGATCTCGCCCAGCAGGAACGACCAGTGGTCGGGGAAGATCTTCCTCATGTTCCGCTTGAGGAAGCTGCCTGCCCCGATGCGGTCGTCGAGGAAGGTCGAGACCCCTGAGATGGCCTTGGGAGTGGTGTCCATCACGCCTTCTGCTCCCTTGCTTCCGCCTCGGCGTCGCCGCGCTCCCAGAAGCTGGGGCCGACGGGGACCTTGAAGTCGGACTTGGCGACGAGGTAGCCCTCGTTGTCGATCCCGATGGGCAGCTGCGGCAGCGGCCGGGCAGCGGGACCGAAGATCACCTTCGCGCCGTCGGCCGCGTCGAACGTCGACTGGTGGCACGGGCAGAGGATGTGGTGCGTCGTCTGCTCATAGAGGGCGGCGGGGCAGCCCACGTGGGTGCAGATCTTGGAGTACGCGACGATGCCGTCGTGCGTCCAGTTCAGGTTGGTGCCGGACTTGATCTCGTCCGGGCGGAACTTGAGCAGGATCAGCGTGGCCTTGGCCAGCGCGTTCAGGTCCTCCTCGTAGCCCTCGGGGATCACCGAGAGGATGCCGCCGGGTGAGTTGAAGTCGGCCGCGCGGATCGGCTGGCCGGTGCCCTCGACCACGAGTCGGCGTGGCTTGCCGTCCTTGGTCGGGGCGCCCCACACCGTGTGCCGCAGCGCGGTGCCGGGCAGCGGGCCCATGTCCTTGAGCAGCACCAGCGGGGCCAGGCCCAGCGGCGCCGCGGCCAGCAGCAGCGTCCTGCGCAGCATCTTGTGCTTGACGAAGCCGCTCTCGTTCGCGCCCTGGAGGAACGTCTCCTCGACGTACTCCTTGGTGTCGGCCTCGGAGGCCATCGGGTGGCGCTCCTGCACGAGGTTGTACTTCGGCATGATCCGCCGGACCCACACCACGATGCCCGCGGCGAGCGAGAGCAGCGCGACGCTGAGCGAGCTGCCGAGGGCGTAGTTGGAGGCGGCCGTCCTGTCGATCGTGCCTACCTGGAAGATCACGTAGGACGCGATGAACGCCACGCCCGCCAGGAAGGTGATCGTGAACAGCAGCGCGACGGTCCGCTCCGCCCGCTTGGCCGCGGCCGGGTCCTGGGGGTACACACCGGGCACGGCCTTGTCCTCGCGGACGACCTCGTTTCCGAGGATGGGGCCGTTGGAGGGCGGGGTGCCGATGACGCGTGCCGGCACGCGTCCCTCAGGCTGATCGTTGAAGTTCTCTGTCATGCCTGCGTCCGTCGCTTCTTCGCCGTGATCCAGATGGCGGCCAGGATGAGGAGGCTGAGACCCACGATCCACGCCACGAGACCCTCGGTCACGGGCCCGATCCGGCCGAGACCGGAGCCGCCCGGGTCGACCTGCGACCGCACGTGGGTGATGTAGGCGATCATGTCCCGCTTCTGGTCAGGCGTGATCGTCGAGTCGTTGAAGACCGGCATCGCCTGCGGGCCCGTGGCCATCGCCTCGTAGATCTGGGTCGGCGTGGCCGGGTTCAGCGGGGGAGCGTACTTGCCGTAGGTCAGCGCGCCGCCCGCGCCGACGAAGTTGTGACACTGGATGCAGTTCGCCCGGAACAGCTCACCGCCCTTCGCCGGATCGCCCTTGGCGGGATCGACCTGCTCGGCCGCGGGCCGGGTCGGACCGCCGCCCAGCGACTGGACGTACGCCGCGAGGTCGCTGATCGCCTGCGGGGTGGCCCACTCGCCGAGAGGCTTGCGGGGCGCCTGCGGGCCCGCGTCCGCCGCCGGCATGCGGCCGGTGCTGACCTGGAAGTCGACGGCGGCCGCGCCAACGCCCACCAAGGTGGGAGCCTTGGCGGTGCCCTCGGCGTTCATGCCGTGGCAGCTGGCGCAATGGGCCACGAAGAGGCTCTTGCCCTGCGCCACGTCGTCGGCCTTGCCCGACGCGATCGCCGCGTCCGCGCTGCTGCCTCCCGGCGCGGCCACGGCGTAACCACCGCCGAGCAGACCGAGTGCGAGCGCCACGACGGCATATCGTGCGAGAGGATGGCGCCGTCGGGCGGTGATGGAGTTCACCGAATTTCCCGTTCCGATCATTTGATGATGTAGATGGTCGCGAAAAGGCCGATCCAGACCACGTCCACGAAGTGCCAGTAGTAGGACACGACGATCGCGGCGGTCTTCTGCTCAGTGGTCAGGCGCTTCGCGGCGTACGTGCGTCCCAGCAGGAACAGGAACGCGATCAGGCCACCCGTCACGTGCATGCCGTGGAAACCCGTGGTCAGGTAGAACACCGAGTCGTACGGCGAGTGCGAAAGGGTGTGACCCTCCTTCGCGAGGTTCGCGTACTCCCAAAGCTGACCGCCCACGAAGAAGGCGCCCATCAGGAAGCTGATGATGTACCAGAAACGCAGCTTCTTGACGTCACCCCGCTCCACTGCCCACACGCCAAGCTGGCAGGTGACACTCGACAGGACCAGGACGGTCGTGTTGAACGTCGCGAAGGGGATGTTGAGGTGCGCCTCAGGCCAGGGACTGTTCTCCCCGAGGCTGACCGACCGGATGGTGAAGTACATCGCGAACAGCGCCGCGAAGAACATGAGCTCAGAGGACAGCCACACGATCGTCCCGACCTGAACCAGGTTCGGCCGGTTGTACGCGTGTGGTCTCGTCGTCGTAGTAGTTGCGGATGCTGTCGCCACGGGCGCCATTATTGCGGTTCTCGGGGCCGGGTCGCCGCACGACCCCCCGTTAGGCTCTCAACCTGCGTCTAAAACGGGCATTGCACAGCAATAACCCCGCGACTACGCGCCTGGCGGCCACGCCGGTAGCATCACGATGACCATACCCCGCGATTCGACAGTGAGCGTGACATGAGGGTTCTCGTCTACAGCGACGACGCCGGCACCCGGGAGAAGGTGCGGCTGGCCATCGGGCGGCGTCCCGCCGCGGACGTGCCACTGGTCGAGATCGTCGAGTGCGCGACGCAGCCGGCGGTGATCAAACTGCTCGACGCCGGGGACATCGGCGTCGCGATCCTCGACGGCGAGGCCGTGCCCGCCGGAGGGATGGGCGTCAGCAGGCAGGCCAAGGACGAGGTGCACAACTGCCCGCCGATCCTGCTGCTGATCGCGCGCCGCGACGACCGCTGGCTCGCGAACTGGTCCCGGGCCGACGCGGTGGTCGCGCACCCGATCGACCCCGTGGTCCTCGCGGAGGCGGTCGCCGGTCTTATGCGCAGCCGCCTCAGCATCTCCGGCACGAACTCGTCCAACCATTCCGTCTGACACCTGACACCCATCTGACACCGCGGAGCCCACCATGGACGCGCGCACCACATGGCCCTCGCTGCTGAACGCGCTGATCTCCGGCGAACACCTGACGTCCGGTGAGACGTCGTGGGCCATGGGCGAGATCATGTCCGGTAGGGCGACGTCCGCCCAGATCGCCGCGTTCGTCGTGGCTCTGCGGGCGAAGGGCGAGACGGTGGCCGAGGTGACCGGGCTCGCCCGCGCCATGCTCGACCTCGCGACCCCCCTCACCGTCGAGGGGCCGGTCGTGGACGTCGTCGGCACCGGCGGCGACCGGGCCCACACGGTCAACGTGTCGACCATGGCCGCCGTGGTCGCGGCCGCGGCGGGGGCCCGGGTCGTCAAGCACGGAAACCGGGCGGCCTCGTCTCTCTGCGGGGCGGCGGACGTCCTCGAGCACCTGGGCGTCACGCTCAACCCGCCGCCCGAGATCACGGCCAGGGTGGCCGTCGAGGCGGGCATCGCCTTCTGCTTCGCGCCCGTCTACCACCCCGCCCTGCGGTTCGTCGGCCCGGCGCGCAAGGAGATCGGCGTCCCGACGGTCTTCAACTTCCTCGGCCCGCTGACCAACCCGGCCAGGCCCGCCGCCCAGGCGATCGGCGTGTACGACGCGAGGATGCTGCCGGTGATCGCCGGCGTCTTCGCCGAACGCGGGGTCTCCGCCCTGGTGTTCCGCGGGGAGGACGGTCTCGACGAGCTGTCCACGGCCGCGCCGTCCACCGTCTACGTGGTCCGGGACGGCACCGCCACCCAGACCCTGTTCGACCCCGCGGAGATCGGCATCCCGCGCTCGCAGCCGGGAGACCTGCGGGGCGGCGACGTGGAGTTCAACGCGGCGGCCGTGCGTGACCTGGTGAACGGGAAGACCGGGCCCATCCGTGACGCGGTCCTCCTGAACGCCGCCGCCGCGCTGGTCGCACTGGAGCGGCCGGAGGGCGAACTCGTCCCGGCCATCGCGGCGGCCTTCGAGCGTGCCGCCGAGGCGGTCGACTCGGGCAGGGCAGCGGCGACGCTCGACCGCTGGGTCGAGGTCAGCCGGTCCCTGACCCCGTAGACCTTCAGAGGTACGCGGACCCGTGGACCGGGCATGCGACCGCCGTGCGGGCGCATGCCCTGGTCTGTGGTGCGGGCGGGGTGCGACCGAACCTGTGCATGATCACGGCGAGGGTTTGTGCAGGTGGGGGAGCGCGGGGCCGAATCTGTGCATGATCACGGCGAGGGTTTGTGCAGGTGGGGGTGTGTGCGGCTGAACCTGTGCATGATCACGGGGAAGGGGTGGGGCCGGACCTGTGCATGATCACACCCAAGGCGGGGCGGGTCAGTCGGATTCGCCGAGGCCGATGGAGAAGGCGGCCTCCAGGTCGTGGCGCGAGTAGGTCCGGAACGCGATGTGCGTCTCGGTGTGGCTCACGCCGGGAACCTTGTTGACCCGGCCGGGGATCACTTCGGCGATCTCCTCGTACCGCTCGACCCGGACCATGGCCAGCAGGTCGAACTCGCCGGTGATCGAATAGACCTCGCTGACGCCCTCGATCTCGGCGATGGTCTGGGCGACCTCGGGGATCCGGTGGACATCGGCCTTGATGTGCACGATCGCGGTGACCATTGGGGTCTCTCCTGCTTTGTGGCGAGTACGGCTGTGCCCACGACCCTAGCGTCATCGCAGGGGCCTGCCCTCACGCGGCTGCCGCGGATGCAGCCCCTGGTAGGCGCGCTCGATGCGGTCGCGCAGCCGGCCGGCGCCGTACGCGGGGACGCTCCAGGTGCCGTCGACCTGGACCAGTCTGACTCCGGGGGAGTCGAGCCAGCGCAGGACGCACTCGGTCTCCTCGGCGCTGGCCGCCGGGGTCGGCCCTGGCCCGGGGACGACCGTCTCCGCGGTGGCCACCAGCGCGTCCACGTAGGGCGTGGGATGGGCGCCACGGGGCATCACCCCGGCGGCGGCGAGCCTGCCGTACCGGATCACATGGATGTCCCAGCCGCCGTCGAAGGCCGGGCTCGCCGCCACCATCTGGGAGACGGCCGTGAGTGATCTCAGCCGCTGCATGCGAGCCGCAGTCCTGATGTAGGACGCGAGGCGGTCCCTGTCGACCGCGGCCTCCTCGTACCGCTGCTCGGTGGACAGGCGGCGCATGCGGTCCTCCAGCGCCGAGAACACCGCCTCGGAGTCGTGCTCCATGGCGCGCTTGGCCCCGCGGACGTGCCGCGCGTAGGCCTCCTCGCTCTCGCGGCCCTCACACGGGGCCCCGCACCGGCCGAGCTCGGCGAGCGTGCAGGCGCTCCGCAGGGCCCGAGCAGAGAGCCGCTCTGTGCACTGGCGCAGCGGCAGCGCCTCGTGCATGGCCGTCCTGGCGTCGTCGGCGGCACGGCTGCTGCCGAAGGGCCCCAGGTAGGTGGCGCCGTCGTCCTTGACCTCCCGGACGATGCTGAGCCTGGGGAACGGCTCGTTGGTGAGCTTGAGCCACACCACGCGCTCGGGGAACCGGGATCTCTTGTTGTAGCGGGGCTTGGTGGAGCCGATCATCCTGAGCTCGCGGATCTCGGCCTCGAGGCCGGTGGCGCACACGATGGTCCTGACCCGCTCGGCGATGCCGACCATCTCGCGGATCCGGGAGCGCGTCTCGCTCGCCGTGAAGTAGCTGCGGACACGGTTGCGCAGGTTGGAGCTCTTGCCGATGTAGAGGGCCTCGCCGCGCGAATCTTCGAAGACGTAGACGCCCGGCGCGCTGGGGACCCCCTCGGCGAGGTGGCGCTTTCTCTGCTGCTCGGGCGTGGGCGTCCGGGCGAAGCTCCGCAGCTCCTCCAGCGTGTGGACGCCGAGTGAGCCGACCCTGGCGATGAGGCCGTGCAGGACGTCGACGGTGGCCTTGGCGTCGGCGAGGGCACGGTGACACGGCTCGGTGGCGCTGCGGAACAGCCTGGCCAGCGTACCCAGCTTGCAGTTGGGCGTCTCGTCGCGGGTCAGCACGCGCCGTGCGAGGTCGGCGGTGTCGACGACCGGGTTGGCGGGCGGCGGGTATCCGCCCGCGGCGCAGGCGGCGCGGATGAACGACATGTCGAAGGGCGCGTTGTGGGCGACCAGCGTCGCGCCCCTGACGAACTCCAGGAAGCTCGGCAGGACCTGCGAGAACGGCGGAGCCGCCATGACCATGGCGTCGGTGATGCCGGTGAGCACCGAGATGAACGGGGGGATCGGGCCGCCGGGGTCGACGAGGGTCGCGAACTCGCCCAGCACCTCGCCGCCGCGGACCTTCACCGCGCCGATCTCGGTGATCGCATGCTCGGCCGCCGATCCGCCCGTGGTCTCCAGGTCGAAGACCACGAAGGTGACCTCTCGCAGGGGAGTGCCGAGCTCGTCCAGGGTGCCCTGTACCGCGTCCACGGCCATGACCTTAGGGAGTCCGACCGACAATCGGCGTGATCTCCCCGCTCTGGCGGGTGGGCCGACCCGCTGACCAGATATCGCTGGATTTCAGTTTTCGGCTGGGGATCGAGTGTTTCCAGATGGATCGGACGGCACGGCGCAGGAGGTCAGGGGGAGGCGGGCTTTGATCGCCGACTCGGACAGGGGTCTGCCAGCCGTACCCTTGACGAAAGGACAAGTACAAGGAGCGACAGGATGAGTTCAGCCGGAGAGGGCCTGTCTCGTCCGTTGCCCGAGCAGGTCCGGTTACAGGTGGTGGAACTCGCCGCCCAGGTGCTCGGATCCATGTCCGCGGCCACGGTGCCGGGGCCGCTGCGCGGGATCGCCAAGTTCGACCCCCGCAAACGCGCCCGGCTCGGCAGCGCCCCGATCGCCGCACAGCTGGAGACCGACAAGGAGTTCCGCGAGCTGGTCGCCGAGACCGTGCAGGAGGCCTGGCCCGAGCTGGTCGCCGCCCTCGCGGAGGGCTCGGCGCCACCGGCCGCCGAGCCGGTGATGGTGGCGGCCGCGGCCTATCTGACGCGCCCGCCGGGATGGCCCGATCTGGTCGAGACGGCGCGGGCCGACATCGAGCACGCGGCGGCCGCCGGGTCCCAGCGCGAGCAGGCGGAGGTGCGGCTGCGCGAGCAGCTCGCGGCGCAGCGGGCGACGGCCAAGGAGGAGATCGAGCGGGTCCGCGAGCAGCTCAGGTCCGCACGGGGGGAGATCGCGGAGCTGCGGCGCAAGCTGCACGACGCCCGGGAGCGGGTCAGGGCCGCCGAGGCCAGGTCGGCCGAGCTGCAGGCGGAGACGTCCGAGGCGACGAGCAGGGCCGCCAGCACGAGCGGGGCGGCGGAGACCGAGCTGCGGAAGCTGAAGGAGCGTCTCGCGGAGGCGGAGAGCCAGATCGAGGAGGGCCGCCGCGCGGCGCGCGAGGGCCGCAGCATCGAGGACACCCGCATCCGCGTGCTCATGGACGCCCTGCAGGACGCGGCCGCCGGCCTGCGCAAGGAACTCGCCCTGCCCACCTCGATCACCCGGCCGGCCGACTACGTCAGCGGGGTCAAGCCGGGGGAGCCGGGGGTGGGCGCGATGCCCGCCAGGGCGCTGGCCAGCGACGATCCCCAGCTGCTCGACCAGTTGCTGGCGATACCCAACCTGCATCTGATCATCGACGGCTACAACGTGACCAAGACGGGGTATCCGTCGCTCACCCTGGCCGACCAGCGGTCCCGGATCCTCACCGGGCTCGGCGGTCTCGCCGTCCAGGCTCGCGTCGAGGTGACGTGCGTCTTCGACGGCGCTGAGCTGAACGGTCCCGTCCACGTCTCCGCGCCTCGTGGCGTCCGGGTGATGTTCAGCGCGCCAGGGGAGATCGCCGATGATCTCATCCGGCGCCTGGTGCGCGCGGAGCCGCCCGGGAGGGCGATCGCGGTCGTGTCGTCCGACCGAGAGGTGGCCGAGTCCGTCCGGCGCATGGGGGCCCGGCCCGTGCCGTCGACCCTTCTGTTGCGCCGCCTCGGCCGGGCCTGATCGAGGCCTGATCGAGGCCTGATCGAGGGCCTGATCGAGGGCCTCGGAGAGGGTCCCGTGCGTTGGACCGTGCCGCTGATCACCCTTCGAATGGCTTGTGTCGCATTCTGTGACGATTGCCGTGAATAGCTGCGAATAGGTTGAAGCTCCAAGATCGCCCCAGTAGAGTCGCGCCCGCTGGTTAGGGTCGATCCCGAGGGAGCCTCGATGCGAGGGCGTGTACCGGTGGCCACTGGCTTGGCCGCCGCGGTTCTGCTGCTGCCGATGACGAGCGCACAGGCGGATCCGAAACCCACGATCGCCGAGGCTCAGGCCAAGCTGAAGAAGCTGAACTCGCAGGCCGACAAGATCGTTGACGACTACAACGCCGCCAACGAGAAGTACAAGAAGGCCAAGAAGAAGTACGACAGCGTCAACGACGACTACCAGAAGCAGTACCACCAGGTCGACGCGCTCAGGCAGTCCGTGGTGTCCATCGCCGTGAACACCTACCAGACCGGCGACGTGGCGCTGATGGGAGGCGTCTTCTACGGCTCCGACCCGGAGTCGGCGCTCAGCGGCATGGCCGCGCTCGACCAGCTCTCGCAGGGGCGGGCCCAGCAGCTCGCCGAGTACGAGGCCGCGATCAAGGGGCTCAAGGACAAGCGGGACGCGCAGAAGTCGGCCTTCGACGACGCGGCCAAGACCAAGTCCGACCTGTCGAAGAAGAAGGCGGACGCGGAGAAGCTCGTCAAGGAGCAGAAGTCGCTGCTCGTCAAGCTCGGCGCCTACAACGCGGGCAACCCCAACAGCGCCGGCATCACCTACACCGGCTCGGCGTCGGGCAACGCGTTGACCGCACTTCAGTTCGCTTACAAGCAGGTCGGCAAGCCGTACCGGTACGGCGGCACCGGCCCGGGTTCGTGGGACTGCTCGGGCCTCACTCAGGCGGCCTGGGCGGCCGCCGGGGTGAGCCTTCCGCGCACCACCTACGAGCAGTGGTCGTGGGGGGCGAACCGCCGGGTGTCGCTCAGCAAGCTCCAGCCCGGCGACCTGCTCTTCCACCCGGGCATCGGGCACGTCGGCATCTACGCGGGCGACGGCAAGGTCGTCCACGCCCCCCAGACGGGTGATGTCGTGAAGGTCGTCAGCCTGTCCGGCTACGGCAGCATCGCCGGCGCGGTCCGCCCCTGACCTCCCCTCGCCCCCATGTGGTGTGATCATGCACAGGTTCGCGTGCGCGGCCGCTGAGCCGCGCCTCCGCTGCTCGTGATCATGCACAGGTTCGGGCACGCGGCCGGTGAGCTGCGCTTCCGTTGTCCGTGATCATGCACGGATTCGGGCGTGACGCCCGGAGCCAGGGCGTTTCCTCTTCGTGATCATGCATCGACCCGCCCTCAGCTGGCGGGAAGCGGCCTGTGCACGCCGGATCGGGAACGCGAGAGCGCGCTGAGGGCGTCCTCGGAGCCGTCCGGCCTTCCTTGCTGTGCCGTGGCATTCGGGTCGCCCTGCGCCGCCTGAGTCGCGCGCACACCGCCTGCCGTGCGTTCGCGGCCGTCCGTGTGCCGTATCCCGTCCCCGCCGTGTGCCGGGCCGATACGCCGCCGGCGTCTGCCGTGCGGGCCCGTGTTACGGCCATGCATGCCGTATCGGCATGTATGCCGTTCGGTTATGCATGCCGCCTGGGCGTGATGACCCATCCGCTCTGGGGGTGGGGCGTGCCGACCGACCCTGCATCGGGTCCTCCAACGCCCATCGAAGATCACATACTGGTGTGGCAGATGTTACTGATGTGACGTCGTTCAGCATTTGTTTTGTTAAGTGTGAGCAGAGTCACATTTAGCGTAGATATCCATTAGATATCCAGCAGTTTTGCATTCGTGATCAGCAAAGGACGATCTACATTTTCATGTGTTGATTTTGCCGAAATGTGCGATCAATGGATAGCTTCTGGCGTCGCGACGAGCACGCCATGCGCGTCGCCGGGGTCGGTCAGCCGATTCCGGAACAACCATCCATGCGTCGCCGTCGCCATCGACTCGATCACGCCTGGGCCCTGTGAGGCCCGCAGGCGGCGGTGACCTGCCGAGTCCGTGCAGTCAGGAGGCACGGAGCCGGGGACCCATTCGACCTTCTCTGAGGGTCCGGGGTGAATCGGCGCCAAGTGCGCCGTAGGGCGACTTCCCCGCCCGAATCCGTCAGCTAACCCGGTAGGCGCAAGTGGAAGACCGTAGGAGAGATCCTGTCCAGCACTCCCGTAAGTCTGTCCCGTCGTGCCCTCGTCTCCCTCGGGGGCGTGGCGCTGACAGCCTCCGTCGGAGCCTTCTCCGCACAACCGGCGTCGGCCCAGACGGTGACGGCCGCGAAGGCGGCCACGGCGACGGTGGCGACGACCGCCACCACCACCAAGACCGTCGCGAAGGTCGTCAAGAAGAAGAAGCTGAGCAAGGCCGCCCTGCAGCAGGCCAAGGCGAGGCGAGCCATCTCGACCGCGAAGAAGCACATCGGCGACCCGTACCGCTGGGGAGCCACGGGCCCGCACGCGTTCGACTGCTCCGGTCTGGTCAAGTACGCCTGGCGCAAGGCCGGCGTGAAACTGCCGCGGACGACCTACTCCCAGAAGAAGGCCGTCAAGAAGAAGGTGAAGTGGGGTCACTTCAAGATCGGTGACCTGATCTTCACCAGCGGCGGCGGCCACGTCGGCATGTACGTCGGACACGGCAAGATGATCCACTCGCCGCACTCCGGTTCGCGGGTCCGGATCGACAAGCTGAACTCCTACCGCAAGCGGACGTTCGTGGGAGCGGTTCGGCCGGGTCTGTAGACCCGTAGGTCCCAAGAAAGACGACCTCTTCTCAGTGGAGATGCCCGCGACTTGTCCTCTGGACATCTCCACTGAGAAAGGGGACCGGTTCTGAGAGAGGCCGTCACCGCGCTCAAGCTCACGCTGGACAGCTTCGCAACAGCCCTTCCCGCACTCCCCGAGCGGGTCCGAACCGGAGTCTGGGGCTGCGGGTCACCGAGGCCGGTGGCCCTTTCTTTTACGGCCGGCCGGCACGGCCCGGCGACCGGAGCCGGTCTGCGCGGGTTTCTGTGCCTGCCGCTGTGCCGGCTTCTCCGGTTTCTCCGCAGGGGAGCCAGGGGTACGGCCCCGCGAGCTGTTCACTGTCCGGCCGCGGACGATGCCGATGAAATCTTCCACCAGGTCAGTGGTCGCGTCCTTGGGCCAGGTCAGCGCGACCTGGGACTGCGGCGCGTCCGGCACCGGCCGGTAAGTGAGATCCCTGCGGTGGTGGAGGCGTGCCAGCGACTGCGGAACCAGGAGAATCCCGGCGCCGCCCGCCACCAGTTCGACCGCGTCCGCCGTTGTCGCCGGGCGGGTGAACGCGGGCAGCCCGGGCCGGGCCGTCCACTCGATGGTGTCGTCCAGAGGATGGAACACCTCGTCGTCGACGAGGTCGGCGACGGCCACCTCATCGACGGCGGCCGCCGCATGGTCCTTGGGCACCACGACGACCGTGGTCTCCATGTAGAGAGGAATCACGCTGAGCCCGTCCCGGTCGACCGGCAGCCTGACGAATCCGGCGTCGGCCCCGCCGTTCCGCAGGAGTTCCACCACCTCGGCCGCGGGAACCGCGACGAGGGTAAGCGGCACGCCGGGCATCCTTTCGGTCCAGACGTTGACCCATTTCGCGGGTGTCACCCCGGGCACGTACGCCAGCCGAAACACCCTGCCGGTCTCTCCATCAGTCACTTCCTCAGGGTAGCGACGTCAGGGGAACCCGTTCCGACTGACTACTCTTGGCCCCATGAGCTCGCCCAAACCGAAGACCGTCCAGACGATGAAGCCCGCGACGGCGGCCAAGAAGCTGGGTGTCCTCCTCTCGGCCACTCCCGCCGAGTTCCAGGAGGGTGTCGTCTCCAGGGACGAGCTGAACGAGCTGCAGTCGACGCCGCCCGCCTGGCTCGCCGACCTGCGTCGCAACGGCCCGCACCCCAAGCAGGTCATCGCCGCGAAGCTCAGGGTCTCCATTTCCGGCCTGATCAGAAGCGGGATCACCGGACCGCTGACCACTGCTGAGATCGAGGCGCTGAAAGCGGAGAACCCGGCGTGGCTGGAGCGCGAGCGGTCCGTCCACGCCGAGGCCCGCAAGGAAGCGCTCCGCCTCAAGCAGACCCCGGACAACTGAGGGCCTGCGCGTCTGCGAGCCCAGATGCGTCTCCAGCCTGCCGCCACCGCGTCGCCGAGTGAGAGCAGATCATCGGCTTGCGGACACGCTGAGGAGACCCTCAACCCGTTTGCGCCGCGTCCGGGTCAGATGAACAGCCGCTCGACGCTGGCCCAGGAAGCATCGACGGTCTCCGGCGGGGCCGTGCCGACGCCCAGGTCCTTGAAGCCGGCGGAGGTCGAGACGCAGACCACCGGGCCGTCGAACCTCTGCCCGAGCCGGCGGTACCCGGCCAGCCCGGCGGCGCTCGACAGCTCCGCCCACAGGCCCTGCCCGGCCAGCCTGCGCTGGGCCTCGTCGAGTTCCTCGTCGGTGACGGTCAGGGCCGCGCCGCCGCTCTCGCGCAGCGCCACGACACCACGGTAGCCGCTCAGGGCCGCGCCGATGGCGTAGGCGCGGGAGCCCGGCGTGTACTCGATCTTCGCCGCGGCGATGCCCTCGGCGAAGGCCCGCGACAGGGGTGCGTTGATCGCCGACTCGCACGAGTACAGTCGCGGCGCGCCCTCGGCCAGCCCGAGGTCGCGCAGCTCGCGGAAGCCCTTCCACAGGCCGTAGAGCAGTTCGGCGTAGCCGGTCGGGACGAAGACCGCCGCCGGAGTGCGGCCGAGCTGGTCGTGGAGCTCGTAGGCGAGGCTCTTGTAGCCCTCGGGCCCGAACGGGTGGCCGGTGTGGGTGACCGTCAGGTTGCTCACCGGGTGGTAGCCCAGGCGCTCCACGATCTGCCGCATCAGCGGCCAGCGCCCCTCCGACGGCACGGACAGCACCTTCGCCCCGTAGGCACGCAGGAAGTCCTGCACCGCGGGCGGGGACTCCGCCGAGGCCAGCACGAGCGCGTCCAGCCCCGCGCGGGCCGCGTAGGCCGCCGCGGACGCGCCGTGGTTGCCGGAGGAGGACACCACGATGCCCGGCGCGCCCGCGCCCACGGCGGCGCTCACTGTCACGCGGTTCAGGCGGTCCTTGTGCGACCAGGTCGGATTGCGCGACTCGTCCTTGACGAACACTCCGTCCAGCTCCACCAGCGGTGTGCCGCCCTCGCCCAGGGTCGGGGCGTGCAGGGGCGGCAGCAGTTCCTGCCACCGTGCGATGTCCGGCCCCGACCGCACATCGCGGAATTCGCGCGAAAGATCGGCATAGGAGTAGTCCACCTCAAGGGGAAAGGCGAGCTCGTCGGTGCTCGTCACGGGGCACCCGGAGGTCAGCGGCGGCCACAAAGGAAAGGTCGGCGCCGCGTCCCCGAGAGAACGTTGCGCGATGGCAAGCGATGTCATGAGGGCCGAGGCTATGCGACGCCACCGACAAGGGGCCGAGATCTCCATTGAGAATGCTGTCGGGGTGCTGAAGGGCGTAGGGTCCGATGAGTTCTCGATGCGGGAGGGGTCTACACCGTCATGACTACGCAGATGCTCAAGACTCCCGAAGTCGACCTCGCCTACGACGTCCACGGCCCGCTGCCGACCGCCGACGGACGCCCGCCGCTCCTCATGATCGGCCAGCCCATGGACGCCGGCGGCTTCGGCGCGTTGGCGTCGCACTTCCCCGACCGCACGGTGGTCACCTACGACCCGCGCGGCCTCGGCCGCAGCATCCGCAAGGACGGCCGGGCCGACCATGCGCCCCAGATCCAGGCCGCCGACGTGCACGCCCTCATCGAGGCGCTCGGCGCGGGCCCGGTCGAGATGTTCGGGAGCAGCGGCGGTGCGGTGACCGCGCTCGCCCTGGTGGCGGCCTACCCCGATGACGTGACCACCCTGGTGGCGCACGAGCCGCCGCTCATTCCGGTACTTCCCGACGCCGAGGCCGCCGAGCGCGTCCGGGCCGGCGTCCGGGATGCGTACGAGGCCAAGGGCTGGGGCGCCGGCATGGCGGCCTTCATCACGATGACGTCGTGGCGGGGCGAGTTCACCGACGACTACTTCGCCCAGCCCGCGCCGGATCCCGCCGTGTTCGGTATGCCGACCGACGATGACGGCTCCCGTGACGATCCGCTGCTCTCCGACCGGTCCTGGGCGGTCAGCAGCCACCGTCCCGACATAGAAGCGCTCACCGCGGCGCCGACGCGGGTCGTGATCGCGGTGGGCGAGGAGTCCCTGGACGTTTTCACCGGACGCACCTCGGTGGCCACGGCCGAGCTGCTCGGCCAGAAGGCCACGGTCTTCCCCAGCCACCACGGCGGCTTCCTCGGCGGCGAGTACGGGTATGCCGGGCAGCCTGAGGCCTTCGCCCGCCGGCTGCGTGAGGTCCTCGACGCCGCCGGCTGATGTCGCCCCCTCATCGTGGCTGACTCCTAAAGGGCCGGCCACGGCGCGGGACGGGGGCGAGCAGCCGGGAAACCGCCCCGCCGGCGTGACTTGATCACTGCCGTTGGTACCTTTCCCATGGCGTCGTCTGAGTCCCTGAGGAGTACCCATGCGTTACCGGCTTTTCGGCCAGACCGGCCTGCGTGTGTCCGAACTGTTCCTCGGGGCGATGACCTTCGGCGAACAGGGCGGTGTGGGCGCTCCTCTTGACGAATGCCGGCGCATCCTGGACGCCTATGCCGACGCCGGCGGCAACGTCGTCGACACCGCGATCAACTACCGCGGTGGCGCCAGTGAGGAGTTCCTCGGTGAACTGCTGCACGGGCGCAGGGACCGGTTCGTACTGGCCACCAAGTACACCGTCTCCCGCGACGGCACCGACCCCAACGCCGCCGGCAACCACCGCAAGAACCTGACGTCGTCGCTGGAGACGAGCCTGCGCCGGTTGGGCACCGACTACGTCGACATCTACTGGGTGCACCTGTGGGACCGGCACACCCCGATCGAGGAGACGATGCGGGCTCTGGACGACGCCGTCCGCGGGGGGAAGGTCCTCTACGTCGGGATCTCCGACGCCCCGGCCTGGATCGTCTCCCGCGCCAACACCCTGGCCGAGTGGCGCGGCTGGACGCCGTTCGCCGGTCTCCAGGTGCCCTACAGCCTGCTCAACCGGGACATCGAGAACGAACTGCTGCCCATGGCCGAATCCTTCGGCATGACCGTCGCCGCCTGGAGCCCTCTGGGCGGAGGCGTCCTGTCGGGCAAGTACACCAGCGGCGCGAACGACGCCCCCAGCCGCCTCGACCCCGGTCAGATCAGTGAGCATGATCTCAACGTCGCCAAGACGGTCCAGGCGGTGGCCGACGAACTGGGTGTCACTTCATCGCAGGTCGCCCTCGCCTGGGTCAGGTCGCGCTCCCGTGCCGTTCACCCCATCATCGGTGCCCGCGCCGTCGAGCAGCTGGCCGACAACCTCGGTACGCTCGGCGTCGATCTGCCGGACGAGGCCGCCCGCCGGCTTGAGGACGCGACCGGGTTCAGCCCCACGTTCCCGTCGTCCTTCATCGCGCAGACCTCACCCTGGGTGTTCGGCGATGCCTCCCGGCGCGTCGACGGCCGCCCCTGACACCCGGGCGCACGACGCAGGCCGGGTGGTCGCCTGGGTATCGCTCATCGATCCTCGTCAACCGCTGATCGCGCGGTCCGCTCGACGGCGTCCTGGTCGGATGTCGCAGCCCAGCTCGCCAGCAGGGCGAGCCGCTCGGCACTCGGCGAGCCCGGCTCGGCGAAATACGTCAGGAGCGTCAACCCCGGGTCGGACGACAGCTCTATCGTCTCGTAGTCGAGCTCGAGCGCTCCGACGGTGGGATGGTTGACGTGCTTGCGGCCGGTGCGGTGACTTTCGACGTTGTACGACGCCCACCGCGTGCTGAATTCCCGGCTCTGAGCCGACAGCTCCCCGATGAGATTCGACAGGCCGCGGTCGCCGGGGTTTCGCCCGAGGTGCCCGCGCATGATCGCGATGAGCTGATCGGCGCTTGTTCCCCAATCCGAGTAGAAATCGCGCGAGCGGGGGTCGAGAAAGACGAACCGGGCGTTGTTGCCGCGCGCGATGTCGCCGGCAAGGAGTTCACTGTAGAAGGCGCGACCGAGGCGGTTCGTGGCGAGTAGATCCGTCCGCTCGTTGTGGACCGAGGCGGGCGACCCGACGAAGGCCTCGAGAATGCGCTGGATGCCGGGTCGTACGCGCTGCACCGTATCGCGCGGGCTCGCCTTTCTCGCCCCCCTCGCGGCGCGGGCGAGATTGAAGAGATGCGCGGCTTCCGCTTCGTCGAGCTGCAGCGCCTCGGCGATGGCGCCGAGCACGTCGGCGGACACACCGGCGATCGCCCCGCGCTCGATGCGCCTGTAGTACTCGACGCTCACGCCGGCGATGACGGCGACCTCCTCGCGGCGCAGGCCCGACACACGACGGTTCCCGACTCTGCTGAACCCCGCCTGTTCGGGTGAGACCTTCGCGCGGCGCGTACGCAGGAACTGACTGATCTCCTGCCGACGATCCATGCCCACCAGGCTATGTCGGCGACGGCGGACATGAGGGGCCCTGCCAGGGCACCTAACAGCCAGGACTCCCTACGACGCGCGTTCTCCCCGCCCAATGGAGAAAGCAGCTGGCCAGCTGGACGCGACAGGAGATCGGGCCCACCGGAGGTCGCCGCGTGGGACGTGGGGACCCCCTCGCCGGGCTCGATTCCGAGATCGATTTCTACATGGGCGCCCGTCGGGCGCCGGAAGGGGCCTGAGTGCCATCATGAGCAACCTCACCGAACAGATCCGTAAGGTCGAGCTGGGCACCGGCGGCCCTCTCGTCGGCGTACAGGGCTTCGGTGCCATGGGCATCAGCGCAGGCTATGGACAGACGGACGCCGCGGCCGCCCGCGACACCCTGGCGGCCGCCGTCGAGGCGGGCGTCACCCTCATCGACACCGCCGACGCGTACGGCCACGGTGCCAATGAGGAGTTCCTCGTGCCGTTCGTCGCCGCGCACCGCGACGAGATCACTCTGGCCACCAAGTTCGGCTTCGAGAGCCGTGCCGACGGCACGGGCTACATGGGCATCCGCAACGATCCCGCGTACATCAAAGGGGCCGTCGAGGCGAGCCTGCGCCGCCTGAACGTCGACGTCATCGACGTCTACTACATGCACCGCAGAGACCCCGGCGTACCGTTCGCCGAATCCGTCGGCGCCATGGCCGAGCTGGTGCGCGAAGGCAAGATCAAGCACCTCGGCCTGAGCGAGGTCACCGGAGCCGAGCTGCGCGAGGCGCACGCCGTGCACCCGATCACCGCCGTGCAGTCGGAGTGGTCGCTCATCAGCCGTGAGGTCGAGCGCAGCGTGGTCGGCGCCGCCGCCGAGCTCGGGGTCGCCTTCGTGCCGTACTCGCCGCTCGGGCGGGCCTTTCTGGCCGGTGCCTTCACGGACGCGAGCAAGGATTTCACCGGCGGCGACTTCCGGCGGTCGGTACCGCGCCTGTCCGGCGACAACGCCAGGGCGAACGCGGTTCTTCTGGAGCCCGTGCGTAAGATCGCGGCGGACCACGGCGCCACCATGGGGCAGATCGCCCTGGCCTGGGTGCAGCAGCGGGCCGAATCGCACGGCCTGACAGTGGTGCCGATCCCCGGGACCCGCAGGCGCAGCCGCCTCCTGGAGAACGCCGCGGCCACCCGGATCGTGCTGACCGCGGACGAGCTGGCACTGCTGGAGCCGATCGCAGGCGAAGTGGTGGGCGCCCGGTACTCGGATATGTCGGACACTTCCGAAGCTCGGGAGGTCTAGACGTTTGACGCGTCGATCCTGCCGGTGCGCGACGACCGCCCGTCTCCTGGGCGGTCGTCCCGCCGTACGACCGGTGACCGGAACTCTGTGACCCGAACCGCCCCATATGTAACACTCGAAAATGATCACGAGGAAAGGTGGTATCCGATGAAGTCCCGTGGCTTCACGGCCCGGCTCCTCGCCGGTGCGGCGACGGCAGTGACCATCATCGTGCTCGGCCTCACGGCAGCAGCCCCCGCGGCCACCGCGGAGGCCGGCCATGGCGGTCCGGTCATGCACACCGATGGCAACATCATGGGCAGCTAGCCCCGCCCGGGCGCGGGTCACGGCCGTCACGGCCGTCACGGCCGTCACGGTCCACGCGACATGCGGCCGGCTCCGGCAGCGGACCGTACGGCCCGGCCTGTGCCCGGTCTCCGCCGGTCTCAGTGCACCAGACGGTCGATGCGGATGGGAAGGTCGCGCACCCGGATGCCGGTGGCGTGGTGGACGGCGTTGGCCACGGCGGCGGCCGTGCCGACGATGCCGATCTCGCCGATGCCCTTGGAACCCATCGGATTGATCTGCGGGTCCTCCTCCTCGATCCAGTGGACCTCGATCTCGGGCACGTCGGCGCACGCGGCCACGTGATACTGGGCGAAGTCGTGGTTGAGGTAGTCGCCGAACTCCACGTCCATCACGCTCTCCTCCATCAGCGCCATGCCGAGTCCCATCGTCATGCCCCCGATGAACTGCGACCTCGCCGTCTTCGGGTTGATCACCCGGCCGACCGCGAAGACGCCGAGCAGGCGGGTCACCCGTACCTCGCCGGTGTCCGTGTCGACCGCGACCTCGGCGAACTGGGCTCCGAAGGCATGACGGGACAGCCTCGGCTGCGACGCGATCTCGTCGGCGGTGTCGGCGCGGGCTTCGAGCGGCCGGACGTCGCCCCTGCGGCCGATCTCCTCCCGCAGCGCCTCGCAGGCCCGCACGACCGCCGTCCCCCAGGAGGCGGTGCCCATGGACCCGCCGGCGATGGGCGCGGTGGGCAGGCGGCTGTCACCGACCTCCACGCGCACCTCGTCCGGCGAGACGCGCAGGGCGTCGGCGGCGATCTGGGTCAGCGCCGTCCGCGCTCCCGTGCCGATGTCGGCGGCGGCGACGCCCACCGTGAACCGCCCGTCGGCCTCCACGCGTGCCGTCGCCTGCGACGGGCGGCGGACGACGGGATATGTCGAGGAGGCCACGCCGGTCCCGACCATCCGGCGGCCGGCTCTGCGCGCGCCCGGCGTGGGATCGCGGTCCGCCCATCCGAACCGTTCCGCCCCCTCGCGCAGGCACGCGACGAGGCCGCGTGAGCTGAACGGCACGCCGGTCTCGGGGTGCACCGCGGGTTCGTTGCGGAGGCGCAACTCGATCGGGTCGATCCCGCAGGCGATGGCCAGCTCGTCCATGGCCGACTCCAGCGCGAACATCCCCGGGCACTCGCCGGGCGCACGCATGAACGTCGGCGTCGGGACGTCGAGTGCGGTCAGCCGGTGGGTCGTCCGCCGGTTGGGCGCGGCGTACATGACACGGGTGGGGGTCGTCGTCTGCTCGGCGAACTCCCTGACGGTGGAGGTCTGCTCGAAGGCGTCGTGAATGACGGCCGTCAGGCCGCCGTCCCTGCCTGCGCCCAGGCGGACCCGCTGGATGATCGGCGTACGGTAGCCGACGAAGGCGAACATCTGCTGCCGCGTCGTCGCCACCTTCACCGCCCGGCCGGTCACCTTCGCGGCGACGGCGGCGAGGACCACCGGGGGATGGGGCGCCAGTTTGGACCCGAAGCCGCCGCCCACGTGCGGTGCGATCACGCGTACCCGGTCTGGCGGCAGCTCGAACAGCCTCGACAGGACGTCGCGGACCGCCGACGAGCCCTGGTTGGAGTCGTACAGCGTGAGGCCGCCGTCCTCCCAGACGGCCACCGTCGCGTGCGGCTCCATCGGGTTGTTGTGCTGGGCGGGCGTGGTGTAGGTCAGGTCGACGCTGACGGCGGCCTCACGCAGCGCCGTGTCGGGGTCGCCCACCTCGGTGTCCGTCGGGTAGTCGGGGGCCACCTTCGGCGGCCTGTACATGGCGGGATGGTCGACCCGCAGCACCACGTCGTGCGGCTCCTGCCGGTACTCGATCCGGACCCGGCCGGCCGCCTCGCGGGCCGTCTCGATCGTCTCCGCGACCACCGCCGCCACGATCTGGCCCCGGTACGCCACCCGGTTCGACTGGAACAGGGCGAGTTCGCCGTCGTCCGAAGGGCCCAGGCGAGGCGCGTTGCCGTACCAGATCACCGCGATGACGCCCGGCAGGGCGAGCACGGGATCGGTGTCCACCTCGACGACCTCGCCCCTGCCGATGGTCGCCTGAACAGGCACGGCGTGGGCGACGTCGCGGCCCGCCGCATACTCGAACGCGTAGCGGGCCGTACCGGTGACCTTCTCCCGCCCCTCGATCCGGCTCAGGGCCGCCCCGACCGCCTGCGTGCCCGTGAGCGTCATGGGACCACCGGTTCGGCGCCACCCGGCAGGAGGCCGTGTCGGTTGATTTCGACCATCACGGGCGAATCTCTACCCTTGCGTCGGCAATCTCCATCTATAGGGAAACGTGAGCGTGCTTGACCTGAATGCGCCGCCCCGGTGGAGACACCATGGCTCCACCGGGGCGGATCCGCGGTCAGCTCCGGGTGGAGTAGGAGTGGGCCCCGGTGCCGGCGAGGCCTCCGCCTTGGACGATGAGGTATTCGTCGCGGATGGGGGTTCCGTCGAGCCAGGCTTCGAGGATTTCGCGGGTGCCGGCGGCGTAGCGCGCCTGGGCCGACAGCGACGATCCGGAGATGTGCGGGGTCATGCCGTGGTGGGGCATGGTCCGCCAGGGGTGGTCGGCCGGGGCGGGTTGGGGGTACCAGACGTCGCCTGCGTATCCGGCGAGTTGGCCGCTTTCCAGGGCTCGTGCGATGGAGTCGCGGTCGGCGATCTTCGCGCGGGCCGTGTTGATCAGGTAGGCGCCGCGTTTCATCGTGGAGATGAGTTTGTCGTCGAACAGTCCCTCGGTCTCAGGGTGCAGCGGGGCGTTGACCGTCACCACGTCGCAGAAGGGGACCATGTCCTGGGTGCTGTCGTGCCAGGTGAGGCCGAGTTCCTCCTCGACCTCACGGGGGAGGCGGTGGCGGTCGGTGTAGTGGAGGCGTACGTCGAAGGGCTTGAGTCTGCGCAGGACGGCCAGGCCGATGCGGCCGGCGGCGACGGTGCCGATGTGCATGCCCTCGACGTCGTAGGAGCGGCTGACGCAGTCGGCGATGTTCCATCCGCCGTCGAGGACGACCTGGTAGGAGGGCAGGTAGTTGCGGACCTGGGAGAGGATCATCATGACGACGTGTTCGGCGACGCTGATGCTGTTGCAGTAGGTGACTTCGGCGACGGTGATGCCGTGGGTGATGGCGGCGTCGAGGTCGACGTGGTCGGAGCCGATTCCGGCGGTGATGGCGAGCTTCAGGTTGGGTGCTTTCGCGATGCGTTCGGCTGTGAGGTAGGCGGGCCAGAACGGCTGGGAGATGACGACGTCGGCGTCGGGCAGTTCGCGGTCGAAGACCGAGTCGGTGCCTTCTTTGTCGGAGGTGACGACCAGGGTGTGGCCGCGTTCTTCGAGGAAGCGGCGGAGGCCGAGTTCGCCTGAGACGCTGCCGAGCAGGTGGCCGGGGGTGAAGTCGACGGCCTTGGGTGTGGGCAGGGTCTGGCCGCCGGGATATGCGTCGACGACCGGCAGGTCGTCCCTCGCGTACGTGGTGGGGTATCCGCTGGTCGGGTCGTCGTACAGGACGCAGAGCACTTTCGCCATGATGTCGGCTCCTCATCGAGGCCGGGGGCAGATGTCTCCACGTTCCGCGTGGACGTATCCGCACGTCAAAGCGAAAGTTCCTATCGCGGGATAGGGCGCTTCTATGAGTTCTCCGTTTATGAGTTCTCCGTGCGCGCCTGCGGCGGCACTGCGGTCGGCAGCGGCGCGAGGTGGTCGCGCAGCAGCCGGTCCAGGGTGTCGCGCAGGTCCAGCCCCCGGGTGGTCTCCAGCAGCGCGGTGGCGAGGACCGGCTCGGGGCTCCGGTCCGCGACGACCAGGCCGACCCGCGGCACCTGCGCGGGCTGTTCCATCCGGACGACCCGCATGCCGTCGGGCACGCCGAACATGTACAGCCAGGCGTGCGCGATGACGCTCGACCAGCGGTGCGTGGCCACATGGGCGTACAGGGCCGAGACGGTGTCGGTCTCGATGGCGGGCACCGCGACGGCGCCCGCGGCGCGGAAGATGCTGTCCAGGATGCGTCGGTTGCGCATCTCTGGAGCCAGCAGGCACAAGGGCAGCGCGGCCACCTCCGCCCAGCGGACGACGTCCCGCCCGGCCAGCGCGCCGTCGTCCGGGGTGAGCAGGAGATAGCGCTCCTCGTACAGCGGGCTCGCGCGCACGCTGCCGAGCTCCTCGTCGTCGAGGTACGTCATCGCCACGTCGATCTCGAATTCCGCCAGTTGCCGGTTGATCTCCCTGGACGACAACGACGACAACGAGACCCTGGCGTGTGGGTGACGCTCGCAGAACGGCGTCGTCAGCAGCGACGCGGCCGTCAGCGCGGTCGGTATCGCGCCCATGCGCAGCGTGCCCGACAGGCTCTCGCGCATCACGGACAGGTCGTCGCGCAGCCCGTCGCACTCGGCGAGGATGCGGTAGGCCCACAGCAGCACGCGGTCGCCCTCGGGGGTGAGCCCGGCGAAACGCCGGCCTCGCCGTACGAGAGGCACGCCGAGCTCGCGCTCGAGCTTGCGGATGGCCGCCGACAACGACGGCTGCGAGACGTGGCAGGCGGCGGCGGCACGGGCGAAGTGTCGTTCCCTCGCCAGGGCGACCAGATATTCCAACTGGCGTAACAGCACCCCCCACAGGATGGTGCGTCCGCCGCCGCCACGTCTAGATCGTCACCGTCTCAGTGCCGGTCCGCCGCCGCGGTGCGGGGCAGCCACGGCAGGCACAACCCGCAGGGCACGATCACGCCGAGTACGGCAGGCAGGACGGTGAACATGCCGGCACGCAGGCCATGGGCGGCGCCGACGGTCAGGAAGACCGCCGAGATGCCCGCCGCGCCGACGGAGTTGAAGAGTTGCTCAGCCGCGTTGAGAGTCCCGCCGGCGCTGCCAGATTCCTCCTCCCCGACGTCGCCCAGCGCGACGGCGAAGATGGAGCCGAAGCAGCAGCCCATTCCCAGCCCGCACAGGAACAGCGGCGCGGCCAGCGGCCAGATCGATCGGCCGTCGGCGCCGATGACGACCAGGTAGCAGAGCACACCCGCGGCCGTCAGGGCCAGGCCCGCCGCCACCAGCCGGCGTCCGTGCCGTGCGATGAGGCCTCGTGCCGTGAACGAGGCGGCGATGATCCCGACGGACAGCGGCGCCATCGTCTCCGCCGTCCGGGACGGCACGAGCCCCCGGCCGTCCTGCAGATACAGCGAGGTGACGTAGAGCAGCCCCGAGACGACCG
Source organism: Planotetraspora kaengkrachanensis (assembly GCF_016862895.1). Lineage (GTDB taxonomy): Bacteria > Actinomycetota > Actinomycetes > Streptosporangiales > Streptosporangiaceae > Planotetraspora > Planotetraspora kaengkrachanensis. The sequence continues at coordinate 310,012 of NZ_BONV01000001.1, read as the reverse complement.
AGGAGAACAGCGCGCCGAGCAGGACGCCGACGACGAAGCCCCGGTTGCGGAACAGGGCCGGGGCCAGCAGCGGGGTCTCGCTGCGGAGCTGGTGCCGGGTGAACAGGGCCAGACCCGCGAGCCCCGGACCCGACGCGAGAACCGACGGAACGTCCCAGCCGTGGTCCACGCTCCGGACGAGGCCGCCGAGCACGCCGAGGACCCCGAGCGTCAGCAGGACCGACGCCAGCGGATCGATCACCACCGCTCGCCGTCCCGGGTCCCGGGGCAGGACCCGGGCGCCGGCGAGGAACACCGCAAGGCCCATCCCGGCGTTGGCGGCGAAGACGCCCCGCCAGCCCAGCCCGAACGGATCCGCCTGAATCACCAGCCCGGCCACGACCGGGCCGCTGATCGAGCACAGGGCCATGAGCGGGCCGAAGAGGCCGAAGGCCCGGCCGACTTCGGCGCGGGGGAAGACGCGGAGCAGGATGCTGAAGCCCTGCGGGATCAGCAGCGCGCCGAACACGCCCTGCAGCAGGCGCGCCGCGATGAGGAACGCCGGGTGCACGGCGAGCGAGCACAGCAGCGCGGCGGCGGCGAACCCCGCTCCGCCGGCGAGGAACGACCGGTGGTGGCCGTACCTGTCCCCGATCCTGCCTCCGATCACCAGGACGGAGCCGAGCGTCAGGGCGTATGCCGACCCCAGCCAGGGAGCGAGAGACGGGGGAGCATGCAGGTCGCGCAGGATGGAGGGCGCGGCGATGTTGGTGACCGTCGTGCTGAGCAGATCGAGGACGTCGGCGACCAGGACGACGGTGAAGATCCACCATCGGAGGTGGGCGCGGACGAAGGTGCCGGTTTCTGGCATGGCGGAGAACTCTCTGTTGAGAGAGACCTGACGTCACCTGTCGCGGTGACGTCGTGCCGGCCGGAAGTCCCGGCACGAGAACACGCGTACGTGGCTCGCCGCACCTTGCGGATCAAGGGTAACGGCCCGTGCCGGTGTTCCGTACCCACCGGGACTCTCAGGCGCGGGCAATACGATGCTCGGCATGCGTGCTCTCGCACGGCCGAGGGCGGCGCCCGTGCTGGCGGCCGTCCTGGTGGTGTTCGCGGTGGCCGGGCCGTCCTCCGCCGCGGCGCCCGACACCCTGCTGCCGATGGCGCGCGCGATCGCGCGGGAGCATCCCGGCATGTGGACGCAGGCGGCCGTGGCCAGGGGCGGGCGGACCATCGTCCTCGCCGGCTCCGTCCGGCAGGCCGCCGAGGTCGCCTCCGTCGCCGACAGGGCCGGCCGTACGGTCGCCCGGGTCTGGGGACCGGTCGACGCGGTCGTGCTGGTGCCCGGCACGGAGGCGCAGGCCGCCGAGCTGGCGGCGCCCGCGCACGTCGAGGGCTTCGCGGCCTTCGCGGGAGTGGGCCGCGTCATCGTCGACCCGTCCGGCTTCGGGCGGCTCAGCGCGATAGGTCGTCAGGTGGTGCTCACCCACGAGCTGACCCACGTCGCCACCGGCGCCGCGCTCGGCGGGGACATGCCGGCCTGGCTGGTGGAGGGATTCGCGGACTATGTCGGATATCTGGACGCCCCGCTCACCGTGCGCGCCGTCGCGGCCGAGCTCGCAGAGGAGGTGCGCGCGGGGTCGCCGCCGCGTGAGCTGCCCGGGCGCTCGATGTTCCAGGCCGGCTCGGCACGGCTCCCGCAGGCGTACGAGGAGGCGTGGCTGGCGTGCCGCTACATCGCCGAGCGGTTCGGTGAGCCCGCGCTCGTGCACTTGTATCGTGCCGCCCTGCGGTCAGGTGTCACGGCCGCGCTCGAGGAGACGCTGGGGATGACGCTTCCCGCCCTGACCGAGGCGTGGCGGGGTTACGTGGTGCGTCAGCTCGGTCCCGTGGCCGCCTCGTGGGCGGGCGCCGCGGCACGACCGGCACGGATGCGTGCATGATCACGCGATGCGTTCGCGCAGGTGGGCGGGGGAGATGCCGAAGGTGTGCATGATCACGCGAGATGAGGGGGCCGGTCAGAGGTGGTAATCCCGAATGTGTGCATGATCACGGGGAAGAGGGGGTGGCGATGGGGAGGACGCTGATCGTCACCAATGACTTCCCGCCGCGGGCCGGGGGGATCCAGGCGTTCGTCCACGGCCTGGCCGCGCGGCGCCCGGCGGATTCCGTGATCGTCTACGCGCCCCGGTGGAGGGGATCGGACGCCTTCGACCGGCGGCAGCCGTACGAGGTGGTCAGGCATCCGGGGACCCTCATGCTCCCCACGCGCGGCGTGGCCCGCAGAGCGGCCGAGCTGGCCGGGGGTTGCGACACCGTGGTCTTCGGCGCGGCGGCCCCCCTGGGCATGCTCGCCCCCGGCCTGCGCGCGGCCGGTGCGGGCAGGGTCGTGATGCTCACCCACGGGCACGAGGCGTCGTGGGCCCGGCTGCCCGTCGCCCGGGACGTGCTCCGCCGCATCGGCGGGGGCGCCGACGTGGTGACCTATCTCGGCGACTACACGCGGCGCAGGCTCGCGACGGTGATCCCGGAGTCCAAGCTGGTGAGGCTGGCTCCCGGAGTGGACACGGCGGCCTTCCACCCGGGCGCCGGCGGCGCCGGCGTCCGCAGGTCGCTCGGCCTGGGGGACCGGCCGGTGGCCGTGTGCGTCTCCCGGCTGGTGCCGCGCAAGGGCCAGGACATGCTGATCAAAGCCTGGCCGCGGGTGTTGCGGGCGATCCCCGACGCAGTGCTGCTGCTCGTCGGCGGCGGCCCGTCCCGCAAGGCGCTCGAACGGTCGGCGGCCCGTGTCGCGAAGGGCTCGATCGTGTTCACGGGGTCTGTGCCGTGGGCGCGGCTTCCTGCGCACTACGACGCGGGAGACGTGTTCGCCATGCCGTGCCGCACCCGCCTGGCCGGGCTGGACCTCGAGGGGCTCGGCATCGTCTACCTGGAGGCGTCGGCCACCCGGCTTCCCGTGGTCGCCGGCGCGTCGGGCGGCGCCCCCGACGCCGTACGGCACGGCGAGACCGGCCTGGTCGTCGACGGCACCTCGGAGGCGGAGATCGCCGAGGCCCTGACCGGCCTGCTGGCCGACCCGGCCCGCGCCCGCGCCATGGGGGAGCGGGGCCGGGCCTGGGTCGAGGAGGAGTGGGGCTGGGACCGGGTCGCCGCCCGCTTCACCGGCATCCTCGCGCCCGACGAGACGGGGGCGACGACGGCGGCCACGAAGGCGACCGCGACGGCCGCCACAACGGCGAGCGAGACGGGGACGGCGACGGGGACCGCGACAGGGAGCGAGCCCGCCGCGGAACGCCGATGAACGGGCCCCCGTTACGCGCCGGGGTCAGCCGTAGAGACGGGCCCGTTGCGCGGCGGGTCAGCCGTAGAGCTCGTCGACCTGCTTGGCGAAGTCGCGCATCACGACCGCCCGCTTGACCTTCAGCGACGGCGTGAGGTGGCCGGTCTCCTCGGTCAGGTCGTTCTCCAGGATGACGAACTTCTTGATCTGCTCGGGCTTGGAGACCATGCGGTTGGCGACGTCGACGGCGCCCTGCACCTCGGCCTGCAGGGCCGGGTCGGTCGTGGAGTACTCGGTCTTGCCGTTGGCCTGCTTCCACTGCTCCATCGCCTCGGGATCGAGCGTGACGAGCGCGGCGACGAACGGCCGGTCGTCGCCGACCACCATGACCTGGCTGATCAGGCGGTGCGCCCGGATGGCGTCCTCGAGCGGGGCGGGCGCCACGTTCTTGCCGCCCGCGGTCACGAGGATCTCCTTCTTGCGGCCGGTGATCTTCAGGTAGCCGTCCTCGTCGAGCTCGCCCACGTCGCCCGTGTGGAACCAGCCCTCGGAGTCGATGGCCTCCTTGGTGGCGCGCTCGTTGTTCCAGTAGCCGTCGAAGACGTGGCGTCCCTTGACCAGGATCTCGCCGTCGTCCGCGATCCCGATGGTCACGCCGGGGAACGGCTTGCCGACCGTCCCGATCTTGTTGGCGCCCGGGATGTTGACCGTCGACGGCGCGCTCGTCTCGGTGAGGCCCCAGCCCTCGAGCACCTCGATGCCGACGCCGCGGAAGAAGTGCCCGAGCCGCTCGCCGAGGGCCGAGCCGCCGGACACCGCCGTGTTCAGGGCGCCGCCGGTCGCGGCGCGCAGCTTGCCGTAGACGAGCTTGTCGAACAGCGCGTGCTTGATCCGGACGCCGAGCCCCGCGCCGCCGGTGCTCTCCGCGCGGCTCCAGTCGATCGCGGTCCGTACGGCGGCGTGGAAGATCTTGCCCTTGCCCTCGGACACGGCCTTCTGCTCGGCGGCGTTGTAGACCTTCTCGAACACGCGGGGCACGCCGAGGAGGAACGTGGGCTTGAACCCCTGCAGGTCGGGGGCGACGTTCTTCATGTTGGGGGTGTGCGCGAGTACCGTGCCCGTCTCGATCAGCACCACCTCGATGATCCGGGCGAAGCTGTGGGCGAGGGGCAGGAACAGCAGCGCCGCCCGGTGGTCCACGTCGAACATCGCCTCGAGCGGGCCGTGCGAGACGTTGCGCGCCGTGAAGAGCAGGTTGTCGTGGGTGATCCGGCAGCCCTTCGGCATGCCCGTGGTCCCGGACGTGTAGATGATCGTGGCGAGGTCGTGGCCGCCCCTGCTCGCGCGGCGTTCGGCGAGTGCGTCGTCGGCGACGCCGGATCCGCCGGTCTTGAGCTCGTCGAGCCCGCCGTCGTCGATCCGCCAGATCAGGGGGAAGTCCGGCAGGGCCTCCCGCACCGTCTCCTCGTGGGACGCCAGCTCGACGACGACGGCCTTGGCGCCGCTGTCGGACAGGATCCACTTCACCTGGTCGGCGGAGGAGGTCTCGTAGATCGGCACGCTCACGGCGCCGGCCGCCCAGATGGCGTAGTCGGTGACCGTCCACTCGTAGCGCGTACGGGACATCAGGCCCACCCGGTCGCCGGCCTCGACGCCGGCGGCGATCAGTCCCTTGGCCACGGCGGCGACGTCGGCGCGGAAGCCCGCGGCGGTGACGGGGTTCCAGGGGGCGTCGGCGGCGGCGCCGTCCTTGCGGCGGATCACGACGGTGTCCGGTTCGTCCACCGCGCGCTGGAACACCACGTCGGTGCAGTTGGCAGACGGGGGCACATCCACCAGCACGGGAACACTGAACTCGCGCACGGTCACTCCTCTGTCACGCTCCGCCGGTTCCGCGAGGCCGGAACGGCGGTCGCGGACGTCATTCCCTGAGATCTCCCCGGACGTTACCGCGCAAAGTTACGGACCGGTAGATCCGTCATATAGGCGTTATCCCGGGTCAAGCGCACGCTATCAGTGCCGCTCGGGCCGGGAGGGGACAATCGCCTGACCTGTGGTCAAGCGCTTGGTCGGTCGAATCGGAGCGGTACTACGATGTCGCCATGCGGGTTCATGTCGTCAGCGACGTCCACGGCCGGGTCGACGCTCTGGCCCGCGCGGGAGACGGCGCGGACGCGCTCGTGTGCCTGGGCGATTTGATCCTCTTCGTCGACTACCAGGATCACTCCCAGGGGATCTTCGCCGACCTCTTCGGCCCGGAGAAGGCCTCCGAGTTCATCGGCCTGCGCACGGCCGGCAGGTTCGACGACGCCAGGGCGATGTCGGCCGTGTTGTGGTCCGGCCTCGGCGGCGACCCGCGCGGGCACATCGAGTCGGCCGTACGGAGACAGTACGAGCAGATCTTCGCCGCCATGCCCGAGCCCGCGTACCTCACCTACGGCAACGTCGACCTGCCGCTGCTCTGGAAGGACTACCTGCGGGCCGGCCACCAGGTGCTCGACGGAACGAAGGTCGAGATCGGCGGGCTGACCTTCGGCTTCGTGGGCGGCGGCCTGCGCACCCGCTACCGCACGCCGTACGAGATCGACGACGAGGACTACGCGCGGAAGGTCGAGGCCGTCGGCCAGGTCGACGTGCTGTGCTGCCACATCCCGCCGGCCGTGCCGGAGTTGCTGTACGACGTCGTGGCCCGCCGCTTCGAGCGGGGCAGCGAGGCGACACTGGAGGCGATCAAGGCGACCCAGCCCAGGTACGCCCTGTTCGGCCACGTACACCAGCCTCTGGTGAGCAGGACGCGGATCGGCCGGACCGAGTGCGTCAACGTCGGCCATTTCCGCGGCCGCGGCACGCCTTTCGCCCTGGAATGGTGAAGTACGGTTAGCCCATGGCTGATCGCACCACCTCGAGTGTCACCATCCGCGCCGGCCGACCGGCGATCATGACGGTGATCGCGGACTTCGCCGCCTATCCCGAATGGGCGGGCCAGGTGAAGAGCGCGGACGTCCTGGAGGTCGGGGAGGACGCCAGGCCCGCCAAGGTCCGGTTCGTCATCGACGCCGGCGTGATCAGCGACCAGTACGTCCTCGCCTACGACTGGGCCGGCGACGAGGTCGTCAGCTGGGAGATCGCCGAGGCGGGCCGGATGTTGTCCCGCCTGAGCGGCAGCTACCGCCTCACCGACGGGGACGCCGGAACCGACGTGACCTACGAGCTCGCCGTCGAGCTCAAGGTCCCCATGATCGGGATGATCAAGCGCAAGGCGGAGAAGGTCCTCGTCGACACCGCGCTGAACGGGCTGAAGAAGCGCGTCGAGAGCCTATGAGGATCCTCCTCTTCACGGGGAAGGGGGGCGTCGGCAAGACCACCGTCGCCGCCGCGACCGCGACCCTCGCGGCGGCGCGCGGCCTGAAGACGCTGGTCGTGTCGACCGACACGGCCCATTCCCTGGCCGACGCCCTCGCCGTCCCCGCGTCGGAGGAGCCCGTCGAGGCCGCTCCCGGCCTCTTCCTCCAGCAGGTCGACACCCAGAAGTCGCTCGAACGGCACTGGGGCGAGCTGCGCGACTACATCACCAACCTGTTCGGCGAGCTGGGCCTCGACGAGATCACCTCCGAGGAGATCACGGTCCTCCCCGGGGCGGAGGAGATCATCGCGCTGCTCGAGCTGCGTGAGCAGGCCCGCACGGGCACGTGGGACGTCATCGTGGTCGACTGCGCGCCGACCGCGGAGACCCTGCGGCTGCTGGCCCTGCCCGAGGCGTTCGACTGGCACGTCAACCGGCTCGTCCCGGTCGGCAGGCGCGTGCTCAGAGCGGTGTCCCCGGTGTTGCGGCACGTCGCGAAGGTGAGCGTCCCGCAGGGAGAGGTCATCTCGGCGGGCGAGCGGCTGCACCGCGCCCTGCTGGACATCCGCGAGCTGCTGACCGGCGCGGACGCCTCCGTCCGGCTGGTGCTCACGCCGGAGGCGGTCGTGGTCGCCGAGGCCCGCCGCACGCTGACCTCGCTCAGCCTGTACGGCTACCGCGTCGACGCGGTGATCGCCAACCGGGTCTTCCCCGCCGACGGCGCCGACGAGTGGCGCAGGGGCTGGGTCGAGGCGCAGGCCAGGCGGCTCGCCGAGGTCGACGAGTCGTTCGCGCCGCTGCCGGTCATGACCGTGCCGTACCTCGCCGCGGAACCGGTCGGCCCCGCCGCCCTCGCCGGCGTCGCGGAGGAGCTGTACGGCTCCGCCGACGCGTTCGCCCGGCCCCAGGCCGAACCGCCGCTGCGCATGACCGCCGACGAGCTGGTGCTGGACCTGCCGCTCGCCGACAAGGCCGACGTCGACCTGGCCCGCAAGGGCGACGAGCTGATCGTCACGGCCGGCCCCTACCGGCGGGTGATCGCCCTGCCTTTGGCCCTCGCTCGCCGGGGTATCTCCTCCGCGACGCTCTCCGACGGCCGCCTCCGGGTACGGTTCGAGGCAGGAGGGGCGAAATGACAGACGGCAAGGACACCAGCGGAGCAGGCGCGAGCGGCGCGGGCCGGCGGCAGGACCCGCTCGGCTCGGCCGCCGAAGAGGCGATGAAGCTGCTCGACGCGCTTCAGCAGCGCATGGGCCGCGAGTTCGGCAAGGGCGTCGTGAAGGGCGGCGCCACCGGGTTCGGGATCAACTTCGGCGGCGGCGACCGTCGGGACCGAGACGACGACGTGTGGGGCGAGGCGGTGTCGGAGTCCCACGGCGACGAGTACATCTGCCGCGCGTGCCCGGTGTGCCGGGTCATCGCCGCACGCAAGGAGTCGGGCGGAGACGTCGCCGAGCACCTGATCGCGGCGGGAGGAGAGCTGTTCGCCGCGGCGCGGCAGGTGTTCGACGCCCTGCAGCGGCCGTCGTCCGGGTCGTCCTCCGGCTCGGCTCCGGGAGCGCCTTCCGGGCCGCCCGCCTCACGGCAGGGGGAACCCCGAGTGGAACACATCGATCTCGGCTGATTGGATCGGCTCGATCAGATTTGACCGGGCCAGGCTTCGGTCGGTTCCGGCGACGCGGTTTTGTGGCGAGGGCACCCCTCGTACGGCCGTACGGTGTCTCGAAGACGTGTGCCGGTCCGGGCCGTGGCCGGACGCCTGAGGGCGAGAGGAAGACACCATGGCGCTGACCATCGGCGTGGACGTAGGCGGCACCAAGATCGCATCTGGGGTCGTGGACGACGACGGGCGGATTCTCGAGCGGTGCCTCAGGCAGACTCCGGCGGACAACCCGGAGAAGGTCGCCGTGACGATCGCCGACGTGGTGTCTGAGCTGGCCGGACGGCATGAGATCGAGGCCGTCGGCGTGGGCGCCGCCGGGTTCGTGGACGAGGCGCGCTCGCACGTCAGGTTCGCGCCCAACCTCGCCTGGCGCGAGGAGCCCCTGCAGGAGAAGGTCAGCGAGCTCGTCGGCCTGCCCGTGGTGGTCGAGAACGACGCCAACGCCATGGCCTGGGGCGAGTACCGCTTCGGCGCCGGCCGCGGCGAGACCCACGTGGTCTGCGTGACGGTCGGCACCGGCATCGGCGGCGGCGCCGTGTTCGGCGGCGAGCTCTACCGGGGGCGTTGGGGGATGGGCGCCGAGTGGGGGCACATGCAGGTGATCCCCGACGGGCGGCCCTGCGGCTGCGGCCACCGCGGCTGCTGGGAGAAGTACGCCAGCGGGAGCTCCCTGCTGATCGACGCACGGGCGAGCGCCGAGGCCGACCCCTCGTCGGCCGTCCATCTGCTCGAACTGGCCGGCTCCGTCGACGTCCTGCGGGGCGAGCACGTGACGGAGGCGGCGAGGAACGGCGACCGGGCCGCCCTCGACGCGTTCGACTCCCTCGCGCAGTGGCTCGCGCAGGGGCTGGCCGACCTGGCGGCGATCCTCGACCCCGGGCGGTACATCATCGGCGGGGGCGTCTCCGCGGCCGCCGACCTGTTCATGGACAAGGTCCGCGTGGCCTACGCGGAACGGCTCACCGGCCGGGGACACCGTCCCCTCGCCGAGATCCGGGTCGCCGAGCTCGGCCCCTCCGCGGGTCTCGTCGGTGCCGCCGACCTCGCCCGGCAGCGCTGACGCGCCGCCGGCCCCCTCATGTCCGACGTGCTGACCGTCGTCTCCTACAACGTCCGGTCGTTGCGTGACGACCGCGACGCGCTGGTCCGCGTCATCCGGGCGGCTCGGCCCGACGTGTTGTGCCTGCAGGAGGCGCCACGCGGCCCCTCCTGGAGGCGCAGGCGGGAGGCGCTGGCCCACGACGCCGGAATGAGCGTCGCCGCGGGCGGCAGGGTCGGAGGGGTCTGCGTCCTCGCCGGTCCCGGCGTGCGGGTCGTCCGCGGGCAGGGGGAGAGGCTGCGCTGGATCCCCGGCCTTGAGTGGCGGGCACTGGCCCTCGCGATCGTCGAGAAGGAAGGTGCCCGGTTCGCCGTCGGCTCGGCCCACCTCGACCTCGTGCCGCGGGCCAGGCTCCGGCACGCCGCGCAGATCGTCCAGATCCTGGACGACGCGGCGCGGACGTCGGGCGCGAAAGCCGTACTGGCCGTGGACGTGAACGAGCGGCCGGGCGAACCGGTGTGGACGTACCTCGCGGACCGTTTCACCGACGGCCACGCCCGGGCGCCGCGCGGGGAGGGCCGGACCTTCCCGGCGCGCGACCCCGCCATGCGCATCGACGCGATCTTCGTGGATCACGGGCTGGCCGTCCTCGCGTGCGGCGGTGCGGAGGCCGCCGCACGTCAGGACCTCCGCCACGCCAGCGACCACCTGCCCGTGGTCGCCGACGTCGCGCCTGTTTAGGGGCGTGTGGGGATACTCCGCGCGGGTCGCGGCCAGGCATCGCTTCGGGTGCGGAATCGTGACCTGTTGACCGACGTGCTCTCCGATCCCCGTACGATCAATTCATGACCCGCCGCCCGGTACGTCGTGCGGTGCCGATGTGTGTGCTGTTCGTCGGACTCATGGCCGGCTCCCTCCTGCGCGCCACATCGGTGGCCCACGCGCATGCAGACCCGGGCCGCCAGAAGGCGGACCGGAAGACGGCTCAGCAGGAGGTCGCCCAGGGCGCCTCGTCGGCCAGGTTGCAGCCCGACGGGTCGTTGTCCGACGTGGCCGGAGCGTCCGCCGACGACATCTGGGCCGTCGGTCAGCAGAGCGTCTGGGACATCTGGATGAACCGCGGCGTGATCACACACTGGAACGGCACCTCGTGGACCGAGGTGGGGATCCGGGGGGACACCACGGGAGCGGGCCACCTGCGTTCTGTGGCCGTCTCGTCCCCCGGCGAGGTCTGGGCGGTCGGCGAAGGCCACGACGGCCTGCCGTACGTCGCCAAAGGGTCGCGTGACGGGTTCGACCGCGTCGCCGTGCCGCAGTTCCGCACGGGAGACTGGCTGGGCGGCGTGGCGGCCTCGGCCGGCAGGGTCGTCGCGGTGGGCAGCAGGGACGACCGGGTGCTCATGGCCGCGACCAGCGGCCCGGCCAAGGGCGGCACGTGGGCGACGGCGCTGGGCCCGGAAGGCGTCCTGTACGGCGTGGCGGTCACCGGCAAGTCCGACGGATGGGCGGTGGGCGACACCGGCGATCAGCCGCTGATCATGCGGTTGTCCGGCACCGGGTGGAAGAGCGTGCACCTGCCCTCCATCGAGGGCGGCTACCTCCGCGACGTCTACGTCGGGGACCGCAAGCACGCGATCGCCGTCGGCGGCGTCTACCGGAGCAGCGGCAAGATCTCCCCGCTGGTCCTGCGATGGGACGGCAAGCGCTGGATCCGGACCGACCCCCCGGCGAAGCAGGCCGAGCTGTACGGCGTGACCGGCGACGGCGACGGCACCTACTGGGTGTCGGGATACGACGCGGACCACGCGGCCGAGGGTTTCCTGCTCCGGTACGACGGAGCCAAGTGGACGACGATCCGCGGCAACGCGGCGTCGTCGGACCGGACGGTGCGGCTCCAGGCCGTCACCCACGTCGCGGGTCTCACCTTGGCGGTCGGTCACGCGCTCGGCGACGACGACCACTACACCGACCTCGTCGAGCGTTTCGGTCCGCCGGGCGGTGAGCGAGGGTCCGCCGCCGGATGACCCGGCCGTCGGGCGCCGCCGTGCTCAGCCGAGGCGTCCCGTCGCGGCGAAAACGCCCCTACGGACGACGGCGCCGTGTTCGCGGGCCCTCAGAATGACGGCACCGCTCATGGTGAAGGCCTGCGTCAGATGACGGCGCCGTCGTCCCAGCCGGAGTCGGAAGGCGGGCCGTCGCCCATGCGGACCACCAGCGTCACGAACCCGGCGATGAACGCGGCGACGGCGGTGAAGACGATCCAGCCCTCCATGGGCCACTCCAGCAGCGCGGCGAGTAACAGGTAGGCGGGGCCGCCGAACAGCGCCACCCAGGAGAGCCTGCTGAGGGCGTCGCCGCGGGGAAGAGGCGGCGGAGGCGGGGGAACGTAGTGACCCTCGTCGTCGGCCGCCTGCTCCGCGGAGCCGTCCGGCTCGTCGTCGGCCTCGTCCCGCGGCTCGTCTTCGTGCTCGGGCGCCTCGCCGTCCTCGTGGACGGTCTCGACGGCGACGTTCTCGCGGTCAGGCCATGGCTGATCGGCCGAGGCGTCCTCGGCCTTCTCATTGAATGAGGCGACGATCTGACGCCAGACCTCGTCCTCGTCACTTTGCGGCGTCACTTCGATCCCGGGTCACAAGTCCTTCGTCAAGGGTACAGAGGCGTGAGAGCGGATGAAGTCGAGGCTACCCTCGAAGATCGCGGTTGCGTCGTTGTCGAGGGTGGCTACGTGATAGCTGTCCGAAAGTTCCCTGATTTCAAGGTTGTCCCCCATCTTGGCTCTGAGGAACGCCGTACTCGCGGGTTTGACCACATGGTCATCCTTGCTGTGGAAGACCAGCACCGGCTGAGTGATCTTTTCGAGGTCGTTCTGCACCAGCTTCCACAGGCGTGGAAGCGTGGCGGCCGCCCGCACGGGGGTCCTGGCGTAGCCGAGCTCGCTCACGCCCTCCATCTTGATGTCCCCCGCGACGCCGGGGACCGAGGGCAGCACCCACTTCAGCGCGGGAGCGAGCCGCAGGATCGGCGTGTCGTTCACGATCGACGGGTTCACCGCCACCACCCCCTGGACGGCGGCGCCGTGGATCTCGGCCAGGCGGAGCGCCATGCAGCCGCCGAGCGACAGGCCCATGACGAAGGTCTCCGAGCAGCTGCCGCGCAGGTCGGCGAAGGCCTTGTCCAGTGCGGCGTACCAGTCCTCCCACCGGGTCCTGCTCATCTCCTGCCACGTGGTGCCGTGACCGGGCAGGCGGGGGAGCGAAACGGTGAGTCCCGCCCCCGCGAGGTGCTCGGCCCACGGGCGCAACGCCTGAGGTGAACCGGTGAATCCGTGGCACAGCAGGACGCCCACCGGCCCGCCGTCGTTGTGGTACGGCTCCGCGCCCGGCAGCACTGGCATGGATACCTCCGCGTAGCAGGGCCGAAATCCCCGGCTGTTTCGCCCGATAGTCGCATGTAAGTCGTCGTTAGTGCGAGGGGGTGAGCCGTGCGAAGATGACTTCACGTCCGACCGTGGAGGTGCCTGGGTGTTCTATTGGGTGTTGAAGGCCATCCTGTGGCCGATCCTCCATTTCGTGTTCCGCCCCTGGGCGGAGGGCGTGGAGAACGTGCCCAAAGAGGGCCCGGTGATCCTGGCGGGCAACCATCTGTCCTTCGCCGACCACTTCTTCGGCGCGCTGCCGCTGCCGCGCAAGGTCATCTCCCTCGGCAAGGCCGAGTACTTCACGGGCCGCGGCCTCAAGGGCATGTTCAGCCGGCTGTTCTTCTCCGGCGTCGGCACGGTCCCCATCGACCGCTCTGGCGGCAAGGCCAGCGAGGCCGCGCTCCGCACGGGGCTGCGGATCCTGAAGGAGGAGCACGTCCTCGGCATCTACCCCGAGGGCACGCGTTCCCCCGACGGCCGGCTGTACAAGGGCAAGACCGGCGTGGCCCGGCTCGCGCTGGAGTCCCGCGCACCGGTGATCCCCTGGGCGATGGTCAACACGTTCGAGATGATGCCGCCGGGCCACCCCCTGCCCAAGCTCGGCATCCGCCCCGGCGTCCGGTACGGCAAGCCCCTCGACTTCTCCCGCTACTACGGCATGGAGAACGACCGTCTCGTCCTCCGGGCGGTCACCGACGAGATCATGTACGCCCTGATGGAGCTGGCGGGCCAGGAATACGTCGACAAGTACGCCGCGAGCGCGAAGGTCGAGTTGGCGCGTGCGGCACGGGAGAATTCCTAGCGGAACCGTCGGGGTCGGGGAGTAGCGTGGCCACGTCGCCCCCCGTCATCCAGAACGGAAAGCCGCATGAGCGTTCGCGAGGAACAGGAAACGGTCTCCGAATACCTTCCCCATCGGCAGATCATGATCGTGCTCACGGGCGTGGCGGCCGGAATGCTGCTCGCCGCGCTCGACCAGAGCATCGTCGGCACGGCACTGCCGCGCATCGTCTCCGAGCTCGGAGGGCTGGACAAGCTCTCCTGGGTGGTCACGGCCTACCTCCTCACCTCGACCGCCGCGACTCCGCTCTGGGGCAAGATCTCCGACCTGTACGGCAGGCGCATCATCTTCCAGGCGGCCATCGGCATCTTCCTCGTCGGCTCGGCGCTGGCCGGGCTGAGCCAGAACATCGGCCAGCTCATCACGTTCCGCGCGATCCAGGGGCTGGGCGGCGGCGGCCTGATGGCCCTGGCGTTCAGCATCATCGGTGACGTCATCCCGCCCCGGGAGCGCGGCCGCTACCAGGGATACTTCGGCGCGGTCTTCGGCACCTCGAGCGTCGCGGGGCCGTTGCTCGGCGGCTTCTTCACCGACGGTCCCGGCTGGCGGTGGATCTTCTGGATCAACCTGCCGGTCGGGGTGATCTCGCTGATCGTGACCTCGCTCGCCCTGAAGATCCCGCTGGTGCGCCGCCCTCACAAGATCGACTACCTGGGAGCCGCGATCATCGTCGCCGGGGTCTCCTGCCTGCTCCTCTACCTCGACTGGGCGGGCAGCGAGTTCGGCTGGACGGCGCCGGGATCCCTCGCGCTCATCGCGGGCTTCGTGGCGCTCGCGGCGCTGTTCGTGCTCGTCGAGCTGCGGGCGGCCGAGCCGATCATCCCCATGCGCCTGTTCCGCAACGCGATCTACAGCGTGGGCAACGCCTACACCTTCCTCGCCGGTCTCGCGATGTTCGGCGGGCTGATCTTCCTGCCGGTCTACCTGCAGGCCGTCCAGGGCATGTCGCCCACCAGGTCCGGCCTTGCCCTGCTGCCTGCCGTCTTCGGCATCTTCTCCACGGCGATGACCTCGGGGCAGCTGATGTCGCGGACGGGACGTTACAAGATCTTCCCGATCATCGGCGCGATCGTGCTCATAGTGGCGCTGGCACTGCTCGCGACCATCCGCGTGGACAGTCCGTACTGGCAGGTCGCGATCTACGCCTATCTCTTCGGCGCGGGCCTCGGCTTCACCATGCAGACGATCGTGACCGCGGTCCAGAACGCGGTGGACCGCGCGGACATGGGCACCGCCACCAGTTCGACCACGTTCTTCCGCATGATGGGCGCGGCCATCGGCACCGCGATCATGGGTGCGGTCCTCACGAACCGGCTCACGCACCACCTCGCCGCGGAGTTCGGCGGGCGGGTTCCCGCGGGCGGGGTCGACTCCAACAACGTCCAGGCCATCCAGCAACTGCCGCCCCCCGTCAAGGAGCATGTGCTGGTGGCGTTCACGAACGCGATCGACGACGTCTTCCTGGTCAGCATTCCGTTCGTGGTCTTGGCGCTGGTCGTCGGCTTCTTCCTCAAGGAGATCCCGCTGGCGAGCCGCGGGGACCAGCCCGCCGCGATGGGCGGCTGACGGAGCCCTCCCCGGGCCGTTCCTCAGGCGAGGTGTGACCTGATCTCGCTGATATGCGCCGGGGTGGTGCGGCAGCAGCCGCCGATGTGCGTGGCACCCAGCGCACGCCATTCGGCGGCGGCTTCGCCGTACTCGACCGGGTCGGTGAGACCCGTCCAGTGTTGCGCCGCGGCGTCCCACGTCTCGCCGGAGTTGGGGTAGACGACCGTCGCCCCCTGCTCGATGAGGCTGGAGATGAACCGCGGGGCGGTGCAGTTCGCGCCGACGGCGACCACATTGGAGAGATCGCCGAACAGCGCGGCGGACTCCTTGAAGGGCGTTCCGTCGCTGATGTGTTCGCCGTCGCGGCAGGAGAAGCTCACCCATGCCTGCACGGAGGGCGTCTCCCGCAGCAGCCTCGCGAGGGCCCGCGCCTCGTCGAACGACGGGATCGTCTCGCAGGCCAGCAGGTCGGCGCCCGACTCGGCGAGGATCTCGAACCGGTCCCGATGCCAGTCGAGCAGGCCGTCTTCGTCCAGGTCGTAGTCGCCGGTGTATTCGGCGCCGTTGGCCAGATACGCGCCGTACGGGCCCACGCTGGCGGCGACCAGGCCATGCCCCACGGCGTCCCGGGCCTGCACGGCGAGCGTCACCGACAGCCTGATCAGGTCACGCGCCTGGCCGGCCGTCAGCCCCCGGCGGACGAACCCCGGGATGCTGGCCTGATAGCTCGCGGTCGTCGCCACGTCGGCGCCCGCCAGGAAGTAGTCGAGATGAGCCCGGCGGATCACGCCGGGATCCTCCATCAGCAACTTCGCCGACCACAACGCGTCACTGAGATCGCGGCCGAGCGCTTCCAGGTGGGTGGCGAGGCCGCCGTCGAGAACCAGGGAACTCACCCGACAACACTATGCGTTGCTCGCACATGGGGCTTAAAGGGCTCATCGATCGTGTGCTGCGCTGTCGTTCTCGCGTCCCCGCTGGTGGGCGTGACGATCGACCCGACACGGGAGGGGTGCGGGAGCCTCGGCGACCCGTTCCCACCCCGCCATCCGATGTCATCCGCCTACCAGAACCGAACTGATCCCTCTGCCTCTCCAGTGATCGGTCCGCCCGAGTCGAAGCGACCGGCCTGCCGGATCCCCGGTGATCGCCATTGATCTCCAGCGATCCCCGGCGGGTCCGGTCCGGCCGACGGAGCCGGGCACCGAGCACCGGGCAGCACCGAGCACCGGGCAGCACCGGGCGCCGGTCAGTCCGGCGCCCGGTCAGGCAGTGATCAGCCGCGCTTCCAGAAGGCTCCGCGGCGCGTCCCCTGTGATTGGGAACCCGGCGGCTTGTCGGCGCCCGGCTCAGAGGGCGGCCCTCCGGGCTCGGGCGAGCCCGGATCGTAGGACCCCCCAGGCTCCGCCCGGCCCGGCTCGGGTGAACCGAGCGCGGGGGAGGACGCCGAGCCGCTGCCCATCGTGATCGCGGTCAGGGCGTCGACGGCCCGCCGCCAGAGCACATCGAGCTCCGCCGACGCCCTCTCGGCGCTTTCGAGCTCGGCCGCCAGGGCGGCCAGGCCGGAGTGACCGCCGATCATCAGGTCGATCACCTTGAGCCGGCTGGCCAGATCCGCCAGGTAGCGCCGTCTGTCCTGCTCCGGGAGACTCTGTGCCGAACGAAGCCGGAGGAGCTCCTCCGACAACAGCGGGCGGACCCCGTCGAGGTCGGTCTCCGGGACTCTCCCCGGCGGATGCGGCAGACGCGCGCCCACGGAGAATCCACGTCCGCCCGGTGACGGGCTCCCAGGAACGGCGGGCGGAACGGCTCCGCCCAGCGCGCCGGCCACGGCCGGGCCGGAGTACGCGCCGGGAGCCGGCGGTACCGCGCCGCTCTCGGGCAGGTTAAGGGCCTCGTCGGCCGTCCAGGCGATGGACTCGGCCCTGGCGAAGGAGGCCATCTTCACCATCGGCGCTCCGGTCGCCATCAGCGGCGCAGCGACGGGCTCCTCCCAGCCGCTCGGCATCTCGACGGGCTGGATCACGCGGTGTTCCGGCCCGCCGTCGGCGACCACCCGCGTGTCGACGGCGACGAAGGCCGTGAACCTGCACAGCACGCCGTATGTGAGGGACGCCTCGATGATCTGCTGCTCCAGCGAACGGTCGCCGGCCAGATACCGGTCCTCCAGGCGCCTCACATGGGCCCGGGCCCACAGCGGGCGGGCGGCGGAGTCGTGCACGGCCCGGCCGCTGAGACCGGTCTCCCAGGGCTTGCCGCCGGACGCGAGACCGCGCACGGTCACGGCTCCGGACGGCGCTCCCCGATAACGCCCGGACACCGACAGCGGCACCCCGGAGTAGAGGCTTCCCACGTGGGTGACGGTCTCCGCGACGATGTCGAGCCCTTCCGGCTTCACCACGATGTCGGTCACCAGCGGCGACCCGATCCTGCGGTGGATGTGCTCCATCGCCTCGTCGAGGCGGTCCTCGGACTCGACCAGCTCGCACCGGCCGGACCCGAGCAGGGCCAGCCTGCCGAGGAATCCGGCGTTGACGGCCCGGTCGATGCCGACCGTGTGGACCCGGATGCCGCCGAGCCGCGTCGCGGTCCGTTCGAGGATCTGGTCCTCGTTGCCCACCTGCCCGTCGGTGACGAGCACGAGCACGCGGTCCCGGCGTGCGCCTCCTGCCCGCGCGGCGTCGTCCTCGGCGAACTCTCCGGAGAGCAGCCGCAGCGCCTCCTCCATGGGGGCGAGGATCTCGGTGCCGCCGCGGGCGTCCAGTCTCGCGAGATGCTCCACCGCCCGGTAACGGTTGCGGTCGGTGGCCTCGACGAGCCCGTCCGGGAAGGGGCGCTCGATCACCGAGTCGAATGCCAGCACGGCGAATCGGTCATGGGTGGTGAGCGTGTCGACGATCCGGGCGGCGGCCCGCCGGGCGGCGACCATCTTCCACCCGCTCATGCTGCCCGACCGGTCGAGAAGGAGCACCACGTCGCGCGCCGTCGCCGCGGACACCGTGTCCGCCGGCGGGATGACGGTGAGTGTGAAGGTCCCCTCTCCGCCGGGGACGGCGGGGTGCTCGTCCGGCGCCAGGGCGAGTGACGCCGAGGCCTCGAACGGCAGTCGCAGGATGAAGTCCCGGTCGAGCCGTTCGCCGGGCCGGAGGCTGATCGTGTCGCCCTCCATGGCGACCTCGTGGAGGCTGGACCGGATCTCCCGCAGGTCGAGACCCGCCGCGTCGATGGTCGCCGT
The DNA here is from genome assembly GCF_016862895.1 of Planotetraspora kaengkrachanensis. Classification (GTDB taxonomy): domain Bacteria; phylum Actinomycetota; class Actinomycetes; order Streptosporangiales; family Streptosporangiaceae; genus Planotetraspora; species Planotetraspora kaengkrachanensis. The sequence continues at coordinate 291,663 of NZ_BONV01000001.1, read as the reverse complement.
CAGCGACAGCCGTACGGGATCGGGGAAGCCGGGGAGGAGCACGGGAGGGGTGATCCGCGAGGCGTCGGGAACGGCGTCGGTGTCCGGGACGACTCCGGCGCCCGCCGGCGGCTCTTCCAAGGGCGCACCGGGGATGTAACGGGGGGCCACCACCAGCGGGAACCGGAATTCGGCCGCGCCGTCCTCGTAGGGGAGCGGCTGGCTGAGGCCCAGCCGTACCTTGACGTGCTCTCCGGGCACGATGTTGCCCACCCGGATGGTGAACACGTCGGGACGGTCCTCCTCCGCGATGGCGGCACGACGCCCTTCCGCCAGGGCGCGGTCGTAGTCCGCGCGCGCCTGGCCGCGCTCCTTGAGCACGCCCTCGATCACCCGGTCGTCGGCCTCCATCCGGAAGGAGGTGACGGCGGCTCTGGGCGGCAGCGGGAAGACGTACGTCGCCTCGAGTGAGACGTCGAACGGGTTGCGGAAGCCCTGGACCACGTCCACCCCGGCCACGAGCCCGGTGATGTGCGCGGTGACGTCGAGGCTCTCGAGAGGCAGGTTGCCCCTTCCGGTCTCGAGGGCTCCCAACCCGGCGTCAGGGGCGGGATGGCATTCCTCTGGCCTCAGCGGCGTGATGGGAACGGTCATGGCGTCGTCCCTTCAGGGTGGTCGGACCGGTCCGTGAGCCCGAGCCGGGCCAGCATGGACAGCAGCGGTTCTGCGGCCTGGCGCAGAGCCAGCGCCTCGTCGGAGGTGACCGGCCTGCCCGCGGCGTCGAGCGTCACGGTCACGCCGGGGGCGAGCCGTACGCCGTAGACGACGTCGGCGGACGCCGGTCCGGTCGAGATCGAGCGGCCCGGCGCATGACGGATCACGTCCGGTCCGGTCATCAGTGGTTCGGCGGCGACGGCCGCACCCCGGTCGGCCGCGACGCCCCGCCGCGACGCCGCCGGGAAAGGCGCGGGAGGCGGCATGACGGGAGACCCGGCGGCGGGGGGTGTGGCCGCCGCGGCCGCTGGAGCAGGAGGTGGAGTCCGGACGGCGGGCGACGGGGGATCGGGCGCCTGCCGAGTCCAGAACCGCCCGCGCACGGCCTCGGCCCGATCGGCTCCGCCCGCGCCCCCGGCTGCGGAGTGGTCCGTGGAACCGTTCCCCGACGCCCGGCCGATGGGAAGGCCCGGGGCGTCAGGCAGATCCGGGACGTCAGGCAGGTCTGAGGCGCCGGGCAGGTCCGGAACCTCCGGCGGGGAGGGGAGGCGGGCCGCCCGCAGGAGCATGGCGTCGGTCGCGCCGGCCAGTTCGGCCTGGATGGCGGCGATGGACAGGCCGTCCGCCTGGCGGCGTTTGACGGCGACGAGCTGGAGCAGGTGCCGCCGTCCGTACAGGGCGATCCTGCCCCGGCGGGCGAGGGGCGGGTCGAGCAGGCCGATCGTCGTGTACCACCGGATGAGGCGCTCGTTGGGCACCTCGCGGACCCGGCCGTTGACAGGGCCGGCCGAGTCGAGCAGGCTCGCCGCCCGCTCCGCCAGCTCGCTGATGGTCCAGGGTTCTCGCATGTCCTCATGATGACACTGTCACAATGACACTGTCAACGTCGTTCACTGTTCCCACCGCCATGGTTAGCGCAAAGTTCGGCCACTGGAAGGACGTGGCTTCCCGCCGTGTTCACCGCGCTCCGGTCCACTGGACCGTGGCAGTGGCGGCTTGACCTGCTGGAAGGCGCGATAGTGGACGAAGGGCCGGCGCACGGAGCGCCGACACTCGGGACGGGGCTTCGCGCCTGCGGACTCCACGCCCGCGGCCGCAGGCGTCGGCTCACACCACGACGTCACATCACGGCGTCGCACGAAGAGGGCGCGCCCACATCGGCGCATCGGCAGGCCGGACGCACAACGTCGCGCCAGGACGTCACACCACGACGTCGGACCACGCGCCGTGCCGGGCCCTCCCACCGCGGACGGCGCGGCCTCGCGGAACGCGTCGCGAGCGCGCACGCGGCACCGCGGACCCTGGAGCCCGCTGATCACAGACGCATACGAAGTGGAAACGCGCAGATGGAGGAGGGATCACGGTGAGCCGTACGTTCGTCCGGTCCAGGGCGCTGGCCGTCCTGTCGGGTTCGCTGTGGCGCTCGGCGTTCACCGCGACGGCCCCCCGGGCGGCCCGCCCGGGAGCGGACAGCGCGGCGTCCGAAGCCGTTCCCGACCAGTCGGCGGCGCCTTACGGCGGCCTCCGGGCGCCGGACGGCAACGGCCTCGCGCTCGCCGAGGGTTTCACCAGCAGGGTCATCGGCCGGTCCGGCCAACGCGTCGGCGGGGTCGCGTGGCACGCCGCCCCCGACGGCGGCGCCTGCTTCCCCGACGGCGAAGGATGGATCTACGTGTCCAACTCCGCCGTGCCGCTGCTCGGCGGGGTCTCGGCCGTACGGTTCGAACCGGACGGGACGATCGGCGGCGTCTGCCGGATCCTGTCGGGAACCGATCTGAACGGCGCGGGCGCGGCGACGCCGTGGCAGACGTGGCTGTCGGGCGAGAAGACCTCCCACGGGCGGGTCTTCGAGTGCGATCCCTATGGCCAGCGCGCCGCGATGCCGCGCCTGGCCATGGGGCAGTTCCGGCATGCCGGGCTCGCCTGCGACCCCGACCAGGCAGTCGTCTACCTCACCGAGGACGAGCCCGACGGCTGCTTCTACCGCTTCCGCCCCGATGTCTGGGGGGATCTCACCACCGGCACGCTCGAAGTGATGGCCGGGTCGCCGGATTGCGAGTCGGTGACCTGGAAGCGGGTGCCCAACCCTGTGGCGATGTTCGAGCCCGTCCGCGAGCAGGTCGCCGGAGCGAGACGCTTCAACGGCGGCGAGGGCTGTCACTATTCGGCGGGCTTCTGTTACTTCACGACCAGAGGCGACGATCGCATGTGGGCCTACGACGCCGCCGGCGACCGGGTCACCGTCCTCTACGACGGGCGCGCGGAGCCGTACGGGGTGGCGGGCCGCGCCGGCGGCCCTTCGGGGGACACCGGGCGCGACACGGTCGTGAGGCCGGGTGACGCCTACATCGCCGAGGACGAGGGCGTCGCGCAGATCACGGTCATCAGCCCCGGGGGCGTGGCCGAGCCTTTCGTCCGTGTGGCCGGTCACGAGAGTTCATGGATCACCGGGCCGGCGTTCTCACCTGACGGGCGCAGGCTCTACTTCTCGTCCCGGTGGGGCGGCACGGGCCCGGCGGCGGGCGGGGTCACCTACGAGGTGGCCGGCCCCTTCCGCGGCTGACGGCGGGACGCCGGCGCCCGCCGGGCGGACGGAGACGTCGGGCGGAGGGCCCTAAAGGGTGCGGGACCAGATCTCGTCGACGACCGCCTGACCGGACTCCTCGCCCTCGTGCCGCTCGGTGAGCTCGAATCCCGCGCCCGCGTAGATGCGGCGCGCACTCGTCAGGTTCTCCCTGGTCCAGAGCATGATCCGCCGGTAGCCGGTGTGGCGGGCGAACGTGACGCACTCCTCGACGAGCCGGCCGCCGATCCCCATCCCGCGCGCGGACGGCTCCACCAGCAGCAGGCGGAGCTGGGCGGTCTCGTCGTCCTTGCGCATGCAGAACACGCAGCCGGCGGGCCCGCCCTCCACCTCCGCGATCCAACCGGCCTCGCGCCGCGGGTCGTGGCCGTCCACATAGTCGGCGAGGATCCGGGCGACGAGGGCCTCGAAGCCCATGCCCCACGCGTACTCCTGGGCGTAGAGGACGCCGTGCCGGTGCACCACCCAGCCGAGGTCTCCCGGCCGCAGAGGCCTGATGACGTAATGCCCCCGCGGCTCCTGCCGGTCGAGCAGGCCGCGGATCGCCGTCATGTGCGAGACGAGTTTGCGGCGCTCCTCCGGGGTGAGCGCGGCGAGCATGGTCCGCACCTCGGCCGACGAACGGTCGTCGAGCAGGCCGTATGCCCGGGCGCCTGCGTCCGTGAGCCGCGCGATCTGGCGGCGGCCGTCCTCGGCCGACCGCTCTCGGGCGATCAGCCCGTCGGCCTCGAATCTCGTGAGGATCCTGCTGAGATAGCCGGGGTCGAGATCGAGCAGGTTGCGAAGGGCGGCGACCTCGGCCGCCTCCCTGGTGCCCAGTTCGAAGAGCACTCTGGCCTCGGTCAGGGAGTAGTCGGTGTCCAGGAGGCCCGCCTGGAGCACCCCGATGACCTCCGTGTAGAAGCGGTTGAAGGCCCTGACCTCGGACACCATGTCCATTGCTCACCTCAACGAACTAATTGACTCAGTCAAACATAACTGAACTCAAGACGTAGGTGAAGTGCGCAGGGGAGTGGGAGACTGTGAATCCGAAAGCCGCCGATCCCGGTCGGCCAATGGCGTTCACCTGGGCGTGCCCTGCGCCGTCGCGGCCGGTTCCGTCGCGTAGCCTCACTGATGGTCTAGACCATTGTTGGCCACTGGGGCAGAATGCGTTCCGGCGACGCGGTGACGTTCACACCAGTCTGGCCGCCCATCACATATGCGCGTAACTCATGTGGAGGATCCCGTCATGCGTATCGGAGTGCTCACCGGAGGCGGCGACTGCCCCGGGCTCAACGCCGTGATCCGAGCCGTCGTCCGCAAGGGCGTGGGCGTTTACGGGCACGAGTTCGTCGGCTTCAGGGACGGCTGGCGCGGCCCGCTCGAGGGCGAGACCATGCCGCTGGACATCCAGGCCGTACGGGGCATCCTCCCGCGCGGCGGCACCATCCTCGGCTCCTCCCGCACCAACCCCATCAAGATCGAGGGTGGCGTGGCGCGGATCAAGGAGAACCTGGTCACATACGGCGTCGACGCGTTGATCGCCATCGGCGGCGAGGACACCCTGGGTGTGGCCAAGCAGCTCTACGACCGGGACGTGAAGGTCGTCGGCGTGCCCAAGACGATCGACAACGACCTCAACGCGACCGACTACACGTTCGGCTTCGACACCGCGGTCAACATCGCCATGGAGGCCATCGACCGGCTTCACACCACGGCGGAGTCCCACCACCGCGCGCTCATCTGCGAGGTCATGGGCCGACACGCGGGCTGGATCGCGCTGCACGCCGGCATGGCGGCCGGGGCCAACGTCATCCTGATCCCGGAGAAGCCGTTCGACATCGACAAGGTCTGCGCCTACGTCGAGTCGCGGTTCAAGACCCGCTACGCGCCGATCATCGTCGTCGCCGAGGGCGCCCACCCGATCGAGGGCCAGATGGCCCTGCAGGCCGGCGAGCTCGACGCCTTCGGCCACGTACGGCTCGGCGGGATCGGCGAGCTGCTCGCCCAGGAGATCGAGAAGCGCACGGGCAAGGAGGCCCGCACGACCGTGCTCGGCCACATCCAGCGGGGCGGCACCCCGACGGCCTACGACCGCGTGCTGGCCACCCGGTTCGGCCTCGGCGCGATCGACGCCGTCCACGAGGGCGACTTCGGCAAGATGGTCGGCCTCCAGGGCACGGACATCGTCCGGGTGCGCCTCGACGAGGCCACGGCCGAGCTGAAGACCGTGCCCGCCTCCCGTTACGAGGAGGCCGAGGTCTTCTTCGGCTGACCGAGCCGATCCTCTCCGCACGGGCCCGCCCGGACACGACGTCCGCGCGGGCCCTTCCGTCGTACGGCGCGGCTGCACGGCGGCGGGCTTGTGACGGCTCGCCGCGCACTTTCGTGTGCGTGATTAGGGCATTCATCCTCCGCGAGGTCCGGAGCGGTGGCCGGGCGATAACGTTCAGGCGTCATCGTGCTTCTCCGTTTCGGCCGGAGTGACCGCCTATTCGCCTTATGGGCGAATTGGATATGTCGTGTGGCGCGCGCGGCGCGTCCGGGATATATCGCTGGGAGAAACGGAAATCGGCGACGACCGCCGGGCCGTACTGAAATGCCGTGCGACGTGGCGGGGAGGAACATTTGGGGATCGAAGGGCCGTTCTGGCGGGCGATCGCGGTCTTCCGGGTGGCCTCCCTCGTGTACGCGGCCGTCCTGTTGATCCAGGCCGGCGGTTACGGCCATCCCGTCGCCGGATGGCTCGTGATCGGGGTCATGGCCGCCTGGACCGTCTTCACGGCCGCTGCCTATCCCTCCGCCCGGGCGGCGTGGCCGCTGCTCCTCGCCGACCTGGCCGTCACCGCAGGGTGCCTGTTGTCCACTCCGCTCGTGCAGGACCCGGCCGACGCGTCCGACGTGGCGATGCCGATCACCGCGACGTGGGTCGCCGGTCCCGCGCTGGCCTGGGGCGTCGCCAGGGGCCGCCGGGCCGGCGCGGTCTCCGCCGCGATCCTGTCGGCCGGCGACCTGTGGTTGCGCGGGTCGCAGGGCATCAACTTCGTCTCCATCCCGGTGAACGGCGCGGTGCTGCTCTTCCTCGCCGGGGTCGTCGTCGGCCATGTCGCCCAGCTCGCGAGAGAGGCGGAGGAGCTCATGCGGCGCGCCGTCCAGCTCGAGGCCGCGGGCCGGGAGCGCGAGCGGCTGGCCCGCGGGATCCACGACTCCGTGCTCCAGGTCCTCGCACTCGTGCAGAGGAGGGGAGCCGAGATCGGCGGAGAAGCGGCGGAACTCGGCAGGCTGGCCGGGGAACAGGAGTCCGCCCTGCGGGCTCTCGTCCAGGCTCCGGCGCCAGCCGGCGATCCCGCCGAAGACGGCCTTCCGGATCAGGGCGGACCTCGGCGGCGGTCTCTCCGGGCGCCGGATCAGGGCGGACCCCGGCGGCGGCCTCTGCGGGTTCCGGACGAGGAGGGTCCCGCCGACCGGGTCGACCTGCGCGACCTCCTCCGGCCGTACGGCAGCGCGCGGGTGACCGTCTCCGCCCCCGCGACCGCGCTGTTCCTGCCCGCGGGGGCGGCGCACGAGGTCGGCGCGGCCGTCGGCGCGGCGCTCGACAACGTCTCGCGGCACTGCGCCGAGGGCACACGGGCGTGGGTGCTCGCGGAGCAGGACGGAGAGACGGTGACGGTGTCCGTACGTGACGAGGGGCCCGGCATTCCCGACGGGCGTCTGGAGCAGGCCGCGGCCGACGGCCGGATGGGCGTCGCCAGGTCCATCCGGGGCCGTATCGCGGACCTCGGCGGAACGGTGGCGATCACCTCCTCGCGCACGGGCACCGAGATCGAGCTGTCGGTCCCCGCAGACGCCGGCCGCCGGAGGCGTGTATGAATGTCCGAGATCCCGAGGAGGTGCGGACGGCCATGCGGGTCATGGTGGTGGACGATCATCCGATGTGGCGGGACGCCGTCTCCCGGGACCTGACCGAGGCCGGCTACGAGGTGGTGGCCAGCACGGGGGAGGGGAAGCAGGCGCTCCGCGTCGCGGCGGCCGTACGGCCCGACGTGGTGGTGCTGGACCTTCAGCTGCCGGATCTGCCCGGAGTTGAGGTCGCCAGGGGGCTCGGCGCCTCCGAGAACCCGCCCCGCGTCCTTGTGCTGTCGGCGAGCGCCGAGCCGGAGGGCGTACTCGAAGCGGTAAAGGCCGGCGCATCCGGATATCTCGTGAAATCGGCGAGCAAGGAGGACTTCCTGGACGCGGTCCGGCGGACCGCGGAGGGCGACGCGGTCTTCACGCCGGGACTGGCCGGCCTGGTGCTGGGGGAGTACCGGCGGCTCGCCGCGCGGCCCGCGGCCCCGGCGGGTCCGGTGCTGACCGAACGGGAGACCGAGGTTCTGCGGCTGGTGGCCAAGGGCCTGTCGTACAGGCAGATCGCGGCCAGGCTCGTGCTGTCCCACCGTACGGTGCAGAATCATGTGCAGAACACGCTCAGCAAACTCCAGCTCCACAACCGGGTCGAGTTGGTGCGGTACGCCATCGAGAAGGGCCTGACGGAACGGGACTGACACCCGCGGGCGCGGACGAGCCCCTGCTGTACGGCACTACAGTGGGGAAGTTCCCGCTGGGCCGGCGCGTTGTCGCCCGTGGCATGAAATGTCCGTCCGGAGGTTTCCACCTATGTCGATGACCACACTCGGAGAGCCCTGCGTCCTGCTCAAGTTAGGCGAAGTCGTCCTCAAGGGCAGGAACCGCGAGCTGTTCGAGATGCGGCTGCGGGCGAACATCAAGGCCGCGCTCAAGGACTTCCCGGTGGAGATCCGTCAGCGGCACGGCGTCATCGCGCTCTTCCTTCCCGAAGGGACCGGCGTGGAGGTGGCCGAGGCGGTCGCCAAGCGGGTCTCCGAGGTGCCCGGGCTGGTGCTGATCCACCTCGCGTGGCGGGTCGCCAAGGACCCCGAGGTCGTCACGAAGGCGGCCATCGAACTCGTCAAGGACACCGACGAGGTGGCACGCAAGGCGCACTTCGCCGTACGTTCGCGGCGGCGGGACAAGCGGTTCCCGTTGCGCTCCAACGAACTGGACCGCCTCGTCGGGGGCGCGATCAACGACACCTACGGCCTGCCGGTGAGCCTGAAGAAGCCCGAGCTGACCGTGCACATCGAGGTCGACAGGGACGAGGTGTTCCTGTTCACCGGCGGCATCCCCGGCCAGGGCGGCCTGCCGGTCGGCTCCAGCGGCCGCGGCCTGGTGCTCATGTCGGGCGGCATCGACTCCCCGGTCGCCGCGTACCGCATGATGCGCCGCGGGCTCCGGGTGGACTTCCTGCACTTCTCCGGCATTCCGTTCACGACGTCGGAGTCGATCTACAAGGCGTACGCGCTGGTCAGGAACCTCGACAAGTTCCAGGGCAAGTCCCGCCTGTGGGTCGTGCCGTTCGGCAAGGCCCAGCAGTCGATCAGGGCGTCGGGCCAGGACAGGCTCGCCATGATCGCCCAGCGGCGGCTGATGCTGAAGACGGCCGAGGAGGTCGCCCACCGCATCCACGCCGAGGCGCTCGTCACCGGCGACTCGCTCGGCCAGGTCTCCTCCCAGACGCTGACGAACATCACCGCCCAGGACAACGCCGTCGACCTGCCGATCCTCCGGCCGCTGATCGGGCTGGACAAGACCGAGATCATCGCGGAGGCCCGGCGGATCGGCACCCTGGAGATCTCCGAGCTTCCCGACGAGGACTGCTGCACGCTGCTGGCTCCCCGTTCCGCCGAGACCCGGGCCAAGATCGAGGACCTGAAGCTGATCGAGAAGCGGCTGGACGCCGAGGACCTGGCATCCCAGCTGGCCGACTCCATCCGCCCCTACCGCCTGGACGCCGACACCTGATCGCCCCACCCCTGTGGGCCCCTTGCGGTGATCAAGCCCACGCTCACCCCCCTCGCCGTGATCATGCACACGCTCACCCCCCTCGCCGTGATCATGCACAGGCTCGGGGATGCGCCGGCTGAGCTGCGCACATGCAGGTGGTGATCATGCACAGGTTCGGCGAAAGGCGCCCTGACCGCCCCCGCCTCTCGCCGTGATCATGCACGGATTCGGCGAGAGGCGAGCCGACCAGCGCGTACGCGTCGCGTGATCATGCACGGATTCTCTCGCGGCATGCCTGGCCTGGGGATCGTCCGTACGTGATCATGCGCGTACGCGCAGGCTTCCCTGTCGGCAGGCCGCCGTGAAGGCGGAGCGCCGCGGTCGGCCGGGTGTCATCGCGGGTCCGTACGGCTGGCCCCGCCGACGGCATGCGCGCCCCAGGCCGCGCATGCCGTACGGGCACTGTGGTGCATGATCACGAAACGTATCGACGCAGGTCGGATGGCTTGATCGCGAATCTGTGCATGATCACGCGACGCATGTGCGCTGCTCAGCCCGCCTCCCACCGAATCTGTGCATGATCACGCCGAGGGGTGGGGGGCGGGTTGGGTGAGGGTTCGGGACATGAGCTTGGGGAACTCCTGCATGATCATGGCGAGCTCGTCCAGGTCGCCGTTCACCAGAGCCTGCGGCCCGTCGCACAGAGCCTGCTCGGGATGCGGGTGGACGTCGATGATCACTCCGTCCGCCCCTACGGCGATGGCCGCCCGGGTGAGGGGCAGCACGAGGTCCCGCCGGCCGCCCGAGTGAGACGGGTCGATGATGACCGGCAGGTGCGACATCCGCTGCACCACCGGCACCGCCGAGATGTCCAGCGTGTTGCGGGTCGCCGTCTCGTAGGTCCGGATGCCCCGCTCGCACAGAACGATGTCGAGATTGCCGCGCTGCGCGATGTACTCGGCCGCCATCAGCCATTCCTCGATCGTGGCCGTCATGCCGCGCTTGAGCATCACCGGCTTTCCGGCGGCGCCCACGGCCTGGAGCAGCGCGAAGTTCTGGGCGTTCCTGGTCCCCACCTGCAGCATGTCCGCGTATGAGGCGACCAGCGCCACGTCGTGGGCGTCGACCACCTCGGTGACGATCGGCAGGCCGGTCTGCTCGCGCACGTCGGCGAGGATGCGCAGGCCCTTCTCCCCGAGCCCCTGGAAGGCGTACGGCGAGGTCCGCGGCTTGAACGCCCCGCCGCGCAGCAGGGTCGCGCCCGCGGCCTTCGCCATCTCGGCGGCCTCGAGGGTCTGTTCCGGGGTCTCCACCGCGCACGGGCCGGCGATGAGGGTGACGGTGTCCGGGCCGATCGGGACCCCGCGCACGGTCACCGTGGACCGGTCGGGATGGTTCTCCCTGCTGACGAGTTTGTACGGCGTGGAGACGCGCACCACGTCGGCCACGCCGGCCAGCCCCCGGAGGTTCAGCGCGGCGAACTGTTCCACGTCGCCGATCAACCCGATGATCGTGCGGCTCACCCCGCGGCTGACGAAGGCCTCGCCCCCGGCGGAGGCGACGACGGCGACGACCGACTCGATGTCGTCCTGTGTGGCCCCGGGGGCCATGACGATGACCATGTGACGCTCCTATCGGCTGACTACATGCGACTTGGCTGACTACGTGCGACGGAGACCCGGTGGGCCCCGGTGGAACCCGTGAAAACGCAGAAGGCCCCGGATCCTTTCGGACCCGGGGCCTTCGTTCGCCTTGGCTGTCAGCGCAGCACGTGGAGGCGATCGGTCCTCACGGGTCCGTCGCCATACCAAAACGAGAAACTGCGCATGTCCCGCAATATATCCCATAGATGGAAGCCCGTGTCCCCAGGCCATGGGGCCGTGGCGAGTGATCTACCCCTAGGTGACAGTATTGGTGCGTGCCGGAGATGTCTGAGGAGGAGAACCGCCTGCCCCCTGGGCAGCACATCGCACGAGGACGTCCCGTCATCCACTACGGCAGAGTGCCGACGTTCCGCCCGCAGACGTGGCGTTTCCAGGTGTTCGGGGCGACGGAGACCGGCCGGGTCCACGAGTTCACCTGGGACCAGTTCTCGGCTCTGCCCAGGACCTCGGTGATCGCCGACTTCCACTGCGTGACCAAGTTCTCGATCATGGGTTACGAGTGGGAGGGCGTCTCCGCCGCCGAGCTTCTCGAGCAGGCCCCTCCCGCGCCGGACGTCCGCCACGTGATGATCTGGGCCGAGTACGGCTACAGCGCCAACGTCCGCATGGACGACTTCGCACGGGACACGACGCTGTTCGCCATCGAGCTCGAGGGCAAGCAGCTTCCGCCGGAACGGGGATTCCCCCTCCGAGCCGTGGTTCCCCACCTCTATGCGTGGAAAAGCGTGAAATGGGCGCGCGGGATCGAGTACCTGACCGAGGACAGGCGCGGTTTCTGGGAGGAACGCGGCTATCACAACCTCGGCGACCCCTGGACGGAGCAGCGCTACTCATATCAGGAGGAGCCGGGCGACGGCCCTCTCTGAGGCCCTCGAGCCGTTACGGTGACCGGCGTGTCTGTTGTCGCCTGGCTCGGGCTGTGCGCCGTCACCGGAGCGCTCGGGTTCGCCCTCGCGCGCGGGAGACCGTGCCGCGGCGAGCTCGCGGGGGAGCCGACCTACCTCGCCCTCCACATCGCCGGCCTGGCCGCGCCCTCGCTCCGCGGCGGCCTGAACGGGAACTCCGCCCGCAAGGCCGTACGGCACCTGCGCACGTTGCTGGGGACCTCCGCGCTGGCCATCACGTCGGCGGAGCAGGTGCTCGCGCGTGACGGGGACGGCGTGCCGGACGACGAGCGGGTGCTCACCGAGGTCCGGGTCGTCATGATGGGCGGCCGTCCGCACGTGGTCGCGGGCGAGCCCAGCGCCGTGCTCGTGCCGCTGACGGTCGAGGGACGGATGATCGGCACGCTTGCGGTCTACGACGCCGAGGTCAGCGCCGTCCTGGTGCGCACGGCGACGGAGGTCGGCCGATGGGTCTCCGGGCAGCTGGAGCTGGCCGAGCTGGACACCTCGCGCAGGCGCATGCTGGAGGCCGAGATGCGCGCGCTGCGGGCGCAGATCTCGCCCCACTTCGTCTACAACTCGCTGACGACGATCGCCTCGTTCGTCCGCACCGATCCGGAACGGGCCCGCGAACTGCTGCTGGACTTCGCCGACTTCACCCGATACGCCCTGCGCAGGGTGCGCGACTTCACGACGCTGGCCGACGAGCTGAGCTGCGTGGACCGCTACCTCCTACTGGAGCGCGCGAGGTTCGGCGACCGCATGCGCTTCACCGTCCAGGTGGCCCCTGAGGTACTGCGGGTGCCCGTGCCGTTCCTCTGCCTGCAGCCTCTGGTCGAGAACGCCATCAAGCACGGCATGCCCGGCGAGGTCCGCGTGGTGATCAAGGACGCGGGGCCCGAGGCGCACATCCTGGTCGAGGACGACGGGATCGGGATGGAACCCGAGCACGTCAGAGCCGTCCTCGGGGAGGACGCTACGGCGGGGATCGGGCTGAGCAACGTCGACCTGCGCATGCGGCACATCTACGGCCACGATTACGGCCTGGTGGTCGACTCGGCTCCCGGCGAGGGCACACGAATCCGCCTGAGAGTGCCCAAATGCCACTCCGCCCACAACTTGTCGTAGTCGCGATATCACGGATTGTCGACGGACGGCTTGCGCGGAGGGCGGGCCACGGGGCACGGTGTGGCCATGCTGCGCGTTCTCGCTGTCGACGACGAGGTCCCCGCCCTTTCCGAGCTCGCCTATCTCCTGCGGCAGGATGCCCGCGTGGAGCATGTCGCCATGGCGTCCGACGGGGGCGCCGCGCTCCAGGACATGGTCCAGATGATCGCCGCGGGGGAGCGTCTCGACGGGGTCTTCCTCGACGTGCGCATGCCCGGCCTCGACGGGCTGGACCTCGCCCGGCTGATCGGCGGCTTCCCCTCCCCGCCGCGCCTCATCTTCGTCAGCGCCCATGACTGCGCCGTCCAGGCGTTCGAGCTGGAGGCCGTCGACTACCTGCTGAAGCCGGTACGCCCCGAGCGGCTGGCGGAGGCCGTACGGCGCCTGTGGGCCGCCGTGGCCCCCTCGACGGGCGAGGAGGCCACCGACGTCATCCCGGTCGAGCTGGGCGGGCGGACGAAGTTCCTGGCGCAGCAGGACGTGTCCCACGCCGAGGCGCACGGCGACTACGTGCGCCTGCACACGGCCGACTCGACCTACCTGGTCCGGATGTCCCTGGCGGCGCTCGAACGCCGCTGGGGCGGTTCCGGTTTCATCCGGGCCCATCGCAGCACGCTGGTGAACGCCAGGCACGTCAGCGAGTTGCGCTTCGACGCCGGCCGTGTGGTCCTCCAGGTCGGTTCCAAGGTGCTCCCGGTGAGCAGGCGGCACACGCGGCAGGTCCGCGAGCAGTTGGTCCGTCAGTACAGGACCGGGCCGGTGCCCGCCGGCGACATCCGATGAGCCGTGCGACGGCCGCCCCGAAGGCGTCGGGGAGGCGATGTGCATCAGGAGCGACCGTTCGTCGCTTCAGGGACCCCGCTCATCGCGATTCGGCTCACCGCATGGCGCGAACTAGAGACCGCTCGTCCGAAGGCCCATCCGCCTGTGTGATTACGGCTCGTAGTCTTTCCCGCGTCGCAAGACACGCGGGGTAGTCATCGAAGTGAGCAGGTTGTCACCTTGGGGCTACCGGGCGGGCCCTACCGGGGGGGAGGGCCCGGCTCCGCGTGACGGGGGCCCGCGGGAGCGGTCCGGCCATACGGGGGCGCCGGATCGCAGCGGGACACGGCGTCCGGGGGCGTCGTGATCACGGGGGAAACGGCGCTCAGGGGCGCCGTACCAGAGGAAACGCGGCGTCCGGGGGCACCGCGATCACTGGGTGGCGGTCCTGGGGCGCCGTCACCGGAGGTGGCGGTCCGGGGGGACGCCATCAGGCGAAGGCGGCTTTCGGGGGGCGCCGCCATCGCGGGGGCGGTGGTCCGGGGGGACACCGCGAGAAGAAGGGCGGCGGGACGGCGTCTGGGGGCGCCGTCCCGAAACGCACAGAGCGGTCGGACAGGCGCCGAACGGTCGAACCAGGCGCCGAAGCCCAAGGCGGTCAGACGCTGCAAACCCCAGGGCCGACGCTCCGGAGCCCGCTACGGTCACACGCCCAGAGCCCGGCTGGAAGTTCCGGAGCCAGGGACGGTCAGACGCTCCGGAGCTTCTTGAGCACCTCGATGTCCTCCCGGTGCTTCTCGCCCTTGCCCGGCGTCTCGATGCAGAGCGAGATCCCGGCGGCGACCGGATGACGCATGAGATCGGCGAAGGCCTGCGCGCCGATGTGCCCGGCGCCAATGTTCTCGTGCCGGTCCTTCTTCGAGCCGCACACGTCCTTGGAGTCGTTGGCGTGGATCAGCCGGAGGCGGCCCGGGGCGATCTCGTTCAGCGCGTCGAGGGTGGCCCCCACCCCGTCGGGGGCGGCGAGGTCGTGACCGGCCGCGAACGCGTGGCAGGTGTCCAGGCAGACGCCCACCTTGGGGTGATGATCGAGGGCCTCCAGGTAGGGGCCGAGATCCTGCACGGTGGCGCAGAGCATCTGGCCCTGCCCGGCCATGGGCTCGAGCAGCAGGTCGGGGCCGTCCTCGTCGATCTCGTCGAGCAGGGGCAGCAGGTGCTCGCGCACCTGGCGCAGGGCGTCCTCGCGTGACTGGCTGACGGCCGAGCCCGTGTGGACGACCACGCCGCGTGCCCCGACCTGCGCCGCGCGGCGCAGCGTGTGGCGAGTCACCGCGACCGAGTTCTCCAGGGTCGCCGGAGTGGGCGAGCCGAAGTTGATCAGGTAGTTGGCGTGGACGAAGGTCTGCACGCCCGAGGCGGCCAGCTTCTCGTCCTCGGCCGGATTGCCCACGCTGAGCGCCCAGCCCCGCGGGTTGGTGACGAAGACCTGGATCATCTCCGCACCGATCTCGGCGGCGTATTTCAGCCCACCGGTCGCCAGGCCCCCCGTGACGAACACGTGCCCGCCGATGAGATTCGTTGAAGTCATGATGCGTCCAGCGTAATGTCGGCCCCTTTGTGGCCGCTCCCTTTGTGTCAACGTACAAACCGGCGAGGGTGCGGGGACGGGCACTTGGGAGTTCCCGCTGCTGGACCTGGTACGCACAGGGTTGTCTACTTGCTGCCATGCGTGAAATCAGCCGGCAGGACCTGCGTTCCTGCTGCGCGTCCACGGCCTGGGTGTCGGCGGTCGCGCGGCGGGGGCCGTACCGGGACCTCGCCGGCCTCGTCGACGCGGGGGAGGCGGCGATCGCCGACCTCACCTGGCCCGACGTCGAGGAGGCGCTCGCGGCGCACCCCCGGATCGGCGAGCGGCCGTCAGGGGACGGCAGGGAGGCCGCGTGGTCGCGCAGCGAGCAGTCGGGGACCACGGCGGCCGACCGGGAGGTTCTCGACGCCATCCGGGAGGGCAACGCCGCCTACGAGGAGCGGTTCGGGCACGTCTACCTGGTCTGCGCGACCGGCCGCAGCGCCGGCGAGATGCTGGTCTTCCTGCGCGAACGGCTGGCGGGCGACGAGGAGTCCGAACGGAAGATCGTCCGTGAGGAGCTGAACGCGATCGTGAAGCTGAGGCTGGCGAAGCTGTGGGAGGGCCGATGAGCCTGTCCACCCACGTGCTCGACACCGTCACGGGACGGCCCGCCCCCGGCCTGTTCGTACGGCTGTCGCGCCGCGCGCCGCACGGGTTCGTGCCAGTCGCGGAGGGACGGACCGACGGCGACGGCCGGATCCGCGAGTGGTCCCCCCTGGGCCGCGAGTGGGCCGCCGACGGCGATCCCCGTCCCGGGACCTACCGGCTCGTGTTCGACACCGCCGCCTACCTCGGGCAGGACGCCTTCTTCCCCGAGGTCAGCATCGTCTTCACCATCCGCGACGCCGGTGAACACCATCATGTTCCGCTGCTGCTCAGCCCGTTCGCCTACTCGACCTACCGGGGGAGCTAGCGTGATCATCTTGGGGCCCAACAGGTACGGCAAGGCCGAGACGAGGGTGGTGCGGGTCACCAGGCACGGCGACGCCCACCACATCAAGGACCTCAACGTCAGCACCTCGCTGTCTGGAGACATGGCCGAGGTGCATCTCAGCGGGGACAACTCGGCGGTGCTGGCCACCGACACGCAGAAGAACACGGTCCACGCGTTCGCCAAGAAGCACGGCGTGGGCGCGATCGAGGACTTCGCCCTGCTCCTGGCCCGGCATTTCGTCGACTCCCAGCCGACCGTGCACCACGCGCGGGTCGCGGTGGAGGAGTACGCCTGGGAGCGCAACGGCGACTTCGGGCACTCCTTCGCCCGGTCGGGGAGGGAGACCCGCACCTGCGTGGCCCACTACGACGGCTTCCAGGCGTGGGTCGTCTCGGGGCTCACCGGCCTGGTCGTGCTCAACACGACGAACTCGGAGTTCTGGGGTTACATCAAGGACGAGTACACGACCCTGCCGGAGACCCGCGACCGCATCCTCGCCACGGCCGTGAACGCCTCGTGGCGGCATGCCGCCACGGACGGCGCGGCCTTCGACAAGTCGTATGAGAACGCCCGCCAGGCGCTGCTGTCGGCCTTCGGCGGCACCTACAGCCTGTCCCTGCAGCAGACCCTGTACGCCATGGGGTCACGCGTGCTGAACGACTGCCCCGAGATCTGCGAGGTACGGCTCTCGCTGCCCAACAGGCACCACTTCCTCGTCGACCTGTCGCCGTTCGGCCTGGACAACGACGACGAGGTGTACTTCGCCGCCGACCGGCCGTACGGACTGATCGAGGGCGCGGTCGTGCGTGACGACGCCCCCGGCGCCGGACCGGCCTGGGAGTAGCACCATGGACTTCCTGCGCCCTCTCACCTGGGAACAGGCCCTGGCCTACAAGGCCGAGCGGCCGGAGGCGACGCCGATTCAGGGCGGCACCGACGTGATGGTGGAGATCAACCTCGACAAGGGCCGGCCCGCCGCCCTCATCGACCTGAACCCCGTGGCCGAGCTGACCCTGTGGTCGACGGCGGGGCCGGAGATCCGCGTGGGGTCCGGGGTGACCTACACCCGGCTGATCGCCGAGCTGGGCGCGCTCCTGCCCGGGCTCGCCCAGGCGTCGCGGACCGTCGGCTCGCCGCAGATCCGCAACAGGGGCACCGTCGCGGGCAACCTCGGCGCCGCCTCGCCGGCGGGGGACGCGCACCCGCCGCTCCTGGCGTCCGGCGCGATCGTGGAGGCGGAGTCGGTGCGCGGCACGCGGATGATCCCGATCGCCGAGTTCTACACCGGCGTGAAACGCCACGCGCTGGAGCCGGACGAGTTGATCCGCGCGGTGCGGATCCCCGCGGCGACCGGCCCGCAGTACTTCTCCAAGATCGGCACCAGGAACGCCATGGTGATCGCGGTCTGCTCCTTCGCCGTCGCCCTGCACCCCGGGGAGCGGCGCGTGGGGACCGGCATCGGATCCGCGGCCCCCACCCCCAGGCACGCCGCCGAGGCGGAGGAGTTCGTCGCCGCCGAACTCGACTGGGAGGGGCGCTCGCCGCTGGACCCCGGCGTCGCCAGGAGGTTCGGCGAGCTCGTCGCCGGAGCGGCCGCGCCCATCGACGACGTGCGCGGGCGGGCGGACTACCGGCTGCATTCGCTCGCCGTGATGGCTCGCCGCACGCTGGGGTGGGCATGGAACGACTACGCGGGGAGGGGGACTGCATGAGGGTGAACATCAGTGTCAACGGCGAGACGATGGCCGCCGACGACGTCTGGGAAGGCGAGAGCCTGCTCTACGTCCTCAGGGAGCGGCTCGGCCTCCCGGGGGCCAAGAACGCCTGCGAGCAGGGTGAGTGCGGTTCGTGCACGGTCTACCTGGACGGGACCCCGGTCTGCGCCTGCCTGGTCGCGGCCGGCCAGGCCGAGGGCAGGGACGTGATCACGGTGGAGGGGCTTGCCTCGGGCGGCGAGCTGGACGAGGTCCAGCGGTCGTTCGTTGAGGCGGGAGCCGTACAGTGCGGGTTCTGCACTCCCGGGCTGATCGTTCAGGCGCATTCGCTGATCGAGAGCACGCCCGGGGTCCCCGAGGACGCCGATATCCGCGAAGCCCTGGCGGGCAATCTCTGCCGGTGCACGGGATACGAGAAGATCCTCGACGCCGTCCGTCTGGCCGCCACCCGCAAACACCAGCCGTGATCACTCCAAGCGTGATCATGCGCGCTCGCGAGCCCCTTGTGTGTGATCATGCACAGCCTCGGCGATCACCCCTCCCGCCTGCCCGTCCTCCGGGCGTGATCATGCGCTCTTTCGCTGCCGCCCACTCTGACCTGCGAGTTTCCTGTGCGTGATCATGCAATGAGGCACGTCGTCATCGAGAACGCCCACATCGTCCCGATCGTCGGCCCGGAGATCCCCTCCGGTCACATCGTGGTCGAGGGCGACCGGATCACCGCCGTCGGCCCGGGCGAGGCGCCGGCCGTACCCGACGGCGCGCGGCGCGTCGACGGATCCGGCTGCCTGGCGACCCCCGGGTTCGTCAACACCCATCACCACCTCTACCAGTGGGCCTCACAGGGCGTCACGCCCGACGGGACGCTGTTCGAATGGCTGGTCGCCAGCTACCGGCTGTGGGGCCGGATGGACGCCGAGGTGGTGTCGGGGGCGGCGACGGCGGGGCTGGCCTGGCTGGCCAGGTCGGGCTGCACGACGTCGACCGACCACCATTACGTCTTCCCCAAGGGCCGCGGCGACCTCTTCGACGCGGAGATCGAGGCCGCCCGGCAGGTGGGCGTGCGGTTCCATCCATGCCGCGGCTCGATGGACCGCGGGCAGTCCCAGGGCGGGCTGCCGCCGGACGACCTGGTCGAGCAGGCGGACGAGGTGCTCCAGGCCACCGAGGACGCCATCCGCAAATACCATGATCCGTCGTTCGGCTCGATGCTCCGCGTCGCCGTCGCGCCCTGCTCGCCGTTCTCGGTGACCGGCGACCTGATGCTCAGGTCCGCAGAGCTCGCCCGTTCGTACGGCGTGCGCCTGCACACCCATATCGCGGAGACCTCGGACGAGGACGATCACTGCCGTGAGCAGTTCGGCATGCTCCCGGTCGAGTACCTCGAGCAGCTCAACTGGCTCGGCCCCGACGTCTGGCTCGCCCACTGCGTCCATCTGACCGACGCCGACATCCGCCGCTTCGCCCTGACCGGCACGGGCACCGCCCACTGCCCCTCGTCCAACGGGAGGCTGGGCGCGGGCATCGCCAGGATCTCCGATCTGCTCCGCGAGGGCGCCCCCGTCGGCCTCGGCGTCGACGGCGCCGCCTCCAGCGAGATGACCCCGCTCGCCGGGGAGGTGCGGATGGCGATGCTCATGCAGCGCGCCCGGTACGGCCCGCGTGCCCTGACCGCCCGTCAGGCGCTCGAGCTGGCGACCATGGGCGGGGCCAGATGCCTCGGACGCGAGAAGGAGATCGGCTCCCTGGAGGTGGGCAAGCTGGCCGACATCGCGTTGTGGAGGCTCGGCGGCTACCACGCGGCGATCGACGACCCCGTCGTGGCGTTCGCGTTCGGCCGGACGCCGCCCCTGGCCAGGCTCCTGGTGGGCGGCCGGACGGTGGTCGAGGACGGCGAGCTGCGCACGGTCTCCGACGCCGAGGCCGCGGAGGCGGGAGCCCGTGCCCACCGCCGGCTGCTGGCGGCGGCCGAGTGAGCCCCGACGCAAGGAACGTGGTCGAGCCGTACGACCTGGTCGTCCGGTCGCGCCGGGCGGTCACCCCCGAAGGTGAGCGCCCGCTGTCCGTCGCCGTGCGAGCGGGCAGGATCGAGGCGCTGTGCCCCCACGATGAGCCGCCGCCCGCGCGGGACACCGTCGACCTCGGCGACCTCGCGTTGCTGCCGGGCCTGGTGGACACGCACGTCCACGTGAACGAGCCGGGGCGCACACACTGGGAGGGCTTCGCCTCGGCCACCCGGGCGGCCGCCGCCGGCGGCGTGACGACGATCATCGACATGCCGCTCAACTCGCTGCCGCCCACGGTCGACGTGGCCGCGCTGGAGGTCAAGCGGAAGGCCGCCAGGGGCCGGTGCCACGTCGACGTCGGCTTCTGGGGCGGGGCCGTGCCCGGCAACGTGGGGGACCTTCAGCCGCTCCATGAGGCCGGGGTCTTCGGCGTCAAGTGTTTCCTGTCGCCGTCGGGCGTCGACGAGTTCCCCGCGCTCGACCGCGACGGCCTGCGTGAGGTCCTCGCCGAGCTCGCGACGTTCGACGGGCTGCTCATCGTGCATGCCGAGGACCCCGCCTCGCTCACCGAACCCACCGGCCCGACATATCAGGACTTCTTGCGATCGCGAACTCCCGACGCCGAGCGGAGGGCCGTCGAGCAGGTGATCGAGCTCGCCGCGGAGACGGGAGCGCGGGCCCACATCGTGCACGTCTCGGCCGCCGCCTGCATCGAACCGCTGCGCCGGGCACAGCGCGCCGGCGTCCGGATCACCGCGGAGACGTGCCCCCACTACCTCTGCCTGACCGCCGAGGAGGTCACCGGACCGGCGTTCAAGTGCTGCCCGCCCGTTAGGGAGGCCGCCAACCGCGACGCCCTCTGGCAGGCCCTCGCCGACGGCGTGCTGATGGGGATCGTCTCCGACCATTCCCCGTCGACACCCGATCTCAAAGTGCCCGATTTCTCCGCCGCGTGGGGCGGGATCTCCTCGCTCCAGCTCGGCCTGCCCGTCGTGTGGACCGCCGCGCTCGCACGCGGGTACGGCCTGCCCGACGTCGTCAGGTGGATGGCCCAGGGAACGGCGGCGCTGGCCGGCCTGCCGCACAAGGGGGGGCTGCGACCCGGCGCGGACGCCGACCTGGTGGCGTTCGACCCGGAGGCCGAGTTCACGGTCGACGTGGCGGCGCTGCACCACCGCAACCCGGTCTCGCCCTATCACGGCAGGACGCTGACGGGCGTGGTGCGGACCACCTGGTCACGCGGCGTGCCGGTCGACCATGTCACGCCGAACGGGCGGTTCCTGACCCCAGGAGAATGAGATGACGGACTTCACCCGTTTGCCAGACCTTGCTCTCCGGACGTACGGCGGGGCCGTCGTCGCCGCCAACGACGAGTCGTTCGCGGAGCGGGAGGCGCTCATCAGACCGGGCCCGCCGGCGTTCCAGCCGCACACGTTCGGCCCGAAGGGCCAGCTCTACGACGGCTGGGAGACCAGGCGGCGCAGGGAGCCGGGCCACGACTGGGCGATCGTGCGGCTCGGTCTCCCCGGTGTGATCAGGGGGATCGTGATCGACACCGCCTGGTTCAAGGGCAACTACCCGCCGCACGCGTCGGTCGAAGCGTGCGCCGCCGACGGCCGGCCCTCGCCGGGAGAACTCGCCGAGCGGACGGACTGGGTGGAGATCGTGCCGGCGAGCGCGCTCAAGGGCGACGCCGCCCACCTGTTCGAGGTCGCAGACCCGCGCCGATTCACCCATGTGCGGTTGAACATCTTCCCCGACGGAGGCGTGGCCAGACTGCGTGTGCACGGGGAGGTCGCGCCCGACCCCGCGTTCCTCACGGGGCTCACCGTCGACCTCGCCGCCCTGGAGAACGGGGGACTGGTGATCGCCTGCTCCGACGAGTTCTACTCCTCGCCGAACAACGTCATCGCGCCCGGGTTGCCCAGGAACCAGGCGGAGGGATGGGAGACAGCCCGGCGCAGGGACGGCGGCAACGACTGGCTGATCGTGGCCCTCGCGGGCGCGGGCACCGTGGCGGTGGCCGAACTCGACACGGCGAACCTCGTGTTCAACGCGCCGGGGTGGGCCTCGGTCAGCGGGATCGACGCGGAGCGGGCGGCGCTCGACGACGCACAGGCGTGGTTTCCGCTGCTTGCCAGGACGCCGCTCCAGCCGGACACCCGGCATCGCTTCCGCCTCGACAGCGAGCGGAGGATGACGCACGCCCGGCTCGACATCTACCCTGACGGCGGCCTCGGACGGCTGCGCCTGCTCGGCTCGCTCATCCCCTGACCCGCGTCCCGGATGCGCTCGCTCGTCCCCTGACCTGGCCGCGATCCGGCCGGGTGGTGCTCACCCGGAACCGGATCGCCGGACGGTCGTCGTCAGTGCCAGATCATGATCGTGGTGCCGGCCGGTTGCTGGCCGAGAGGCTGCTGGCTCACCACGCGCTGGGTGCCGACGAGGTTGCGGGTCTTGACCTTGAAACCCGCCGCCTTCAGCTCGGCCTGCGCGTCCGACACGGCCTTGAACCGGACGTCGGGCACCTGGACCAGGTTGGCCTGGTCGCCCTGGTTCTCCCACGGCCAGTGCCAGCCCTGGTCGGGGCCGCGTGAGACGGTCAGGCGGACGTTCGCTCCTGCGACGGTCTCCGAGCCGCCCGCGGGGTCCTGGGCGATGACCGTCCCCGGCGGGGTGTCGTCGGTGGTCTCGTCGATCTGGACGTTGAAGCCCTTCTCGCGGAGGAACGGCTCGGCCTGGTCACGCATCATCTGCGTGACGTCCGGCATGAGCAGCCCCGCGCTGATCACGATGTTGACGCTCGAGTTCTTCCGTACGCGCTTGCCCACCTCGGGGCTCGTCTTGACGATGAGGCCACGCGCCACGGTGTCGCTCGCGGCCTTGCTCACGCGTCCGACGCTGAGCCCGGCCTTTCCGATCGCATCGCGGGCGTCCGCCTCACTGAGACCCTGGACCTTGGGCACCGTCACGGTCTCAGGACCGGCCGAGGGGACGAGCGTGATCAGCGCGCCCTTGGCCACCTCGGTGCCGACCTCGGGGTCGGAGTCGAGGACCATGTCCTTGCTCACGTGCTCGTCGAAGCGCGCCTGGCCGATCTTCACGACGAAGCCCTGCTGCTCGGCCGTCTGCTTGGCGACCGTGATGTTCTGGTTGAGCAGGTCGGGCACCTTCGTGTAGCGCCCCTGCGAGAACCACCAGCCGGTCAGCGCGACGCCCGCGACCATCAGCAGGGCGAGCCCGGCGACGAACCAGGTCGACCGCCTCTTCATGACGCCGCGGGGGCGGCCGTCCTGCGGCGTGGTCAGCAGGTCGGCCCGCGGCTGGACCATCGTGCGGTTGGCCGGCTTCGGGGTGTGGGCCCCGACGGCCAGCATCTGCCCCGTGCTGTACGGCTCGGCGGGGGAGCCCAGCGGGGTGGCGGCGGCGGGAGCGGCGTGCTGGCCGTTCTTGGCGGGCGTCTTGGGCAGCGTGCGGTGCAACTCGACGGCGGCGACCAGCATCGCCGTGGCGTCGGTCGGGCGGTTGGCGGGGTCGCGCGCGGTGGCCGCCGCGATCAGGGTGTCGAGCGAGGGCGGGACGTCGCCGACGACGCTGGAGGGCGCGGGGACGCTGTCGTGGACGTGCCGGTAGGCGACCGACATCGGAATGTCGCCCTCGTACGGCTGACGCCCGGTCAGCAGTTCGAACAGCATGATGCCGACGGAGTAGACGTCGCTGCGGGAGTCCGCGACCCCGGAGGTGACCTGCTCCGGCGACATGTAGCCGATCGTGCCGATCATCATGCCGGTCTTGGTCTGGTTGGTCGCCTCGACGGCGCGGGCGAGGCCGAAGTCCACGACCTTCACACGGCCGTCGTCGGTGAGCAGGACGTTCTCCGGCTTGACGTCCCTGTGGATGAGCCCGGCCTGGTGGGCGGCGCCGAGCGCGGCCAGCACGGGGATGACGATCTCCAGCGCCTCGCGGGCGGGCAGGCGGCCCCGGCTGCGCAGGACGTCGCGCAGCGTGCGGCCGGGCACGTACTCCATCGAGAGATACACGTGCTTGCCGTCGGTGCCCTGGTCGAAGACCTGGACGATGTTGGGATGGGAGAGGCTGGCCACGGACCTGGCCTCTCCGATGAACCTCCGCACGAACTGCGGGTCCTCGGCGAGCGTGTGGTGCATCACCTTGACGGCGACCGTGCGATCGAGCCGGACGTCCAGAGCCAGGTAAACGGAGGCCATGCCGCCCCGGGCGATCCGGGACTCGACGCGGTAGCGCCCGTCGAGCACATGCCCGACGATCGGGTCCGTTAGCGTCGTGTCCACGCGCCTGAGTTTAAGGGTGATTTGCAACCCGCCGGGCTCGGGAATCCCAAACTGAGACCTTTTCCGCCGTCAATTCGACGCTAAGTGAAGGGTCACTCTCTGCGATAACCGGCATTTACCACGGCATTGACCCGCGGTTAGTGGGCCGGGCCCCCGCCCGCCCGGCTCAGGCCGTCCGGGCGGGGCGAGCCGGCCGCCCGGCTCAGACCGGCAGGGAGGGTGAGGAGGCCTCCGCGTACCGCCGCATCGGGATGCGGCCCGCCGCCCGGGCCGCCCGCCCGGCCGTGACGGCGTGGCGCATCGCGGCGGCCATCAGGCCGGGCCGCTGCGCCCTCGTCACGGCGCTCGCGAGCAGCACGGCGTCACAGCCGAGCTCCATCGCCAGCGCGGCGTCGCTCGCGGTGCCGATGCCCGCGTCGAGGATCACCGGGACGCCGGCGGACTCCACGATCAGCTCGATGTTGTGGGGGTTGCGGATGCCGAGCCCCGAGCCGATCGGGGCGCCGAGCGGCATCACCGCCGCGCACCCCGCCTGCTCGAGCCGACGTGCCAGCGCCGGGTCGTCGCCGATGTAGGGGAGCACGACGAACCCGTCCGCGACCAGCCGCTCCGCCGCGTCGAAGGTCTCGATGGGGTCGGGCAGCAGGGTCCGCTCGTCGGAGATGACCTCGAGCTTGACCCAGTTCGTCTCCAGGGCCTCCCTGGCCAGCCGCGCGGTGAGGACGGCCTCCCCGGCGGTGAAGCATCCCGCCGTGTTGGGCAGCACCTTGATGCCCTTGCGCCGCAGCACGTCGAGCACCGACCCCCGCGCCGCCGGGTCGAGCCGGCGCATCGCCACCGTGGTGATCTCGGTGCCGGACTCCTCCAGCGCCTGCTCCAGGACGTCGAGCGAGGGGGCGCCCCCGGTTCCCATGATCAGCCGCGAGGTGAACTTCTCCCCGCCCAGCGCCAGCACGTCGTCCACGCCGGTGTCCATGCCCGTGTCCATGCCCGTGTCCACTTCCACGCCGTTCACGCTCATCCTCCCTGAACCGCCGTGAGCACCTCGACCAGGTCGCTCTCCGACAGCCGGGTCGACTCCCACGCGCTCCTGCTCACCACCTCGCCGTTCACCGCCACCGCGACGCCGGACGTCATCGAGGTGAGGGCCCGTACGGCCTCGCCCACGGTCGCCTCGCCTGGCAGCTCCACGGCGCCGCCGTTGATCGTCACCTTCATCGGCCGAATCTCCCTGGATCGCACGACTGCACCGCCTCCGGGACCCGCTCCCCGGTGAGGAACGCCGCGACGGCGTCGGCGGTGACGGGGGCGAGCAGGACGCCCGCCCGGTGATGCCCGGTCGCGACCAGCAGGTCCGGCGGCCGCGGGCCCCGCTCCAGTCGCTCCGGTACGGCAGGCCGCGACGCTCCGTGCACGCCCTCTGCCGGTTCCGGTGTCGCGGCCGGTCCGCCGCCCGGTTCCGGTGTCGCGGGCCCGTCCGGCCGGACCCCCGTCAGCGGGCCGATGAGCGGCAGGTTGTCGGGGGTTCCCGGGCGGAATCCCACGGTCGTCTCGGACAGTTCGAGCTCCGTCACGCCCGGGACGAGCTCACGGGCGTCGCGGAGCAGTTCGTAGACCCCGCCCGCGGTGACCCGCCCGTCGAAGCCCATCTCCTCCATCGTCGCGCCGACCGTGATCTCTCCGTCGCCGCGGGGGACGAGGTACGCCGGGGCGCCGTGAACCAGCCCCCGCACGCAGCGCGTGAGGAAGCCCTCGGGGCCGCGCAGCCGCAGGATCTGGCCCTTGACCGGGCGGACCGGCAGCCCGGGCACGAACGACGGCGACCACGGGCCCGCGGCGACGACGACGCTCGTGGCGCCGACGATCCGCCCGGACGCCAGCCGTACGCCGACGACCCGGTCGCCGGCGAAGGCGAGACCGTCCGCGTGTTCCGCGACGACAGTGCCCCCGGCCTTGGCGAGCGCGGTCAGCAGCGCGGAGACCACCCGGCGCGGGTTGACCCACGCGTCGTCCCGGGCGAGCAGTCCGCCCCGGACCGATGGCGAGAGCATCGGCTCGAGGGCGCGGCACTGCCGTCCGGTCAGGCGCTCGACCCGGAGGCCGAGGGACTCCTCGAACGACGCGAGGGCGTCCAGGTAGGCCATGTCGTCGGCGCCGTAGGCGACGTCGAGTGTTCCGTCGGTCCGGTAGTCGAGGTCCTCGCCGCTCTCACCCTCGAGGTCGGCCCGGAACGCCGGCCACATGGCGAGGGACGCCAGACCGAGGCGCAGCAGCGGCTCCTCGGTGTAGGTCACCTCGCTGACGGGCGCGAGCATTCCGGCGGAGGCGTGGGTCGCGCCGCTTCCC
This sequence comes from Planotetraspora kaengkrachanensis, assembly GCF_016862895.1. Lineage (GTDB taxonomy): Bacteria > Actinomycetota > Actinomycetes > Streptosporangiales > Streptosporangiaceae > Planotetraspora > Planotetraspora kaengkrachanensis. The sequence goes on along the minus strand of NZ_BONV01000001.1, from coordinate 265,145 downwards.
GGGCCCGGGTCGACGACGACGACGGACAGCCCCCGCCGTGCCGTGCGCCAGGCGACGGACAGGCCGGCCACGCCGCCGCCGATCACGGCGACGTCATGATCAGGGAAACCGCCGTGGGAGCCTTCCAGCAGGGTGGAGGGACCGGAGCCGGCGGCGGTTCTCGGCAGATCGGGCACTGCGCTCCCTTCGCCGGCATTACCCGGATCAGGTTCATTGCGGTCGAGAGCCTCACGCTCTCCTCTCAGCCCGGCCTGCCGGGCTCCCGCGCGTCTTACGTCCCTAGCCTAGCCCTGATCGGGAGGGATGCGCACAAGGCAGTCATTACGCACTGTGCGCAGTAGTTAGTCAATTCGTTATCCACTCTCCATTGGCGGGTCCCCGTGTCGGCAATCTATGGTCAGGTCGTGGATCACGTCGTGGTTGTGGGTGCCGGGCTGGCCGGCGTGCGAAGTGTCGAGGCGCTGCGCGCCCACGGGTTCGCGGGCCGGATCACGCTGATCGGCGAGGAACCGCACCGCCCCTACGACCGGCCGCCGCTGTCCAAGGCGGTGCTGCTCGGCCAGACCGACTCCACGGTCGTCGACTCCGATCTCGAGGCCCTCGACGTGCGGCTGCGCCTGGGCGTCGCCGCCAAGGGCCTGCGCGACGGCGTGGTGGAGACCACCGAGGGCGAGCTCGACTACGACGGCCTCGTCATCGCGACCGGCGCCTCGCCCATACGACTGCGGGGCGAGGGAAGCCAGCACGTGCTGCGCACCATCGACGACGCACTTGCCCTGCGCGCGCGGCTCGTCCCCGGCGCCAGGATCGTGGTGATCGGCGCGGGCTGGATCGGCGCCGAGGTCGCGACCGCCGCCGCCAAGGCCGGCTGCGAGGTCATCGTGATCGAGGCGGCCGAGGCGCCGCTGGCGGCCGCCCTCGGCGCCGCCGCCGGTGGTCACACCGCCCCCTGGTACGAGCGGGCCGGCGTCGACCTGCGGCTGGACACGATGGTCGGCAGCGTGGACCTGGGCGGCGTGACACTGATGTCGGGCGGCAGGATCGACGCGGACGTGATCTTGACCTGCGTGGGCGTGCGTCCCGCAGTCGACTGGTTGAAAGGCTCCGCCGTGACCGTCGAGGACGGCGTGGTCGTCGACGAGCACCTGCGGACGTCGCTCGCCGACGTGGTCGCCGTCGGCGACTGCGCCAACTGGTGGTCGCGCAGGTTCGGGCGCCGGATGCGGGTCGAGCACTGGGACACCGCTCTGGGCGCCCCCGACACCGCGGCCGCGACGCTGCTCGGCGAGGTCGCGGTCTACGACCCGGTTCCGTACTTCTGGTCGGAGCAGTTCGGCCACATGGTGCAGTTCGCCGGGCACAGGGGGGTCGCCACGCACATGGTGCTGCGAGGAGACCCGCGCGCGGACGAGAAGTGGGCGGTGTGCTGGCTCACCGGGGAGGACAGGCTCACGGCGATCCTCACCGTCGACCGGCCGCGCGACCTCGTGCAGGGCCGTCGCGTCGTGGAGGGAGGGCAGCGTCTCGACGTGGCCCGCCTCGTGGATCCCGCCGTTACCCTCCGCGACTGTATTATGGCGTAATCGAGGTGTTTCCTGGAAGGTCGGCTGTGGTAATGGTGGTTTCGTGACGCTTACTGTTGCGCAGATCGACGTGGAGACCGACCGGCTGGTGGGGGAGTGGCTCCCCCTTTCCAAGGTCGCGGACAGGCTGGGGCTGTCCATCGGGCGGGCCAAGCAGCTTCTGAAGGACAAGAAGCTCGTCGGCGCCCGCAGAAACGGCGGCGAACCGAACATCCCGGCCGTGTTCCTGGCGGACGGGGACGTCCTCAAGGGGCTTCCCGGCACGCTGACCGTTCTGTCCGACGCGGGCTACACCGATGTCGAGGCGATTCGGTGGCTGTTCACGCCGGACCCGTCGCTCCCCGGTTCGCCGATCGACGCGGTCGTCGCGGGACGGCACACCGAGGTCAAGCGGAGGGCGCAGGCGCTGGGATTCTGATCCCGGCGGCCCGTGGCATTGTGGTCGGGTGACCGACACCCGGCGAGAGCGACTCGCGCATGCCAGGCTCTATCTCTGCACCGATGCCAGGAAGGACCGCGGCGATCTCGAGGACTTCCTCGACGCGGCCCTGGCAGGCGGAGTGGACATCGTCCAGTTGCGAGACAAGGGACTGGAGGCGCGTGAGGAGCTCGAACTGCTCGGTGTCTTCCGTGCGGCCTGCGACAGGCACGGTGCGCTCCTGGCGGTGAACGACCGGGCGGACATCGCCCACGCCGCCCGCCCGGACATCCTTCACCTGGGCCAGGACGACCTGCCCGTCGAACTCGCGCGGGACATCCTCGGGCCCGACATCATGATCGGCCGGTCCACGCACTCAGTGGAGGAGGCCGCCGCCGCGGCGGTGCAGCCCGGCGTCGACTACTTCTGCTGCGGTCCCATCTGGCCCACGCCGACCAAGCCCGGCCGCCCCGCGCCCGGGCCCGCCCTGCTCAAGCACGCCGCCGATCTCGGCGTCAGCCGGCCCTGGTTCGGCATCGGCGGGATCGGACCAGACACGATCGACGAGGTCATGTCGTACGGCGTGCGCCGCGCCGTCGTGGTGAGGGCGATCACCGAGGCCGACGACCCCCGGGCGGCGGCGGCCGAACTGCGGGCACGGCTCACCGCGTTTCCGCTCTGACCAGGCGGGACCTCCGCCGAAGCCCGGGCGTGGTCGGCCGCCCGGGGCATGCGTGCGCCCGGCCCCGTGGCCGCGACCGGTTCCGGCGCCGGCTCCCGGCCGGTGTTCTCAGGTCCGCCGGGACGTGGCCGCCACGGCGAGGGCCGCGAGAGCCGTCCGGGCGCTCTCGTCGATGGGGGCCTGGTCGAGCGCGTGGAGCGCGTCGTCGAGGAACCGCTTGATCATCTCCTCGCACGCCGACAGGGCACCGGTGTCCACGATCACCGAACGGAGCCGCTCGACCCCGTCGGCGTCGAGCAGCGGATCCCCGAGCAGGGCGTGCACGGTCTCCGCCTGGGCGGGGGAGGCCACCGACAGGGCCCGGGCGATCAGGATGGTCCGCTTGCCCTCACGCAGGTCGTCCCCCGCGGGCTTGCCCGTCTCCGTGGGGTCGCCGAAGACGCCGAGGATGTCGTCGCGGAGCTGGAACGCGATGCCCACCTGCTGGCCGTACTGGACGCAGAGCCTGTCGATCCACGGGTGCTGGGCCTGGGCGGCGAGCACGAGGCCCAGCCGGAGCGGCTGTTCGACGGAGTATTTGCCGCTCTTGTAGAGGGCGACGCGGAGCGCGCCGTCGAGGGTGCTCTCTCCCTGGGCCTGTTCCAGCAGATCGAGATACTGCCCGGACATGAGCTCGGTCAGCATCTGCTCGTGTACCGGCTGGGCCGCCGCGAGCGCCTCGGGCCCCATGCCGCTGTTGCGCCACATCTCCCCGGCCCAGATGAGGAGCAGGTTGCCCAGCAGGACGGCGGCGCCCTCCCCGAACTGCTCCGCGGATCCGTGCCACCCCGCCTGCCGGTGAATCTGCTCGAACTTGCGGTGGACGGCGGGCATGCCGCGGCGCACGTCGCTGGAGTCCATCACGTCGTCGTGGATGAGCGCGCTCGCCTGCAGGAGCTCGAGTGAGGCGGCGGCGGCGTGCAGCGCGGGGTCGTCCCCGCCGCCGGCGGCCCGCCAGCCCCAGTAACAGAAGGCCGGCCGGAGCCGCTTCCCGCCCGCGAGGAAGTCCTCCGCCGTGTTCAGCAGGACGGCCAGCTGAGGGTCGGCGAACAGGGGGCGCTGCCTTTCGACGAACATGCGCAGAGAACGGTCCACCTCCGGGCGAATGAGGTCGAAAGGGGCGGCGGAAGCGGTCATGCTTCGAGGGTAACCGCGGTTGATCCAACGTCCTATCTGGAGATGCTCCTGGTGCCACTGTTGTGTGATGGATACCGCACCGTGCGTGCCCTCGGGGCGGGGCCTTGAGCGTCGGCCCGGGTTGACGCGACCTGTAACGTTGGGCCCATGGCTCTCGGTCTTCCGTCAAGGCTTCCCGAACGAGTTCCGACGGTCCGCGAGCTGCTGGCCGCGGGCGAGCGGTCGTTCTCGTTCGAGTTCTTCCCTCCGAAGACCGACGAGGGCGAGCGTCAGCTGTGGCGGGCGATCCGTGAGCTGGAGGCGTTGCGCCCCACGTTCGTGTCGGTGACCTACGGCGCCGGCGGTTCCACCCGTGACCGCACGGTGGACATCGTCGAGCGGCTCGCGCACGAGACGACGCTCACGCCGGTCGCCCACTTCACGGCGGTCGACCACTCCATCCGCGAGCTGCGCCACCTGATCGGCAGGTTCGCCGACGCCGGCGTCCGCAACATCCTCGCCGTACGTGGAGACCCACGCGGGGCGGACCCCCTGAGCGACTGGATCAAGCATCCTGAGGGCGTGCTGTACGCCGAGGAACTGGTCCGGCTGATCCGCCAGGCGGGCGACTTCTGCGTCGGTGTGGCCGCCTTCCCCTACAAGCACCCGCGGTCGGCGACGATCGAGTCCGACACCGAGTACTTCGTCCAGAAGTGCCGGGCGGGCGCTGACTACGCGATCACGCAGATGTTCTTCAGGGCCGAGGACTACCTGCGCCTGCGTGACCGGGTCGCGGCGGCGGGCTGTGACACGCCGATCATCCCCGGCATCATGCCGGTCACCCAGATGAGCACCATCGCACGGTCGGAACAGCTGTCGGGCGCGCCGTTCCCGGCCAAGGTGGCCGCGCGCTTCGAGGCGGTCGCCGACGATCCCGTCGCCGTTCGCCGCCTGGGCATCGAGCACGCCGCCGAGCTGTGCCGGACCCTCCTCGACGAAGGGGCGCCGGGCATCCACTTCATCACCTTCAACCGGTCGAGCGCCACGCGCGAGGTGTTCCAGGCGCTGTCCCCGGCAGGCGCGGCCGTACGGCACTGACCGGCGGGTCTCACCCGACCGGCGGCGGCAGGGGCAGCGCGGCACCGGCGATGGCGTAGTCCTCGTAGCCGCCGGGGAAGACGAACTGCGTCATGAGGTCGGCGAAGCCGACGTCGCGGTAGAGGTGGCGGGCGGCCGTCGGCGCGTCGTGGGTGGACAACACGGCCGTGCGCTCGCCGCGGCCTTCACAGAGCCCGTGGATCATCCGTCGGCCGATGCCCTTGCCCTGATGATCGGGGTGGACGTGGACCTCCGCGATCTCCAGGGCGTCCCCGAACCACTGCTCCGCGATCCGGTCGCCCGCCCGGTCGCGCAGGGCGCGGCGGACGACGTCGTGCCACCACTGCCCGGGCGTGCCGTGAAAGCCGTAGGCGAACCCGACGATCTCCGGCGCCTCCGCGAGCATGCACACGAAGTCGGGATACGTCGCGTGGTTGCGCATGATGGCGAGGCGGCCGGGGAGCTGATCCGGCGGGGGACGCATGGCCGCGGCGTAGATCGTCAGCACCGTGTCGAGTGCCGCGACGAACCGGTCGGGCCCTACGCGTCGGAGTTGGATCACTTTCCGGACCCTAGCAAAGACGACGCGCCCGGCTCCCGCCGGTGAGGAGTGGCAGGCGGATTCTTCCGCGGCTCCCCGGGCCAGCCGTGTCCATCTACGACGCCCGCGGCTCACCCGACCTCTGCCGCCGCGCCTCCGGTGATCTTGAGGAGCTCGCCGTACGTCGTGGGGAAGACCGTGTGCGGGTGCCCCGCGGCCGCCCAGACGGTCTCGTGCTCGTCGAGCCAGGTGTCGACCAGCGTGCGGACCGGAGCGGGATGCCCGATCGGCGCGACGCCGCCGATCGGCTGGCCGGTGTGCTCCCTGACGAACTCAGGAGTGGCCCGCCGCACCTTCCGCGCCCCCACGAGACCCGCGACCAGGTCGGTGTTCACGCGGTGGGCACCGCTGGTGAGCACGAGCAGGGGGGCGTCGTCCGCGTTGAAGATCAGGCTGTTCGCGATCGCCCCGATCTCGCAGCCGAGCTGGGCGGCCGCCGTGGCGGCCGTGGGCGCGCTGTCCGCCAAAACCACGATCTCGCTCTCGATTCCGTGCGAACGGAGCGCTTCGGCCACGCGGGCGACGTTGGGATGCAACTTTTCTGGCACGCGGTCACTCTAAACACGGTGAGTGGGCATAAGCGATCCGTTGTCGTCACTTGATCCCGCGATGGGACGCACCCACCATACCCAGAGGATCCCTCGATCCAATTTGGTCCGAACGAGAGGTTGGTCCCTATGAGGGGACGACGGAAGCTGGCCGCCGCCGCACTGGTCACGGTGGGGGCCGTGACGCTGATGGCGGGCGGTCTGTCCGGGGCCGCGCGGGCGCGGACGGACACGACGCGGATCACCGCCGTGCAGGCGGGGACGACCGCCTCGCAGCTGGGAACCGCGCTCCAGGGGAGCGCGCTGACGACGGCGCCCGCCTTCACGGCGCCGTCGAAGACGCTCAAGTACGGCGCCAAGGGCGCGGCGGTCAAGACGCTGCAGAAGAGGCTCAAGCAGCTCGGCTACGTGCCGGGGAAGGTCGACGGCGTCTACGGCTCGGGCACCCGCGCCGCCGTCTGGGCCTTCCAGAAGGTCCAGGGCATCAAGCCCACCAGCACGGTGGCGTCGAAGACGTGGAACGCGCTGGAGAAGCCGAAGACGCCCAAGGTCCTGGTGCCCAAGGGTAAGCCGACCAGGGTCGAGATCAACCTCACCAAGCAGATCATGGTGTTGTACCGCGGCGGCAAGCGGACGCTGATCTCGCACATCTCCTCCGGCAGCGGGATTCCGTACACCGAGTGGGTCGTGTGGAACGGGAAGCGGCAGAAGTTCTCCGGGAGCGCCAGGACGCCCACGGGCAACTACAAGACGACGTGGCGCGTGAAGGGCTGGCACACGTCCTACCTGGGGTCCCTGTACAACCCGATCTTCTTCAACGGCGGAATCGCGCTGCACGGCGCGACGTCGGTCCCGCTGTACCCCGCGTCCCACGGGTGCGTGCGGCTCCCCATGCCCGTCGCGCAGATCCTGCCCGGTCTGCTGGGCAAGGGCGTGCCCGTCCACGTCCGCGGCAAGTTCGTCCGCTGAGTGCGGTCCCGGCTCTTAGGGTCGGCGACCGCCGACAGGAACCGAGGCCTCGCGCGACCTCGCGCGGGGCCTTCGCCGTCCCCGGACCAGTGTGTTCGGCGGGGGAAATCGAATGCGTGTTCGCTCTCATCCTTGACATGCACCGCTATCGAATCTATGTTCGATGTAGTGGGCGTGAGACTCGCGGCTCGCGCCCACCCCGTTGGACCCGTGCCTTCGTCGTCGGCGGAGACGAACGCGGCACGGCCCGCGGCGTGGGCCGGACGGGGAGAGGGGAAGCTCCTCGTCCGGCCGGCCTCGGGAGTGCCCGCGGTGCTCGGGAATTCCATGTCGTCATCGGAGATTGCTGACCTCGGCGGAATTGTCAGTGGGATCTGTAACTGTGATCTCACCGGCGATCACCGCCGGCTGCCACGACTCGAGGAGGCGGGCATGACTGGACAGATCGAAGAGCGGAGCGGGCCCAGGGTCTCGCAGACCGTCCTGACGCATCTCGGCGATGCCAGGACGTGCCTGGCGGACGCGACCGTGGGGCGCACACCCGCCGACAGGTACGTCTCGGCCCACCTGGCGGCCCTCCGGGCGGCCGCGGCCATCCTCGCGGCGCGGCCCCGGCCGATGGACGGCAGGAAGCGGCGCCTGCGCAGTGCCTGGGAGCTGCTGCCGGAGGCGGAGCCCAAGCTCGCGGACTGGGCGGCCTACTTCGCGGTCAGCGCGACCAAGCGGGCGGCGGCCGAGGCCGGCATGATCCGGGTAGTGACGCCCCGGGACGCCGAGGAACTCATCACCGAGGCCGACCGGTTCGTCGGCGAGGTCGAGGCAATCCTGGGAGTCCCCGGCCAGCCGGCCCTGCCGATGGCCGGGTAGGGACCCCCGCACGGCGGCGTCCGGGCGCGATGGCTCAGACGGCGTCGCGTTCGAGCGGACAGCTCATGCAGCGCGGGCCGCCCCTTCCACGGCCGAGTTCGCTGCCCCGGATCGTGATGACCTCGATTCCGTTCCCGCGCAGGTAGTCGTTGGTCGTGGTGTTTCGCTCGTAGGCCATGACGACACCCGGCTCCAGCGCCAGCACGTTGCACCCGTCGTCCCACTGCTCCCGCTCGGCTGAGCGCACATCCTGCGCCGGCGTCAGGATCTTGATGTCGTCCAGGTCGAGTGCCCGCGCGATGGCCTGGTGCATCTCCTCAGGGGCATGGTCGGTGACCTTGAGCTCCTTCTCGTTGTCCCCCGGCTCGATCGTGTACGACGGGAGCATGCCGAGCCCGGCGTACTTGGTGAACACCCCCACGTCGACGTTGGTCATCACCGTGTCGAGATGCATGAAGGCCCTGGCCTTCGGCATGTCCAGCGCCACGATCCTGGTGGCCGAGCCGGCGGCGAACAGGCTCGTGGCCAGCATCTCGACCGCCTGAGGCTGCGTGCGCTCGCTCATCCCCACCAGCACGACGCCGCGGCCGAGCACCAGGACGTCGCCGCCCTCGATGGTCGCCGGAGCGGTCCGGGTGCCGTGGCACCAGACATGGAAGCCGCCCTGCTCCGGCCGGTCGAAGCCCGGGGCGAACGCGGGATGCCAGCGGTAGACGGCCTCGTAGTTCACCGTCTCCCGCCTTCGCGCCTTCTTGCGCATGGCGTTGATGGACACGCCGTCGTACACCCAGCACGAGGTGTCGCGCGTGAACATGTGGTTGGGCAGCGGAGGGAGGACGAAGTCGTCGGCCTTCATGGTGTGGAACGCGATCGACTTCGGATCGCAGCCGAGTTCCATGATCTCGCGCTTGGTGATCCCGCCGGTCAGGAAGGGCGCGAGCGTCGCCGCGTCGAGGGCGTCGAGGGAGTTCCTGATCGCGTCGGCGGCGAGGGGGCCGAACCAGCGCTCGTCCACAGTGCCGTCGAGGATGTGCTTCCTGGCCTCGGGGACGGCGATGGTCTCCTCGATGAGGTCGCCGAGCAGCCGGACCTGGACGCCGCGCGCCGCGAGGGCCTCGCGCCACTCCTGGTGCTCCTCCAGCGCGCGCTCCACCCAGAGCACGTCGTCGAAGAGCAGGTCGTCCTTGTTGGAGGGGGTGAGCCGCCTCAGCGCCAGTTCGGGGATGTGCACGAGGACCTGGCGGAGCCGCCCGACCTCAGAGCCGACATGAAAGGCCATTTCCCGTCATATCTTCGTTTATCGGGTCAATCTCCGCAACGGACCGGGGGCGGTCCGCCGGTCGTCCGGGGGGACCGATGCGCCGCGCGGCCGCTCACCTGCGACCATGCCAAGCGCGGGACGGCGTTCGCGTCCGGCCTGCGACTACGCCAAGCGCAGGGCGGCATGCGTCCGAGCCGCCACGGCCCGGACGATCGACTTCGCGGCAGGTCCCGAGTGCCCGTCTCCGGAACACCGGCCGCCCGCCTCTCCGGAGCAGAGGCGGACGGGGCCGGGTCAGAAGGACTCGACGGCCCGGCGGGCCTCCGCGTCGAGCACGCCCCAGCTGATGAACTCCTCGGTCAGCTCGACCGGCGACTTGTCATAGATGACGGCGAGCGAGCGCAGATCCTCCTGGCGGATCGACAGCACCTTGCCGTTGTAGTCGCCACGCTGGCTCTGGATGGTCGCGGCGTAACGGGCGAGCGGCCCGGCCTTCTCCTTCGGCAGCTGTGAGAGCCGCTCAAGGTCGATGACAAGCTTCGGCGCCGGCGCAAGCGGGCTGGGCGCGGCGCCTCCGGGGAGCAACTCGGAAACGGGCACCCCGTAGAAGTCGGCGAGCTCGGCGAGCTTCTGAACCGTCACAGCACGGTCGCCACGCTCGTAGGAGCCCACGACGACGGCCTTCCACCGGCCGCGCGACTTCTCCTCGACCCCGTGCAGGGACAACCCCTGCTGGGTGCGGATGGCGCGGAGTCGTGCGCCCAGGGACTTGGCGTAGTCAGACGGCATTGGATGGCCCCCGGCTTTCTATGTCTGTTCTCACTTGATTCTGCGTCCTCGGCCCGAGCGTGCCGAACACCGGGGTTGCGCCTGAGCCAGGCACCATCGGTGACCATTGCGTCGGGTTTTACCCAGGAAGGTCGCGAGTTGTGGTTACGGACAGTGACGGTAAAGCCGCCACTGTCAAAGGTCAAGCCGATTGGAAAAAAGAGCGCGAAACAGTGTTCTGGCCGAAATCCCCGACACGTGCCGCAGCCAGGGAGTTTCGGACCACTCCACCGTAGGCGACGAGACGGTTGGTTCCGTACATCGTCCCTGGCGAGAGGGCGTCTGAAGCCGCCCTGGTAGCCTGAACGGGCTGAACACCCTTTTAAGACCCGTCCCGTGAGGCGGGAAAGGTGGTGACTTTTCGATGTCCGACGTCCAGAACCAGGCACACGCCGTGCTGGAGGGCCCCGACATCCATCGGGCTCTCACCCGCATCGCGCACGAGATCCTCGAGCGCACCAAGGGCGCGGAAAGCGTCGTCCTGCTGGGCATCCCCACACGCGGCGCGACGCTGGCCCGCCGGCTCGCCGATCGCATCGCCCAGTTCGAGGGGCTCAAGGTCCCGGTCGGTTCCCTCGACATCACGATGTACCGCGACGACCTGCGTCTGCGTCCCGCACGCCCGCTCGGCCGCACCGAGCTGCCGCCCGACGGGATAGACGGCAGGACCGTCGTGCTCGTCGACGACGTCCTCTACTCCGGCCGGACGGTGCGCGCCGCGCTCGACGCGCTCAACGACGTGGGCCGGCCCCGGGCCGTCCAGCTCGCCACGCTCGTCGACCGCGGCCACCGCGAGCTGCCCATCCGCGCCGACTACGTGGGCAAGAACCTGCCGACCTCCAAGGCGGAGAAGGTCAAGGTCTATCTGGAGGAGACCGACGGCCGCGACGCCGTCCTGCTCATCAAGGAGGAGGCCCGATGAGGCACCTGATCTCGGCGGGCGAGCTCTCCCGCGACGACGCGCTGCTCGTGCTCGACACCGCGGAGGAGCTTGCGAGGGTCTCCGACCGGTCGATCAAGAAGCTGCCGACGCTGCGCGGCCGCACGGTGGTCAACCTCTTCTACGAGGACTCCACCCGCACCCGGATCTCGTTCGAGGCCGCGGCCAAGCGCCTGTCCGCCGACGTGATCAACTTCTCGGCCAAGGGGTCGAGCGTGTCCAAGGGCGAGTCGCTCAAGGACACCGCGCTCACCCTCGAGGCCATGGGCGCCGACGCCGTCGTCATCAGGCACGGCGCATCCGGCGCGCCCCACCGCCTCGCGACCTGGGTCCGCGGCAGCGTGGTGAACGCCGGCGACGGCACCCACGAGCACCCGACCCAGGCGCTGCTCGACGCGTACAGCATGCGGCGGAGACTGGGCCGGCTGGAGGGGCTCAAGGTCGCCGTGGTCGGCGACGTCCTGCACAGCAGGGTCGCCAGGTCCAACGTGCTGCTCCTGCACACGCTCGGCGCCGAGGTGACCCTCGTCGCGCCGCCCACGCTGCTGCCGGTGTCGGTCGAGACCTGGCCGTGCCAGGTGTCCTACGACCTCGACGCCGTGCTGCCCAAGGCGGACGTCGTGATGATGCTGCGCGTCCAGCTTGAGCGGATGAACGCCTCCTACTTCCCCTCGGCGAGGGAGTACAGCCGCCGCTACGGCCTCGACCGCGACCGGTTCGCCCGGCTGCACGACGACGCCATCGTCATGCACCCCGGCCCGATGAACCGGGGCATGGAGATCTCGGCCGAGGTCGCGGACTCGCCCCGGTCGACCATCGTGGAACAGGTCGGCAACGGCGTGACGGTCCGCATGGCCGTCCTCTACCTGCTGCTGGGCGGTTCCGAGCCCGCGATCGGGGGCACCGCGTGAGCACCCCGAACACGCCGGGCGACATCGAGGGAGACCTGTGAACACCATCCTCATCAAGGGCGCCGCGATCCTCGGCGGCGACCCTGCCGACATCCTCGTGCGGGACGGCGTGATCGCGGAGATCGGCGACCTCGCCGGAACGGCCGCCGAACTCACCGTCGACGCCGCCGGCCTGGTCGCGCTGCCGGGCCTCGTCGACCTGCACACCCACCTGCGCGAGCCGGGCAGGGAGGACGCCGAGACCGTCGAGACCGGCACCCAGGCGGCGGCCCGCGGCGGATACACCGCCGTCCACGCCATGGCCAACACCTCACCGGTCGCCGACACCGCAGGCGTCGTCGAACAGGTCTGGCGGCTCGGCCAGGAATACGGTCACTGCGACGTCCAGCCGGTCGGCGCCGTGACCTCGGGCCTTGAGGGCAGGCGGCTCGCCGAGCTGGGCGCGATGGCCGACTCGGCCGCCCGCGTCCGCGTCTTCTCCGACGACGGCAAGTGCGTCTCCGACGCCGTGCTGATGCGCCGCGCGCTCGAATACGTCAAGGCGTTCGACGGGGTCGTGGCCCAGCACGCCCAAGAGCCCAGGCTGACGGAGGGCGCCCAGCTCAACGAGGGCGAGGTCTCCGGCAGGCTGGGCCTGAACGGCTGGCCGGCGGTCGCCGAGGAGGCGATCATCGCCCGCGACTGCCTCCTCGCCGCGCACGTCGGCTCCCGCCTGCACGTGTGCCACGTCTCCACCGCCGGGTCCGTGGAGATTCTCCGCTGGGCCAAGTCGAAGGGCTGGGACGTCACCGCCGAGGTCACCCCGCACCACCTCCTGCTCACCGACTCCTGCGCGGAGTCCTCGCCGGTCGGGCCGTACAACCCGATCTACAAGGTGAACCCGCCGCTGCGGACGGAGGAGGACGTGCGGGCGCTGCGCGAGGCGCTGGCCGACGGCACGATCGACTGCGTCGCCACCGACCACGCCCCGCACCCGGTCGAGGACAAGGAGACCGAGTGGGGCGTGGCGGCCATGGGGATGATCGGCCTGGAGACCGCCCTGCAGGTCGTCCAGGAAGCCATGGTCGACACCGGCCTGCTCGACTGGGCGGGCGTCGCCGACCGCATGTCCGCGCGTCCGGCGCGGATCGGCCGCCTCGCCGGCCACGGCCTCCCCATCGAGGCCGGGGCCCCCGCCAACATCACCCTGTACGACCCCTCGCCGCGGGCCCTCGTGGACCCGTCGGCGATGGCCTCCCGCAGCCGCAACACGCCCTATGAGGGCATGACGCTGCCGGGCCGGGTCGTGGCCACGTTCCTGCGCGGCCGTCCGACCGTTCTCGAAGGGAAGCTCGTATGACCGCTCTGCTCGTGCTCGAGGACGGGCGCGTCTTCGAGGGGAAGCCCTACGGAGCCGTGGGGGAGACGTTCGGTGAGATGGTCTTCAACACCGGCATGACCGGTTACCAGGAGACCCTGACCGACCCGTCGTACCACCGGCAGATCGTCGCGATGACCGCACCGCACATCGGCAACACCGGCGTCAACGAGGACGACCCCGAGTCCGGGAGGGTGTGGGTCGCCGGATACGTCGTGCGCGAGCCGTCCCGCATCCCGTCGAACTGGCGGTCCACCCGGACGCTCGACGACTACCTGCGCGACCAGGGCGTCGTCGGCATCGCCATGCGGGGCACCCGTGCGCTCACCCGCCACCTGCGCGAACGCGGCGCCATGCGCGCGGGCGTCTTCTCCGGCGAGGCGGCCCTCGCGCCGGTCGCGGAGCTGGTCGAGCGGGTACGGCTCTCGCCGAGCATGGAGGGGGCCGACCTGGCCGAGGAGGTCAGCACCGCGCAGCCGTACGTCGTCGAGGCGCGCGGGCCCCGCCGGTTCCGCGTGGCCGCGGTCGACCTCGGAATCAAGGCGATGACGCCGGAGCGGATGGCCGAACGCGGCTGCGAGGTGCACGTGCTCCCCGCGAGTTCGACGGCGGCCGACATCCTCGCCCTCGAGCCCGACGGAGTCTTCTTCTCCAACGGCCCCGGCGACCCCGCGACGGCCGACCACGCCGTCGAGGCACTGCGCGGCGTGCTCGGGGCGGGCGTGCCCTTCTTCGGCATCTGCTTCGGCAACCAGATCCTCGGCCGCGCGCTCGGCCTGGGCACCTACAAGCTGCGCTACGGCCACCGCGGGGTCAACCAGCCCGTTCAGGACCGGCGCACCGGCAAGGTCGAGATCTCGGCGCACAACCACGGCTTCGCCGTACAGGCTCCGCTGGACGGGCCCTTCGACACGCCGTACGGCCAGGCCGAGGTGAGCCACGTCAACCTCAACGACGGATGCGTCGAGGGGTTGCGGCTGCTCGACCGGCCGGCGTTCAGCGTCCAGTACCACCCCGAGGCCGCGGCCGGGCCGCACGACGCGGCCTACCTGTTCGACGAGTTCTGCGACGTGATGAGAAGCAAGATGGGGGCCCACAGTGCCTAAGCGCACGGACATCAGGTCGATCATGGTGATCGGCTCCGGGCCGATCGTCATCGGGCAGGCGTGCGAGTTCGACTACTCGGGCACGCAGGCGTGCCGCGTCCTGCGGGCCGAGGGCTTCCGGGTGATCCTGGTCAACAGCAACCCGGCCACGATCATGACGGACCCGGAGTTCGCCGACGCCACCTACGTCGAGCCGATCACGCCGGACATCATCGAGAAGATCATCGCCAAGGAGCGGCCCGACGCGCTGCTGCCCACCCTGGGCGGCCAGACCGCGCTGAACGCGGCGGTCGCGCTGCACGAGGCGGGCGTGCTGGACAAGTACGGCGTCGAGCTGATCGGCGCCAACTTCGACGCCATCCAGGCGGGGGAGAACCGCGAGCGGTTCAAGGAGATCGTCGCCAAGGTCGCGGCCGAGCGGGGCCTCAACGCCGAGTCCGCCCGCAGCGTCGTCTGCCACACCATGGACGAGTGCCTCCGCGGCGCGCAGGAGCTGGGTTACCCGGTCGTCGTGCGGCCCTCCTTCACCATGGGCGGGGTCGGCTCGGGGTTCGCCCACGACGAGACCGACCTGCGCCGCATCGCCGGAGCCGGGCTCGACGCGTCCCCGACCACCGAGGTGCTCCTGGAGGAGTCCATCCTCGGCTGGAAGGAGTACGAACTCGAGGTCATGCGCGACCGCCGCGACAACGTCGTGATCGTGTGCTCGATCGAGAACATCGACCCGATGGGCGTCCACACCGGCGACAGCGTGACCGTGGCGCCGGCCCTGACGCTCACCGACCGCGAGTACCAGAACATGCGCGACGTCGCGATCGCGGTCATCCGCGAGGTCGGCGTCGACACCGGGGGCTGCAACATCCAGTTCGCGGTCGACCCGGCCACCGGGCGCATGATCGTCATCGAGATGAACCCGCGGGTCTCCCGGTCCTCGGCCCTGGCGTCGAAGGCCACCGGCTTCCCGATCGCGAAGATCGCGGCGAAGCTGGCCATCGGCTACACGCTCGACGAGGTGCCCAACGACATCACCAAGGAGACGCCGGCGTCGTTCGAGCCCTCCCTGGACTACATCGTCGTCAAGGTGCCGCGGTTCGCGTTCGAGAAGTTCGCCGGGGCCGACCAGACCCTGACGACCCACATGAAGTCGGTCGGCGAGGTCATGGCCATCGGCCGGTCGTTCCCCGAGGCGCTCCAGAAGGCCCTGAGATCGCTGGAGAAGAAGGACTCGTCCTTCACCTGGGCGGGAGAGCCCGGCGATCTGTCCGAGCTGCTCGGCGCCTGCCGTACGCCGCATGACGGCAGGCTGCGCACGATGCAGCAGGCCATCCGCGCCGGGGCGACCCCCGAGCAGCTCTTCGAGGCGACGCGGATCGACCCCTGGTTCGTCGACCAGCTCTTCGCGATCGACGAGGTGGCCCGCTCGATCCGCGGCCTCGACGGGGAGACCCTCGCCACGGCCAAGCAGCACGGCTTCAGCGACGCCCAGATCGCCGAGATCGTCGGCTCGGACGAGGCCTCCGTCCGGGCCTCGCGGCACGGGCTCGGCCTGCGGCCCGTGTACAACACGGTGGACACCTGCGCCGCCGAGTTCGCGGCGCGCACGCCGTACCTCTACTCCACCTACGACGAGGAGACCGAGGTCCCGTACGGCGACCGCCCCAAGGTGATCATCCTCGGGAGCGGGCCCAACCGGATCGGCCAGGGCATCGAGTTCGACTACGCCTGCGTCCACGCCTCCTTCGAGCTGGCCAGGGCCGGTTACGAGACCGTCATGGTCAACTGCAACCCCGAGACGGTCTCGACCGACTACGACACCTCCGACCGGCTCTACTTCGAGCCGCTCACGCTGGAGGACGTGCTGGAGGTCGTGCACGCGGAGCAGGAGACGGGCCCGGTCGTCGGCGTCATCGTCCAGCTCGGCGGGCAGACCCCCCTGGGCCTCGCCCAGGCGCTCAAGGACGCCGGAGTGCCGGTGGTCGGCACGTCGCCGGAGTCCATCCACCTGGCCGAGGAGCGCGGCGCGTTCGGGCAGGTGCTCGCCGAGGCCGGGCTGCCCGCGCCCAAGTTCGGCACCGCGAGGACCGTGGCCGACGCGCAGGCCGTCGCGGCGGAGATCGGCTACCCCGTGCTGGTCAGGCCGTCGTACGTCCTGGGCGGGGCCGGCATGGCGATCGTCTACGACGACGACACCCTGCGGACCTACATGTCCAAGGCGGCGACCGACCACCCGGTCCTCATCGACAGGTTCCTCGACGACGCCATCGAGATCGACGTCGACGCCCTGTTCGACGGCGAGGAGCTCTACCTCGGCGGCGTCATGGAGCACATCGAGGAGGCCGGCATCCACTCCGGCGACTCGGCGTGCGCCCTGCCGCCGATCACGCTGGGCGGCTTCGACATCAAGCGGATCCGCGCCGCCACCGAGGCCATCGCCCGGGGTGTGGGCGTCCGCGGGCTGCTCAACGTGCAGTACGCCATGGCCGCCGGGGTCCTCTATGTCCTGGAGGCCAACCCGCGGGCCAGCCGTACGGTGCCGTTCGTGTCGAAGGCGACGGCCGTGCCGCTCGCCAAGGCCGCGGCGCGGGTCATGCTGGGCGCGACGATCGCGGAACTCCGGGAGGAGGGCATGCTGCCGGCCACCGGCGACGGCGGCACGCTGCCCCTGGACGCGCCGATCGCCGTCAAGGAGGCCGTGCTGCCGTTCAACCGCTTCCGCGGCGTGGACACCGTGCTGGGCCCGGAGATGCGCTCCACCGGAGAGGTGATGGGCATCGACGAGTTCTTCGGCACGGCGTTCGCCAAGTCGCAGACGGCGGCCTACGGGCCGCTGCCGACCAAGGGGCGGGCCTTCGTCTCGGTGGCGAACAAGGACAAACGGGCCGTCATCTTCCCCGTGAAGGCGCTCGCAGACCTCGGGTTCGAGATCCTGGCGACGGAGGGTACGGCAGAGGTGCTGCGCCGTAACGGCGTACGTGCCAAGATCGTGCGCAAGCAGAGCGACGGGACCGGTCCCGACGGTGAGCCGACGATCGTGCGGCGGATCCACGACGGCGAGGTGGATCTCATCGTCAACACGCCGTTCGGCAGCCCGGGGCAGTCCGGCCCGCGGCTCGACGGCTACGAGATCCGCACCGCCGCCGTGCTGCGCGGCATCGCCTGCATCACGACGGTGCAGGGGCTCGCCGCGGCCGTTCAGGGCATCCAGCACATCGTCAGGGGCGACGTGGGCGTACGGTCACTCCAGGAGCACGCGCGGAGGCTCAAAGAGTAGGGGAGGAACGGCCGGTGGCGGCTAGTCCGGTGCAGGTGACGGGAACGGTGCTGACGACGCGCCGGGTGGACGCCTACCATGCGCTCACGGTCGTCGCGCCGGGCGTCGCCGACCGGACCCGTCCCGGCCACTTCGTCGGCGTGGCGGTCGGCGGCCCGAGCACGTCCATGCTGACTCGGCGGGCCTTCGCCATCCACGACGTCAAGCCGGACTACGGTGGCACGGTGGAGCTGGTGTTCACCGTGCGCGGCCCCGGCACGGCCTGGCTGGCCGACCTGCGCGCGCGGGACACCCTCGACCTGGTCGGACCGCTCGGCCGGCCGTTCCCGCTGCCCCGAGACCCCTGCACCTGCGTGCTGGTAGGCGGCGAGTACGGCTCGGCCTCGCTGTTCGCCCTGGCCGACGCGCTGCAGCAGCGCGGGTGCCGGATCGACTTCGTGCTCGGCGCGCCGAGCGCCGACCGGGTCTTCGGCGCGCTCAGGGCCCGCCGCATGGGGGAGACCACCACGCTGACCACCGAGGACGGCTCGATCGGCATGCGCGGAAAGGTCACCGACGTGCTTCCCGGGGTGATCGCCGACACGAGGGCCGACGTGGTCTACGCGTGCGGCCCGATGGCGATGTTGCAGGGGGTGACGGCGGTCGCGGTCGAGTTCGACATCCCGGTCCAGGTGGCCGTCGAGGAGGCCATGGCGTGCGGCATCGGCGTGTGCATGACCTGCGTGCTGCCGGTGATCGGCGACGACGGGGTGACCCGCATGGTCAGGGCCTGCACCGACGGGCCGGTCTTCCGGGGGGAGCGCGTCCGGTTCGAGGACGTCGGCACCATCCCGTTCGACGCTCTGGGCGCGCCGGGGGGACGCCATGTGTGAGCACGGGTGGGGTGAGCGGCGATAGGAGCCGACCTCCGTAGCTACATCGCCCACGTCGAACTGCCCAACCCCGTGCTGACCGCCTCCGGATGCGGAGGAACGGGCCGGGAGCTGGCGCAGTTCTTCGACGTCACACGGCTCGGCGCCTTCGTCACCCGTTCGATCACGATGGCGCCGCGGGCCGGCCGTCCCACGCCGCGCATGGCGGAGACGCCGTCGGGCCTGCTGAACGCCGTGGGCCTCCAGGGCCCCGGCGTCGAGGCCTTCCTGACGCAGGAGCTGCCGTGGCTCGCCGAGCGGGGCGCGCGCACCGTCGTGTCCATCGGCGGCGGCACCGTGGCCGAGTACACGGCGCTGGCGCGCCGCCTCGCCGACGCGCCGGGCGTCACGGCCGTCGAGGTCAACCTGTCGTGCCCGAACATCGAGGACCGCGGCAGGGTGTTCGCCCGCGACGGGTCGTCGGCGGCCGAGGTGGTGGCCTCGGTCCGGGCGGCGACGCGGTACGACGTCCCGGTGATCGCCAAGCTCGCCTCCGACGTGGCCGACATCGTGGCCGTCGCGCGCTCGTGCGTCGACGGGGGCGCGGACGCCCTCGCCATGATCAACACTCCGGTCGGCATGAGCGTGGACGTGGACAGCATGCGGCCCGCGCTCGCCGCGGGCACCGGAGGACTGTCGGGTCCCGCGATCCGGCCCATCGCCGTGCGCTGCGTCTGGCAGGTCCACGCGGCGCTGCCCGGGGTGCCCATCATCGGAATGGGCGGCGTGACGAGCGGCAGGGACGCGCTGGAGTTCGTCCTGGCGGGGGCCTGCGCGGTCGCTGTGGGCTCGGCGCTGTTCCATGACCCGTACGCCTGCCCCCGCATCCAGAGGGAGCTTGAGGAGCTTCTCACGGAGCGCGGCTTCGACCGTCTCGCGGACGCCGTCGGACTTGCCCACCATCCCCCGGGGTCAGGTCCCCGGGGCAGAACCGATCTGGAAGAGAGTTCTCTGTGACGACGTCCGCTCCCATAGCCGTCGCGCTGGACGCGCCCGACCTGGAGACCGCCGCCCGCTGGGCGGCCCTGGTGACGCCACACGTGTCGACGGTGAAGGTGGGGCTCGAGCTCTACCTGCGCTACGGCCCCGACGTGATCGCCTCGGTGCGCGGGGCGAGCGGGGTCCAGGTCTTCCTCGATCTCAAGCTCCACGACATCCCGAACACCGTGGCGGGCGCCGCGCGCGCGGTCGGCAGGCTGAAGCCGGCCATCCTCACCGTCCACGCGTCCGGCGGGCCCGCGATGATCAAGGCCGCCGTCGAGGCGGCGCCGAACACCCAGATCGCGGCCGTGACACTTCTCACGTCGCTGTCCGAGGCCGATCTCGCCCGGATCGGTGTCGAGGGCGCACCCGTCGACGCGACGCGCCGGTTGGCGGCGATCGCGGTCGGCGCGGGCGCGCAGGCCCTCGTCTGCTCGCCGCGCGAGGTCGCCGCGGTGCGCGCGGAGGTGGGGCCGGGCATCACGCTCATCACCCCGGGTGTGCGGCCCGCCGGTGCCGACACTCAGGATCAGGCAAGAGTAGCGACTCCGGAGGAGGCCCTGAGCCAGGGGGCCGATCTTCTTGTCATCGGCCGCCCGATCACCGGCTCGGCGGACCCTGGAGCGGCCGCTGCGGGCATCGCCGCGGCATTGCGGCGCGTAAGCCACGGAGCCTTCTGAGGCGGGCTCGGCGCGGCAGCCATGGAGCCTTCTGAGGCGGGCTCGGCGCGGCAGCCATGGAGGCCTCTGAGGCGGGTGCGGCGCGGCTCCGAGGCGTCGCGCCGCGCGGGCCGGTGAGACTCCCGCTTCGTCCTCAACGCGTCGGTCGTGGGGGTTCCGCGGCGGCGCTCAGGGCACCGTACCGGGGCCGTTGCATGCCCGATTTGCGTGATTTGAGACACCGAAACCGCGGCACGGGAAGCCCTCTGCGCCTACGACCGGGCGGGTCTGCGCGGTGGTCTCGCGGGGGCCTCGAGAGGGCCGTTTCGCGGGTCGATCGGGGCTCGCGCGGGTCGCTCGGTTACAGGGCTGATGGGGCGGTTTTCATAGACAAAGCGTGATAATTACATTACCAAAAGTAGTAGAATCAAGTTTGTGGGCACGGAAACAGCCCTTGACGTTGCCGGAAGGGGCATAGACCAGCTAGTTTCCCCTCCCGTCCGAGTACATCGACAGAAATTCGAGGTGACCCGGCGTGGCTCTTCCTCCCCTGACCCCCGAGCAGCGCGCCGCAGCTCTTGAGAAGGCTGCCAAGGCACGCAAGGAGCGTGCCGAGGTCAAGAACCGGCTCAAGCACGGCGGGGTTTCTCTGGCTGAGGTGCTGAAGGATGGGCAGACCGACGACGTCATCGGCAAGATGAAGGTCTCGGCTCTGCTGGAGTCGCTCCCTGGCGTCGGCAAGGTCCGCGCCAAGCAGCTCATGGAGCGCCTTGGTATCGCCGAATCCCGCCGTGTGCGGGGTCTCGGCGCCAACCAGCGCGCCTCCCTGGAGCGCGAGTTCGGCGGCGCCGAGAGCTGATCTCGGTTTCGCACGAACGCGTATCACGGGGGTACGGAGTGACCGACAGGTCTTGGTCCGCTGAGAATCGGGCCCACGAGGCAGCCGCTTCCAGCGGATCCGAGACGAGTGGCGGTGGCTCCACGCCCCAGAACCGACGCCTGACGGTCCTGTCCGGTCCGTCGGGCGTCGGGAAGTCCACGGTCGTCGCCGAGCTCCGGCGGTCGCACCCCGAGGTGTGGCTGTCGGTCTCGGTGACCACCCGTAAGCCCCGTCCAGGCGAGAAGCACGGAGTCGAGTACTACTTCGCCGACGACGAGGAGTTCGACCGGCTCATCGAGTCCGGGGAGCTCCTGGAATGGGCCGAGTTCGCCGGCAACCGCTACGGGACGCCGCGCACCCCGGTCATGGAGCGGCTCGCGGCCGGAGTGCCGACGCTGCTCGAGATCGACCTTCAGGGCGCGCGTCAGGTCCGGTGCAGCATGCCGGAGGCCCAGCTCGTCTTCCTGGCCCCGCCCACGTGGGAGGAGCTGGAGCGCCGCCTGCGCGGTCGCGGCACCGAGCCGCCCGACGTCGTGGCCCGCCGGCTCGAGGCCGGTCTGGTCGAGATGGCGGCCGAGAAGGAATTCGACGTCACACTCGTCAACACATCCGTCAAGGACGTGTGCCACCGGCTGATAGCCTTGATGAGAAGTTCATCTAGCTAGAGGAATCAAACGTGGCAAGCAGCGCCGCATATGCCGAGGGCATCACCAACCCGTCGATCGACTCGCTGCTCGACATCGTCGACAGCAAGTACAGCCTGGTGATCATGGGCGCGAAGCGGGCGCGCCAGATCAACGCGTACTACTCGCAGCTCGGTGAGGGCCTGCTCGAGTACGTCGGGCCACTCGTGGAGACCCACGCGCAGGAGAAGCCGCTGTCCATCGCGCTCCGCGAGGTCAGCGATGGTCTGCTCACCTCCGAGCCCATCGAGGGCTGAGTCCGCTCACGGCGCTCGCTCCGCTCGCGCGGTCCCGGGCGCCTCTGAGCAGGCGTGGTCCTGAGAGATCCGCATGAGCTCGATCGTTCTGGGCGTCAGCGCCGGCATCGCGGTCTACAAGTCCTGCGAGCTGCTGCGCCTGTTCACGGAGTCCGGCCACGACGTGCGCGTCGTGCCCACCCGTGACGCCCTGAGGTTCGTCGGCGAGCCCACCTGGGCCGCGCTGTCCGGCAACCCGGTGACGACCGACGTGTGGGAGTCGGTCCACGAGGTGCCGCACGTCCGCATCGGGCAGAGCGCAGACCTCGTGGTGGTCGCGCCCGCCACGGCGGACATCCTGGCGCGGGCCGCGAACGGCCTGGCGAACGATCTGCTCACCAACACGCTTCTGACCGCCCGCTGTCCGGTTGTCTTCGCTCCGGCGATGCACACGGAGATGTGGGAGCACCCCGCAACCCGCGCCAACGTCGCCACATTGCGCGGGCGCGGCGCGATCGTGATCGAGCCCGCCGTCGGCAGGCTCACCGGAGCCGACACCGGCCCCGGCCGCCTGCCCGATCCGGCGGAGATCTTCGAGGTCTGCCGGCGGGTCATGTCCGGCCGAGGCCTCGACCTGGCCGGCCGGCACGTCGTCGTCTCCGCCGGGGGCACCCGCGAGGCCATCGACCCGGTCCGGTTCATCGGCAACCGCTCCTCCGGGCTCCAGGGATACGCGCTCGCCCGTACGGCCGTCGCGCGCGGAGCCGAGGTCACGCTCGTGTCGGCCAACGTCGGGCTGCCCGACCCGGCGGGAGCCAAGGTGGTCAGGGTCGACTCCGCCCGGCGGCTGCGTGAGGCCGTCCTGTCGGCGGCGGGCCACGCGGACGCCGTCGTGATGGCCGCCGCGGTGGCCGACTTCCGGCCCGTACGGCAGAGCGACACGAAGATCAAGAAATCCTCGGGGGAGCCCGAGCCCGTCCACCTGACGAAGAACCCGGACGTGCTGGCTGAGCTCGGCGAGATCCGCAGGGCGGCCGGCCACCCCCGGGTGCTCGTGGGGTTCGCCGCCGAGACGGACGACGTCCTCGCCAACGGGCGGGCCAAGCTCGAGCGCAAGGGCTGCGACCTGCTCGTGGTCAACCAGGTGGGGGAGAACCTCGCGTTCGGCACCCCGGACAACGCCGCCGTCGTCCTGTCCGCGGACGGCGAGTCCGTGGAGATTCCCAGGGGTCCCAAAGAGGATCTCGCGGACGTAGTCTGGGATCTGGTGGTGGCGCGCCTCTCCTGACAGACCCCTGGCGGGATCCGGCCCGTTTCCGGGACGGTTCCATCCGCCGTCACGGGAGTCGTCCCGGCCTGCCGCGACCGGCCGTTACATGGTGCTGGCGCGAGGGAGCGATGGCCATGCCGGTGTCCGCCTCGATCAGGGAGCGCTGTCGGACCTACCTGCGCCCCGGCGACGAGATCCGCTACGTGTTCCCCGTCGTGTCGCTGCCCCCGCCGCTCACGGCCTCTTTCCTCGTCGTCGTGACCGATCGGTCGGTGACGCTGCTGTCGACCACGATGTTCGGCCGCGACGAGCCGTCGGGCGTGTGGGCGACCTATCCGCGCCGGACCAGGCTGGGGCCGATCGTCTCCCGCGGCGGCCCCACGATCGAGTTCGGTGGGATGACGTTCGAGGTCGACGACGAGTACGCCGCGGTCGTCGCGGCGGCGGACGCCGAGGCCTTCACCCCCGGTGACCTGCCCCGGGACCCGCTGCCCGAGCTGTGAGACCCTGGCCGGCCCCCGGCGGGGCCCGTGCCGCGGCGCCCGGAATCTGGACGGTTTCGCGGCGCCGTGCCCCGTAAGGCTAGACTCGCCTCTGCATTGGAGCGGCCGCGATGGTGCGACCATCGTGGCCGATTCCGAACGTCAGCAGCCGCTGCATGAGGAGCCACTGAGTTGTCCCGTCGCCTGTTCACCTCCGAGTCGGTTACCGAGGGCCACCCGGACAAGATCGCCGACCAGATCAGTGACGCGATTCTCGACGCCATGCTCAAGGACGACCCGAAGAGCCGGGTCGCCGTCGAGACGCTGATCACGACCGGCCAGGTCCACGTCGCCGGCGAGGTGACGACGGAGACCTACATCGACATCCCCGCCCTGATCCGCGAGAAGATCCTCGAGATCGGGTACGACGCGTCCCACAAGGGCTTCGACGGCGCCTCCTGTGGCGTCTCGGTGTCCATCGGCGCCCAGTCGCCCGACATCGCCCAGGGCGTCGACGACGCCTACGAGCACCGTGAGGGCGAGGGCCTCGACGACTTCGACCGCCAGGGCGCGGGCGACCAGGGCCTCATGTTCGGCTACGCGTGCCGTGAGACGCCCGAGCTCATGCCGCTGCCGATCACGCTGGCCCACAAGATGGCCCGGCGCCTGTCCGAGGTCCGCAAGAACGGCACCGTGCCCTACCTGCGCCCGGACGGCAAGACCCAGGTCACGATCGAGTACGACGGCGACCGTCCCGTCCGCCTGGACACCGTGGTCGTCTCCACGCAGCACGCGCCGGAGATCGACCTGCGGGAGATGCTGACCCCGGACATCCGCGAGCACGTCGTGGAGCCGGTCCTGGCCGACCTGGACATCGAGACCGAGGGGTACCGCCTCCTGGTCAACCCGACCGGCCGCTTCGAGATCGGCGGCCCGATGGGCGACGCCGGCCTCACCGGCCGCAAGATCATCATCGACACCTACGGCGGCATGGCCCGCCACGGCGGCGGCGCCTTCTCCGGCAAGGACCCGTCGAAGGTGGACCGCTCGGCCGCCTACGCCATGCGCTGGGTCGCCAAGAACGTCGTCGCGGCCGAGCTCGCCGACCGCTGCGAGGTCCAGGTGGCGTACGCCATCGGCAAGGCCAAGCCGGTGGGCCTGTTCATCGAGACGTTCGGCACCGAGAAGGTCCCGGTCGAGACGATCCAGGACGCCGTCCTCCAGGTGTTCGACCTGCGCCCGGCCGCGATCATCCGCGCGCTGGACCTGCTCCGCCCGATCTACGCGGAGACCGCCGCCTACGGCCACTTCGGCCGCGAGGGCGTCTCCTGGGAGTCGACCGACCGCGCGGAGGCCCTCCGCAAGGCCGCCGGCCTCTGACGATCGGCAAGCGGTCCGCCGGCTGACGTTGGCCCGCGCCGACCGGCGTCGCAGTGGCGCCGACACCGACAGTCGGCACTGAACCGCGCTGTCGGCTGGTATCGACTACGTGAAACGGCGCCCGCTCCGTGCGGGCGCCGTTTCGTGTTTCGCCGGGAAGGACCGTTCCGCAGGGGCACGTCCGGCGAGGGGCCGTGGAACCGGTCACCCGCCGGCAGCGTCACCGGCAGCGTCATCGGCCTGCCGGGACGGGACGCTAGGCGAGGACGTTGATGGCTCTGGCGATCACCAGCGCCACCACGATCAGTGACGTCGCCGACTGGACGAGCATCACCATCTTGGCCCAGCGCGACAGCGGCATCACGTCCGTGGGGCTGAACGCGGTGGCGTTCGTGAACGCGAGGTAGAAGTAGTCGGCGAAGGTCGGCCGCCAGTCAGGCGGGGCCACCTCGTGCTGGGTCATCTGCGGGAACAGGAAGTCGGGGTAGCGGCAGCGGGCCTTGGACCTGGCGACCGGCCCGCCCCGGTCGAGCTCCCAGTACCACAACGCGAAGAGCAGGACGTTGATGATCCAGACCCCGGCACCCGTCGCGAGCAGCCTGGCGGCGTCGTGCTCGTGGCCTCCGACCAGCCTGACGACCTCACGGACGAGGATCCAGGCGTTGGCCGCACTGATGACGCCGATCAAGGCGATGCTGGACGCCCGCAGGAAGCGGCTCTCCCGGGTGAAGCTCACCGGGTTGGCGACGATGAGGCCGACGAGCAGGGCGGACTCGAGCGCGGGCATGAGCCACAGGGGGCTGACGTCGAGCGTCGTCCGGAGCAGCACATGGATGACGATCACGACGATGACCGCGGCGGCGGCCGTCCAACGGCCCTCCGCCTCGGTCTCCCGCAGCCAAACCGGAAGTCTGTTCTCGCTGTTCATGACACCGTCAGCCCGTAGCCGTGCGTCCCGCGTCGGCGTGGTCTGGTAGGACGTAGACGTGACCGAGCCGACCAGCGAACCCTATCCCCAGGAGGCGCTCCTTCCCGATCCGAGGAAGGCCTCCCGGCGCACCCGGGAGAAGGGGACGAAGCAGGCCGCGGAGGAGTCGCCGGTCGCGCGGGTCGCGATCGACTCCCCGCTGCCTCACCTGGACCGGCCCTTCGACTACCTGGTGCCCGCGGAACTGGCCGCGGACGCCGTGCCCGGCTGCCGGGTGCGGGTGCGCTTCTCCGGCCAGCTGACCGACGGATTCATCCTCGAACGGGCTGAGCGAAGCGACCACAAGGGCAGGCTGTCGTTCCTCGATCGCGTGATCTCGCCCGAGCCGGTCCTGACGTCCGAGATCGCGTGCCTCGCCAGAGCGGTCGCCGACCGCTACGCCGGGACGATGTCCGACGTCCTGCGCCTGGCCGTACCGCCCCGCCACGCCCGGGTGGAGGCGGAGCCGCGCGCGGAGGCCGCGGCCGGGGAGACGGGCCCACAGGGGCCTGACGGCCACGAGCAGGCCGGTGAGAGGGCCTGGGCGGCCTATGCGGCCGGGCACTCGTTCCTGACCGCTCTCGCGGCCGGACGGGCCCCGCGCGCCGTCTGGTCCGCGCTCCCGGGAACGGACGCGGAGGGACCGGCGTGGCCGGCGGCCGTCGCCGCCGCGGTGCGCGTCACCCTGGCGAGCGGGCGCGGCGTGGTGGTGGTCGTGCCGGACGGCAAGGACGTCGCCGTGGCCGAGCGGGCGCTCGCCGGCATTCCGCACGTCGCGATCACCGCGGACCTCGGCCCGGCCGAACGTTACCGCCGCTGGCTCAAGCCGTTGCGGGGCGAGGTCGGCACCGTGGTCGGCACCCGCGCAGCCGCGTTCGCCCCCGTCGAACGCCTGGGGCTCGTCGTCATCTGGGACGACGGCGACGACGTGCACGCGGAACGGCTGGCGCCGTACCCGCACGCCCGTGAGGTGCTTGCACTGCGCGCTCATCGCGCGGAGGCCGCCATGCTGATCGGCGGTTACGCGCGGACGGCCGAGGCCACCCAGCTCGTCGCGACGGGGTGGGCGGCGCCGCTCACGCCGCGGCGCGAGGAGGTCAGGGCGCGGGCGCCCAGGATCCGTCCCACCGGGGACGACGCAGAGCTCTCCCGCGACGAGGCGGCGCGCGCGGCCCGGCTCCCCAACCTGGCGTGGCGGACCCTCAAACAGGGGCTGGAGAGCGGCCCGGTGCTCGTCCAGGTTCCGCGACGGGGCTACCTGCCCGCGCTCGCCTGCCGCCAGTGCCGCACCCCCGCCCGGTGCGGCGCGATCACCGGCGGCGCGCAGGACGGGCCGGTGTGCGGGGGGCCGCTCGCCCTGCGCAACGGCCATGCCATGCCGTACTGCCGGTGGTGCGGGCGGGTGGCGGGGGACTGGCGCTGCTCCGCCTGCGGCGGCGACCGGGTCCGTGCCGTCGTGGTCGGCGCCCGGCGCACCGCCGAGGAACTGGGCCGGGCGTTCCCCTCGGTCACGGTCAAGACCTCGGGCCGGGACGGCGTCCTGGCCACGGTCGGCGCGGCCCCCGCGCTGGTCGTCGCCACGCCGGGGGCCGAGCCGATGCCCGCGGACGGGTACGCGGCCGCCGTGCTGCTCGACGGGTGGGCCCTGCTCGGCCGGCCCGACCTTCGCGCGGGGGAGGAGGCGCTGCGGCGGTGGATGAACGCCGCGGCGCTCACGCGACCGGGAGCCGAGGTCGTCGTGCTGGCCGATTCCGCGGTACCGGCGGTGCAGGCGCTGCTGCGGTGGGATCCCGTCACCTTCTCCGAGCGCGAGCTCGCCGACCGAGCCGAGCTCGGGTTCCCGCCCGCGGTGCGGATGGCCACGCTGACCGGCACCCCCACGGCCGTCAGGGAGATGCTGGCCGACACCGAGCTGCCCGGGGGCGCGCAGGTCCTGGGCCCCGTGCCGGTCGACGGCGGCCTGGAGCGGGCCATGGTCAGGATTTCGCGCGATCGGGGATCGAAGCTGGCCAGGGCGCTCAAGGGGGCGGGCGGCGTCCGGTCCGCGCGCAAAGCGGCTGACGTGGTACGTGTGAACATCGATCCGCTGGACCTGATCTGACCGATTCGCGATGCTGTCAGTAACCCGTTAGCGTCTCCCTGTGTCGATCGAATGGGTGAACCTGGCCATCGAAGGCCTTCGCGCGTGGGGGCACGAGAAGGGCGTCGAGGTCGACGTCGACGAGGTGCGGTTGCTGTGCGACTACGCCAGCGACTACCTGGAGGTCGACGAGCTCGGCGACTTCCGCGCGGGCACGTTCGAGGAACTCCTGCTGGAGATCTATCCCCGTAAGGTGATCGCCCCGCCGGAGAGCGCGCCGGAGACCGTGGCGGCGGCGCGGACGCTGGTCGAGTTCCTGCTGGACACCGGTGAGATCGGCATCAAGTCGGCCGCCCGGATGCGCACCACGATCGACGCGATCGAGCCGGAGATGCCCCGCGCGCTGGCGGACACCACCAAGTTCGGCATGGCCAAGAGCATCTTCAGCGCGATCGGGGCCGACTCGCTCGACCTGGCGGACGGCGGGGCGGACCCGGCGCGGGACTCGCTCGACGAGGCCGCGGGAGAGGGGTTCGACCGCCCGGGCTACGCGCCGCTGCCGCCGGTACGGCTGGCGTCCCCGCAGGAGGTCGCGAGAGCCGTACGGGAGGTTCCGCTGCTCCAGGACGCCCACCGCGTCGCCGCCTGGATGGCCGACGAGGGGCGCACCACGACCGTGCGCAGGACGTTGCGGGTCAAGGACGCGCGGGAGCTGACCGAGCACGGCGTCGGCCGGCCTGCCCTCGCCTGGCGGCTCGCGCTCGACCTGGGACTGGCCCGGTTGGAGGGCACCGCCGTCTTTGCCGGGGAAGGGCTCCTGCCGCTCGGCTCCCTGCCCGACGACGAGGTCCTCACCCTCTGGACGGGCACGGTGGACTTCCTGGTCGAGGCGCCGACCGGCGTCACCGGCGTGGAGGTCGTCGACGAGGAGATCTATTCCATCCACGACCTGCTCTACCGGCTGCAGGCTCCGGTTCCCCTGGAGGCGATCCGCGACTACCTCGAGGAGGTCGCGGACGACCGTCCTGTCGACCAGCTGGAAAGGGCCTTCCATGACCTCGCACACGCGGGAACGGTCCAGTACGACGACGACGGCCTCACCCTGACCGCCCACGGGCTGTGGGGGCTCCGCGCGAGATACGAGGCGATGGGCGTGTCCGCGCCCATCGCGGCGGACCTGGCCGAGGGGGACGCGAGCGGTCTGATCGCCGGGCTGATCACCGACGGGCTCCCGACCGAGGTGGCGGAGCGGGACATCGTCGCGTGGTTGTCGAGGCGCACGCCCGAGGCGGCCGCGGCCGAGCTGCTCGTGGCGGTCGCGGGCGCGCCCGCCGAGGTCCGCGGCATCGCCGTAACGATCGTCGACCGGCTGGGGGAGGAGGCCGCCGGCGTGGTGCGCGCCAAGCTCGGCGACGCCGAGTTGCGGCCGCACGCGATCCACTGGCTGTCCGCGCGCGGGCTCGACGCTCCGGCCATGACCCAGGACGAGGTGTTGTGGCTCAGCGTCGACATGCTCGCGCTCGCCCTTCCCGCGGCCGAGGCCGATCCCGAGGGCTTCGCGGAGAACATCGCGGTGTCAGGTCCTCCCGCCCATCTGATCGACGACATGTGGCAGGTGGACCACCCTGACGTCGTCGAGGTCCTCGAGCTTCTCGGCAACACGCTTCCTGACAAAGCGGCAGCGAAAGCTGCCCGAAAGGCGGCGTTCAAGGCACGTTCGCGGGGCATCCGGTAACGCGTGTGGAGTAAGTTGCTGGAATGGCCGACAGCGACGTGCTCACCTTTCCGCCGGTCGAGCTCGCCCCCGATGCGGAGCTGACTCACGCGGTGCAGGCGATCCCCCTGGTACGGGACGCCCAACGCCTGGCCGCATGGACGGGAGTCCGTGAGGTCACGGAAGACGGCCTGCTGACCGCCGACGACGCGCGCGCCGCCGTCGCCGAGCTGGGCCTGGCCGCCGGACGGCTCCACCTGTTGTGGGTCGTGGCCGTGAACGGCCGGCTGATCGAGATCACCCGAGCGGGAGCCCGTCCAGGGCCCGGCGTCGCCGACCCCATGGAGTTCTGGGACGGCGTGGTGATGGACGTGCTCGACCGCACGGAAGAGGGCCTCACCGGCTCGGGCGTCGTCGACGAGCATCTCACCGAGATCCTGGCGACGATCTACTCGGTCCGCGACGGCATGCCGGTCTCGGCGCTGGCCACCGGCATCCTCCAGGCGCACGAGGTCGGCTGTGAGGCGCGCCAGGCGGAGCTCAAGCGGCTGCGGATGACGCTGCCCGGGGAGCTGACCGAGGCCATGCGGCTGCTGGAGTACTGCGGGCTGATCGAGGTGACCGGCGACCTCGTCAGGCTCACCCAGCCCGGCGTGTGGGCCGTGCGCCGAGACCTGCTCAGGGAGGGCCATGACGCGCCCTCGCTGCACGAGGTCGCCGGGTTCGCGGCGCTGACCGCCGCGGAGCTGGTCGACTCGATGCTGCAGGGCAAGGCGTCCGCGAGCGCGGCCACGCTGTGGCTGGAGCAGCGGATCCCCGAGGACGCCGCCCGCGAGCTGATCAAGATCGCGGCCTCCGGGAACGCCGCCCAGCGGGGCACGGCGGGGACCATCCTGGAGGAGCTCGGCCCGGAGGCGGAGCCCGCCGTCCGCGAGGCGCTCGACGAGCCCATGATGTCGCGCTACGCCGCGGCCTGGCTCGGCGTGCGGGACCTCGACGCGCCGGCGCTGGGGGAGGGCGACGGCGCCTGGGTGGCCGTGGACACCCTCGCCGCCCTGCTCTACATCACCGCTCCGGTCGACTCGATGACGCAGTACGACATCCTCGGCGAGGACCTGCTGTCGCTGATGCCCGCCATGGGGCGCAGCGACCATCCCGACGCGCTCGCCGTCCTGGAGATGCTCAGCGCGCACCACCCCGACCCCGTGATCGCCAAGGTGGCGAGGAAGACGGCGATGAAGGCCCGTTCGCGCCCGTAAACTGTGGAGATCCCGCAGAACACGACGTGAATGGAGTCCACCGTTGGCGATCCAGCCGATCCGCCTGTTCGGCGACCCGGTGCTGCGCACCCCGGCGGAGCCGGTGGTCGACTTCGACAAGGAGCTGCGCAAGCTCGTCAAGGACCTCACCGACACGATGATGGACGCGCCCGGCGCCGGGCTCGCCGCGCCGCAGATCGGTGTGGGCCTGCGGGTCTTCACCTACTACGTCGACGAGCAGCTGGGTCATCTGATCAATCCCGACCTCGACCTGTCCGACGAGCTCGACGAGGAGGGCGAGGAGGGGTGCCTGTCGTTCCCCGGGCTGGCCTTCCCGACGCCGCGCGCCATCCGGGCCGTGGCCAAGGGCGTCGACATGCACGGTGAGCCGATCACCCTCGAGGGCACCGACCTCATGGCCCGGTGCTTCCAGCACGAGACCGACCATCTCGACGGGGTGCTGTTCATCGACCGGATGGACGCCAAGCAGCGCAAGCTGGCGATGAAGGCCGTGCGCGAGGCGGAGTGGAGCGGCCTGTCGGCGCCCGCCGTGAAGCTGTCTCCGCACGCCACGCATGGGAAGGCCCTGTAGTGCGCCTGGTCTTCGCCGGCACGCCGGACACCTCGCTCGCCTCTCTGCGCGCCCTGCTGGACTCGCCCCGCCACGAGGTCGTGGCGGTCGTGACCCGTCCGGACGCGCAGTCGGGGCGGGGGCGGCAGCTCCATCCCAGCCCGGTGGCCCAGCTCGCCGAGGAGGCGGGCATCGAGGTCCTCAAGCCGGCGAAGGCCGGAGATCCGGCCTTCCTCGACCGCCTGCGTGAGATCGGCCCGGATTGTTGTCCCGTCGTCGCCTATGGAGCGCTGCTCCCGCAGGCCGCGCTGGACATCCCTGCTCATGGATGGATAAATCTGCACTTCTCCGTGCTGCCGGCATGGCGGGGAGCGGCCCCGGTCCAGCACGCCGTCCTGCACGGCGACGAGATCACGGGGGCGTCGACGTTCCAGATCGTGAAGGAACTCGACGCCGGGCCCGTCTTCGGCGTGGTGACCGAGGAGATCCGGCCGGACGACACCAGCGGCGACCTGCTCGCCCGGCTCGCGGAGTCGGGTGCCGGACTGCTCGTGGCGACGCTCGACGGCGTCGAGGACGGCGTCCTCGAGGCGCGGCCGCAGCCCGCGGACGGCGTGAGCATCGCGCCCAAGATCGACGTGGAGGACGGCAGGGTGGACTGGTCGGCGCCCGCCATGCGGGTGGACCGGCTCGTCCGCGCCTGCACACCGGCCCCCGGCGCGTGGACGGACTTCCGGGGCCAGCGCGTCAAGCTCGGCCCTGTACGGCTCGCGCCCGAGGCGGGCGAACTCGAGCCGGGGGAGATCGCCGCATCCAAGAAAGCCGTGCTCGTCGGGACGGGAACGCACCCGGTCGAGCTGGGCGACGTGCAGCCCCAGGGCAAGCGCGTCATGTCCTCGGCCGAATGGGCGCGCGGTGTCCGCGTCTCCGGCCAGGACCGGCTGGGCTGAGCGGCGATGAGCGGTCAGACGGGCGGCGGAGGAGCCGCCAGGGGCACGCAGGGCGCGTCGGGAGGCTCCCGGGGCCGTGGCGGAGGCTCTCAGGGGCGTGGAGGTTCTCAGGGACGCGGAGGCGGCGCTTCGGGAGGCCGTCGCCGGCCCCCGCGCCCGACGAGGGACGAGGCCCGCAACGCCGCCTACGACCTCATGCGGGCCGTCGACGAACGCGACGCGTACGCCAACCTGCTCATGCCCTCACTGCTGCGGCAGCGGCGGCTGGGCGGGCGCGACGCCGCACTCGCCACCGAGCTCGCCTACGGCACCCTGCGCGGCCTCGGCACCTACGACGAGATCATCGCGGCGTGCAGCGACCGTGCACCCGAGCACGTGGACCCGCCGTTGCTCGACGCCATCAGGCTCGGCGTCCACCAGCTGCTCAAGACCCGCATCCCCCCGCACGCCGCCGTGAGCGCCACCATCGACCTCGTGCGGCTCCGGGTCGGGACGGGGCCGTCCCGCTACGCCAACGCCGTGTTGCGCAAGGTCGCCGGACGGACGCTCGAGGAGTGGCTCGCGATCGTCGCCCCTCCGCGTGAGGAGGACCCCGTCGGTCACCTCTCGGTCGTCCACAGCCATCCGCGCTGGATCGTCGGCGCGCTCCGCGACGCGCTGGGAGGCGACGTCGACGACACGGCCCTGGCCTTGGCGGCGGACAACGACCGGCCGCGCGTCGCCCTGGTGGCCCGTCCCGGGCGCTGCTCCGTCGAGGAGCTCGTCGAGGCGGGAGGCGAGCGGGCCAGGTACTCGCCGTACGGCGTCTACCTGACCGAGGGCGACCCCGGTTCGCTGCGGGCGATCGGGGAGGCGCGCGCTGCCGTCCAGGACGAGGCGAGCCAGCTCGTGGCCCTCGCGCTCACGAGGGTGCCGCTCGACCGGGACGGCCGATGGCTCGACATGTGCGCGGGACCGGGCGGCAAGGCCGGGCTGCTGGACGCGCTCGCCGTACAGGGCGGGGGACACCTGCTGGCCGCGGACGCGCAGTATCACCGCGCCCGCCTGGTGTGGAGCACCACCAAGGACGCCGAGGTGGTGACCGCGGACGGGACCCGGCCGCCGTGGCGTCCCGGAGCCTTCGACCGGGTGATGCTCGACGCTCCCTGCACGGGGCTCGGCGCGCTGCGCAGGCGGCCGGAGGCCCGCTGGCGGCGAGACCCACGGAGCGTGCCCGAGCTGACGTCGCTGCAGCGCCGCCTGCTCGACTCCGCGCTCGAGTCGGTACGGCCCGGCGGAGTGGTCGCCTACGTCACCTGCTCGCCGCACCTCGCCGAGACGCGTGCGGTCGTGGACGGCGTCGCCGACCGGGTGGACATGCTGGACGCGCGGGAGTTCCTGCCCGAGGTCCCCGACCTGGGAGATGGGCCGTACGCGCAGTTCTGGCCGCACCGGCACGGGACCGACGCCATGTTCGTCGCGCTGATGCGCCGCAGGTGAGTCACTCCGGGATCACCCCGGAGTGCCGCCGGGCGCCGACGGTGCGCGACCCTCTCTCGCGAGCCACGCGATGAGGGCCAACACCGCCGCGGAGAACGCGGCGGCGACCGGCAGGGCCACCGCGGCCTGACCCCAGACGCCCTCCACGGCCACAAGAGGGAACAGCGCGATCACCGCTCTCCGCCCGGAGGGGGAGCGCAGCGCCGCGGTCGCCAGAACCGCCAGCAGCGAGAGGGGAAGCGCGAGGCCCGCCCCGGGAACGTACGTGCTCGCGACGAGCGTCGCCAGTGCCACCGCCGTCCAGGTGAGCAGTCTGCGCGTGCCCACCGGGGCAGGGCCCGGCGCCGGCGCCAGTGTGAGCGTCACCGCGACCAGGCAGGCGCGGAGCACCAGGAGCGAAGGCGTCAGCAGGTCGATGGGCGGGACGCCGTCGAACACGTTGAAGGGGAGCACGCCGAGGCCGGGATTCAGGGCGAGCCAGGTGTACAGCACCACCCAGGCCCAGGCGCACAGGGCCGCGGACCTCCTCCGCCCGAGCCAGGCGAGCAGGGCCATCAGCCCGTACGGCAGAGCCGTGATGAGCGACCGCAGCACGTCCTGCAGGGATGCGAATCCCCGGAGCGCCGCGTCGGCCGTCCCGGTGGCCCGCGTGAGTTCCATGAGCAGCAGGACGATCGGGCCGATGAGCGCCGCCAGGTTGAGCGCCTCGAGCCAGAGGTGTCGCGATTCCGGTCCCACCGCGTGACGCAGCCGGATGGACAGTCCGCCGCGCACCAGGTCGAACGCGTCACGCGCCGCGGGGCGGCGCTGCCCGGCGGCGGATCCCGCGAGGAGGACGGCGATCATCTCCTCTTCGTGCAGGGAGCGGTGGTCCTTCGGATACCACCTCAGTAACCTGCGATAACGCTGTTCGAGTGTTTTCACGTGACGCCTGCGGTCCTGGCGCGAAGGATGGGGGACCACACGCCGAGCGCGAGGCCGGGGCGGCGGCGCAGCCGCGCGGCGGCCGTCTCCACGTTGCGGCGCAGCCGCTCCGTCTCGACGGACAGGCGGCTCGCTCCTTCGGAGGTCAGCCGGTAGTAGCGCCGGGCGCGCCCGTCGACGACCTCCTCGCGGTCGGTCTCGATCAGGCCCTCGCCCTGGAGCCGGTCGAGCGCCGCGTAGAGCGTGCCGGCACGCAGCCGCACCCGATCGCCGGAGATCTCCAGGACGTCGGTGATGATGCCGTAACCGTGCTGGGGGCCGGCGGCCAGAGCCGTGAGGATCAGGAACGTGGGTTCCTGCATGGATCGATCCTTCATGTAGACGATATATACCGATGAGTTGAATGGAGTGCAAGGGGTGCGCCGGGTGGACGCTGAGCGCAGGCTGGGCGAAATAGACTGCTGGCACTATGGCCGTACAGATCTCGCCCAGCATCCTGTCCGCAGATTTCGCCCGCCTGGCCGACGAGGCCGCCCGGGTCGAGGGCGTCGCCGACTGGCTTCACGTGGACGTCATGGACTACCACTTCGTGCCCAACCTGACGTTGGGACTGCCCGTCGTCGAGGCCCTGTTGAAGGCGACCTCCACGCCGATCGACTGTCATCTGATGATCGACGACCCGGACCGGTGGGCGCCGGGCTACGCGGAGGCGGGCGCGGCGAGCGTCACCATCCACGCCGAGGCGGCCAAGGCGGCCGTGCGCACGCTTCGCGCGATCCGCGCGGCCGGGGCGCGCTCGGGGCTCGCGATCAACCCCGCGACGCCGGTCGACCCCTACGAGGACCTGCTGCCCGAGATCGACATGCTCCTGGTCATGACCGTCGAGCCGGGATTCGGCGGGCAGAGCTTCCTGGACATCATGCTCCCCAAGATCGCCAAGGCTCGCGGGCTCATCGCCAAGTACGGCGGCGAGGTCTGGCTCCAGGTGGACGGCGGCGTGTCCGCCGAGACCATCGAGCGTTGCGCCGACGCCGGAGCAGACGTGTTCGTGGCCGGTAACGCCGTCTACGGCGCCAAGGACCCGGCACAGGCCGTACGGGACCTGCGGGCACTGGCGGACAAGGACTGAGCCCGGCCTCCGGAGATGTGCCAGGCCGGCACGCCTCCGGGCTCGGGGAACTCCTCGCGCGAGACGGCGGTCAGGCGAGAGCCGGGTCGAGCACCACGTCGTCCCCGTGGACGGTCGGCGCCTCGGGGAAATGGCAGGCGGTGAGGTGTCCCTCGCGGTTGCCGTTCAGCTGGACCAGCGGCGGGACCTCCGTCGCGCACTTGTCCTGGGCCTTCCAGCACCGGGTGCGGAACCGGCAGCCCGACGGCGGGTTGATGGGGGAGGGCACGTCGCCCGCCAGGCGGATGCGCTCGCGCTGCTCGGCGTTCACGTCGGGCTCGGGGACGGCCGACAGCAGGGCGTGCGTGTACGGATGCCGCGGCCGCTCGTAGATCGACGCGCGGTCGCCGACCTCGACGATCTTGCCGAGGTACATCACCGCCACCCGCTGGGAGAAGTGCCTGACGATCGCGAGGTCGTGCGCGATGAACAGGAACGCGATGCCGAGGTCGCGCTGCAGTTGCTGGAGCAGGTTGACGACCTGGGCCTGGATGGAGACGTCGAGCGCCGACACCGGCTCGTCCGCGATGATGAGCTGCGGATTGAGCGCCAGGGCCCGGGCGACGCCGATGCGCTGACGCTGACCGCCGGAGAACTCGTGCGGGAACCGGTTGTAGTGCTCCGGGTTCAGGCCGACGATCTCCAGCAGCTCCTGCGCCCGCTTCTTCCTGCCGCCCTCGGGGTTGATGCCGTTGATCTCCATCGGGCTGCGGATGATCGTGCCCACGGTCTGCCGGGGGTTGAGCGAGCTGTACGGGTCCTGGAAGATCATCTGAATCTCGGGCCTGATCGGCGCGAGCTCGCGCCGCGAGCTGTGGCTGATGTCCTCGCCCTTGTAGAGGACCTTGCCGTCCGTCGGCTCGAGCAGGCGGGCGGCCAGGCGGCCGGTGGTGGACTTGCCACAGCCCGACTCGCCCACGAGGCCGACGGTCTCCCCGGCTCCCACCGTCAGGTCCACGCCGTCGACGGCGTGGACGCTCCCGATCTGGTGCTTGATGATCATGCCGCCCCGGACGGGGAAGTGCTTCTTCAGCCCTTGCAGCTCCAGCAGCGTCTCGCTCATGCGTGTTCCTTGGTGTCGCCGGTCCGGATGTCCCTCTTCTGCTGGAGGGTGAGGTAGCAGGCGTCGCCGTGCCCGTTCTCGGGAGAGATGTCGGGACGCTGCGTGAAGCACAGGTCCGATCCGACCAGTTGCGAGAAGTCGCACCGCGGATGGAAGGCGCACCCGGCAGGAGGGGACAGCAGGCTCGGAGGGGTGCCGCGGACGGGCACGAGCGGCGCGTCCACCGACGAGGTCAGCCGCGGCATGGAGGACAGGAGCCCCCAGGTGTACGGATGACGGGGCTTGCTGAGGACCTCCCGGACGGTGCCGCGCTCGGCGGCCCGGCCCGCGTACATCACCAGGACGTTGTCGGCGGTGTTCGCGACCACCCCGAGGTCGTGGGTGATCAGGATGATGGTCGTGCCGTACTGCTGCTGCAGGTCCTTGAGCAGGTCGAGGATCTGCGCCTGAACGGTGACGTCGAGCGCGGTGGTCGGTTCGTCGGCGATCAGCAGGTCGGGGTCGCAGACGAGCGCCATGGCGATCATCGCGCGCTGGCGCATGCCGCCGGAGAACTCGTGGGGGTAGTGGTCGACGCGGGTGGCCGGCTGCGGGATGCCCACGCGTTCGAGCATCTCGATCGCGCGGTCGCGGGCCTCCTTCCGGCTCGCGCCCTTGTGCTTGCGGTACACCTCGCTGATCTGGCGCCCGATCGTGTGGAAGGGAGACAGTGAGGTCAGCGGATCCTGGAAGATCATCGCGACCCGGTTGCCCCGCAGCTTCTCCAGAGTGGCGCTCGAGGCCCCGACGAGCTCCTGGTCCTCCAGCCAGATCTCGCCGTCGATCTCGGTGTGCGCCGGATCGTGCAGGCCCAGGACGGCGAGGTTGGTGACGGACTTGCCCGAGCCGGACTCGCCCACGATGCCGAGAGTGGTGCCCTTCTCCACGTCGAAGGAGAGCCCGTCCACGGCGCGGACGACGCCGTCCTCGGTGCTGAACCGCACGCTGAGATCACGGACGGACAGGAACGGCCCAGGGCCGCGCGAGGTCCCCGGCTCGCTGCTCCACGACACGGTGGTCACTTACTGCTCCAGCTTCTGTACTGCTCGGTCTGCTCGGTGCGGGCGGGTACGGCGTGCATGCGCGAAGGCCTCCGCCTCAGTTCAGCCGGACGCGGGGGTCGATGAACGCGTACAGCACGTCGACCACGATGTTCAGGATGACGATGGCGGCCGCGCCGACCACGGTCACGCCCAGGAGCATCGGCAGGTCGGTGTTCTGCACGGCCCGTACGGCCAGCTCGCCGATGCCGTGGAGGGTGAAGGTCTGTTCGGTGATGATCGCGCCGCCCAGCAGCGTCGCGAGGTCGACGCCGAAGATCGTGATGATGGGGATCATGGCGCCCCGCCAGGCGAACCGGAAGAAGACCGACCGCCCGGACATCCCCTTGGCCCGCGCCGTGCGGACGTAGTCCTCGGCGAGCTGCTCCAGCATCTGCGAGCGGGTCATGCGGGTGTAGTTGGCGGTGAAGATGATCGACAGGACCACCCACGGGATCAGCAGGTGCACGAACCAGGTGAGCGGATCCTCGGTGAACGGGACGTATGAGGGGCGCGGGAGCAGCCCGAGGGTGTCCACCAGGAGGAACACGACCAGCGGGCCGACGAAGTAGATCTGCAGCGAGGCGCCGATCACCGACGACGAGCTGGCGATCTTGTCGAGTGGCTGCCCGACCTTCCACGCCGCGAGCATCCCGGTCAGGATCCCGAACGACAGGATGACGACGGACGCGCCGAGCGTGAGGGACAGGGTCACGGGGAACCGGTCCACGATGGCGTTGAAGACCGGCTCCTGGGTGGCGAAGGAGTATCCCAGGCAGGGAGCCGGGCACGGCCCGAACTGGGTGAAGTCACGGCCCACGAAGATGGCGGACAGCCAGAGCCAGTACTGCACGAACAGCGGCTTGTCCATCCCCAGGTTGTGCCGGACGAGCTCCAGGGTCTCCGGCGGGCAGATCTTGCCGCAGAAGGCCCGGGCGGGGTCGCGGGGGACGGCGTAGAAGAGGTAGAACGTGATCAGGCTGATGAAGATCAGGATCACGAGGGCGCCGACTACCCGGCGTACCAGAAAGCTGGTCATGATCTCGCACTCGTCGTGACGGTGAACGGGCCGGTGGCCCCGCCGCCCCGCCCGCTTCGGGGCGGGGCGGCGGGGCCGGTCGCTGCTACTTGACCCAGATGTCGAGCGCGGACTGCTCGCCCTGGATCGGGTCGAACCTGACGCCGCCGAGGCCCGAGCCGTAGAGACCGAAGTAGGTCTGGTAGTACTCGGGGACGATCGCGGCCTGGTCCATGATCTTCCGGTCGATCGCGGCCCACGCCTTGCCGGCCTCGGTGGGGTCGGTGACCTTGTTGGCCTCGTCGATCGCGGTGTTGATCTCCGGAACGTTCAGGTGTGTGTAGTTCGGCGCGTTGTCCGCGATGAGGCGGCCGTCGAACTGCGGCTGGATCGCGGTCGAACCGGTCGGCCAGTCGGCCGCCCAGCCGCCCCAGTAGACGTCGTACTGGTTGTCCACCGGGCCGATCGCGTCATAGTAGGTCGCCGGGTTGAGCGGCTTGGCGACCACGTTGAAGCCGGCCTTGCCCAGCGCGTCCTTGATGGCGAGCGTCATCTTCTCCTGGGTCGGAGTCTGGTTGTACGCGTAGACGATCGTCGGGGTGGGCGTGCTCGACGACGCGAGCAGCTTCTTGGCCGCCTCGGGGTCGCCCTCGGGCTTGGCCAGCTTGCCGTACTGGTCGGAGGCCTCGTAACCGAGGACCGTCGGGCTCAGCACCGTGGTGGCGATCTTGCCGCTGTTGTCCTCGCCGCCCGCGATCTGCTGCAGCTGCTTGGACGGCCACGCGGTGATGATCGCCTTGCGGACGTTGACGTCCGTGACCCGCTTGGTGTTGATGTTGTAGAAGGTCGTGAAGGGGGTCAGGCCCTGGATGGACCTCTTCATCGCCTCGGCGTTGTTCTGCACCTCCTGGACCCGCTCGGCCGCCACCGCGTTGTGGAAGGTGAAGGCCTGCTTGTCGTTGCCGGTGTCGGCCAGGAACCGCTCGGTCGACTGCTGCGCCTGGAGACCGAACTCCATGTGGAACTTGTCCGGGTAGGCGTGCCGGATCGGGTCGGTGTTCTTGTCCCAGTTCGGGTTGCGCTCCAGCTCGAGAGACTTGTCGGTGGTGTGGCTCACGATCTGGTACGGGCCGGAGGAGAACGGCTGCTTGTCGTACTTCTGCTTGGTGTCCTTGGCCTTCGGCACCGCGCCGTAGCCGGTCATGGCCACGGTGAAGTTGAAGTCCGGGTGGGGCGCGTTCAGGTGGAAGATCACCGTCTTGTCGTCAGGAGTCTCGATCGTGTCGAGCTCCTTGCCGTCGTACGGGCCCTTGTACTGGTCACGGAACGGCTTGGTGGCGTCGGGGACGAGCCAGGTCTCGGCGTAGTCCGGGCCCTCGGTGATGAAGTCGGCGAACAGGCGCTCGAAGCTGTACTTGATGTCGCCCGAGGTGATCGGCGAGCCGTCCTGCCACTTGACGCCGTCCTTGAGCGTGAACTGCCAGGTCTTGCCGCCGTCGGTGGTGGTGCCCGTGTCCGTGGCGAGGTCGCCGACCAGCTTGATGCTGCCGGACGGGTCCTCCTTGTAGTTGGTGAGCTGCCGGGTGAACAGCAGCGACACCGACGCGTTGTAGTTCAGGTAGACGCGGCCAGGGTCGAGGTGGCTGAAGTCGTCACGGTCGATCATGTAGGCCGTGCCGCCCGGCTTGGCGCCGGCGACCTCGGGCGCGGGCCCCGTGGAGTCCGCGGCGGTGCCGACCGTGATCGCGCTGACCGCCTTGTTCTCCAGCGGGGTCTTCGACGCGGCCGCGGAGGGGGCGCCGCCTCCTCCGCCCTTGGCGCAGCCGGCCAGCGCCAGCGCGCCCACAGCGAGCACTGCCGTCGCGGTGGCGATTCGCCTGCGATGCGATCTCATATGGTCCTTCCTAGGGGGGTCAGCGCTTCGTCTTTGGGTCGAAAGCGTCGCGGATCGAGTCTCCGAGCAGGTTGAAGGCGATCACGAAGATCAACATCGACACGCCCGGGAACATGAGGTAGGTCACGTCGGAGTGGTAGACGTTGGAGCCCACCAGGAACATGCGGCCCCAGTCGGGAATGGCCTCCGGCATCCCCACGCCGAGGAAGCCGAGTCCGGCCTCCGCGCCGACGTACAGGGGAAGCGCGAGTGTGGCCTGGATGATGATCGGGGTCCACAGGTTGGGCATGAGCTCTTTGAAGATGATCCGGGCCGGTGACGCGCCGGTCACCCGGGCCGACTCGATGAACTCGCGCTCGCGCAGGGACAGCACCTGCGCGCGGAGCAGCCGGGCGGTCGTGGCCCATCCGAGCACGGTCAGCACGATGCAGATCGACACGAACCTGAGCCAGGTCGGCGGCTCCTGGGTGGGCAGCACCAGGGCGGCGTCGACGACCGGGACCAGCACGATCAGGAAGAGCTGCGACGGGAAGGAGAGCAGGGTGTCGATGACCCGCCCGATCGCGTAGTCGACCTTGCCGCCGACATAGCCCGAGGTGATTCCGAGCGTGACCCCGATGACGGTGGACAACACCGTCACGATGAGCGCGATGGTGATCGACGTGCGGATGCCGTAGATCAGCTGCGTCAGGACGTCGCGGCCGACGAGGGGCTCGAGGCCGAACCAGAAGTCGCCGCTGATGCCGCCGTTCGGCAGGATCGGGTAGCCGTACTCGTTGAGCAGGCCGGGCTGGTTAAGGCCGTAGTAATCGTCCGGGTTCTTCCCGTAGGCCCACGAGATCACCGGTGCCAGTAGCGCGATCAAGATGAACGCGAGCACGACGACGGCAGCGATCACGCCGGTCCGGTCGCGGCGGAAGCGCCGCCACATCAACTGACCGGGCGATCGCCCGACGATGGCGACCGAGGACCCGGCTGCTGCGGCCACCGTGTCGACGGCGTCAGCGTCCGTCTCTGCTGTGGTCGAGGAGGGGAACGTCATGTTGTGCGGTGCTCCCAGAAGCCGATAACGGTCGGCGATATCCGACTGCATGGAACCCTGGCAACTAATTTTCCGCTGGTCAATCGCTTCGCCGGGGCAGCGTCGTTTTTCATCTACTTCGTTGTCCAAAGTAAACCAGCTTGTGTCCCGTTGCCGGTTGACCTGGCGAAACGATCGGTATGACACTAAGCGGCAGCCATCGCTCAAATGTGTCATGGTTTCGTGACACAACACGGACGCCCTGTGGACAGTCCGCACATCGGCCGGTGGCCGATGTGGTCGCTGGGACTTAGGGGGCGGCCGAAACGCCCAGGCCAGCCGGGTGTGTCTGATTTGACTGGATCCTGCACAATGGTGAGCGTGCCGCTCATGGCACACTGGTAAAGACAGAGCAAGCGTGCTCCGGGGTCGGTGTAATTCCGAACCGGCGGTGACACTCGCGACCTCCTCTGGAGGCAGACGGGTGAAGTCCGCGACCCGGCCGAAGCCATCGGCCGGTGGACCTGGTGAGACTCCAGGACCGACGGTGAAAGTCCGGATGGGAGGCAGCGCGCGAGCGGATGACGGTGCCCGGAGGGCGTCCGTCGTCTGCTGACGTGACGTTTCAGTGCGTCCGTCCACCCCCGGGGCCCGCCGTGGCGACACAGGCGAGAGGACGACCCGGGTGAGTCCGCAGGACATCATTCACATGCGCCGCGCGATCGGGCTGGCGGCGCGCGGCCACGGTGGCACGAGCCCCAATCCCGTCGTCGGGTGTGTGGTCCTCGACGCCTCGGGACAGGTCGCGGGAGAGGGGTTCCACGCCTACGCCGGCGGCCCCCACGCCGAGGTCGTGGCACTGCGCGAGGCCGGCGAACGGGCCAGGGGCGGCACCGCGTACGTCACCCTCGAGCCCTGTGACCACACCGGCAGGACGGGGCCGTGCAGCGGCGCCCTGATGGACGCGGGCATCGCACGGGTCGTGGTCGCCGTGACCGACCCCAACCCCCTGGCCGCTGGGGGCGTCGACCGGTTGCGCCGCAACGGGATCGAGGTCGTCACCGGCGTGCTGGCCGAGGAGGCGGAGCAGGTCAACGCGGCCTGGCTCACGTTCATCCGTGAGCGCAGACCGTACGTCACCTGGAAGTTCGCCGCGACGCTCGACGGGCGGTCGGCGGCCGAGGACGGCACCAGCCAGTGGATCACCTCACCCGAGGCCAGGGCCGACGTGCACCTGCTGCGGGCCGCGAACGACGCCGTCATCGCCGGTATCGGCACCGTCGTCGCCGACGACCCCCAGCTCACCGCCCGCGTGCCCGGGGGCCCGGCCCGCCCGCCGCTGCGGGTGGTCGTCGACTCCGACGCCCGCACGCCCGCCTCGGCCAGGATCCTCACGGGCGACGAGCCTGCGCTCGTCGCCGTCGCGGACGACGCGGACGTCCCCGCGCACCTCGGCCTGGCCGTACGGCTGCCGCGCGCGCCCGGAGGAATAGACCTCCACGCGCTCATGGCTGAGCTGCACGGGAGGCAGGTCATGAGTGCGTTGCTCGAAGGCGGACCGACCCTCGCCGGGTCCTTCCTCAGAGAAGGCCTGGTCGACAGGGTCGTCTGCTACATCGCGCCCGCGTTGCTGGGATCGGGGGCCGCGGCCCTCGGATCCGCGGGCGTGACCACGATCGGCGAGATCCTCCGCCTCGAGTTCGAGGAAGTGACCCCCGTCGGACCGGACCTCAGGCTCGTCCTGCGGCCGGCACCACCTAAGGAGAGCTGAATGTTCACCGGAATCGTCGAGGAGCTCGGCGAGGTCGTCGCGGTCGAGCCCCAGGCCGACGCGGCGCGCCTGTCGGTGCGCGGCAAGGTCGTCACGGGCGACGCCCGGCACGGAGACTCGATCGCCGTCAACGGCGTGTGCCTCACGGTCGTGGACGTCCAGGGGGACGCGTTCACCGCCGACGTCATGAAGGAGACGCTGGACCGCTCGTCGCTCGGCGCGCTGCGGGCGGGGTCGCGGGTCAACCTCGAACGGGCGGTGCGCGCCGACCAGCGCCTGGGCGGGCACATCGTCCAGGGCCACGTCGACGGCACCGGCCGGGTGCTGTCGCGCGAACCCGCCGAGCACTGGGAGATCGTCCGGATCTCCCTGCCCGCCGACCTGAACCGGTACGTGGTCGAGAAGGGGTCGATCGCGGTCGACGGGGTGAGCCTGACCGTGGCCGCAGTGGACGCGGAGTCCTTCGCCGTCAGCCTGATCCCCACCACGCTCGGGCTCACCACGCTCGGCGGCAAGCAGCCGGGCGAGCCGGTCAACCTCGAGGTCGACGTGATCGCCAAGTACG
Organism: Planotetraspora kaengkrachanensis; assembly: GCF_016862895.1. Classification (GTDB taxonomy): domain Bacteria; phylum Actinomycetota; class Actinomycetes; order Streptosporangiales; family Streptosporangiaceae; genus Planotetraspora; species Planotetraspora kaengkrachanensis. The sequence continues at coordinate 220,545 of NZ_BONV01000001.1, read as the reverse complement.
TCGAGAAGCTCACCACGGGGGCGCGCGCATGAGCTGGACAGAGGCGGGATTCGACGTGGCGGGGCAGCACGTGCTCTGGACCGACCTGGTCGGGAACGTGGGCGCCCTGACGACGGTCTGGCTCGCGATCAGGAAGACGATCTGGACGTGGCCGGTGCAGTTCGCCTCGTCCGCGCTGCTGTTCGCCGCGTCCATCAGCGCCCACATCACGGGCAACGCGCTCAAGCAGGCGCTGTTCGCCGTGCTGGCCGTCTACGGATGGGTCCGCTGGTCGCGGGGCACGCGCGGCGGCGCCGCACTGCCGATCAGGTCGGCCACCCCGTGGGAGAGGACGCTCGTGGTCGCGCTGATGGCGCTGGGCACGCTGGCGGTCGCGCTCCTGTTCACCTACCTCAACTCGCGCGGCCTGAACATCTCGTGGGCTCCGTGGCCGGACGCGTACATCTTCGTCGGCAGCGCCGTGGCCACCTGGGCTCAGGGGAGGGCGCTGGTGGACTTCTGGGTGATCTGGGTGGCCGTCGACGTGATCGGCGTGCCGCTGGCGTTCTCGTCGGGCCTGGTGGTCTCGGGAGCGGTCTACGGCATCTTCCTTGTCATGGTGGCCATCGGGTTCCGTGACTGGCTGCGCCAGTCGCGGCAGTTGAGAGCGGTGACGGTGTGACGGACATCAGGCTCGATCCGGTCGAGCGGGCGATCGCCGACATCCGCGAGGGCAGGCCCGTCGTCGTGGTGGACAACGAGAACCGCGAGAACGAGGGCGACATCATCTTCGCGGCGGCCAAGGCGACGCCCGAGGTGGTCGCCTTCATGATCAGGTACACGAGCGGCGTGATCTGCGTGGCCATGGAGGGCAAGGAGCTCGACCGGCTCGGCCTGCCCCTCATGGTCCACCAGAACCGGGAGCGGCTCAGGACGGCGTACACGATCAGCGTCGACGCCCGCGACGGCGTGACGACGGGGATCTCCGCCGCCGACCGCGCCAAGACGATCCGCACGCTGTGCGACTCCGCGACCGAGCCGTACGAGCTGGTCCGCCCGGGCCACATCTTCCCGCTGCGCTACCGCGAGGGCGGCGTGCTGGTCCGCCAGGGCCACACCGAGGCGGCCGTGGACCTCGCCCGGCTGGCCGGGCTGTCGCCCGCGGGCGCGCTCGCGGAGGTCGTCAACGACGACGGGACGATGGCGCGGCTGCCCCGCCTGCGGGAGTTCGCCGACGAGCACGACCTGGCGCTCATCTCGATCGAGCAGCTCATGGAGTACCGCAAGCGGTCCGAGCGGGTGGTCACGCGTGTCGCCGAGACGCGGATCCCCAACCGGTACGGCATCTGGCGCGCCTACGGCTACGCGAGCTCCCTCGACGGGGGCGAGCACCTGGCCCTCGTCTACGGAGACCTGTCCGACGGGGAGAACGTCCTGGTGCGGGCGCACTCCGAGTGCCTCACCGGCGACGTGCTCGGGTCGCTGCGGTGCGACTGCGGCGTCCAGCTCGACAACGCCATGCGCATGATCTCCGAGGAGGGCCGCGGCGTGGTCGTCTACCTGCGCGGCCACGAGGGGCGGGGGATCGGCCTGCTGGCCAAGCTCCGCGCCTACAACCTGCAGGACAACGGCAGCGACACGGTCGACGCCAACCTGGAGCTCGGCCTCCCCGTGGACTCCAGGGAGTTCTCCAACGCCGCCCAGATGCTCGCCGACCTCGGGGTGAAGTCGGTCAGGCTGCTGACCAACAATCCCGCCAAGGTGCGCGGCATGGACGGTTTCGGCATCAAGGTCCTCGGCCGCGAGCCCATGCCCGCGGCCGTGAACCCGTACAACGAGAAGTACCTCACGGCCAAGCGGGAGCGCCTCGGCCATGACATTCCTGACATTTCACAGGACATCCCAGAGGGGGAGCACGAATGAGCGGGGACGGGCGCCCGGCGGCGCAGAGCGTGGACGCGAGCGGGCTGACCGTCGGCATCGTCGCGGCGCGCTGGCACGAGAAGATCACCGACCAGCTGCTGGACAGAGCCGTACAGGCGGCGCAGGACTGCGGCGCCGAGGTCGTCACGGTCCGCGTGGCGGGGTCACTGGAGATCCCGGTGGTCGCCCAGGCCCTGGCCAGGCGGTACGACGCGGTGGTCGCGCTGGGCGCGGTGATCAGGGGGGAGACCGCGCACTTCGACTACGTCTGCGACTCGGTGACCGCCGGCCTCACCCGGGTGTCCCTCGACGAGGCGACTCCGGTCGGCAACGGCGTCCTCACCTGCGAGACGCTCGACCAGGCGGTCGACAGGTCGGGGGTGCCTGGCAGCGCCGAGGACAAGGGCTACGAGGCCACCGTCGCCGCCCTGGAGACCGCCCTCCTCCTCCGCGGATTCTCCGCGTGATCTCCGCATGATTCTCCGCGTGATCATGCACGGATTCGCGGATGGCTCACTTGACCGGCCAGGACACGTTCCGTGATCATGCACAGGTTCGCATCGAGGCCATCTCAGCTGGGAAGACCCAATTGGTGATCATGCAGAAGCCGGCGGGGGAGGTCCGTGACAGACCGGGCCATCCCCGCGCGGCCGTCCCCGGCGGCGCATCCCGCGCCGTCCGCGCCCCCTCGGCGGGTCGTCATGGATGAGCGCAGACCGCCGTCGCTGCCCGTGACGTGGCGCCCCCGCCAGACCCCGATCATCGCGTACGGCCTGGCGGTGGTCATGGTCGTGGGCGCGGTCGTCCTCGCGTTGATGTTGCCCGAGCAGTTCAAGCTGCCCGACAGGCTCGGCCTGGTGGCGTTCGGCTGCCTCGTGGCGGGGCTGCTGCACCTGCTCGGGCGCGCCCGGGTCACGGCCGACGAGCGGGGGATCACGGTGGTGAACCCGCTCAGGGTTCACCGCTACGAATGGCCGGAGGTCCTCGACATCACGATGGCCGAAGGCGACCCCTGGCCCAAGCTCGATCTGGCGAACGGCCTCAGCCTGGGCGCGATGGGCATCCAGAGCACGGAGCGGGAGCGGTCCCGCAAGGCGGTCGCGGAGCTGAGCGCCCTCATCCACGACCGCGGCGAGGCGCCCGACCGGGTGTGACCCCGGGCGGGCGCCCGCGTCCTGCGGGCACGGCGCCACGTCTCCTCCCCGCGAGTGCGCAGGTCCTCACGGCGAGCGCGCGGGTCCTCACGGCGAGCGCGCGGGCGAGGGTTCCGGCGCCGCGTGCGGGCTCCGGCGGCGTTCAGGCGCTGCGCAGCACCGGCGCGGCGGCCTCGAGCAGGCCGCGGCGGCGGAGTTCGGGCAGGACGCCCTCACCGAACCAGTAGGCCTCCTCCAGGTGGGGGTAGCCGGACAGGACGAACTCCTCGATGCCGAGGGAGGCGTACTCCTCGATCAGGTCGGCGACCTCCTGGTGGCTGCCGACCAGGGCCGTTCCCGCGCCTCCCCGGACGAGGCCGACCCCGGCCCACAGGTTGGGGTGGATCTCCAGGTCCCGGGCCTTGCCGCCGTCGAAGTCCGCGTGCAGGGCGAGCATGCGCTTTTGCCCCACCGAGTCGCTGCGGCCGAGGACGGCCTTCGCCGACGCGATGTCCGCCCGGTCGATCCGGTCGAGCAGTCGCTGGGCCTCCTCCCACGCCTCGCCCGGGGTGTCCCGGGTGATCACGTGCAGCCGGATGCCGAAGCGCAGAGTACGGCCCTGGGCCGCGGCGAGCTCCCTGATCCAGTCGAGCTTGGCCGCGACCTGCGACGGCGGCTCGCCCCACGTCAGGTAGACGTTCACGTGCTTGGCCGCGACCGGGCCCGCGGCGGCCGACGAACCGCCGAAGTAGAGCTCGGGAACGGGTGACGGCGACTCGGCGACCTGTGCGCCCTCGACGTCGTAGTAGGCGCCCTTGAAGTCGAACGGCCCCTCCCACGCCCCTCTGACGATCGAGAGGAACTCGTCGGTCCTCGCGTACCGCTCGTCCTTGGACAGATGGTCGCCGAACCTCTTCTGCTCGACGGTCTCCCCGCCGGTGACGATGTTCAGCAGGAGCCGTCCGCCGGATATCCGCTGATAGGTCGCGGCCATCTGCGCGGCGAGGGTCGGCGACAAGGCGCCGGGCCGGAAGGCGACGAGGAACTTCAGCCGCTTGGTCACCTGGGTGAGCGCGGCCGTGACGAGCCACGCGTCCTCGCAGAACGTGCCTGTCGGAGTGAGCACGGCCTCGAAGCCGAGTTGTTCGGCCGAGCGGGCGATCTGGCCCAGGTAGTCGACCGACGGCGGGCGGTACACCTCAGCCGCGGAGTGGCCGTGTGCCCGGTGCAGGCCGTGGCCGCCGCCGACGATCGCCCTGCTGTCACCCGTCGTGGGCAGGAACCAATGGAATTTCACTGCTGACCCTTCGCTACGACGTCGTTGAACCGGTCATCGACGAAATCCGAGAACGTGAGGCCGCCGGGGATCAGACCCTCGGCGCCGAACGCGTCGGCCATCTGCTGCTCCGACGTGACGACGGAGTCGTCGATCACGATGGGCGTGGCGACCGTGTTGGCGACGGCCGCGTTGGCGACCTCGACGGGAAGGCCGGTCTCCTGCGCCCACACCTTGGCCCACTCGGCCTGGTGGCCGGCGGCCCAGACCCGCGCCTTGGTGAGGCGGGTGAGGTAGTCGCGGATCGCCGCGTCCTTGCCCGCGTCCTCGAGCGCGCCCGGCGCCGCGACCTGGAAGTTGAGACCGTTGACGTACCCGTTGCCGTCGACCAGGAGCCTGGCCTTGTTCTGCAACTCGGCCTGGGAGGTGAAGGGGTCCCAGATCGCCCAGGCGTCGATGGTGCCGGAGGAGAACGCCGCAAGGGCGTCGGCGGGCTGAAGGTACTGCGGCTGGATGTCCTTGAACGACAGGCCGGACTTCTTCAGCACGGAGAGCAGGTGGTAGTGCGCCGAGCTGCCCTTGGCGACGGCGACCTTCTTGTCCTTGAGCTGGTCGGGTGAGGCGATGGCGGAGTTCTGCGGCACCAGGATCGCGGCTGCGGCCAGGTTCTGCCGGTAGGCCGAGACGACCTTGATCTTCGACCCTGCGGCGGCGGCGAAGATGGGCGGGGTGTTGCCGACGCCGCCGATGTCGACCGCGCCCGCGTTGATCGCCTCCAGCATCGGCGGGCCCGACGTGAACTGCGACCAGGTGATCTTGTACGACGTGCCGTCGAGCAGGCCGGCGGCCTTGAGCAGGGCCTGGGACCCGGCCTTCTGGTCGCCGACCCGCAGGGTGACGCCCGAGCCGCTCGCCGCGCCGCCCGAGGTGGAGCCGCCCGCAGAGTCGGTGGAGGAGCAGGCCGTGGCGGCCAACGTGGTGAGTAACAGGGCCGCGAGCAGTTTCCTGGTCATGTGGTTCCTTCGGGGGACACGCCGAGAGCGGCGAGGAGGGTCCTGCGGAGGGAGGTGAGATCGGGATGGTCGCGGTGGCGGGGACGCGGAGCCGGTACCGCCGACTCGTGCGCGATGCGCCCCTGGTCGAGGACGAGCACACGGTCGGCGAGCAGGAGCGCCTCGTCGACGTCGTGGGTGACCAGCAGCACGGCGGGCCGGTGGACGGACCACAGATCGAGGACCAGTTGGTGGATGGTGATCCGGGTCAGCGCGTCCAGGGCGCTGAACGGCTCGTCGAGCAGCAGCAGGTCGGGGTCGCGGACCAGGGCGCGCGCCAGGCTGGCCCGCTGGGCCTCGCCGCCGGAGAGCGTGAGCGGCCAGGCGCCGGCCCGCTCGGTGAGGCCGACCTCCGCAAGCGCGGCGTCCGCCTTCTCCTTCGCGTCGGGTACGGCCAGGCCGAGGGTGACGTTGGCGTGGACCCGTTTCCACGGCACGAGCCGAGGCTCCTGGAAGGCGACCGCCACGGAGCCGGTGACGCTCAGGCCGCCCTCGGCCTCGTCGTCGAGCCCGGCGAGCGCGCGAAGGAGGGTCGACTTGCCGGAGCCGCTGCGGCCGAGCAGCGCGATGAACTCGCCCCGGGTGATCTCCAGGTCGAGCCGGTCGAGCACCGTGCGCTCGCCGAACCCGCGGGTGAGCGCCTCGACGGCGGCCACGGCGGGGGCGGCGGTGCGGGTCAGCGCGCCAGGAACTCGCGTCGCCATGTGAGTGCCCTCCTTTCGAGCAGGCGGACGAGCGCGTCGGTGAGCAGGCCGAGCGCGCTGTAGACGAGCAGGCCGACGACGATCACGTCGGTACGGAGGAACTCCCGGGCGTCGTTGATCATGTAGCCGAGGCCGGCGTTGGCGTTGACCTGCTCGGCGACGATCAGTGCCAGCCAGGCCACGCCGAGGCTCTGCCGGAGGCCGACGAGCGTCTGGGGGAGCGCGCCGGGCAACACGATGTGCCGGATGAGCTGGGCTCTGCCGAGCCCGACCGTGCGGGCGACCTCGGCCAGCTTCCCGTCGACCCCGCGGATGCCCGCGAAGGTGTTCAGGTAGAGGGGGAAGGACACCGCGAGGGCCACGAGCAGCACCTTCGGCGCCTCGCCGATGCCGAACCACAGGATGAACAGCGGGATGAGCCCGAAGAACGGCAGCGCCCGGAGCATCTGCATGATCGGGTCGACCGCGTTCTCGCCTCTGCGGCTCAGCCCGGCGACCAGCGCCAGGCCGACTCCGGCGACGGCTCCGGCGGTGAAGCCGATCAGCACGCGCTGGAGCGACACGGCGATCGCCGTGGGCAACGTCCCCGCCTGGACCAGGTCGACCGCGGTCGCGGCGATCGTGGACGGCGCGGCGAGCAGTCGGGTGGGCAGCAGGCCTGTCGTGCTCGCGATCTGCCAGGCGAGCAGGAGGACCAAGGGGCTGATCCAGCGCTGCCAGGCTCTTCCCGGCAGCCGCCGGCGCCGGATCCGAGCGCCGGGTTGCGGCTCGGTCCGGACCGGGGTGTCCAGTTCAAGGACGGACATGGAGGTACCTCGCAGGGATGGTGTGCGATGTCCTCCCCAGGGTTGCCTTTATTTCCTACCAAGTCAATTGGTAATTTCCCGGGCCCGCACAGTGCCGAGGCCAGGCCGTACAGTGCCGGGGGACGCCCGGGCGGACGAGGCCGGGCAGAGGAGGTCACGTGAGTGTGCTGATCGACCGGCCCAACTGGCCCGGCCCGCGCGGGCTGCTGTGGTCGCACCTGGTCAGCGACGTCTCCTATGAGGAACTGCACGCGTTCGCCAGGACGCTCGGCGTGCCCGAGCGCGGGTTCGACCGTGATCACTATGACGTGCCCGAGACGGTCTACGACCGCGCGCTCGAGCTCGGGGCGGAGCCGGTGCCGAGCGGCGAGCTCGTCCGGCGACTGCGGGACGCGGGCCTGCGCCGGCCCAAACACCGCCCCGCCGCCACGCCGGCGTCCGAGTCCGTTCCGCGTCCGGCCTGACCGCCGCGCCGGCCGGGTACCGAAGCGCGGCCGGATGCCGGGAGCACGGGCGGATGCCGGGAGCGCGGCCGGGTTCTGAAGCGCGGCCGGGTTCTGAGCGCGGCCGCCCCCGCACCGGGCTTAGCCGCCGAGCGCGGCCAGTTCGCGGGTCATGTTCTCCCGGGCGCCGCTGTCCCACAGCTCGCGCGCAAGGGCCGTGCCGTACAGGTCGCCGGACAGCAGCCGCCGCAGGACGGCGGACCTGCCCGCGCGGAACAGGTCGTCGGGCACGTGGCGGTACTCGGCCCGTACGGCGCTCGCGTAGGCCGCGTAGTCCTCCCGGGAACCGCCGAGGACGGCCAGGTCGGCGTCGCACAGCACGGCCGCGTCCGTGTCGCCTGCCTCATAGGAGTGATCGGCCGTCACCCGGACCAGGCGGGCGACCTCGCGCACCCGTCCGGGAACCACGCCGCACGCGGGCAGGCGCGCCTGCGCGAGCTGGGCGCTGCGCTCCTCGTCCCATCCCGGCCGCCCGTCGTAGACGGCATCGTGGAACCAGGCGGCGAGCCGTACGGCGCCGGCGTCCCCGGCCAGGCCGGCGAGCGGCTCGATCGCGGCGAGCACGGCCCTCAGATGCGTGGTGGTGTGGTAGCGCCGGTGCGGCTCGGCCCACCGCGCCTCCAGCTCGGCGGCAAGCGCGCTCGCCGCGGGGGACCAGGGAAGCCCGAGAGGATTCGTCACGTCCACGACGTTAGAACCCGCCCTGTGTGATCATGACAACGGTCACGTGGTGCACGGCCGGTGTTTGGCGAAATCGGCCAGAGCGTCCGCGCGCGCACGGCGCGTAGCCTGAGAGCATGCTGGGAGGCACAACGAAGGCGTCCGACATCGACTCTCCCGCGACCGTGGCCGAACTGCTCGCCGGGCACGATTACCTGGCGGACGAGGGGCTGGCCACCGCGGCGTATCTCGCGCTCAGGATGGGCCGCCCGCTCTTCCTCGAGGGCGAGGCGGGGGTCGGCAAGACCGAACTGGCCAAGACCCTGTCCGCCGTCCTCGGCGCCCCGTTGATCAGGTTGCAGTGCTACGAGGGTCTCGACGCGGCGCAGGCGCTGTACGACTGGGACTTCGCCCGTCAGCTGCTGCACCTGAAGGCGGCGGAGGCCACGGGCGTGACCGACGTCAAAGCGCTCGAGGGAGAGATCTACGACAGGCGCTTCCTGATCGCCCGCCCGCTGCTCCAGGCGCTCGAGACCCAGCCCAGTGTGCTGCTGGTCGACGAGATCGACCGCGCGGACGACGAGTTCGAGGCGTTCCTGCTGGAAGTGCTGTCGGACTTCACGATCTCGATTCCCGAGCTGGGCACGGTCAGAGCGGCCACGCCTCCCGTGGTGGTGGTCACCTCGAACCGGACGCGCGAGGTCCACGACGCCCTCAAGCGGCGCTGCCTCTACCACTGGCTGGAGCACCCCGGCTTCGAGCGCGAGGTGGCGATCCTGCTCAGGCGCCTTCCCGAGTGCACGCAGCGGCTGGCGGCCGAGGTCGCGCGGACGGCCGGCCTGCTGCGGGCCGCCGACCTCGTCAAGCCGCCGGGGATCGCAGAGACCCTCGACTGGACCGAGGCCCTGCTCACACTCGGAGCGACCCACTTCGACCCCGGCCTGGCGGCCGCCACGCTGGGGGCCGTGCTGAAGCACCGTGAGGACCAGGAACTCGTGCGGCGTGACGGGATCTTGTTCGCGGGGACGGCCACGGGAGGCCCGGCCGCGGGTTCGGTCGCGGGTGAGGCCCGCCGTCATGCCTGAGGCCCCGTCCGCGGCAGCCCGGGATCTGGTCGCCACGATGACCGGGTTCGCCCGCACGCTCAGGGCCGCCGGCGTCGGGGCCGATCACCAGCGCACCCAGGGTTTCCTGACCGCGCTCGGCCATCTCGACGTCGCCGCCGAGCGCGACGTCTACTGGGCCGGCAGGCTCACGCTGTGCTCCGGGCCGGACGATCTCGCGCGGTACGACCGGTGCTTCGCCGCCTACTTCGCGGGGGAGCGGCCGCGGCAGGGCCGCCCCAGGACGACCGTCACCGTCACCCGGCTGACCGCCGAGCCGTACGGCTCCCGCGACCGGGAGGAGGCGGGCGAGCAGAGCGCGGCCCCTGCCACCGCCAGCGAGATCGAGGTGCTGCGGCACCGGGACGTCGCGCGGATGACCGCGGCCGAGCGGGAGCAGGTCAACCGCATGCTGGCGCTGCTGCGCGGAGCGCGGGAGCGGCGCGGCTCCCGGCGGTTCACGCCCGCGCACAACGGTGTGCTCGACAGCCACCGCACGGTCAGGGAGGCGATCAGGCGCGGAGGGGAGCCCGCGCGCCTGCACATGCGGACCCACCGGGACCGGCCGCGCCGGGTCGTGATGCTCGTCGACGTCAGCGGCTCGATGGCGCCGTACGCCGACACCCTGCTGCGCTTCGCGCACGCGCTGGTCCGGGCCGAGCCTCGGGCGACCGAGGTGTTCAGCGCCGGGACCCGCCTCACCCGGATCACGGCGGAGCTGCGCCACCGGGACGCCGACGCCGCCATGCTCGCGGTCTCCGCGGCCATCCCCGACTGGAGCGGCGGGACCCGCCTCGGTGAGGAGATCAAGGCGTTGCTCCGGCTCGCCGACCCTCGGGGCGCGACGGTCGTGATCGCGTCCGACGGATGGGAGCGCGGTTCGGCCGAGCTCCTGGGCGCCCAGATGGCCCGGCTGTCGCGGCTGGCCCACCGGGTGGTGTGGGTGAACCCGCACAAGGGGGACCCCGCGTACCGCCCGCTCACCGCGGGAATCATGGCCGCGTTGCCGTACGTCACGGACTTCGTGGCCGGCCACAGCCTGGCCGCGTTCGAGGATCTGGCCGGTCTGCTGGCCGCGGGGACCCGCGGACCGGCCCGCACAGGGAGGCGTAGCCATGCGTGACGTCCTGTCGCAGATCGTGCGCTGGTGGGAGGCGGGGGAGCGGTTCGGGCTGGCGACCGTCGTCGGCACCTTCCGCAGCGCGCCCCGCCCTCCGGGAGCGGCCATGGCCGTCCTCGGCAACGAGGCCGTCGGCAGCGTGTCGGGAGGCTGCGTCGAGGGCGCCGTCTACGAACTGGCCAACGAGGTCGTCGGGGCGGGCAGGCCGGTGCTCCAGCGTTACGGCGTGAGCGACGACGACGCCTTCGCCGTCGGCTTGACCTGCGGCGGGATCATCGACGTGTTCGTCGAGGACGTCTCGCGGGAGACCTACCCCGAACTGGGGGAGATCGCCGCCTCGATCGAGCGGCGGCGCCCGGTCGCCGTGGCGACGATCCTGTCCGGGCCCGGACAGGTGGGGGCGCGCAGGGTCGTCTGGCCGGACGGGCCCGACGGCCCGGGCTCGTCGTCCGGGTCGCTCGGTTCGGACCGGCTCGACGCGGCCGTGGACGACGACGTGCGGGGGATGCTGGCCCAGGGGATCACCGGCATCCGCCGTTACGGGGCGCAGGGGGAGAGGCGGCTGGACGACCTCCAGGTCTTCGTCCAGTCCTTCGCGCCCGCGCCGCGCATGCTGGTGTTCGGGGCCATCGACTTCGCGGCGGCGGTCGCCAAAATCGGCAAGTTCCTCGGCTACCACGTCGTCGTCTGCGACGCGCGCCCCGTGTTCGCCACCGCCAAGCGGTTCCCCGACGCCGACGAGGTCGTCGTGAAATGGCCGCACGACTACCTGTCGACGGTGCAGGTCGACGAGCGGACGGTCATCTGCGTCCTCACCCACGACCCCAAGTTCGACGTCCCCCTGCTCGAGGTGGCCCTGCGCACCCCGGCGGCGTACGTGGGCGCGATGGGGTCGCGGCGCACACACGAGGACCGGCTCGCCCGGCTGCGGGAGGTCGGCCTGAAGGACGACGACCTCGCCCGGCTGAGGTCGCCGATCGGCCTCGACCTCGGCGCCCGCACGCCCGAGGAGACCGCCGTGTCGATCGCCGCCGAGCTGATCCAGCTCCGGTGGGGCGGCACCGGGCGGGCGCTCACCGACACCAGCGGCCGCATCCACGGAGACTCCATCACATGATCCAGGGCGGGCGGGTCGCGGGCATCCTGCTCGCCGCGGGCGCGGGCAGCCGTTTCGGAGCGCCCAAGGCCCTGGTCGAGTTCGGGGGAGAGCGGCTGGTCGACCGCGGGGTGCGCCTGCTCCGCGACGGCGGCTGCGATCCCGTCGTCGTCGTCCTCGGCGCGGCCGAGGCCGACGTCGCCGGGGCGACCGTGGTGCACAACCCGGCCTGGGCCGGCGGGATGGGGTCGTCGCTGCGTGCGGGGCTGGACGCGGCCCCCGGCTCCGCGGAGGCCGTCGTGATCGCCCTGGTCGACCAGCCGCTGATCACGGCGGAGGCCGTCCGGCGGCTCGCCGCGGCGTTCGTGGCCGGCGCGTCCGTCGCCGTGGCGACGTACGGCGGCGCGCCGAGGAATCCCGTCCTCATCGCGCGGGCCCACTTCGCCGAGGTCGCCAGGATGGCCGCGGGCGACGTCGGGGCGCGCCCGTTCCTCCGGGCACATCGCGATCTCGTCACCGCGGTGCCGTGCGACGACGTGGGCGACCCCGCCGACATCGACGTGCCCGCCGACCTGAGGTCGCTGGACGGCCGATGATCCCGCACGCCCGGGTGCAGTAACCTCTCCATGCCGCATGAAACGGAACAACATTCGGTATTCGGGCCGGGAAGGACGTCGGGATGCGCATCGGGATGGCACTCAACTACGCCGGGGGCTTCAAGGAGACCGTGGCCGAGCTCGGCGACTACGAGAAGGCCGGGCTCGACATCGTGTTCGTCGCCGAGGCGTACAGCTTCGACGCGGTCAGCCAGATGGGCTACATCGCCGCCCGCACCGAGCGCCTCCAGATCGCCTCGGGCATCCTGCCGATCTACTCGCGCACGCCCGCGCTGCTCGCCATGACCGCGGCCGGGCTCGACTACGTCTCCGACGGCCGGTTCACGCTGGGGCTCGGGGCCAGCGGACCGCAGGTCATCGAAGGGTTCCACGGCGTCCCCTACACCGCTCCGCTGGGCCGTACCCGCGAGATCATCGAGATCTGCCGCAAGGTGTGGAGGCGGGAGAAGCTGGAGTACGCGGGCAGGCACTACACGATGCCCGTCGAGGGCGGGACCGGGCTGGGCAAGCCGCTCAAGCTGATCAACCACCCGGTCAGGGAGCGGATCCCGATCGTGGTCGCGGCCATCGGCCCGCAGAACGTCGAGCTCACCGCGGAGCTGGCGGAGGGCTGGGAGCCGATCTTCTTCATGCCGGAGAAGGCCGGCGAGGTGTGGGGGCCCTCACTGGCCGCCGGGCGGGCGCGCAGGGACCCCGAGCTCGGCGAGCTGGACGTCATCGCCCAGGCGGTGCTCGCGATCGGCGAGGACGTCGCGGACGTCCTGGAGCTGGGCCGGCCGATGGCCGCCCTCTACATCGGCGGCATGGGCGCCAAGGGCAGGAACTTCTACAACGACCTCGCCCGCCGCTACGGCTACGAGAAGGAGGCCGAGCGGATCCAGGACCTCTACCTCGAGGGCAGGAAGGACGAGGCGGCGGCCCTGGTGCCGCAGGAGTTGCTGGAGAAGATGTCGCTGGTCGGGTCGGAGGGCCATGTCCGTGAGCGGCTCGCGGCCATGCGCGAGGCCGGGGTGACGACGCTCAACGTGACCCCCTTCGCGCGTACGCACGAGGAGCGGCTGAGGCTGGTCGAGAAGATCAAGACGCTCGCCTCCTGACGCCGCGCGCCGGGCAGGCGCGGAACCGGTGGGGGACTGGTGGGGAAGGTCATCCGCCTGGCGGAGCCAGGCAGGCGCGGAACGCCGTCTCGAGCCGTGCCTCCAGGACGGCGGGGTCGGCGTCGTGCAGCCCGTCGGGGCCAAGCAGCCTGCGCAGCGACCCCGCGCCGAGGATGATCACCGTCGCGAGCAGGGCACGTTCCCGCGCCTGCGGTCCCGGCAGCCGCGCGCTGATCGCGTCGACCAGGCCGGCCTCCACCCGTGCCGCGAGGACGGCCCGGATCTCCGGGCTCGTCCCGGCCCGGTCGAGCATCCGCACGAGCGGTTCGGAGGCGCCGGTCCGCAGCCGGTGGGCGACGTGCTCCGCCAGCCGGGCGGGCATCCGCCCGGGATCCCCCTCGATCGCGGCCGTCACCGTCGAGGCCGTTATCAGGACCGTGGCGAAGAGATTCGCCTTCGAGCCGAAGTACCGGTTGACCAGGGCGACGTTGGCCCCGGCCGCGGAGGCGATCATCCGCACGGTCACCTGGTCGTAGCCGTGCTCCGCGAACAGTGCCGCGGCGGCGGCCAGGATCCGTTCGCCGGTCGCCTCACGGTCTCGTGTCACGAGCGCACATTAGCGTGACACCAGAGTAAACAAGCGTATACTTGAAAAGGAAAATAAAGCATAATCCGGACGAATTTGCGTCTCGGTGGAACCAGTGAGCGAGGGGATCCGTGACGCGGGAGACCGTCCGGCAGGACGCAGGGCGCATCTACACGCACCGTGAGATCTTGAAGATCCTCTCCGGTCTGCTGCTCGCCCTGCTCACTTCGATGATCTCGACCTCCGTGGTCGGCACGGCCCTGCCGACGATCGTCGGAGACCTCGGCGGGCAGGACCAGCTCTCGTGGGTCGCCGGCGCGACGCTCCTGACGCTGACCGTCTCCACTCCTCTGTGGGGCAAGCTCTCCGACATCTTCGGCCGCAAGCTGATGTTCCAGGTCGCGCTCGGCCTGTTCGTCGCGGCCTCGATGGTCGCCGGCCTGTCCCAGGACATCGGCATGCTCATCGCCGCGAGAGCCGTACAGGGGCTGGGGACCGGGGGGCTGTCCGCGCTCGTCCAGGTGATCCTGGGCGACGTGGTCCAGCCCCGCGAGCGCGGCCGCTACTCGGGATACGTGGGCGCGGTCTTCGGCGTCTCCACCGTCGCGGGGCCGCTGCTCGGCGGCTTCCTGGTCGACGCCGACGGGCTCGGCTGGCGCTGGTGCTTCTACGTGTGCGTGCCGCTCGCGGTCGTGGCGTTCGCCGTCATCCAGAAGGTGCTGAAGCTGGAGCACGTGAAACGGGACGCCCGCATCGACTGGTGGGGCGCCGCGACTCTGACCGGCGCAGCCACCTCCCTCATGCTCCTGCTGTCGCTCGGCGGGCACGAGTTCGACTGGAACTCGTCGTGGACCTACGGCCTGGCCGCGCTCGCCGCGGTGTTCTGCGGCCTCGCCGTCGTGGCCGAGCGCAGAGCCGCGGAACCGATCCTCCCGCCGCGCCTGTTCCGCGACCGCACGTTCGTCCTGGCCGGCACGGCCTCGCTGTTCGTCGGTCTCGCCCTGTACGGCGTGCTGATCTATCTGCCGCAGTTCCTGCAGATCGTCAAGGGGCTCATGCCCGCCCGGTCGGGGCTCATGACCCTGCCGCTGGTGCTCGGGCTCTTCGTGGCCTCGATCGTCTCCGGGCGCGTCGTCACCCGGACGGGCAGGTGGAAGCTCTTCCCCCTCGTCGGCATGCTGCTCGTGGCGGCGGGCCTCGGCCTGCTCTCGCGGCTGCGGCCCGACTCCTCCTTCGTGGTGATCGGCGTGGACATCGCCGTCCTCGGCGTCGGGCTCGGCATGAGCATGCAGATGCTGATCCTCGCGGTGCAGAACTCGGCCGAGCGGCGGGATCTCGCGGTGAGCACCTCGGGCGTGTCCTTCTTCCGCAGTCTCGGCGGCGCGGTGGGCGTGGCC
This sequence comes from Planotetraspora kaengkrachanensis, assembly GCF_016862895.1. Classification (GTDB taxonomy): domain Bacteria; phylum Actinomycetota; class Actinomycetes; order Streptosporangiales; family Streptosporangiaceae; genus Planotetraspora; species Planotetraspora kaengkrachanensis. The sequence continues at coordinate 205,493 of NZ_BONV01000001.1, read as the reverse complement.
GCCTTCGGCGCCGTCCTCACCAACGGGGTCAAGTCGGAGATCTCCGCGAAGCTCGGGACGACGTCCGCTCCGGCCGCGAGCCTCGACCTGGGCACGCCGGAGGCCATCCGCGCCCTGCCCCCGGCGGTCCACGACGTCGTGATCGGCGCCTTCGCGTCGGCCATGCACACGGTGTTCCTCGTCGGCGTGCCCGCGGCCGTCCTCGGTTCGTCGCGGTGCTCTGCCTGCGCGAGGTCCCGCTCCGCTCGGCCGACCGGTCTCCCGCGGACGCACAGGGCCCTGCCCACCACCCCCGGCACGCCAGGACCTCCTGACCGTCCCGTGCGGGCGGCCCGGGGGCACGGGCGGGTGAGGCTGCGGCCGCATCGGGCGTAGAGTCCATTCGTGTCTCATGCCTCCCGCCGCGCCCGCCTGGCAGCGGAACTCCCCGACCACGGCGCCACGGGGATCCTCGTCACCTGGCCCGTCAACGTCCGCTACCTGACCGGCCTGTCGAGCTCCAACGCCGCCGTGCTCGTGGACTCCTCGGGCCACGCGGTGCTCGCGACCGACTCCCGGTACATCGAGACCGCCAGGCGCCGGTGCCCCGACATCGAGCTCGTCGAGAACCGCGACGTGGCCGGAGTCCTCGCCGCGCGGGCGGCCGGATCCGGGGGCGGGCTGCTGGTGGAGGCCGACCACATGCCGGTGTCGGTGTTCACGGCCCTCGGCGGCGCCGAGCGCGTGACGCCGGTCAGCGGTCTCGTCGAGTCCGTGCGCCGGGTCAAGGACGAGGGAGAGATCGAGTCGCTGCGCCGCGCCTGCGCGATCACCGACGAGGCGTTCTCGCTGGTCATCGGGCGCATCAGGCCGGGCGTGACCGAGCGGGAGATCGCCCGCTGGCTGGAGTTCCGCATGATGGAGCTCGGGGCGCAGAAGCCGGCCTTCGACACGATCATCGCCTCCGGTCCCAACGGCTCCATCCCGCACCACTCGCCGTCGGACCGCCCGATCGAGTCCGGCGACCTCGTCACGATGGACTTCGGCGCGCTCTTCGACGGCTACCACGCGGACATGACCCGCACCGTCGCCGTCGGCGAGCCCGCCGACTGGCAGCGGGACCTCTACGAGCTCGTACGGCAGGCCCAGCAGGCCGGGCGCCATGCCGTACGGCCGGGGGCGACCGCGCGCGAGGTGGACGCGGCGGCGCGCGACCTGATCGCCGAAGCCGGCCACAGCGAACATTTCGGGCATGGGCTAGGCCACGGAGTGGGGCTGGAGATCCATGAGCTACCGTTCCTCGGCCCTGACAAGACCGGTAGACTAGAGGATCGAGTTCCGATCACCGTCGAGCCCGGGGTCTATCTGCCGGGCAGGGGCGGGGTGCGCATCGAGGACACGCTGGTGACGCGTGACGACGCGCCGGAGCTCCTCACACTGACGACCAAGGAGCTGCTCGTCCTGTAGGGCAGCCGCACGCGAAAGAGACCACACGTGGCCACGACGAACGACCTGAAGAACGGTCTTGTGCTCAAGCTCGACGGCGGTGAGCTCTGGACCGTCGTCGAGTTCCAGCATGTCAAGCCGGGCAAGGGCGGCGCGTTCGTCCGCACCAAGCTCAAGAACATCACGTCCGGCAAGGTCGTGGACAAGACCTTCAACGCCGGCGTCAAGGTCGACGTCGCCAACGTCGACAAGCGGGAGATGCAGTACTCCTACCTCGACGGTGACGACTTCGTCTTCATGGACACCGAGACGTACGACATGCTCCACGTCTCCCGGCCCGCCGTCGGCGACGCCGCCAACTACCTGCTCGAGAACATGCTCGCCACCGTCGCGATCAACGAGGGCAACGTCCTCTACATCGACCTGCCCGCGGCCGTCGAGCTCACCATCGCGGAGACCGAGCCGGGCCTTCAGGGCGACCGGTCCACCGGCGGCACCAAGCCCGCCAAGCTGGAGACCGGCGCGGAGATCAAGGTCCCGCTCTTCATCACCACCGGCGAGAAGGTCAAGGTCGACACTCGCAGCGGCGAGTACCTCGGTCGGGCCTGAGGTGTCGGCCCGGGGCAAGGCCCGGCGGCGTGCGCTGGACATCCTGTTCGAGGCCGAGGCCCGGAGCGAGAGCCCGCTCAGCGTGCTCGCCGAGCGGGTCGAACGATCGGATCCCCCGGTCAACGAGTACACCTCCGCCCTGGTCGAAGGCGTGACCAGGCACCGGGTCCGGATCGACGAGCTGATCTCCACCTACTCCGAGGGCTGGACGCTCGAGCGCATGCCGGCGGTCGACCGCAACATCCTGCGCGGGGGCACCTTCGAGATGCTCTCGTCGGAGGAGGTGCCGGAAGGCGTGGTCATCAGCGAATGGGTGCACCTCGCGGCCGAGTTGTCGACCGACGAGTCACCCCAGTTCGTCAACGGCCTGCTCGCCCGGTTCAAGCAGCTCAAGCCGTCGCTGTCGCTCTAGGACCGCCGCGTGCCCCGGCCGGTCGCGGCGGGCCGTGGGCGCGGCCGGGCGCGGCGCACGCGACAATGCGAGTAACAAGGGCACTGCTGGAGTAGGGAGGGCCGGGCGTGCGTGACGCACCGCGGCAGACGGTCGCGTGGAAGGCGCTGCGCGCGGTCCTGGCGGACCGGGTGGCGGCGACCGGGCGCGAGTCGCTCGACATCGTGGACGCCGGAGGCGGCACGGGCGGTTTCGCCGTGCCGCTCGCGAAGCTCGGTCACGCCGTCACGGTGGTGGACCCGACCCTCGACTCGTTGGCCGCCCTGGAGCGCCGCGCCGCCGAGACCGGCGTGGGCGTCAAGGGCCTGCAGGGAGACGCGGCCGATCTCGGCGAACTCCTGAAGCCGGACAGCGCCGACCTGGTGCTGTGCCACAGCGTCCTCGAGTACGTCGAGGACCCGGCGGGCGCGCTCCGCGCCGTCAGGTGTGTCCTGCGCGCGGGCGGGGCGGTGAGCGTGCTCGCGGCCAACCCGTTCGCGACGGCGATCCACCGCTCGCTGGCGGGCCACTTCGACGAGGCCCGTCGGGTGCTCGCCGATCCGTCGGGCCGCTGGGGCGACCGCGACCCGACCCCCCGCAGGTTCTCCCGCGACGCCCTGTCGGAGCTGCTCACGCAGACCGGGTTCACCGTGGGAGAGGTGCACGGCGTGCGGATCTTCGCCGATCTCGTGCCGGGGATGCTGGCGGAGAACGACCCGGAGGCGCTGATCGCGCTGGAGCAGGCGGCGGCGGCCCACCCCGTGTTGCGCGACATCGCCACCCAGCTCCACGCCATCGCCTACCGTTGAGGCGGCCGCGGGAGAAGCGGCCGGATCCGGCTCGGGTGAACCCGGGTTATCGCAACCATGTTCGGGTAGGGTGGCGGAGTGTCCCGGAACCAGCTGCTGCCTCGGGAGCCTTCACCCCGCGGCCCCGCCGACGACAGCGGCTGCCCGATCCTCCACGTGGACATGGACGCCTTCTTCGCCAGCGTGGAGCTGCTCGACCATCCTGAGCTGAAGGGCACCCCGGTCATCGTCGGCGCGCCGGGCGCGCGCGGGGTGGTCCTCAGCGCCACCTACGAGGCCAGGCGGTTCGGCGTGCACTCGGCGATGCCGATGTCTCGGGCCCGCCGCATCTGCCCGCAGGCGACGATCATCCCGCCCAGCCACGGGAAGTACTCCGAGGTCTCCAAGGGAATCATGGAGATCTTCCAGGCGATCACCCCCGAGGTGGAGCCGATCTCCTCGGACGAGGCGTTCCTCGACGTCGGCGGGGCCCGCCGCAGGCTCGGCTCGTCCTCGGTGATCGCCGAGCTGATCCGCGGGCAGGTGGCGGAGCGCTACGGCATCACCTGCTCGGTCGGCGTCGCCGGCAGCAAGTTCGTGGCCAAGCTCGCCTCCCGCCAGTGCAAGCCCGACGGCCTGCTGGTCGTCCCGGCGTCGGCGGAGGTCGAGTTCCTCCACCCGCTTCCCGTCGCCGCCCTGTGGGGCGTGGGGGAGCGCACTGAACAGGCCCTGGTACGGCTCGGCATCCGGACGGTGGGGGATCTGGCCCAGGTGCCGGTTTCCACGCTCCAGCGCGAATTCGGGGCCGCGGGGGCCCATCTGTCGGCTCTCGCCTGGGGACGCGACGATCGTCCCGTGGTGCCCCACTCGCCCGACAAGAGCATCGGCAACGAGGAGACGTTCTCCCACGACGTGGACGACCCCGAGGTGATCAAGCGGGAGTTGCTCCGGCTGTCCGAGCGGGTCGCGTCCCGGCTCAGGGCGGCCGGCCACGTCGGCCGCACGGTCAGCGTGAAACTGCGCCGCTCCGACTTCACCACCATCACCCGGTCGCGCACGCTCCGTGAGCCGACGGATGTCGCGAAGGAGATTTTCGCCACATCTTGTGAGCTCTACGAGGCCGCGGGCCTGGATCGCGTGCGTCTCAGACTGGTCGGAGTCCGCATGGAGAACCTCCGGCCGGCGGCCACGGCGACCCGTCAGCTCGGTCTCGGCGAGAGGGAGACGGGCTGGCGCGAGGCCGAACAGGCGATGGATAAGGCGATTCGGAGATTCGGCCCAGAAGCGGTCCGCCCGGCCTCGCTAGTTCAGCGCCCGTTTGGTCCAATGGATCTATGACGTCACCTCCGGTTTGGACCGCGTTGGACGTTTTCTTTCGCCTACGTCTACAGCCTCGTATTCTGGGGATAACCGACCGCGAGGTTCGGACACCCCGTGTCGTCCGTTGCCGTCTTCCCCTAACTGGGGCCGTCCTTGGGAGGCGCCGTGCCGCTGTCTGAGCACGAGCAGCGCTTGCTCGACCAGATCGAGCAGGCCCTCTATGCCGAGGACCCGAAGTGGGCCAATACCGTCCGGATCAGTGACCCGCGCAGCCATTACAAGCGGCGCCTGGTGAAGGCCTCCGTCGGCTTCGCACTGGGTGTCGTGCTGCTGATGGTGGGCGCGGTGGCGAACCAGATCCCGCTCGGCGTAGCCGGGTTCGTGGTCATGCTCGCCACCTGCCTGTGGGGTCTGTCCGCCTGGAAGCGCATGAGCGGGTTCGGAGGCGAGGGCGGCGGGACCACGACGCAGAACCGTGGCCGCCGCCAGCAGCGTCAGGGCTTCATGGAGCGTATGGAGGAGCGCTGGCGCCGTCGTCACGACGAACGCTGAGCGCTCCTCCGCACCTCCGTGCGGGGCCCGCGGGCCCCGGCCGGTGTCCGGTCCGGGACCCGGCCAGGCGCCCAGGAGCAGTTCCGGGACCCGGTGAGGCCGCCCCCGGCTAGCGCCGGGACCCGGTGAGGCTCCGCCCCGCTCCGGCCTCATCCTCCATGCCGTCTCGCACCGTCACCGTCCGGTTCCCCATCGTGTCGTCCGCCCCGTTCCTGGATCTCCCCGCCACGAGCCGGATGTTCTCCAGCCGGTCGAAACCGTCCAGCGCCTTCTCGCCGAGCGCGCGCAGACGCAGCAGAGTGGACACCGGCGCCAGCGTCGCGCCCAGGCGCCGCTTCTTCGACGCGGCCGCGGCGAGCGCCCGCCTCACCTGCCTGAGATCCGCGGCGACGGGGCTCGGCCCGTTAACCGAGCGGGCGTATCTGCGCCGCTCCTCGGCCGAGGTGATCGCGGTGATCGAGGCCGTGAGGCCCGGGTCCGTCCCCAGGGTCTGCGCCACCCGCCGCCCGAGGGCCCTCGGGCTCTCGCCCGGCCTGCGCGCCATCCCGAAGTCGGTCAGCGTGTCACCCAGCTCGGCCCAGGCCGCCTCCACGGCCGGGGCGACCTGCTCCGACGCGCCCGCGGCGACGGCTCGCCGCTTCCTCCTCGCGGAGGTGTCTCCGGACACGATCAGGTCCGCGTCGGACCCGTCCGCCTCGGGATCGGGCCCGACGGGATCGGGTACGGCGAACGCGACCTTGTCCAGGACCCTGCGGCGCCGGTATCGGGACGACAGCCGTACGACGGCGGGGATCAGCAGGACCAGCACCGCGGCCACCACTCCGATGGCGATCTTCACCCACAGGGGCGTGCCCGGGTCGGCGGCGATCGGCAGGTTGCCGAGGTCGCGTTCGATCTCCCGGGGGTTGCGGGGAGCGGGAGCCGAGTCGCCGGTGGTGTCGTCCGGACCCGCGGAGGCACCCGGTGAGGAGCCGGGAGACGGGCTCGCCGTGGGAGTCACCGGCAGGGAGTACTGCGGCACCTGCGCCGTTCCCTGCCCGGCCGTGCCCCCGGGAGTCGGCTCGAAGCGGAGCCACCCGACTCCCGCGAAATAGAGCTCCGGCCACGCGTGGGCGTCGTGGGTGCGCACCGTCCACTTGTCGCCGATCTTCGTGCCGCCGGTGAAGCCGATCGACACCTTGGCCGGGATGCCGAGCATCCGCGCCATGACCGCCATCGCGCTCGCGAACTGCTCGCAGTATCCCGAGCGGTCGGTCAGGATGAACTGCGACAGGGCCTCGCCGCCCGAGCCGCTCGCCTTCAAGCTGTAGGTGAACGCGCCGCTCTGGGTGAACCACTCCTGGAGCTTCACCGCCTGCTGGTAGCGGGTCGTCGCTCCGGCCGTGACCCGCTGCGCCAGGCCGGCCACCCGGGGGTCGAGCCCGGCAGGCAGGTCGAGGTAGCGCCGGCCGCCCGAGTCGGGTTCGGGGGCCGCCAGGTCCAACTGCTCGGGCGTGGGCTGAGGCTCGCCCGTCGCGACGCGGTAGTCGAGCCCGGCCGCCTCGTCGTCGGTGGAGAAGACCATGAGGGAGTTGCGGTCGGCCCGCCAGTCTCCGTCGGCGTCGACCTGCGTCGCCGGGTAGGGCAGTGGCAGGAACCTCAGCGTGCGGATGTCGTCACTGATCGAGATCTGCGTCTCGGCCCGTTTCACCGGGACCGTCGGGCCGAGGCCGGGAGCGGGGGGCAGCGGCCCTTCCGACACCCGGTCCTCCGGGCGTCCCCGGAGCGGGTTGATCGTCCACTTCGTCCCGTCGAAGACGTCGAGCGAGTAGATCCGCAGATAGCGGGGCTGGTCGTCGCTGCTGGTGTACGTCAGGACGGTGTTGTTCGCCTCCTGCCGCAGCTCGCCTCCGAGCTCGGCGATCGCGTCGGGGATGCCGATGTTGCCGCCGCCGGGACCGAGGCCGTTGCCGACGCCGAAGGCGAACAGGGGAGCGGGCGCGAGGTTGGGCAGCAGGGCCGGCAGCAGGACGGCCAGGCCGATCGCCGTCACACCGATCCGCCTGCCGGACAGTGCGAGCCGCCCGGTGTCGGGCGCGGAGTCCGCGGTCACGGTCCTCGTCCGCCGTACGAACACGGCCCTGCCCCACTTGCCGAGCCGTTCGCGCCCGTCCGCCACCAGGAGGCCGACGTACCCGAAGGCCCCGATCATGAAGGCCGGCCAGCTGATCGGATCGGTCAGCACCGCCGCCGGCACGGTGAACAGCGCCAGCAGCGGAAGCCCCGCGAGCGCGGCCCGGCGCAGCCGTACGGTGAACAGGTCGACGAGGACGGCCATGACCCCGACGCCGCCCGCCGTCAGCAGGGTGATCCCCTCGTTGGCCGGCACGGGCGCGGCGAACCGCTGGATGTCGTCGAAGCCGCTGCCGAACAGTTCGCCGACCAGCAGCACCGAGTCCTTCGTGGGGATGAATCCGATCCAGGCCTCGTCGCCCGCGAACACGGCCGTGAGATAGAGGCCGAGTGCGACGACCATGACGGGCGGGGCGGCCCACGGGGGCGCGGACAGGCGGGAGGCCCCCATGCCGACGGCGGTGACGACGATGATCGCCCCCAGGCTCGCCCAGAACCAGGACCCGCCCTCGAACAGGGGGTAGAGCGTGAGCGACACCGCGGCCGTGGCCAGGCCCGCGGCGATGGGGAGTTTCATGCGGCGCTCCTCTTGTATGCCGCCTCCGGCCAGACGGCCGCGAGCGACGTGCCCGAAGGGAGGGTGAGCACCCGCCATCCGGCTCCGGAGAGCACGGCGCGAGAGGCCTCCGCCGTCTCGTCGGGGAACTCGTCCCACGTGGCGACGTCGAGCATGACCGCGACGCCGGTGACACCCGGATGCCTGAGCCTGGCGAGTGAGCGCGCCTCTTCCGCGTCGATCGAGCCAAGGACCGCCACGATCAGCCCGTCGCCCGCCCCCTGGCGCAGCGCGGTGACCCCGTGCTCGAGCGAACGCGTGGAGCTCTGCCGTACGACGGAGAGGTTGTCGATCAGCGACCAGGAGCCGCCCGCGTCGGCGAGATGCTGTGCGCCCTGGTCGGTGACCAGGCGCAGCCCCAGACCCTCACGGGACAGGTGCACCCCGATCGAGGCCGCCGCGGAGACCGCGACCTCGAAGGAGGAGGAAGGTCCCGTTCCGCGGTGGGCGTGCCTGCGCGTGTCGAGCAGGAGCGCGCCCCTGCTCTGCCACTGCTGCTCCTCGCGCCGGACCATCAGCTCGCCGTGCCGCGCGGTGGACCGCCAGTGCACCCGCCGCAGGTCGTCGCCTTGGCGGTACTCGCGGGGGGCGACGTCGTCGTCGCCCGCCGCGGCCACCGACCGCGTACGGCTGTCGCCCCCACCTGTCCACTCGCCCGACAGGCGCACGGCCGGCAGCGGGATCACCTGGGGGGTCACCACCAGCGTGTCGGTGACGGTGAACGACCTGGCCAGCTCCACCAGCCCGAAGGGGTCGGTGATCCGCACGGACAGGGGACCGATGGGGAAGCGCCCCCGCAGGTCGGAACGCACCCGGTAGTCGATCTCCCGGATGCCGCGCGATTCCATCCTGTCGAGGACGAACCGCTGCCGGGCGCCCAGCGTGTACTGCAAGGTGTCCTCGACCAGCAGCAGACCCGTCGGCAGGCGGGTGACGTTCTCCAGCCGCAGGGTCACGATGCTGTCGTTGCCCACCTCCACGCGCGACGGGCTGAGCCGCCTCGTGCTGCGCAGCCGGTACCGGGTGCGCGACACGACCATCGAGGCGAGCAGCGGCATGGCGATGATCAGGACGGCGACCCGCAGCAGGTCGCTCTCGCCCAGCAGGAAGGCGCACAGCAGTGCTGCGACGCCCGACGCGAGGAACGAACGCCCTCGCGAGGTCAGAGCCTTCAACCCCGTCATCGGGCCTCCGTTACTTGACGTCCGGCACCGGGACGCGGCGAATCACTTCGTCGATCACCTGCTCGGGGCGGCGCTGCTGGCCCAGGGCCTCCATGCTCGGCAGCAGCCGGTGCGCGAGGACGGGCCCCGCCAGGTCCTGCAGGTCGTCGGGGATCACGTAGTCGCGGCCCGAGAGCGCGGCGTGCGCCCGGGCGCTGCGCACCAGGTGGAGAGTGGCGCGGGGGGAGGCGCCGAGCAGAAGGTCGGGGGACTGCCGGGTCGCCGCGACGATGTCGATGGCGTATTTCTTGACCGGCTGCGACACGTACACGGCGCGGATCGCCTCGATCAGCGCGCGCACCTCCGCCGTCGTGGCGACGGGCTCGAGCTTGTCGAGGGGCTGGGAGGCCCCGTGGACGTCGAGCATCTCCAGTTCGGCGGCCGGCTCGGGATACCCCATCGCGATCTTCGCGGTGAAGCGGTCGCGCTGCGCCTCCGGCAACGCGTAGGTGCCCTCCATTTCGATCGGGTTCTGCGTCGCGATGACCATGAAGGGCGATTCCAGGCGGTAGGTCTCGCCGTCGACGGTGACCTGGCGCTCCTCCATGCACTCCAAGAGGGCGGACTGCGTCTTGGGCGAGGCCCGGTTGATCTCGTCGCCGACCACGATGTTGGCGAAGACGGGGCCGGGCTTGAACTCGAAGTCGCCGGTCTGCTGGTTGTAGGCGCTCACCCCGGTGATGTCGCTGGGTAACAGGTCGGGGGTGAACTGCACACGCCTGACGGGGCAGTCGATGGAGCGCGCCAGCGCCTTGGCCAGCATCGTCTTTCCGACACCGGGCACGTCCTCGATCAGGAGATGGCCTTCGGCGAGGAGAACGGTGACGGTGAGGCGGATGACGTCGCTCTTGCCTTCGATCACGGATTCGATCGCGTCGCGGATCCGGTTCGCCGTGTCGACCAGAGTCTCGAGCCGGGTTTCCGCGTCGGTGACGTCGGGGGTTGCTGCCACCAGGCCTCCATTAAAGGTGCGTCCCTGAGAATGGGCGTTAAAGGTTGCTATTCCATTCTGTGTACTGACCTTATGACCGGTGGGGTTCCCGGTCGACTTTGTCCAGAAATCCGGAAGAACCGGAGACCTGTTGCCCGTACGGCTTCTCCCGCTTGGCTGACTTTCGTGCGAATCCCGAGACAATGGCCCGCTCCACTTTCCTCCACCGAACTCACGCGGTGCGCGGGAAATCGGCGTCTCGGCGCCGTTTCCGGGACGCGGACACGCCCGTGACAGGGTGTGGGGCGTCCAGGGTGCCCCACTTCGCACCACCCTTTCTGAACTGCGGAAACGCGGCGCTAAACCGATGCCGACACGGTCTGAATCTGTTGACGGTGGGGAGAAGTGGAGTATGGTGGTGCGCAGTGGAGGGCAGGGGCTACAGCGCTGAGCGCTCCGCAAGGCACGGGAGGTGGGTCCGGTGTTCCTCGGCACCCATCAACCGCGCCTCGACGACAAAGGACGGCTGTTCCTGCCGGCGAAGTATCGTGAGGAGCTGGCGGAGGGTCTTGTGATCACCAAAGGCCAGGAGCGCTGCCTCTACGTCTTCCCCGTAGAGGAGTTCCAGCGCATCACCGAGGCTCTGCGCACCGCGCCGGTGACCGCCAAGGCGGTCCGTGACTACAGCCGCGTCTTCTTCGCCAGCGCCTCCGACGAGACTCCTGACAAGCAGGGGCGCATCACGATCCCGCCAAGCCTGCGGCAGTACGCGGGCCTGGAGCGCGACTGCGTGGTGATCGGAGCCAACACCAGGCTGGAGATCTGGGACGCCCAGGCATGGGACACCTACCTGGCCGCCCAGGAGCAGGCCTTCTCCGATCTGTCCGAGGAGGTGTTGCCAGGGATCCTGTGATTTCTGCGTAAGACCCGTCGGTGACGTTCGGCGAGGTCTCCACCCGCTCCCCGCGGCATCTGATGCACCTTCCCCGGTGTCAGGCGCCTCGGCAGGCGATGCGGATGGGGACCTGGCCGGACGGGTCGGTCCCGCGAGGGGGGACCGGCATGGGTGGGGACCTGAAGTGGTTCACCGGCGGCAGCCGCATATCCGCGAGCATCGAAGCGGCCAAGTTGGGGGTGGAAGTGTTGTCGGCAGAACTCGGGCACTCGGGCGGTCACGTTCCGGTCATGCTCGATCGCGTGCTGGAGTTGCTTGCTCCGGCGCTCACCGGGCCGGACCCGGTCGTCGTCGACGCCAACCTCGGCCTCGGCGGTCACGCCGAGGCGTTGCTCGCGGCGCACCCCGCCCTCCATCTCATCGGCATCGACCGCGACCCGACCGCCATCGAGCGGTCCACCGAGCGGCTCGCGCCGTACGCCGGGCGCGTGACCATCGTGCGCGCCGTCTCGGACGAGTTGCCGGCCGTGCTGGCGCACGCCGGGCGGCCCCGGGTCCAGGGCGCGCTCTTCGACCTCGGCGTCTCCTCGCCACAGCTCGACGAGGCGGAGCGTGGCTTCGCCTATTCCTATGACGCTCCGCTGGACATGCGGATGGACCCCGAGCAGGAGCTGACCGCCGAGCGCGTGGTGAACACCTACTCCGTGGCCGAGCTCACCCGCATCCTGCGCGATTACGGCGAGGAGCGGTTCGCGTCGCGCGTCGCCGGCCTCATCGCCAAGGAGCGTGCCGGCAACCCCATCGAGACCACCAAGCGACTTGCCGATCTCGTCCGCACGGCGATCCCCGCCGCGACGAGACGGACCGGGGGCAATCCCGCCAAGAGAACGTTCCAGGCACTGCGCATCGAGGTGAACGGAGAGCTGACGGCGCTGGAGGAGGCCCTTCCCGCCGCGCTCGACGCCCTGGCGCTGGGCGGGCGGGCCGTCGTGCTCGCCTATCACTCTTTGGAGGACCGGCTCACCAAGCAGGTCCTCGCGGCGCGAACCAAGGAGACCGGCCCTCCGGGGCTGCCGGTCCCGCTGGAGGCACACCAGCCACGGTTCCGCCTTCTGACGAGGGGAGCCGAGCTCCCGGACGACGACGAGGTGGCCCGCAACCCGCGGGCGGCCTCGGCCCGTTTGCGGGCGGCAGAGAGGATCCGCCAGGGATGAGCACGACAGAGCAGGAGAGCAGGACGGCGGCCCGGCGGGTTCAGGCCCAGCCGAGGCGGTCCGGCCGGCCGGTGGGCGGCGGCGTGTCCGCCCCCGAGGCCGGACGGCGCGCGCAGACCGAGGCTCCGGCCCCGGTGAGCGCGCGGCGCGGCCAGGTCACGGCGCCGGCGCCGGAGACCCCGCGGCGTGGTCAGCCCACGCGGCCCGCTCCGGCACGGGTGCCCGGCGACGCCGCGCCCGCGGCGGGCGCCAGGAACCTCGCCCCCGGCGCGCCCGAGCGGGTCGCTCCGTCGGGCACGCAGACGCCGGAGACCCAGACGGCCGTGCGCGTACGGCCGGCGGGCTCCGCGTTCCGGCGCCCGCCGAAGGCGCCGTTCGTGTTGCTCGTCGTCGGCCTGATGTGCGGCGGCCTGGTGACCCTGCTGCTGCTGAACGTCGTCCTCTCTCAGGACTCGTTCAAGCTCACCGACCTGCGGTCCAGCACGGATCAGCTCCACGAGCAGGCCGCGACCCTGGAGGGCGAGCTGCGCGTCTGGGACCAGCCCGGCGCGATCGAGGAGGCCGCCAAGCCGCTCGGCGTCGAGAAGGACACCTCGGCTCCGCGCTTCGTCAAGACGGGTCCGTCCGTCGGGGCGGCCGACGCCGCCACGCCACGTGAAGAGGGCATGGTCAAGTGAAGGACGGCGGCCGGAGCCCGGGCCCCGGCCGCGGCGGTCCCAGCGGGCGCGGTGGCCCTGGTCCGGGTGGTGGGGGTCCGGGGGGACGCGGCGGCCAGGGCCCCGGCGGCGGCAGGAAGACGCCGGGCTCCCCGGCGCGGCCCTCCGACGGGCCGTCCGGCCGTCCCCGTCCCGATCTCCCCGGACGCCCGGGCCGCTCGCCGCGGTCCGGGCATCCTGACGAGCACGCGGAGGAGCGCGGGCCCAGGAAGGGCGGCAGGCCCCTCGGCGGCGACGACCAGGTTCCGTCCCCGCGGCCGAGCCGGTCCTCATCCGGGCAGCCCGCCAAGCCGTCCAAGCCGTCCGGGTCGGGCAAGGGCGCGGCGGCAGGAGACTCCGCGGCGAACGGCAAGTCCAGCACAGGACGCACGGCGGGGAACGGCACGTCGGCCAACGGCCGGTCCACCGGCACCGGCAAGGCCACCGGCAACGGCAAGGCGACCGGCAACGGCAAGGGCGCAGGGGCCGGGCGCTCCCCGGCCGACGGCACGTCCGGCTCGCCCGGGCAGCCGGGCCGGTCGGGTCAGTCGCGCGCCGGTCAGCCGGGAGCGCAGCAGGGACAGACGGGCCGTGCCGGCCAAGCGCCCACGAGAGGCGGACAGAACGCCCGTCCCGGACAGCCTTCACGGTCCGGCCAGACCGTGCCAGGTCGCGGCGGTCCGACCGCTCAGCCGGGCCGTACCGGTCAGAGCACCCAGCCGGGCCGCACGGGTTCCGCCGGACCCGCCGCCTCGTTCCGCGCGCAGGGACCGGGTGACGGCCGTCCGCCGCGCCCGCCACGGCCTCCGGCGCCGCCGCCGCGCCCGCCGGCGGTCCTGCGACTGGGCAACCCCCGCCGCAGGCTGAACGCGGCGCTCGTCGTCATGGCGTTCGTGTTGTCGCTGTTCGCCGGCAGGCTCATCCAGCTCCAGGGACTGGACTCGAAGGTCCTCCAGGCCAAGGCGGCGCAGCAGCGCGTCCAGCCGGAGACGTTGCCGGCGCGGCGCGGTTCGATCACCGACGTCGCCGGGAAGGCGCTCGCCATCACCGACGACGCCCGGGAGATCTACATCGACCCGGCGGACGTCACTCCCTCGACCCGGGACCAGATCGCGACCACGCTGGCCCTGGAGCTCAACCTCAATAAAGAGGACATAGCGGCCAAGCTTGCCAAGACCACGCAGCGGTACATCGTGGTCGCGCGGGGCGTCGACCCCGCACGCGCCGCCAAGGTCATGAGCTACCGGTTCAAGGGCGTGGGCGCCAAGGACACCTACCGCCGCACCTACCCGGGCGACACCCTGGCGGGCGGGCTGATCGGGTTCGTCGGGTTCGACGGGCACGGCCTGTCCGGGATCGAGCAGACCTTCGACAAGATCCTCGCCGGGCAGGACGGCAAGCAGAGCGTCGAGATCGGCGGCGACGGCCAGCGCATCCCGATGACGCGGACCAGCCGCCAGGCGCCCGTGCCGGGCAGGAACGTCCGGCTGACGATCGACAGGGACATCCAGTACGCCGCGCAGCAGGCGATCGCCAGGCAGGTGAAGGCGAGCAAGGCGCGCAGCGGCAGCGTCATCGTCTTGGACGTCAAGACCGGGCAGATCGTGGCGATGGCCAACGCGCCCGAGGTCGACCTGAACGCCTGGCAGTCCGTGCCCGAGGCCGACTGGGGCAACCGGGCCGTGTCCGAGGTGTTCGAGCCGGGCAGCACCAACAAGGTGATCACGGCGGCGGGCGCCATCGAGTCCGGCGCGGTCACCCCCGAGACCGTCTTCCGGGTCCCCGACCACATCACCTGCGCGGACCGGGAGATCAGCGACGCGCACGCGCACGCGCCCGAGCCGCTGACGTTCACCGGCATCATCGCCGAGTCCAGCAACGTCGGCACGATCATGGCCGCGCGTCAGATCACCGACCAGCGGCTCTACAACATGTTCCGCGCCTTCGGATTCGGCGCCAAGACAGGCGCGGGGGTCCCGGGGGAGGAGGAGGGCCTCCTGCCCGCCTACCAGAACTGGTCGGGCAGCCAGCGCTGCACCATCGCGTACGGCCAGGGCATCTCGGTCACCGCCCTCCAGATGGCGAGCGTCTACCAGACGATCGCGAACGGCGGCGTCCGGATCACCCCGTCGATCGTCGCCGGGACCACCGACGAGCGCGGGCGCTTCGTGCCTGCGACCCCGTCCGCGCGGACGCGGGTCGTCAGCCAGACCACGGCCGAGGGGATCGCGGGCATGCTGGAGGCCGCCGTCGGCCACGACGGCACGGGCACGGAGGCGTCGATCGACGGGTACCGGGTCGCCGGCAAGACGGGCACCGCGATGCGGTATGACGAGAAGTGCAAGGGATACTGCGGCTACACTGCGACTTTCGTCGGATTCACTCCGGCTGATGCCCCCCGGCTCGTGGCGCTCGCCGTCATCCAGGATCCGAAGAACGGTCATTACGGCGGCGAGGTGGCCGCCCCCGTATTCAAGGACGTCATGACCTTCGCGTTGAAGAGCAGGAAGATACCCCCTACCGGGACGAAGGCGCCGCATGTCATCCTTCGCCTCGGTGGGTGACGAGGGACGGTACGCTCTCGCCGTGCGTCCCCCGTCCTCTATGCGCCCTGTGGCCGCTCCGGCCCGCCCCCTTTCCGGGCTGGCCACCCTGCTCGGCGCCTCATCTCCCGGAACAAGGCCGGCCCGTGGAGCCGTCACCGGCCTGACCATCGACTCGCGCCGCGTCCAGCGCGGCGACCTCTACGTGGCGCTGCCCGGCAAGACCGCGCACGGCGCCGACTTCGCCGCGGACGCCCTCGCGGCGGGCGCCGTGGCCGTCCTCACCGACGACGCCGGGCGCGAGAGCGCAGCCGCCACGGGCCTGCCCGTGCTGGTCGTGCCCGACCCCCGCGCACTGCTCGGCCAGGTCGCGGCATGGGTGTACGGCAGGCCGGCCACCGGCATGACGATCATCGGAGTCACCGGGACGAGCGGCAAGTCGACCTCGACGTTCCTGCTCGAAGCCGGGCTGCGGGCTGCGGGGCATCGCACCGGGCTCGTCGGCGGGGTGGAGATCCGCGCGGGCGACGTCCGGTTCGTCCCGGAGCTGACCACGCCGGAGGCGAGCGATCTGCAGGGCCTGTTCGCGCTGATGCGGGAACAGGAGGTGACCGCCGCCGCGATGGAGGTCTCCAGCCACGCCCTCGCGCTCGGCCGGGTCGACGGCGTCTTCTACGATGTCGCGATATTCACCAACCTGTCGCAGGACCATCTCGACTTCCACCGCGACCTCGACGACTACTTCGCGACCAAGGCCCGGCTGTTCACGCCCGAGTTCGCCCGGATCGGCGTGGTCAACGTCGACGACGCCCACGGCCGCGAACTGGTCCGCCTGGCCGGGATCCCGATGATCACCTTCTCCGCGTGCGGCGCGCCGGAGGCCGAGTGGCGGGCGGAGAACGTGCGCCTGGGCTCCGACGGCAGCGCCTTCCGCGTCGTCGGCCCCGGCGGGATCGAGGCCGACGCGTCGGTGTCCCTGCCGGGGCCGTTCAATGTGGCCAACACCCTCGGCGTGCTCGTGGCGCTCGTGGAGGCGGGCATCCCTCTGCAGTCAGCGGTCGCGGGAGTCGGCGCGTTCACCGGGGTCCCCGGACGCATGGAGCGGGTGCCGGGAACGGACGGCTACCAGGTGATCGTGGACTACGCCCACAAGCCGGGCGCGGTCGAGTCGGTCCTGACCTCGCTGCGTTCGGTCCTGGACGACGGACCCGGTGGCCGGCTCACCATCGTCCTCGGCTGCGGCGGCGACCGCGACAAGGGCAAACGGCCGATGATGGGCGAGGCGGCGGCGCGGCTGGCCGACGTCGCGATCCTCACCAGCGACAACCCCCGGACCGAGGACCCGCTCGAGATCCTCGCGGCGATGCTCGACGGCGTGCGGGGACTCCCGCAGGCGGAACGCGGCCACGTGATCGTGGAGCCGGACCGCGCCGCCGCCATCGACCTCGCCGTCTCCCGCGCGGAGCCCGGGGACGTGGTCGTCGTCGCCGGCAAGGGACACGAGCAGGGCCAGTACGTCGGAGACCAGGTCATCCCCTTCGACGACCGCGAGGTCGCGGCGCAGGCCGTACGGAGGAGGCAGGGCGGCCGGCCCGGCGAAGGAGCCGTCCGTGGGTGATCGCGGCCACGGCGGGGGACCCGGCCGCACCGGGGCGCCCTTCCGGCACCTGGTCATACGATCTCGGGCCGACTTCTAAGATTGCTGAACTCGACCGATCACGCGAAAGAGAGCAGGAAAGACGCATGATCCCGTTGCCGCTGGCCAGGATCGCCGAGATCACCTCGGGCGCCCTGACCGGCATGGCCGACCCCCGGGCCGTGGTGCACGGTCCCGTCGTGATCGACTCTCGCGCCGCAGAGCCGGGGTCGCTGTTCGTGGCGATCAAGGGTGAGCGTGTGGACGGGCACGACTTCGCCCGGCAGGCACACGAGGCGGGGGCGGCGGCCGTCCTGGCCTCCCGGCCCGTCGAGGCGCCCGCCGTGATCGTGGGCGACGTGCTGACTGCGCTCGCCGACCTGGCCAGGGCCGTGATCTCCGACATGCCCGAAGTGACCGTGACCGGCGTCACCGGGTCGGCGGGGAAGACGACGACGAAGGACCTGATGGCCCGGCTCGCCGCGCGCATCGGTGTCACCGTCGCCCCGGTCGGCTCCTACAACAACGAGATCGGCCACCCGCTGACCGTGCTGAAGGCGGACCGGGCCACTCGTTTCCTGGTGCTCGAACTCAGCGCGAGGAACGTCGGCCACATCGCCCACCTGGCGAGCGTCGCCCCGCCCCGCATCGGCGTGGTGCTCAACGTCGGCACCGCCCACCTCGGTGTGTTCGGCGGCAAGGAGGCGATCGCGCAGGCCAAGGGCGAACTCGTCGAGGCACTGCCCGCGAACGGCGTCGCCGTGCTCAACGCCGACGACCCGCTGGTCCGCGCGATGGCCGGCCGTACCGGCGCGAGGGTCACCTATTTCGGGCGTTCGCCCGACGCGCACGTCCGGGCGGAGGACGAGGTGATCGACGAGCGCGGCCGCGCGTCGTTCACGCTGCGGACGCCGACCGGCGCGGCCCCGGTGCGCCTGCGCCTGTACGGCGCGCACGCGGTGGAGAACGCGCTGGCCGCCGCGGCGGCGGCCTACGAACTCGGGCTTCCCGTGGCCACGATCGCGGAGGAGCTCTCGCTGGCCGAGCCGCGAAGCCGATGGCGCATGGAGGTCACCGACCGGGCGGACGGCGTCACCGTCATCAACGACGCGTACAACGCCAACCCGGACTCGATGCGGGCCGCCTTCGAGAGCCTCGCGACGATCGCGGGGGAGCGGAGGCGGTTCGCCGTGATCGCGTCCCTGCGCGAGCTCGGCGAGGACAGCGCCGCGCTGAACGAGGAGCTCGGGCGGCTCGCCGCCGGCTCCGGGCTAGAGACTTTGATCGTCGTGGGGGAGGACGCCGGGCCGGTGCTCGCGGGCGCCCCCGGCGCGCTGCACGTCCCCGACGTGCAGGCCGCCACGGCGGAACTGACCGCACGGCTGGCGCCCGGCGATGTGGTGCTGGTGAAAGGGCCGCGCGCGGCCGGGCTCGAACGGGTCGCCGCGGCGATCCTCGGAGGTGACGCCCGATGAGGAACATCCTCATCGCGGCTGCGATTTCGCTGCTGCTGTCGATGGCCGGCACCCCCCTGGCCATCCGGCTGTTCGCCAGACGGGGGTACGGGCAGAACATCCGCGAGGAGGGTCCCTCCGGGCACTACGACAAGCGGGGCACGCCCACCATGGGCGGCACCGTCATCGTCATCGCGTCGCTGATCGGCTACTTCACGGCCCATCTGTCGACGGCGTTGTCCGGCCGGGTCGAGCCGCCCACCGCCTCGGCGCTGCTGGTGCTGTTCCTGATGACCGGGCTCGGCCTGGTCGGCTTCCTCGACGACTTCATCAAGATCTACAAACAGCGCAGCCTCGGTCTGCGCAGCGGCGCGAAGGCGGCCGGCCAGCTCATCGTCGGCGCCATCTTCGCGGTGCTCGTCGTCCGGTTCCCCAACGGCTACGACATCACCCCGGCCGAGACGAAGCTGTCGTTCCTGCGTGACTTCGGCCCGTCCATCGGCCTGCTCGGCTTCACGATCTGGGTGCTGTTCTTCATCGTGGGTTTCTCCAACGCGGTGAACCTCACCGACGGCCTCGACGGCCTGGCCTCCGGCGCGACCTGTCTCGTCCTCGCGGCGTACGTGCTGATCGGCAACTGGCAGCTGCGCAACAGCTGCACGCTGCTGCTCGGCCCCAACTGCTACTCGGTGCGCGATCCGCTCGACCTGGCCGTGGTCGCCGCGGCGGTCCTCGGCGCCTGCTTCGGCTTCCTGTGGTGGAACGCCCCGCCGGCCAAGATCTTCATGGGGGACACCGGCTCCCTGGCGCTGGGCGGCGTGATCGCCGGTCTCGCCTTCACCACCCGCACGCAGTTACTGCTCGTCATCCTGGGCGGCCTGTTCGCGATCATCACCATGTCGGTGATCATCCAGGTGGGCTTCTTCAAGATGACCAGGAGACGCGTCTTCAGGATGGCTCCGCTCCAGCACCACTTCGAGTTGTCGGGCTGGGCGGAGACGACGATCGTGGTCCGCTTCTGGCTGATCGCCGCGCTCTGCGTCGCCGCCGGACTCGGCCTGTTCTACCTCGAATGGATGCCCAAACAGTGAGTGTCGTCGTCGCCGGGCTGGGGGTGTCCGGCACGGCCGCCGCCCGCGGCCTCGCCGGAAGCGGGGAGCGGGTCATCGTCCTGGAGGCGATCGACGGCGAGCGGCAGCGGGCCGCCGCCGCCGAGCTGGCGGCCTCCGGGATCGAGGTGCGCTTCGGAGAGCCCGTCCTGCCCGAGGGGACGTCGCTGGTCATCACCTCGCCGGGATGGCGTCCCGACCACCCGCTGCTGGTCGCGGCGGCCGAGGCGGGGATCGCCGTCATCGGCGAGGTCGAGCTCGCGTGGCACCTGCGCGCGTCGGACGGCTCCGCCGCGCCCTGGCTCACGCTCACCGGCACCAACGGCAAGACGACCGCGGTCCGGATGCTCACCTCGATCCTGTCCGCGGCGGGCAACCGGGCGCTCGCCGCCGGAAACGTCGGCCTGCCGATCGTGGAGGCCGTCCGCGAGCCGTACGACGTGCTCGCCGTCGAGCTGTCCAGCTTCCAGCTGCACTGGTCGTCCAGCCTCGAGCCGATGGCGGCGGCCGTACTCAACGTCGCGCCCGACCACATCGACTGGCACGGCTCACTGGAGGAGTACGCCGCGGCCAAGGCCCGGATCTTCGAGAACGCCGGGATCGTCATCTACAACGCCGACGACGAGTGGTCGGCCCGGCTGGCCGCGCCGTACGAACGGGGTCCGCGCCGGGTGAGCTTCACGCTCGGCGTGCCGAGGCCGGGACAGCTCGGCGTCGTCGAGGACCTCCTGGTCGACCGGGCGTTCGTGGCCGACCCCGTCAACGAGGGGGAGGAACTCGCCTCCCTCGCCGACGTCCGCCCGTTCGCGCCGCACAACGTGGCCAACGCGCTCGCCGCGGCCGCGCTCGCCCGCGCCTACGGCGTGCCCGCCGAGGCGGTACGGCGCGGCCTGGCCGACTTCGTCCCCGATCCCCACCGGATCGCGCACGTGGCGAGGGCCGGCGACGTCGACTACGTGGACGACTCCAAGGCCACCAACCCGCACGCCGCGGCCGCCTCCCTCGCGGCCTACCCGTCGATCGTCTGGATCGCGGGCGGCCAGCTCAAGGGCGCGGACGTGGACGACCTCGTACGGCGGGCCGCCCCGCGCCTGAAGGGTGCGGTGCTCCTGGGCGCCGACAGGGAGCGAATCCGCGAGGCATTGGCGCGACACGCCGTGGATGTCCCAGTGGTGGAGGTGCCCGGGCAAGACACTGGGGTCATGGACCGTGTCGTCACCGAAGCCGCCCGGCTGGCCTCCCCCGGAGACACCGTGCTGCTCGCCCCCGCCGGGGCGTCGCTGGACATGTTCGCCAGTTACGGAGCGCGTGGGGAGGCCTTCGCGCGAGCCGTCCACCGCCTGGCGGAAGGGTGACGGCGCAGCAGGCGGAGGAGGCTCCCGCCGGCTGGTCCCGCACGCATCTCGCGGGGATCAGGGAACTGCTGAGCCGCCCGCTGACGTCCTACTACCTGGTGCTCGGCTGCAGCGCCCTGCTGCTGGCCCTCGGCCTGATGATGGTCTTGTCCGCGTCGAGCATCGAGGCGCTGCAGAAGACCGGCAACCCGTTCTACTGGTTCATCAAGCAGTCGATGTCGGTCGCGATCGGCATCCCGCTGATGTGGATCTGCTCCCGGATGCCGCAGCGGTTCTTCCGGCTGGCCGGGTATCCGCTGATGGGCATCTCGATCATCGGCCTGCTGATGGTGATCTTCATCGGTGAGGAGCTGCTCGGCGCCCAGCGCTGGATCGCGATCGGGCCCTTCTCGATCCAGCCCTCCGAGCCGGCCAAGCTCGGCCTCGCGCTGTGGGGGGCCGACCTGCTCGCGCGGAAGGCGCGGGCCGGCCGGATCGAGTGGCGGCACCTGCTGATCCCGCTGATGCCCGGTACGGCGATCATCGCGATCCTGGTCATGCTGGGCCGCGACCTCGGCACCACCATCGTGCTCATGCTGATCTTCCTGGCGCTGCTGTGGGTGGTCGGCGCGCCGGTGCGGCTGTTCGGCGGCGTGCTCGCGCTCCTGGTGCTCGCCACGGTCATCATGATCATGGTGGAGCCGTACCGCATGGAGCGCCTGACGGGCTTCCTGGACGTGTGGGAGCACGCGCAGGGCGCCGGTTTCCAGGCGGCGCAGGGACAGATCGCGATGGGCTCGGGAGGCTGGTTCGGCCTCGGCCTCGGCAGCAGCCGGCAGAAGTGGGACTGGGTGCCCCACGCGGAGAGCGACTTCATCTTCTCGATTCTCGGCGAGGAGCTCGGCCTGATGGGCACGCTCGTCGTCGTCGCGCTCTTCGGCCTGCTCGGGTACGCCGGACTGCGGATCGCCTCACGGACGACCGACCCGTTCATCAGGCTGGCCGCCGCGGCCTCGGTGGCGTGGATCGCAGGTCAGGCGATCGTGAACATCGGGGCGGTGATCGGGGTCTTCCCGATCACGGGTATCCCCCTACCACTGGTGTCGTACGGAGGGTCGGCCCTGTTGCCGACGCTGGCGGCACTCGGCATGTTGTTGTCCTTCGCCAAACGGGAGCCCGGCGCCGCCGAGGCCCTGGCCGTCCGTGGCCCCGGACCCTTCGCCAGGGCTCTAAGCTGGCTTGGCCTGGGTGGCCGCCCGAGGCGTTGACAGGGAACGAGGAGTGACATGAGGGTGGTCCTCGCCGGCGGCGGAACGGCCGGCCATATCGAGCCGGCACTCGCCCTGGCCGACGCGCTTCGCCAGCAGGACCCGGCGATCGGGATCACCTGCCTCGGAACGGAAAGAGGCCTGGAGACGAGGCTCGTCCCCGCCCGCGGCTACGAACTCGAACTGGTACCGGCCGTGCCCCTGCCGCGGTCGCTCACACCGAAGCTGCTCGCCGTCCCCGGCCGCCTCGCGGGCGCGATCAACACCGCCGCCGGAATCCTCGACCGGGTCAAGGCGGACGTGCTCGTCGGGTTCGGCGGGTATGTCGCGACGCCGGCCTACCTGGCCGCGCGCCGCCGGGGCATCCCGATCGTGGTGCACGAGGCCAACCCGCGGCCAGGGCTGGCCAACCGGCTGGGCGCGCGCATGACCGACAACGTCTTCACCGGCCATCCGGACACGGCGCTGCCCGGTGCGCAGTACGTCGGCATCCCGCTCCGGCGCGACGTCTCGACGATGGACCGCCTGTCCCTGGGGGACAAGGCGAGGTCCTACTTCGGGCTCGAGTCCGACCGGCCGACGCTGCTGGTCTTCGGCGGCTCCCAGGGCGCGCGCTCGCTCAACCACGCGGCCCTTGAGGCCGCGCCGTACCTGCGCCGGGCCGGCATCCAGGTGCTGCACGTGATCGGCCCGAAGAACACCGTCGAAGTGGAACCGCCCCCGGGGGATCCGCAGTACGTGATCCTGCCCTACGTCGACCGGATGGACTACGCCTACGCGGCGGCCGACCTCGCACTGTGCCGCAGCGGCGCGATGACCTGCGCGGAGCTGACCGCCGTCGGCCTGCCGGCCGCCTACATCCCGCTGCCGCACGGCAACGGCGAGCAGCGGCTCAACGCCGAGCCGATCGTCCGAGGCGGCGGCGGCATAATGATCGACGACGCGCAGCTGTCCGGCCGCTGGATCGTCGAGACCGTGCTTCCCATCCTGAACGACCCGGAGCGTGTCATGACCATGTCCGAGGCGGCGTCCCGCATGGGACGCAAGGACGCCGACGTGGCGCTCGCCCGCAAGGTGCTGGAGATCGCTTCCCGATGATCGTGTACATGAGTGCGACCCCGGCGGGACGGGGAGAGGTGAGCGGACGATGAGCCTCGTCAAGCTGGTGGAGCCCATCCCCGCGGCCGACCTCGGCCGCGTCCATTTCATCGGCATCGGCGGCGCCGGCATGTCGGGCATCGCCAGGATCCTGCTGAAGCGCGGGGTGCCGGTGTCGGGCAGCGACGCCCGCACCTCCGAGATGCTGAACGAGTTGCGCGAGCTCGGCGCCACCGTCCACGTCGGGCACGCCGCCTCCCACATCAGGGACGTCAACACGGTCGTGGTGTCCACCGCGATCCGGGACTCCAATCCCGAGCTGGGGGAGGCGCTGCGGCAGAACCTCCGGGTCATCCCGCGGGCCGCCGCCCTCGCCGCGGTCATGGCCGGCCGCAACGGCATCGCCGTCGCCGGCACGCACGGCAAGACCACCACCACCTCGATGCTGACGGTGGCGCTGCAGAAGTGCGGCGCCGACCCGTCGTACTGCGTGGGCGGCCAGCTGGTCACCACCGGCCTCGGCGCGGACGAGGGCGCGGGCGACGTCTTCGTGGCCGAGGCGGACGAGAGCGACGGGTCGTTCCTCATGCTCGCGCCGCGCATCGCGGTCGTGACGAACGTCGAGGCCGACCACCTCGACAACTACGGGGATCCGCAGGCCGTCTACGACAGCTTCGCCCGCTTCGTCGAGCGGGTCGGCTCGGTCCTGGTCCTGTGCGCGGACGATCCGGGCTCGGCGGACCTCGCGCCCATCGCGCGGGCACGCGGCCTCAGGGTCGTCACGTACGGCGAGGCAGCGAACGCCGACTACCGGACGGCCGACGTCGTGCCGCGCGGCCTGGGCGTGGAGTTCACCGTCGCCGGGCACGGCCACGTACGGCTCGCGGTCCCCGGGCGGCACAACGCGCTGAACGCGACCGCGGTCGTCGCCGTGGCACTGGAACTCGGCCTGCCGTTCGACGAGATCAGGGAGGGTCTCGCGACCTTCAGCGGAGCCAAGCGGCGGTTCGAGGCCAAGGGTGAGGCCCGCGGCGTCGCGGTGTTCGACAGCTACGCCCACCACCCGACGGAGCTGGCGGCCGATCTGCGCGCCGCACGCGACGTGGTGCGGGGCGACGGCCGGGTGATCGCGGTGTTCCAGCCGCACCTCTACTCGCGCACCAGGTTCTTCGCGACCGAGTTCGGCGAGGCACTGGCGCTGGCCGACGAGGTCGTCGTCCTGGACGTGTACGGCGCACGTGAGGACCCGGAGCCCGGCGTGTCCGGCGGCCTGGTCGCGGGCAAGGTGCCGCTGCCGTCCGAACGCGTCGCCTACGAGCCGGACCGCGAGGCCGTGCCCGCTCTCGTGGCGGAGCGGGCGCGTGCCGGCGACATCGTCCTGACGATGGGCGCGGGCGACGTGACCGAGCTCGGCCCGCGCATCGTCGCGGAGCTGGCCGCGCGGTGAGGCTCGCCACCCGGCGCACGGTCCTGGCCACCCTGCTCACCGGCGGGGTGGTGGGCGCCGCCACCTGGGTGGTGTTCTTCTCGCCGCTGCTCGGAGTGCGGTCGATCGAGGTCACCGGGGACGTCACCGTTCCCGCCGAACAGCTCAGACAGGCCGCGGGGGTGAAGCTCGGCACACCCCTCGCCACCGTCGACCTCGGGCTGGTCGAACAGCGCGTCCGAGCGGTCCGCGAGGTGGAGTCGGCCAAGGTCGACCGGGCCTGGCCGGGCACGTTGCAGGTCGCCGTCGTCGAGCGTACCGCCATCGCGGTCGCGATCCTCGGCCCGGGTAGGCAGGCGGTGCTCGACCGCTTCGGCGTGGTCCTGAAGGAGGTGGCCGTGGCCCCTCCCCGGCTGCCCGTGCTGAAGGTCCAGCGTCTCGCGGCGGACGACCCCTCGACCCGTTCGGCCCTCACCGTGCTGAGCGTGCTTCCCGAGGACGTGCTGAGCCGGGTCGGCCAGGTGCGCGCGCCGTCGCCGAAGTCGGTCACACTGCGGCTCATCGACGGCCGGACCGTCGTCTGGGGCGACGCCGGGCGCGCCGCGGAGAAGGGGCGCCTGCTGACGTCCCTGCTCACGAAGCCGGCGAACAGTTACGACATCAGCTCGCCCGAAGTGGTGACCGTGCGGTGACGCATCTCGCCCGCGGTTCGACGGTCCCACGGCCGAAAAGGACAGCGCGCGACACGCCGGACGGCTGTGCGGCGCGGTTAGTTGACCCTGAGGGAGGCGCAACCCTACTGTCCGTATCAATCTCAGGTTGACATAACTCTAAATCTCAACTTGAGGGTGAGAGTTAGAGAGAGCGCGGGCGCCGCCCGCACGAAACGTAAACGAGCGGAAAGGCCCCTCGTCGTGGCAGCACCGCAGAACTACCTCGCGGTCATCAAGGTCGTCGGAATCGGCGGCGGCGGAGTGAACGCCGTGAACCGGATGATCGAGGAGGGACTCAAGGGCGTCGAGTTCATCGCCATCAATACCGACGCCCAGGCGCTGCTGATGAGTGACGCCGATGTCAAGCTCGACGTCGGGCGTGAGCTCACCCGGGGTCTCGGCGCGGGGGCGAACCCGGACGTCGGGCGCAAGGCCGCCGAGGACCACCGCGAGGAGATCGAGGAGGTCCTCAAGGGCGCCGACATGGTCTTCGTCACCGCGGGCGAGGGCGGCGGCACCGGCACCGGCGGCGCGCCGGTCGTGGCCAGCATCGCCCGATCGCTGGGCGCCCTGACCATAGGCGTGGTCACCCGGCCGTTCAGCTTCGAGGGCAAGCGCCGGGCCATGCAGGCCGAGGCCGGCATCGAGACCCTCCGCGAGGAGGTCGACACGCTGATCGTCATTCCGAACGACCGGCTCCTGTCGATCTCCGACCGTCAGGTCAGCGTGCTCGACGCCTTCAAGGCCGCCGACCAGGTGCTCCTGTCCGGTGTCCAGGGCATAACCGATCTGATCACCACCCCCGGACTGATCAACCTGGACTTCGCCGACGTGAAGTCGGTCATGTCCGGCGCGGGTTCCGCGCTCATGGGCATCGGCCACGCCAGGGGTGACGACCGCTCCGTCGCGGCCGCCGAGATGGCGGTCTCCAGCCCGCTGCTCGAGGCGAGCATCGACGGCGCGCACGGCGTGCTCCTGTCGATCGCCGGCGGCTCCGACCTCGGTCTCTTCGAGATCAACGAGGCGGCTCAGCTGGTGTCGAACGCGGCGGCGACCGACGCCAACATCATCTTCGGCACGGTCATCGACGACGCGCTCGGCGACGAGGTCCGGGTGACCGTCATCGCGGCCGGCTTCGACGAACCGGTCGCGGACAAGCCGGCGGCCTCGCCGCTGTCACGGCCCCAGCAGAGCAGGCCGGCGGCTCCTGCGCCCTCGTCGCGGCCCGCGCCCGCTCCTGCTCCGGCGCCGGCCAAGCCCGAGCTCCGCTCCGAGCCGACCGCCTCGCGGCCGGTGACCGGCGCCACTTCGGCTCCCGCTCCGTCGCAGGCTCCGCCCACGACGGCTTCCACGGGTCCCGCTCCCGCTCAGCCCGCCGGCCCGCCGGCCGCTCCCGCGACCCCGCCTGCCGCGGCGTCCGAGAGCGCGGCGCAGTTCGGCCGGGAGGGCTCAGAAGGCGCGGCGCGCACCGAGCAGGGGAGCGGCTCGGGACCGTTGTCGATCCCGCGGCCCACGCCCGAGCCGCCCACTCCCATCACCTCGCGCGTCACCCAGCCGGCCCCGCGCCGTCCCGTGGTGTTCGAGGAGCAGGAAGAGGAGCTCGACGTGCCGGACTTCCTGAAGTGAGCTCCGTACCACGTGGATGACGCACGACGCGACGAGATCGCGGCGGGCCTGGCGGAAGTCGAACAGCGGGTCGAACAGGCCTGCAGTGCGGCCGGTCGGGCCCGCTCGGAGATCACGATCATCGCGGTGACCAAGACCTACCCCGCCTCGGACGTGCGGGTGCTCGCCGGGCTCGGAGTGGCCGACATCGGCGAGAACCGGGACCAGGAGGCGGCGGGCAAGGCCGCCGAATGCAGTGATCTCGGTCTCACCTGGCACTTCATCGGTCAGTTACAGACCAACAAGGTTCGCTCGGTCGTCTCCTACGCGGACGTCGTCCACTCGGTCGACCGTTCCCGGCTGGTTGACGCCCTGAGCAGAGAGGCCGTACGGCAGGAACGCCAGGTCGACTGCCTCATCCAGGTCGCACTGGGCGGCGGGGAAGGCGGCGGTCCCGGCGCACGGGGCGGGGTGACACCGGCCGAGGTGCTGCCTCTCGCCGAGGCCGTGACCAGGGCGGACGCCCTCACGTTGCGGGGCGTCATGGCGGTCGCGCCGCTCGGGGGGGACCCGGGGGAAGCCTTTGCCCGGCTTTACTCGGTGGCGCAGGCCGTACAGAAGGAACACCCGACGGCAGACGTCATTTCCGCGGGAATGAGCGGAGATATGGCCCAAGCGATAGCGAACGGCGCGACACACCTGCGTGTCGGTACGGCGTTGCTCGGTCGTCGGAAGCCCTTCGTCAGGTAATGTCCCCCAAGTGGACCTTGGTGTCCGCGACAGGTAGAGGTCGACCAGCGGTGAGCTCCACGGGGGGTACGCCTACCGCCCTGGCCTTCCCATAGGGACCCTGAAGGCACCAGTAACGCGGAGGACGACGAGCGATGGCCGGCGCGATGCGCAAGATGGCGGTCTACCTCGGTCTCGTGGAGGACGACCACTACGACGACAGGTACCGGACCGAGTACGGCGGCGACGAGGAATACGGCGACGAGTACGACCTGCAGCGGCGCGGCTTCGCAGGTGGTCCGGCGGCGACCCACCAGGCGCCCCACGAGCATGACGAGGACGGCGAGACGGTCGTGCCGGGCACCCGGCCTCCCACGGCGGTGCTCGAGCGTCGTACGACCGATCTGGCGCGGATCACGACTCTCCACCCTCGCACGTACAACGAGGCGCGCACCATCGGCGAGCACTTCCGTGAGGGCACGCCGGTCATCATGAACCTGACCGAGATGGTCGACAGTGACGCCAAGCGCCTTGTCGATTTCGCGGCAGGTCTCGTCTTTGGCCTACACGGCAGCATCGAACGTGTTACCAACAAGGTGTTCCTGTTGTCCCCCGCCAATGTTGAGGTGACCGCCGAGGACAAGGCCCGAATCGCGGAACGCGGCTTCTTCAACCAGAGCTAGAGTTCCATCATGAACAGTGACCGGCTGAGCGGTGCCCACTGGGACCGGATGCGGCGGAACCAGAGGGAGGCGGGGCTGGACCGTGGGGATCATTAGCGAGATCTTGTCCATCGCCCTCACTCTCTACCTGATTCTGCTGATCGGCAGAATGATCTTTGAGACGGTGCAGGCTTTCGCCCGCTCCTGGCGGCCTTCCGGGGTCGTTCTGGTGCTGGCGGAGGCGATCTACACGGTCACCGACCCTCCTCTCAAATTCCTCCGCCGTTTCATTCCGCCCCTCAGGTTGGGTACGGTGGCCTTTGACCTGAGCTTCACTGTGCTGTTCATTGTGGTTTTGGTCTTGATCCAAGTCGTGAACGCGCTTCGTTGATCGGGTACCGTCCCCGCGGACAAGACTCCGAGCGCGCCAAGGAGACCCAAAATGCCGTTGACGCCCGCTGATGTGCGGAACAAGCAGTTCAGTACCACCCGGCTACGGCCGGGGTACGACGAGGAGGAGGTTGACGCTTTCCTCGATGAGGTGGAGGCCGAGCTCGACCGCCTCATTCAGGAGAACGAGGAGCTCCGTGCGAAGCTGGCCGAGTGCCTGAGGGGCAAGGTCCCCGGTGGCATGGGCATGGGCATGGGTGGCCCCATGCAGATGGCGGCCCCCATCGCCGAGCCCAAGCCGGAGATGATGATCCCTCAGCCTGAGCCGATCAAGCCCCCGGAGCCCGCCCGTCCCGAGCCCGTCCCCGTCGGCATGGGCCTGCCGCCCGCCGAGGACAACATGGACACCGCTGCCCGTGTCCTCGCCCTCGCGCAGCAGACCGCCGACCAGGCCATCGCCGACGCCCGCCGTGAGGCGGACGAGACGGTGACCCGCGCCCGCCGCGAGGCCGACGACATCCTCGGCAAGGCACGCCGCCAGGCCGAGCAGATCATCGGCGACGCCCGCGCCCGCGCCGAGACGCTCGAGCGCGACGCGCAGGAGCGGCACCGCCAGGCCATGGGCTCGCTGGTGCAGACCCGCGACGAGCTCGAGCGCAAGGTCGAGGAGCTGCGCAGCTTCGAACGCGAGTACCGCAGCCGCTTGAAGCTCTACCTGGAGAACCAGCTCGCGGAGCTCAATGTCGCGGCCGAGGGCAGTGGCGGCTTCCCCATGGTGGGCGGAGCACCGGCGATGGCGCACGCCGTCGCTCCGGGACCCCAGCCCATGCAGGCGGCTCCCAACCCGTTCGGCCAGGAGGCACCGCAGCACACGGGTGCGTTCCCCGGGCCTGACGGGCAGCACACCGACCGCAGGTAGGCCGCGGGGTCACCCCCCTCGCCACTCGCGACCCGCAAGCTCGGAGAACCCCCTGTGATCCTGTTCAGCGCCGCTTTGGCGTTCGCCATCGCCGCCCTCCTCATCCTCATCGCGGGGTGGGCAATGGCGAAGGTGTACCTGGTGATGTGGTCGATGGTGATCGCGGTTCTGGCCGCCGTCTGCCTGCTCATCGGTGCACTGCTGAAGCGTCATCTGCTGTTCCCCGCCGGTGGGCGCGCCGCTGACGGACCGGATCTCACCCCCCAGGGTTCCTCCGGCGCCCAAGAGCTCGCGCATGCCGGAGCCACCGCTGTCAGCGGGGCGCCGGGACACCCGGTGGCCGTGCCGCTGCCGCCGGGAGCACATCACGGGGCGTTGCCACCGGCGCCCTACTCGCCCCGCCGCGCCGACGCGACCGCCTCCCACAGGCGTCCGCCGGCTCAGCCAGGTCGCCCGCCAGGTCCCGAGGACATCGTGCTGGTCGTCCCGGGGCGCAGGCGTTTCCATCTGGCGACCTGCCGCCAGCTCATGGGGCGGGAGATCGAGGAACTGACCTACGAAGAAGCCCGCGAGGAGGGCTTCAGTCCCTGCACCACCTGCCTGCCCGAGCTGTCCGCCCGCGCCGCGGACGACCCGGCGCAGCCCAGGCCGAGCCGTCGGACGGGCCCGCGTGGAGAGGCGGAGTCCACCCGCCCGACGGGCACGACGGGTGACAGGGACCGGAAAGACCGCAGGACCGGCGAGGACCGCGCGTCGGCCGACACCACAGTCGCCGTCAGCCGTCCCGCTGACGCCAAGGACGCCGCCTCGGCCATGGGTGCCGCGACCGCCGGCTTCGCCGCCGGAGCGGACGCCGCCAGGCGGACGAGCGGCTCCGACCAGTCCCGCGCCGAACAGGCTCGGACGGCACAGCCGCAGCCGGACAAGGACAGGCAAGGGCAGTCCGCGCCGGAGAAGACCCGGCCCGAGCAGTCGCCGCAGGAGAAGTCCAGGACGGAGCAGTCCAGGGCTGAGTCCGCCACCTCGGGCACGAGTGCTTCCGGGTCGGGCGGATCCGACTCGGCGCAGCTCGACTGGTTCCAGCGCAACATGTTGCCCCCCACACAGACCACGCCGTCCGCGTCCACGAAGCCCGCGCAGTCCGACGCGCGGCCCGCGCCTTCGCAGGAGAAGACGGCGAGCACGCCGGCGGCGCCTGAGCCGAGCACCGGCGACTGGTTCAGCGCGGCGAGGACGAAGCCCGCCGCGGCCCGGCCAGAATCCTCCCCGTCCGCCTCCGGCCGCGCGGACAACGCCTCCACGGCGGAGCCGGACGGCGACGCGACCACCAAGGGCGCCGAGACCGCCGGCGGCCCGCGGGCGAGGACCACCGAGCCGGAGAGCACGCAGAAGGGCGCCACGCCACAACCGAGCGCGAAGGCGCCGGGCGCGGAGCCGAATAGCCCGGAGGCCAAGAGCGCCGAGGCCAAGTCCGCCGAGGCCAAGTCCGCCGAGGCCAAGTCCGCCGACGCGAAGAAGGTCGAGCCTGAGAGCACGACCGGCCAGAAGAGCGCCGAGCGCGAGACCACCCGGTCCCAGAGCGGTACGGCCACGGAAGCTTCCACGAGCAGTGGGAAGTCCCGATCCGGCACGACCGGATCCGACGTGAGCGGGAACGCCGACACGGAGCAGGAGACGGCGGCGGAGATCACGCAGCCCGGGCGCGCCGGGTTCCAGCCCGTCCCCGCGTCAGCCGGCACCGCCCCCGGTTCGGCTTCCAAGGGATCCTCCGGCGCGACGGCCTCTTCCACTGGGTCTTCGTCCGCCACCGGGTCGTCCAAGACGTCCGGGCCCACCGCGGGAGCGGGATCCGCGTCCGATTCCGCACGGCCTGAGATGGACGGCCCGGCCCGCACGTCCGATGCCGGGAACGGCGCAGAAGCCTCGGCGAAGGCCGGAGCAGGGAAACCGGCCGAGAACGCGTCCGCCGGCCCGGCCAAGGAGCCCGGCAAGGACACGGCCAAAGAGCCCGGCAAGGACAGCGGCAGGGCGACCGGTGCGGGCACCGCCAAGGACACGGCCGTGGGCGAGAAGGAGCCGCGCAAGGCGGACTCACGCGACTCCCGTCCCGCGGAGCCGGAAGAGGACGACGGCGAGAGCACCAACACCTTCGCCGCCATCCGCACGGAAGCCCCACGACGCCTTCCGTCGGCGTCGGTGAAGGTGATGATCGGCACGCGCCGCTACCACGGCTCGCAGTGCCCTCTCATCAAGGGCATCGACGACGACAGCATCGAGGTCATGAGCAGGGAGGACGCCGAGAAGGCGGGCCTCACGCGCTGCTCGGTCTGCCAGGCCCGATAGCCGCGGGCGCACCGCGGGCACGCGGTGTGGCCTGGACCTCCCTCGCGCCGAGCCGCGAGATCCGGTTCGCCGGCGGCGCCCACGCGTCCCCGTCGGCGTAAGTGCCTTCATCCGCCGGGCCGGCAGGCACGGCGGTCCGACGTCGTCCGTCAGAGCGCTGAACAGGATGTGGTCCGTCAGAGCGCTGAACGGGATCCTGACCCCGCCCGCGCCGCAGGAACCCTGACGGCCGAAGAGCGGGGATTCCCCCTGGGCGGCACACGGGCGCGCCGCCCAGGGGTGCGATGATCAGATGTGGATCACGCCTTGCGGAGCTGGAAGGACAGGCCGAGATCGGTGTCCTCGTGCCGGGGCAGATCCTCGGAGGAGCCGCCCTCGGTGAGGTTCGTCGCGAGGACCTCCTCGGCCAGGGTTCCGCCGCTCTCGCGCAGCGCCGTCGCCAGGTCGCCGTCGGCCGACCACCACAGCTCGATCCGGTCGGTGATCGACAGCCCGGTGGCCTTGCGCCCCTCCTGGACGAGCCGGATGACCTCGCGGACCAGGCCCGCGCGGCGCAGCTCGTCGGTGATCGCCAGGTCCAGCGCGACGGTCTCACCGGTTCCCGTGTCGACCGCGCCGGTCTCGACGGCCCAGCCGGTCTTCGGCTGCTCCGTGATGATCACGTCGTCCGGCCCGAGCTCGACCGTGCCCAGCTCTCCCGCCTCGACGGTGGCGGGCGCCCCCGAACGTACGGCCTGAGCCAGCGCGGCCGGGTCGGCGGACCCGACGGCGGCGGCGACCAGCTTGGTCTGCGACCCGAAACGCTTGCCGAGGGCACGGAAGTTCGGCTTCACGGTGAAGGTCACCAGATCGGCTGAGAAGCCGGACATGTCCTCCAGGCTCTGCACGTTCAGCTCGTCGGCGATCAGCTCGCGCAGCTCGCCGGGGAGCGTCGCCCAGCCGGGCGCGCCGATCAGCGCCCGGCCGAGCGGCTGACGGGTCTTGACCGACGACGACACGCGGGCCGAGCGGCCCAGCTCGACGAGGCGCCGGACGAGTGCCATCCGCTCGGACAGCACCGGGTCGACCAGCGAGGCGTCCACCTCGGGCCAGCTCGTGAGGTGGACCGACGGCGGGGCGTCGGGACCGCGGAGCACGTCCCACAGGTAGTCGGTGAGGAAGGGGACCAGCGGCGCCATCAACCGGGTCACGGTCTCCAGGCACTCGTAGAGCGTGGCGAACGCCGACTCCTCGCCCGACCAGAACCGGCGGCGCGAGCGGCGGACGTACCAGTTCGACAGGTCGTCGAGGAAGTCCGTCAGCCGGCGCCCGGCCCGGGCGGTGTCGAACTCGTCGAGCGACGAGGTGACGTCGGCGACCGTGCGGTGCAGCTCGGACAGGGCCCACCGGTCGATCAGCGGGCGCTCACCGCGCGGCGGCGCCGAGGCGAGCCGGTCCGGCGACCACGACTCCGCGTTGGCGTAGAGCGTGAAGAACGACGCGGTGTTCCAGTAGGTGAGCAGGACCTTCCGGACGATCTCCTCCAGCGCGGCGTGGCTGATCCGGCGGGGCGCCCACGGCGAGCCCGAGGTGGCCATGTACCACCGGAGGGAGTCGGCCCCGTGCTCGTCCATCAGCGGCATCGGCTGCAGGACGTTGCCCAGGTGCTTGCTCATCTTGCGCCCGTCCTCGGCGAGGATCAGGCCGAGGCACAGCACGTTCTCGTACGACGAGCGGTCGAAGACCAGGCTCCCGACCGTCATCATCGAATAGAACCACCCACGGGTCTGGTCGATGGCCTCGCAGATGAACTGGCCGGGGTAGGACGCCTCGAAGACGTCCTTGTTGACGTGCGGAGCACCCCACTGGGCGAACGGCATGGCGCCCGAGTCGTACCAGACGTCGATGACGTCGGGCACCCGGCGCGCCTCGGCCTGGCAGGAGGGGCAGGGGAAGGTCACGTCGTCGACGTACGGCCGGTGCGGGTCGAGCGCGGACAGCTCGCGGCCCGCGAGCTCCCC
Source organism: Planotetraspora kaengkrachanensis (assembly GCF_016862895.1). Taxonomy (GTDB): domain Bacteria; phylum Actinomycetota; class Actinomycetes; order Streptosporangiales; family Streptosporangiaceae; genus Planotetraspora; species Planotetraspora kaengkrachanensis. Next base: position 171,454 of record NZ_BONV01000001.1, on the reverse strand, counting down.
GAGCTCCTTGAGCGAGCCGACGGCGGTGACGTGGGAGTCGTCCTCGGAGCAGACCCACAGCGGCAGCGGCGTGCCCCAGTAGCGCGAGCGGGACAGCGCCCAGTCGACGTTGTTGCGGAGCCACTCGCCGTAACGGCCGTTCTTGATCGTCTCGGGGAACCAGTTGGTCCGCTCGTTCTCGGCGAGCAGGCGCTCCTTGATCTCGGTGGTCCGGATGTACCAGGACGGGAGCGCGTAGTAGAGCAGCGGCGTGTGGCAGCGCCAGCAGTGCGGGTAGCTGTGCTCGAAGTGGTCGCCCCAGAACAGCAGGCCGCGGCTGCGCAGGGCCTCGGTGAGGTGCTCGTCGGCGTCCTTGAAGAACATGCCGCCGACGAACGGCACGTCGGGCAGGAACCGCCCGTCGGGCCCGATGGGGTTGACCACGGGCATGCCGTACCGCTTGCAGACGGTCATGTCGTCGGCGCCGAACGCGGGGGCCTGGTGGACCAGGCCGGTGCCGTCCTCGACGGTCACGTAGTCGCCCAGCACGACGTAGTGCGCCCCGGGGATCTCCACGAAGTCGAAGGGACGGGAGTAGGGGGTGTGCTCCAGCTCGGTTCCCGTGAACGTGGCGAGCACCTCGACGTCCTCACCGAGCACCTTGGTCATCAGCGGCTCGGCGATGACCAGCACCTCGTCGCCGCGCCGGGCCGCGACGTAGGTCACGTCCGGGTGCACGGCCACCGCGGTGTTGGACACCAGGGTCCACGGGGTCGTGGTCCAGATCAGCAGCGAGGCGCCGAGGTCGGCCAGGGGGCCGGAGGTGACGGGCATCCGCACGTAGACCGACGGGCTGGAGACGGTCTCGTAGCCGCCCGGCTGGCCCAGCTCGTGATCCGACAGCCCGGTGCCGCACCGCGGGCAGTAGGGCGTGATCCGGAAGTCGCGGAACAGCAGGCCCTTGTCCCAGATGGTCTTGAGCGACCACCAGACGGCCTCGACGTACTGCGGGTCCATCGTGCGGTAGGCCTGGGACATGTCGACCCAGTAGCCCATCCGCTCGGTCATCTCCTCGAAGGCGTCGACGTGCCGGAGCACCGACTCGCGGCAGCGGTCGTTGAACGCCGCGATGCCGTACTGCTCGATCTGGGGCTTGCCGGAGAGACCGAGCTCCTTCTCGACGGCCACCTCGACGGGCAGGCCGTGGCAGTCCCAGCCGGCCTTGCGGGGGACGTGGTAGCCGCGCATGGACTTGTACCGGGGGAAGACGTCCTTGAACACGCGGGCCTCGACGTGGTGGACGCCCGGCATGCCGTTCGCCGTGGGCGGGCCCTCATAGAAGATCCAGGAGGGGCCGTCCGCGTTCTGCTCGAGGGACCGCTCGAAGATCTTCCCGTCCCGCCAGCGTTCGAGGACCTCGTGCTCGAGGGCGGGCAGATCGACCTGCCCGGGAAGGGAGCGGAAGTGATTGGCGGACATCGTCGGGCGGAACCTCCACGCATCGCTGGGATCGGCGTGAAGGGACGAAGCCGGCGACGGCTCCGCGGTACCACCCTTCTTGACGCCCGCTGAGGGACGCCCACTTCTTTCGTTTCCGCTGCCGGTTCTACTCGGCCGGATGGGCCTTTCTTCCGGCGGCTCCGGGGTGATCTTCTCTCCGCGGCCCGCCCCGGGCTCACACCGTCCCCGGGTCGCTCATGCGAGTGGATGCGGAGGTACTCGTCCCCATCGACGCCTTTGCAGACTTAGACGATAACGCAGACCGGGCGCAAGGGCTTCCCGATAATGCGTGCCGGTGGAACCCGGCGGTCACGGGCGGAACAATACCGAGGGGTGGCGATGTTGTCACGGTGAGTGCCCTACGTCGACGGAGGGACGACGGGGGCGGCCCGATGGGCCGTCGTCTCCGTTCCGCCGTACAGCAGGGCGCTTACGTCTTGTCCCGGGTCGTCGCGATCCGCGGCCAGACGGTCGACATCCAGGGGGGGGACGAGGAGGAACAGGCCGAAGGTGCCGCCCGGCTCCGGGCGGGGTAAAACCGTCGGCGAGTCGTTTGCCGGGCTGATATCCGCGACCTATGCTGCCCGGACGCTCATATGTTGATCATCGTTCCTGACTAATGGGAGGCCTCATGGCCACGCGCGCGGCCAGAACCGCTACCAGCGAAGACACCTGGTCCGGCGAAGAGCTCGCCGAGGTCCGCACCCGGCTGCAGCATGAGATCGAGGAGCTCGGCGCCGACATCGCACGCGCCGAGGCCGATCTCGCGCAGGGAGACGCCAGCGAGGGGGCGGGGGACGATCCGGCCGACGCCGGGGCCAAGACCTATGAGCGCGAGCGTGAGATCGCCCTTACCCTGAATGCGCGCGACCTGCTCGCGCAGAACGAGCGGGCGATCGCCCGCGTCGACGCAGGGACTTATGGAGAGTGCGAATCGTGCCACAAGCCGATCGGGAAGGAACGTCTGCGAGCGTTCCCGAGGGCGACGCTGTGCGTAGCGTGCAAGACCCGGGAGGAGCGCCGCTGAGCGATGGAGCCGACACACGGCCCGTTCGCGGACGGAGGATCGCCCTCCTGGTCGTGGTCGCGGCGGTCGTGTACGCGCTCGACGTGGTGAGCAAGCTGCTCGTGGTCCAGTTCCTCGAGCACAAGGAGCCGACGACCGTCATTCCCGGCGTGCTGGTCCTGAACGTGATCCGCAATCCCGGTGCCGCGTTCAGCATCGGCACCGGGATGACGATCATCTTCACCGTGATCGCCGTCGGCGTGGTCGTCGCCATCCTGCGGACGGCCCGGCAGCTCAGGAGCCTCCCCTGGGCGATCACGCTGGGCCTCCTGCTGGGCGGCGCGGTGGGCAACCTGACGGACCGGATCTTCCGGTCGCCCGCCCCGCTGCAGGGGCACGTGGTGGACTTCCTCCAGGCGTTCCCCGTGACGGGGTTCCCCGTGTTCAATCTCGCCGACTCCGCCATCGTCTGCGGTGGAATCCTCGCGGTCTTCCTGGCGTGGCGCGGCTACCAGATCGACGGGTCGCGCCAGACGGGGGAGACCACCGATGGGTGACCAGCGCAGCCTGCCCGTCCCGGACGGGCTGGAGGGCGAGCGGCTCGACGCCGCCCTGGCCCGGCTGTTCGGCTTCTCCCGCACCCGTGCGGCCGAGCTGATCGCGTCCGGTGAGGTCCTGGTGGACGGCACCGTGCCGGCGAAGTCCGACCGGGTGCACGCGGGCGCCTGGCTGGACGTGACGATCCCGCCGCCCCCGGCCGTGCCGATGCCGGTCGCGGAACCGGTGCCGGGCATGGCGATCATCTATGAGGACGACGACATCGTCGTGGTGAACAAGCCGATCGGCGTGGCCGCCCATCCGACCGTCGGCTGGACCGGCCCGACCGTGCTCGGCGGTCTGCTCGGCACCGGCCACCGCGTCTCCACCAGCGGCGCGTCGGAGCGCCAGGGCATCGTCCACCGGCTCGACGCGAACACCACGGGCGCGATGGTGGTGGCCAAGAGCGAGGCGGCGTACACCCACCTCAAGCGGGCCTTCAAGGAGCGGACGGTCGACAAGCGCTACCACGCGCTGGTCCAGGGCCACATGGACCCGCTCCGGGGGACCGTCGACGCGCCGATCGACCGGCACCCCTCCGGGGACGGCCGCTTCGCCGTCGTCGCGGGCGGCAAGGACTCGGTCACGCACTACGACACCGTCGAGGCCTTCCGATCGGCGTCGCTGCTCGACATCAAGCTGGAGACCGGCAGGACCCACCAGATCCGGGTCCACATGTCCGCGCTCCGCCACCCCTGCGTCGGCGATCTCATGTACGGCGCGGACCCCACGCTGGCCGCCCGGCTGGGCCTGTCGCGGCAGTGGCTGCACGCCGTTTCCCTGGCCTTCGAGCATCCGGCCACGGGGGAGTGGGTCTCGTTCACCAGCGACTACCCGGAGGACCTCGCGAGGGCCCTGCGCATCGTCGGCGACGAGAGCTAGCCGAGGGCCCGCCGGCCCGCGGCCGCACAGCGGGGTGACGCGGGCTAGGGTTCCTGGCCCCCGCCGCCGTCGTGCCGGTTCCAGTAGGGGTCGCCGTAGCCGTTCCCGTAGCCGCCCCGGCCCGGGCCCGCACCGTCGCCGCGCCCCTGCCCGTCGTCCCGGGGCCTCGGCTGCGCCTTGGGCGTGGAGACGGAGGGCGCCCGGGTGACCGCCGGAGTGCGGCTCGCCCGCGCGGCGGGGCCGCCGGACCGCGTGCCGGCGTTCGTCATCGACTCCGCCGCCTCCTGCTTGTCGTCCGGCCGGGGCTGTGCCGTACGGGTGGTGAACACGGTCACGGTGGGCCGGCTGACGGGGGTGGCCCCCGTGCCCGGATCCCGTGCGGTGACATAGGCGACGCCGCCCGCCGCCGCCCCCGCGACGGCGATCATGGAAGCGGCGACCACGGCGAACGCCCAGGGCACGCGCCGGGAGCGAGGCCGGGGAGGCCGCGGCGGCCGGGTGGGCTGAGCCGCCTGCCGTCCCGCGGCCTTGCGGTGCGAGCGCGCGGGGGCAGCGGTGCGCGGCCTCGGGTCGGGTTGGCCGCCGGTACCCGCGGCGGGGTGTTCGGCCACGGCGCGCAGCAGCGGACCGGCCTGTACGGCCGTCATCCGCTGGGCGGGGTCCTTGGTCAGCAGTCCGGTGATGATCGGGGTGAGCGGACCCGCGTTCGGCATGGGCCCCGGCTCCTCGTAGGTGACGGCCGCGAGTGTCGCGAGCGCGTGACCACGCTGGAAAGGGGAGCGGCCCTCGACGGCCAGGAACAGCGTCACGCCGAGCGACCACAGATCCGACGCCCGGCGGGCCGTGGCCCCGCTCGCGCGCTCCGGGGCCATGAAGGCGGGGGTGCCGATGAGGATGCCGGTGCGCGTCACGGGGGAGTCGTCCTCCAGCGCCGCGATCCCGAAGTCGGTCAGCACCGCGCGGCCGTCGTGCGCGATCAGCACGTTCTCGGGTTTGACGTCCCGGTGGAGCACGCCCGCGGCATGGGCGGCGCTGAGGGCGGCGAGCACCTGGGAACCGATCTCCGCCACGCGCCGAGGAGGAAGCGGGCCCTCTGCCCGGACGATGGAGCCGAGCGTGCGGGAGGGGACGAGCTCGAGGACGATCCAGAGGCGGTCGTCCTCCTCGAAGACGTCGTAGACGGTGGCCACACCCGGATGGCTGAGCCGTCCCGCGGCCCGCGCCTCCCGGAAGGTCCGCGTGGTGAACGCCTCCCTGTCCGGATCGGACATTCCGACCGAGGCGGTGAGCTCCTTGACGGCGACCTCGCGGCGGAGCACCTCGTCGAGGGCGCGCCAGACGGTCCCCATACCGCCACGTCCGAGAGGCTCGATCAGCCGGTAACGCCCGGCGATCACTCGATCGGAGGTCTGCGCATCAGCCATTGCCCGTGGCGCTGCCCTTCTCGAACGCGCACAGGCCGCCGAACCATGCGGTTGCTCCCGCGATCAGACGCGTCTACATCTACTCATTTGACATGAATGTGGTCAAGAATACCCGAAAATAGGACATAGTGGTCGTCCATGTTCGATCGGTCGTCTGCCAGTAAAGAGCGGCGAACCTGCCGTCGGGCAGGCGGAAGGCGTGGTCGAGCACCCGCACCCGGCCGTACGACGGGGTGTAGGTGAACTCCCACTCGGCGGCGGGCGTACCGCCCTCTCGTACGGGCCCGAGCCTGATGCGCTTGTAGCCGGGAAGGAGTCCCTTCTTACGCGCGGTGACCTCGACGTCGGTGAGTGCCTCGACGGGATCGGCCGCCGTCCATTTCGTGAGGTCGACCAGCAGATAGCCGGACCTGCTCGAGTCGTGGAAGCTCACGCGCGTCGCCTGCCGGTCGAAGGCGCTCCAGCCCTTGGGCAGCGCGACGGAGAAGCCCAGCGGGTCCACATGTGTGGTCCAGCCCTCGGGCGCCGTGCCGGGCCCGGCCGCGGAGGCAGCCGGGGACGGCACCGTGGGGGCGGTCGCGGACGCCACGGGACCCGAGGCCGAGCCGGTGGCGGTGTCGCCGCCGAGGCGGCGGTAGCCGTACCAGCCGCCGGTCGCCAGCACGGCGCAGAGCAGTCCTGCCACCGCCACGCGCGCCGGGCTCGCCGCACGCCGGTGCGCACGCGGGCCCCGGCGCGCCGCGCGCCGCTCGGGAGCCAGAACCGACGTCGCGCCGGGCGGCGGTGCGGCGCCGTTCCCGGTGGCCTGGCCCGACCGGGCGCCGATTCCGGTGGACGAGCCTGATCGGGCCCGGGCGTGGGCTCCTGGGCCGGACCGGGCGCCGGCGTCGTCCGCACCCGCCGCGGCCTTGAGGAGCCTTTCCGCGGTCCCGGCCGCCATCCGCCGGGCGGGCTCCTTGACCAGCAGGCCCTCGATGACCGGGGTGAGGGGGCCGGCGTGCCGGGGCGGATCGGGCTCCGTGTGGATGACGGCCGCCATCGTCGCGATCGCCGAGTCGCGCTCGAACGGCGGTCTGCCTTCGACCGCCGTGTAGATCGTCGCGCCCAGCGACCACAGGTCGGACTCGCGCGTGGCGGGCCGCCCGTTGAGCCGTTCGGGCGGCAGGAACGCCGGAGTCCCCGACACCATGCCCGTGGAGGTGAACCCGGTCTCGTCCGGCATGGTGGCGATTCCGAAGTCGGTGAGCACCGCACTGCCGTCCGGCCGGAGCAGGACGTTCTCCGGTTTGACGTCCCGGTGGAGGATCCCTGCGGCGTGCGCCGCGCGGAGCGCGCCCAGCACCTGGAGGCCGATGGCCGCGACCCGCCGGGGCGGCAGCGGGCCGTCCTCGAGCAGAACCGAGCCGAGTGACCGCGCCTGGACGAACTGCATGACGATCCAGGGCCGGCCGTCCTCCTCGATCACGTCGTGGACGACGACCACGCTGGAGTGGGACAGGCGGCCGGCCGCCCGGGCCTCGCGGATGGTCCGCCGGTTGAACTCCTCGCGCTCCTCGTCGGTAACCGCGCGGTTCAGCACCTCCTTGACCGCCACCGTGCGGTCGAGCACCTCGTCGTGGGCGCGCCAGACGATCCCCATGCCGCCGCGGCCGACGGCTTCGAGCAGGCGATACCTGCCCGCGATGCGACGCCCCTCGTTCACCTGACCCCTTCCGAAAACTCCTGAATCGTCCCACAGAGTCTGCGGACGGGCCGGAATGGGCGCTCGATCATGCCCGAAAACCGCACATCTCGTGCTGTCACTTTGTTAAGTAGTGACCCTCTTGCCCGGTTTATTACCTCCGAATACGATCATTCTCGACTCTCTCCGGCACCACAGCGGTTTCAGTTTCCCCAGGACGGCGGGTTCGCACGTGAGGACGTGCCGTCCACCGCCCCTCCAGGAGGCATCCGTGCGGCCGAGTTCGGCGTCGTACAGAAGATTTCCCTTCGGCAAGGCCACCACTGTCGCGGTCATCGCGCTGACGGCGTTCACACTGCCGTTCATCCCGCCCGCAAGCGCGAATTCACACGGGCCGAAATGCAGCCCGGACCCGAACGCCCATCTGACGTCCGTGCCGAGTCCCGAGTCGTTCTTCGGGTTCCCCCTCGGCAAGGGCCAGTCCCGGGTGGTCACGACCACCGAGATCAGGGCGTACGTCGACGCGGTCGGGCGCGCCTCCGACCGGGTGGTCACCGGGACGATGGCGCACAGCTTCACCGGCCAGCCGCTGCCCTACGCCATCGTGTCCAACAAGGACCACATGGGCCGCAAGGAGCTGGCGGAGATCGCCGAGCAGGTCAAGTCGCTGCGCGACCCGCGGTCGCTGAAGCCCGACAAGGCGGCCAGGATCGCCAAGGACACCCCCGCGATCGTCTGGGTGGCCGGGAACGTTCACGGTGGCGAGACGAGCGGCGCCGACGCCGCGCTCAAGACGCTGTACGAACTGTCGAGCGGCCTGTCCTGCGACGTGGCCGAGCGCAACGACAACCTCGTCACGGTCATCGTGCCGACCCAGAACCCCGACGGGCGCGACGCCAACCGCAGGCAGAACGACCGCGGCTTCGACCTCAACCGGGACTGGTTCGCCCGGACGCAGCCGGAGACCGACGGCAAGGTCGCGATGTTGCGCGACTATCCGCCGCAGGTCTTCGTCGACGCCCACGAGATGGGCGGGCGGCAGTACTTCTTCCCCCCGAACGCCGACCCGATCCACCATGAGATCGCCGACCAGCCGGTCGACTGGATCAACCGCATCGGAGCGGCCAACGCCGCGGGCTTCGGGTACAACGGCGCGTGCGCGGGCGCGGTCACCACGGAGTGCTACTTCAACTACGCGACCTACGACCTGTTCTACATGGGCTACGGCGACACCGTGCCGGCGACGGGCTTCGGCGCCGCCGGCATGACCTTCGAGAAGGGCAGCTCGTCCGCCGTCGAGGACCGGGTCCAGCAGCAGTTCAACACCCAGTGGGCCACCACCGGGTGGGCCGCGGACAACAAGCGGGAGATCCTCGGCGGGTACTACGACATCTGGCGGACCGCGCTCAAGGAGGGCGCCGAGGGCACACTCGAGCCCAACGAGGTCGTGCAGCCCACGAACACCGTCCAGTTCCCGGTGCCGGACGTCAAGGTCAAGTCGTACTTCCTGCTGCCGGGCCGCCAGCTCGGCGACGTGCGCAAGCTGGTGGAGCGGCTCCGCGGCATGGACGTCGAGGTCTACAAGGTCGAGCGCTCACTGAAGGTGCCGAACGCGCGCGTCTTCGGCGGCCGGTCCGCCAAGAACCTCACGGTCCCCGAGGGCGCGTACTGGATCCCGATGAACCAGCCGCAGAAGCACTGGATCCAGGCGCTGCTCGCCGAGGACCCCTACGTCCCCTTCCCGTACTTCTACGACGTCTCGTCGTGGAGCAACCCGCTGCTGATGGGGATCGACACCGTCTACACCGGCGACACGCTGTCCCCGAAGGTCGAGCGGGTCAAGCGCGTCGAGGGCGGCACGGACGGTAAGGCGCACAAGAACGGCTCCTACACCTACCCGATGGACTCGGCCGCCGCGTCCGAGCTCACCTTCCGGCTCCTCGGCTCGAAGGTCCCGGTCTCGCGTGACCTCGAGACCGGACAGGTCAGCCTGCCCGCCCGCGCGATCGGCGAGGACGACCTGGACGACCTGGCCCGCCCGCTCGGCGTGACCGTCCACGCGAGCAGCCGGCCGGCCTCCGGCACGCCGCTGAGCCTGCCCGACACCGGGCTGTTCGCCGGCACCGGCATCTCCACGACCTCCGGCTCGTACGGCGAGGCGCGGTATGTGCTGGGCGACCACTGGGGCCTGCCCCTCACCCAGGTGACCGCGGCGGACATCAACGGCAACACCCCGGCCTTCACCGGGCGCACCGCCCTGGTGGTCCCGGACGGCAGCAGCTCGACCGGCGGCCTGACCGCCGAGGGCCTGGCCAACCTCAAGGCCTGGGTGGCCGCGGGCGGCACCTACCTCGGCCTGCGCAACGAGGGCACCCGGCTCGCCAGGTCCGCGGGCCTGACCTCCACCACGGAGAAGGCCAAGCCGACCGGCTACCAGGTGATCGGCTCGCACTTCCGGGTGGACGTGGCGACGGACGCGCCGGTGGCGCTCGGCCGTCCGGCGGAGGACTTCCAGTTCAACAACAGCGACCCGATCCTGAACCCGAGCCAGACCGGCACGAACGTCCTCACCTACCCGGCGGACGACACGTTCTGGTCCAACGGCTACACGGTCGGAGCCGACGCGCTCAAGGGCACGGTCTCGCTCGTGGACGAGCCGACCGGAACCGGACATGCCGTGCTGTTCGCATACAATCCGCTTTTCCGTGCCTATAACGAGAACGGCATCCACCTCGTGGCCAACGCGCTGCTCGAGCCCAAGGCTCCGGCAGCCGCGGCGGCGCAGCGCACGGCGGCCCCGCAGGCCGGGGCCGAGGCCCTGCGGTCGGCGGCCGCCGAGGCTCCCGAGCCGGCCGATCTCGGCGGGCAGTGGCGGCCGATCGGCATCGAGGTCGCCGGCTCCGACCTGGCCAGGACCGAGGCCGTCGTCAGGCGGTACACGGACACCGCGCTGACGGCGGAGGCGGGCGGCTCGGCCTACATCACCATCCCGAACCCGGAGGGACTCGCGGCCGACGAGCACCCGTTCCTCCGCGACCTGGTCAGCGCTCTGCGAACCGCGCAGATCCCGCTCCGCTCCGTCGTCGGCTGACGTGAACCGGCTGACGTGAACCGGCCGGCCCGTCAGGGCCGGCCGGAAGATCCACCTCTCGAGAACACACGCACGACGGATCCGGCCGGGGCCTCCCCGGCCGGACCCGATGGAAGGAACCGCATGACATCGCGACGACTCGGCGCCGCGGCCACCTCGGCCGCTCTGCTCGGCCTGCTGATCGCCCAGGGGGCGCAGCCGGCCTTCGCCTCGTCCGGACGCCACGGAGACCACGGGGACCAAGGGGACCACGGGGAGCCGGGCCGGCCGCACTACTCGGCCGGATCGTCCGGCGTGGGGGACCCCTACTTCCCCGACGCGGGCAACGGCGGCTACGACGTGAAGCACTACGACATCACCTTCACCTACGACCCCGCCACCAAGACCATGGACGCGACGACGAAGATCACCGCGGTCGCGACCCAGGGCCTCAACCGGTTCGACCTCGACTTCCGCGGCCCGGAGATCACGTCTCTCACCGTGGACGGCCACCGGTCGGCGTTCGAGCGCAGCGGGCAGGAACTCGTCGTGACCCCCCGCCACGACCTGGGCAAGGGGCGCCACTTCACGGTGGTCGTGAAGTACAAGGGCACGCCCCCGGTCGTCACCGACCCCGACGGCTCCATCGAGGGCTGGGTGCCCACCGACGACGGCGCGTTCGTGCCGGGCGAGCCGCAGGGCTCTCCCGCGTGGTTCCCGGGCAACGACCACCCGACGGACAAGGCCACCTTCACCTTCCACGCGACGGTCCCCGAGGGCGTCACCGCGGTCGGCAACGGCCGCCTGGTGTCCCAGAAGACCAAGAAGGGCTGGACGACGTTCGTGTGGGACGCGCGTGAGCCCATGGCGACGTACCTGTCCACGGTGACCATCGGGAACTTCACCGTCACCAAGTCGAAGACGCCCGGCGGCCTGCCGATCTACACGGCTGTGGACCCGCGGCTGGTCACCCAGTCGGCCGCCGCCGTCGCCCAGATCCCGGACATCGTCGACTACTTCTCCTCGATCTTCGGCCCCTACCCCTTCAACACGGCGGGCGCGATCATCGACCGGGCCCCCGACGTCGGCTACGCCCTGGAGAGCCAGACCAAGCCGATCTTCTCGAGCGCTCCGGGCGTCGGCACGATGGCGCACGAGCTCGCCCACCAGTGGTTCGGCGACAGCGTGTCGCTCAGCCGCTGGTCCGACATCTGGCTCAACGAGGGCTTCGCGACCTACTCCCAGTGGATGTACACCGAGCACACCGGTGGCGCCACCGTGGACCAGACGTTCAACAGCACGAGCAACTACGGGCGCGCGGCGACCTCGTCGTTCTGGCAGACCGTCACGACCGACCCCGGCCCCGAGGACATGTTCGGCAACGTGCCCTACAACCGCGGCGCCATGACGCTGCACGCCCTCCGGGGCAAGATCGGCGACGCCGCCTTCTTCACGCTCGTCAAGAAGTGGGCCGCCGCCAACCGGTACGGCAACACCAGCACCGCGGAGTTCATCGCCAGTGCGGAGAAGATCTCCGGCATGGACCTGACGAACTTCTTCGACGTGTGGCTGTTCCAGAAGGGCAAGCCCACCACCTGGTAGTCCGTCGAGCAGGACCTCGCGCGACCCCCGTCCCGGCATCGGGGCGGGGGTCGCGTCATGCTGATGGCCTCGGGCCGGCCGCGCAGCGCTCCGGCGTGTCGTCGTGGGCCGGCTCGGCCCGGGAGACCGCCCGTTCCGCCCGGTGAGATAGGGTTCGTGACCAGCAAGGACGCCGGTGTCTCACCGTACCGGTGGGCGCGGCGACGACGGCCGGCCACGCTGGAGCCTCCATGGGTGCCCTCGAGATCGAACTGCTGCCCGCGGCCGCGGGCGGGGACAGGCCGCTCGCCGAGCGGATCACGACCCTGGTCAACGACGTGTACGCCGTCGCGGAACGGGGGTTGTGGGCCGACGGCGCGGTCCGGACGACGGCTGACGAGGTCGGGGAACTGATCGGCGCCGGTCAGATCGCCGTTGCCCGCCTGGACGGGCAGATCGTGGGCTGCGTCCGCGTCCGCAGCCTCGACGACGGCGTCGGCGAGTTCGGGATGCTGGCGGCGCACCCCGCGCACCGCGGCACGGGCGTCGGCAGGGAACTGGTGCGCTTCGCCGAGCGGACGAGCAGGGCACGCGGGATCGCCACCATGCAGCTGGAACTGCTGGTCCCGCGCGAGTGGGCACATCCGTCCAAGGAGTTCCTCGCCGCCTGGTACTCCCGGAGTGGGTACCGCCGCGTGGACGTCGGAAGCATCGAGGAGACCTACCCGGCGCTCGCGCCGTCGCTCGCCACCCCGTGCGACTACCTCGTCTACCACAAGGACCTGACGGCCTGACGGCCGTCAGGATCAGGTGGCCGGCCGGAACGTGGCCGTGAAGGTCGTGAAGTAGTGCAGGGTCTTCTGCCACCGGCTGTCGGGGGCCTGCCAGAAGATCGCGTATCCGTGGTGCTTGTCGGTGACGAAGCCGCGGTTGATCGCGTGGGTCCTCCCGCCGCCGCTCCGCCAGGTGAACTCCAGGTCGGCGGCCTCCTTGAAGTAGTCCACCGACTTGAGGCTCACGCGCCGGTAGCCGGGGAAGCGCGAGGGATACGACTTCTCCTGGGCCTTCCAGTCCTTCACCGCGTCGGACTTGGGCGTGCTGGTCATGCCGATCTGCAGGACGGCGCCGGGCTCCGGGCCGCGGAACCAGAGGTTGGACCCGTCGCGGCGCTCCACCTTCCAGCCGTCGGGCAGGGCGATCGAGAAGCCCGACTTGTCCTTGTAGCGATGCCAGCCGTCCGGGACACCGGCGGGCTTGGAGGTCGCCGGCGAGGGGGAGGCCGGCGGCTTGTCGGACGCAGAGGGCTTGCCGGAGGGCGGCGGCGTGTCGGGTCCGCTCGCCGCGGGTGTGGCCTCGCGCCCGCCGCCCGCCGGCTCGCCCGAGGCGCGCTCTCCTTCCTGCAGCCCGAGGTATCCGCCGATGGCGGCGATGACCAGCAGCACGGGGATGGCGACCAGGGCCCATTTGACCGGGGGAAGTGAACGCCACCGCTCCGCGAGGCCGCCGGGCGCGCTCGCCTGCCACGCCGTCCCCTGCTGGGTGGGAGCGGACACGGGCTGACCCCACCCGGGCCGGCCGCCCCAGTCGGCGGCCGCCGGCTCCGTCCACTGCTTCGGCCCTTGGTTCAGGCGGCTCTCGACGGTCTCCCGCGGCGGCACGGCCCCGCGGACGGGGTCGTTCGCCGGAGCGGGCTCATGGGTCTGCAGGGGGAACGCCGGCGGCGGGGGAGCGCCGCGAGAGGGGGCGGCGGGCGGCGCGGCCGAGCCCTTCGGGTCGCGTGCGGGTGCGGGTGCGGCATCGGCGGAGGGCGCGGGACGGTCCTGGGAGGCGGGACGTACCTGGGCCGCGGGGCGAGGCGCGGGCCGGGCCGGGGCCGCGGCCCGGTTTCCCGTCTCCGGAGCCCCGCGGGGAACGGCCCGGGTCAGCGGCATCTCCTCGGCCTCGGGCTCCGGTGCGTCCTCCTTCTCCGCACGGGAGCCGCCTGGCGCGGGCGTGCCGGGATCCGTGGCGCTCTCCGGTTCCGGCTGCTCCGGCGATGCGATCCCTGCCGCCTCCACGTCCGGGGTGGGTCCGGAGGATTCGCCCCCCGCGGAAGCGGGCTCAGGCGGGACGGCCTCAGGCTCCGGCTCCGCGGCGGGCCGCCGCGCCGGGGGAACGGCCGCCGCGGCGCCGTCGCCAGGAGGGACGATCTCGGGGAGGGTGGGAGACGGGATGACGGGAGCGGGGCGCGACGCCTCCCTGAGCAGCCGGGCGATCTCGTCGTAGCCGGGCCGGTCCTCAGGTTCCCTGGCGAGCAGCCGGATCAGCACGGGCTCCAGTCGCCCGGCGCGGATCGCGGGGGCGGCGTCGTCGGTGAGGACGGCGTGCATGGTCGCCATGGCCATGCCCCGGTCGTGGGGCGGTTTGCCCTCGACGGCGGTGTACAGCGTCGCCCCCAGCGACCACAGGTCGGACTCGCGCTGCGCGGGACCGCCGCGAAGGCGCTCCGGGGGGATGAACGCGGGCGTGCCCACGATCCCCGTGCGCGTCATGGTGGAGTCGGCCTCGAGACGTGCGATGCCGAAGTCGGTGAGGACGACCCGCCCGTCCTCGGTGAGCAGCACGTTCTCCGGCTTGACGTCACGGTGGAGCACCCCTTGGGCGTGGGCGGCCCGAAGCGCGTCCAGGATCTGCAGCCCGATCTCGGCCGTCCGCTCTGGGGACAGCGGCCCGTCCTCCCTGATCGTCTGGCCGAGGGACCGGGAGGTCACGAGCTGCATGATGATCCAGGGGCGGCCGTCCTCCTCGATCACGTCGTGGACGACGACCACGTTCGGGTGGGTCAGCCGGCCGGCGGCCCGCGCCTCGCGCATGGTCCGCCGGTTGAGATCGCTGAGCTCGTCGCCCATGGCGCTGTCGTAGCGGACCTCCTTGACCGCGACGGCGCGGTCGAGCAGCTGGTCGTGGGCCCGCCAGACGACTCCCATGCCCCCGCGGCCGATCGGCTCCTCGAGGTGATACCGGCCTCCGACGAGCCGGCCTTCCGCTTGCGGCATCTGATCTCCTCCCGAACCCCAAATCGTCCCACGGATGGCAAATGGTTCGACCAGACCACGCGGTTTCATCTATCCGTATTTCGAAATATGAGACAGATCATTTCAAGCTCACGGAGCGTGGCTGGTAGGGTCGCAGGCATGGTCAGGTATCACGTGTTTACGCAGCCGGCTCCGGGAGGGCCGGTCGCGTTCGTGAGCTAGCGATCACCTGGAGCCGGCTGAAGGCAGAGACGCCACGTCTCTGCCTTTTTCGTTGCAGACGAGCCGGCGCGGACGGCCGGCCCACCGAGGAGCGGACATGTCACAGGCGACACAACTCGGCCGCCGGGCCGTACGGATCGGGACTTCGACCATCGGGGACGGCAGGCCCGTCGCCGTCATCGGCGGTGAGGACGCCAGATGGGTGAGCCTGCGCGGCCACCATGGCCGGAGCACCGCTGAAGAGATCATCGGCGCGGCCAGGGCCGGGTGGGCAGGACCGCTGCTCGTCGAGCCGTTCTCGGCCGCGGACCTGGGCGCGGTGGCCGGCCACGCCGACGGCGTCGTGGTCGGCGCCGCGTGGATGCAGGACTTCCGTCTGGTGCAGGCGGTGGCGCGGATCGGGCTGCCGGTGGTGGTGCAGCGCGGCCAGGCGGCCACGCTCGAGGAGTGGCTGGCCATCGCGGACTACTGCGCGGCGGAGGGCAACGACCAGGTGGTGCTCTGCGAGAGCGGGAGCCGTACCCACCTGGGCGGCACCACGCTCGACCTGGGGCTGATGCGGGAGGCCGCGGAGCGTTCCGGCCGGCCCGTGCTCGCCGACCTGGGCGACGACCCGGCGCTCGCCGCAGCGGCCGTCGCCGCCGGGGCCGACGGGCTGCTGCTCGCGCCGGACGCGTCCCCTGAGACGATCGAGGCGGCGCGCGAGGCCGCAACCGTCGTCGGCGCGGTGGTGCGGCGGGAGGCCCCGGACACCGTCCTCGCCGCGCGGGCGGCGATCGACCGGGTGGACGCGGCGCTGGCGACCCTCCTGGAACGCCGGGTCGGCCTGGCCGGCACCGTGCAGCGGCTCAAGCCCGTGGGCGGGTTCAAGGGACGCGACATGGATCGTGAGCGCAGGCTCGTCGCCGCGATGGCGCGGCGGGCGCCGAGCCTCGGCGAGACACGGCTCGCTCCGGTGATGAACGCGGTGATCGAAGCGGGTCTGCGCGTCGCGGAAGAGCGGATTCACGCCGCTGACCTGGAGTCTTCCGCCCGCGGTTAGGATCTGAACCACGTGAGTCCATGACGTGCCGAGCGACCGGGAGAGCGCGGCGGGAGTGGGGGTCTCATGGGTGATCCGTTCGTCCATCTGCACGTTCACACCGAGTACTCGATGCTCGACGGGGCGGCCCGGCTGAATCAGATGTTCGAACTCGTGGGCGAGCTCGGCATGCCCGCGATCGCGATCACCGACCACGGCAACATGCACGGGGCCTACGACTTCTACAAGCAGGCCATCGCCGCCGGGGTGAAGCCGGTCCTCGGCATCGAGGCGTACGTCGCGCCCGGGTCGCGCCTGCAGAAGGCGCCGGTCATGTGGGGCGAGCCGCACCAGAAGAGCGACGACGTCTCCGCGGGCGGCTACTACACCCACATGACGATCTGGGCCAGGAACCGGGTCGGCCTCGGCAACCTGATGCGGCTCAGCTCCCGGGCGTACACCGAGGGGTACGTCGGCAAGTGGCCCCGGATGGACGCCGCCATCCTCGCCGAGCACTCCGAGGGCCTCATGGCCGCCACCGGCTGCCCGTCCGGTGAGGTGCAGACCCGCCTGCGGCTGGGCCAGTACGACGAGGCGCTGAGGGCGGCCGCGAAGTACCAGGAGATCTTCGGCAAGGAGAACTACTTCCTGGAGGTCATGGACCACGGCCTCGACATCGAGCGCCGGGTCCGCGACGGGCTCACCCGGATCGGCCGAGAGCTCGACATCCCCCCGGTCGTCACCAACGACTCGCACTACACCTACGAGTCGGACGCCGCGGGCCACGACGCCCTCCTGTGCGTCCAGACCGGCGGACAGCTCAGCGATCCCGACCGGTTCCGGTTCGACGGCAGCGGTTACCACGTCAGGTCGGCCGACGAGATGCGCGCCCTCGACTCCTCCGACCTGTGGCGGGAAGGCTGCCGGAACACGCTGCTCGTCGCCGAGCGCGTGGAGCCCGGCGGCATGTTCGGCTTCAGGAACCTCATGCCGGCCTACCCCGTCCCCGGCGGCACGACCGAGGAGGAGTACTTCCGGCAGCAGGTCTGGGAGGGCATGCGGCGCCGTTTCCCCGGCGGCGTCGACGAGGAACACCGGGCCCGCGTCGAGAACGAACTGGGCGTCATCGTCCAGATGGGATTCCCCAGCTACTTCCTCGTCGTCTCCGACTTCGTCATGTGGGCCAAGGACAACGGCATCCGGGTCGGCCCGGGCCGCGGCTCGGCGGCGGGCTCGCTGGTCGGCTACTCCCTCGGCATCACCGACCTCGACCCGATCCCGTACGGCCTGGTCTTCGAGCGGTTCCTCAACCCCGAGCGCGTCTCGATGCCCGACATCGACATCGACTTCGACGAGCGCCGGCGGGCCGACGTGATCCGCCACGTGACCGAGAAGTGGGGCGCCGACAAGGTCGCGTTGATCGCCACGTTCGGCACCATCAAGGCCAAGGCGGCCGTGAAGGACGCCGCCCGCGTCCTCGGCCACCCGTACGCCCTGGGTGACCGGATCTCCAAGGCGTTCCCGCCCGCCGTGATGGGCAGGGACATCCCGCTCTCGGGCATCTTCGACAAGGACCACCCGCGCTACGACGAGGCGGGCGAGCTGCGCGAGCTGTACGACGAGGACGCCGGCGTCAAGGCGGCGATCGACCTGGGCAGGGGCCTCGAAGGCCTGGTCAGGCAGACCGGCGTGCACGCCGCCGGCGTCATCATGTCCGCCGAGCCCCTGACCGACCACATCCCGATCATGCGCCGCGAATCCGACGGCGCGATCATCACGCAGTTCGACTACCCGGCCTGCGAGAAGCTCGGCCTGCTGAAGATGGACTTCCTGGGCCTGCGCAACCTCACGATCATCGACGACTGCCTGAAGATGATCGAGGCGGACTCCGGCGCCGAGATCGAGCTGCTCGAGGTGCCCCTCGACGACCCGCGGACGTACGAGCTGCTCGCCAGGGGAGACACGCTCGGCGTCTTCCAGCTCGACGGCGGCGGCATGCGTTCGCTGCTGCGGCTGATGCGCCCCGACGGCTTCGAGGACATCTCCGCGGCGCTCGCGCTCTACCGTCCCGGCCCCATGGGCGCCGGCTCGCACACCAACTACGCCCTGCGCAAGAACGCCCAGCAGGAGATCACCCCGATCCACATTGAGCTCGAGGAACCGCTCAGGGACATCCTCGGCACGACCTACGGCCTGATCGTCTACCAGGAGCAGGTCATGGCCATCGCGCAGAAGGTCGCGGGCTACTCCCCGGGCGGCGCCGACCTGCTCCGCCGCGCGATGAGCAAGAAGAAGAAGTCCGAGCTGGACGAGCAGTTCGAGTCCTTCGAGAAGGGCATGCGGGACAACGGCTTCTCCGCCGCGGCCGTCAAGGCGTTGTGGGACATCCTGCTGCCGTTCTCCGACTACGCCTTCAACAAGTCCCACACCGCCGGTTACGGCCTGGTCTCGTACTGGACGGCCTATCTGAAGGCCAACTTCCCGGCCGAGTACATGGCCGCGCTCCTCACGTCCGTCAAGGACGACAAGGACAAGTCGGCGCTGTACCTCAACGAGTGCCGCCGCATGGGCATCAGGGTCCTCCCGCCGGACGTCAACGACTCCGACTCCGACTTCACCCCGCGCGGCGGCGACGTGCGCTTCGGCCTGTCGGCCGTCCGCAACGTCGGAGGGAACGTCGTCGCCGGGATCATCGCGGCCCGCGAGGAGAAGGACCGCTTCACCGACTTCAGGGACTTCCTGCGCAAGGTCCCCGCGGTCGTCTGCAACAGGCGCGTCATCGAGTCCCTGATCAAGGCGGGCGCCTTCGACTCGCTAGAGCACGTCCGCAAGGGCCTGCTGATGGTCCACGAGCAGGCCGTCGACGCGATCACCGACATCAAGAAGAACGAGGCGATCGGGCAGGACTCCCTGTTCGGCGCGGCCGGCGGGGCCGAGGACCAGATCTTCGACGTGCGGATCCCGCCGGGGGAGTGGGACAAGACCACCCTGCTGCGGTTCGAGCGGGAGATGCTCGGGTTGTACGTCTCCGACCACCCGCTGCTCGGCGTCGAGCACGTCCTCGCGTCCGGCGCCGACTGCTCGGTGGCCGCGCTGCAGTCCGAGGACCGTCCCGACGGCCAGATCGTCACCGTCGGAGGCCTGCTGACGGGCCTGCAGCGGAAGGTGACCAAGAAGGGCGACACCTGGGTCCTCGCCATGCTGGAGGACCTGGAGGGCGCCATCGAGGTGATGATCTTCCCTTCGGCCTACCAGCTGAGCGCCACGATCCTTGTCGAGGACGCGATCGTCTTCGTCAAGGGCCGGATCGACAAGCGGGAGGACGTCGCGAAGATCATCGCGATGGAGGTGACCGCGCCGGATCTCACGGCAGAGACCGGCGGCCCGCTCGTCGTCAGCCTGCCCCTGGCCCGGTGCACCCCATCCGTCGTCGGCCGCCTCAAGGAGGTTCTGACGACCCATCCGGGGGCGACGGAGGTGCATCTCCAGGTGCACAACGGGCCGCGGACCACGGTCGTGCGCCTCGACGACCGGTTGCGGGTCACCCCCTCGCCGGCCCTCATGGGCGACCTCAAGCAACTGCTCGGCCCGGCCTGCCTCGGCTCCTGATCCCGGGGCTTGAGGTTCCAGCGACTGGAGGGTGCAGGCTCATCCTGTGAGCGAGAAGACACGGCTCTACACGATCGGGCAACTCGCTCGCCGTACGGAGCTTCCCGTACGGACGATCCGTTTCTGGTCCGACATCGGCCTGATCCCCCCGGCCGGCCGGTCCGCCGGGGGATACCGCCTCTACGACGCCGAGGCGGTCTCCCGCGCCGACCTCGTCAGGACCCTGCGCGATCTCGGCGTGGGGCTGGAGTCCGTCCGGGAGATCCTCCTGCGGCAGACCTCCGTGGCCGAGGTGGCCCAGGCCCATGTAAGAGCGCTGGACGCGGAGATCCGCACCCTGCGGCTGCGCCGTGCCGTGTTGCGCACGGTCGCCGAGCGCGGCGGCACGACCGAGGAGACGTTGCTGATGCACAAACTGGCCCTGCTGTCCGTGCGCGAGCGCCGGCAGATCATCGACGACTTCGTCGACCGGGTGACCGCCGGGGTCGACCTCGACGCCGACGCCGCGGTCATCGCGCAATGGATGCGCGAACTGCCCGACGATCCGGCCCCCGAACAGGTGGACGCCTGGATCGAGCTCGCCGAGCTCGTCGGAGACGAGGAGTTCCAGCTCGCGATCAGGCGGCTGGTGACCGGGGGAGAGACGGGACGGCGCCCCGAGTCCGCGTACGAGGTGCGGGCGTCGGCCGTACAGTTCGCGGGACGCGCGCTGGCGGAGGGGGTCGCGCCCGGGTCGCCGGAGGGCAGGGCCGTCCTCGAGCGCATCGTGTCCCCCGATCTGCCGGTCGCGGCACGCGCCGAGCTCCGTCAGTGGCTGGAACCCCTGGCGGACGCCCGGGTGGAGCGGTACTGGCGGTTGCTGGACGTCCTGAACGGCAGGGAGCCGTCCCCGCCGGCCGTCCCCGCTCTGGAGTGGGTGATCGCCGCGTTGCGCGTGCACGGCTGAGGCCGCGTGCATGATCACGACGGGCGATCGCCCAGGTGGGGAGGCCTGCCCGCGAATCTGCGCATGATCACGGTGAGGGGTTGCCGAGGTCGGGAGGCCTGCGTGCGAACCTGTGCATGATCACGGTGAGGGGTTGCCGAGGTCGGGAGGCCTGCGTGCGAACCTGTGCATGATCACGGGGGGTGGGCGGGCGGGTCAGGGGGTGTGCTCGCGAGCCTATGCATGATCACGCCCAGAGTGGGGGGCGTTCCTCCTCCTGTCGTCCTGCGCGCCCCTGTGCGCTCCTGCCGGGCCTTGGGGGGCGTTCCCCCGCGGGGCTCTGTTCACGCTCCGCGGGTTCGCCTGAGGGGCTCTGGGAGCGGGCCTCCGCGCGCCCTCGTGTGACGCGCCGGGGCGGTCTGCGCGAGGGCCGGAGTGCGGCCCGGCGCGGCGGCGGTCGTGCCGGATGTCAGGGCGTCCTCCGGGGGGCGCGCCGTGCCACCGGTCCGGCCGGCCGTCCGGCCATCCACCGTGGCGGCCGCGCGGCCGTCCCCCCGCGCCGCCGTCCCGGCCCGTGGGCCCGTCGCCCGTGGCCTGGTCCGTGCCGTCCCAGGCGTCCCCTCGGTCCTGCCTGCGGTCGCCGTCCCTGCCCCTGTCGCCGTCCCTGTCTCGGTCGCCGTCCCGGCCTCTGTCGCCGTCCCGGCCTCTGCGCCGGTCCTCCTCGTCGAGGGACTCCCTCAGGCCCGGGGTGAAACCTCCGCCGAATCGCGCCATGTCCGGGGCGACGAATCCGGCCGGGTCGATGTGGTCCAGCGCGGCGGACATGGAGTCGACCCAGATCGGGCCGGGCAGGGAGGCGCCCTGCACGGCGCCGTAGGACTGGCCGCCGATCTCGACCCCGGTGAGCGGGTAGCGGTAGGAGCCGCGGATGTCGCCGACGCTCACCGCCGCGGCGAGGTTGGGCGTGTACCCGGCGAACCAGGCGGACGTGTAGCCGTTGTTCGTACCCGTCTTGCCCGCCGCCGGCCGTCCGATCGACTGGCCGCGCATCGTCCCCTGGGTGAAGACGCCCGAGAGCACGTGGTTCACGGCGTCGGCGACCTCGGGGTCGAGCGCCTGCGTGCAACTCGGCGGAATCTGCGTCCGGCTTCCGTCCCGCTCCACGATGTCGGTGATCGCCATCGGCTGGCAGTAGCGCCCCCGCGCGCCGAACGTCGCGAAGGCCGCGGCCACCGTGGTGGGGTCCATCTCGTTGACGCCCAGCGTGAAGGTGGGGACCTCCTGCAGCGGCCTGCCGTCGGCCCGCGTGATGCCGAGCGCTTTCGCCGTCTTCACGACGTTGCACAGCCCGACGGCCTGCTCGAGCTTCATGTAGAAGATGTTGACCGATTTCCAGGTGCCCAGTTCCAGGCTGTACGGCCCGCCGGTGCCCTCTCCGCTCGCGTTGTAGATCCTGGCCGACGGGTCGTTCACCGGCTTGCCCGAGCAGTCGCGGAATCCGCTCGAGGGCACGAACGCCCCGGGGGTGTCGAAGCCCTCGCCGAACCGCCAGCCCTGCGACAAGGCCGTGGCCAGCGTGAACGCCTTGAACGTCGACCCCGCCTGGAAACCGTTGCCGCCGCCGTGCGCCCGGTCGGCCGGCAGGTTGTAGGTGGTGCTCGGGCCGGAGTTGCGGTTGCGCGGATTGCGGCCGTACTTCTTGCTGGCGGCCATCGCCCTGATCAGCCCGGTGCCGGGCTCCACCATGGTCTCGGCGGCGACCTCGGTGTCCTTCGGGCTGACCCGTTCGGAGATCGCCTGCTGCGCGGCCTTCTGGGCGACCGGGTCGATCGAGGTCCACAGGGTGAGCCCGCCCCTCTGGAGGCGGCGCTCACGGTCGGCGCGCGTGTGACCGAACGCCGGGTTGTTGAGCACCTCGTGCTCCACGAAGACGCAGAAGTACGGGTAGGCGCTGCCGCCGCAACCCCCGGGCTCTCCGCGCATGCGCAGCCCGAGCGGGGTCGCCGCCGTCGCCCTGTCCGTCTCCAGTGTGATCATCTTCAGGTCGGCCATCCGGTCGAGCACGAGGTTGCGCCGCTCCAGCAGCCGCGCCTGCTGCTCGTCGCCGAGTGAGGGGTCGGTGTCGGACGGCGTGCGTACGGCGCCCGCGAGGGTGGCGGCCTGAGCGAGGGTCAGATCCGCGGCGTCGGTGCCGAAGAACCGCTCAGCCGCCGCCTGCACGCCGAACGCCCCCGCGCCGAAGTAGGCGATGTTGAGATAGCGCTCCAGGATCTCCTTCTTGGAGTACTTCTTCTCCATCGCCAGCGCGTACCGCAGCTCGGTGATCTTGCGCTGGATGCTCTTGACACGGGCGAGCGTGCGCTCGTGCTCCGTCTCCGCCTGGGTGAGCATGATGTTCTTCACGAGCTGCTGGGTCAGCGACGAGCCGCCCTGCTTGATCCCGCCGGCCTGCGTGTTGGTGATCAGCGCCCGCAGGGTGCCCTTGATGTCGAGCCCCCCGTGCTCGTAGAACCGGGAGTCCTCGATGGCCACGATCGCCTGCCGCATGACGGGGGCGACGTGGTCGAGAGCCACCGACTGGCGGTTCTGGTAGTAGAACTGCGCGATCTGCGTGCCGTTGCGGTCGAGCAGCCGGGTCATCTCCGGGAGCGGCTCCTCGCGCGGGGGCGCGGGCAGGTCGGTGAAGGTGGACGCGACGCCCTTCGTAGCGACCCCGGCCCCGCCGACGAGCGGCAGGACCATTCCCGCGACCAGGACGCCGCCCAGCGCACCGCACAGACCCAGCACGACGGCGGTGCTGCGGAGGCGAGAGGTCACGGGTTATCAGTGCGACGCGACGGAGTGTCGCAAACTCCGCCCGCGAAAACTTTACGATCCCCTGCTGATCTTCAACCCGAGTGAGGTGAACTGCTCGAACGGCCGGTGGTAGCCCCGCTCGATGTGGTTGACCCCGCGCAGTGTGGAGGTGCCCTCGGCCACGGCGGCCGCCAGCACGGCGGAGAAGCCCGCCCGGATGTCGGGCAACATCACGTCGGCGCCGCGCAGCTCGGACACGCCGCGGACCACGGCGGAATGCTTGGCGTTGGTGTCGTGGTAGCGGCAGGCGGGCCCGCCCAGGCACTGCGCGAAGACCTCGATCTCACAGCCCATCTTCTGCAGGGCCGGCACGTAGACCAGGCGGTTCTCGAAGACCGTCTCGTGGAGCACCGACATGCCCTCGGCCTGCGTGAACAACACCATCAGCGGCGTCTGCCAGTCGGTCATGAAGCCGGGATGGGTGTCGGTCTGCACCGCGGCGGCGCGCAGGCCGTCCGGTGCCGAGGCCGTCAGCCAGTCGTCGTTGATCTCGAACCGGGCGCCCATCCGCGCCAGGGTGGTGATGGCGGTGACCAGCCGGTCCTGCGGGCACCCGTGCACCCGCACCTCACCCCGCGTGACGAGTCCCGCCACCAGGTACGAGAACGCCTCGATGCGGTCGCCGGCGAGCCACGTGGACGCGCCGCGCAGGCGTTCCACGCCCTCGATGACGATGCGCCGGTCGGGGCTGAGCTCGATCATCGCGCCCATCCGCTGGAGGAACAGCGCGAGCTCCACGACCTCCGGCTCCATGGCGGCGCCCTTGATGACCGTCTTGCCCTCGGCGAGCACGGCGGTCATCAGGATCGTCTCGGTAGCGCCGACGCTCGGGTAGGGCAGCGTGATCCTGCTTCCGCGCAGGCGGTTCGCCTTGGCGGTGATCCCGGTCTCGCCGACCTCGATCTCGGCGCCCATCGACCGCAGCGCCTCCACGTGGAAGTTGACCGGGCGCCGCCCGATGGGGTCGCCGCCGACCAGGGGGACGAACGCCTCGCCCGCCAGGTGCAGCAGCGGGCCGAGCATCAGGATCGGGATGCGGTTGAGCCCGGTGTACTCCTCGGGGACGCGGGGCCGGATCTCGTCGCTCCGCTCGATGGTGATCTCCCCGGGGGTGATCTCCACGTGGATGCCGAGCGCCTCCAGCATGGCCGCGGTCAGGCCGACCTCGCCGACCTCGGGGGCGTTGTGCAGCGTGCTCGGGCCGTCTCCCAACATGGCCGCGACCATGTGCTTGGACACGGCGTTCTTGGACCCGCGCACCTCGACGTCACCCCGGAGCGGCCCCGAGGGGTCGATCCGCCACACCTCTTCGCGGCCATTGCCTTGCACGCTCACACCTACTCCTCGCCAACGGCTGGTGGAGCACAAGGGTATCGGGGCTTTCTCGGATCACCATGTAGGTACCATCTGGACGGTGCGGCATTTGAAGGGCAATCTGACAACGCTGGTCACGACCGTCCTCGCCTTGGCCCTGCTCGGGGTGGTGGCCGGGTTCGTGTGGTCGGCGGTCGCGCCGCCCACCCAGTACGTCCTGACCGACCTGGGGCCGCAGCCTGCGGACCTCGAGGGTCAGTCGCTCATCGCCGCGGACGGCTGGTTCGCCGTCATCGGCGCGGCGTGCGGCCTCGTCTGCGGCGTCGGGGGATACCTCCTGTCGCGCGCCCGACCGGTCCCCGCCGTCCTGGGCGTCGCCGGCGGCGGGTTGCTGGGCTCCTACGTCGCGTCGCTCGTCGGGAGTTCGGCGAAGGGAACGATCCAGGCCTCCGCCGCGGGAGGGCTGACCACGTCCACGTCGCTCGGGCTCACCGCGCACGGCGTGCTGTTCGCCTGGCCGGTCGTGGCCACGGGCGTCTTCTGGGTCCTCGAGTTCGTGCTGACCTACCGGCTGCGGGGAGACGCCTGAGCACCGGGAAGCTCAGGCATCCTCCGCCAGGTGCCCGTGGCCTGCTCGAACGCGTGGCCCAGGCGCAGCACCTCGAAGTCGGCCCACGGCCTTCCGACGATCTGCACCCCGACGGGCAGCCCTCCGGTGGTGAAACCGCAGGGCACCGACATGGCGGGCGCGTGGAGCACGCTGATCCAGTAACACGACCGCATCCACGCCAGGTAGTCGGGCATCGGAGTGCCGTCGATCTCCATGACGTAGGGGTCCTCGACAGGGAACGGCGGCACCTGGCTGACCGGCGCGATCAGGAAGTCGTACTCGCAGAAGAAGGCGTTCATCCGGTGGAACAGGCCCGTGCGCAGCCGCTCGGCCCGGGCGAGGTCGGCTCCCGTCACCGTGCGGCCCTGCTCCACGTTCCACGTGACGTTCGGCCCCGCCTCCGGCAGGTCGCCGAGCGCGAGGGCGTAGTACCACGAGCGGTAGATCCGGAAGGCGTCCTCGGCGTCGGACAGGTCGAGGTCGACCTGTTCCACCGTCGCGCCGAGGCCGGTCAGCACGCCCGCGGCCTGCGCGGTCACCCGTGCGGTCTCCGGATCGACCGGCAGCCCGCCGAGGTCGGGGCTGAACGCGATCCGCGCGCCCGTGAAGTCGCGCTCCAGCGGTCCCGCGAAGACGGAGCCGGCCTCCCTGATCGCGTACGGCGACGCCGGGTCGAAGCCCGCGATGCCGGTCATGAACAGAGCCAGGTCGGCCACCGTGCGCGCCAGGGGGCCCGGCACCGAGAGCGTGTACCAGGCCGCGTTCGCCGACGGCGACGGGACGCGCCCGGGGGTCGGCCGCAGCCCCGTGACGTTGCAGAAGGACGCGGGGTTGCGCAGGGAGCCGCCCATGTCGGAGCCGTCCGCCAGCGGCACCATGCGGCCGGCGAGCGCGGCCGCCGCGCCGCCGCTGCTGCCGCCTGCGCTCCTTGACAGGTCGTAGGGGTTGCGGGTCGCACCGAACACCTCGTTGACCGTGTGCGACCCCGTGCCGAACTCGGGGGTGTTGGTCTTGCCGATCATGATGCCGCCCGCGTCCCTGACCCGGCGCACCAGCAGGTCGTCCTGGTCGGGCACGTGATCGGCGAAGACGCGTGAGCCGTACGTCGTCCTGACCCCGGCCGTGTCGACCAGATCCTTGTGCGCGACGGGGAGCCCGTGCATCGGGCCGCGCCAGTGGCCGCGCGCGAGGTCGGCGTCGGCCTGCGCGGCCTGCTCGAGCGCCCGGTCGGCCACCAGCGTCACGATGGCGTTGAGCCGGTCGCCGACCTCGTCGATCCGCCTCAGATGCGCCTCGGTGAGCTCCACGGCGCTCACCTGCCGCTCACGCAGCAGCGCCGACATCTCTGTCGCGGTCAGCTCGACCAGTTCGGTCACGTTCGTCCCCCGTTCCGGGTGTCCTTCGCTACGAGTCTCGAGTGGGGGAGCGGCCGGTGGCGACGGCAACAGTCGACAGGCTCAGGCCTTCGCGATGGGGGCGGTGACCGCCTGCGTCAGCCGTACGAGATTGGCCGGGGCCGTCTCGATCTGCAGTCCGCGGCGGCCCGCGGAGAAGTAGACGGTCTCGAAGCCCAGCGCGGACTCGTCGATCACCGTGGGCAGCCTCTTACGCTGCCCGAGCGGGCTGATGCCGCCGACGACGTAGCCGGTGACCCGCTCCACCTTGACCGCGTCCGCCATCGCCGCCCGCTTGCCCTTGAGCGCCGCGGCGAAGGCCTTCAGGTCCAGTTTCCCCGCCACCGGGACCACCGCGACGGCGAGGCCAGCCTCGGTCTCCGCGACCAGCGTCTTGAAGATCTGCTCGTACGGCACGCCGAGCGCGTCGGCCGCCTCCTCGCCGTACGCCTGGGCGTTCGGGTCGTGGTCGTAGGGGTGGAGGGTGAACTCCGCCTTCGCCTGCGTCAGCGCGACCGTCGCCGGAGTGCCCTGGCCGCCCTTGCCCTTGGTCTTGCTCACGCCGGACAGACTAGCGATCCGTGCGGCCGGGCCCTTCTCCTTACCGCCTATTTCACATGACTTGACTCAAGTCGGCAGAGAACAGATCATCATCCTTGATCCGGTCATGGCCGTGCCCGTAGGCGGACGGGCCCCGTTGCTGCCGGAAGCCGTCATCGAACAGAGGATCATGCTCATGACCAGGCACGACATGGGGGTGACGCGCACGTGGACCCGGCTGCTCGCCGTGTTCGCCGTCGCGCTGGGGCTCGCCGCCGTCCCCGCCCACGACCCCGCACGGGCCGCCGCCCCGCAGTTCAAGGTGCTCGCCTTCTACAGCGGCACCTGGGACGCGGCCCACATCGACTTCACCAAAGAGGCGAACCAGTGGTTCCCCCAGGCCGCCGCGCAGAACGGCTTCTCCTACACCTCGACCACCGACTGGAACCAGCTGAACGCCGCGACCCTCGCGCAGTACCAGGTCGTCCTGTTCCTTGACGACCTTCCGCAGACGGCCGCCCAGCGGTCGGCGTTCGAGCAGTACATGCGGGGCGGCGGGGCGTGGATGGGATTCCACGTGTCGGCGTTCAACACGGCCCCGCAGAGCTGGTCGTGGTATCACAACGCGTTCCTGGGCACCGGGGCGTTCAGGTCCAACACCTGGGGCCCGACCGCGGTCACCGTCCGCAACGAGGGCGGCGCGGGGCATCCCACGACGGAGCGCCTGCCCGGCACGTTCACCTCGTCGGTCAGCGAGTGGTACAGCTGGAGCAACGACCTGAGGAACAACCCCAACATCAAGATCCTCGGGTCGATCGACCAGTCGAACTTCCCGGTCGGCACGGATCCCAACCAGACCTGGTACAGCGGCTACTACCCGATCATGTGGACGAACAAGAACTACAAGATGGTGTACGCGAACTTCGGGCACAACGCCATGAACTACTCGACCAACACCCGTCTGTCGTCCACGTTCGCCAGTGAGACCCAGAACCGGTTCGTCATCGACAGCCTGCTGTGGCTGGGCGGGGGGAGCGCCCCTCCGCCGTCGGACACGATCTCCCCGACGGCGTGGTACAGCCTCGTCAACCGCGCCAACGGCAAGTGCGTCGACGCCCGGGCGGCCGCCTCGGCCAACGGCACCGCCGTCCAGCAGTACACCTGCAACGGCACCCTCGCCCAGCAGTTCCAGGTCCAGCCGACCAGCGGCGGGTTCGCGCGGCTGAACAACCGCACCAACCCCGCCCAGGTGATCGACGTGACGGGCGTGTCCACGGCCGACGGCGCCCTCCTCCAACTCTGGGCGTACGGCGGGGGCGGCAACCAGCAGTGGCAGGCGGTCTCCGAGGGCGGCGGGTCCTACCACTTCGTCAACCGCCTCAGCGGAAAGTGCCTGGACGTGCCCGGCGCCTCGGCCGCCGACTCCGTCCAGCTCCAGCAGTACACGTGCAACGGCACGGCCGCGCAGTCGTTCCAGCTGTCCCAGAAGGCGTAGCCCCCGGGCGCGAGCAGTGACGACGGAGGCGGCCGGCGCGTTCGCGGACGGCCGCCTCCCCGCGACCGGGGAGAGGAATTGGAAGATCACGCAGGTCGGGGAACTTCGTCCCCGTCCGCGAAACACGGCGTCCCGCATAGTGGGCAGAACGGGATCTGTCCCTGGTCATCCGTAGACTAGGACGGTGATTTCCCGTATCGATCTGCGCGGGTCGCTGCCCGGCGACCTGCGCGAGGTCCTGCCCCGCGCCGAGCTCGACGTCGAGGCCGCCCTGGAGAAGGTGCGGCCCATCTGTGCGGACGTCCGCCATCGGGGCGCGGCGGCCGTCCGGGAGCTCACGGCGAGGTTCGACGGGGTCGACCTGGCCTCCACCCGGGTCCCCGCCGACGAGATCTCCCGCGCCCTCGACGAGCTCGACCCGGCCGTGAGAGCCGCCCTTGAGGAGTCGATCCGCAGGGCCCGCCTCGTCCACCGTGACCAGCGGCGCACCGACACCACGACCCAGGTCGTGCCCGGCGGCTCGGTGACCGAGCGCTGGGTGCCGGTGGGCCGGGTGGGGCTGTACGTGCCGGGAGGCCGCGCCGTCTACCCGTCCAGCGTGGTGATGAACGTCGTGCCCGCCCAGGAGGCGGGGGTCCGGTCGCTCGCCGTGACCTCGCCCGCGCAGAAGGACTTCGGCGGGCTGCCGCATCCGACGATCCTGGCGGCGTGCGCGCTGCTCGGGGTCGAGGAGGTGCACGCCGTGGGCGGCGCCCAGGCCGTGGCGATGTTCGCCTACGGCACTGAGGAGTGCGCCCGCGCCGACATGGTCACCGGGCCTGGCAACATCTGGGTCGCGGCGGCCAAGCGGCTGCTCAAGGGGAGCATCGGGATCGACTCCGAGGCCGGCCCGACGGAGATCGCGATCCTCGCCGACGAGACCGCCGACCCCGTGCACATCGCGGCCGACCTGATCAGCCAGGCCGAGCACGACGTGATCGCCGCCGCGGTCCTGGTCACGACGAGCGTCCAGCTCGCCGACGCGGTCGAGAAGGAACTGCCGGGCCAGGTCGCCGCGACCCGCCATTCTGAGCGGATCACCGAGGCCCTGTCCGGCCGCCAGTCCGGCATCGTGCTCGTCTCGGACATCGAGGCCGGGCTCGCGGTCGTGGACGCCTACGCGGCCGAGCACCTGGAGATCCAGACGGCGGACGCGCGCGAGGTGGCCGCCCGGGTCCGCAACGCCGGGGCGATCTTCGTCGGCCCGTACGCGCCGGTCTCGCTCGGTGACTACATGGCCGGGTCCAACCACGTGCTGCCGACCGGCGGGTGCGCCTGCCACTCCTCCGGGCTTTCCGTCCAGACGTTCCTGCGGGGCATCCACGTCGTCGACTACACCCGCGAGGCCCTCGCCGAGGCGGCGCCGTACGTCAGCGCGCTCGCCGACGCCGAGGACCTGCCCGCCCACGGCGCCGCCGTCCGCGCCCGCTTCGACTGGGAAGTGCCCTCATGACGCTCGACGACCTGCCGATCCGCGACGACCTGCGAGGCAAGCACCCCTACGGCGCGCCGCAGCTCGACGTGCCCGTCCAGCTCAACACGAACGAGAACCCGTACCCGCCGTCGGCCGCCCTGATCGACGATCTCGCGCGGGCCGTGCGGCACGGGGCGGCCACGCTCAACCGCTACCCCGACAGGGACGCGGTCGACCTGCGCAAGGACCTCGCCGACTACCTCGGCCACGGCCTCACCGCCCGCCAGCTCTGGGCGGCCAACGGGTCGAACGAGATCATCCAGCAGATCCTGCAGGCGTTCGGCGGCCCGGGGCGCTCGGCCATCGGGTTCGAGCCGTCCTACTCCATGCACCCGATCATCGCGGGGAGCACGAACACCCGGTGGATCGAGGGAGCCCGCGACGAGGACTTCTCGATCGACGTGGACGCCGCCGTCCGGGCCATCGAGACCCACCGCCCGGACGTCGTCTTCCTGACCTCGCCGAACAACCCGACCGGTACGGCCCTGCCCCTCGACGTGATCGAGCGGATCGCGGCCGCGGCCCCGGGGATGGTGGTGGTCGACGAGGCGTACGCCGAGTTCGCGCGGACCGGCACGCCGTCGGCCCTCAGCCTGTTGCCGGCCAGCCCACGCCTGATCGTCACGCGGACCATGTCCAAGGCGTTCGCAATGGCGGGCACGCGGCTGGGTTACCTGGCCGCAGATCCGGCCGTCGTCGACGCCATGCTGCTGGTCCGCCTGCCGTACCATCTGTCGACCCTGACCCAGGCGGCGGCCCGGGTCGCGCTTGCGCATCGCGAGGAACTGCTCGCGACCGTCGGCGCGCTGCGGGCCGAGCGGGACGCGACGGTCGACTGGCTACGGCATCGTGGCCTGTCGGTCGCTGACTCGGATGCCAACTTCGTGCTATTCGGTAGTTTTCCGGACCGGCGCGCCGTATGGGAGGGCCTGCTTGAGCAGGGCGTTCTGATCAGGGAGACCGGTCCGGCGGGCTGGCTCCGTGTGTCGATCGGGACGAAGGACGAGATGGCGGCCTTCCGGGCCGCCCTGGAAGGGATCCTCGGATGAGTGACCAACGCCGCGGCCGGGTCGAGCGCAGCACCAAGGAGACGTCGGTGCTGGTCGAGGTCGACCTGGACGGCACCGGTGTCGTCGACGTGGCGACCGGTGTCGGGTTCTACGACCACATGCTCGCCCAGCTGGGCAAGCACGGGCTGTTCGACCTGACCGTGAAGACCGAGGGCGACCTGCACATCGACTCCCACCACACGATCGAGGACACCGCGATCGCGCTGGGCGCCGCGTTCCGTGAGGCTCTGGGCGACAAGTCGGGCATCCGCCGCTTCGGCAGCGCGTCGTGCCCCCTCGACGAGGCACTGGCCCAGGTCACCGTCGACCTGTCCGGCCGGCCGTACCTCGTGCACACCGAGCCCGAGGGCATGGCGCCCATGATCGGCCCGGACTACGACACGACCCTGACGCGCCACATCCTGGAGTCGTTCGTCGCCCAGGCGGCGATCTGCCTCCACGTGCATGTGCCGTACGGGCGAAACGCCCACCACATCGTGGAGGCGCAGTTCAAGGCCTTGGCCCGCGCCCTGCGCGAGGCCTCGGAGCGGGATCCGCGCGCGACCGGCGTGCCCAGCACGAAGGGCGTCCTCTGATGACGCTCGCGTCGGGTGGCATGATCTTCATCGGGCTCTTCCTGCTCGGAGGGGTCTACTCCGCCATACGGCAGAAGCTCAAGGTGCTCGCGGTGCTGACCGGGGTCGGAGCCGCGCTGGCGATCACGGCAGGGGTGATGTGGTGGCAGTAGGCAGACGTGTGGTGATCCTCGACTACGGATCGGGCAACCTCCGCTCGGCGGAGCGCGCGCTGGCCCGGGTGGGCGCCGACGTGACCGTGACCGCGGACTGGGACGCCGCGCTCGAGGCCGACGGACTCGTCGTGCCCGGCGTCGGGGCCTTCTCCGCCTGCATGGAGGGACTCAAGAGCGTCCGCGGCGACCAGATCGTCGGCCGCCGTCTCGCGGGCGGGCGCCCGGTGCTCGGCATCTGCGTCGGGATGCAGATCCTGTTCGAAAAGGGCGTCGAGCACGGCGTGCACACCCAGGGCTGCGGCGAGTGGCCCGGGACCGTCGAGCGCCTCGACGCGCCCGTGCTCCCGCACATGGGGTGGAACACGGTCTCCGTCCCGGCCGGCAGCGTGCTGTTCGACGGGATCGAGGCGGGCACCCGCTTTTACTTCGTGCACTCCTACGGCGTGCGCGACTGGCGGCTCACGGCCGGTCCCGGCTTCGAGCAGCCGCTGGTCACCTGGGCCGAGCACGGCGTGCCGTTCGTCGCGGCCGTGGAGAACGGGCCCCTGTCGGCCACCCAGTTCCACCCCGAGAAGTCCGGCGACGCCGGAGCCGCGCTGCTGGACAACTGGCTGCGCACGTTGTGAGCGGGCCGAGCCGGCGGCCGGGACGGGAGAAACGATGAGCAAGGAGCGGGCCAGGCGGCGGGCGGAGCGCGAAGCCGAGCGCGAACGCCTCGCGGCCGCTCGCGCCGTGCGCGAGGCCAGGGCGGCCCGGAGGCGCGAATTACGCGGCCGCGTCACCGCGGTGCTGCCGCGGCCGGTCCGGGTGGCCCGGCAGCAGGGCAGGCTCGCGCGGCGCCGCCGCACCGAGAACGGCGTCCTCGCGCTGTTGTGGTTCATCGTCCAGGTGATCGCCTGGATCCTGTTCGACGGCTGGATGGCCCGGCTCGGCATCCTGATCTTCTCCATCCTGCTGATCCCCGTGCTCGTCACCATCGTCTTCGACCGGAGGTCGTGACCAATGTCGCTCGTATTGCTCCCAGCCGTGGATGTCGCGGACGGACAGGCGGTCCGCCTGGTACAGGGCGAGGCCGGGACGGAGACGTCGTACGGGGATCCGCTCGCCGCCGCGCTGGCCTGGCAGCAGGCCGGTGCGGAGTGGATCCATCTGGTCGACCTGGACGCGGCGTTCGGCCGGGGTGACAACCGCGAGTTGCTCGCCTCCGTGGTCGGCGCCCTGGACGTGCAGGTGGAGCTGTCCGGTGGGATCCGCGACGACGCCTCGCTCGAGGCGGCCCTGTCCACCGGTTGCCGGCGCGTCAACATCGGCACGGCCGCGCTGGAGGACCCCGCCTGGTGCGCCAAGATCATCGCCGAGCACGGCGACAAGATCGCGGTAGGGCTCGACGTCCGGGGGACCACCCTCGCCGCGCGCGGCTGGACCAAGGAGGGCGGAGACCTGTGGGAGGTCCTCGACCGGCTGGAGTCCGAGGGCTGCCCCCGCTACGTCGTCACCGACGTGACCAAGGACGGCACCCTGCGCGGCCCCAACCTCGACCTGCTCCGCGAGGTCTGCGCCAGGACCGACCGCCCCGTGATCGCCAGCGGCGGCGTCTCCTCGCTCGACGACCTGCGTGCCCTGTCCACCCTCGTCCCCGACGGCGTCGAGGGCGCCATCGTCGGCAAGGCCCTGTACGCCCAGGCGTTCACGCTGGAAGAGGCGCTCGCGGCGGTGAGCGGCCGATGAACGAGCCTGTCACCTTCACCCGGATCTCGTCCGGCGGTCCCTGGGAGGACCGGTACGGCTACGCGCGCGCGGTCGTCGCGGGTCCGCACATCTTCGTGTCCGGATGCACCGCCACCGTCGGCGGGGAGATCCAGCACGTCGGCGACGCCTACAACCAGACGCTGACGGCGATCTCCATCGCGCTCGACGCGGTGGAGAAGGCGGGTGTGTCCGTCTCCGAGGTCGTCCGCACGCGGCTCTACGTCGTGAACGCCGACGACTTCGAGGCCGTCGGCCAGGCGCACGGCAAGGTGTTCGGCGCCGTACGGCCCGCCTGCACGAGCGTCCAGATCGCGGGGCTCGTTGACCCGCGCATGCTCGTGGAGGTCGAGGTCGAGGCCTACCGGGGGGAGCGGTCGCCATGACTGTCGCGGTACGGGTCATCCCCTGCCTGGACGTCGACGCCGGGCGGGTGGTCAAGGGCGTCAACTTCGAGAACCTGCGTGACGCGGGCGACCCGGTCGAGCTCGCCCGCCGCTACGACGCCGAGGGTGCCGACGAGCTGACGTTCCTCGACATCACCGCGTCGTCGGGGGAGCGGGAGACCATGCTCGACGTGGTCCGCCGCACGGCCGAGCAGGTCTTCATCCCGCTGACCGTCGGCGGGGGGATCCGGGCGGTCGAGGACGTGGACCGGATGCTGCGCGCCGGCGCCGACAAGGTGGGCGTCAACACCGCCGCCATCGCGCGGCCCGAACTGCTCACCGAGGCGTCGCGGCGGTTCGGCTCCCAGTGCATCGTGCTGTCCGTCGACGCCCGCCGGGTCGTCGACGGGCCGCCCACGCCGTCCGGGTTCGAGGTGACCACCCACGGCGGGCGCCGCGGGACGGGCCTCGACGCCGTCGAGTGGGCCGCGCGGGGCCAGGAGCTCGGTGTGGGGGAGATCCTGCTCAACTCGATGGACGGCGACGGCACCAAGGCGGGCTACGACCTGGAGATGCTCAGGGCCGTCCGTGCGGCGGTGACGGTCCCCGTGATCGCCTCGGGAGGCGCGGGTCGGCTGGAGGACTTCCCGCCGGCCGTCGAGGCGGGAGCCGACGCGGTGCTCGCCGCCTCGGTGTTCCACTTCGGCCAGCTCAAGATCCACGAAGTGAAGGAGACGCTGCGGGCCGCCGGTCACCCCGTCCGCTGAGCGCCCCGGGAAAAGGCGGAAATGCTATTTACCGCAGGGGGAGTTTGAATTAAGCGCACCGGTGATCCGGCCCGCGCGGCGATTCCCGGAAATTCCCCGAATATGCGAGAAAGCGGCCTCCGGATTCACCGGAGGCCGCCTCCTTGTTCATTCATGTGGCGCTTTTTCCGTGGCGTACGGTTTCACCGTCCGCCGTGCGGGTGCGTCACTCGCCCTGCTCCGACCAGCGGTGCCGGGGCTCCTCGATCGGAGCTTCGGACTGGTCACGCAGGGACTGCTCCTGCATGGGCGTGCCGCTGACGGACTCCTCCCGCATGTAGCCCTCTCGCGAGGTCTCCTCGGGAATGTTGCCCTCCTGCTGCTCGGACTGCTCGGACTCCTCGGATTCCGTGGACTCGCCGTCCACCGGGTCGAGCTTCGGGGCCCGCATCTGGTCCCGCGTCTGGTCCTGCATCGTGCCGGACGCAGTGCCGATGTTGGCGCCGATGTTGCTGCCGAGGTCGGTGCCGGACGACGTCTCGGCGACCGACGAGGTTCCGGGGTCGTGCGTGGCGGCCTCGGCCGTCTGCGCCGCCCCGAAGGCGATGGCGGGAAGGAGTGCCAGACTCAGAAGAGCTGGGAGACGCTTTCCGTTCATGCTCTCTCCTATCCGATCAGGGCCGTTGGACGGCGATCGGGGATTGCCCTTCCATCGTCAGGCCGGGCATCGAATTCCGTCTAGGCGAATCAACCGGAAATAGAGCGAACCGAACGGTATTGCATTCCACGCACTGACGGTTCGTTGTCCTTTCCCCCTGATTAGGAGGTGGCGATTTGCGCGGCCGTCGACTCTCTGACGACCAGCGTCGGCTGGAACATGATCTGCTGGTGGGAGTGCCGCTCGGGGTTGTCGCACTCGTCGAGCAGCAGTTGGGTGGCGATGCGCCCGAGCCGGTACGTCGGCTGAGTGATCGAACTGAGCGACACGGCCGAGGCGGCGGCGAAGTCGATGTCGTCGTAGCCGATCAGCATCACGTCGCCTGGCACGCGGACCCCGGCCTGGAGCAGCCCGCGCAGCAGGCCGAGGGCCAGCAGGTCGTTGGCGCAGAACACGGCGTCCGGCAGCGTTCCCGACGCGAGCAGGGTCTCGGCCACCTGCTGCCCGCATCCGGCGTTCATGCTCGTCACCGTCTGCACGGCGAGCGCGCGGGCCGGGTCGAGTCCTGCCTCGAGCACGGCCTGCCGCGCCCCTTCCAGGCGGTCCCGGCACTGCCGGATGGATGAGGGGCCGCTCACGAACACGATGCGGCGGGCTCCCCGGTCGAGCAGATGGGCGACGGCCAGCCGGCCGCCGGCCACGTCGTTGACGGCCACCGAGCACTGGTCGGGCCGGTGGGCCGGATGGTCGACCAGGACGAGATTGATGCCGCGCTCGCGGATGCGGTCGAGCCGGACGGGGTCGTCTCAGGACGGGGTGATCAGCACCCCCCGCACCCGCTGCTCGGACAGGACGAGCAGGTTCCGCTCCTCCTTCGCGGCGTTCCCCGCGGAGTTGCCGAGGATCACGGCGTAGCCGAGCTCGCTGGCCATGTCCTCGACCCCGGTGACGACGTCGGTGAAGAAGGGGTTGCCGATGTCGATGACGGACAGCCCGATGGTCCTGCTGTGACCGGCCCGCAACGACGACGCCGACCCGTGCCGGACGAATCCCAGTTCGCGGACGGACCGCTGGACCCGCTCGCGGGTCGCGGCGGCGACCTTCTCCGGGCGGTTGAGCACGTTGGAGACGGTGCCGGGGGAGACGCCGGCGTGCGCCGCCACCTCCTTGATGCCGATCGGGTTCACCGAGCCGATTAAAACGGAGCAACGGGGCCCGCGCCAGCCCGGAACCCGCCCTCCCTCGGGCCCGCGCCGGCCCGGAACCGCCCTCCGCGTTCTGATCCGCTCCCGCGCGGTTCAGAACGCGCGCAGATGCTGGAAGGTCTCGTACGCGACGTCCTGGCGGGCGAAGTCCGCGACCTCGGACCGTTTGACGGCCAGGAAGGCGGCGCTCCGCAACGGCCCGAGGGCGTCCATGAGGAGCGGATCGGCCTCCAGCGCGTCCAGCGCCTCCGCGAGCGAGGCGGGGAGTCTCTCGCAGCCCAGCCGGGCGCGTGCCTTCTCGGTCAGCGTGTCGGGGTCCACGGTGACGGGCTTGCCGGGGTCGAGCTTGCGCCGGATGCCGTCCAGCCCCGCGTGGAGGACGGCGCCGAGCGACAGGTAGGGGTTGGCCGACGAGTCCGAGGGCTTGATCTCGAGGTTCGTCGAGGCCTCGACGTTCCCGCTCATGGGCGAGCAGATCCGGACCGCCGCCTCGCGGTTGTCCGGGCCGTAGCAGGCGTACGCGCTCGCCCAGGTGCGGGGCTGCAGGCGCCGGTAACTGTTGACGCTGGGGCACGTCAGCGCCACGAGCCCGGGCAGGTGAGCGAGGACGCCCGCGATG
The DNA here is from genome assembly GCF_016862895.1 of Planotetraspora kaengkrachanensis. Classification (GTDB taxonomy): domain Bacteria; phylum Actinomycetota; class Actinomycetes; order Streptosporangiales; family Streptosporangiaceae; genus Planotetraspora; species Planotetraspora kaengkrachanensis. The sequence continues at coordinate 134,061 of NZ_BONV01000001.1, read as the reverse complement.
AAGCGGCGCCCGAGCAACGACAGGCCGCCCTTGCCGTCGGCGAACAGGTTGTGCTCCAGATCGGTGTCCCACAGGGAGACGTGCAGGTGGGCGCCGTTACCCGCCTGGCCGGCGATCGGCTTGGGCGCGAGGGAGGCCCACATCGCCATCCGGAAGGCCACCCCCCGCACGGTCTCCCGGTAGATCACGTGGTTGTCCGCGGCCTTGAGCGCGGTCGTGGGCCTGATGGACAGCTCGTGCTGGCCGGCCCCCAGTTCGGGGTAGTAGTGCTCGATCGGCAGCCCCTGGGCCTCCAGGGCCCGTACGAGCGCCATGGTGTAGTCGTGGGCGAGGTCGAAGCCGGCCGCGGCGTAGCACAGGCTGTCGTCGAGGGGGACGAGCCGGTCGGGTCCGCCGGTCGGATCGGGGAGCCTGCGGCCGAGCGTGAACTCGGGTTCGAACGCCGCGACGGGGGTGAGGCCCTCCGTGCCGAGCAGGGCCACGGCGTCCTTGAGGAACGTCCGCGGGCAGGCCGCCCACGGGCTCCCGTCGATCTCCCGGAGATCGGAGAGCATCGCGGCCGCGCCGGACGCGTAGGGGAGCGGGACGAAGGTCGCGGGATCGGGGACGATGCGGACCTCGCCCACCGGGCCCATGCCCTCGACCGGCTGGAGCCGGTCCAGCATCGACATCGCCATCATCGCGACCGTGTGGCCGATGCCGGACCCGAGCCGTTCGGAGAGGCGGGAGCGGCCGGCGGCCTTGCCGCGGATCACCCCGCCGTGGTCGGCGTAGATGAATCGGACCAACTCGATGCCGTCGACCTCGACGCGTTCGAGGACTCTGCGGGCGACGGGATCGAGTTGTCGAGCGTCGGCGGCGCTGTGGCGGTCTCCCATCCTGTCTGCGTAACACGCGAGGGCCGCCGGTGGAAGGGCCGCCACGCCACCGCGCCGCCTTTCGGCGCGGTGACCGGGGTGGAGACGAGACCGGGTGTGCGGAATCCCCTTCGGCACACCGGGCCGGGATCACATCACTGCAGGACCGTCGTGAAGAAGGTCGCCAGACGGGTAGCGCCGGTGTTCACCATGTCGAAGGCGCCGTTCACGGCGCCGGCTGCGGCACGCGGCTGGTTGTAGAGGTAGAAGACCACGAACGCGATGGCCGCGTACGTAAGAACCTTCTTGACCTGCATTGGGGGGCCTCCTGCAGTCAGTTTCCCGGCTGTTTGTACCCGGCGACACGGAAGATCATAACTAGCCGGGAGGCCACGAGCCCCTACCATCCCATCCGCTGAGAACGCGGCAGGCCTCAGCCGCTCACGAGCGTCGTGAAGAACGACGACAGACGCTCGGCCCCGGTGGAGACGCCGTCGAACAGCCCCTTCACCGCCGCCGCGGCGGCCGTGGGCTGCGTGAACAGATAGAAGATGACGAATGCGACCGCCACGTAGGTGATGATCTTCTTGGCGTTCATCGGGGCTCCAACCATGAGGCGCTGCCCTCATGCTGCCGCATCATGCCAAGGTTATGCGTGATTTCCGTCTAGATCGATCTACCGTGTCACATGCCCAGACGGGTCTCGCGCAGCCGCCGCACCGCGTCCGCGTCGCCTTCGAAGGTCACCCGGGCGTGTTCCCCCCGCCCGAAGGCGAAAAGGATCAGCTCGCCGGTGTCGCCGGTGACGACCACCTCGGGCGCGGCCTTCTTGGCCGTGACCTCGCCGCCCGAGGCGCGCCGGAACACCACGCCCACCGGAGACTTGCGCAGGAAGAGTTTGGCGCCGCTCCTGAGCTGGCCCCACAGGGCCTCCTCCGCCGCGGGAGGCAGTTCGCGAGGCTCCCAGCCGGGACGGGCCCGCCTGACGTCCTCGTGGTGGACGAACAATTCGACGGAGTTCACGAGCTTGTCCAGCCCGCGGATGCGGTACGGGGACCAGATCGGCGGGCCCTGCCGTACGAACTGGACCAGCTGGGCGTAGGGCCGGCCGGTCTTGAGACGGTTCTGGACAGAGCCGGCGTAGCCGGACAGGAAGCTCAGTGCGATGCCGCCGGCGGCATCGGGGCGGCGCTCGCGGAGCACGAGATGCGCGGCGAGGTCGGCCGTCGTCCAGCCCTCGCAGAGCGTCGGAGCATCGGGGCCGGCTTCGTCCAGAGTCGTGGAGATGGCCGCACGTTCGTCCCGTACAAAACTCACGGGGGCAGCCTAGTCCCGGCCGCCCGATCTGCGATCACCCGCAAGCTCAGGAATAATTTGGTTGATCGTGATGATAAGGATTATCTAGGACTAAAGGCTTGGTGTCGCGTCGGTCGGGAGACCGATTCGGGCCCACGCCGGGGTAGGTATCGTCCGATTCGCTGGCGCTCGGACCGGGCGGCCAGATGTTCCCCGATCGAGAGGAAAGCCGGCGTGCCGTCGAACGACCCCCCCGCGCGCCCGAAGAAATCCGTCATGGCCCGCGGTCTGCGGGTCATCGGCACGGCGATCAGAGCGGAGCCGCGCATCTTCACCAGCGCGGTGCTCGCGAGCGCGGTCTACGGCGTCATGACCGTCGGATCCTCGTGGGCTCTCGGCAGGGCGACGGACGACGTCGTGCTGCCCGCCTTCCGCGACGGCCGCTTCCACACCGGCGCGCTGGTGGGGGCGGCCCTGCTGATCGTCGGCGTCGCGGTGCTGAAGGCCGCCGGGATCATGGGCAGGCGGATCCTCGCCGGAGTCATGCAGTACCGGATGCAGGCCCGTTCCCGGCGCGCGGTGACCCGGCAGTATCTGCGGCTGCCGCTCGCCTGGCACCACCGGCATCCGACGGGCCAGCTGCTGTCCAACGCCAACTCCGACGTCGAGGCGGCCTGGGCGCCGCTCGCGCCGCTCCCGATGGCCGTGGGCGTCGTCGTGATGCTCGTGACGGCGGCGGGGGCGATCCTGCTCATCGACCCCGTCCTTGCCATTGTCGGTTTCCTGATATTTCCGGCTATCGCCGTACTGAATCTGATCTACCAGCGCAAGCTGTCCCCCCTTGCGATGCGCGCGCAGCAGCTCAGGGCCGAGGTGAGCGAGGTCGCGCACGAGAGCTTCGACGGCGCGCTCGTCGTGAAGACGCTCGGCCGGGAGGACGCGGAGGCCCGCAGGTTCCAGGCGCGCGCCGACCAACTGCGCGACGCCAACGTCGGCGTCGGCCGGGTGCGCGGGCTGTTCGACCCGCTGCTCGAGGCCCTGCCGACGATCGGCGTGCTGGCCGTGCTGCTGGTGGGCGCGACGCGGCTCGAGGCGGGCGACGTCGTCGCCGGAGACCTGATCCAGGTCGCCTACCTCTTCACGCTCCTCGCCTTCCCCATCCGCGCGCTCGGCTGGGTGCTCGCCGAGCTTCCCCGCAGCGTCGTCGGCTGGACCCGGGTGCAGGACGTCCTCGACGCCACCGGGTCCATGGAGTACGGCACGGCGAGCCTGGCCGCAGACACTCCGGCGGGAGTGCGGGCCGACGGGGTGACCTACGGCTACCTGCCCGGTACGGCCGTGCTCAGTGACGTGAGCTTCGCGGTGGAGCCGGGCCGTACCGTCGCCGTCGTGGGGCCGACGGGCTCGGGCAAGTCCACGCTCACCCTGCTGCTCGGAAGGCTGATCGACCCCGGCGAAGGAGCCGTGCGGGTCGACGGGACCGACGTCCGCGAGGTCGCGCGGGGCGGCGTGAGCGACGCGGTGGCCCTGGTGCTCCAGCAGACGTTCCTGTTCGACGACACCGTCCGCGGCAACATCACGCTGGGCCACGACATCCCGGACGAGACCGTGTGGGCGGCCCTGCGGCTGGCCCAGGCCGACGGGTTCGTCAGCGCCCTGCCGTCCGGGCTGGACACGCGCGTCGGCGAGCGGGGGACCACGTTGTCGGGCGGCCAGCGGCAGCGGATCGCGCTCGCGAGGGCGGTCGTCCGCAAGCCCCGCCTGCTCATCCTCGACGACGCCACCTCCAGCGTGGACCCCCAGGTGGAGAAGCGCATCCTGCACGGCCTGCGCGAGGGCGCGGCCGGTTCCACGGTGATCGTCGTGGCCTACCGGATGGCGACGATCGCCCTGGCGGACGAGGTCGTCTACCTGGAGCACGGCAAGGTCGTCGACCAGGGCCCGCACGAACTGCTGCTGGCGCGTTGCGAGGGCTACCGGGCCCTGGTGACCGCCTACGAGCGCGAGGAGGCCGAACGGGCCGCGCTCGACACCGACGAGGAGATCGTGGCATGACCGCCGTGACAGAGGAGACGACCGCCACGGGCGAAAGGCCCGGCGGCCTGCAGGCCGCCGAGCGCACCGCGCTGGAGACCGTACGGCATGGCCTGAGCCTGTCGCCGGAGTTCCGCCGCGGGCTGACCGGCACCCTCTGCCTCGCCGTGCTGGCGACCGTCGGGAAGGTCATCGTCCCCGTCGCCGTGCAGCAGGTGATCGACCGCGGACTCGGCGACACGCCCGATCTGCCGTTCATCAGGAACGCGACCCTGCTGTGCGCAGTGGCGGTGCTGCTGACCGCGCTGTGCGGCTACCTGATGAACGTCAGGCTCTACAAGTCGACGGAGGCCGGGCTCGCCACCCTGCGCGGCAAGGGCTTCCGCCACGTCCACGACCTGTCGGTGCTCACCCAGAACACCGAACGGCGCGGCGCGCTGGTCTCCCGCGTCACCAGCGACGTCGACCAGATCAGCACGTTCATGCAGTGGGGCGGACTGCTCGTCATCGTCTCGCTCGGGCAGCTCATCGTCGCGACCGTGCTCATGGCGGTCTACTCCTGGCAGCTCACGCTGCTGGTCTGGGTCTGCTTCCTGCCGCTCGTGATCGCCCTGCCGCGGTTCCAGCGGCTGGTGTCCCGCGCCTACATCCGCGTGCGCGAGCGGACGGGCGACGTCCTCTCCGGCGTCAGCGAGGCGGTCGTCGGCAGCGCCGTCATCCGCGCCTACGGCTCCGAGGACCGCACCTCCACGCGGATCGACGCCGCGGTGGAGGAACAGCGCAAGGCGCAGACCAGGGCCCAGCAGATCATCGGCTTCACCTTCCCGATCACCGAACTGGTCGCCTCCATCGCCATCGCGGGAGTCGTGGTCGCCGGGGTCGCACTGGGCGTGTCCGGCTCGATCTCGCCCGGCAGGCTCATCGCGTTCCTCTTCCTGATCACCCTGTTCATCAGCCCGCTGCAGACCGCGACCGAGGTGCTCAACGAGGCGCAGAACGCCATCGCCGGATGGCGGCGCATCCTGGGCGTCCTCGACACCCCCGCCGACGTCGCCGACCCCGAGAACGGCGTGACGCTGCCGCGGGGGCCGATCTCCGTGGAGTTCGAGAACGTCGGCTTCGCCTACCCCGGCGGCGCCCCCGTCCTCCACGACGTCGCCGTCGAGCTCGCGCCGCGCACCCGCGTCGCCGTCGTGGGCGAGACCGGTTCGGGCAAGACCACATTCGCCAAGCTGCTCACCCGGCTCATGGACCCCACCTCGGGCCGCATCCTCGTCGATGGCGTCGACCTGCGGAACGTGCGCTTCTCCTCGTTGCGCGAACGGATCGTGATGGTCCCCCAGGACGGGTTCCTGTTCGACTCGTCCCTCGCCGACAACATCCGCTTCGGGCGTCCGTCCGCGACCCTCGACGACGTACGGCGGGCCGTGACCGAACTGGGCCTGTCCGACTGGGTCGAGGGCCTGCCCGCGGGCCTGGACACGCAGGTCGGCCAGCGCGGCGAGTCGCTGTCGGCGGGGGAGCGGCAGCTCGTGGCGCTCGCCCGGGCCTACCTCGCGGACCCCGACCTGCTGCTGCTCGACGAGGCCACCTCGGCGGTCGACCCCGCCACGGAGGTGCGGCTGGCGCGCGCCCTCGACGGCGTGACCCGGGGCCGTACGGCGGTCTCCATCGCCCACCGGTTGTCGACCGCACAGGCGGCCGACGAGGTCCTCGTGTTCGAGCACGGGCGCATCGTCCAGCGGGGGCCCCATGCCGTCCTGGTCGAGGAGCCCGGCGTCTACGCCGACCTGTACGCCTCGTGGACGTCGGCCACCCACTCCTCCTGATCAGCGGGTGGCGGTCTCGCCGGACAGCCGCTGGGCCAGCCAGATCGGGACGATCGAGACGACGATGAGGGCGGCGGCGACCACGTTGACCACGGGGGCCTGGTTCGGGCGGAAGAGGTTCTCGAAGATCCAGATGGGCAGGGTCCTGACCCCCGCCCCCGAGGTGAACGTCGTCACGATGATCTCGTCGAACGAGAGCGCGAAGGCGAGCAGGCCGCCCGCGAGCAGCGCCGACCGCATCATCGGGAACGTGACCAGGCGGAACGTGGTGAACGTGTCGGCGCCCAGGTCGGCCGACGCCTCCTCGAGCCCCAGGCCCACGCGGCGCAGTCGCGCCAGCACGTTGTTGTAGACCGTGACCACGCAGAAGGTGGCGTGCCCGACGATCACCGTCAGCATGCCGAGGGGGACGCCGAGCACCGTGTGGAAGGTGTTGCTCAGCGCGATGCCCGTCACGATTCCGGGCAGCGCGATCGGCAGCACGATGAGCAGCGAGACGGTGTTCTTGCCGAAGAACCGGTACCGCTGCACGGCGAAGGCGGCCATGGTGCCGAGGACCAGGGCGATCGCGGTGGCGCCGAGCCCCGCCTGTACCGAGGTCCACAGGGCGTCGCGGACCCCGCTGGAGTTCCACGCCGACCGCCACCACTGGAACGTCAGCCCAGGAGGCGGCCATCCGAAGGTGCGGTCGGCGTTGAAGGAGTTGAGGATCACCACGGCCAGCGGCACGTAGATGACGCCGAGGCCGGCGACCAGCGCGACCCTGAGCAGGAGGCGGGCCGGACGGGAAAGGTTCACAGGTTCTCCAGGGCGCCGGTACGGCGGACGGCCGCGAGGTAGACCAACATGATCACGACGGGCACGGTGGCGACGGCCGCGGCGAAGGGAAGGTTGTTGGCCGCGCCGATGTTGTCGTAGACGACGTTGCCGATGAGCTGGGACTTACCGCCGACGATCTTCACGGTGATGTAGTCGCCCAGCGAGAGCGAGAACGTGAAGATCGAGCCCGCGACGACCGCCGGGAACGTCAGCGGCCACACCACGGTGCGGAACGTCCGCCGGCCGCGGGCCCCGAGATCGCCGGACGCGTCCAGCAGGGCGTTGGGCAGCCGCTCAAGGCCGGCGTAGATCGGCAGGATCATGTACGGCAGCCAGAGGTAGGAGAGGGTCGCGATCGTCGCCGTCAGGCCGTACCCCCAGCCGAGGATGCCGTCCGACGACAGCAGAACCCGCCAGGCGTACGCCTTGACCAGGTAGGAGGCCCACAGCGGGGTGAGGACGAGGATCACGAGCCACCGCTGCGCCCGCGGCGAGGCGAGCTTGGCCATCGCGAACGCCATGGGAAAGGCGATCACCAGGTCGATGACCGTCACGGCGGCGGCGACCCCCACCGAGCGCAGGGCTACCGTCCGGTAGACGTCGCCGGTCACGAGGTCGTGGAAGTTGGCCCAGGTGAAGACCTTGACCAGATCGCCCGTGAAGGTGTCGGTCGACCAGAACGCCGTCACGAACAGGGCGGCGAGAGACCCCAGGTAGGCCAGCCCCAGCCAGAGGAGGGGAGCGGACAGCAGCAGCGACAGCCGTACCAGGGCGTGCCTGTGCAGGTACGCCGCCACCCCCCGCCGCAGCCCCGTGCCGCGCTCGTTCCCCACAGCGGCCTCAGCCGTCATGCGTCCCACTCCCTCACTCGATCTTCGGTGTGATCACACCCCACCTTTGGCGTGATCATGCACAGGTTCGCGTGCAGCCCCGCCGACCTCCCCCGCCCTCTGGCGTGATCATGCACGGATTCGCGATCAGGGCCGCTGAGCTGCGGCGATCCGTGGCGTGATCATGCGCAGGTTCGCGCGAATGCCGTCCGGCCTGGGGGATCGCCGTCCGTGATCATGCACGCGATACCGCTGTGCATGATCACGAACTGCGTCCTCCCAGCTCAAGCAGCACGTCGCCGAATCCGTGCATGATCACGAAACGGGTTGTGCCTGGTCGGCGGGGGTGCGCGCGAACCTGTGCATGATCACGCGGGGAGGGGTCAGCCCTTGATCTCGGTCCAGGCTCGGGTCCACTCCGAATAGTCGGTGCACTTGACGTCCGTACGGCCGTCCAGGCACTGGGCGATCGGCGTGGTCCAGTAGTGGACCTTGGAGAAGTAGCTCTCGTCCTCAGCGTGGTAGGTGTCGCAGAACGTCTTGTCGGACGTCTCGCCACACGCCTTGGCGTTGGACGGGGCCTCGCCGAACCACTCCGCCACCTGGGCGTTGGCCTTGGGGGAGATGATCCAGTCCATCCACTTGTACGCACACGTCGGGTGCTGAGCCTTGGCCGCGACCATCCAGGTGTCCGACCAGCCGGTCGAGCCCTCCTTGGGCAGCGTCACCTGGACCGGGGCCTTCTCGGCCTGGGTCAGGTTGGCGATGACCTGCCAGGTCGTCCCCACCACGGTGTCGCCGCTCTTGAAGCTCTGGACCGCCTTGGTGTAGTCGGACCAGTACTCGCCGATGTTCGCCTTCTGCTGCTTGAGCAGGTCGACCGCCGCCTGGAGCTGCTTGTCGTCCAGCGCGTACGGATCCTTGATGCCGAGCTCGGGCTTGGCCGACATGAGGTACAGCGCCGCGTCGGCGATGTAGATCGGCGAGTCGTACGCCGTCACGTGCCCCTTGTACGGCGAGGCGGGGTCGAACACGACGCCCCACGAGTCCGGCGGCGTCGTGACCTTGTCGGTCCGCCACATCAGGAGGTTGGCGCCGCGGCCGTGCGGCACGCCGTAGGGCACCCCGTTGACGGAGTTCCACGGCTTGAGCTTGAGGCCCTCGAACACGTCCTTGTAGTTGGGGATGAGGTCGGTGTTCACGGGGGCGACCGTGCCCGAGGCGATCAGCCGCAGCGAGGCGTCGCCCGAGGCGGACACGGCGTCGTACTCGCCGGTCTTCATCAGGTTGACCATCTCGTCCGAGGTGCCGGCGGTCTTGGTGTTGACCTTGCAGCCGGTGGCCTCCTCGAAGGGATGCACCCAGTCGACCTTCGGGTCGTTGGAGCCGTCCTCGGCGTAACCGGCCCAGGCCACCAGGTTGACCTGGCCCTCGCCCTGCCCGAGGGACTTCAGCGCTTCGATCTTGGGCGGGGTGAAGCCGGTGCTTCCCGGGGCGGGGGCCGAGCCGGTCGTGGACGAGCCGCCGCCGCACCCGGCGACGGCGGCGAGCGCCAGCGCGGCGGTGGCGATGAGGCTGTGCCGGCGGATGCGCCGGTGGGGGGATCTCATGGGGGGTTCTCCTTGTTCGATGACGTTCGTTACGCCGGCGCGCGGTGTCGGATGCCGCGCGCCCGCGTCATGGGTGTGCCGCTTCCCGTGGGACGGCCTCGTTCACGTCCGCGATCGCGAACTCGTGCCGTCGGTGCCACACGAGACTGACCCTGCTGCCCCGCAGGCCCATGACGTCCATGGACGAGACCTGCAGGTTCTGCTGCAGGGCGATCAGACGCCCGCCGGCGTCGAGGTCGACGACGAAGCGGGTGGCGGGCCCGGCGTAGACCACCTCGGACACCGTTCCCGCGGCGCTGTGCTCGTCCGGCCCGGCGCCCTCGCCGCCGTCCGCGACCACCCGCAGCTTCTCCGGGCGGACGCTGTAGGTCCCCTCCCTGCCGAGGACGGCCCGGGCAGCCTCACCGGAGATCAGGTTCGAGGTGCCGACGAATCCGGCCACGAACGCGCTCGCGGGCCGCTCGTAGATCTCCGCCGGGGTGCCGATCTGCTCGATCCTGCCCTGATTGAACACCGCGACCCGGTCGCTCATCGTGAGCGCCTCCTCCTGGTCGTGGGTGACGAACAGGAAGGTGATGCCGACCTCGCGCTGGATCGCCTTCAGCTCGATCTGCATCTCCTCGCGCAACTTGAGGTCGAGCGCCCCGAGGGGCTCGTCGAGCAGGAGCACGCGCGGACGGTTGACGAGGGCGCGGGCGAGCGCGACGCGCTGTCGCTGGCCGCCGGACAGCTGGGCGGGCCGTCGCTTCTCGAAGCCTTCGAGGCGCACCGTGCGCAGGGCCTCCAGGGCGCGCTCGCGGCGTGGCGCCCGGGGCACCTTCTTCACCCGCAGGCCGTACTCCACGTTTTCCAGCACGCTCATGTGCGGGAAGAGGGCGTAGTCCTGGAACACGGTGTTCACGTCGCGCTCGAACGGTGCGAGCCGGGTGACGTCCCGACCGGCCAGTTCGACCGTCCCCGCCGTCGGCGACTCGAACCCGGCGATCATCCGCAGGACGGTCGTCTTGCCCGAGCCGGACGGCCCGAGCATCGCGAAGAACTCCCCGTCGGCGACGTCGAGATCCACGCCGGCGACCGCCTCGACGCTTCCGAAGCTCTTGCGCAGGCCGCGGAGGCCGACTGCTTGGTCTGGCATGGCCGAAAACATATGGGGTTAAATGTTTCCCGTAAAGGCCCGGACCGGATTCACCGTGTTAACTTCTGGCCCAGCGGAACGCCGGCCAGGGGGAGGCGTGGCCGACCGGGGGTTCGATCGGCTCATTCTCAGCGGGGACGGCGAAGGCGGTGGGGACGGCATGGTGGTGAACGCCGCCCGGCTCGCCGTCTTCTCGCCGGTGGACAACACCGCCAGGGTCGAGGCCGTCGTACGGCGCCTCGCCGACGCGATCGCCGTGGGCCTGCTCGCCGACGGGGAGCAGCTGCCCAGCGAGGCCGAGCTGGCCGCGAGCCTCGGCGTCTCGACGGTCACCCTCCGGGAGGCCCTCATGGCCCTGCGCCAGCGGGGGATGGTAGAGACCCGGCGCGGCCGCGGCGGCGGCAGCTTCGTCCGCGCTCCGGCCGAGATCGACGTGGCCACGCGGCTGCGCCTGTTCGCCGTCGACGAGTTGCGCGATCTGGGGGACCACTACACGGCCATCGCGGGAGCGGCGGCGCGGCTGGCCGCCCGGCGAGCGCTGCCCTCCGATGTCGCGCCGCTGTGGCGTTCCCTCGACGAGATGGCCGCCGTCGCCGCGCGCATGCCGCCCGGCATGATCGCTCAACTCCAGAGGCTGGACGGCCGGTTCCACATCGAGGTGGCGGCCGCCTCGCAGTCCGCACGACTCACTCAGGAGGAGATCCGGTTACAGGCCGACATCGGACCTCTGCTCTGGCTTTCTCACGAGGCGCTCGGCGGGCACGATGAGATGGCCGCCCAGCACCACGCCATCGCCCGCGCCATCGGGAGCGGCGACGGCGACCAGGCCAGAGCCCTCGCCGAGCGGCACGTGCTCGACGCGATCGACCATCTCATCGAGCTTCGGCTGGGGCTCGAGGAGTAAGAAATGATCACAGATGTGGGCGCCGGGCCCCATGGCCAGGCCGTCGCGACGGCGCTCACCCGCGTGGCCGACGCCGTCGAGGGCGTCTTCGGCGCTCTCCGCGAGGTGCGCGACGCGTCCGCCCGGTGTGTGCGGCGCCGCGGCCGCCCGCCGTCGACCGCGGACCTCGCCGCGCTCCGGCCGTTGTTGTGGGCACGGCTGACCGGCAACGGCGTCGCGGCGCTCGTCGCGGGCATCGGGTTCATCGCCGCGCCCGGCCTGCTCGCCGACGCCCACTGGTACCTCGAGTGGTGGCAGGAGAACCCCTCAGGAACCCCGGTTCAACTGCTCCGCGACCTCGACCCGTCGAGCAGCGCCTTCTACGACTACACGCACTGGGACTGGTACACCGGCCCGCGTTCCGGCGCCGAGCGCACCGTCTGCGGGCCGTACGTCGACTATCTGTGCACGGACGAGTACAGCCTCACGCTCTCGGTGCCTGTCGTCCTCGACGGCGCGTTCGTCGGCGTCGCGGCCGCCGACGTGTTCGTCCGCCGGTTCGACGGCGCGGTGCTCCCCGCGCTCCGCGAGATCCCCGCCCCGGCGTTCCTCGTCAACGCGAGTGGCCGCGTGGTCTCGTCCAACACCGCGCGATGGGTCGCCGGGTCCGTCTACCGAGGCGCCGAGGGCTTCACCGTACGGCCCGTGCGTGACCTGCCGCTGTCCCTGGTCACGACCCTGAGCTGAAAAGGCCCCATTTCCGGACCGTGATTTCAGGTCATCACCGATTCGCCGCCCGGATACGTGAACGACGATCTGGGGGAGTAGAAACCCCAGACGATCTGCAGGGGATCGGCCGGCCTCAGGGCGTATACCGAATGGTCCGGCTCCAGGAATTCCACCGAGACCACTTCGAAGGGGTCGACGGGTTCGGCCACGAATGGATAGACGCCGCTGACCTTCTGCCCGCCGACCTCCGTGATGTACCGCAATTGGCCGCGGTTGACCGCCTCGCCGGTGCGGCCGATCCGCGCCGTCGTGCGGATGACCGGGACCCCGTCTGACTCGGTCGTGGCCACCAGCCTTCTGCCGCTCACCTTGATCGTCGTACGGCCGGGCGTGGCCGGCGCTCCCCGCTCGGCCGCGTACTCGCGCACGACGGGGCTGGAGTTTAAGTAGTGCGTCCACCAGCGGCCTGGGGTGACGCCGTCGGGAGCGTAGGCGTCCTCCAGGTCGGGGCCGATGTAGGTCAGCGAGTACGCGCCGAAGCCCGACGTCTGCTCGGGCCGGTCGACGACGTACTGGTTCATGAACACCTGTCCGTTGGCCATCGGCTTGAGGCCGTCCGGCACGAGTGCGGCCACGGCCTCGGGATCGGCGGGCACCCAGCCGAAATAGATCATCCGGCTGTTGACGACGAGTTGGGGAGCCGCGAGATCGGACAAGGTATCTCCCTGGATTTCCGGTGACGTCAAGCCGGAACATACGTGAGGGCGCGAGGGCGGACAATACCGCGAACGAATACGCGACAATCAACGGGCGAATCGCCGGAGTATTTGCCGCCCGGTCGTCACGAAATGATTCCGGCCGTTATGGCGGTAATGGCCGAGACGATTGCCGATATCGGCGATCGGCTGAATCGAGCCGAAGGAGGGACCCGTCCTCGCTGCCCCGGCGCACCCTCAAGCCGGGCCCGCCGAGGCGACCGCGTAGGCCGTACGGGACCGGTGAGCTGCGACGCCGCCGCACGCCCGCCCCGCTCGGCTGACGGCCCCGGGAGCCCGGTGCGGCAGAATTGGGCACATGGCACTCGATCCGAAGATCGCCGGACGGCTGAAGCGCGCCGCTGACGGGCTCGTGCCCGCGATCGTGCAGCAGCACGACACCGGCGAGGTGCTGATGCTCGCCTGGATGGACGACGAGGCGCTGCACCGCACCCTCACCACGGGCCGGGCGACCTACTGGTCCCGCAGTCGAGGGGAGTACTGGGTGAAGGGCGACACCTCGGGTCACGTGCAGTGGGTCAGGCACGCCGCGCTCGACTGCGACGGCGACACGATCCTGCTCAAGGTGGACCAGGTGGGGGCCGCCTGCCACACCGGCGACCGCACCTGCTTCGATGCGGACGTGCTCGAGGTAAGCGAAAACGCATGACCGTTCAGGACGGGACGCCCACGCCCGGCCAGGCTCGTACGGCACGGCGCTCGCTCACGGCATGGCTGATCATGTGCGCGGTGGGCGGCGGGCTCGTGCTGCTGGCCGCCGGGCGCACGTGGGCCACGGTGACCCTGCAGTCGCGGACCGGCGCGCTCGGCCCGGCCGAGGTGGCCGTCACGGGAAGCGAGATCGCCGCCTCGCTCGTCCCTGCCACCCTCGCGGCCCTGGCGGCCGCCGTCGCGGTGTTCGCCACCCGCGGCCTGGCGAGGCGGGCGATCGCCGTGGTGATCGGTCTGTGCGGCGCCGCGGTCGCGGTGACCGGCTGGACGGCGACGCGATCGGAGGCGATCGCCGCGGCGGCGCGCGAGCACGCGACGTCGGCGATGATGTCCTCCGGCACGCCCGTCTCCGAGTCCCCGGTGTGGGCGTGGCCCGTGCTCTCCGTCGCCGGCGGTCTCGTGTTGCTGGCCGCCGGAGTGGTGGCCGCCGTCTGGGGCGCGAGGTGGCCCGGCATGTCGAGCCGGTACGACCGGGCCGGCGGCGACAGCCGTACCGGGCCGGCCGGTGAGGTACGGCGGGGCGCGCGTCCCCGGCGGGTCTCAGAAGAGCGGGCGATGTGGGAGGCCCTCGACGAGGGCGCCGACCCCACCGCCGACTCGACCGCCGACCCGTCCGCCGACCCGTCCGCGGACTCCTACCCTGCCGACGACTCCCGGCCTCGGCCGTGAACCCGCGCGGACTCTGACCCCCGGCAACGACGGCGGCCGGTGACGGACCGAGCCCGGTTCGAGTGGTCTGTTCATGAACGTGCCGGAACCTGGTCGTTCGGGGCCCAGATCACAAGTTGTCCACGAACTGAGCGACCCCTGCCGTCCGGTTTTGCCCGCCGCTAGGCTGCCGCCCGCAAGGAACGATCTGGCAGGAGCGCCGAATGACTTACGGAAGCCTGCCTGGCGGCACGGGGGGACACGGTTCCCAGCCGCCCGGCGGCGGATCCGGCGGGGGACCCACAGGGGGGTACGGGCCTCCGGGCGGGTACTACCCGCCCCCGAACGGTCCCGGTCACCCACCGCCCGCCGGGCCGTACGGCCACCGGCCTCCGGGCGGCGGGACGAACGGCATGGCGGTGGCTGCGCTCGTGCTCGCCGTCGTCGGCCTGGTGATGTGCGGGATCCCCTCCATACTGGGCGCGGTCTTCGGTCATGTCGCCATGAGACAGATCAGGCGAACCGGCGAGGAGGGGCGCGGCATGGCGATCGCCGCCCTCGTCGTCTCCTACGCGGCGGTCGTCATCTGGATCGTCTTCTGGTTCGCCTTCTTGGGGGCCATGTCCATCAGCGTCCCCACGACGGTGGGCGGGTACTGACACCCCCGTCACTCCCGCTGGACCCCCCTCTTCCTCCGACACACAACGGGAACTGTGATGACATACGGAAACGACCCCGGCAACCCGGGCGGCTACCCCCCGCCCGGTGGAAACTATCCGCCCGGTGGCGGTTACCCCCCGCCGCCGCCCGGCGGGAACTACCCGCCCGGTGGTGGCTACCCTCCGCCCCCGCCTGGGGGCAACTACCCGCCCGGTGGCGGGTACCCCCCGCCGCCGCCCGGAGGCGGCTACGGGTACGGTCCGCCCGGCGGCTACGCCGTGCCGCAGTACGCGCACTGGGGCCTGCGCTTCGGCGCCTGGTTCATCGACTCCGTGATCGTCGGCATCCCCTCCGGCATCCTGTACTTCATCGGCGTATCCATGCTCGCGAGCTCGTTCGAGGTCGACCCGGAGACGGGCACGGTCACGACGACGGGGGGCAGCGGCGCGGGACTGCTCTTCTACGGGCTCGGCGCCCTCGTCGCGTTGGCCATCACGCTGTGGCTGCGGTACCTGGAGGGCACCACCGGGCAGACGCTCGGCAAGCGGGCCGTCGGCATCAAGACGATCAAGGAGGAGACGGGCGAGTTCCTCGGCTTCGGCATGGCCTTCGCCCGCGCGCTTCTCCACATCGTCGACGCGCTGCCCGGCTGCATCCCCATTGGCTACCTGTGGCCGATCTGGGACGAGAAGAAGCAAACATTCGCCGACAAGATCGTGAGCTCCATCGTCGTCCGCGCGTGACGCGTTAGGGTGACCGGCATGGATGTCGCTGGGGGGCGCGAGAGGTCCCGTACGGGACTGATGCTCGCGCCGCTCGGCGCCGGCGCGGCCGTGGCCGCGGCGGTGACCTGCCTCGCGGTGGTCGACCCCAACCAGCCGGGGCACTACCCGGTATGCCCGCTCTACTTCCTGACTGGCCTGTACTGCCCGGGATGCGGCGCGTTGCGGGCCGTGCACGACCTCGCCGTCGGCGACCTGCACGGGGCACTCGGCATGAACCCGCTCCTGGTGGTCGCGGTCCCCTTCGCCGCGTACTGGTGGGGCCGCTGGGCGTTACGATCATGGCAGGGACGGCCCGGACGCATGATCGTCGCACGTCCCGCACCCCTCTGGGCGGTCCTCGTCGTCGTACTGGCGTTCGGGGTGGTACGGAACATACCTTTCGGCCGGTTTCTCGCACCCTGACGAGACCCAGTGGCGGAGCGGCGCGAGCCGGGCCGATAGCATCGCAGGGCAAGACAGGGAGCGCAGCCGACCGGAGGGACCCTTACGCGTGAGCGAGCGGACTGGTATTTCGCGCGGGATCCGAGCCGAGGGCGAGGGGGACGCGTGAGTGTTCTCGAGGACATCATCCTGGGCGTGCGAGAAGACCTCGAAGAGCGGCAGCGGGCCGTGCCCATCGAGGAGCTCAAGAAGCGGGCGTCGCGCGCGCCGGGGCCCCGGGACGCATACCCCGCGCTCGGAGGCGACCGGGTCTCGGTGATCGCCGAGGTCAAGCGATCGAGCCCGTCGAAGGGCGCGCTGGCCGCCATCGCCGACCCCGCCGCACTCGCCGCCGACTACGAGGCGGGCGGAGCCCACGTCATCAGCGTGCTGACCGAACGGCGCAGGTTCGGCGGCACCCTCGACGACCTCGCCGCCGTGCGTGCGGCGGTGGACATCCCCATCCTGCGCAAGGACTTCATCGTCACCTCCTACCAGCTGTGGGAGGCCCGGGCCTACGGCGCGGACCTCGCCCTGCTGATCGTCGCCGCCCTCGAGCAGAACGCCCTGGTGTCGCTCATCGAGCGCGCGGAGTCGATCGGGCTGACACCGCTGGTCGAGGTGCACACGGAGGAAGAGCTCGACCGGGCGGTCGAGGCGGGAGCCAAGATCATCGGCGTGAACGCGCGGGACCTCAAGACGCTCGAGGTCGACCGCGAGGTCTTCGCCCGGCTCGCGCCGAAGGTGCCGGACGGCATCATCAAGATCGCGGAGTCGGGTGTACGCGGCCCGCACGACCTGCTCGCCTACGCCCGGGCGGGCGCTGACGCGGTGCTGGTCGGGGAGAGCCTCGTGACGGGGCGGGACCCCCGGTCCGCCGTCAATGACCTGGTGACGGCCGGAGCGCATCCGGCCTCGCGACTGGACACGGGATCCGAGAGGTAGTCGTGACGGACAGCGTTCATCGAGGAGAGCACCTGACGGGGGCGGAAGGGGTCCTGATCACCCCCGCCGACCTGGCCGGCGGCGGCGTCCGGGGCGACGACCCCGACCTCCGCGGCAAGTTCGGCGTCTTCGGCGGGCGCTACGTGCCCGAGGCGCTGATCCCCGCGCTCGACGAGGTGGCCGCGGAGTACGAGAAGGCCAAGACCGACCTCGGCTTCATCCGGGAGTTCGACCACCTGCTGCGCACCTACGCGGGCAGGCCGACGACGCTCACCGAGGTGCCGCGCTTCGCGGAGCGGGCCGGCGGCGCGCGGATCCTGCTCAAGCGCGAGGACCTCACGCACACCGGCGCCCACAAGATCAACAATGTGCTGGGCCAGGCGCTGCTCACCAAGCGGCTCGGCAAGACCCGCGTGATCGCGGAGACGGGCGCGGGCCAGCACGGCGTCGCCACGGCCACCGCCGCGGCGCTCCTGGGGCTCGAGTGCGTCATCTACATGGGCGCCGTCGACTGCGAGCGCCAGGCGCTGAACGTGGCGCGGATGAAGCTGCTCGGCGCGACCGTGGTCCCGGTCACCAACGGCAGCCAGACCCTCAAGGACGCCATCAACGAGGCCTTCCGCGACTGGGTCACCAACGTCGACCACACCCACTACCTGTTCGGCACGGTCGCGGGGCCGCACCCGTTCCCCGAGATCGTCCGTGACTTCGCCCGCATCATCGGGGTCGAGGCCCGCCGCCAGGTCCTGGAGCTCATCGGCAGGCTGCCCGACGCGGTCGCGGCCGCCGTGGGCGGCGGGTCGAACGCGATCGGCATCTTCCACGCCTTCCTCGACGACGAGGGCGTCCAACTGCACGGCTACGAGGCCGGCGGGCGCGGCGCGGAGCCCGGCGAGCACGCGCTGACCCTGACCCAGGGGACCATCGGCGTGCTGCACGGCTCCCGCACCTACGTCCTGCAGGACGAGGAGGGCCAGACGATCGAGTCGCACTCGATCTCCGCGGGCCTCGACTACCCGGGCGTCGGTCCCGAGCACGCCTGGCTCAAGGACTCCGGCCGCGCGGTCTACCACGGCGTCACCGACGCCGAGGCGATGGAGGCCTTCTCCCTCCTCGCCCGCACCGAGGGCATCATCCCGGCGATCGAGTCCTCGCACGCTCTGGCGGGAGCGCTCAAGCTCGGCCGCGAGCTCGGGCCGGACGCCGTCATCCTGGTGAACCTGTCCGGCCGGGGCGACAAGGACATGGGCACCGCGATGAAGTACTTCAACCTCTGACATTCGCAAAAGGCAACCGATGACGACACTCCAGACGGTCTTCGAGAAGGCCCGCGCCGAGAACAGGTCCGCACTCGTCGGATACCTGCCCGCCGGCTTCCCCAGCAAGGACGGGGCAGTGGCCGCCGCGACCGCCATGGTCGAGGCCGGCTGTGACGTGATCGAGATCGGGCTGCCGTACTCCGACCCGCTCATGGACGGGCCCACCATCCAGGACGCGGTCCACCGGTCCCTGACGAACGGCACCCGCATCGGCGACGTGATGCGCACCGTCGAAGGGGTGGCCAAGTCCGGCGCCGCCACGCTCGTCATGACGTACTGGAACCCCGTCGACCGCTACGGGGCCGAGCGCTTCGCGCGCGAGCTGGCCTCGGCGGGCGGCACGGGGACCATCACGCCCGACCTCACCCCCGAGGAGTCCGAGCCGTGGCTCGCGGCGAGCAAGGAGGCGGGGATCGACACCGTCTTCCTGGTCGCGCCCAGCTCGCCGGACGCGCGGATCAGCAGGGTCGTCTCCTGCTGCACGGGATTCGTCTACGCGGCCTCGCTGATGGGCGTGACCGGTGCGCGGGAGTCCGTGGGCGCGGCCGCCGAGGGGGTGGTGAAGCGGACCAGGTCCCACACCTCGCTCCCGGTCTGCGTCGGTCTCGGCGTCGGCAACGGGCGGCAGGCGGCCGAGGTGGCGGCCTACGCGGACGGCGTCATCGTCGGCTCGGCCTTCATCCGGCGTCTTCTCGACGCGCCGGACGAGAAGACGGGGCTCGCCGCGGTCCGCGAGCTCGCCGACGAACTGGCGCGGGGCGTCCGGCGCTGAGCGACATAAGGGGTCATGTCCGGCCCCTCCCCGAGTAAGGCGGGTAAAACCCCTGCTTACCGCGCTCTTATCCGTTACATGCTGTGCTGGTCCCGATATTGTTCACCCGGGGTTGCCGAGCGGGACGAGGAGACGATGGTTCAGTTGGCATCCGGCAGGCCGGTGTCGCATCCGTTACAGTCCGTAGTCAAGGCGCTGTCCTGGGTGACCACCGTCGCGAGGCTCGTGCTCGGAGTCTCGCTCTTCGTGGCAGGCGCGATCAAGATCGGCGCGCCCGCCGTTTCGGTGCAGGCGGTAAAGGCGTATCAGCTGCTGCCGGACACCATGGCCACGGTGGTCGGGCACGGCCTGCCGATCGTGGAGATCATCGTCGGCATCCTGCTCGTCCTGGGCCTGCTCACCCGGCCGTCGGCCGTCGTGGGCGGTGTGCTGATGGTGGCCTTCATCGTCGGCATTTCTTCGGCCTGGGCGCGTGGCCTGCGGATAGACTGCGGCTGCTTCGGCGGCGGCGGCACGGTGGGCGCGGATCAGGACCCCGGATACATCTGGGAGCTTCTGCGCGACGCCGGATATCTTCTCTGCGCCGCATGGATCATCTACAGGCCCCCCGGCCGGTTCGCGATGGACTCGGCGCTCGGTCTGTCCGGGTCACGTGACCCGGACACGGCGGGCGACGAGGACGACGAGGACGGCAGCGACACGGATTAACGAGGTCGCGGGCCCGCCGCGACCTCTTCGAGGCCGGTGCGGGATGCCGGCGGAGCAGCCACGGGGGGCTTGCGTGAGCAAGAGGGCAAGGGAGGCCTCGGCCAGGGCGCGCGCCGCGGCGCAGCGTGAGGCGATCCGCCGGCAGGAGCAGCGCAAGCGGACGACCATGCTGACCACGGTCGGCGTGATCGTCCTGATCGCCGGCGCGGTCACGTGGTGGTCGGTGCGGCAGAGCGCGTCGGAGCAGATCACGGGCCCGCTCGCGCCGATCGCGATGCAGCCCGACGGCACGATCGTCATGGCGAAGCCGGGCGTCACCTCGCCCGTGGTCGACGTCTACGAGGACTACCAGTGCCCGGCCTGCAAGCAGCTCGAGCTGACCAGCGGGTCGACGCTGAAGAACCTGGCCGCGGAAGGCAAGGCCAAGGTCGTCTACCACCTGCTCACGATCTTCAAGCAGGAGCCCACGATGTCGAACTCGCTGCGGGCGTCCTCGGCGGCCCGCTGCGTGACCGACGGCGCCCAATGGCTCGCGTTCCACGACCGGCTGTACCAGGAGCAGCCGACCGAGACCTCGGCCGGCTACGCCGTCGACGACCTGATCCGGTGGGGCCGTGACGCCGGCGTCACGGCCCCGGACTTCGAGACCTGCGTGCGCGGCCAGAAGAACGTCGCCGCGCATCAGCAGTACTCGACCCAGGTCATCGCCACGCGGAAGCTCGCGGGCACGCCGACCGTCATGCTGAACGGCCAGAGCCTGGGCACCACCGCGTTCGTGCCGAGCGCTCTGCGGGAGGCCGTTCTCGATGCGGCCAGGTGAGCTTCGGTACCTGTACTCCCGGGTGTGCACCGAGGGCGGGCGGACTTACGGTAACGTCACCTGACATGCCACCCCTCGCCTCGATTCCCAGTCCGTCACAGGGTGTCTGGGATCTCGGCCCGATCCCGATCCGGGCCTACGCGCTGTGCATCGTGCTCGGCGTCATCGTCGCCGTCTGGATCGGCGAGCGCCGCTGGCGCGCCCGCGGCGGCGCGGCTGGGACCATCACCGACCTCGCCGTGTGGGCCGTGCCGTTCGGCCTGGTCGGCGGGCGCCTGTATCACGTCATCACCGACTGGCAGCTGTACTTCGGGTCCGACGCGCCCAACCGGCCGATCGACACGCTCTTCATCTGGAAGGGCGGCCTCGGCATCTGGGGCGCGATCGCCCTCGGCGCCCTCGGCGTCTACATCGGCTGCCGGAGACGCGGGATCTCCTTCACCGCCGTGGCCGACACGCTGGCCCCCGCGGTCGCGGTCGCCCAGGCCATCGGCCGGTGGGGCAACTACTTCAACCAGGAGCTGTTCGGCAGCCCGACCACCCTGCCGTGGGGCCTGGAGATCGACCCGGGCCGGCCGGGCGCGATCCCCGGCGTGGAGACCTACCACCCGACGTTCCTCTACGAGTCGTTGTGGGACCTCGCCCTCGCCGGCGTGCTGATCCTGCTGTCCAGGCGCTTCACCCTGCGTCACGGCAGGCTGCTGGCGCTCTACGTCGCGGGTTACACGCTGGGCCGGTTCTGGATCGAGGGGCTGCGCGTCGACCCCGCGCACCACATCCTCGGGCTCAGGCTCAACCAGTGGACGTCGGTCGTCATCTTCCTCCTGGCCGTGGCGTACTTCTGGTTCGCACGGAACAGGACCGGCGAGGAGACCGTCGTCGCTCCCGGTGAGCTCGCGGACGGCGACGGGCCCGCGGCCGACGGGACTGCGGCCGACGGGAGCCCGGACGCCTCCGGCGCCGCCGGTGAGGACGGCTCCGCCGCGGAGCGGGGAGACGGGTCCGAGTTAGAGGCGGAGCAGGCGAAGGTCGCCGCCTTCACGAGCGCACCCGTGGCCGGGACGGCGGACGTGGCCGACACCGACATCGACGCCGACGCCGATGCCGCCGCTGCGGCCGAGGCGGACGGGGTCGACCCGGCGCACCAGCGGGATCAGGCGGACGAGTCCGACACCGTGCCCCCCGCGACGGTTCCCGGCTCCACCCCGGCGGTCGAGGACGGCCTGGACGGCCTGGACGGCCAGGACGGTGACGGCCAGGACGGTGACGGTCAGGACGGCCAGGACGAGGAGCGGGCAGGCGAGGCGCAGGCCGTACCCGACCGGGAGGCCGGCCAGAGATGACCGAAGGCGGCTCCGGGGCGCGGGCCGAGATCCATCACGAGCACCGGGACGTCACCGGTGGATGGCTCAGGCCGGCCGTGTTCGGCGCGATGGACGGATTGGTGTCCAACTTCGCCCTGATCGCCGGTGTCGCGGGAGGTACCGCCGACACGAAGATCATCTCCTTGGCGGGCATCGCCGGCCTCGCGGCCGGCGCGTTCTCCATGGCCGGCGGCGAGTACGTGTCGGTCGCGAGCCAGCGGGAACTGGCCCAGGCGGAGATCGACATCGAGCGCCGGGAGCTGGAGCGGCATCCTCAGTCTGAGGAGGACGAGCTGGCGCAGCTGTACGTGCAGCGTGGCGTGGACCCGGACACCGCGAGAGAGGTCGCCAGGCAGATCTCCCGCAATCCGGAGCAGGCGCTCGTGGTCCACGCGCGGGCGGAGATCGGCGTCGACCCGGGGGACCTGCCCTCGCCGGTCCTGGCGGCGGTCTCGTCATTCGTGTCGTTCGGCGTGGGGGCGGTCATCCCGCTCGTGCCGTACCTCCTGGGGCTGACCGTCCTGTGGGTTCCCGCTGTCGCCTCGATGGTCGCGCTGTTCGCCGCGGGCGCGCTGGTCTCCAGGGTGACCGCGCGCACGTGGTGGTTCAGCGGCCTGCGCCAGCTGATCGTCGGCGGCCTCGCGGCGAGCCTGACATGGGGGCTGGGCACGCTCATCGGAGCAGGCGGTTCATGACCAGGCCCACGACGAGAAAGCGCCGGCCGGCACGGTCCCGTGAGCGAGAACGGGACCGATTGGCCGACTCGCCGCCGCCGGCCGAGTCGGGGATGACCGACGGTCAGCGACGGGTCCTGGTCTGGACCGGGTCGATCGCCGCCGGCCTCGCGACGGCGCTGGGGCTGGTCCTGCTGGCCAACTCGATCACGGGAGGCGCGGCCGCGCCGGACGAGCAGGGTTCTGATCCGTTCGGGAAGGCCCGGCCCGACCTCTATCAGGCATGGCCGTCCCCCAAGCAGTTCGAGCCGATCGCTGACCGGAAGGCCGACGCGGCGCCGCTCACGGCCAAGGAGGTCTTCGGCGCCAAGACCCTCACGTCGGGCCGGATCACCCTGAAGAGGATCGGCAGCCGCCTCGACGGCAACTGCGGTGACACCGTGTGGGGCGGCCTGGCGGGAGAACTGGCCGACGCGGGCTGCGAGCAGGCCGTCCGCGGGCTCTACGCGACCGCCGACGGCTCGTACGTCGCGCAGTACACGATGTTCAACCTCGCCGACGTGGAGGCGGCCAACGAGCTCGTCGACGGCCTGAAGACCCTCCACCACGACGGATGGGTGGTCCCGCTGGAGTCGGACAAGGCCGGGTTCCAGGGGTACACCGAGGCCAGCGGCCAGGCGATGGGGCACTTCGTCGGCCTCGCCTGGATCGGCCGTGCCGACGGCGCGGAGCCCGGAGCCAAGGACGACTTCGTCAACCTCGGGCTGGCGGTCCGGGAGTCGGAGAAGGCGCTCTACCGCCGCGTGGTCGCGGTCGCCGGGCTGCCCGCCGCGCCCGCCGGAGGGGACGAGGCGGACGACACGGCCCAACCGTCGGAACCGCCGCCCAGCGAGCCCGTGCCCGGAGATCCGGGAGCCACGGAACCCCCTCCGCCCGCCGCCTGAGCGGTCGGCGGGCCTGAGGCGGGGTTTCCCGGAACCCGGTGTGGGTCAGCGGGCCTCGGGCGGGCGTTCCCGGCACCGGCCCGGGTCGGCGGGCCTGCGGCGGGGTTTACCGGAACCCGGTGTGGGTCAGCGGGCCTCGGGCAGCGTCCTCGACACCGCGGCGGCGAGCCCGCCGAGGCGGTGAAGGGGTAGTTCCAGAGCCGAGAGGTCGCCCGCCCACGGTGCGGCCTCCTCGATCGCGGCCCTGGCCTCCTTCTTGGTCAGCCCGGCCGTCTCGGTCAGCGCCTCACGCCAGGTGTTGGCGACCTTGCCATGGGCGCTGTCGAGGATCCGCCGGACGATCCGCGCCACGGCGCCGTCCGGAGGCGGCAGCCGTACGGCGTCGATGACGATTCCGGCGCCGGTGGCCCGGCTCGTGACGTCGTACACGGGCCGGACCGCCTCGGCCAGCGCGGGCAGGTCGTCCGGCCGGTCCGCGAGCAGGACCCGCACGTGCCCGGCCCGGGTCGCGAGCAGCAGCCGGGGGAGGGCCGCCTCCAGCCCGGCAGGCACGGCCACGGCGACGCGCTCGGGCGCGGCGGCGTACGGCTTGGCGAGCAGGGTGGACAACCTCGTCCGCGGCACCTTCGGGAGCAGGCCGCGCGGCCAGTCGCCGGCCAGCAGCGCGGGGGCGAACTCCGTCACGGCGTCCTCGGCGACCGGCGCTCCCTCCGGAGACGCGGCCTCGACGGACTGGGGGCCCTGGGTGTAGATCGCGGTCGCCAGCCTGTCGACGCGGGCCGCGACGGCGGGCCACGTCTTGGTCGTCGGCCGCAGGATGTAGAGATCGGCGGCGCTGCCGATGGCCTCCGCACCGTCGTATCTATTGAAGTCAGGAAATATCGCCTCGTTGAGAAGATTGAGGTCGGACAGGGTGTTCTGCACCTTCAGGGCGAGCATGGGGGTGCGCTCGGACGCGCCGTAGGCGAGCAGGATGCGACCGTGGTCGCGGTCCCGCAGCCCCTCGGCCGCGCGGGCCACGAACAGGCCGATCCCGTCGGGCGTGTACGGCGGATCGGTGATCGCCAGGTCGGCCTGCCCGCGCGCGGACGGGGCCAGGCCCAGGCGCAGGTCCGCCCAGCGGGTCCGGACGCCGAGCCCCTGGGCGTCGATGTAGCCGAGGATCCGCTCGTCGATGTCGACGACCGTCACCTCCACGTCCGGATGGACCATCCGTACGGCGAGGGAGGTCAGGTCGTGGTCGCCCACGCAGAGGAGCCTGGCCCCCGGCAGCCAGAACCTGGCCCCGAGCAGCAGGGCCCGGCGCAGGACCGTGTCGGCGGTGGCGGCGACATGGTCGAGGGCGTGCCGCCCCCGGGGGGCCTTGGCGATCAGTTCCGCCAGCCGGTCGAGGGTCTCGGCGTGGGCGCCGGCCAGGCCGGCGACCGGATCGGACAGATCCGAAATATCGGAGCCGAAGGCGCCGTTGTAACGTGAGGCCAGATCCGGCGGCAGCCGGAACCGGTCGCCGCTGCGCTCAACGGGGAGCTCACGCAGCAGCGACTCGATGGAACGCCGCGATGTGGCGGTCTGCCGGACGAGATCGGCCAGGGTCCACCAGTCTCCGCCGCTGAGAAGGGTGAGGGCTCTGCGCAGGCGGAGACTGTCCACGCCTGTTGAGGTCAGTAACTGATCGATCGCCTCATGAGCCGCCATGCGGCAACTGTATCCATCGCGTTGACCAATGAAGATTCGCGAAGAGGACCCACGGGGACTATTCCGGCAGGGTGCGGTAATCTCTACGTACCATAACCGCAGCAGGGCCAACGTCGTCCCTCTGTTTCGAGCAGACGATGACGACGGGAGTGACTAGTGCCTGCTGCCCGCCTTGGCTCACCCAGAGGCCTTCCGGAGCCTCAGGGCCTGTATGACCCCTCAAACGAGCACGACGCCTGCGGCGTGGCCATGGTGGCCGACGTCGCCGGCAGGCGCAGCTATGACATCGTCTCCAAGGCGCTGACGGCGCTCCGCAACCTCGATCACCGCGGGGCGAGCGGCAGCGAGCCCGACACCGGTGACGGCGCGGGCATCCTCACGCAGATCCCCGACGCGTTCTTCCGCGAGGTCGCGGGCTTCCCGCTGCCGCAGGCGGGCGCGTACGCCGCGGGCACCGCCTTCCTGCCTCTCGACGAGGAGGCCAGGAACATCGCGATCGGCCTCATCGAGGAGATCGCCGCGGAAGAGGGCGTCACCGTCCTCGGCTGGCGGGACCTGCCCGTCGACCGGGCGCTCCCTGGAGCCAGCGCCCGCGCGGTCATGCCGTACTTCAAGCAGTTGTTCGTCGGCTCGCCCGGCGGCGAGACCGGCATCGACCTCGACCGGCTCGTCTTCGCCTTCCGCAAGCGCGCCGAGCACGAGGCGGACGTCTACTTCGCCTCGCTGTCCAGCCGGACGATCGTCTACAAGGGGATGCTGACCTCGCTGCAGGTCGAGCCGTTCTTCCCCGACCTGGCCGACGAGCGCTACGTCTCGGCCATCGCGCTGGTGCACTCGCGTTTCTCCACCAACACGTTCCCCTCGTGGCCGCTGGCCCACCCGTACCGGTTCATCGCGCACAACGGCGAGATCAACACCGTCAAGGGCAACAGGAACTGGATGCGGGCGCGCGAGGCCATGCTGGCCACCGGCCTGATCCCCGGCGACATGGAACGCCTGTTCCCGATCTGCGACCCGGACGGCTCCGACACCGCCTCGTTCGACGAGACGCTGGAGTTGCTTCACCTGGGCGGGCGGTCGCTGCCCCACGCCGTGCTGATGATGATCCCCGAGGCGTGGGAGAACCACACCGAGATGGACCCGGCGCGGCGGGCGTTCTACGAGTTCCACTCGACGCTGATGGAGGCGTGGGACGGCCCCGCGTCGATCACCTTCTCCGACGGCACGCTCGTCGGCGCCGTGCTCGACCGCAACGGCCTTCGCCCCGGGCGCTTCTGGGTGACCGACGACGGCCTGGTCGTCCTCGCGTCCGAGGCGGGAGTGCTCGCGGACATCGCCCCGGAACGGGTCGTCCGCAAGGGCCGCCTCCAGCCGGGCCGGATGTTCCTGATCGACACCGCTCGCGGCAAGATCATCGAGGATGACGAGATCAAGGCCGAGCTCGCCGCGGCCGAGCCGTACGAGGAGTGGCTCCACGCGGGCCTGGTGCGGTTCGAGGAGCTGCCCGAGCGTGAGCACGAGCACCCCACGCACGAGGCGCTGGTGCGGCGGCAGCAGACCTTCGGCTACACCGAGGAGGAACTGCGGATCATCCTGGCGCCGATGGCCAGGACGGGGGCCGAGCCGATCGGCTCCATGGGCACCGACAGCCCGGTGGCCGTGCTGAGCGACCGGCCGAGGCTGCTGTTCGACTACTTCAGCCAGCTGTTCGCCCAGGTCACGAATCCTCCGCTGGACGCCATCCGCGAGGAGCTCGTCACGTCGCTGCAGTCGACGATCGGCCCGGAGGGCAACCTGCTCGACCCGGGAGCGGCCTCCTGCCGCCGTCTCGTGCTGCCCTACCCGGTGATCGACAACGACGAGCTGGCCAAGATCGTCCACATCAACGACGAGGGCGCGCTGCCCGGCTTCCACCCGCACGTCGTCTCCGGCCTGTTCGACGTCGCCGGCGGCGGCGAGGCCCTGACGCGGAGGCTGGAGGAGATCCGCCAGGAGGTCTCCGCGGCGATCCGCGACGGCGCGCGGGTCATCGTGCTGTCCGACCGCGGCTCCTCCCGCGACAGGGCGCCGATCCCGTCGCTGCTGCTCACCGGTGCGGTGCACCACCACCTCATCCGGGAGAAGACCCGCACCCGGGCCGCCCTCGTGCTCGAGACCGGCGAGGCCCGCGAGTGCCACCACATGGCCCTGCTCGTCGGGTACGGCGCCAGCGCGATCAACCCGTACCTCGCCCTGGAGACGGCCGAGGACCTGATCGCGACCGGCTATCTCGACCTCGAGCCGCGCAAGGCCGTCCGCAACCTGATCAAGGCGTACGGCAAGGGCGTGCTGAAGGTCATGTCCAAGATGGGCGTGTCCACGGTCGCCTCCTACACCGGCGCCCAGATCTTCGAGGCGCTCGGCCTGGGGTCCGAGGTCATCGACCAGTGCTTCACCGGGACCACGTCCCGGCTGGGCGGCGTCGGCTTCGACGTGCTCGCCCGCGAGGCGCTGGAGCGGCACGCCCGCGCCTACCCGCGCGTGGAGAACGCGCACCGGCGCCTGGAGGTCGGCGGCGAGTACCAGTGGCGGCGCGAGGGCGAGCCGCACCTGTTCAACCCGACGACGGTCTTCAAGCTGCAGCACTCCACCCGGACCAGGCAGTACGACATCTTCAAGGAGTACACCTCGCTCGTCGACGGGCAGTCCGAGCAGCTCATGACCCTGCGTGGGTTGTTCAGGCTGCGCCCGGGCACGCCCGTGCCGATCGAGGAGGTCGAGCCGGTCGAGTCGATCGTCAAGCGGTTCTCCACCGGCGCCATGTCCTACGGCTCCATCTCGCAGGAGGCGCACGAGACGCTGGCCGTCGCGATGAACCGGCTCGGCGCCAAGTCGAACACCGGCGAGGGCGGCGAGGACCCCGAGCGGCTGCACGACCCCGTGCGCCGGTCGGCGATCAAGCAGGTGGCCTCCGGGCGGTTCGGCGTGACCAGCGAGTACCTGGTCAACGCCGACGACCTGCAGATCAAGATGGCGCAGGGCGCCAAGCCCGGCGAGGGCGGCCAGCTGCCCGGCCACAAGGTCTACCCGTGGATCGCCAGGACCCGGCACTCGACGCCCGGCGTCGGCCTCATCTCGCCGCCGCCGCACCACGACATCTACTCGATCGAGGACCTGGCCCAGCTCATCCACGACCTCAAGAACTCCAACCCGCGGGCCCGCGTCCACGTGAAGCTGGTCGCCGAGGTCGGGGTCGGGACCGTGGCCGCCGGCGTGAGCAAGGCGCACGCCGACGTCGTGCTGATCTCCGGCCACGACGGCGGCACCGGCGCCTCGCCGCTGACCTCGCTCAAGCACGCCGGCGCGCCCTGGGAGCTCGGCCTGGCCGAGACCCAGCAGACGCTGCTGCTCAACGGCCTGCGCGACCGCATCGTCGTCCAGGCCGACGGCCAGCTCAAGACCGGCAGGGACGTCGTCATCGCGGCCCTGCTCGGTGCGGAGGAGTTCGGCTTCGCCACGGCGCCGCTGGTCGTCTCCGGCTGCGTCATGATGCGCGTCTGCCACCTGGACACCTGCCCGGTGGGCGTCGCCACGCAGAACCCCGAGCTGCGCAAGCGCTTCACCGGCAAGCCCGAGTTCGTGGTCAACTTCTTCGAGTTCATCGCTCAGGAGGTCCGCGAATACCTCGCGGAGCTCGGCTTCCGCTCGATCGAGGAGGCCGTGGGCCACGCCGAGATGCTCGACACCGCCCAGGCGGTCGAGCACTGGAAGGCCGCGGGGCTCGACCTGTCGCCGATCCTCTACCAGCCGGAGCTGCCCCAGGGCACCCCGCTGCACCGGGTCGTCGCACAGGACCACGGGCTCGACAAGGCGCTGGACAACACCCTCATCCAGCTCGCAGAGGGCGCGCTGGAACTGGGCCACCGGGTGACGCTCGACCTGCCCATCCGCAACGTCAACCGTACGGTCGGCACCATGCTCGGCCACGAGGTGACCAGGCGGTACGGCGGCGCGGGCCTGCCGGACGACACCGTCGACGTGTCGTTCACCGGCTCGGCCGGCAACTCGTTCGGCGCGTTCGTGCCGCACGGGGTCACGCTGCGGCTCATCGGCGACGCCAACGACTACCTCGGCAAGGGCCTGTCGGGCGGGCGCATCGTCGTCCGGCCGCACCCGGACGCGCCGTTCGCGGCCGAGACGCAGGTCATCTCCGGCAACGTGGGCCTGTACGGCGCGACGTCCGGCGAGGTGTTCGTCCGGGGCGTCGTCGGCGAGCGGTTCTGCGTGCGGAACTCGGGCGCGACCGCGGTCGTCGAGGGCGTCGGCGACCACGCCTGCGAGTACATGACCGGCGGCAAGGCGGTCGTCCTCGGCTCCACCGGGCGCAACTTCGCGGCCGGGATGTCGGGCGGCATCGCCTACGTCCTCGACCTCAGGCCGGAGCGCGTCAACCGGGAGATGGTCGAGGTCGAAGCGCTCGATGACGATGACGCCGAGTTCCTGAGGGAGACCGTCGAAAGGCATTTCGCCGAGACCGGATCCACGGTCGCCAAGAGCCTGCTCGCCGACTGGGACGCGGCTCTGGGCAGGTTCGTGAAGGTCATGCCGACGGACTACAAGCGGGTCCTGCGGGCGCGGGCCGCCGCAGAAGCCGAAGGCCGGGACATCGACGAGGCCGTCATGGCCGCCGCGCACGGATAAGGGGCACACCAGATGGCCGACCCGAAGGGTTTCTTGAGGCACGGGCGTGAGCTGCCGGCGCGCCGTCCCGTCGACGTGCGCATCCGCGACTGGCGTGAGGTCTACGAGGACTTCTCCCGTCCGGCAATCACCAAGCAGGCGGCGCGCTGCATGGACTGCGGCATCCCGTTCTGCCACAACGGCTGCCCGCTCGGGAACCTCATCCCCGAGTGGAACGACCTCGTCTTCCGCGACGACTGGCGTGAGGCGATCGAGCGGCTGCACGCCACCAACAACTTCCCCGAGTTCACCGGCCGGCTGTGCCCGGCTCCGTGTGAGGCGGCGTGCGTCCTCGGCATCAACTCCGACCCCGTCGCGATCAAGCGGGTCGAGGTGGAGATCATCGACCGGGCCTTCGCCGAGGGCTGGGTGACCCCGCAGCCGCCGCTGGAGCGGACCGGGCGGCGGGTCGCGGTCGTCGGCTCCGGCCCGGCCGGGCTGGCCGCGGCGCAGCAGCTCACCCGCGCCGGGCACGACGTGACCGTCTTCGAGCGGGCCGACCGGATCGGCGGCCTGCTCCGGTACGGGATCCCCGAGTTCAAGATGGAGAAGCGGCACATCGACCGCCGCGTCGAGCAGATGGAGGCCGAGGGCACCCTGTTCCGCACCTCGGTGAACGTGGGCGTTGACGTCACCGTGGCCGAGCTCAGGTCCGAGTTCGACGCGATCGTGCTGGCCGGTGGCGCCACCGCGTGGCGCGACCTGCCGATGCCCGGCCGTGAGCTGGGCGGCGTCCTCCAGGCCATGGAGTACCTCCCGCAGGCCAACCGGGTGCAGGAGGGCGACATCGCGGAGTCTCCGCACTCGGCGGAGGGCAAGCACGTCGTCGTGATCGGCGGCGGCGACACCGGCGCCGACTGCATCGGCACGGCGATCCGGCAGGGGGCCGCGTCGGTCACCCAGCTGGAGATCATGCCGAGGCCGCCGGCGGCCCGCCCGGGTACGCAGCCGTGGCCGACCTACCCGATGTTGTTCAAGATGGAGAGCGCCCACGAGGAGCTCGAGGCCGGGGCGGGAGACCGGGTCTACGCGGTGTCCACCCAGGAGTTCATCGGCGACGACGAGGGCAACCTCAGGGCGCTGCGCGTCGTCGACGTCGAGGGGCCGGGCGCCGGGTTCAGGCCCATCCCCGGCACCGAGCGGGAGCTCCCCGCGGGCATGGTCACCCTCGCCATGGGATTCGTCGGACCGGAGAAGGGCGCGCTGCTCACCGGGCTGTCGGAGCTCGCCGACGACCCCGGCTCGTTCTTCGACGGCCGGGGCAACGTCGCCCGGGGCAAGTCGTACGAGACGGCCGTGGACGGCGTGTTCGCCGCGGGCGACATGGGCCGGGGACAGTCGCTGATCGTGTGGGCCATCGCCGAGGGCCGTTCCGCGGCCGCGGCGGTGGACCGGTACCTCAGCGGCCGGACGGCGCTTCCTGTCGCCATCCCGCCGACGGCCCGCCCACTCGTCTGACACCGGGGCGGCCCGTGCGTGATCGTGGGGGCGATCACGTACGGGCGACCCTCCCGGTGACGGCCGGTTCCGCCGTGATTCCGGCGGTCAGGGTGAGTCTTTGCATGATCACGGCTGGACCTTGCGACGGGGAGGGGTAGGGTCCCGGAGCCTGTGCCAGGTGACGGTGGCGGGGGCGACGGCCGTTCAAAACGGGAAGTATCCCTGCATGGTGGTTGAATCGCGCGCTGAAGGGCGTGATGCCGCCGCCGGCTGAGGGATGCCGTACCCGGATCGAGGAGGATCGTTGAAATCACGGGGGCGTGTCGCGAGGGCACTGTTTTCGATCGCGTTGGTAGGTGTCGCGAGCGCGGCCACCGCCGGTGTCTCGATGCCGGAGGTCACGTCGGCCCCGTCCGCCACGGGCGGCGACTACCTGGTCTTCTACGCCGACGGTGCCCGAGACGCGGCCGCACGCGCCGTCACCGCCGCGGGAGGCGTGATCGAATCGCGCGACGACAGGCTCGGCTACCTCGTCGTGCGCGCGGACGCTCCCGAACCGCTGGGAGCGATCTCGTCCGTCGTCGGGGTCACACCCGACCTCCCCATCGGCTCCGTCGCCGACGCGCCCCTGCCCGCCCGCCTGCCGAGGATGTCCGGCGGAGCGAAGGCCGTCGCCGGCGAACCGCTCTCCGACCGCCAGTGGGACATGAGGATGATCGGCGCCACGCCCACCGGGTCGTACGCCAAGGCCCGGGGCAGCCATCAGGTGCTGGTGGGCGTCATCGACACCGGGATCGACGGCAAGCACCCCGACATCGCGCCCAACTTCAACCGGCAGCTCAGCCGCAACTTCGTCACCGACCAGCCGTACGACGTCAACGGCAAGAAGTTCGACGGCACCTGCGAGGTGGCGGGCTGCAAGGACCCCGCCGACGCCGACGACGACGGGCACGGCACACACGTGGCCAGCACCATCGGCTCCCCGATCAACGGCATCGGCATCGCCGGGGTCGCGCCGGACGTGTCCCTGGTCAACCTGCGCGCCGGCACCGACTCCGGATACTTCTTCCTCAAGCCGACCATGGACGCCCTGGCGTACGCGGCGGACGTGGGCGTCGACGTGGTCAACATGAGCTTCTACGTCGACCCGTGGACGTTCAACTGCACGGCCAACCCCCAGGACTCGCGGGCCGACCAGCTTGCCCAGCGCGGCATCCTCGTCGGCATGCGCAGGGCCGCCGCCTACGCGCACCAGCGCGGCGTCACCATGATCACCGCGATCGGCAACAGCGGCTCCGACCTCGGCAAGCCGGTCAAGGACACGGCGAGCCCCGACTATCCGCTCGGCGCGGAGAAGGAGCGCACGGTCGACAACACCTGCCTCAACGTGCCGACCGAGCTTCCCGGCGTCATCGCGGTCTCGTCGGTGGGCCCGAGCGGCCAGAAGGCGGCCTACTCCGACTACGGGATCGAGCAGACCGACATCGCGGCGCCCGGCGGCGACGTCTTCGACAGCGGGACCTCCGTGATCGGGGAGCGCAGGGAGATCCTCGCCGCGGCCCCCGAGGCCGTGCTGCGGGCCGGGCACCAGATCGACGCCGCGGGCAACCCGGCCGACGCCTCCGTCGTGCGCGACTGCCAGGGGGGCTCGTGCTCCTACTACCAGTACCTCGAGGGGACCTCGATGGCCGCCCCGCACGTGACGGGCATCGCGGCGATCATCATCAGCCGGTTCGGCGTGCCCGGCAAGGGCGGGCTGTCCATGGACCCCGGCCAGGTGGAGAAGCTCCTGTATGCGTCGGCGACCCCGACGTCCTGCCCGACGCCGCGGGCCTACAAGTACGGCACGGCCACCCAGACGTGTGAGGGGACCGGGGAGAAGAACGGCTTCTTCGGCCACGGCATCGCCAACGCCGCCCGAGCCGCCACCGTCACCCCGTAATCGGGATGATCACGCACATGCGCAACCCATGTGGTGATCATGCACATGCGCAACAGCCCATGTGGTGATCATGCACAGGCTCGGCGCAGGGGCCGCCGACGTGCCCAAACCCATGTGGTGATCATGCACGGGTTCGGGATCTCGCCGTGCGGCCTGGTCGAACCCCGGGGGTGATCATGCACACTTTCGGAGATCGGGCCGCCGACCTCGGTCTTTGTTGTTCGTGATCATGCAGTGGGGTGCGCCTGTGCACCCCACTGGGTGCACCTGTGCATGATCACGAACCGGATCGCACCTGCTCAACGAGTAACTCCCCGAACCTGTGCATGATCGCGAAACTTGAATTCGCAGGTCGGTGACCCTTTTTGCGAACGCGTGCATGATCACCCCCGGGGTTTGCGCAGGTGGGCACGTGTCTCCTCGAACCTGTGCATGATCACCACATGGGTTTGGGCACGTCGGCGGGGCCGCCGACGAACCTGTGCATGATCACGCGGGGTTCGGGAGGCCGCAGGTTTCTTGGGCGTAGGACAACATGGTGGCCTGCGTCTGGGTCGACGGGGTGGAGATCAGCCAGTAGGTCTCCCCGGAGCCCACGGTGCCCCATACGGGGAACAGGTAGGCCTTCTTGGCCTCGGCGAACGCGTGCGGATCGCAGCGCGCGGGGGTGACCTCCACCGGGATCTCGAGGCTCCGCGTCCCCGGTTCCAGCACCACGACCGGGTGGCGTTCGCCCGACACCGGCCTGATGTTGAAGTGGGTGGTGCCGCCGAGGTCGTCGATGGCGACCGGCTCGTCGCCGTGCTTGCGTGTGACCGTGAGCACCCCGCTCAGCACCTTGCCCTTGCGCGTCCAGGTGTCGCCGAACGTCACGTCGGCGGACTCGCGGAGGATGAAGGCGCCGCACTCGGCGTTCAACAGCCCGGTCAGCGTCGCGTCCGGATGCGGCACGGAGAAGATGACCTTCTGCAGCGGCCCGTTCCCCACCTGGAGGTGGGCGACCACGGTGGCCGGCCTGACCGCGGGGATCCGGGCCGGATCACAGCGGGCCTCGCCGTACGGGATCCGGATGTCGGTGCGGGGTGTGCGGGCGAGCGTCGTGTCCACCCGCTCGGGCGGGAGCTTCGCGAACGACGCGGTGACGAGCTGCACGTCCTGGAACCGCACAGGCGTCGTGGTGTCGTTGCGCACGGACACCTCGAGCACGTGCGCGGTCTCGTCGCTGCGCCACTGGTTCAGCGACACGGAAACTCCGGCCGGAGGCGCGGCCGATTCGGTACTCTGAGCTGCGCATGCGGTCGCCATGAGGAGCGCCGCGACGGCACCCGTTGTCCGGATACGTCCCATGGATGGTCACGTTAGGGCACGCGGGTGATCACGTGAAGTCTCTGAACATTTGGCGACAGGTACGTGGGTCGTCACTAGCAAGTGGTCTGTACCAATTAGGGTGGGATACGTGAGTCGTCGAGCAAAGATCGTCTGCACGCTTGGGCCCGCCACCTCCTCTCCGGAGCGTTTGCGCGAGCTCATCGCGGCAGGTATGAACGTGGCCCGTTTCAACCTCTCGCACGGCAGCCATGAGCTGCACAAGGAGGTGTTGGACCGGGTCAGGGCCGCCGCCGAGGAGCTGGGTCAGGCCGTAGGCGTACTCGCCGACCTGCAGGGTCCCAAGATCCGCGTCGGCCGGTTCGCCTCCGGTCCCGTACGGCTCGGCTTCGGCGACGTGTTCACCGTCACCACCGAGGACGTCCCGGGGGACCGCGACATCGTCTCCACCACCTACGAGGGACTCCCCGGCGACGTGAAGCCGGGTGACACGATCCTCGTGGACGACGGCCGCCTCAACCTCGAGGTGACCGCGGTGGAGGGCCCGCGCGTCGTCACGCGCGTCGTCATCGGCGGGATGATCTCCGACAACAAGGGGCTCAACCTCCCGGGCGTCGCCGTCAGCGCGCCCACGCTCACCACGAAGGACGAGGCGGACCTGCGCTGGGCGCTCCGCACGGGCTTCGACATGATCGCCCTGTCGTTCGTGCGGACGGCTGAGGACGCCCAGGTGGTCCGCGACATCATGGACGAGGAGAGCGTGCACCTGCCGCTTCTCGCCAAGATCGAGAAGCCGCAGGCGGTAGAGGCGCTCGAGGAGATCGTCGACGCGTTCGACGGCATCATGGTCGCCCGCGGCGACCTCGGCGTCGAGCTTCCGCTGGAGCAGGTGCCGATCGTCCAGCGCCGCCTCATCGAGCTGTGCCGCGAGAAGGCGCACCCGGTCATCGTGGCGACCCAGATGCTCGACTCGATGATGAACGCTCCGCGCCCGACCCGCGCGGAGGCCTCCGACGTCGCCTACGCCGTGATGGACGGCGCCGACGCGGTCATGCTCTCCGGCGAGACCTCGGTCGGCACCTACCCGATCGAGTCGGTCGCCACCATGGCCCGCATCGCCACCGCGGCCGAGGGCACCACGCTGCACGCCACCCACCACCTCGACCGCCTGCCCGAGACCACCGGCGGCGCCATCGCGCGCGCCGCGGCCGAGGTCGGCGCGATCGTGGGAGCCAAGGCGCTCGTGGCCTTCACGATGTCCGGCGAGACCGCCCGCCGCCTGGCGCGCTACCGCTCGCCGATCCCGCTGCTGGCGTTCACCTCCAACCCGCAGGTCCGCGGCCAGCTCGCGCTGACGTGGGGCGTGGAGACCTTCGAGGTCCCGTTCGTGCACCACACCGACGACATGGTCCGCCAGGTCGAGGCGTCGCTGCTGTCCCTCGGCCACTGCGAGAAGGGCGACAAGATCGTCATCGTCGCCGGTTCCCCGCCCGGGAACCCCGGGTCGACCAACGCGCTGCGGGTGCACACGATCGGCTCCGCGGTCTCCCACAGCCGCTGACCTCCCGCGCCCGTGAACGGCCACCGCTTCGGCGGTGGCCGTTTCGCGTACGGCCCCAGGCCCGCCGCCCGCGTACGGCTCCAGGCCGACCTCGACACAGGTGACGCCAGGTGGCCGTCGCGCGTGTGATCCCCGGTGGCCCGGGAAAACCGGTTGATCGCGGCATTCGCCTGTTGAACCATGGCAGGTGCTTGGTCGCCCGATCCCGTTCCCATGCGCCGGTGAGGAGTGCTGCGCCCGACGATGCTTTCAGACGACGACGATCCAGGTGTGGCCCCGGGCGCCAGACGACTCTCGTGGCGCTCGCTGTGGCGGCTGAAGTCCTACCTGCGGCCGTACAACCGGGTGCTGATCGTGTCGTGGGTGGCCGCCTTCCTCGGCATCGCCGCGGGCACCGCCGTCCCGCTCGTGGGCAAACAGATCATCGACGGCCCCGTCGCACACGGCGACCTCGGGGGCCTCCTGCCGCTCGGCATGCTCGCCCTCGTGCTCGGGATCGCGGAGGCGGTCCTCATCTTCATCCGGCGATGGTCGCAGGCCGGCCCGGTCCTCGGCCTGGAGACGGCGATCCGCGATGACCTCTACCGCCGGTTGCAGAGCCTGCCGATGAGCTTCCACGGCGACTGGCAGTCGGGCCAGTTGTTGTCGAGGGCGACGACCGACCTGTCGACGATCCGCAGGTTCCTCGGGTTCGGCGCGCTCTTCCTCGTCATGAACGTGCTCCAGCTCATCGCCGTCACCGTCGTCCTGCTCAACATGTACTGGCCGCTCGGGCTGCTGGTCGCGGTCTCGGCCGTGCCGATCGTCGTGCTGTCGCTCCGGTTCGAGAAGCGGTACATCGGCATCTCCCGACGGGTCCAGGACCTGCAGGGCGACCTGGCCACCCTCGTTGAGGAGGCGGCCGTCGGCATCCGGACGATCAAGGCGTTCGGCCGCAGCAGGCACCTCTACGAGGGGTTCGACGAGACCGCCCGCGGGATCCACCGGACCTCCCTCGCCAAGGTACGGCTGGCCTCGAGGTTCTTCACCTTCCTCGAGGTGGTCCCGAACGTCACCCTGGCCGTCGTCGTGCTGATCGGCGCGCTCGCCGTCGCGCGCGACGCGCTCACGCTCGGCACCCTGGTCGCGTTCACGACGCTCGTGCTGCAGCTCGTCTGGCCGGTCGCCTCCCTCGGCTACATCCTCGCGATGGGGCAGGAGGCCATGACCTCGGCCGACCGCGTCACCGAGGTGCTCGACACCGTCCCGGAGATCGTCGGCGGCGCGGAGGTCGTCGAGCGCCCGCGCGGGCACCTCCGGTTCGAGGGCGTGGAGTTCCGCCATCCCGGCGCCGCGCGTCCGGTGCTGCGCGATGTCTGGCTGGACGTGCGGCCGGGGGAGACCATCGCCGTCGTCGGCGCTACGGGCTCGGGGAAGACCACCCTCACCGCGCTCGTCCCGCGGCTGATCGACGTGACGGCCGGCCGCGTCACCGTCGACGGGCACGACGTCCGCGACCTGACCCTGCCCTCGCTGCGGTCGGTGGTCGCGACCGCGTTCGAGGAGGCGACGCTGTTCTCGATGAGCGTGCGGGAGAACGTCACGCTGGGGCACGGCGACGCCGGCGAGGACGAGATCAGGGAGGCGCTGGAGATCGCCCAGGCCACCTTCGCGTACGACCTGCCGTG
This sequence comes from Planotetraspora kaengkrachanensis, assembly GCF_016862895.1. Classification (GTDB taxonomy): domain Bacteria; phylum Actinomycetota; class Actinomycetes; order Streptosporangiales; family Streptosporangiaceae; genus Planotetraspora; species Planotetraspora kaengkrachanensis. The sequence goes on along the minus strand of NZ_BONV01000001.1, from coordinate 96,143 downwards.
GGGGCTGGACACCCGGATCGGCGAACAGGGGATGTCGCTGTCCGGCGGTCAGCGGCAGCGCCTCGCGCTCGCGCGCGCGGTCCTGGGAAAGCCGCGGATCCTCGTCCTGGACGACACGCTGTCCGCGCTCGACGTCGAGACCGAGGCGCTGGTGGAGGAGGCGCTGCGCCGGGTGCTCGCCGACGCGACCGGACTGGTCGTCGCCCACCGGGCCTCGACGGTGCTGCTGGCCGACCGGGTGGCCCTGATCAGGGACGGCACCGTCCAGCACGTCGGCCGGCACCAGGACCTGCTCGCCACGGTGCCCGAGTACCGGGCCCTGCTCGCCCAGGACGCCGACCTCGACCCCGATCGGGCACTGCGGTGAGCGACGCCTGGCGCGGGGTCGCCGCGGAGGACAAGGACCACATCCCCGAGACCGTCTCCCTCCTGCTGCGGACGCGCTCCCGGAGGCTGCTCGGCGACCTGCTGCGCCCGCACAAGCGGGCCATCGCACTGCTGACCGCCGTCATCGTCGTGTCCAACGGCGCCGGGCTCGCCCTGCCGTACCTGGTGAAGACCGGGATCGACAGCGGGATCCCGCCGATGGCCGACGGGCGCGGCTCGGGCACGTTGCTGACGATCGTGGCGGCGATCGTGGGGGCCGCGCTGGTCCAGGCCGTCACCCGCCAGGCGTTCCTGCAGCTCGCCGGGCGGATCGGGCAGGACATCCTGCTCGAACTGCGCCGCCGGGTCTTCACGCACTTCCAGAAGCTGTCGTTGTCGTTCCACGAGGGGTACACGTCCGGCCGGGTGATCTCACGGCTCACCTCCGACGTCGAGGCCATCGCCGAACTGCTGGACTCCGGCTTCGACGGCCTGGTCACGGCGGTGCTCACGTTGTTCGGCACGGCGGCCATGCTGCTCGTGCTCGACGTCCACCTCGGCCTCGTCGCGCTGCTGCCGCTGCCCGTGCTGCTGCTGTTCACCCGCTGGTTCCGCCGGGAGTCCAGCGCCGCCTACCGCCGTACCCGCGAGACCGTCGCACTGGTCATCGTGCACTTCGTGGAGTCGATGACGGGGGTCCGCGCCGTACAGGCCTTCCGCAGGGAGCCGCGCAACCAGGAGATCTTCGAGAGGCTGAACGCCGACTACCGCAAGGCGAACACGCGCGGGTCGCGCCTCGTGGCGATCTTCATGCCCGGCATCAAGCTCATCGGCAACGTCACCGTCGCCCTCGTCCTGCTGTACGGCGGATGGCTCGCGTTGCACGGCACGGTCACGGTGGGGGTGCTGGCGGCGTTCCTGCTCTACCTCCGGCAGTTCTACGAGCCGATGCAGGAGATCAGCCAGTTCTACAACGCGCTCCAGTCGGCCGGGGCCGCCCTCGAGAAGCTGTCCGGGGTGCTCGAGGAGGAGCCGGACGTGGCGGAGCCGCGGCGGCCGCGTGAGCTGGCCCGGGCGAGCGGTGCGCTGCGGTTCGACGCGGTCGAGTTCGCCTACGGCGAGGGCCCGCGGGTCCTGCCCAGGATGGACCTGGAGATCCCCGCCGGCCAGACCGTCGCGGTCGTGGGGACGACGGGCGCGGGCAAGACGACGCTGGCCAAGCTCATCTCGCGCTTCTACGACCCCGTGTCCGGCCGGGTCATGCTCGACGGCGTGGACCTGCGCGACCTGGAAGAGCTCACCCTGCGCAGGTTCGTGGTCATGGTGACCCAGGAGAACTTCCTGTTCACCGGCACGATCGCGGACAACATCGGGTTCGGCCGTCCCGGCGCGCCCATGGAGGCGATCGTCGAGGCCGCCGAGGCGATCGGCGCCCACGAGTTCATCGCGGCCCTCCCCGACGGTTACCACACCCAGGTCGGCAAGCGGGGCGGCCGGATATCGGCCGGGCAGCGCCAGCTCGTCGCGTTCGCGCGGGCGTTCCTCGCCGACCCCGCCGTGCTGATCCTCGACGAGGCGACCTCGAGCCTCGACGTGCCGAGCGAGCGGATGGTCCAGCGCGCGCTGCGGACCATCCTCGCCGACAGGACCGCGCTGATCATCGCCCACCGCCTGTCCACGGTGGAGATCGCCGACCGGGTGCTCGTCATCGAGGGCGGGCGCGTCGTCGAGGACGGCCCGCCGGAGCGGCTCATCGAGAGATCCGGCCGCTTCGCCCGGCTGCATCAGGCCTGGGTCGACAGCCTCGCCTGACCGGCCTGACCGGCCTGACCGGCCTGACCCGCCCGCCTGTATGGCCCGCGCCCCCGAGCGCGAGCCGTACAGGCGACGGGTTCGCCGGTTCCCGCGATCAGCCGACCGGGACCGGGTAGTCCTTGGCGAGGTCGGAGACCGCGGCCTCCTTGAAGACGACCGAGCCGCCGATCGCCTCCTTGTCGGGCTTGAGGATGTAGGACGCCCGGGACGACGGCTTGTCGAAGAACGTGAAGTCCATCGGGGTGCCGAAGCCGCCCTCGAAGGTCGCCTGCGAGCGGTGTGCGGTGAGGATGCCCTCGTGGCTGAGGTCCTTTGCGGTGCAGGCCTTCTTGATCGCCTCGTCCACGATCATCGCGGCGCTCCACCCGGTGGGGACCGCGTTGTCCAGGACCTGCCCGGGGTACTTCGCCTGATAGTCGGCGACCAGCTTCTGCATGGCGGGCATGGGCGCGCTGACCGGGGCTCCGGCCGTCATGACGTAGAAGTCCTTGAGCAGGGCCGGGGCCGCCGGGGTGTCGAGCAGCTGCGGCGCGTAGGCGGAGTTGCTCCCGACGAACGGCACGTCCATGCCGCCCGCGAGCGCGACGCCGACGAGCGAGGCGGCCTGCCGCGGTCCGACGGACACGAGCACCGCCTTGACCCCCGCCGCCTTGAACGCCGCCACCTGGGCGCTCATGTCCTGGTCGGTGGCCTTGATCTTCTGCTCCACGACCTCCAGGCCGAGCTTGTCCGCGGCGTACTTCGAGCCGTTGAGCGCGCTCTCGCCGTAGTCGCCCTCGAAGTACAGGTGCCCGATCTTGTCGCCGGACTTGATGCCCTTCTCCGTCGTCAGGAAGTCCACCCCGTTGATCATGTCGATGTCGTACGTCGTGCCGGTCACCTGGATCGCCCGGCTGCCCAGCAGGGACGTCGCCCAGGCCATCGGGATGGTCAGGAGCTTGTCCGTGTCGATGCGCTGCTTGAGCGCCGTGACCATCGGCGAGCCGATGAACTGCGGGATCGCCGCCGACTTCGGCCCGATCTCCGTGTAGGCGGCGACCGCCTTCTGCGTGTCGTAACCGTGGTCGCGGACGACCACCTCGTACTTGCGGCCGCAGGCCCCGCCCGCGGCGTTGGCCTGCTCGAAGTAGAGCTGCTGCGCCTGGGTGAGGCTCTTTCCCAGCGAGGCGTACGGCCCGGTGAGGTCCGTGACCACGCCGACGGTGATGGTGGTGGCGGTCACGCCCGGGCCGGTCTTCACGCCGTCGCCGCCGGTGACGGGCGCGCCGCCCACCGCCTTGTCGCTGGCGCAGGAGGCCGCAGCCAGGGCTAGGAGGGCTAGCGTCGCGATGCGGGCGCGGTTGCCGAATTCGGCCATCTGAGCTCCTTGATTCGAGGGATGACGCGGCGGAGCCGCGTGGCGAGCCCGAGCAGACCGCCGGGCAGGAACAGCACCACCGTCACGACGGCGGCGCCGTAGAGGATGCGCGCGGCCTCCGCGGGGGAGACCCCGCCGGAACCGGGCTCGGCCACCAGCGGCAGAGAGTCGCTGTAGCGCGTCAGCAGCTGGGGGAGCAGGGAGACGAACACCGCGCCGATCACGGCTCCCGCGACCGAACCGAGACCCCCGATCACGATCATGGCGAGATAGTCGAGCGACAGCAGGAAGCCGAAGTAGTCCGGCACCGCCCGCTGGAAGACCAGGGCGACGAGCACGCCGGCCAGCCCGCCGTACATGGACGACAGGACGAACACGCCCGCGCGGTAACGCGCGACCGGGACGCCCATCACCCCCGCCGCGATCTCGTGGTCCCTGATGGTGTTCATGGCCAGGCCGGGACGGCCGCGCAGCACGCCACGGGCGAACGCCGCCGCTGCGGCGAGCACCAGCAGGCCGAGGAACCACAGACGCTCCAGCGCCCCGAAGGGCACGTTGAGCAGGACGAGGTCGGGGGTGTCGGCGAACACGAAGCCGAACAGCTCCATCGGCGGCACCGGCCGGCCGTTGTAGCCGCCTGTCAGCGGCTCGGCGTTGAAGAGCACATGCTGGCCGCCGAAGATCAGTGCGAGGGTGGCGATGCCCAGGTAGGCGCCCTTCAGCCGCCCGGCGATCGGGCTGAACGCCCCGCCCGCCGCGCCCGCGAGGAGCACCGCGACGACGGCCGCCAGGGGCGTCGGCAGCCCCACGTCCGTCGACAGGTACACGTAGGCGTACGCGCCGACAGCGAGGAAGAACGCGTGGCCGAGCGACAGCTGCCCGGTCGCGCCGGTCAGCAGGTTGATGCCGATCGCACCGACCGCGGCGGACATCGCGAACAGGCCCGTCTGGAGCCAGAAGCCCTCCAGGTAGAACGGCGCGACGACCGCCGCGACCACGACCGCCCCCCAGACGGCGCCGAGGGTGATCCACCTCGATCTCCTAGACACGGGCCAGCTCCTTCGTGCCGAAGATCCCGGCGGGCCGGAACAGCAGGATCGCGATCATCACCAGGAACGGGGCCGCGTCGCCGATGCCCCGCCCGAGGAAGGCCAGCTGACTCTGGTATCCGCTCATCAGCGCCTCGGTGACGCCCACGATCAGGCCGCCGGCCAGCGCGCCGGTCGTCGAGTCCAGCCCGCCGAGGATCGCTGCGGGGAACGCCTTCATCGCGGCTGCCGTCGTGCTGCGGTCCAGGCCCGGAGTGGGGAAGACGCACAGGAACAGCGCGGCGATCGCGGCGAGGGCGCCCGCCACGGCCCAGGCGCTGAGTGAGACCCGGCCGAGCCGTACGCCCATCAGGGCGGCGGTCTCCGCGTCCTCCGCGGTGGCCCGCATGGCCACGCCCCACCCCGTGAACTTGAACGCCAGGAGGAACGCCGTGATGAGGGCGGCGGCGACCCCCAGGGCGACCACGCGCGTCTCGGCGATCGTGATGGGGCCCAGGTGCAGGACCTGGTCCCGCCATGGATCCCCCAGCGCGAGTACGTCGGTTCCGATCTGCCGGGTGAGCTCGGTCGTCAGCAGGATGTCCACGCCGATCGTCACGATCGCCAGGACGCCGTGCGAACCGACCCGCGCCCGCCTGATGATCAGGAACTCGATCAGCGCGCCGACCAGCGCGGCGCCCGCGACCCCGGCCGCCAGCGCGAGCCAGAAGCCGAGCGCGGGATGCAGCTTCGCGACGAGGAAGCCACCGGCGAGCAGCAGCGAGGCGTGCGTGAAGTTCACCACCTCGGTCGCCTTGAAGATGACGACGAACCCGAGCGCGATGAGCGCGTACACGGCTCCGACGGAGATCCCGTTGGCGAGGAGTTCCAGGAAGGTGGTCATGAGGCGCTCTCCTCGATGTCGCCGAGGTAGGCGCGGATCACCTCGGGATCGCGTTGGATCTCGTCGGGCACGCCGTCCGCGATGCGCCTGCCGAAGTCGAGGACGGTCACCGAGTCCGCGATCCGCATGACCATCCCCATGTCGTGTTCGACGAGCAGGATCGAGATGCCGAGGCTCTCCCGTACGGAGACGATCAGGTCGGCCATCTCCCGGCGCTCCTCGCTGTTCATGCCGGCGACCGGTTCGTCGAGGAGCAGCAACCGCGGCTCCATGCACAGCGCCCGGGCGAGCTCGACGCGTTTCTGCGTGCCGTACGGCAGGAGCCCAACCGGGGTGGGCAGCACCTCTGCGATGCCGACGAACGCGGCGATCTCCTCCACCCGCGCGCCGTGCCGCGCGGCCTCGCGCCCCGCCGACGGCAGCCGCAGCCCGGCCGAGACGAAGCCGCTCCTGGTCAGCCGGTGACGGCCGAGCATGAGGTTGTCCCGCACGGTGAGCCGCGGCAACAACGCGATGTTCTGGAACGTGCGCGCAACGCCGAGCGCCGCCACCTGGTGCGGCCGGGACGCCGTCAGCTCGGCGTCGCCGAACCGCACGCTTCCCGACGTCGCCCGGTACACGCCGGACAGCACGTTGAAGCACGTCGACTTGCCGGCGCCGTTCGGCCCGATGAGCGCGTGCGTGCTGCCCGGCCTGACCGTGAAACTCACGGAGTCGAGCGCGACGAGCCCGGCGAACCTGACGGTGACGTCGCTGACAACCAGCTCCGGGATCATGCCGTCCACCTCGGCAACGTCCGGACCGGGCGGGGCGTGAGCTCCGGTGGGGCGTCCTCCGCATCGATACCAACCGGTCGGTCTGTCTCGGGCGTGCCGACACCCAGATACCGGCGGCGCACCTCGTCGCTGGCGGCCAGCTCCGCCGCCGGCCCGGACAGGGCGACCTCGCCCACCTCCAGCACGTACGCGTGTGACGCCAGCCCCAGCGCCATCGCCGCGTTCTGCTCCACCAGCAGCACGGACGTTCCCTGTTCGTTGATCTCCCTGATCGTCGCCGCGATCCTGGCCGCCATCATCGGAGCCAGCCCGAGAGTGGGCTCGTCCAGCAGCAACATCGACGGGTTCGCCATCAGTGCCCGCCCGATCGACAACATCTGCTGCTCGCCGCCGGACAGCAGGCCCGCTCTCTGGTGCGGCCGTTCGGCGAGGATCGGGAACAGCGCGTGGACCCGGTCGCGCGCCTCGGCGACCTTCCCGCGATCGCGGACGCCCAGCGCACCGGCCCGCAGATTCTCGGCCACCGTCATCCGGGCGAAGACCCGGCGGCCCTCCGGCACCTGGACGACGCCGCGTGCGACCGCGGCCGCCGGCGACCCGTTCAGCCGCGAGCCGCCGAAGGACACCGTGCCGGAGGTCACCCCGCCCCGGTGGAACCTGAGCGTGCCCGACACGGCGCGAAGGAGCGTGGACTTGCCCGCGCCGTTCGCGCCGAGCACCGCCACCACCGCGCCGCGGGGTACTGTGACGCGAACTCCTCTCAGCGCGCGTACGGGGCCGTAGTGCACCGCCAGATCCGTGATCTCCAGGCCTGCCTCACCAGCCATCAACCCCTCCTGTGACTCCGATGAAGGCACAGACAACCCATCGCGTCGAGCCGCGTCCAGATCTGCCCGGCAAGTCGGGTCCTCAGCCCATGCCTTTGACACGGCACTTGTGCGACAGCACAATCCACGGTCACGAATCGGGAACCGAATCTTGTTCCGGACCCGAAGTCCTGGCACATTCGGAACCATGAGGTCCAGGACGGAATCCGAGATCCGGGAACTGCTGAGGACCTCCGCCGCCTGCCTGCTTGAACGCATCCCCGAGCTCACCGACGAGCTGGTGAAGCGCGGCAGGGAGAACGACGAGGCCTACCGGATCAACGTGCCCGTCGAGGACCACTGGAAGAGCACGTACGAGGGGCTGCGCGTCGGCATCACCGCGATCCTCCAGCCGAGGCACGAACGACGCGACGTCGCGTACGCGCAGACGGTGGGCCGCAGGAGGGCGGAGCACGGGTTGCCGCTCGACTCGCTCATGCGCAGCTACCGGCTGGCCGCCCAGGTCACCTGGAACGGCTTCATCGACATCGTGGGCGACCAGTACCCCGAGAAGCTGCCCGCGCTGCTGCGCTGCGCCACCCACGTGTGGCACGCCATCGACCGGCAGGCCGTGGCCGCCGCCGACGCCTACCGCCGGCGGGAGAACGAGCTGCTCGGGCGTGGGAACGAACGGGTGCACGCGATGCTGGACGCCCTGCTGGAAGGCCGGGCGGACACGGCCGTCGGGCAGGTCGCGGCGGCCGCCCTGGAGCTCCCGGAGTTCGGCCGCTATGCGGTCGTCACAACGCGGCTGCCCGAACGGTCCCACCGTCCCGAGATCATCGGCGGTCTGCTCTTCCTGTGGCGCATGCGCACCGACTACGAGATGGCCGTGGTGTTCATGGGGGACAGGTCGCTGGACGACCTCGTCGAGGCCATCAGGCCCATCGTGTGCGGGATCGCCGGCATCAGTCCCGTCGTCGAGGGACTCGCGGAGCTCGGCAACGCCCGGCGGATGGCCGAGCTCGCCATGCGGACCTGCTCGGGCACCCGGCCGGAGATCGCCAGGCTCGACCGGCGGCTGCCCGCCGCGCTGGTGGTGTGCCAGCCCGAGCTGGCCAGGCAGCTGGCGAGCGGCGTGCTCGGGCCGGTGTTGTCCTCACCTGAGCGGGCGGTGCTGCTCGCGACCCTCGAGGCCTGGCTGCGGTGCGAGGGCTCGGCGGTCCGGGTGGCGAGCGAGCTGTACTGCCACCGGAACACGGTCTTCAACCGGGTGCGCAGGATCGAGCAGATGACCGGCCGTTCGCCGTCGCGCCCCCGTGACGCGGTGGAGTTGTCCCTCGCCCTCGACGCCGTACGGCTGCTGCCGGACACCTGATCACGTGGATGGACGGTGACCGTACGCCTGAACGTGCAGGGGATGACCGCCGGACGGAGAGTGCGCGGCCGGTGCGCGGTTCGGCTGCTCGCGGCCGGTGAATGAAAGTGCCCCGGGTGGGACTCGAACCCACACTGTACGGGTTTTGAATCCGCTCCCTCATGCCAATTGGGGTACCGGGGCTTCAATCCGGACATGTGCTGACTTGTCCGGACCCGTCGTCATAGAGCTTAGCGGAGAGATGATCGGCCGCGTGGCCCCTGGCGTGGTCCTAATGTAGCGGACATCGGTAACCTCTTGTGCGTGAGTACGCAGCGGCGAGTGGTGATCGCGGAAGACGAGGCACTGATCCGTCTCGACCTCAAGGAGATGCTCGAAGAGGACGGCTACGCCGTCGTCGGAGAGGCGGGCGACGGGGAGAGCGCGGTGAAGCTGGCCGTGGAGTTGCGGCCCGACCTCGTGATCCTCGACGTGAAGATGCCCGTGCTCGACGGGATCTCCGCCGCCGAGCGGATCGTCTCCGAGCGGATCGCGCCCTGCCTCATCCTCACCGCGTTCTCGCAGCGCGACCTCGTCGAGCGGGCGAGGGACGCGGGGGCCATGGCCTATCTCGTCAAGCCGTTCACCAAGGGCGACCTGGTTCCGGCCATCGAGATGGCGGTCAGCCGCCACGAGGAGATCTCGGCGCTGGAGAAGGAGGTCTCCACGCTTTCCGAGCGATTGGAGACCAGGAAATTGGTCGAGCGGGCGAAGGGCCTGCTCATGACCCGGCACGGATGGACCGAGCCGCAGGCGTTCCGGTGGATTCAGAAGGCGTCCATGGACCGCCGGCTGAGCATGCGCCAGGTGGCCCAGGCGGTGGTCGACGACGGCGCAGGCGAGTCCGATTCGCCCGCGTAACGCGTTTCTCACGAGTTAATTCGGGTGCTCAATGGGATTCCAGTGCCTGTTGAGACGCATGTGACGAAATGTGCGGAGAGAGTGCGCACCAGGCTCCTGGTCAGAAAGGTTCCCCTCCTAAGTTGAGGAGTTATTACGACTCCGCAACCAAGTGTGGACAGTTCTGACGCATGCCTGGTCGGGGGCCCCTTGCGGTATGTACGTTTCCACCATTCGATCGGGACGGGGCGTTGCTGCCGTTTCCCGGCCTGGATGAAGGAGATGCTTCATGATCCGCATTGCCCCCCTTGGGCGTGTGCTGGCCGTCGCCGCGGCCGCCAGCCTTGCCCTGACGGCCTGTGGCGGTGGCGAGGAGACCGCCGCGCCGACCTCTTCGGCGCCCGCCTCCTCAGCGCCTGCCGCTGCCAAGGGAGACGGCGTTCTCACCGTCGGCACGCTGCTGCCGCAGACCGGTTCGCTCGCCTTCCTCGGTCCGCCGGAGTTCGCGGGTGTCAAGCTGGCGGTTCAGGAGATCAACGCCGCCGGCGGCGTCCTCGGCAAGCCGGCCGTCGAGATCGACACCGACTCGGGTGACACGTCGACCAACATCGCTTCGCAGTCGGTTGACAAGCTGCTCCAGCAGAACGCCGATGTCGTGGTCGGTGCGGCGTCGTCCTCGGTTTCGCTGTCGGTCATCGACAAGATCACCGGTGCCGGTGTGGTGCAGATCTCGCCCGCCAACACCTCTGACCAGTTCACGACGTACAACGACAAGGGCCTGTACTTCCGTACGGCTCCGCCGGACGTGCTCCAGGGCCGCGTGCTCGGTGACCTCATCCTCGCCGACGGCAGCGACAGCGTGGGCATCCTCGCCCTCCAGGACGCGTACGGCACCGGCCTTGCGGACAACGTCCAGAAGGCCGTCGAGGGCGGTGGCGGCCAGGTCGTCTCCAAGGTCATCTACGACCCCAAGGCGGCCGACTACTCCGCTGACGTCGCGAAGATCAAGGAAGCCAACCCCAAGGCCATCGCGCTGATCGGCTTCGACGAGACGAAGAAGATCGTTCCTGAGCTCGTCAAGCAGGGCCTGACCGCCGACAAGGTGAAGTGGTACTTCGTCGACGGCAACCTGTCCAACTACGGCACGGGCAAGGACGGCTTCCCCAAGGGCACGCTGGACGGCGCGAAGGGCACCCAGCCCGGCGCCGAGGTCTCCGACGACTTCAAGGCGAAGCTCATGACGGCCGACCCGAGCCTGAAGGACTTCAACTACGGTCCCGAGTCCTACGACGCCACGATCCTGACCGCTCTCGCGGCGGCCGCGGCCAAGAGCGACGCGGGTGCGGACATCGCGGCGAAGCTGACCGAGGTCTCCTCCGGTGGCGAGAAGTGCAAGGACTTCAAGTCCTGCGCCGACCTGCTCGCGGCGGGCAAGGACATCGACTACGACGGTGTCTCCGGCCCGATCGAGTTCAACACCGCGGGTGACCCGGCCGAGGCCACCATCGGCATCTACCAGTACGGTGCCGACAACACCAACAAGAACATCGCCTTCAACACCGGCAAGATCGACGGCTGACGCCGGCGACCGCACCGCTGTAGGCCGCTGAGGGGCCCGGTCCGCGAGGACCGGGCCCTTTCGCGTGTCCGCGGTCCCTTCCGCCTCTCACGGCTGCCTCCGCGCCTCACAGAGCCCCGGCTCCGCTCGGAGCCCGTCCCGCCCCGGTTCGTACGGCAGGCGGGTCAGGGCTTCGGGCAGGTCGAGGTGATGACCTGGGAGGCGTCGCGGTATTCGCGAAGCAGCGCGGGCCGCCTGGCGGGGTCGGTGTCAGCCGTGGACAGCGGCGTGCCGACCTCCTCGATGGTCGCGGCGGGCCCGGCCAGGGAAGCGGGGAGATGCGGGCCGTACATCGCGAGGGTGCCGCGGACGTAGCCGAATCGGCCGCGCACGTCGCCGTCGTAACGCTGGGCGTCCTCCTGGCCCGCGGGAAGCAGGGACAGTTCGAGGTAGCCGATGGCGGAGACCACCCGGGCGCAGGCGTCGTCGCCTGGCCGGGCGCCGGTCACGTAGACGGCCTCGTCCGTTGAGGCCCCGCCCGCAGGGGGTGCGGATCTCGCCGCCTGACCGTCGTGGGGGGTGCTCTGGCAGGCGGTCAGGGCGATCGTGAGCGCCGTGACCGCCAGCGCCGACCCCAATGTGAATCGGGTCATGCCGCCCATTGTGCTCGCCGTGTTTCACGGCCACGCGGGCAAAAGGTCACAAGGCGGTGGCCGGAGGCCGTGCCGTACCCGGAGAGCGCGAAGGGCCCCGGGCGGCGAACCGCCCGGGGCCCCTCGTGACGGCGATGCTAGGCGCGGGCCAGCGTGCCGAGGTAGAGCTGGATGACCTTGGGGTCGTTGATCAGTTCGCGACCGGTGGCCATGTAGGCGTTGCGTCCCTGGTCCAGGACGTAACCCCGGTGGCAGATCTGCAGACAGCGGCGCGCGTTCTGCTCCACCATGATGATCGTCACACCGGCCTTGTTGATCTGCTGGGCCTGGATGAAGACCAGGTCCTGCAGCTTGGGCGACAGGCCGGCCGACGGCTCGTCGAGCAGCAGCACCGACGGCTCGGTCATGAGCGCCCGGCCCATGGCGACCATCTGGCGCTCGCCGCCGGACAGAGACCCCGCCCGCTGCTTACGCCGCTCCCTGAGGGCCGGGAAGATCTCGCAGACGAACTCGAAGCGTTCCTTGAACTTGCCGGGCACCTGGAAGGCGCCCATCTCCAGGTTCTCCTCGATGGTGAGGCTGGGGAACACGTTGTTGGTCTGCGGGACGTATCCGACGCCCCGGGAAACCAGCGAGTGGGCCTTGAGGTTGGTGATGTCCTCGCCGTTCAGCGTGACCGTGCCCGTGCGGACGTTCACCAGCCCGAACAGGGACTTGAGCAGTGTCGACTTCCCGGCTCCGTTGGGGCCGATGATGCCGATGAGCTCGCCCTTCTTCACGTACAGGTCGGCGCCGTTGAGGATGTTGACGCCGGGGATGTAGCCCGCGTACAGCTCGTCGGCGCGCAGGACGGCGTCCTGCGCCCCGGCGAGGTGGTCGGAGCGGTCGGTGACGGCCGAGGAACCGGCGGTCTCCGCCGCCTCCTCCGGCTCCGGGGCGTCCTGCGCCGCGGCGCTCTGGGCCGGTACGGCCACCGCCTCGTCGCCGGCTTCCGCGCGCTCCGCGTTCGGCTCTGGCTCGCTCATGCCTTCTCCTCGATCTCGGCCTCGAGCTCGGCCTCGGCCTCCTGCAGCTGCTCCTCGGCCTCCTCGACCGACATCGGCGCGTCGTGGTGGGCGCCGAGGTAGGCGTCGATGACCCGGTTATCCGACATGATCGTGTCCGGCGGGCCCTCGGCGATGACCGTGCCCTGCGCCATGACGATGACCCAGTCGCTGATGTCGCGCACCATGTCCATGTCGTGCTCGACGAAGAGCACGGTCATGCCCTGCTCGCGCAGGTCCTTGACGTGGCCGAGGAGGGACTGGGTCAGCGCCGGGTTCACGCCCGCCATGGGCTCGTCGAGCATGACGAGTTCGGGACCGACCATGAGCGCCCGGGCCATCTCGAGGAGCTTGCGCTGGCCGCCCGACAGGGAGCCGGCGAAGTCGTCCCGCTTGGCCGCGAGCTTGAACCGCTCGAGGAGCTCCTCGGCGCGCTCGGTGATCTCGTCTTCCTGGCCGCGCCAGCTGCCGGGGATCAGGGCGCGGAAGAAGTTCTCGCCGCGCTGGTTCTGCGCCCCCAGCCGCATGTTCTCCATGACGGTCAGCTTGGACAGCGCCTTGGTGAGCTGGAAGGTGCGCACCATGCCGCTGCGCGCCACCCGGTGGGCGGGGACGCCCTTCAGTTGCTTGCCGTTGAAGGACCAGGAGCCCTCGTCCGCGGTGTCGAACCCGGTGAGCTGGTTGAAGAACGTGGTCTTCCCCGCTCCGTTGGGCCCGATGAGCGCGGTGATCGAGCCGCGCTGGACCTCGACGTGGTCGACGTCGACCGCGGTCAGGCCGCCGAACCTGCGCACGACCTTCTCGATGACCAGGATGGGGTCGGGCTTGGCCACGCCCGGCTCGGAGTCGAGTCCCGCGAAGGCCGCGACCGCCGCGGCCTTCTTGCTGGTCACGGTGGTGTCAGCGTGCATCGAGCGCGATCTCCCTCTTGTCGCCGAAGATGCCCTGGGGCCGGAAGATGAGCAGGAGCATCAGGCCGAGGCCGACCAGCATGAAGCGCACGGAGCCGACCTGGCTCACAGTGACCCATGAGCCGAAGGCTCCGGCCCTGGCCGCCTCGTCCAGGGTGTTTCCGATGAAGACCAGCAGCACCCAGAAGATCGCGGCGCCGACGACGGGGCTGAAGACGCGGGCCGCGCCGCCGAGGATCACGATCGTGTACGCGTAGAACGTGAACTCGGTGCCGAACAGGTCCGGCTGAACCGACGCCTGGCTGAGGGCGAAGATGAAGCCACCGAGGCAGCCGATGACGCCGCCGAGGACGAGCGCCTGCATCTTGTAGGAGAAGACGTTCTTGCCGAGGCTGCGCACGGCGTCCTCGTCCTCCCTGATGGCCTTCATGACGCGGCCCCACGGGCTCTTCATCAGCAGGTAGACCAGGGCGCAGGAGAGCGCGATCAGGATCCAACCGACCGTCAGGACCCAGGTGGTCCGCTCGTCGAAGCTGATCGGGCCGATGCCGTATGTGCCTGGAGAATAGGGATTGATCGCGAAGAAGTCGCCGGAGAAGTTCTGCCGCCCGTCTGAGCCGCCGAAGACGTCCTTGAACGCGACCGACCGGAAGACGAGCCGGACGATCTCCGCCGCCGCGATGGTCACGATGGCGAGGTAGTCGGCGCGCAACCGGAGGGTGGGGATGCCCAGGAGGAAGGCCAGGATGACCGTGGCGACCAGGCCGATCGCGATGCCGAGCCAGAACGACAGATGGAAGGTCGAGACGGTGACCGCCAGGCCGTACGCGGCGACGCCGAGGAAGGCCGCCTGGCCGAAGTTGAGCAGTCCGGCGTAGCCGAACTGGATGTTGATGCCGATCGCGGCGAGCGCGTAGGCGACGGTCTGCCAGCCGATCGAGGCCTCGACCGTGGTGATGAAGATGGTGTTCCAGTCCACGTGTGGTCTCCGATCAGCCGATGCGCTCGCGGCGGCCGAGGATGCCCTGCGGCCGGAAGAGCATGACGAGGATGAGCACCAGCAGCGCGCCGACGGTCTTCAGTTCGGTCGGCACCACGAGGGTGGACAGCTGGATGAACAGGCCGACGACGAGCGAGCCGACCAGTGCGCCGAACGCGGTGCCGAGGCCGCCGAGGGTGACGCCCGCGAAGACGAGCAGCAGGATCTGGAAGCCCATCTGGTAGTTGATGTTCTGGGCGAGGCCAAGCATGATGCCCGCGAGCGCGGCGATGGCGCCGCCGACGGTCCAGATGATCCGGATGACGCGCTCGACGTTGATGCCGGAGGACGCGGCGAGCGCCGGGTTGTCGGCGACCGCGCGGGCCGCCTTGCCGGTGCGGGTCTTCAGCAGGGCCAGGCCGACGATCACCAGGACGGCGAGTTCGATGGCCATCGCGATGAAGTTCTTGGGGGCCGCGGAGATCGGGCCGACCTGGACGCCCGGCTGGGCGTTGTAGTCGGCGAAGGGCCTGCTCTCACCGCCGAAGAGGAACAGGAAGACGTAGCGCAGGAACAGTGCGAGGCCGATCGAGATGATCATCATCGCGACGAGGCTGCTGCCGCGCTTGCGCAACTGTCCCCAGAAGAAGCGGTCCTGCAGATAGCCGAGGCCGCCGCCGATGACGACCGCGATCACCGCGGCCAGGATGAGCGGGACGCCCATGACGGCGTTGAACAGATAGGCCGCCATGGCCCCCAGGGTGAGCAGCTCACCATGGGCGAAGTTCGTCAGGCCGGTGGTGCCGAAGACGAGGGACAGGCCCATCGCCGCGAGCGCGATGATGAGGCCGAGGTTGAAGCCCTCGAAGGTCAGTTGGGCGACCCGGTCCCAGAAGGAGGAGGCCGACTCGCCGGAGGTGTTCCCACTGCCTTGCTGCCCGGCGGGCACCAGGGCGAACAGCACGTTGCGCTGGTTGCCCTCGTACACCTGGACGTCGAGTGTGCCCTTGTCCTTGAACTTGAGGGCGACCCCCGAGGGAAGAGTCGTCTGGTCGAGGGTGACCTTGAACTTGCCGGCCTTCGGGACGGGGACCTCCCAAGTGCCGTCGGCACCGGTGGTGACCGCGGCGACGGGGTTTCCGTCCTCGGCCACCACGCTGATCTTGACGCCGTTCACCGGCTGGCCTTGGTTTTGGAGTGTGCCCTTCAGAGCCTCCCCTTCCGCCCATGCGGGGGAGGCGAGGAGAAGAACGAGTCCGCCCAGGAAGGCCGTGAACGCGATCACGGCTCTGCGCAATGGTGCTCCCTCTAATTGGGTCATGGCGGGGTGGGTCGCCCCTCCATTCCGACACACGACAATCGCCTCGGGTCGGCGACGTTGTGGCGGAGCATAAGCCCGAGTCGCCCGTTTCGGGGTTGTTCGTCACCAATCGGTGACCATGGTGTGTCACTCGCGTGAGAATGGCTTCCCAGGTCAGAACCGATTTGCCGGAGAGATCCGCTATTGGGCAGCTGCGTAAATAACAGTGAGCCCGTGGCTGACCTTTGGGACCGTGCAGAGCTTCCCCGGCTCTGCACGTTGTCTACTCGGTCTTCCACGGGCTCTGGGGCCACAACGGTAGCGACCGGAGAGGGCCGCGTGCAAAGAGAGTCGTAAGCTCATCCGTTTTGCGGCGATATGTCAGTGTGCACTCGGCGTGTCGCCGGCCCCGTCCGGCGCTCAGGCGTCGCGCAGCATGCAGGTGAGGCGTGAGGTGCAGATCCGCCGGCCCTCATCGTCGGTGATCTCGATCTCGTACGTCGCGAGGGTGCGCCCGCCGTGCGTCCGGGTGGCGACGCCGGTCACGTGGCCGGAGGTGGCGGAGCGGTGATGCGTGGCGTTGATCTCGATGCCGACCGCGATCCTGCCCTCCCCGGCGTGCAGGGCGGCGCCTGTGGACCCCAGCGTCTCGGCGAGCACGACCGAGGCCCCGCCGTGCAGCAGGCCGTACGGCTGGGTGTTGCCCTCGACGGGCATGCGGCCGACGACCCGCTCCGGGCTCGCCTCCAGGATCTCGATGCCCATCCGAGCCGGCAGGTGGCTTTTGCCGGCCTCATTCACGGCCGCGATGAACTCGTCGGGGTTGGTCAAGGTCAAAGGGATCCCTCCTGTGGGAAGAGCCCGGGATTCGTGTCGTAGACGGAGACTAGGCTGCGGGTGTGCCGAAGAGTGAAGCGACCCCCAGCCGTCCCCGCCTGCTGCTGCTGGACGGCCATTCTCTTGCGTACCGTGCGTTCTACGCCCTCAAGGACGCCAATTTGATGACGACCGACGGGCAGCACACGGAGGCGGTCTACGGCTTCACCTCGATGCTGGCCAACATCCTCCGCGACGAGCAGCCGAGTCACCTCGTCGTCTGCTTCGACCGCAGTGAGCCCACCTTCCGGCACGAGGCGTTCGAGGGCTACAAGGCGAACAGGAGCGAGACCCCGGAGGACTTCCGCGGCCAGGTTCAGCTGATCTTCGAGCTCCTCGACACGCTGCGGATCCCCCGGCTGTGGCAGGCCGGGTTCGAGGCCGACGACCTGATCGCCACCCTCGCCACGCAGGCGGCCGGCCAGGGGATGGAGGTCCTGATCGTCACGGGCGACCGTGACGCGCTCCAGCTCGTCAACGGCGACGTCACGGTGCTGATGACGCGCCGCGGCATCAGCGACATGACCCGGTTCACGCCCGACGCCGTCATGGAGAAGTACGGCCTGACGCCGGCGCAGTATCCCGACTTCGCCGCGCTGCGCGGCGACCCGAGCGACAACCTGCCGAGCATCCCCAGCGTGGGCGAGAAGACCGCCACCAAGTGGATCTCGGAGTACGGCTCGCTGGACGAGCTGGTCAGGCGGGCCGACGAGGTCAAGGGCAAGGTCGGCGACAAGCTCCGCGAGCACCTCGGCCAGGTCATACACAACCGGATGCTGACCGAGCTCAGGCGCGACGTGGAGATCGGCGTCGAGGCGGGCGACCTCCGCATGGGCCAGTGGGACCGCGAGGAGATCAACAAGCTGCTCGACTCGCTGCAGATCCGCGGGGAGCTGCGCGAGCGGCTCTTCAAGACCCTCGGCTCGTCCGAGCCCGAGGTGGAGGAGGGCTTCGAGCTCGAGGTCACGGTGCTCGACCCCGGCCAGGTCGCCGGATGGCTCGGCGCGCTCGCCGAGGGCAGGGCCGGCCTCGCCTTCGACGGTGTGTACGGCAGCGGCACCGGGCGCCTGAACGGTGTCGCGATCGCCGCCGAGACGAGCGCGGCCTACGTCGACCCCACGAGGCTGACCCCCGAGGACGAGGCGGCGCTCGGCGCCTGGCTGGCCGACGAGTCGAAGCCGAAGGCCGTGCACGACGCGAAGGGCCCGCTGCTCGCCCTGTGGGAGCTCGGGTTCGACCTGCGGGGGCTCACCTGCGACACCGCCCTCGCCGCCTACCTCGCGATGCCGGGGCAGCGCTCGTTCCCGCTCGACGACCTCGTCCTGCGCTACCTGCACCGGGAGTTGCGGGCCGAGTCCGCGCCCGACGGCCAGGGCTCCCTGTTCGACGACGCCGACGCGGGGGCGGCCAAGGATCTGGCGCTGCGCGCCAGGGCCGTCCGCGACCTGGCCGAGTCGCTGGAGGACCACCTGTCCAAGCGGGGCGGCACGCGCCTGGTCACCGAGGTCGAGCTGCCGCTCGTCCGCGTCCTCGCCGAGGTGGAGCGGGCCGGCATCGCCGCCGACCGGCAGTACTTCGCCGCGCTGGAGGCCGAGTTCGGCGCCGCGGTGAAGCAGGCCGTCGAGGCCGCCCACGACGCGGTGGGGGAGCAGTTCAACCTCGGCTCGCCCAAGCAGCTCCAGGAGATCCTCTTCGTACGGCTCGGCCTGCCCAAGACCAAGCGGATCAAGACCGGCTACACGACCGACGCCGACGCGCTGGCCTGGCTCGCCGCGCAGACCGAGCACGAGCTGCCGACGATCCTGCTGAGGCACCGCGACCAGACCAAGCTCCGGACCACCGTCGAGGGCCTGATCAAGGAGATCTCCGACGACGGCCGGATCCACACCACGTTCAACCAGATCGTCGCCGCGACGGGACGCCTGTCCAGCGAGAAGCCCAACCTGCAGAACATCCCCATCCGCACGGCCGAGGGGCGGCGCATCCGCAAGGGCTTCGTCGTGGGGGAGGGCTACGAGACGCTGCTGACGGCCGACTACAGCCAGATCGAGCTGCGGATCATGGCGCACCTGTCGGAGGACGCCTCACTGATCGCCGCCTTCGAGTCGGGGCACGACTTCCACCAGGCGACCGCCGCCCGGGTCTTCGACATCCCGCCCGAGCAGGTGGACGGCGAGCTGCGGGCGCGGATCAAGGCGATGAACTACGGCCTGGCGTACGGTCTGTCCGACTTCGGGTTGTCGGGGCAGCTCAACATCCCCGTCTCCGAGGCGCGGGCGCTCAAGGACGAGTACTTCGAGGAGTTCGGCGGCGTCCGCGACTATCTCGAGGCGATCGTCGCCCAGGCGCGCACGGACGGGTACACCGAGACGATCCTCGGCCGCCGCCGCTACCTGCCCGACCTGACCAGCGACAACAGGCAGCGCCGGGAGATGGCCGAGCGGATGGCGCTCAACGCGCCCATCCAGGGTTCAGCCGCCGACATCATCAAGGTCGCGATGCTCAACGTGCAGCGGGCGATCGCGGGCATGCGCTCGCGGATGCTCCTGCAGGTCCACGACGAGCTGGTGTTCGAGGTGGCTCCGGGAGAGCTCGACGAGCTCACCGCCATGGTGCGGGAGCAGATGTCCGCCGCCTACTCCCTCCGGGTGCCGCTCAGCGTCTCCGTCGGCGTCGGCTCGACCTGGGAGGACGCCGGTCACTGAGCCGGCCGCTCGGGCGGCGGACGTCCCGGGCCGCGGGCAGGCGGGCCGCCGTTCGAGTGCGGGCCGCCGTCCCCGTTCGAGTGCCGGTCGCCTGACCGGTCCGCACGCCGCTCGCCGGAGTCGTCCGAGCGCCGCTCGCCGGACCTGTTCGCGCGCTTCTCGCCGGAGCTGTTCGACTGCGGGTCGCCGGCCGGGTTCCGCGGCCGGGCGTGTGCCCGGCCGTCCCCGTTCGGCGGGCCGTCGTCCGTCCGGCGCGCGGCGGGCCGCGTGCCGGGGGAGCCGCCGCCGGTGTCCCGCGCGACGGTTGCGGCCTCGACCTCGAGGATGCTCGCCTCACGCCGCTCCTCCTCGTGCGCGGCCCGTCCACCGCGCAGTCCGAACAATCGCTTGCTCAACGCGATGTAGAGGACGACGGCGATGTTGATCAACAGAATGATCACCCGGGTCGGAGTGATCTTCTCGACCAGTTCGTGAACCTCCACGGGGATGAACGACGACGTCGCGATCACGGAGAAGTACTCGCCCCAGCGCTTCAGCAGCCACAGGCCGAGACCCTCGATCATCCACAACGTGCCGAGAGCGATCAGGGCGAGCATGATCCAGGTCAGCGTCGTCGTCGTGGCCGCCAGGACGGTCCTGACCGTGTGGACCACGCCGGACTGGTCGAGATGCCACCCCAGTCGGTCGGCGAGTGGCTGGAGCAGCGGCAGATTCTCCTTGAAGGCCCGGTTGACGGCGTCGTGGTCGGCCCGGAACCGCCACACCCCGTACGCCGCGGCGAGGACGAGCACGCCTTTCACCCACCGGAACACGGCGATCAGCCGGAGGATCGTCGCGTCACGCAGGGCCCTGCCGCGCAGTACGATCGGCGCGGCTCCGGCAGGCCCGGAGCCGTGGACCTCGCCGACGACGAAGTCGCCGCACCGGAGGCACCGCCAGGCCTCGCCCATGGCGGTGTCAGCGCGGAGGCGGCCGCGCAGCGCCGGGTCATCGGGCGCGTACGTGACGTGACCGTGCCGGCCGCACGCTCGCAGGCTCCAATCCACACAAAAATTGCAACACAGGCAATCTCGGGCGGAGGGCGGCACTAAGGTCAAATGACTGTGCGGAGTCTTGCCCGGGCAGGTGCCCTCGCCAACGCGGCCGTGGTCGCCGTCGGACTGGTCGTCGTGGCGCTCCTGCCCTCGTCCGACCAGGGCGCGCCGGAGGGAAGGACCAGGATCACTCCCGTCCCGGCGCCGTCCGCGAGCCGTGCGGCCGCACAGCCGTCGGCCGTCGAGTCCGCCCGGAAGGTGAAGGCCAACGAGGCGGGCCTGATCCCGGTGATCATGTACCACCGGCTGATGACCAAGCGGCGGGCGTCCATCGACCGGACCCCCAAGCAGCTGCGGGCCGAGCTGGAGCGGCTGGTCAGGGAGAAGTACGCGCCGATCACGGCCGCCGAGTTCGTTTCCGGCAAGTTCAACGTCCCGGCCGGGATGCATCCCGTCGTGCTCACGTTCGACGACGGGAGCCCCAGTCACTTCGCCCTCGACGCCCACGGGAATCCCAAGAAGAATACGGCGGTCGAGATCATCTACGAGGTCGCCAAGAAGCATCCCGGGTTCCGGCCCGTCGCCACCTTCTGGGTCAACAGGAACCCGTTCGGGATCAGGGACAAGGCCGAGGAGAAGCGGGCGGTCGGCTGGCTCGTCGGGCACGGGTTCGAGGTCGCCAACCACACCTACACCCACCCCGACCTGCACCGGCTGAAGACCAAGAAGGTGTCGGAGCAGATCGTCAAGCAGGAGCGGCTGCTCAAGGGGATCGGCGTCCCGTCGTCGACGACGTTCGCCCTGCCGTACGGCTCGGCTCCGAAGAAGCGGACCGCGGCCCGCGAGGGGGCCTGGGACGGGACAAAATATCATTTTGATGGAGTTTTCCTAGCGTCTGCCCGGCCGTCGGTTTCGCCCTACGCGAAAGGGTTCGATCGCACCGCGATTCCGAGGGTCCAGTCGAACGAGAAGAAGACCGGCTGCCCTGTCTACTGCACCCAGTACTGGCTCGACTGGCTGAACAAGCGGCCCGGGGAGCGGTACACGTCGGACGGTGATCCGGCCCACATCTCGGTCCCGAAGAAACTCCGAGGTAAAATCACTCCAAGCAGGGCTAAAAGCGTCATCGCGTACTAGCGTGTTCAGGCTTGTATCGGATTGACCCAGCCCGCCACGTCTCATATGCTGATCGCTGCGTTGTGGGCTCGCGCGCGTCTCGTACGGAGCGGCTCGCGCTCGATCATCCGATGCTTCGCCAGGTGCCTCCGATGACCGAAAACAGGCCCGCCGCGCTTCCGTCACAACGACATCTGTCCGGTTCGGAGCAACTCCACACATGACGAGCAGCACTGAGGCCACCTCGAACACCCCGCAGGTAGCGGTCAACGACATCGGTTCCGAGGAGGCCTTCCTCGCCGCGATCGACGAGACCATCAAGTACTTCAACGACGGAGACATCGTTGAAGGCACCGTCGTCAAGGTCGATCGAGACGAGGTCTTGCTCGACATCGGCTACAAGACCGAGGGTGTCATCCCCTCTCGAGAGCTCTCCATCAAGCACGACGTCGACCCCGCTGAGGTCGTCGAAGTCGGGGAGCACGTCGAGGCCCTGGTCCTCCAGAAGGAGGACAAGGAAGGCCGTCTGATCCTGTCCAAGAAGCGCGCTCAGTACGAGCGGGCCTGGGGCACGATCGAGAAGATCAAGGACGAGGACGGCATCGTCACCGGCACGGTCATCGAGGTCGTCAAGGGTGGTCTCATCCTCGACATCGGCCTCCGCGGCTTCCTGCCGGCCTCCCTGGTCGAGATGCGCCGCGTCCGCGACCTGCAGCCGTACGTCGGCCGTGAGCTCGAGGCGAAGATCATCGAGCTGGACAAGAAC
Organism: Planotetraspora kaengkrachanensis; assembly: GCF_016862895.1. Taxonomy (GTDB): domain Bacteria; phylum Actinomycetota; class Actinomycetes; order Streptosporangiales; family Streptosporangiaceae; genus Planotetraspora; species Planotetraspora kaengkrachanensis. The sequence continues at coordinate 73,893 of NZ_BONV01000001.1, read as the reverse complement.
CGCAACAACGTGGTCCTGTCCCGCCGCGCCTGGCTCGAGCAGACCCAGTCCGAGGTGCGCCAGACGTTCCTCAACACCCTGCAGAAGGGTCAGGTCCGCAAGGGCGTCGTGTCCTCGATCGTCAACTTCGGCGCCTTCGTGGACCTCGGCGGAGTCGACGGTCTGGTCCACGTCTCCGAGCTGTCCTGGAAGCACATCGACCACCCCTCCGAGGTCGTCGAAGTCGGCCAGGAGGTCACGGTCGAGGTCCTCGACGTCGACATGGAGCGCGAGCGGGTCTCGCTGTCGCTCAAGGCGACGCAGGAGGACCCCTGGCAGCAGTTCGCCCGCACCCACCAGATCGGCCAGGTCGTTCCCGGCCGGGTCACCAAGCTGGTGCCGTTCGGCGCGTTAGTCCGGGTCGAGGAGGGCATCGAGGGTCTGGTGCACATCTCCGAGCTGGCCGAGCGTCACGTGGAGATCCCCGAGCAGGTCGTGCAGGTCGGCGACGAGATCTTCGTCAAGATCATCGACATCGACCTGGACCGCCGCCGCATCTCCCTGTCGCTGAAGCAGGCGAACGAGGGCGCGATCGGCGCCGACGTCGAGTTCGACCCCACGCTGTACGGCATGGCGGCGACCTACGACGACCAGGGCAACTACATCTACCCCGAGGGCTTCGACGCCGAGACCGGCGAGTGGCTCGAGGGCTTCGACAAGCAGCGCGAGGAGTGGGAGCGGCAGTACGCCGAGGCTCAGGCCCGCTTCGAGGCGCACAAGACGCAGGTCGAGAAGGCTCGCGCCGAGGAGGCGGAGGCCAGCGAGGCCGCTCCGTCGTCCTACACCGGTGAGACCGCCACCCAGGCTCCGTCCACTGGTGGCGCGCTCGCGTCCGACGAGGCGCTCGCCGCCCTTCGCGAGAAGCTGGCCGGCGGCCAGAGCTGACCGCACCTGAAGTGAAGTGAACGCAGGCAAGGCCCCGCTTCGGCGGGGCCTTCCTCGTGTCCGGCCTCATTTCACGGGCTTCTGCCCGGCGCTCACGCCTGACGCCGGCCAGCCCGGCCCTCATGCCCGGCCCTCATGCCCGGCCCTCATGCCCGGCGCTGCCCGGGCGTCCTGGTCGCCGGCGGGGCGACGGCGCGGCCGGGTCCCCGCCACGCCGATAGGGTGTGCGGCGTGGTGGACATCACGCGCGCCCTCCCCGAAGACGCGGGGGAGATCCTCACCGTCCAGCGGGCCGCCTACGTGACCGAGGCCCAGCTGTACGGAGACCCGTTCATCGGGCCTCTGGTCGAGTCCGCCGAGCAGGTCCGCGAGTTCATCGGGACCGGGGTCGTGCTGAAGGCGACGGCGAGCGGGCGGATCGTCGGGTCCGTCCGGGCCCGGCTCAACGGCACCACCTGCCTCGTGGGGCGCCTCGTCGTCGTCCCCGACCGCCAGGGTGAGGGAATCGGGGGCGGCCTGCTGTCCGCGCTTCACGACGCCGTGCCGGAGGCCACCGCCTTCGACCTGTTCACCGGTCATCTGTCGGGCGGGAACCTGCAGCTGTATCGCCGTCTCGGCTACCGCGAGACGCACAGGGAACGCGTCCAGGACCACCTGACGCTGGTGCACCTCCGGCGCGACGTCTGAGATCCCTGTCGGTAGGCTTCGGGCGTGCTGAAGGTTGGCCTGACGGGCGGCATAGGTTCGGGCAAGAGCGAGGTCTCCAAGAGGCTCGCGGCCGTGGGCGCGGTGGTCATCGACGCCGACAAGATCGCACGTGAGGTGGTCGAGCCGGGAACCCCCGGCCTCACCGAGATCGTCGAGGCCTTCGGCGAGGACATCCTGCGCCCGGACGGCACGCTCGACCGGGAGAGGCTCGGTTCGATCGTCTTCGGGGACGCGGCGAAGTTGAAGATCCTCAACGGGATCGTCCACCCCAAGGTGGGAGCCCGGATGCAGGAGCTCCAGCAGACGGCGCCCGCCGACGCGATCGTGGTCTACGACGTCCCGTTGCTGGCCGAGAACAATCTCGCGGGACTCTACGACGTGGTGATCGTCGTGGACGCCTCCGACGAGATCCGTCTCGAGCGGCTGCGCAAGTTCCGTGACATGAACGAATCCGAGGCGCGGGCGCGGCTCGCCGCTCAGGCCGCACGCGAAGACCGTCTGAAGATCGCGGACATCGTGATCGGCAACGAGGGCACTCTGGACGACCTCGACGGCCGCGTCGCCGAGGTGTGGGCCGGTCTGCGGGCCAGATAGCGGTCGGGTGACGCGGGCCACAGTGTCATCGCCCGCCCCTGGGGAAGATGGCGCCGGTGAGGTCACGGCGGCTGGGCGTACTCGACTGGATCAGCGTGGGGCTGCTCGCGCTGGGTGTGTCGTTCGTGGTCACAGGCCTGCTTCCGGCCGCGGCGGCCAGGGAGAGCGTCGACAGGATCGCGCCGCTGCTGCTCTTCCTGTGCGCGGTCGTCGTGCTCGCGGAGCTGACGAAGGAGGCCCAGGTCTTCGACGTCGTCGCCACCCGGCTCGCCATCGTCGGCCGCGGCAACTATGCCGCTCTTTTCATCCTTTGTACGGCTTTCGCATCTTTGGTGACGATATTTCTCAATCTTGACACTACGGCCGTGCTGCTCACCCCGGTCATGCTGGCACTCGCGCCACGAGCCGAGATCGCGCCGATGCCGCTCGCGATGACGACAGTCTGGCTCTCCAACACCGCGAGCCTGCTGTTGCCGGTCTCCAACCTCACCAACCTCCTCGCGATGAGCCGGGTGGCGCTCAGCACGCGGGAGTTCGCCGCCCGCATGTGGGCGCCGGCCCTGGCGGCCGTGTCGGTCACGATGGCGTTCCTGTGGATCTTCTACTGGCGGCGAGGGGAACGCGGGGCCGACCGCTACGTTCCGCCCCCGGCTCCGGTGATCGCCGACCGCACGCTGTTCTCCGTCGCCGCCGCGGCATGTGTAGTGTTCGTCGGCGCGATCCTGGCCGGAGCGCCGATCGAGGCGGCCGCGCCGGTCGCCGCGGTCGCCGTCGTCGTCGCCTTCGCCCGGCGGGACAGAAAAAGGCTCGGCTGGAGCCTCGTTCCCTGGCGGCTGCTCGTGTTCGTAACCGGGTTGTTCCTCGTCGTGCCCACGCTCGGCAGGTTCGGCCTCGAATCCGTGATGAGCGTGATCATCGGGCCGGACGGCGCGGGTGACGGCGACTTCCGCGCGGCCGCCGCCGGCGCGGGGTTGTCCAACGTGGTGAACAACCTCCCCGCCTACGTCGCGGGGGAGCAGGTCATCCCGGAGGCCAACCACGTGCCGTTGTTGTCGCTGCTGATCGGCGTCAACGTGGGAGCGGTGGCGACGCCGTGGGGATCCTTGGCGACACTGTTGTGGTTCGAGTGGTGCCGCCGCTGGGAGGTGCGCGTCCCCGTCGCCAAGTTCATCCTCACCGGCGTGGGCCTCGCGGTCGTCGGCGTCGCCGCCGCGGTGATCGCGTTGCTGCTCATGGCCTGAGCGGGCCCTGCCGGGATCCGCGCCGGGAAATGTCGGTGCCCGCGCGTAGGTTATGAAGGTGTGGGCCCGGCGCGGCGAGCGGAGTCGCCGCCGTTGAAGGATTCGCCCCACGGCAAGCGAGGAGTGGAGATCGGCCGATGAGACCTGTCACGGACCTGCAGCGGAGCGTGGCGCCCTTCGAAGTCGTCACCGGCATGACCCCCTCGGGAGACCAGCCCACCGCGATCGCCCAGATGGAGCGCCGGGTCAACGGCGGAGACAAGGACACCGTCCTGCTGGGCGCCACGGGCACCGGCAAGACGGCGTCGGTGGCCTGGCTGATCGAGCGGGTCCAGCGGCCGACCCTGGTCATGCAGCCGAACAAGACCCTGGCCGCCCAGTTCGCCAACGAGTTGCGCGAGATGCTCCCCAACAACGCGGTGGAGTATTTCGTGTCCTACTACGACTACTACCAGCCCGAGGCCTACGTCCCGCAGAGCGACACCTACATCGAGAAGGACTCCTCGATCAACGAGGAGGTCGAGCGGCTGCGCCACTCGGCCACCTGGTCGCTCGTGTCCCGCCGCGACGTCGTCGTGGTCGCATCCGTGTCCTGCATCTACGGCCTGGGCACCCCGCAGGAGTACGTCGACCGCATGGTCGGCCTGAAGGTGGGCCAGGAGATCGAGCGCGACCGGCTGCTGCGCAGGCTCGTGGACATGCAGTACGCGCGCAACGACGTGGCCTTCACCCGCGGCACCTTCCGCGTGCGCGGCGACACGATCGAGGTCATCCCGGTCTACCAGGAGCTGGCCGTACGGATCGAGATGTTCGGCGACGAGATCGAGAAGCTGTCGACCCTGCATCCCCTGACCGGAGAGATCGTCAGCGAGGACACCGAGCTGCACATCTTCCCGGCGACCCACTACGTCGCGGGGCCCGAGCGCATGGAGCGGGCCATCGGGGGCATCGAGGCCGAGCTGGTGGAGCGGCTCGCCGAGCTCGAACGGCAGGGCAAGCTGCTCGAGGCGCAGCGGCTGCGCATGCGGACGACCTACGACATCGAGATGATGCGGCAGATCGGCACGTGCGCGGGCATCGAGAACTACTCGCGGCACATCGACGGCCGCGAGGCGGGCACCGCGCCGCACACGCTGCTCGATTTCTTCCCCGAGGACTTCCTGCTGGTGCTCGACGAGTCGCACCAGACCGTCCCGCAGATCGGCGCGATGTACGAGGGCGACGCCTCGCGCAAGCGCACCCTGGTCGAGCACGGCTTCCGCCTGCCGTCCGCCATGGACAACCGCCCGCTGAAGTGGGAGGAGTTCCTGGAGCGCATCGGCCAGACCGTCTACCTGTCGGCCACGCCCGGGCCGTACGAGCTGGGGCGGAGCAAGGGCGACGTCGTCGAGCAGGTCATCCGCCCGACCGGCCTGGTCGACCCGGAGGTCGTGGTCAAGCCGACCAAGGGCCAGATCGACGACCTCATGGAGGAGATCAGGGCCCGGGCGGAGCGTGACGAGCGGGTCCTCGTCACGACGCTGACCAAGAAGATGTCGGAGGATCTCACCGACTACCTCCTCGAGAACGGCATCCGCGTCCGTTACCTGCACAGCGAGGTCGACACCCTGCGCCGAATCGAGCTGCTGCGCGAGCTGCGGATGGGCGAGTTCGACGTGCTGGTCGGCATCAACCTTCTCCGTGAGGGTCTCGACCTGCCCGAGGTGTCGCTGGTCGCGATCCTCGACGCCGACAAGGAGGGCTTCCTGCGGTCGGAGACGTCGCTGATCCAGACCATCGGCCGTGCCGCGCGAAACGTCTCCGGCCAGGTGCACATGTACGCGGACAAGATCACGCCGAGCATGGAACGGGCTATCGACGAGACCAACAGGCGCCGGGCCAAGCAGATCGCCTACAACGAGGCGAACGGCATCGACCCCCAGCCGCTCCGCAAGAAGATCGCTGACATCCTCGACAGCCTGGCCCGGGAGGACGAGGACACCGCCCAGCTGCTCGGAGGCGGCGGCAGGCAGCAGTCGCGCGGCAAGGCCCCGGTTCCCGGCCTGGCCTCGCGTGGGGCCGGCCAGCACGCGAAGGCCATCGCGGGAGAGATGCCCCGGGCTCAGTTGGAGTCGCTGGTGGAGTCGCTCACCGAGCAGATGCACGCGGCCGCCACCGACCTCCAGTTCGAGGTGGCGGCCCGGCTCCGCGACGAGATCAAGGAGCTGAAGCGCGAGGTCCGCGACATGCGCGAGGCCGGCGTCAAGTGACCCCGCGCCCCGCCTGACGCGCCCCGCGTGACGGGCCGTCCCAGGCGGGCATCGCCCGTCCCGTTCCGCCTGCCCGGCCGTCTCCTCCGGCGAGACCGGAGGAGACAGCCCCACCGACGGCTCGGGGCCGCCCGGCGGGTCGTGAGCAGGGTCCGTGAGCAGGTCAGGGCGTGCGGACCGCCTCCGGGTCCCGGACGGCCTCAGGCGTGCGCCCAGTCTCCGCCGGGGCGTGCTGGGCCTTCGCCGGGCCGTCGGCGGCGTCCTGGCGGGGACGCCGCGCGACCGCTCCGGCGACCACGGCGAGCAGCGCCAGAACCAGGACCAGGGCGCCGTAGGCGGTTGCCGTGTCGTGTAGGCCGGCGGAGGGGACGGCCAGTCCGGCCAGGACGGCGGGCACGCTGAACGCCAGGTAGCTCACCACATAGATGGAGGCGAACAGTTCCGCCCGCTCCGCGGGTTCGGCGAGTTGCGCGAGCGAGCGGAACGCGCCGAGGAAGGCGGCGCCGAAGCCGCTGCCCGCGACCGCGGTGCCGACGAAGAACAGCGGCGCCGACTCCAGGGCGATCGCGGTCATGGTCAGCGCCGTGCCGATCGCCAGCGAGGCCGATCCGGCGGTCATCACGCGCCGCGGATCCATGTCGCGGACCACCACTGAGGCGACGGCGCCGGCCCCTGTCAGGGTGGTGACCACGAGGCCGCCCACCAGGTGATTGGAGACGTGCAGAACGCTCGCCGTCACCGATCCGCCGAGGGACAGGTAGAGGCCGCCCATCGCCCACGTCGCCACGAGGCAGGGGACGGCGGTGAGAAACGCCCGCCGGGCCTGGGGCGGTACGGACGCGCGCGGGCGTAGCGACGACAGGGCTCCGGGGCGCCGCGAGACCGTCTCCGGCAGGAACGCCACAGCGGCCGCCAGGATCACGAAGACCACAGCGAGCAGGGCGAACGGCAAGGTGGTCGGGGCGGGAGCGTACTGCAGCAGCAGTCCGGCCCCCAGCGCTCCCACGGCCAGGCCCACGGTGGGCGCCACGCTGTTCGTCAGCGCGCCCTGGCGCGGCCCCGGCTGGAGGTCCACCACCGCGGCGCTGATGGCACCGGCCGCGGCCCCCGTCGCGAGGCCCTGCAGGATCCGCGCAAGCAACAGCAGCCCGACGCCGTCCGCGGCCATGAACACGACCATGGCGGCCGCCTCGGCCAGGAGAGCGGTGGCCAGGACGGGCCGCCGGCCGACATGGTCGGAGATCCCTCCGACGGTCAGCAACGCGATCAGCAGGGCCAGGACGTAAACGGCGAACACGGCGGTGAGTACGGCGGCGGAGAAGTGCCATCGCTGCTGGTAGACGACGTAGAGAGGGGAGGGCGTGCTCGAGGCCGCCATGAAGGCCAGCAGGGTTCCGCCGACCAGCCAGAATCCGGCCCGCCGGGGAATCCGCCACCCGGCGCGGCCGGTTGACGGTGGAGCGCCAATCATGCGCGTGCTCCTTAAAGTTCCAAAATTTTCGAACTGTTGGAGACTACGCTCCGGCGGGCGACGGTTCAACTATTCTCGAACCATGAGTGGAAGCTCACGGGAGCTCGCGCATCCGGACGCGGCGGACCTGACCCTGACCGACGTGCTTTTCGCCCTGAGCGATCCGTCACGGCTGGCGATCGTGCGGTCCCTCGTCGAGGGGCCGATCGAGGTGGCGGCCTGCCAGCCGGTCGGCGCGGAGATTCCCAAGTCCACGCTCTCCCATCACCTCAAGACGTTGCGCGAGGCCGGGGTGGTCCGCAACGTCCCCCACGGCCGCCGGCGTTACGTCAGCCTGCGCAGTGACGACCTGGACGGGCGTTTCCCCGGATTGCTGACCGCCGTCCTCGGCGCCGGACCCGACCCGGCGGCAGTCCCGGCGCCCGACGTGGCGCCGATCCTGGCCGCCGGCGCCTCACGCGGGCCTGTGCAGGAGGAGGCGCCCGTTGCGGCGACCGCCCCGGGCGGCACCGGGAGGACCGGAAGCGGCACCGCACGACGCACCGCGGGCGACCGGGGGTGACGCGTGAGACCGGCGGTGGGCGAGCCGCTGCGGCGGTGCACGGCCTGCGGCGGCTGGGAGTACGGCGGAGCACCCGGCTGCCGGCGCTGTGCCGCGCTCGTCGACGACATCGTCGAGGACGCCTGGCGGGAGTTCCTCACGCCGATGCTCGGCACACCGACACCGCCGCTGCCGACCGCGACGCCGACCCCGACCCCGACCGCGACGCCGACCCCGCCGCCGACCCCGCCGCCGACCCCGACGGCGGGCGCTCGGGGCGCCGGAGCGGGGGAGCCCGAGACCCGGGGCACGGGAGGCCGGGCGCCCGGCGCGGAAGGCGCGGGGGCCGCCGGGGACGAGCGAGCGGTCGCCCAGATGGTCGCCGAGGAGCCCGACCGGCATGACTGGCGGGTGTTCGACGCCGCGCTCGACAGGCTGACCTGCGGTGACTGCGGCGACCGGCTGGGCAGGGGCCTGGCGGGCTGCCCGGGGTGCGACCTGGCCAACGGCTTCCGTTACGCGGCGATCGAGACCGACCGGCCGGGCGTCCCTCCGGGGAACGAGCACGCGATCCGGGTGAACGTCTCCGTGGTGCGCCGCCCGCACGGCGTCTCGGCTCCCGAATTGCTCGGCAGGAGCCTGTTCCTGCCGTTCCTGCTGGCCGGGGCGCTTCCCACGACGCGGCAGGCGCAGCGGACCGCCGCTCTCCTGAGGGGCGCGGTCACCAGGGAGGAGGCCGCGGCGCTCGTCGACGTCATGTCGGCGGAGTTCAGCCGGTGACACCTCCCGGGGGCGGCACGGTGCGAGCTCTGCGGGACTCCCGATAGCGCCGCACCCGGCGCAGGAGCAGCCACCCGCCCAGCGCGAGCAGCGCCACGGCCACGACGACCAGCAGCGGCAGGAAGATCGCGATGAGGCTCATGCCCAGCGAACTCGCGTCCTCCACCGTGCTGACGACGGGGGCGCCGAAGCCGGCCGTGGTCGCGTTGACGACCGGCCTGGCGCTCGATTTGACGAGGTGAACGGCCAGGGCGACCACGATCCCGAGGATCCAGCCGACCGCCGGATGCTCGGCCATCCAGGTGGAGTTGTCGAGCTCGGCCGCGGCCGCGGTGGCGCTGAACACCACGCCGCCCGAGGCGGGCCGTACGGCCGTCTGCACGATGTCGTTCACGTGGTCGACCACGGGCACCTTGTCGAGCACGAACTCGGCGACCAGCAGCACCCCGATGATCGTCAGCACCCAGCCGTTGGACAGCCATTCGTAGCCCTGCGGCAGCCGTACGGCGTCGGTGAAGTTGGCGAGCAGGCCGACGACCATCAGCGGGATGTAGGCGTTGAGCCCCGCCGCGGTCGACAGGCCGAGCCCGGTCAGCGCCGCGAACAATCAGCACCTCCTCGCTGTGCGAGACGATCTCGCGCAGACATCAACGGACGATTCTGGCCCTGTGTCCCCGATCAGAGGCTCCAATCCCCAGAAAAAGGGAAGCCCCGACATGTCCGATCATGCCGGTTCGTTTTCGATGAACCGACCGCCTCCTGATCCGCCGGAGCGCCCGAGTCGGCGGGGTCGCGGCTCCGGGTGAGCGGGTCAGGCGGGGCCGGTGCCGGTGGCGGGCACGCCTGGCAGCTCGGGAGCCGTACGGGGATCGGGGAGGGCGACCGGCTCGGCCGGGGGGACCGGCAGGAGGGGGCTGTGCCATCCCCGCTCGGGGGAGTGCCGCCGGACGATCTTGGCGGGGACGCCCGCGATGACCGAGTGGTCGGGGAACTCGCCGCGGACGACCGCCCCGGCCGCGACGACCGACTGCCGGCCGATGCGCGTGCCCGGGAGGATGATCGCCCCGGTGCCCAGCCACGAGCCCGCACCGATCGAGACGGGATTGTTGCGCGGCCACTGCCGCCCGATGGGCGTCTCCGGGTCGTCGTAGACGTGGTTCTGGTCGGTGATGTACACGTACGGGCCGGTGAACACGTCGTCGCCGATGTCGATCGACTGATGCCCGACGATGTGGCTGCCCCTGCCGATGGAGCAGGCGCGGCCGATCCGCACGATCGAGTCGGGCCCGAGGTCCACGCCGGGACCCATCCCCGCCGAGATCGAGACCCGTTCCCCGATCAGCGTGTGGTCGCCGATCTCGATCCACGCCTCGCCGAAGATCGCGCCGAGCGGGAAGGAGACGCACGCCCCATCGCCGAGGTGGCGGAACCGGTAACCGCCCGTGGAGCCGGGGCTGAGCGCGGCGGCCTCGCGCAGGTAGGCCCACCCCCGGTGGGCGATCCGGCCCACGACACGCTTCACGATCGACATAACGGGACAAGGTACCCGCTGGTCCGGCCCTTGGCCATGGTGGGTTCGCGCACGTAGGGGCACCAATCATGCAAAGCGTTTGATATTCTGAGAGCCCGTGGCATGGCGGTCGCCGATTTGGCGGCCGAGCACAGTAAACGACCACGGGAGCCCTTCTTGCGCAGCGACGCCCACTCCAGGCCAGCACTGACCAAGCATCTGTTCGTCACCGGCGGCGTCGCCTCCAGCCTCGGCAAGGGGCTAACGGCCTCCAGCCTTGGCCGCCTACTCAAACTGCGGGGCCTGAGGGTCACCATGCAGAAGCTCGACCCCTACCTCAACGTGGATCCGGGGACGATGAACCCCTTCCAGCACGGCGAGGTCTTCGTCACCGACGACGGGGCCGAGACCGACCTCGACGTGGGTCACTACGAGCGTTTCCTCGACACCGAGCTGCACGGCTCGGCCAACGTGACCACCGGCCAGGTCTACTCGAACGTGATCGCCAAGGAGCGCCGCGGCGAGTACCTCGGGGACACCGTGCAGGTCATCCCGCACATTACCAACGAGATCAAGGACCGCATCCGGGGCATGGCCGGGCCGGACGTCGACGTGGTCATCACCGAGGTCGGCGGCACCGTCGGCGACATCGAGTCGCTGCCGTTCCTCGAGGCCGTCCGCCAGGTGCGCCACGAGGTCGGCCGGGACAACGTCTTCTTCCTCCACGTGTCGCTCCTGCCGTACATCGGCCCGAGCGGCGAGCTGAAGACCAAGCCGACGCAGCACTCCGTGGCCGCGCTCCGCAGCATCGGCATCCAGCCCGACGCCATCGTGTGCCGGTCCGACCGGCCCATCACGACCTCGCTCAAGCGCAAGATCAGCCTGATGTGCGACGTGGACGAGGACGCCGTGGTCTCGGCCGTGGACGCGGCTTCGATCTACGACATCCCGAAGGTCCTGCACACCGAAGGTCTCGACGCGTACGTCGTCAGGCGGCTCGGCCTGCCCTTCCGCGACGTGGACTGGAAGGAGTGGGACCAGCTGCTGAACCGGGTGCACCGCCCGGCGACGGAGGTCACGATCGCGCTGGTCGGCAAGTACATCGACCTTCCCGACGCATACCTGTCCGTCACCGAGGCGCTGCGCGCGGGCGGCTTCGCCAACGACGCCCGGGTCAACATCCGCTGGGTCAAGAGCGACGACTGCGAGACGCCGGAAGGGGCCGCGCGCGAGCTCGACGGCGTCGACGGCGTGCTCATCCCCGGCGGCTTCGGCGTGCGCGGCATCGAGGGCAAGGTCGGCGCGGTGCGCCACGCGCGCGAGCAGAAGGTCCCGCTGCTCGGCATCTGCCTCGGCATGCAGTGCATGGTCATCGAGGCGGCGCGCAACCTCGCGGGAATCGGGGACGCGGGGAGCACCGAGTTCGACCCGGACACGGCCGACGCGGTGATCTCGACGATGGCCGACCAGGAGGACGTCGTCGCGGGCGACCGCGACATGGGCGGCACCATGCGGCTCGGCCTCTACCCGGCCGCGCTCGCCGACGGCTCCCTCGCCCGGCAGCTGTACGGCAAGGCCCGCGTGGAGGAGCGGCACCGCCACCGCTACGAGGTGAACAACTCCTTCCGGGAGCGGCTGGAGAAGATCGGTATGGTGTTCTCCGGGCTGTCGCCCGACGGCCGGTTGGTGGAGTACGCCGAGCTGGCGGCCGACCAGCATCCCTTCTTCATCGGCACCCAGGCGCACCCCGAGTTCCGCTCGCGGCCGACTCGGGCCCATCCGCTGTTCAAGGGGCTGGTCCAGGCCGCCCGGGTGTACGCCGACGTCCGTGAGACCGTTGCGAAGGCGGGCCGTAGCAAGTGAACGTGGAAGACTCCGAGGAGTCCTGGGAGATCACCGGCTCGCAGGAGCACTTCTCCGGGCGGGTCATCTCCGTGCGCACCGACGCGGTGCGGATGTCCGACGGTTCGGTCGCCAAGCGTGACTACGTCGTCCATCCGGGCGCGGTCGCGGTGCTCGCCCTCGACGACGAGGACCGCGTGCTGCTGATCCGCCAGTACCGCCACCCGATGCGCCGTCTGCTGTGGGAGCTCCCCGCGGGCATCCGCGACGTGCCGGGGGAGCCGCTCGTGGACTGCGCCGCCCGCGAGCTGGCCGAGGAGGCGGCCTACCGGGCCGCCACCTGGCACACGCTGGTCGACCTCCACACCTCGCCCGGCATGAGCGACGAACGGATCCGGGTCTTCCTCGCCCGCGACGTGAGCCCCGTGCCGGACGAGGAGAACGCGTTCGTCCGGAAGGACGAGGAGATCGACATGCCGGCGATCTGGATCCCCTTGGCCGACGCGGTGGACAGAGCCCTGAAAGGAATGATCCACAATTCTCCGGCCGTCGCCGGTATTCTCGCCGCGTACGCCGCTTCCGCCGACGGTTTCAAGGGTCTTCGTCCCGCCGACGCTCCGGAGGCATGAGTCCGTAGGGGGACGTCCTGAGCGAGCCGGAGGCGGTGCTGTCCAGCTACCTCGCCCACCTGGCGGTGGAGCGGGGTCTGGCTGCCAACACGCTCGCCTCCTACCGCCGTGACCTGCGGCGTTACCTCGACCATCTCGCGGCGCGGGGGATCGGGTCCTTCGCGCGGATCACCGAGTCCGACGTGGTCGCCTTCCTGGCCTCACTGCGGGAGGGCGACGAGGAGCACCCCGCCCTGGTCGCCAGTTCGGCGGCCCGGGCGGTCTCCGCGGTGCGCGGGCTGCACCGGTTCGCGGTCCGCGAAGGCGTGACGGGACACGACCCCGCGCACGAGGTCCGGCCGCCGCGCCAGCTCCGCAGGCTGCCGAAGGCGATCACGGTGGCCGAGGTGGAGCTCCTCATCGCCGGCGCCGGCCCGGAGGACGCGCCGCTGACCCTGCGCAACCGTGCGCTCCTCGAGGTCCTTTACGGCACGGGCGCGCGGATCTCCGAAGCGGTGGGGCTGGCCGTCGACGACGTCTCCCACCGTGAGGAGCCCGATCACGACCAGGTGCGGCTGCGGGGCAAGGGCGGCAGGTCCAGGATCGTCCCGCTCGGCCGGTTCGCCCGCGGGGCCCTGGACGCCTACATGGTCCGGGCGAGGCCCCAGATCGCCGCTCACGGCCGCGGGACGCCCGCGCTGTTCCTCAACGCGCGGGGCGGCAGGCTGACCCGCCAGGGCGCCTGGGAGGTCCTCCAGGCGGCGGCGGAGCGGGCGGGCCTTTCCGGTGTTTCCCCGCATATGTTGCGGCATTCATTCGCAACCCACCTCCTTGACGGAGGCGCCGACGTTAGGGTTGTCCAGGAGTTGCTGGGTCACGCCTCGGTCACCACGACACAGGTTTACACGCTCGTGACCGTCGACAGGCTCCGCGAGGTCTACGCCGCGGCCCATCCCCGGGCGCGGCGCTGAACGTATTTGGCTCCATGCGGAATATGGCGTTGAATATCGCAGGCCCTGGCGCGCCGCCTTGCCGCATGGGGGCCTACGCTCTAAATTCGATCAGGTTCGGTCCATCAGGGAGGTTCGTCAGTTGACTGCGACCACAGATGCGACGTGGACCGCGGGGACTCCCGGCGGTGAGATCGGGCCGACCGGTCGCCCTCGTCCCGTATTCCCGGAGCCGCTGCCGCCGGAGACGCACGGTCCCGCGCGGATCGTCGCCATGGTGAACCAGAAGGGCGGCGTCGGCAAGACGACCACCACGATCAACCTCGGAGCCGCGCTGGCCGAGGTGGGTCAGCGGGTCCTGCTCGTGGACTTCGACCCCCAGGGCGCGCTTTCCGTGGGGCTCGGCATCGATCCCCGGCCGCTCGAGTCGACCATGTACGACCTCATCATGGAGGAGCCGGACGTCACGGTCGACGACGTGCTGCTCAACACCTCCGTCGAGGGCATGGACCTGCTGCCGAGCAACATCTTCCTGTCCGGCGCGGAGATCAGGCTCGTGAACGAGGTGGCGCGCGAATACGCGCTGCAGCGGTCACTCGAGCCGCTCCTGCCGCACTACGACATCGTGCTCATCGACTGCCAGCCGTCCCTCGGCCTGCTCACGGTCAACGCGCTGACCTGCGCGGACAGCGTGATGATCCCGCTGGAGTGCGAGTTCTTCGCCCTGCGCGGCGTCGCGCTGCTGATGGAGTCGATCGGCAAGGTGCAGGAGCGCCTGAACAAGGACCTCGAGATCGACGGCCTGCTGGCCACGATGTACGACCCGCGCACCCTGCACGCGCGCGAGGTGCTGCAGACGATCATGCAGGGCTTCGGCGACAAGGTCTTCCACACCGTCATCAACCGGACCGTGCGGTTCCCCGACGCCACCCTGGCCGGCGAGCCCATCACCCAGTTCGACCCGGGTTCGATGGGAGCCACCGCCTATCGTGAGCTGGCTCGTGAGCTGCTCGTCAGGTGGCCCTCCCGGGTCTGACGGCACGCGCGGTTCCGAGTCCCCGCATCGGGACCGTGCCTTCGCGTCCGCTCCGCCCAGGTTGAGATGCCCTTGAGAGCCCCTGTCCGGTGCCCGCAGGCCACGTCGCCATGCGGCGCGTGGCCGTACGGGCCGGATCGTTCGGGGCCGCTCGCCGGGATGCGGCCCCGGCCGCCCGAGGGGTGTGATCAGGACCGGGTGCCCGGGCCGTCGAACATCGCGCTGTAGTTGTCGACCAGCATGGCGCTGCCCTTGACCGCCGAGGTCACCTCAGGTCCGGCCAGCGCGCCGACGCCGTCTTCGCCCGGGAGCCAGGCGGCGCCCTTCTCCGGGCCGAGCGGCACGACGATGATGGGCGGCAGCGGCTGCCACGTGCCGAGCTCACCCTCGCCGGTGATCAGCGTCCGGAGGTTCGCCGCGAGCAGCTGACCCTGGTAGGTCGCGCCACCGGCCGTGTTGCGGTCGGCGTCGGTGATGTCGCCGAGTGCGTACACGCGGTCGTGCCCGATCACCTGGAGATGCTCGTCGACGCGGAGGTAGCCGTTCGCGTCGCGGGTGGTCGCGAGGGATCCCTTCAGATAGCCGGACTGCGGCGTGAGCCCGAAGCAGCGGAACCAGATGTCGGCCGTCAGCTTCTCGCCCGTCTCGGTGACGACCGTGACCTCGCCGAACGTGGCGGGGGCGGTGTCCGGCAGGTCCCTCAGGGGGCTGCCCAGCTTCAGCTCGACACCGATCTCGTCCAACTGGCGCCGGAGGTCGTCACGGAGTGACTGGTCGAACGGGCCGGGGAGGACGTCGGCGCCGACGTCGACGATCGTCACCTGCTTGTCGGGGAAGAACGCCTTGATCTCGCCCGCGAGCTCCAGACCGGTGGGGCCGGCGCCGACCAGCAGCACCCGGGTGGCACGCAGGAGTTCGTCGTGTGCGGCCTCGTGCCTGGCCCGCGCCGTCTCGGCGTCCGGTGCGTCGGTCTTGGCGGGGAACGGGTACGTGGACCCGGTCGCCAGGACCAGGTAGTCGGGCTCGAGCTCCTTACCCGATTCGAGAGTGACTCGACGGCCCTCGACCGCCACGGCACGGTCGCGAAGGAACCGCCCGTGCTTCAGCAGGCGGTCGTAGGGCATGAAGATCTTCTCCAGCCACACGGGCTCGACCAGGGCCCGCCACGCCGCGACGTTGTGCACGAAGATCTCGCTGGCGTCCACGAGGGTGACATCGGCCACGTCGTCGAGGCCCTTGGCGGCGTTGATGCCGCCGTAGCCACCGCCCACGATCACTACGTTCGGGCGCCCACCGGGATTGTCGGTCATGATGAGGCTCGTCCTCTCACTTGTCATTTAGTGGTGACGAGGCGAAGACTAGCAGCTAGGAAAGTCGAAGTAACGAGGGAGCGGCTAGGATGGCCTCCGTGACGCCCAAGCCCCCCTCGCCCGCGGAAGTGGAGCTGTGTAAGCGCGGTGACGAAGCGCTGACGAGGGCCTTCTTGGTTCTGGGGAAACGCTGGAGCGCTGTGGTGCTTGGCTGCCTCCGTCCGGCCCCCGCCGGATTCCGCGAGCTGTCGCGCGCCATCGGGGGAGTGAGCGACTCGGTGCTCTCCGACCGTCTGTCCGAGCTGACCGAGGCCGGGCTTGTCGTCCGCACCGTCTGTGAGGGGCCGCCGGTCACGGTGTCCTACCAGCTGACCGAGCGGGGCGATGCGCTCATGCCCGCGCTGGACCAGATCTCCCGCTGGGCGCGCGAGCACCTTCCAGTCGAGAGCGATTAGCGCGGACGTTCCGCCTCCGGGATGCCCTCCGCGGGCTGACTCGCTGTTTGGGCTGTCGCCCGGCACGGCACTCGTCGTCCTTCGCGAACTCGGTGCTTCCGCGAACTCGGTTCGGCGGCGTGTGATCCACCCATGCCGTGCAGTTCGCCGGGTAGGGCGGAGGCCCGCCGGGCACCCCGGGGGCGAAGAAGCCACCGAGAATCGGGATCGGGATGCCGATCGCACACACCGTTTGCGCGATCTGGCCGGTCGAGGTCTCCGCCATCACGCGCATGAACGGAAAGGCGCCATTGAAGATGATCGACGAGGAGACCGAGACGACACCTGCCGGATACCCGGCCAAGGTCGAGAGGTCATGCCAGGGCGGATTCGTGCGCGGGTCCCGGAGCTGCCGCACCCGTCGTCATCGAGCATTCTGCTCACCTGCCGCGAGCTTTCGGCAATACGAATGACATTGCGAATCGCGCGAGGGTTGTCGAAGTCGTCGCCTCGTGCTTCGAGGGAGGCTGTCCCTTTTCGCGCCGACGATGGTACTCGCCGGGGTCTGGCGCGAAATAGTCATTATGGCGCCGATCGCCGTAGTCGCGACCCCCAATGCCCGGATGTTCTTGCCGGAACCAGGAGTGGAAGTGCGCCGGTAACTACTAGAAGTCATTGCATTCCATGTCGTCTGTGATTCGAGACAATCAAGTTTCGTGAACCGCTAAAGCGGCTGCGAACAAGGGATTCGCGGCCATGGTCGCGACAATGCGGTCTCTTCGCTAACAGGGCATGAATGGGTTCGTCGACGATGAGAAATTGTCCAAATTATTCGGTTTTACTCAAAGGCTTCCGTGGAGAATGGTGCCCTTGATTTCTATACGTGAGTCACGAGTCTTAATTCGCTTTAAGGCGATCTCGCTCCCGGTTTGTCGATTCAGGGCGCTGTGCCACCGATTTCGGGCTCCTCGGAGCCGGTCGAATCTGCCGGATTCGGCGAGTAGTCGCCGGTTCGTCCGGCGACAACATGTCCGATTGACCCGTATCGAGTTCTTGGTCATCGAAAAAGCGAGATGTTCGGCCGGCGCGGGCCGTTGAAATGGATTCCCCCAGGGCTTCGGCAGTGGTCCCCTGTGTGAGGGACAATGAGAGGCGTGATCGAGCAGGAGACCGAGCGGGAGAGCCCGGCGCCGGACGGCTTCCAGGTGCATCTGGACGTCTTCGAGGGCCCGTTCGACCTGCTGCTCGGGCTGATCTCCAAGCACAAGCTCGACATCACCGAGGTGTCCCTGCACCAGGTCACCGACGAGTTCATCGCGTACATCCGGTCGCGGGGCCCGGAATGGGACCTCGACCAGACCAGCCACTTCCTTCTCGTCGCGGCGACGCTGCTGGATCTGAAGGCGGCCAGGCTCCTGCCCACCGGTGAGGTCGAGGACGAGGAGGACCTCGCCCTCCTCGAAGCCCGCGACCTGCTGTTCGCCCGCCTCCTCCAGTACCGGGCGTACAAGGAGGTCGCCAAGATCTTCTCCGGCCGGATGGCGGAGGAGGCCCTGCGTTTCCCGCGGGCCGTGCCCATGGAGAAGCGGTTCGCCGACCTGCTGCCGGAGCTCGTGCTCGGCATCGGGCCCGAGCAGCTGGCGAAGATCGCGGCGCGGGCCTTCACGCCCAAGGCGCCGCCGTCGGTTTCTGTGAGCCACATGTACCAACCGCTCGCCAGCGTGCGCGAGCAGGCGGCTATCCTCGTCGAACGGCTGAGGCGGGTGAAGACGGCCACTTTCCGGTCGCTGACGGCCGACTGCGCGGGGACGTGGGAGATCGTCGCCCGTTTCCTGGCCGTCCTGGAGCTCTTCCGCGAGGCCGCGGTCTCCTTCGAGCAGGTCGAGGCTCTGGGCGACCTCCACGTGACGTGGACGGGCGCCGCCGACGGTGACGTCACCGTCGGCGACGACTACGACGACGGCAAGGCGGCCGGCGCCGACGAGCGCGGGGACGGCGGGACCGCCGAGGGGCCGGACGAGTGAGCTGGACGGATCGGACCTCCGCGAGCTCCGCACCTGGTCTCCGCAGAGACGGCCGTGACGATCGCGGCGGTGTTCCGGCACCATGAGCAGCCAGCGCGATGATCAGGACGCGCCGTGGTACGGCGAACACGGCGACCAGCCGGACGACGACGAACGAGGAGTTATGGACCGCAGCGACGCCCCCGGCCCCGTAGGGCATGAGGCGAACGTGCCGGACGAGCCCGACGGCGCTCCAGGCGCGGACGCCGGCGTTCCGGCCACGATTCCGGCCTCGGTTCCAAGCCAGGTGCCGAGCAGGCTGGAGGACATCCCGGACGAGCCAGACGAGCCAGATGTGGTCGCCGGGGCCGGCGAGGACGGGCCGGACGGGCCGGACGATCCCGGCGAGGCTGCCGGGGCGGATGCGCTGGACCAGGCCGCCGGGCTCGACGAGGTGGACGAAGCCGCCGGTGAGGGCGAACCGGACGCCACGGGAGTGGGGCCCAGCCTCGGCGCGGCGCTCGAGTCGATCCTGATGGTGGTCGACGAACCCGTGGCCGAGGTCATCCTCGCCCAGGTTCTGGAGCGTCCCACGATCGAGGTCACCACGGCCCTGCGCGCCCTGTCCGCGGAATACACCGCCGCGGGGAGGGGTTTCGACCTGCGGGAGGTGGCGGGCGGCTGGCGCTTCTACACGCGGGCGGAGTGCGCCCCGCTGGTGGAGCGGTTCGTCCGTGACGGCCAGCAGGCCCGGTTGACCCAGGCCGCGCTGGAGACGCTCGCCGTGGTGGCCTACCGGCAGCCGGTGAGCCGGGCCAGAGTGGCGGCCGTGCGTGGTGTGAACAGCGACGGCGTCATGCGGACGCTGCTCGCGCGAGGCCTCGTAGAAGAGGCCGGGGTCGATCCGGAGAGCCAGGCCGTGCTCTACCGGACGACCAGCTACTTCCTGGAGAGGCTGGGGTTGAAGGAGCTCGGGGAACTTCCTGAGCTCGCACCCTTCCTCCCGGACAACGTGGACACCCTAGAGGAGCAGAAGTGAACAGCAGGCCTACCCCGTCCGGTGATGGACGCGGTCGAAGCCGGAACGCCGGCCAGCGCGGAGGAACCGGAGGGTTCGGACGCGGCGCCGGAGACGCCAGAAGAGGGTCGGGCGGCCGCTCGGGAGACTCGCCGAGAAGCGGATCGGGCGGCGGTTTCCGGGGCGGATCCCGTGGATCCCAGGGACGCCCCCAGGACGACAGGCGCGGCGGTTCCCGCGGCTCGGACACGGGCTCCGGCTACCGGCCGGACAGCGCCGGATCCCGCAGGGACGGCGGATCCCGCTACGAGGGCGGCTCCCGGTACAGCGATTCAGGCGACAGAGGCGGCTCCTACGGCAGGCCTGACGGCGACCGGGACCGCTTCAGGAGCGGCGACCGCGACTCCTTCCGCGCCGATCGCGGCGGCTCACGCGGCAGGTACGGCAGGCCGGACGGCGCCCGCGCCGACCGCCGCCAGGACGACCGCGGCGGCCGCGGCGACGACCGCGCCTTCAGTCGAGACGACCGTGCCCGTGATGATCGCGGCTTCGAGCGCGGCCCCGGCTCATCCGACCGCGGCTTCGGCCGCGACGACCGTGCCCGTGATGATCGGACTCGTGGAGGCCGTGACTTCGGGCGTGACGATCGTGGCTTCGGCCGTGACGATCGGGGCCGTGACGATCGGGGTCGTGATGATCGCGGCTTCAGCCGTGGTCCCGGCTTCGGGCGTGGCTCCGGCTCATCCGATCGCGGCTTCGGCCGTGACGACCGTGGCCGTGACGACCGTGCCCGTGACGACCGTGGCCGTGACGATCGCGGGTACGCGCCGCGCGACGACGTGCGCGCCTCCGGCCGGGACGGCGGTCGTGACCGGCGTGGCCAGGGCGAGAGCCGGGATCGGCCTGACGACCGGCGCGGCGGCGGCCGTCCGTCCGGGCAGGACAGGCCGGGACTGCGGGCCGACCGTGGTGGCGCCCGCACCGGCTACTCCCGCAGGAGCGACCGGTCGGACGAGGTCCAGACGCTCGGCGAAAGCACCCGCGGCGGCTCCCGCCGCGACGGCGCCGGACGGAGCGGCACGGGCGAGCGCGGCGGCGGCACGCGGGCCCGCTTCGGCAAGGACAGCTCGCGCCGCGACCTGCGCCGCGGCGCGTCCCGTGGGGGCAGGCCGGAGGCCAAGCCGTACGGAACGCGCGGCGGCGCCCCGGCGGGCGCGCGCGGCGGGGCGGGGAAGGCCGGCGAGAACCCGTTCAAGACCTCCCGGCAGCCGCTGCGCGACCCGGACTTCTACGACGCGGACTACGTCGACGAGCGCGACACCACGGAGGTGCCGGGCGGCGAGCGGCTGCAGAAGGTCCTCGCGCAGGCCGGCATCGCCAGCCGCCGGGCCAGCGAGGAGATGATCGGGGACGGCCGGGTCACGGTCGACGGCCAGGTGGTCCGCAGGTTCGGGGCCAGGGTCGACCCGGTCAAGCAGGTCATCCACGTCGACGGCAAGCGCATCCCGACCTCGCCCGAGCTCGTCTACTACGCGCTGAACAAGCCGATCGGCGTCGTGAGCACCATGGAGGACCCGGACGGCCGTCCGTGCCTCCAGGACTACGTCCAGGACCTCAACACGCGGCTGTTCCACGTGGGACGTCTGGACACCGAGACCGAGGGCCTGCTCCTGTTCACCAACGACGGAGAGCTCGCCCACCGGCTGACCCACCCGAGTTACGGCGTGCAGAAGAAGTACTGGGCCAAGGTGCCCGGTCCCGTTCCCCGCGACCTGCACCGGGTGCTGCGCAAGGGAATCGAGCTCGAGGACGGCCTGGCCAAGGTGGACGAGTTCCACGTCGTCCAGGAGCACGGGCAGCAGGCGCTGGTCGAGATCATCCTGCACGAGGGGCGCAAGCACATCGTCAGGCGGCTGCTCGAGGCGTCCGGGCACCGGGTGATCGATCTCGCCCGCATCGAGTTCGGCCCGGTCAAGCTGGGCCGGCTCAAGCCGGGCACGATCCGGACATTGACCGTCCAGGAGGTCGGGGAACTCTACGCGGCGGTCGGCCTCTAATCCGGCCCGTCCGGCGGCGAACTTCGCGAGTCGGGCACAATGTCCTGGGAGGTCACAGTGATGGGCCGCGGCGAGCGCGCCCGTCACTGCAGTCTGGTGGGAGGGGAACGACATGGTCCGGGCCATCCGGGGAGCCATCCAGGTCGACGGCGACGATCGGAACTCGATCATCGCGGGCACGACCGAACTGGTGACCGCGGTGATGGAGCGCAACAGGCTCACGACTGATGACGTCATCAGTGTGATCTTCACGGCCACGCCCGACCTGACCGCGGAGTTCCCCGCCCTCGCGGCCCGCAAGTTGGGATTCCACGATGTCCCCCTGCTGTGCGCCTCGGAGATCGCCGTGCCGGGCGCACTGCCGCGGGTGGTGCGCCTGATGGCTCACGTGGAGACCGACCGGCCCCGCCAGGACATCCAGCACGTGTACCTGCGGGGCGCGGTCGCCCTGCGGGTGGACATCGCCCAGTGACCGGCGCGGTCGCCCGCCCGGACGAGAAGGCACGCTAGGACGACAAGAACCATGACTCCCATCGAGGGTGCGACGATCGGCAGCGCCGTCGTCGTCGGAACCGGGCTGATCGGCACGTCGATCGCCCTCGCGCTGCGTCAGCGGGGGGTGCGGGTCTTCCTCGCCGACCGCGACGCCGCGGCCGTACGGCTCGCCCGGGAGCTCGGTGCGGGGGAGGAGTGGCCGTCCGACCGGACCGTGGACCTGGCGATCATCGCCGTGCCGCCGCGGTTCGTGGCACAGCAACTGCTCGACCTGCAGAAGAACGACGCCGCGCGGGTCTACACCGACGTCGCCAGCGTCAAGGTCCTCCCGCTGGAGCAGGCCGCGCAGCTGGGATGCGACCTGTCGGTCTACGTGGCCGGGCATCCGCTCGCCGGCCGGGAGCGGTCGGGGCCCGCGGCCGCCCGCGCCGACCTGTTCCTCGGCCGCCCCTGGGCCCTGTGCCCCTCGGCGGAGACCACGGAGCAGGCGCTGGAGACGGCCCTCGAGCTGGTCGAACTGTGCGGAGGCAACTCCGTGCGGATCGGCGCGGAGGAACACGACCGCGCCGTGGCCGTCATCTCCCACGCACCGCACGTCACCGCGGCGGCGGTGGCCGCCCAGTTGTCGGAGGCGTCGGAGACCGCGCTCGGCCTGTCGGGGCAGGGCGTGCGGGACGTCACCCGCATCGCGGCGGGGGACCCGTCGTTGTGGACCGGGATCCTGGCGGGCAACGCCGGCCCGGTCGCCGAGGTCCTCGAGGCCCTGGTTGAGGACCTGTCCGCCGTGGCCCGGTCGTTGCGGGCGTTCGCGGGCGAGGGCACCGCCGTCGCGGGGGTGACGGATCTCCTCGAACGCGGCGTCCGCGGGACCGGCAGGATCCCCGGCAAGCACGGCGGCCCGGCCCGCACCTACACGGTCGTCCAGGTCGTCATCGGCGACCGCCCCGGCGAGCTGGCCAGGCTCGTGCAGGCGGCGGGCGAGACCGGCGTCAACATCGAGGACATCCGGCTGGAGCACGCCCCCGGCCTGCCCCTCGGCGCGGCCGAGCTCTACGTCCAGCCGGAGGCGGCGGCCGCGCTCGCGGACGGCCTGCGCGAGCGCGGCTGGCACCTGCCCGCCTGACGTCCGCGCTCCCGGCCGCCCGCTCGTCCACGTCGTGATCTCGGCGTTCACCGGTCCTCCGCCCGGTGATGTCGCGATCTCGGCGGCCTCTGAGCGTGCGGCCTCTGAGCGTGCGGTCACGTCGGATGCGCGACCTCGGCGGGCCTGGCGGAGGGCGGGACCGCGTGACCGTGCACCGCCGCGCCACGGCGCCGCCACCAGCGGGCGAGCGGCGCGGGCGCCCACCACGCCCACCGGCCGAGCAGCCGCATCGTGGCGGGAACGAGCAGGGCCCGCACGACGAAGGCGTCCACCACCACGGCGATCACCAGCCCCACTCCCGCCATCTTCATGAACACGATGCCGGACAGGGCGAACCCGCCCACCACCACGGCCACCAGCAGGGCCGCGCTCGTGATGACCCGCCCGGTCCGTTGCAGCCCGAGCGCCGTCGATTCGGCCACGTCGCCCGTCCGGTCGTACTCTTCCCGGACGCGTGACAGCAGGAACACCTCGTAGTCCACGGCGAGGCCGAAGGCGATCGCGACGATCAGCACGGGGAAGTTGACGTCCACGGCGCCGACCGCTTCTAGCCCGAGCAGGCCGTTCAGCAGGCCGTCCTGGAAGACGAGCTTGATCGCCCCGAAGGCCGCTCCCAGCGAGAGCAGGTTGAGCAGGACCGACTTGATCGGCAACACCACGGATCCGAGCGCCAGGAACAGCACCACGAACGACACCGCGGTCGCGAACAGGGCCATCCACGGCAGCCTCGAGGTGACCATGTCCACGATGTCCGCCCGGGAGGCGGGCATGCCGGTGAACGACGTCGTGGCGCCCTCGGGCGGGGCGACCGCGCGCAGATCCGCGACCATGCGCCGGGCGTCGCGGGACATCGGGTCCATCGAGTAGCCGAGCGTGATCCTCGCCCGGCCGCCGTCGGTCCCCGTGACGGCCGCCCCCTCGATCCCCGGCACGCCGTCCAGACGGGCGGCGTAGGCCTCGAGGGCGGCCCGGCCGGCGGGGCGGGGCGATTCGACCACGGCCGTGACCAGCTTGCCCGGGTCGGCGGCGAACCGTTCCGACATCACCTGGGTGACGACGCGGGCGTCGGCGTTCGACGGCAGGACCCAGTCGCCGGGCCGCGCCCAGTTCACGCCCAGGAACGGCAGGCCGAGGGCGCCGAGCACGACGACGATGACGACGGTGTTGCGCCATGGGCGGCGCATGACGGCGTGGGCGGTCCGGTACCACCGTCCGGCCGCGGGGTCGCCCGTCCTCGCCCTGGCCGGGTTGAGCCGCCGTCCCATGGCGGTGAGCAGCGCGGGCAGCACCGTCAGTGAGGCGAGGACGGCCACGACGACGGTGCCCGCCCCCGCGTAGCCCATCGACAGCAGGAACCGCGACGGGAACAGGGTGAGCCCCGCGAAGGACACGGCCACCACGGCGCCGGAGAACGCGATGGTGCGGCCCGCGGTCGCCATGGTCCGCTCGACCGCCGCCTCCACCGTGGCACCCGCCGACAACTCCTCACGGAACCGGGTGACGGCCAGCAGCGCGTAGTCGATGGCCAGGCCCAGCCCGAGGATCGTGATGACCTGGATGGCGAAGGTCGAGATGTCGGTGAAGAACGTGACGAACCGGAGCAGCGCCAGCGAACCGAGAGCAGCCGTGAGGCCGATGACCAGCGGAAGCGTGGCGGCCAGGAGACTTCGGAAGATCACGATCAGCAGGATCAGCAGGACGGGTATCGAGATCGCCTCCGCGATCGCCAGATCGCGCAGGGTCTGCCTGTTCACCTGGTCGGTCATCGACGTGGTGCCCCCGAACCGCACGGTGAGGCCGTCGGCGCGGAAACTGTCCTGGATCTTCCTCAGCTGCAGGACCCGCTCCTGGTCGTCGGCCGACCGCAGTTGCACCGCGGCGTACGTCGCGTGCCTGTCTCCTGACACGTACGACGAAGAGCCCGTGGACCAGTAGGAGTCGAGCCGGGTGACGTCGCCGCGGGGCACGCCGGCAAGGGCCTTCTGCACGGGACCGGCGAAGGCCGGGTCGTCCACCGTGAGCCGGTCGCTCTCGTAGAGGACGACCACATCGTTGGCGTGGCGGCCGAGCGGGCCGGCCAGGACCCTGTCCGCGTGGGCCGACGGGCTGCCCGGATCGTCGAAGCCCGCGCCGCCGCCGAGGCGGCCGAAGACCCCGGTTCCCCAGACCGCCGCGAACGCGATGATCAGCAGAGTTCCCACCATGATCCACCGGCGGCGCCTGCCGGCGAACCTGCCCAGATCGCCGAACATGAAAGCCTCCCTCATTATAGATAGTGGAAAGTATTGCTATCCATATTATGGATAGTGGCGCTATCCGCTTCGTGCGTCAAGCCGCCGGGCGCCGCGCACGCCCGTCCGTACGGCGGCCGGTCCTATCCTGGGAGCACTGCGGTGAGGGAGAGGGACGATGAGGATCGCTGAGCTGAGCAGGCGCACCGGCGTTCCGATCCCGACGATCAAGTACTACCTGCGGGAGGGGCTGGTCCCCGCCGGGGAGCGCACGGGCCCCAACCAGGCCCAGTACGGCGAGGCGCACGTCAAGAGGCTGAAGCTGGCCCGCGCCCTCGTCGAGGTCGGCGGCCTGTCGATCGCCTCCGCGCGGGAGGCGCTCCGCCTGATGTTCTCGGCGGGGCTCTCCGAGCTCGACACCATCGGCAAGGCGCAGTACGCCATGACCCCCGCGCGGGAGTACGTGGAGGACGAGGCGTGGGACGAGGCCGTGACCGAGGTGGACGAGCTGATCGCCAAGCGCGGCTGGCGGGTCAAAGCGACCAACCCGGCCCGCCGGACGCTGGCCGACGCGCTCGCCACGCTGCGGAGACTCGACCAGGACGACTACTTCGAGCTGCTGGACTCCTACGCGGAGACCGCCGAGCGGCTCGCGGACACCGAGATCGAGACGGTCGCCCGCAGGGGAGACCTCGACAGCGTCGCGGAGGCCGTGGTGGTGTGGACGGCGGTCGGCGACACCGTCGTCGCCTCCCTGCGCAGGCTCGCTCAGGAGGACAGGTCGACCCGGCTGCTCGGGAATCCCTGAACGGCCGCGCGAGCCCCGTCGCCGCCCGGTTCCCGTAGGGAGCGGCCACACTCCGATGCGTGGTTGGGTGCCGAATCCCGGTAGCCTCAGGGTCGACAGCTCGAAGGGGCGCGAAACGCAAAGGAGAGACCGTGTCGGGTCTGGTCGTCGCCATGGATGGCCCTTCGGGGTCCGGCAAGTCGAGCGCCTCCCGCGGGGTCGCGCGCGCGCTGGGCCTGCGCTACCTGGACACGGGTGCGATGTACCGCGCGATCACCTGGTGGATGCTCCAGCAGGAGGTCGATCTCACCGATCCGGAGGCGATCACAGGGCGCTCGGGCGAGCCGACCCTGATCATGAACACGGACCCGGACACGCCTGGCGTGTCCGTCGACGGCGTCGACGTGAACGGCCCGATCCGCGGGCCCGAGGTCACGGGAGCCGTCTCCGCGGTGAGCGCGGTGCCCGAGGTCCGCCGCCGGCTGGTCGCCCTTCAGCAGGAGATCATCGCCGAGTCGCTGCCCGGTGGGGGCATCGTGGTCGAGGGACGCGACATCGGCACCGTCGTGGCGCCGGACGCGCCCGTCAAGGTCTACCTCACCGCGGACGCCGAAGCCCGTGCGCGGCGCCGTACGGCCGAGCTGACCGGGACCACCGTGGAGACGCAGAAGGCCGAGATGGCGCGTCGGGACACGTTGGACTCCACGAGGAAGGCCGACCCGCTGGCGATGGCGGCGGACGCGATCGAGCTGGACACCACGCCGCTGACCTTGGACGATGTGATCGCCGAGGTCCTGCGGCTCGTCAAGGAGAGAGCCTGATCCTCTCCGGATCGGGAGAGGAAGCGATGAGCAGGGACGTGACGGGGGAGTACCGCGACGAGAGCGGCTGGGTCGAGGACGGCGACTTCGACGAGTTCTACGACGAGAGCGAGTTCTCCGAGGGCGAGTCCGAGTACGCCGACGGCGAGGCGGCAGGGCCGGACGCGGGCCCGCTCCCCGTGGTCGCGGTGGTCGGCCGGCCCAACGTGGGCAAGTCCACGCTGGTCAACCGGATCATCGGCCGCCGCGAGGCGGTCGTGGAAGACGTGCCGGGTGTGACCAGAGACCGGGTGACCTACGAGGCGACGTGGCGGGGCCGCCGCTTCACCCTGGTCGACACCGGCGGGTGGGACCCGGACGCCACCGGCATGGCTCTGCGCATCGCGGAACAGGCCCAGATCGCCGCCGAACTGGCCGACGTCGTGCTGTTCGTGGTGGACGCCAGCGTGGGCGTGACCGACTCGGATGAGGCCGTGGGTGCGGTGCTCCGCCGTTCCGGCAAGCCCGTGGTGCTCGCGGCCAACAAGGTCGACAACCAGCTGATGGAGCTGGAGGCGACCGGGCTGTGGTCGCTGGGCCTCGGAGAGCCGCAGCCGGTCTCCGCCCTCCACGGCAGGTCCAGCGGCGACCTGCTCGACGTGGTGCTCGACGCGCTGCCCGAGACGCCGCCGCAGACCTTCGGCGAGCACAGGGGCCCGCGCAGGATCGCGCTCCTCGGCAAGCCCAACGTCGGCAAGTCGTCCCTGCTGAACAGGGTGGCGGGCGAGGAGCGCGTGCTGGTCGACCCGGTGGCGGGGACCACGCGTGACCCGGTCGACGAGCTGGTCGAGCTGGGCGGCAGGACCTACCGCTTCATCGACACCGCGGGAATCCGCCGCCGTGACCGGGAGCTGAAGGGCGCCGACTTCTACGCGGCCATGCGCACCCGCGCCGCCCTGGAGCGGGCGGAGGTGGCCGTGGTCCTCATCGACGCCTCCGAGGTGCTGACCGAGCAGGACCTGCGCATCATCGGCCTCGTCATCGAGTCAGGCCGGGCGATGGTCGTGGCCTTCAACAAGTGGGACCTCGTCGACGAGGACCGGCGGTACTACCTGGAGAAGGAGATCGACCGCCAGCTCGTCCGCACACCGTGGGCGCTGCGGGTCAACATCTCCGCCAAGACCGGCCGCAACGTCGAGAAGCTGGTGCCGGCCATCGAACGGGCCCTGGACTCGTGGGGCACGCGCGTTCCGACCGGCAGGCTCAACCAGTTCTTCACCGACCTGCTGCGGGCCACGCCGCCGCCGGTGCGCTCGGGCAAGCAGCCCAAGATCCTGTTCGCCACCCAGGCGTCCACCGAGCCGCCGAAGTTCGTGCTGTTCACCTCGGGGTTCCTCGAGGAGACCTACCGCCGCTTCCTCGAGCGGAAGCTCCGCGAGGAGTTCGGCTTCGCCGGTTCGCCCATCGAGGTCACGATGAAGATCAGGGAAAGGCGCAAGAAGAAGTAGGTCGCCGCCGGAGATTCCTGTGCGGACCCTCGGGAGGGCGCCGGTTCACCGTGTGAACCGGCGCCGCTCCTATGCGGGAGCACATTCGAGGACGGCTCACAGCCGACCAGCGCCTCATCACTGTCATTGCGGAACCTCTCCGGTCCGCCCATCGAGGTCACGATGAGGATCAGGGAGAAGCGGGGGAAGTAGGGTATTCCCTACCCGGAACACTCCCGGGCGCGGGATCGATCAGAGATCGCCGGCTGCCTAGCGTTGGGGACATGCGAAGACTTCTCTCCCGGCTCGCCGGGGACACCGCCTACCTCCTCGTGGGGTTCCCCCTCGCGGTCCTCGCGTTCCTCCTGGTCGTGACGGGTCTGTCCGTGGGCTCCAGCCTGCTGGTCGTCTGGATCGGCGTGCCCGTCCTCGTGCTGACCGCTCTCGCGGCGCGGGGGATGGGCGAAATCGAGCGGATCCGGATCCGCGGCGTCCTGGGCGCGGAGGTGCCCAGGCCCCGCTACCCCCAGTCCCCGCCCGGTGCGAACTGGATCCGCAGGACGCTGACGCCGCTCGCCGGCGCCCAGCCGTGGCTCGACATCCTGCACGCCCTGGTGGTGTTCCCCGTCGCCACCGCGACCTTCTGCGTGATCGTCGCGTGGTGGTCGGCGGCGATCGCCGGAGTGACCTATCCGCTCTACGGATGGCTGTTCGCGAACATCCCGGACAACCAGGGACTCGCCGAGCTGCTCGGGTTCGGGCACGGGTACGTGCCCGAGAGCCTGATGAACGTGTTCCTCGGCGTCGTCGCGGCGCTGACGCTGTACCCGGTCGTCCGCGGGTGCGCGCTGCTCCAGGCATTGCTCGGCAGGTCGCTGCTGACCGGCGTCGCCCAGCTGCAGGAGCGCATCGAGGACCTGACCGAGGGGCGCAACGCCGCCGCCTACGCCGAGGCGAACGCCCTGCGCAGGCTGGAGCGGGACATCCACGACGGGCCGCAGCAACGCCTCGTCCACCTGGCCATGGAGCTGTCCCGGGCGCAGCGCGAGCTGGAGAAGGACGCGGCAGCCGCCCAGTCGACCATCAGCAAGGCGATCACCGCCACCAGGGAGACGCTGGACGAGCTGCGCGCGCTCTCGCGCGGCATCGCGCCGCCCATCCTGGCCGACCGCGGCCTCGCACCCGCGCTGGCCGCCCTGGCGAGCCGCTGCACGGTCCCGGTGGAGCTCGACGTCCAGACGGAGGAGCGGTTCCCCGCGCTGATCGAGAACACCGTCTACTTCGTGACGGCCGAGGCGCTCACCAACGTCGCCAAGCACAGCCGGGCGGAGATGTGCTCGGTCACGCTGACGAGGATCGGCGACACGCTGATGCTCATGATCGGCGATGATGGCGTCGGCGGCGCGCACGTCGCCAAGGGACACGGCCTGTCCGGCCTGGCCGAGCGGCTGCGCGGGGTCGACGGCGAGCTGACCGTCCTGTCCCCGGCCGGAGGGCCCACTTCGATCACGGCGGAGGTTCCGTGCGGGTAGTTGTCGCCGACGACGCCGTCCTCATCAGGGAGGGCCTGGTTCGTCTGCTCGAGGAGTTCGGCTGCGAGGTCGTGGCGGTCGTGGGCTCGGGCGACGACCTCGTCGAAGCGGTCGTCGAGCACCGTCCCGACGTTTCCGTGGTCGACGTGCGGATGCCGCCGTCGTTCACCGACGAGGGGCTGAGAGCGGCCGTCGAGGCCCGGCGCAGGATTCCCGGGGCTCCGGTGCTGATCCTGTCCCAGTACGTCGAGGTGTCCTACGCGGACGACCTGCTGGCCGACGCCAGGGGCGCGGTCGGCTATCTGCTGAAGGACCGCGTCGTCGACGTGGAGGAGTTCATGGAGGGCCTGCGCAGGGTCGCGGGCGGGGGCACGGTCTTCGACCCCCAGGTCGTGGCGCAGCTCATGGTCCGGCGCCGCCGCAACGACCCGCTCGCGTCGCTGACCCCGCGCGAGCGTGAGGTCCTCGAACTGATGGCGGAGGGCCGGTCGAACCCGGCCATCGGCCGCCGGCTCGTCGTCACCGACGGCGCGGTGGAAAAGCACATCCGCGGCATCTTCACCAAGCTCGGGCTGCACGCGGAAGACGGCGACCAGCACCGGCGGGTCCTGGCCGTGCTCGCTTACCTCCGCTCGTGAGATCGCCTGCGCTCGTGAGACCGTTTGCGCTCGTGAGCCGGCCTGCGCGGGTGAGCCGCCCTCAGGCCTGAGGCGCGCGCCGGGGCAGGGCGAGCGCCGTCAGCACGCCGGCCGCGCACAGCACCGCGGTGATCAGGAAGATCTCCGAATACTCGACGTGCAGCGCGGCCTTGACCTTGGTGGTGTACTCGGCGAGCCTCCTGGTGAACTCGGCGGCGTCCACCCCCATCGGAAGCGGGGTGTCGAGATCGGCCGTGAGCGACTGGAACCGGTGGAAGCCCCAGGCCGACAGCGCCGCCACCCCGAGCAGCATCCCCATCATCCGCGCCACCACGACCGCGGCCGAGGCCACGCCGTGCTGTACGGCGGGCACGACCCGCAGCGCCGCCGACGAGACGGGCGCGATGACGGCGCCCAGGCCGAGACCGGCGATGACGAGGTCGACGTCCACCCGCAGGCCGGCCGCGGCGAGGTCGGCGGGCCAGCGGGAGATGAGCACGTAGCCGGCGGCGGCGACCGCCATCCCCGCCGTGGCGACGGCGCGCTCGCCGAAGCGGCGGGTCAGCATGCCGCCGAGGAACGCGGCGACCGCCAGCGCGGCCAGGAAGCGGGTGAGCACGAGCGCGGCGGGCACCGTGTCCTTGCCCATGAGCGTCTGCGCGGCCAGTTGGACGTCGACCAGCGTGACCATCAGCGCCGCACCGGCGAGGAAGCTCACCCCCAGCGTCGCGAGCAACGGGCGCCGGGGGATCCCGGTGAGGTCGAGCAGGCGGACCGGCGACCTGATCTCCCAGGCCACGAACAGCGCCGCGGCGACGAGGCCGGCGGCCACACACGGCAGCCCCCAGGGCGGCAGCACGGACGCGTCCGGCGACGGGTTGTAGAGGCCCGCGACGAGCAGCCCGAGCGCGAGCGCCAGCAGGCCGCCGCCCACCACGTCGACGCGCACCGAGATCCTGCCGGTCCCGCGGGGCCCGGCCGGCACCGCCCGGTTGACGGCGATCGCGGCCAGCAGGGCCAGGGGAACGTTGATCCAGAAGATTCCGCGCCAGCCCGCCAGCGCCGCAACGCCCGCGCCGTACAGCGGGCCGAGGACGCTGCCGAGTTCCTGCGCGGCGCCGACGGCGCCCAGGGCCACCGGCCGGCCGCGCTCGTCCCACAGGTCGCCGATGAGGGCCATGGTGATCGGGAGCAGCGCCCCGCCGGCGACGCCCTGCAGCGTACGGCCCGCCACCAGGCCGGGCACGCCCGTGGACAGCGCGGTGATCACCGAACCGGCGGCGAAACCGGCCAGGCAGGCGTGGATGAGCACACGCCTGCCGTACCGGTCGGACAGCTGGCCGAGCAGCGGCATCGCCGCGATGTAGCCGAGCAGGAAGCCGGTCACGATGGGCGTCGCGCGTTCCAGGTGGTTCAGCGGGACGCCGGCGTCCCCGGCGATCTCGGTGAGCACGGTCACCACGACGTACGCGTCGAGCGCGGCGAGCAGCACCGCGGCGCCGCCCACGCCCAGGACGACGCGGCGGTTGTCCCCTGTGGTCATGACGCGGTCACGAGGCCGGGGGAGTGATCGTCACGGGAGCGTCGTAGTCGTCGAGACCCACGGTCACGCTGCCGCCCGTCATCGGCAGGTCGATCTTCATCAGCCTGCTGGAGGACTTGGCGATCCACACCGTCCCGTTGACGCCCTGCTGGACGCCGGGGACGAGCTTGACCAGAGCCTGCTGCGGAAGGGTCACGGCCACCCGGTAGGCGTCGGATCCGCCGACCTTCTCGGCTGCCTCCGACCGGACGTCCTGCGCCGCGGCGAGCAGCTGGGGGACCCCGGTGAGCACGGCCGAGGGGTCGTAGATCGCCGCGAGCTGCTCACGGGTCATCGTCTGGTAGCCGCCGGTCGCGCCCTTGAAGTGCACCGTGTCGCCGGACACGATGAACTCGAACTCCTGCAGGCCGCCGAAGTCGATCTGCAGCGAGCCCTTGGCGTCGCCCGCGCTGGTGAGAACACCCTCCGCGTGCCTGACCGGCACGGAGGGGCGGTCCTTGGTGTCGATGGTGAAGGCCACCGTCTTGACCGTCTTCATCGCCTCGGCGGACTTCGCGAGCAGATCGGGCCCGCTCGGGACCGCCGCCTCGCTGCCGGAGCTGCATGACGTCACGAGGAGGAAGGCTGCGGCCGCGGCCAGCCAGACGATTCTTCTCACACGCGGATCGTAGCGATCGCGGCCTGAACAACGGGCGATCACGGCATATCGGTTCGGCACCTCCCTCGCCGCGCGGGGCCGGGCCGCCCGTCTCCGGGGGCGCTCCGTGAGCTTTCCTGCCTATTTGACCGAACGGATCGAGTGGAGGTGATCGACGACCTGGGTGTAGATCTCCTCGACCGTCGCCACCTGCTCGGGCGTGAGCAGGTCGATGAAGTGTTCACGCACGCTGGCCACGTGGTCGGGGGCGACCCGCTGGGTGGTGTCCCAGCCGAGGTCCGTCAGCACCGCGTAGGTGCCGCGCCGGTCGTCCTCGCAGTCCTCCCGCGCGACCAGCCCCGCGGCCTCCATGCGCGAGATCTGGTGGGAGAGCCGGCTGCGGGACTGGATGGTCGCGTCGGCGAGTTCGCTCATGCGCATACGATGCCCGGGACTCTCCGAGAGGTTCACGAGGATCTCGTAGTCGTTGAGCGACAGTCCGAACGCCTGCAGCTCACGGTCGAGCTGGTACGACAGCAGACGGTGCGCGGCGAGGTGGGCGCGCCAGGCGCCCTGCTCTCGCGGGCTGAGCCAGCCGGGGTCTTCCATGGCTTACAGCATAAGATCGCACTGATTCAGCAGGGTGGACGGAGTGGCGATGGACGAGCACGAGACCGGCGAGAGCAGCGAGAGTCTCGGCACGGTCGTGGTCGCCGGGGCGGCCAATCTCGCGATCGCGCTCGCGAAGCTGGTGGCCGGCCTCATCAGCTCGTCGGCGTCGATGTTGTCGGAGGCGGCGCACTCCGCGGCCGACACCGTGACCGAGGTGCTCCTGTTCACCGCCATCCGGCACGGAGAGCGGCCCGCCGACCGGCGGCATCCGCTGGGCCACGGCCGGGCCAGCTACTTATGGGCGATCATCGCGGCCTGCTTCACGCTGGTCGTCGGCGCCGGCTTCTCACTCACCCACGGCTGGCACACGATCACCCACGGCGAGGAGCTGGGGAACCTCACCGTCTCCTACATCGTGCTCGTGGTCTCGTTCGCGATCGAGTCCGTGTCCCTGTGGCGGGGACTGTCGCAGCTCAGGGCGGAGGCCGGCCGTCAGCGGATCTCCGCCAGGCGGCTGCTGTCCCGCACCGCGGACACCATGCTCAAGGCCGTCGTGCTCGAGGACATCGCCGCGCTGGCCGGGATCGTCATCGCCGGCGTCGGCCTGGCGTTGTCCCAGGTCACCGGATCCGCGACGTGGGACGGCGTGGGTTCGATCGCCATCGGCCTGCTCCTGCTCGGCGTGGCGCTCACCCTGATCAGGACCAACGCCTCGCTGCTCATCGGCCAGGCCGCCTCGAGCGGGCTGGAGGAGGAGATCCGCGCCGTGCTCGTGGCCCAGCCCGAGGTGGAAGGCGTGGTCGACCTCGTCACCGTGGTGATGGGACCCAACCAGATCATGGTCGCCGCGAAGGTCGACTTCCTCGACGAGACGACGGGCGAACGGCTGGAACTGGCCTCCGACCGGGTGGAGCGCTGCCTCACCGACCGGTTCCCCGCGATCAAGCAGGTCTTCCTCGACCCGACCCCCGGCAGGTCACCCGCCAAGGAGGCGTAGTTTCCCTGGCTCGTCGGTGATCGCGGTGGCGATCACGGTGCCCGCCCTCCATTCGAGCAGGTGCCGTCCCTGCCATTCGAGGTCGCCGGACAGGCCGTCGTCGAAGGGCAGCGCGGACAGGTCGACCTCGCGCAGCCGGTCGAGGGTCAGCTCACCCCGCTTGACCAGGGCCTCCTTCCGGACCCACTGCCGGATGAGCCGGGCGTTGTCCCGGCCGACCACGGCGGCCTCTGCCGGGGTCAGCGCGAGGGCCGCGAGGCTCTCGTCGGCCGGTCCGGACGTCGCGTGCTCGGCGTCGATCCCCACCCGGCCGTAGCCCGCGGCCGCGCAGACGTATCCCGACGTGTGGGCCAGGGTGATCGAAAGTTCGGGGGCCTCGGCGAGCCGGGGGCGTCCGTGTGCCTGGCCGCACCGGTCGCACCGTTGCACCACGGTCAGCATGCAGGCCCGAGTGCCGAGAAGCTCCGCCGCGCACTGCCGTACGAGGAGGTGGGCGGCGACGAAGTCCAGACGGTCCTGCTCGCGGGTGAACCTGTCGGCGCGGGTGCGCTCCGCCTCGGTCAGCGTGCCGCCGGCGAACTCGAGCACCTCGTCGGTGTAGCCGGCCACGGCCAGTGGAGGGCGCACGCGCTCACCCTAGGGGAGCCGTGTGACGATCAAGTGAACTGATGGCGTGAGAAGTGACGCCGATACCCATCTGAAGAGTATCGGCCTGGTACATATTCAAGCGAAAGGTGATACTTCACCTGTTGTGAGTCAGGATACTTGACGGGTCACCGTAGCCGCTGTTGCCTGGGGAAACAGGCTGATCCGCTCCCACCGGCCGGTCGGGGCGGGAGTCGGGGATCTTCCCTTGGGACCCCGGAAAGGCGGTGCCGGTTGCTCATCGGTTCGATCTTGCAGAGTAAGGGGACCAGCGTGGCGACGGTTCGCCCGCAGGCCACGGTGAACGAGCTCCTGGCGATGCTCGCCGAGCTCAACATCGGTGCGGTCGTGGTCTCGGCCGACGGCGAGACCATCGCGGGAATCGTCTCCGAACGGGACATCGTGCGGCAGTTGCACGAGCGGGGCGCAGGCATCCTCAGCCATCCGGTGTCGTCGATCATGACGTCCGACGTCCGCACCTCAGCTCCCGACGCCAACGTCGACGAGCTTCGCCGCACGATGACCAACCATCGCATCCGGCACGTACCGGTCGTCCGGAATGGCCGGCTCGCGGGCATCGTCAGCATCGGCGATGTCGTCAAGAGCACCATCGAGGAACTGGAGACGGAGAAGGACGCCCTCGTCGGCTACATCAACCGGTGAGACGGCATGACAGGGGCCCGGCGGCCGGACCGCCGGGCCCCTGTCGTGTGTGATTACTGGACGGTGATCTTGTCGACTTCGACGGTGATGCCCTTCACCTGCGGGGTGGAGGTGGCCGTCGTGACCGTGCCGGTGCCCGAGGAGACGCCCTTCAGGGTGAAGGAGTAGGTGAACGTCCCTCCGGGAGCCCCCGGCGTGCTGGAGATCCGGTAGTCCTGCGTGGGCGGCCCGCTGATCTGGCTGCCCCCTGTGCCGTCGGCGTTCTCCGCGCCGACCGTCAGGCCCGCCGCACCGGGGTCACCCGGCAGGTTGGCGGGATCGTAGGCGTAGGTGATGTCCTCGGCGCCGTTGAGCCCGATCCACTGCTGGAAGACCTTCGTGTTCGTCGTGCCGGCGAGGTTGACGTGCCACTCGAGCACCAGCCAGCGGTTCACCTGGTCGGTGAGGAAGCCGGCGTAGACGCCCGGCGTGCCTGTGCCGTCCAGGTTGGTCCAGTACGGCGCGAGCACGCCGTTGGGCGGGGTGGCGTCGGGAAGCGTCTGCGGCGTGGCCTGGATCTGTGCCGCGTCGGTGACCCCGCCCGCCACCGCGTAGCCGTTGGAGACGACGCCGATCCTCGTGTAGGTCCGCCCGGCGAAGGTGAACGGAGGAACGGTGAGGTTCACCGCCGACTCGTTGCCGACGGGGATCGGCGCGATGCCGAAGTTCGTGAGGGACAACCAGCCACCGGCCGGGTTCTCGCCGGGGGCGATGACCGGCCTGTCAGGCTGCTTGCCTGCGAGCGGGGCCTTGGCCGTCACGATCTGGCTGCCGACCTTGGTCGCACCGGTGGCCCCGGTGAGACGCAGCCTGCCGTCCAGGGTGGTCAGCGCGGTGACCTCGGTGTCCTCGAAGGTGTCGTTCTGCACCGTGACCGTGCAGGTCGAGGTCCCCGAGTTCTTCGCGATGGCCGACGGCGAGCAGGTCTGGTCGACCGGCACCGCGCCCTCCTGGCGGAAGAACGCCACCGGCAGGTGCTGCGCCCGGCTGCCGCCGACCTGCTTGAGGTTCACCTGGCCGAAGTACTGCCCGGTGGGCAGGTCGGGTGCGGTGATGACGACGGTGATGCCGACGCTCTTGCCCGGCTTCACGGAGAACAGCGGAGGCAGCACCGTGATGTTCGCGCCGCTGACTGTGGTGCCCGTCGCGGTGTAGACCAGCGTTTTGTTCGTGGTGTTGACCAGCGTCCGCTTGGCGCTGATGACGCCCGGCATCACCGGGGCGTTCACCGAGGGCAGGTTCAGGTCGATCCGGTTCAGCGGGTCGTCCGCGGAGGCGCGGTAGTCGGCCGCGCTCTCGTCGAGCGTCAGAGCCGCGTCCCCCGCCTTCGACAGGTCGATGCGGCCGCCGCCGTAGTCGAAGGGATCGGCCGGGGTGGTGCGGTCCTGCTTGGTGACCTTGGTGGTGGCGGTGGTCTCAAGCGCGGACTTGACCTGGCCGGGAGTCCACTTCGGGTGCAGGGCGAACAGGAGCGCGCCCGCGCCCGCGACGTGCGGCGACGACATCGACGTGCCCGCGATGACCTGGTACAGGTTGCCCGGGGGGCCTTCCAGGGCGGACTCGGGCGTCGGGGTCTGGCCGGCGAGGATGTGGAGGCCGGGCGCGGTCACGTCCGGCTTGAGGAAGTCGCCGCCCGGTCCGCGGGAGGAGAACGAGGTCATCGCGTCCCCCTGCCAGGTGGCCTTCTGACCCTGGGTGAACGACGCCGTCGCGTTCGGGTGGGAGGCCAGCCACGACAGCAGGACGTCGGTCTCCGGCTTGTCGATGTGGACGGTCGGCAGCCAGTGGTTGTCGGTCATGACGTCGAGCGGCGTCGTGTTGTAGAGGATCATTCCGGCCGCGCCGCCCTGCCTGACCTGGAAGCCCTTCAGGACGCGGTTGGTCCCGCGTTCACAGGCGACGATCTTGCCGGTGAACAGTCCGGGCGGCGCCGGGTTGAGGCACTGCGGGTCGCGGTACGGCGGCGCCGACGCGAGCACCACGGGCAGCGGGGCCGTGACGCCCGAGGTGATCGAGGCGCCCTTGATCGCCGGCCCGCCGGTGAAGGTGACCGTCGACTGGAACGTCCGCGACTGCGTCGAGGCGGCCACGGTCGTGACCCACGGGCTGCGGTGGTCGGTCGTCCCCGCGCCCGGGCCGGAGTTGCCCGCCGAGGCCGAGACGAACACGCCCGCGGCGTACGCGTCGAGGAAGGCCAGTTCGACCGGATCGCTGTAGGGGTCGGCTCCGCCGGAGATGGAGAAGTTGATCACCCGTACGCCGTCGGAGATGGCCTGCGCGACCGCGGCGGCGGTGTCGGTCTGGTAGCAGCCCTCCGCGCCGCAGATCTTGTAGACGGCCACGTGCGCCGCGGGGGCGATGCCGTGGATCGCGCCCCGGTCGATGCCGAGGGGGTCGGCGTGCGCGACCGGGCCGCCCGCCGAGGTGCTCGCGGTGTGCGTCCCGTGCCCGTTGGAGTCGCGCGCGGTGTCCGGGTAGACCTCGGGGGTCTCCGCGTTCGCCTTGTACGTCTCGAGGAACGCCTGGCCGGAGATCAGCTTGCGGTTGCAGACGAAGACGTCGGTGGCCGGGGTGAGCGGGTTGTCGCCGAAGTTGCAGGTGCGCGGCGTGCCGTCCGCCTTGGGCGGTGGCGCCGGGAGCGTTCCCGGGTCGGCGAACGAGGGGTGCTCGGGCCACGCGCCGGAGTCGAGGACGCCCACGATGACGCCCTTGCCGGAGGACTTCGAGCCCCCGAGCTGCTTGTAGACGGTGTCCGCGCCGATGAACGAGGCGCTGGAGTCGGTCAGCAGGTGCTCGAGCCTGTCCTCCTGGACGGCCGCGACGCCGGGGAGTTTCAGCAGGCCCGCCGCCTTGTCCGCAGGGAGCGTGAGGGCGACGCCGCCGTAGACCGTGCGGAGGCGCTGGCCGACCCTCGCGCCGGGGACCTTCTCGGCCAGCTCGGTGAGGAAGGTGTTCTCGACGTTCTCGATGTGCTTGGTGTACTTGGCGGCGTCGGCGCTCTTGAGGTCGAGTGCCTTGCCCGTCGCCGACGGGCTCGTGGCGGGAAGCCCGGGCAGACCGCCCTTGTAGGCCGCGATCGCGTCGTAGTCGAGCTTGACCACGACGCTGACAGGTGCGGGGGAGACCGACTTGAGCAGCGCCTGATCGCTTTCCGCCAGTCGGCCGCTGTCCGAGGTCGCGCCCTGGACCTGATCGGTGACGGTGACGGGTGTAACGCTCCATGTCCTGCTTGGTGATGGGCTGGGATCCGCGGCGGCCGCCCCTGCGGGGACCATGGCCGTGATGAGTCCGAGCCCTGCGACGACCGCGCCGGCGCGTAAGAAGGTAGGCGGGGGCTTCCTTGACACGACACCTCCCTGTAGTGCTGCAGGCGCTCGAGGCGCACGGAGCATGGAGGCGTCGCGCCGCCCTGATGGCAGGGGAAGGTACGAGCCCCTCCCCGGTGGGCGACGAGCGAACGGCCACCCGGATGGGTGGCCGACCCTGACAGGGAGTCTAACTAACGATCATTTATGCGGCTAGATCATTATTTACGGGAATTTTAGGGGTGCTTTCGGCGACCTGTCGGGTGGGTGATGGCCCTTTAAACTCGAACCGTGAAGCTCAAGCTGGATCTCCATGACATCTACAACAAGGGCGGCGAGATCGACCGTGCGCTGCGCGGCATCATCCAGGAGGCGGTCCAGAAGAAGGCCACCCAAGTGGAGATCATTCCGGGCAAGGGCTCGGGACAGCTGAAGAAGAAAGTGCTGCGATTCCTGGAGCAGAAGGAGATCAAGGCGCTTTATCACCGGATCGACAAGGACGCCAAAAACCACGGCCGCCTGTTCGTCTACTTCCGCTGGTGACCCCTCCCGTTACCCCCGCGTGATCATGCACAGGTTCGGTGAGATGCCGTCTGACCAGCCGACCCCCTGGCCGTGATCATGCACAGGTTCGTGTGCTGCCGGTCTGAGCGGCGCGTTCCTTGTTTGTGATCATGCACGGGCTCGGTGGGGCGCCGTCTGACCTGCGTAATCTCAGGTCGTGATCATGCGTGAGTTCGGCGAAGGCGGTCTCGACCTGGGGCGACGATGATCGTGATCATGCGCGGGTGCCGGCCGTACCTGTGGTTGTGGTCGAGGGGCATGCTCAGGCTGCTGCATGATCGTCATCGGCGAGGCTGCAGATCAGTGGGCACTTCGCTGAATCTGTGCATGATCACGCATGGTGAATCCGCAGGTGGGGCGGTGTAGGCCCGAATGTGTGCATGATCACGCGGGAGGTTTGCGCACGTCGGACAGCATTCAGGCGAACTTGTGCATGATCACGCCGAGGGTTTGTGCACGTCGGGAGGCATCCGCGCGAGCCTGTGCATGATCACCACAAAAGGTGGGGGTCAGAGTTTGCGGAAGGTTCTGGCTTCTTCGGCGGAGGACAGGACATCCGGCAGGGAGCCCCCTCCTCCCACCGTTACGGCGGCCGCGATCGCGCCCTCCACCAACGGCACATCGGCGATCACCACGGATCCCGGTTCTTCCACCAGCTTGGCCGTCAGCACCGAACTGCCGAGGTCGGGGATCAGCACGACCCCCGCCCCCCGGTCGACGCTCTCGACGGCCGCGATCACCTTGCCCAGACTCGTGCCGAGACGCCCGTCGTCGGTGCCCCCGGCCGCCGCCACCGGGACGTTCTCGCCGCCGAACTCCCGGACGAGCGCCGCCACCTCCTCGGCCAGCCTCGAACTGTGGGAGACGATGACGATCCCGACCATCGGCCGGGCCTGGCCGTCCATCACGCCTGCCCGGCCGCCCGCCGCAGGGCGGCGAAGATCAGCGCCGTGGACGCCGCGCCGGGATCCTCGTGCCCCACGCTGCGCGGGCCGAGGTAGCTGGCCCGGCCCTTGCGCGCCTGCAGCGGGACGGTCGCCTGTGCGCCCTCCTGAGCGGCCGCGGTCGCCGTCTCCAGGGCGTCCTCCAGCTTCGCCCCGTCCCGTACGGCCTGCGCCAGGGCCCTGACGGCGGGAGCGAACGCGTCCACCAGGGTCTTGTCGCCCTCCGCCGCCCCGCCGAGCTTCTGTACGCCCTCCTGGGCCGCCTCCAGCGCGGTGACCAGGTCGGCCGGTGTGATCTCCGGAGCGTCGCCGAGCGCCCGGCCCATCTGCCGGAAGGCCGTGCCGTACAGCGGGCCGGACGCGCCCCCCACCTTGCGGATCAGCGCCGAGCCCGCCTGGACCAGGACGCCGCCAGGCGTCTGCGGAGGCGTGTCGGCCAGGGTCTGGCGTACGGCCGCGAAGCCCCGATCCAGGTTGGCGCCGTGGTCGGCGTCGCCGATCGCGGCGTCGAGCTGGGTCAGGTGATCACGCTCGGCCTGTACGGCTGACGCGGCCTCCTTGATCCAGGCCAGGAAGAAGGATGTGTCCAAGAGTGACTCCTTGCTGCACGGCGTTCCTTCGGTGTCCTCCGGGCGGAGTCACCCGTGGGGGCGATCAGCGGCCCACCGGAGCCCCGGCGTCTCCACCGGGGCGTCCCAGAGCCGGGTGAGCTCGTCGGTCAGCCGGCAGACGCTGACCGAGAAGCCCTGCATGTCGAGGCTGGTGACGTAGTTGCCCACCAGGCAGCGTACGGCTCGCGCGCCCTTCTCCTCGAGATAGGCGGCGACCTCGCCGTACATGATGTAGAGCTCCAGAAGCGGTGTCCCGCCCATGCCGTTGAGCAGGACGAGCGTGTCGCCGGACAGGGGGACGTCGTCGTTGACGGCGTCCATGGCCAGCCGCGCGATCTCGCGGGCCTCCCGGTGGGTGGTGCGGGTGCGGCCGGGCTCGCCGTGGATGCCGATGCCGAGTTCGATCTCGGTGTCGGACAGGTCGAACGTCGGCTTGCCGGCGGCGGGAACCGTGCCCGCTGACAGGGCGACCCCGAACGACCGGCTGCGCTCGTTGACCTCCTGGGCGAGGCGGGCGACCTCCGCGAGCGGGGCGCCGGTCTCGGCCAGGGCGCCGGCGATCTTCTCCACGAACAGCGTCGCCCCGGTGCCGCGGCGGCCGGCGGTGTAGAGGGAGTCCTGTACGGCGACGTCGTCGTTGACCAGGACGCTGGCGACCTCGATGCCCTCGTCGGCGCACAACTCGGCCGCCATCTCGAAGTTGAGCACGTCGCCTGTGTAGTTCTTGACGATGTGGAGCACGCCGGCACCGCCGTCGACGCCCTTGGAGGCCTCGATCATCTGGTCGGGGACGGGGGAGGTGAAGACCTCGCCGGGGCAGGCCGCGTCGAGCATGCCATACCCGACGAAACCCCCGTGGAGCGGCTCGTGGCCGGCTCCGCCGCCGGAGACCAGCCCGACCTTGCCCTGGTGGGGGGCGTTCCTGCGGTAGATCACCCGGTTCTCGAAGTCCACGCGGAGTGAGGGGTGCGCTGCCGCGACGCCGCGGAGGGTGTCGGTGACGATCGCGTCGACGCTGTTGATGAGCTTCTTCATGACCACGCCGTCCTTGTCCGTTCTCAAGGCCAACCAGTGCCCCGTCCGCGGCGACGGCAAGCGTGCCCGCCGCGGGCGTCCCGCGGCGTGAGGTGTGCCGAGCCCGGACGAAACCCTGTCCGGGCCCTCTGCGGGCTCGGAACGCCGGTGCCGTCGTCTGGGTGGACCAGGTTTTCCGATGCTATGCCCAATGTCTATTTATGCCAATAAGTCCGAATTATTGATGCTTGCTGTGTGATGTGGACGTAAGTTCGCCACATATGGAAGCCGATTCAGAGCGACGGACATCGGGCGGAGAGGCGGCCGATTTCTGATCTGGCGCTCGGGAGTGCGGTGTAGGAGGATCTTCCCATCCTGACAGATGGGAGTCGGCATGTCGGTGCTGCGCGAACTGGTGGAGAGCATTCGGACCGGTGGGATCGAGGTGCTCGACCTGACAGCGCCGCTGAGCGGGACGACGCCGATCCTCCTGCTGCCGGAGCCGTTCGGGCAGACGGTGCCCTTCACGCTCCATGAGATCAGCCGGTACGACGACCGAGGCCCGGCCTGGTACTGGAACAACTTCACGACCGGCGAACACGTCGGGACGCACTTCGACGCCCCGAATCACTGGGTGACGGCCAGGGACGGAGAGGACATCTCTCAGGTCGCCGTCTCCAAGCTCATCGCCCCCGCCGTGGTGCTCGACTTCGTCGCCCAGGCGCAGCGCGATCCCGACTTCCTCCTCGAGATCGACCACGTCAAACAATGGGAGGAGGAGCACGGCCCGCTGCCCGACGGTGGCTGGCTCCTCTACCGGACGGGCTGGGACACCCGCGCGCACGACCAGGCCGAGTTCCTGAACGCCAACGAGACCGGGCCCCATACACCGGGCATCTCGGTCGAGTGCGCGCGCTACCTCGCCGAGGAGACCCCGATCGCGGGACTCGGCGTGGAGACCGTCGGCACCGACGCCGGAGCCGCGCACTCGTTCGACCCCGCCTTCCCCTGCCACTCGTTCCTGCTCGGAGCCGGCAAGTACGGCCTTACCCAGTTGCGCAACCTCGACCGGCTGCCCACCACCGGCGCGGTCGTGATCGCGGGACCGCTTCCGATCGTCGGGGGTTCGGGCAGCCCGACGCGCGTCCTCGCCCTGGTGGAGAGATGAACGTCGCGGAGGCCGTCGGCGCGGTGCTCGCCTCCTTGGGCGTCCGCGCGGCCTTCGGCGTCGTCGGAAGCGGCAACTTCCACGTGACCAACGCCCTGACGGAGCAGGGCGTCCGCTACGTCGCGGCCCGGCACGAGGGCGGCGCCGCCACCATGGCCGACGCCTACTCGCGGATGAGCGGCACGGTCGCCGTGCTCACCGTTCACCAGGGGCCCGGGCTCACCAACGCCCTGACCGGCATAACCGAGGCGGCCAAGAGCCGTACGCCCCTGCTGGTCCTGGCCGCGGAGGCCACCTCGCCGCGCTCGAACTTCCGGATCGACCAGGCCGCGCTCGCCGCCGCCGTCGGCGCGCACGGGGCCAGGATCGGATCGGCGGAGACCGTGGTCGACGACACGGTCATGGCCTATCTCGCCGCTCTGCTCGGCCGCCGCACGGTGCTGCTCAACCTGCCCCTCGACGTCCAGGCCGAGGAGTTGCCCGACGAAGCCGTCCACGCCGTACAGGAACTGCGCGCGGGACGGGGGAGCAGGCGTCAGGACGCGGCGGGCCTCGTGCCCCCGCCGTGGGGCCTGACCTTCCCGACCATGGGGGAGTCCGACGCCGAGGAGTCGATCGGGTCCCCGGCACCGGCCGAGGAGACCGGAACGTCCGGAGTCCTGGCCCAACTGGCGGGCCTGCTGGCGGCCGCGA
This sequence comes from Planotetraspora kaengkrachanensis, assembly GCF_016862895.1. Lineage (GTDB taxonomy): Bacteria > Actinomycetota > Actinomycetes > Streptosporangiales > Streptosporangiaceae > Planotetraspora > Planotetraspora kaengkrachanensis. Next base: position 30,068 of record NZ_BONV01000001.1, on the reverse strand, counting down.
AGCGTCCCGTGTTCGTGGCGGGACGCGGCGCGCGCGGCTCCCGCATGGAACTCGAGGCGCTGGGAGAGCGGGTCGGCGCGCTGTTCGCGACCTCGGCGGTCGCGAAGGGACATTTCCACGGCAGCCCGTGGGATCTCGACGTGAGCGGCGGGTTCTCCTCCCCGCTGACGGCCGAGCTCATCGGCGCGGCGGACCTCGTCGTCGGATGGGGCTGCTCGTTCACGATGTGGACCACGCGGCACGGCACGCTCATCGGCCCGGACGCCAAGGTCGTTCAGGTCGACATCAACCCCGACGCCATCGGCGTGAATCGCCCGGTCGACCTGGGCATCGTCGGAGACGTACGGGAGACCGCGCGCACGGTGGGAGCTCTGCTGGCGGAGCGCCCCGCGGCCGTGGGACGGGGGGCCGGGTATCGCAGCCCCGAGCTCGCCGGGCGCATCTCCCGTGAGGTCCGCTGGCGGGACGTTCCGTACGAGGATTTGAGCGGGGACGGCCGGATCGACCCCCGGACGTTGTCGATCGAGCTTGACGACCTCCTGCCCGAGGAAAGGGTCGTGTCCATCGACTCGGGCAACTTCATGGGGTACCCGACGATGTTCATGTCGGTGCCCGACGGCAGCGGTTTCTGCTTCACCCAGGCGTTCCAGTCGATCGGGCTCGGCCTGGCGACCGCCATCGGCGCCGCGCTCGCCCGGCCCGACCGTCTGCCCGTCGCCGCGCTGGGCGACGGGGGTCTACTGATGAGCGTGGCAGAGCTCGAGACGGTCGTACGGCTGGGCATCCCCATGGTGGTCGTGGTCTACGACGACCAGGGCTATGGGGCCGAGGTGCACCATTTCGGGCCGGACGGGTTCCCGCTCGACACGGTCACGTTCCCGGCGGTGGACATCGCGGAAATCGCGAGGGGATTCGGCTGCGAGGCGGTGACCGTACAGGACAGGGCCGATCTGGGGGACGTCGCCGAGTGGCTCAAGGGACCGAGGGACAAGCCTCTGGTGGTCCACGCCAAGGTGGCGGCCGGCAAGCCCGCGTGGTGGCTGGAAGAAGCCTTCCGCGGCCACTGACCCCGCCCGGGCCCGTGATCATGCACAGGTTCGGTGCTCAGCCCGCCCACCTGCGCCGACCCAAGCCGTGATCATGCACGGATTCGCCGATCATGCCGCTGAGCAGGGGCCATGCCTTCCGTGATCATGCACAGGTTCCGTGTCTAAGGTGCTGACCTGGCGTGATGGCATTCGTGATCACGCAGGTGACTTGTTGGGCTACTCCCGCCTCCACTCATGCATGATCACGAACGGAATCCATGCTTGTCGGGCTACGTTTCCTCGAATCCGTGCATGATCACGGTTTGGATTTCCGCACGTCAGGCGCCGTCGCAGCGAAGTCCTGCATGATCACGGCTTGGGTCGGCGCTGGTCGGTGGGCTGAGCACCGAACCTGTGCATGATCACGCCAAGGGGGTCGAACCTGGGCATGATCACGCCAAGGGGGTCGAACCTGTGCATGATCACGCGGAAGGGGGGTGGGGGTAGCTTGGGGGGTATGGAAGTCATGGCGGATGCCGAATGGCGTGAGTTCGTGATGACGGGTACGCGGACCGGGAAACTGGCCGTCACCCGTGCGGACGGACGGCCCCACGTGACCCCGGTCTGGTTCGTCCTCGACGGTGACGACGTGGTGTTCAACACCAGTGAGACCGGCGTGAAGGGCAAGGCGCTCCGGCGTGACCCCCGGGCGACCCTGTGCGTCGACGACGACCGGGCCCCGTACGCGTTCGTCATGATCGAAGGCGAGGCGACGATCGAGTCCGACCTCGACGACCTGATCAAATGGGCGTCCGTGATCGGCGGCCGCTACATGGGCGAGGACCGGGCGAAGGAGTTCGGCGAGCGCAACGGCGTGCCGGGCGAGTTGCTCGTGCGGCTGCGGATCGGCCGCGTCATCGCGATCCGGGACATGGCCGACTGATTCGCGGCGGCGGTCTCTGATCCCGCGTCGCCGTGGCGGTGGCTGGGCGCCGGGAATCTGGCGAAAGATGGGGCTTCCTGTGCCCCAGGGAGGAGGTGTAAGCAAGTAATAGGAGGAACAAATGAAGATTGGCTTGCAGATCCCCGACTTCACCTACCCCGGAGGCCCCACCACCCTTGGTGCGGATTTGGCGGCGATCGCGAAGACCGCGGACGACGCCGGGTTCGCCTCCATCGCCGTGATGGACCACTTCTTCCAGATCCGCAGCGTCGGTCCCAGCGAGAACGAGATGCTGGAGGCCTACACCACCCTCGGCTACCTGGCCGCCCACACGTCCAGGGCCGAGCTGTTCACCCTCGTCACCGGCACCATCTATCGCGAGCCCGGTCTCCTGGCCAAGATCGTCACAACCCTCGACGTGTTGTCCGGCGGCCGTGCCTGGCTGGGAATCGGCGCGGCGTGGAACGACGAGGAGTCCCGCGGCCTGGGCTTCTCCTTCCCCGAGACGCGTGAGCGGTTCGAGCGGCTGGAAGAGGCGATCCAGATCTGCCTGCAGATGTGGACGGGTGACGAGAAGCCCTACCACGGCAGGCACTACCAGCTGGAACGGCCGCTCAACTCGCCGCAGGCGCTGACCCGGCCGCACCCGCCCATCCTCATCGGCGGAGGAGGGGAGAAGAAGACCCTCCGCCTGGTGGCCAGGTACGCCCAGGCCTGCAATCTGTTCCCCGGGCCCGACCTGGCGCGGAAACTGGACGTGCTGCGGGCTCACTGCGAGTCCGAGGGCCGCGACTACGACGAGATCGAGAAGACCGTCTACTACGGCTACGACGTTGGAGACGGCGGTGAGAACGTCCAGCGGATCATCGACGACCTCGGCGGGTTCGCGGAAATGGGCTTCAGCCACGCGATCGGCCGCGTCAAGGAGGTCCACCTCCTCGAGCCGCTCGAGACGATCGGAGCCCGGGTCATCCCGGCGGTCTCCGGCCTCTGAGCCCCACGATGAGCCGCGAATGAGCCCACGGATGGGTCTCCACGGATGAACCCCCACGGATGAAACCCCACGGATGAAACCCCCGATCGACCCCTTCGATCGGCGCCCGGATGAGCCGCCGGCCTCCGGGGTCAGGACGGGAGGCCGTCCGGTTTCCAGAGCCAGTTCCGCCGGGGATGGATGACGGAGAAGCCGGCCCTCAGCATGTTGTTCAGTGACGAGTTCCGCCTGTTGGGGGCTGGTTTCCACGTCTCCGCGACAAGCCACCGGCAACCTGCCGCGGCCGCGTCGCGGGCCCGTACGGCCAGCAGGGCCGATTGCGCGCCGCTGAGACGATGCCCCGGCAACGTGGACGCGCCGGAGAACGAGGCGGTGTCCCCGTGGATGCGCAGATTGGCGGCGCCGACCATGGAGTCACCGCGCCAGGCGGCGTAGGGGCGGAATCCGCCGCGGGCCACGCCGTGGACCAGCACCGGCCCCATCGCCTCCACGGGCATGCCGAAGCCGCGCAGCAGTACCGAGGCCCATTCCGCGACCGCGTCCCCGTCCACGGCGGCCACCCGCAGGTCCGTCCGGATCGGAGGGAACGCCGCGGTGTCCGCCGCACGGACGAGTTTGACCCAGGTCGATCCGGCGGAGATGTTCTGCGCGGCGCAGATGCCGGGCCACTCGGGCGGCAGGCACATCGGGGCGATCTGCAGAACGGCGCCCGGGCTGGCCTGGTCCCGGTAGAAGTCGCAGACTTCGGCGATCAGCTTGTGGCTGACCGGCTCCTCGAACCCGAATCCGAGCGCCTTGCTCCAGTAGCCGGTGGAGTCGTGCCGCATCGACACCACGACGCCCCCGCCGATGCGGGCGGACGCGATCCCCAGGACGGACCGCGCGGGTTCGGGCGCCTGGGCGATGAGCGCGAACAGCGACTCGGCTTCGGCGAGTTCGGCGACCGCCGCCAGGTCGTCCACGGTCGGTCTCCTCTCGGCTCCGGCGCGGACAGGGCGCGCCCATGAGCGACACGCCGTACGCAAGTCGAGAATACGCAGGCCGAGAAGAAGGTCCGGAGGTATCGATCGATGGAGACGGGCCGAAAAGCGGCCCCACAACAGCGCGAGCCGCCCGGGCTCCGTTGACCGGGCGGCTCGCGAGTGAAAGGACGGCCCTTTCCGGTGGCCGTCAACCGGCCGGTGTCCCGCAGTGCCGTCCGGCCATCATTCGGCCGTCATCCGGTGGCGCCGTTCGGGTAGCCGAGGGTACCGAGGTCGGGCTGCGGCGAGCCGCCCTGCGGCACGTCGCCCCGGAACGGCCCCTCGACGACCGGAGGCACGAACGCCTCCTTGATCGTGCGGGCGTTGACCCACCTGATCAGGTTGAAGATCGAGCCGGCCTTGTCGTTGGTGCCGGAGGCCCGCGCGCCGCCGAACGGCTGCTGGCCGACGACCGCGCCCGTCGGCTTGTCGTTGATGTAGAAGTTGCCCGCGGCGAAGCGCAGCCGCTCCGTGGCGTCGGTGATCGCCTGCCGGTCCTGCGCGATGATCGACCCGGTCAGCGCGTACGGCGCCGCGCTCTCCATCTGGTCGACCACGGTGTCGTACGACGAGTCGTCGTAGACGTGGACCGCCAGGATCGGGCCGAAGTACTCCTTGACGAAGATCTCGTCCGTGGGGTCGGAGCACTCCAGGATGGTGGGCTTCACGAAGTAGCCCGTGGAGTCGTCGTACGACCCGGTGAGCACGTCGATCGAGCCGGTCGCGCGCGCCCGGTCGATGGCGTCCTTGTGCTTGGCGAACGCCCGCCCGTCGATGACCGCGCCCATGAACGTCGACAGGTCGCCGGCCACGTCGCCGATCGTGAGCGACTCGGCCGCGGAGACCAGGTCGTCGCGCATGCGCGACCAGACCGACCGCGGCACGTACGCCCGGGAGGCCGCCGAGCACTTCTGGCCCTGGTACTCGAACGCGCCCCGGATCAGCGCGGTCGACAGCACGTCGGCCGACGCGGACGGGTGGGCCACGACGAAGTCCTTGCCGCCGGTCTCGCCGACGAGCCGGGGGTAGCTGCGGTAACCCGTGATGCCCTCACCGACCGTGCGCCACAGGTGCTGGAAGGTCGCGGTGGAGCCGGTGAAGTGGATGCCGGCCAGGTCGGGGTGCGACAGCGCGACCTCGGAGACCGCGGCGCCGTTGCCGGTCACCATGTTGATCACGCCGGGGGGCAGGCCCGCGGCCTCGAACAGCCGCATCAGGAAGTGCGCGGAGAACTGCTGCGTCGGCGACGGCTTCCATACGACGACATTTCCCATCAAAGCCGCAGAAGCAGGCAGATTCGCGGCGATGGAGGTGAAGTTGAACGGAGTGATCGCGAGAACGAAGCCCTCGAGCGGGCGGTACTCCATCCTGTTCCACACGCCGGGCGACGACAGCGGCTGCTCGGTCAGCAGTTGCCGGGCGTACGACACGTTGAACCGGAAGAAGTCGATCAGCTCGCAGGCCGCGTCGATCTCCGCCTGGTGGGCCGACTTCGACTGCCCGAGCATCGTCGCGGCGTTCAGCGTCGCGCGCCACGGCCCGCTGAGCAGGTCGGCGGCCTTCAGGAAGATCGCGGCCCGCTCCTCGAACGGCATGGCCCGCCACGCGGGCGCCGCCTGGGCCGCGGCCTCGATCGCCGCCCGGACGTCGGCGGCCGTCGCGTCGGCCATGGTGCCGAGGACCGAGGCGTGGTTGTGCGGCTGGACCGCGTCGATCGGAGCGCCCCCGGCGAGACGCCGCTCGCCGCCGATCGTCATCGTGAGGTCGAGCCGCGCACCCGCGAGCTCCTTGATCCGGTTCTCCAGTTCGCCGCGCCCCGCGCTGCCGGGCGCGTAACCGCGCACCGGCTCGTTGGCCGGTACCGGAACGCTGGTGATCGCATCCATGGCTGACCCCTCTATTTCGCCGATCAGAGAACTACTTGCCGCTCAGGGAGCGGAGGAAGAAGGCGACGTTGGCCGGACGCTCGGCGAGACGGCGCATGAAATAGCCGTACCAGTCGTCGCCGTAGGGAACGTAGACCCGGGTCTGCGACCCAGCGCCGACGAGCGCCTGCTGCTTGTCGGTCCGGATGCCGTAGAGCATCTGATATTCGAAGCTATCGCGGGTCCGGTCGTTCTGGTCGGCCAGCAACTCGGTGATGGCGATGAGCCGGTCGTCGTGCGTGGCCACCATCGGATAACCCGTGCCCGCCATGAGGATCCGCAGGCAGCGCACGTAGGCCAGGTCCACCTCGTTCTTCTTCTGGTACGCGACCGAGGCGGGCTCACGATAGGCGCCCTTGACCAGGCGTACCCGCGACCCGGCCAGATCACGGCAGTCGGCCTCGCTGCGGAACAGGTAGGCCTGGATGGCGACGCCGGTGTCGGGGAAGTCCTCGCGCAGGGTGCGCAGGATGTCCAGCGTCGAGTCGACGGTGGTGTGATCCTCCATGTCGAGCGTCACCGTGGAGCCGCAGTCACTGGCGGCCGCGCAGATCTGGCGGGCGTGATCGAGCGCCATCGACGTGTCGAGCGCCTGCCCGAGCGCCGAAAGCTTCACCGAGACCTCGGCCCGGCGGCCGAGATCCAGCGGCCGGAGCGCGCCGAGCAGGGTCACGTAGGCCTTCACCGCGTCGATCGCCGCGCCCGTGTCGCGGACCTCCTCGCCGAGGTGGTCGATCGTCACCGAGAGCCCGGCCTCCGTGAGGCGCCGGGTGGCGGCGACGGCGTCGTCGGCGGACACGCCGGCGACGAAACGGTCGACGACCTTGCGGGTCAGCGGGAGGCTCGACACCGCCCGCCGGGCGAGCGGGCTGCGTGAGCCTGCCAGAAGCAGCGAACCGAACATGGCAGCAGCGTAAATCCGCAGTTCACGGGTGGTCCACGGACATCCGCCACAGCGTTTTCATACAGATGGACAACAATGGACCCATGCAAGACATCGCCGATGAGATCGCCCGGATCCTCGACGCGTCGGTGACCCTGGAGGACCGCTCGTTCAACCTTCTGGCCTACGGCGCGCAGAGCGGGGACATCGACACGGTCCGCCAGGAGTCGATCCTGCGCCGGCGCGCCACCGACCAGGTCCGCGCGCACTTCGAGGCGTACGGCATCGCCACCGCGGCGGGGCCGGTCCGGATCCCCGGCCTTCCCGGCATGCTCGGCCGGGTCTGTGTGCCGCTGCGGCACGGCGGGGTGAACTACGGATACCTGTGGCTGCTCGACTCGGGAGCCCTGACCGACGAGCGGCTGGCCTCGGTCGCGCCGCTCGTGGACCGCGCCGCCGCGCTCCTCGCCCACGAGGCCCGGGGCAGGCGGGCCAGGCTCAGGGACTTCTTCTCCGCCGACTCCGCCACCCGGGCCGCCGCGGGAGTGGAGACGGAGGGGCCGGTGGCGGCGATAGCCGTACGGACCTCGCCCGACCGGACGGCGGCGCTGTGGACCCTCCCGCGCGGCGTGCTCACCGAGGCGGCTCCGGACGAGGCGCTCCTCGCGGTGCTCGCGCCGGCGTCGCAGGCCGGCGAGGTCGCCCGGCGGCTCCAGGAGATGTACGGCACCGCCGCCGGGGTCGGTGGCGTCCGGGACGACGCGGAGGAGGCGTGGGAGAGCTGGCGGGAGGCCGTCGTCGCGCTGCGGGTGGCCGAGCATGTGGAGCGGCACTCACCCGTCGCGACCTGGGACGATCTGGGGGTCTACCGCCTGCTGGCGAGGCTCGCCCACCGGGAGCTCGCCGAGCTGGCGACCGAGTCCGCGGCTCTGGCGACGGCAGGGGGGCAGCTGGCAGGGACGGTCGAGGAGTACCTGGACAGGTCCGGCCACGCGGCGGAGACCGCCGAGCGGCTCGGCGTGCACCGCCAGACGCTCTACTACCGGCTCCGCAAGGCCGAGCGGCTCACGGGCCTGGCACTCGACGACGGTGAGGACCGACTGCTCCTCCATCTGTCCCTCAAGGCGGCGGCCCTCGTGGGCGCCCCCCGAACTCCGTAGCCCCCAGAACCCCGGAGCCCCCAGAACCCCGTAGTCCTCGTGGACCCCGTGGCTCTCATGGGCGCGCCCGAACAAGCAGCCCTGGGGCGGCGGGTGTGGTCAGCCCCCCTCGGAACGGCGGATCTGGGCGGCCACGTCCGTGGGGGACAGGTTCGCGGCGAGGAACGCGTCCGTCGTCGGCAGGCTCAGGTGCAGGTCGGCCGAGCTGCTGACCTCGATCGTCCCGTGCGCCAGCTCGCAGTCGAGCAGATGGCCGCCGTGGGCGTGCTCGTCGTCGATGAAGTGCAGGTGATGGCCGGCCACGGAGATCCCCTGCTCGTAGTCCGGCGTGCGGAATCCGGCCAGGGTGCCCGTGAGGCCGGTGGATTCGGTCACGGGCTCGTGCGCGGTGGCCTCCGTCAGCGGTGGATAGGGCGGCTTCTGTGCCATCACGGTGCGCGTGCGCACCTTGGCGAAGACGCCGCTGATCCGGATGGCGTGGATCAGGTTCGTGCTCGTGACGGATTCGTCGATCAGCGCGACGAGGTCTCCTCTCGTGGCCGGCGCGCCGACGCGCACGATGACGTCCGGGACGAACCGGGTGACCACGGCGAACGGCGTGCGGTCCGCCGGGGCCGCGACCCCGGCGGTGCCGTCGGCGCGCAGGTGGTAGCAGACGCCGTCGAGGATGACCATCTCGCCGTCGAGGTGGTTGAACGTCCCCAGGCCGAAGTCGCCGTGGGTCAGCAGGTCGGCGATGGTGACGTCGCCGTCGTAGACGCCGTCGAGCAGCGCGCTCATCGTCGAGGTCTGGTAGACCGTGCGCGCGAGATCGGCGTCCTGGTGCACGCCGTGTTCGCCGTGGTGGTGGGACAGCAGGGTCCTCGCCCAGCGCAGGAAACGGTCCCGCGCCGGATCGGCCGCCCGGCCGCGCGGCCGGTCCCGGGGTTCCGGCGGCCGACGGTCCGCCTGGTCGCCCGTCACGGCTCCTCCCTCACTCGAACAGGTCGCCGGGCAGCTGGGCGAACAGGTCGGTGTTGTGGCTGGAGTCCACCGGGACATCGATGATGGACGGCCCCGGCTCGGCGAGGGACCGTCGCAGCGCCGCGGCCAGCGACGGCTCGGAGTCGGCCCGGTGACCGTGCGCGCCGAACGACGCGGCGTAGCGCACGATGTCGTAGTCGCCCAGGTCGACTCCGGACGTACGGCCATATTTCAGCATCTGTTGGAAGGCGACCATGTTGTAGCTGTTGTCACGCATGATGACGTGGGTGAACGTCGCGCCGACGCGGACCGCCGTCTCCAGCTCCATGGAGGAGAAGAGGAACCCGCCGTCGCCGGAGATCGACACGACGTGCGTCCGGGGCCGCAGCAGGCTCGCCGCGATCGCCCAGGGCAGCGCCACGCCCAGGGTCTGCTGGCCGTTGGAGAACAGCAGATGCCGCGGCTCGTACACGCGCAGATGACGGGCCACGTAGATGTAGTGCGAGCCGCCGTCGCAGGCGATCGTCGCGTCGTCGGCCAGGTGCTCGCGCAGCGTCAGAATGACGCGGACGGGGTTGAGCCCCTGCCGGCCGTGCGGGGCGGCCCGGGCGGTCTCGTCGATCTCGGCGAGCGTACGGCGCAGCCTGCCGGCCTCGGCGGCGGCCTCGGCGTCCGGGGCCGGCCCGGCCAGGGGCCGCACGAGCGCGAAGACGGTCGCGGCCACGTCTCCGCGCAACTCCAGAGCGGGCCTGTAGTGATTGTCGATCTGCGCGGGGACCGAGTCGATGTGCACGATCGTGTGCGAGGCCCCCGCGCCCGCCGCCTCGGACTCTTCCGTGCCCGGGGCCGGGTTCCAGAGCCCGGGGTCGTATTCCACCGGGTCGTAACCGATCGTGACCACCACGTCGGCGTGCGCGATCGCCACGTCGCCGGGCTGGTTGCGGAACAACCCCACCCGGCCCAGATAGTGGTCCTCCAGGGCCCGGGAGACGACACTGGCGGCCTGGAAGGTCTCGACGACGGGAAGGCCGGTCTCCGCCAGCAGGGCCCTGACGGCCGCGCAGGCCTCCACGTCGGCTCCCCGGACGCCCACCAGCAGCACCGGGCGCCGTGCCGCACGGATGAGGCCGGCCGCCCGTGCGATCTCCTCCGCCGGGGCGGGGCCGAGCCGCGGCACCGGCAGCGGCTCGGTGATGCTCGCGAGGGTCGGGGCGGCCATCACGTCGGCGGGGAGGATCACGCCGGCCGCGCCCCGCGGTTCGGTGGCGGCGATCCTGAACGCGTTGGCCACCGCCTCGGGCACGTTGTCCGGATCGTTGACCTCGCCGGCCGACTTGGTGACGACGCCGAGCAGCGCCGCCGCGTCCATGGACTGGTGGGTGCGCTTGAGCCGCTGCTCCCTCGGCGCCGCGCCGCACAGGGCGACCACCGGGTCGCCTTCGGTGTTGGCCGTGAGCAGGCCGGTCACCAGATTGCTCGTCCCCGGGCCCGAGGTGACCAGGACGGTGCCCGGCCTGCCGGTCAACCGGCCCACCGCGGCGGCCATGAACGCCGCGTTCTGCTCGTGCCGGCAGACCACCAGCTCCGGGCCCCCGTCGACCAGGACGTCGTAGACCTGGTCGACCTTCGCCCCCGGCACGCCGAAGATGTACGGCACGCCGTGGGCCTGGACCGTCTCGATGACCCGTTGCGCACCGCGGGCGGGCCCCGCCGTGCGGGTGTCCATGTGCGTGGTGGCCATGTGGCGGGCCCCCTTTTCGTACGGCTGTCCTTCGTACGGCCGGCCGGGGGAGGCCGGGTGCCGGGCCGGAGCTAGGCGCAGGTCCGTTCGTAGACCCGCAGCAGCTCCATGCTGATCCGCTCGACCGAGTACCGCGAGCGCGCCCGGTCGGAGGCCGCGTAGCCGATCGCCGTCCGCAGGGTCGGGTCGCCCAGCAGCTGGCGGATCCGGCCCGCCACCTCGGCCGGGTGGTCCGGGCGGATCAGGAAGCCGGTCACGCCGTCGACGACCGAGTCGAGGTGGGCGCCGGCGGCGGAGGCGATCACCGGAATCCCGCAGGCCATGGCCTCGAGGGCAGCCGTGCCCGTGGGCACGGTCGACGGCAGCGAGAGGATCAGGTCGGCGCTGCGCATGAGCTTCGGCATCGCGGTGTGCGGAACCACGCCCAGCAACTCCACCCGGTCGGCCACGCCGGACTCGCGGGCGAGGACGCGCAGGCTTTCGACGCTGGGGTCGTCGCCCCCCGCGATCACAAGCTCGGCGTCCGGGACGGCGGCCAGCGCGTGGACCGCGCTGTCGGCCCCGCAGTGCCCGACGTGGAGCAGGCGCGGCCTGTTCCCGCGCGGGAACGCCGGGCCCTGGCGGCGGAATCGCTGCGTGTCGACCCCGTGGGGCACGACGGAGATGTTGCGCCGGGGGACACCCATCCGGATGAGCTCCGACTCCTCGTCCGCGCACGCGGCGATGACGGCGCGAGCACGCCGGCCGATCGCGCACTCCAGCCGGCGCACGGTCGCGGGCGTCCCGCTGCCGCCGGGGCCGTGGAACGTCTGGGTGACAGGAACGCCGAGCCCTTCTGAGCCCGCGATGGCGGCGAGCCCGCTGGACCAGGAGTGGGCGTGGATGATGTCGGGGCGGCTCTTGCTCCACCGCCGCCGCAGCCCGTTGCTGAAATCGGAGATGTAGGGAAGCAGGTCGCTCTCGGAGAGCTCCACATCGGGCCCGGCCGGTACGTGCTCCACCCCGGCGCCCTTCGCCCTGGACCGCGTGTAGACCGTGACCCGGTGGCCGCGTGCCAGTTCGCGGGCGATGGCGGGGGTGTCGAGAGTGAGCTCGTGAGCGGAAACGATCGCGATATCCATGGCACACCTCAAGGCAGAAAGGCGCTTGAAAAGGTGTGCCTGCGTCTTAGGCACGATCTATGTAAGCGTGTTTACCATAGCCCGGATCGAGCTAAACGCCTAATCGGGAAAATCATCCCGTCTGCAGCCGGGGCCCCGCCGCCTGGAGCCTGATCGTGGAGCCCGCGGCGTCGGCCCGGACGTCCACGTGGTCACAGATCTGCCTGGCCAGCCAGAGCCCGTCCTCGGACCGTTCGATGGGACCGGGCGGCCGGAATCCGGCGAGCGGGTCGGAGACCGCCTTGCCGGGCCGGCGCAGGTCGCAGATCAGCGCCCCGAAGCCCGCCCACACGCCGGCCGTCAGCGGCATGCCGAGATAGCGGGCGGCCTCGTGGGCCGCGACGGCCAGCATCGAGGCGTGTTCTCCGGCGAGGCCCCGGCGATACGCCTCATCGGTCACGAACCGGCGCACGTCGTTGATCTCGTCGATGGGGGCGCTCGTCGCGTCCGGCGGCGGCGCGGGCAGCGGCGCGGCGTCGCACCCGCCGATGAAGTCGAGGGGGTCGGCGTAGGAGCCGGAAGGCCGTCCCGTCCTGCCGTCGGCGCACACCGACGGGTGGGTGCGCAGCGCGTCCTCCGCGATGCCCGCGCCGACCGACCGCAGGTCATAGGGGCAGATCATCCAGATCCCCGTGTCGTCGAGCAGGAGGTTGAGACCCGACTCCATCCGCTTCCAGGCCAGCACGTCGCGCGCCGATCTGCCCTGCCAGACGGGCTCGGCGAGGATCCGGACCCGCCGGTGACGGCTGTTGCGCCGCCAGTACCGCGTGAACGCCGTGGCGCGCTGGGCCGTCCTGCGGCCGTAGTAGGCGGTCTCCGCGTGGTCGACCTGCGCGGCGTCGCCGCCCAGGGCCTCGCCGAGCAGTTCGAGGTTGCCCGACGTCGTGGTCACCAGGACGGGCTCGCCGTCGGCCAGGCCGTCCCGCACGAACGGCACGGCCATCTCGAGGAACTCCTGGTCCGAGCCGTACAGGCACGCCTGATGAATCATGGGCTCCATCAGGCGTCCCCTCCTCGCACGCGCAGCCCGGGCGCCCGGTCCCAGCCGATCAGGCCGATCAGCTGCACGACGTGCTCCGGGACATGGTTCAGCACGAGGGACCTGCCCCCGGTCAGGGCCGTCGCCGTGTCCACCAGGACTCTGAGGCCGGACAGGTCGATGAACGAGATCCGGCCCATGTCCACGTGCACGTCGCCGCTCTCCCGCAGAACGGCCGCCGACAACGCTCTGGCCAGCTCGTCGACTCCGTTGGCGTCGATCTCGCCGTCCAGTTCGAGCCCCGGCGGCCGGGCGCTGCGGCGGATCCGCAGCAGGGCGCCGTCGAACTCCAGATCCACGTCTGCTCCACTGTGCAGGCGTTGCAGTTCCGACAGGGTGACGGGCGGGAACACCCTCCGGTCATATTGGCAGATCCCCATCGCGAGACCGGAGTCGAACACGGCCTGGACCTTGGTCTCGAAGGCCGTGAGGCTGTCGGTTCCCTCGCGTACGGCCCAGCTCATCTCGCCGGTGAAGCGCAGAGCGCGGTAACCCTCGGCGCGGGCCCGGTGCGCGGCCTCGGTGAGTTCGGCGACCATCACGTCGGGGTCGGGTGTGCCCAGCTCGCGCACCTCCAGCCGCCCGCCGTGCCCGTCGGGGTCGATTCCCCAGCCGCGCAGCAGGCCGACGGCCACGGCGGGATGCGTGACGTCGGTGACGTACAGCACCTTGTCCCGGCCGGCGAGCCCATCGGAGATGAACGGCGCCAGCACTGGCTCGAGTTCGGCCTCGTCGGAGAAGGCCACCGACCGGTGCTCTCCTGGTCCCATGCGCACGTCGGACCTCCTCAGTCCCGGCCGGCTCGGTGGATCACCGTGACTTCCTGAGCACGAGCAAGGTGATCTCGTCGATGACGTGGCTTCCGCAGAACGCCTGGTGATCATCTTCGAGGGCCTTGACCACCGTGCCGGGCGGCTGGCCCACGCAGCGGGCGAGGACCTCGGTGAGGCGCCCCTCCCCGTAGACGGCGCCCTCGTCGCTCTGAGAGCCCACCAGGCCGTCCGAGTAGAGCACCAGGGTCTCGCCGGCCGACAGGGTCAGCTGCTCCGTGGCGGCCTCTGCGCCCTCCTCGAAGCCGAGCGGGACCCCGCCGCCCTCGGAGAACCTGACCTGGCCGTCGGTCTGGAGCAAAGCCGCGGGGTGGTGCCCGGCCGAGGCCAGCCGTACCTTGCGGCCGCGTACGAACCCGGCGGCGGCCATGACGAACAGGCCGGTGTTCTGCTGGACGAGCGCGTCGTTGACCTTGCGCAGGGCGTGGGCGGGGTCGTCCTCCCACACGCTGAGCACGCGCATGCCGTTGCGGACCATCGCGGTGACGGCGGCCGCCTCCTCACCCTTGCCGACCGCGCTGCCGATGACGAAGCCCCAGCCGTTCTTGACGGGGAACACGTCGTAGAACTCGCCGCCGATCGCGTGCAGGCCCGACCCCGGGTGGTAGACAGCGGCCGTCTCGAAGCCGGGCAGGTCCGGCAGATTCCGCGGGAGCACGCCCGTCTGCAGGGTGTCCGCGGCGAGCGACCTGCGCTGGAAGCTGCGCTGGGCCCGCATGGCGAGGCCGAGGTGGAGGCCGATCTCCTCCAGCAGCCCGAGGTCGGCCAGTCCGAACGGGGGCCGGTCGCGCAGGCGCACGAGCGTGAGTACGCCGCCGACCTGGTCCTCGGTCGTGATCGGCACGCTCAGCAGGGAGCCGGCCTCCATCGCCTCGAGCACGCCGTCGCCGAGCAGCGTGTCGTCGGCCAGCATCTCGTTCACGATCCCGCTCTGGGTGGTCAGGACCTGGGTGACGATCGGCACGGCGGCCGGATCCATCCCCTCGAGATCCCGCTGGAGCCGGCCGGGCGGCTGGTCGGCGGGGCCGACGACGGCGGCCCGGTGCAGGCGGCCGTCCCTGATGACGTCGGCGATCACCCAGTCGGCCGTCTCGGCCGCGAACAGGCGGGCGGCCCGGATGAGCGCGACCGGCTCGCGCAGGCTCTCCTCGTCGAGCAGCAGCCGGGTCAGGTGGGACAGCAGTTCGTGACGGCGAGCGGCGGCCATGATCACCGGGTCGCTCGGCTCGGCGGTCGAATCCGGGGTCTCGGGTAGCTGGACCTCGGTGGGCAGGACGACCGCGGCGATCATCTCCTGCGGCTCGCCGGGCATGCGGAGCGCGCTGAGGACCAGCCTGACCGTGTGCGTCCGGCCCTGGTGGGCCAGGCGGGTCTGGAAGGCGGCGCTCTCCTCGCCGCGCAGTACGGAGGTCAGGCGGGAGCGGAAGGCCGCGCGGCCTGAGACGTCGATGAGCAGCGGGAAGGCCCGGCCGATGAGGTAGCCGGCGGGGCTGCCGAGCAGCCGGGTGGTCTCGTTGTTGATGCGGCGCACCGTCGCGCCCGTGTCCATGATGATCACAGGTACGGGCAGTGCCCGGAAGATCTGGCGGAGCAGCTTCTGCTCGCGCTGGTTGCCGCCGTCCTTGCGCCTGCGGCTCCTGGCCAGCTCGCCCAGCGCGTCCCTGAGCAGTTCCTCGGCGTTCTCCAGCTCGCGCAGCGCCGCGCCGGACCCGGGGTCGTCCCGGAGCGTGGCGATGCGGTCGGCGAGCCCGCTGAGCGAGCGCTCGAGCTCGGCGATGTCGGCCAACGCTGCCCCCTCTCTAGAGATTAGACGCTACGCCAGACAGCCGATCTAATCGATGCAGCCTGGATTAACACCGGAACTATGGGAATGGTCTTTCTACCATGGAGACATCGTCCATCCTCGCCCGTGATCTCGCCGCTCTCGGCCGCGTGACGGAGGGCGCGTCGGCGGAGAGCGTCCTTCGCGGAATCACCGAGGCCATCGCCCGTGGGGTGCCCGGATGCGCCGGCGGAACGGCCGAGCTGTGGATGGAGGGGCGGGTCATGCTCGCCGCCTCGCACAGCGAGCTGATCACCTTGACGGACCGGGAGAGCGAGCTGCGGGAGGGCCCGTCGAGAGAGGCGCTGACCTCGGGACGGCCGGTCATCGTCGCGGACGTCATGCGCGACCCCCGCTGGCCCCGCTACGCGGCGACGGCCGTACGGCACGGCATCCGGTCGGTGCTGATCCTGCCGATCGAGGTCGAGAACGCCGTCGTCATCATCGGCCTGTACGGCGTCCGGACCGGCGCGCACGCCGACGAGGAGGCGCTGATGTCCCTGCTCAAGGAGCAGGTGACGGTGGCGCTCGCCAACGTGTGGGAGTTCGACGACGTCCTCACCGGAGCCGCCCAGATGCAGGAGGCGCTCGCGGGACGCTCGGTCATCGACCAGGCCAAGGGCATCATCATGTCGAAGAGCGGCTGCTCGGCGGAGGCGGCGTTCGACGAGCTCAGAAGGGTGTCCCAGCACCACCAGGTCAAGGTCGCCGACCTGGCGAGGCTGCTGGTCACCGAGCACCAGCAAAAGCACGGGGGAGCCACGCCCTGACCGCCGCCGGGACCATGCACCCGAGACCCCGCGCGACGGGGTCAGGGGCGCGGAGGCCGGCGGCGCGGAGTCAGGGGCGGGGCTCGGCGGCGAAGGCCGCGAGGGCCTCGTCGAGGGTGTCGAAGAGGGGCAGCCGCTGGGACAGCCCCGTCACCCACATGACCTTGGAGCTCGGATACTGCACCGCCACGAGGGCGAAGTTGCCGCCGGCGGCCGTCGACCGCTGCCAGTGGTGGACGATGAGGCCGAGCGCCCGGGAGTCCATGAAGGTGACGCCGCCCAGGTCGAGGATCAGGTCCGGGCCGTGGTCCTCGGCCTCGGTGTCCAGGCGGTCGGCGAACTGGTCGCGTGTCGTGGCATCGAGAATGCCGTCGACGTGGACCACCACGATCGTGCCGGCCATGGTGGATCGCAGGGACAACAGACCGTTGTTGGACACGTCACACCTCCTCGAGCGCAACATTACTGGTGCCGAAGGGGTGGTGAAACTCCCGAATTTCGGGCAATATACTGCGTCAGAGGTCCAGCAGAGGGCCTCGTCTCGAAACTGTAGCGAGGCGCGCCTTCTGCACGGATGACTTCCGCGCCGGCGTAGCCCTCGCAAGACATACGAGGGGATATACGCAGATGGCTGCCGATATCCGAGTAGCGACCATCAGCGAACCGACCGCTGAGGAGCTCCTCATAGAGCTGACTCGCGACGACGTGTCCGAGCAGCGGCGGGAGCGCCTCCGAGAGATCATCGTCGAGATGCACCGCCCGATGGCGAGGGACATCGCCCGCAGATACCTGAACCGCGGCGAGCCGCTGGAGGACCTCCTCCAGGCCGCGTACGTGGGGCTCATGAAGGCGATCAACGGCTTCGACCCCGACCTCGGGCACAGCTTCCGGGGCTACGCCATGGTGACCATGACGGGTGAGGTCAAGCGGCACTTCCGCGACCGCACCTGGGCCGTCCGGGTCCCCCGCCTCTACCAGGAGCGGCGCTCGGAGCTGAACCGGCACGTCGCCGACATGACCCAGCAGCTCGGGCGGTTCCCCACGGTCGCCGAGCTCGCCGAGAAGATGGGCATCTCCGAGGAGGACATGCTGCTGACCATGGACGCTTCCGCGGCCTACAGCACCCTCTCCCTCGACGCGCCGATGGGCGGGGACGGCGACTCCGCCGCGCTGGGCGACGTCATCCCCGAGCAGGACGACGCCCTGTCCGCGTTCGTGGACAGAGAGGCCGTCATGCCCCTCATCGACCACCTCCCCGAGCGTGACAAGAACATCCTCCTGCTGCGCTTCTACGGCAACATGACCCAGGCCGAGATCGCGGCGGAGTTCGACATATCCCAGATGCACGTCTCGCGGATCCTCCGCAAGACGCTCGACCAGCTGCGTTCCGAGCTCGTCGCGGGCTGACTGTGACCCCGCGAGGAACGGGCGGACCCGGGATATCGTCGCCGACGCGGCGATATCCCGGGGTATCTTCGTCCGTATGCCAGGGCTCACCAGGTCGTACGGTCGAGTCAGGTCCGGTGGGAGGCGGTACCGGGTGAACGAAGACGGCGTTCCTCCGTCCGTCGCGCAGACGGCCAAAGAGCTCACGTTCTCCTTGGCCGACCTGCCCGACGTCCGGGAGTTCGCCGCTGCCCAGGCGCAGGACCGCGGAATGGCCCCGGACGCCGTCGGCGACTTCCTCGTGGCCCTCAACGAAGTGGCCACCAACGCGGTGACCCACGGCTCGTCCAAGGCGCGGCTGCGGCTGTGGACGGACGGCTCGTCGCTCATGGTCGACGTCCACGACGACGGCCGTCTGTGGCATCCGGAGGGCCGGCCCGGTCTCACGGCGCCCCCAGAGAACGCGACCAGCGGGATGGGGCTCTGGGTCGCTCGGATGCTGAGCCATGAAATTGTTGTCCGTACCGGGGTAAACGGGACGACCGTTTCGATGCGTTTCCTGGTCTAGCGGCTGCGTAGCGGGTACGGGACCCGCATGGCTGTCCCGAGGATTCTGATCGTCGGCGGCGGATACGTCGGCATGTACACGGCGTTGCGCCTTCAACGCAGGCTCAGGCACGGCGAGGCCCACGTCACGGTGGCGGACCTCGACTCCTACATGACCTACCAGCCCTTCCTGCCCGAGGCGGCCGCGGGGAACATCGAGCCCCGGCACGTCGTCGTCCCGCTCCGGCGGGTCCTGCGCTCGTGCGAGATCCTCAGCGGGAGCATCGAGTCGATCAGCCTGGCGGACCGCACGGCGCGGTTCCAGCCGCACGAGGGCCCGCCCGTCACGCTCGGATACGACTACGTGGTCGTCGCCCCCGGCTCGATCGCCCGGCTGCTGCCCATCCCCGGGCTCGCCGACCACGGCATCGGCTTCAAGACCGTCGAAGAGGCCATCCACCTGCGCAACCACGTCCTCGGCAAGCTCGATCTCGCGGCGTCGACGCCGGACGAGCGGGTACGGCGGCGCGCGCTCACCTTCGTCTTCGTCGGCGGCGGCTACGCCGGGGTCGAGGCGCTCGGCGAGCTGGAGGACATGGCCGCGGACGCCTCGCGGTACTTCGAGGGGATCAGCAGAGGGGACATGCGCTGGATCCTCGTCGAGGCCACCGACCGGATCCTGCCCGAGGTCGGCGAGGACATGGCCCGCTGGACGGTGCAGGAACTGCGCAGGCGCGGCATCGAGGTCCGGACGCGGACCCTGCTCACGTCCGCGGAGAACGGCCACATCGTGCTGGACGACGGTCAGGAGTTCGACGCCGAGACCCTCGTCTGGACGGCCGGGGTCAAGCCGAACCCGGTCGTCGCGGCCGGAGACCTGCCCCTCGACGAGAAGGGCCGGGTCAAGGCCACCGCCTACCTGCGGATCAAGGGCACCGACTTCGCCTTCACCGCCGGCGACGCCGCCGCCGTGCCCGACCTCACCAGGCCGGGCATGTTCTGCCCGCCCAACGCCCAGCACGCCGTACGGCAGGGGCGCCGGCTCGCCGACAACCTGCTGGCGACCATCAGAGGCCAGACCTGCACGCCGTACCGGCACAAGAACGCGGGCTCGGTGGCGAGCCTCGGGCTCTACCAGGGCGTGGCGCAGGTCTACGGCCGGCAGATGCGCGGGTTCCCCGCGTGGGCCATGCACCGGACGTACCACCTGATGAGAATGCCCACCTTCAACAAGAAGTCGCGCATCCTGATGGACTGGACCCTCGGGCTGCTCTTCCCCCGGGAGATCGTCTCGCTCGGCGCGCTCCAGCGGCCGCACGAGGAGTTCAAGTTCGCGGCCCGGACCTGAGGCCTGTCGCCGGGAACCGAATGTGCCGCGTGACCCGGGGTCACGCGGCACATTCGGTTCCCGTGGGGGTGCGTCAGCGTCGTGCGGCTCAGCGGCGGGCGCGGCGCCAGTTGCCGCGGTAGGAGCCCACGCTGGCCGTTCCGATGCCGGCCTGGTGCAGGGCCAGCAGGCACAGTCCAAGGGCGATCAGCGCGGTGAGGCCGATGCCGATGTTGGCGTTGAGGAGGTCGAGGAGGAAGGCGATGGCGAAGACGATCGCCGCGACGATGGCCAGCATGGTTGTCTCACTTTCCGGTCAGTTGGGCGAGGAGGGCGTGATATTCGCGCAGGGCCAGACGCAGCGCCTCCGTGTCGGCCTGATCGCTGTTCTTCCACTTGTCGAGCAACGACTGACGGCGGCCGGTGAACACGGCCACGGCCGCCTCGACCAGCCCATCGGCCTGTTCCACCGAGCCGCGGGGGTCGTCGACGAAGCCGGCCTTGATCTCGCGCCAGCTGCGCTCGAAGTCGACGTCGTCCACCGGCTCGGTCTCGTCGCCGGCGCCGCGTTCCCTGGCAGCGGGACCCGCCACGAGGACGTCGGAGTCGTCGGCCACGGGGGGCGTGCCCCCGTCGCCGGACCGGACGGGCTCGGGCGCCAGGACGTCGTCGGTCTCCGAGGTCTCCCGGGAGTCCGCGTTCTCTGAGCCGTGCCGGTCCAGTGGGTCGTCATCGTCCGGGTCCGCGGTGCCGGCATGGCCGGTGTCCGTCAGGCCGGTGTCCGCTCGGCCGGTGTCCGCTCGGCCGGTGTCCGCGGCGACCGGTACGGCGTCGCCGTACACGGTGTCGCCGTACACGGTGTCGCGGGTCTCACCGGAGTCCGGGGGAACGTCGCCGGTGCCGGTGCCTGTGTCGGTGGCACCGGAGCCGAGCACGTGGACCCGCCGGGTCTCGTCCGCCGTCGGGTCATCCGCCCCTTCGGGGGAGTACACGGGGCCGGGGCCGTCGTGCTCGTCACGCCGCTCGTCCGCGAGCGCCGCCTCCTTCCGTGCCTCCTCCTCGAGGGGGTCGGAAGGCTCGGGAACCGGCCGCTCCGGCGTGCCGTACCGGCTTTCGTAAGGGTTGCTCTGCATCACAGGTCAGCCTCCTCGGCGTTGGAGCGTGCGGCGTGACGGCCGTTCGTGGGGATATCGGCGGAGTCCGCGAGCAGCTCCTGGAAGAGCGCGCGGTAGTGGACCATCGCCTGGCGGAGCTCCTCGGTTGAGGCTTCCTGCCGGGCGGCGCGGCTGCTGATGTCGTGCGCCGATCGGTAGTGGTCGAGCGTGGACGCGTGCTGGACCGACAGGTCGCTCAGCCGCTGCTCGAACTCGTCGGTCGGATATCCGCGGTCGGCCATGACGGAGGTGACCAGGGCGTCCGCCTCGGTGACGGCGAAGCCGGGCGCGTCGACGAAGCGCTCCTGGACCTCTGTCCACTTCTCGTCGTAGGACTGCCGGGTCGCGGGGTCGAGCGGCCTGATGTCGAGCGTGGCGTGGCGCTCCTCGCGGGCGATCAGGTCCTGCTCGGCGTCCTTGCGGCTCTCGCTCTCCTCGAGAGTCCTGTCATATTCCGGTCCGAATCGGTTCCGCAGGTGGCGACGGCGGCTCTGGCCGGAAACGAGGTAGCCGGCCACCAGGATCACGACCACCGCGACTACGACGACGGCCACCCATGCAATGGCGGACATATCTGCCTCCAGGGTGATTGTGCGTTGTTCGTTCGCACTGCCCTGGAAAGTCGCCTTCACGCATTGCGTAATGCGGGATTTGGGGGGTAGAGGCACCGATTACCGTCTGAGGAGGTAATCATGGGCTTCGGAGCCAGTCTCGCTTTCCTCGCGATCGGCGCGGTGCTGGCCTTCGCCGTGAAATGGGACGTCCCTGGAATCGACCTGCAGATGATCGGCTGGATTCTCATGGCCGTCGGCGCGGTCGGCGCGCTGCTCACCGGCCTCTACACGCGCCGTCCCCACGCGGAGGACACCGTCGAGACCATCGAACCCGACGTGATGTACACCGTGGACCCGCCGGCCCAGCCGCATGTCGTACCGGAGCCGGTGCGCGAGACCCAGGTCGAGCCGACGGTGCGGCCGAGCGAGCGACACGTGTACGTCGAGGAGCAGTCGACGACCCCCATCAAGCGCGAGGGCGTTTAATCCGCAGTGAGGCCGACCCGGCGCATTTCGATGGTGCCGGGTCCGGAGAGCGTCACTCCGAACAAAAGCAAAACGGCGTCGTCGGGTATTCGGGCCTTCACGTTGAGCGGCCGCCATTCGTCGCCGGGCGCGATGACGGCCATGTGCTGATGGTCCTCGGCTCCTCGTGACCGGTCTGGGTCGACGACCCGCAGGTAGAGCGCGGCCTCGCTGCCGGCGTCGTGGCTGGTGTGCCGTGTGTATCGGACCTCGGCGGTCAGCCGTACGCGGGAGCCCTGACGGGACCCGGCGACCACGGCCTGGCGCAGATCCGCGAAGCCGAGCGGGCGGTCGACCGCCGACGCCAGCCACGCCACGCCGTCGCGCGCGCCGCACGTGTAGTCGCGCCAGTGGGCGCCGCTCGGGTCGTGGAGGAAGCCTCCCCGCAGGTCCCAGAAGCGCAGGCCGTCGGAGAAGTCGAGGTTGCGCGGCTCCTCGACACGTTCCCCGCGGCGGAGGGCGGCCGACGCGGCAGGCACCCCCGCGTGGCGGACGGCCTCCTCCGCGGCCTGCTCGACGGTCATGGACCCGGTGAGCGGGACGAGACCGTCGTCGGGCACGAGGATCGGGCATCTCTGGCGGTGGGCGAGAGCCAGCCCTTCCGCCGCCCGTACGTCGAGGACCTGGTCGCCCGACGGGACCCGCAGGCGCAGGCGGGCTTCGCCGCCGGACGTCAGCTCGACCGCCTCGAGGGCGGCGCCCGTGCTGGTGAGGATGTGGCCCGCCAGCCGGGTGGATCTGCCGAGCATCTCCGGGGCCTCCAGCCAGAGCGGCAGGACGCGTTCGCCCGGTTCGTCGTGGAGCATCAGCAGCAGCCGCGGAGCGGCAGGGACGATCATGGCGATGCGGACGGGAATCATGGACGTCCTCCTCGGAGATCGGGGGAATTCACCGGCAAGCGTTTCCCGGAGCCGACGGCGGCCGCGATACAGGCGCACCTTGACGGCAGAGGGCGAGAGGTCGAGGGCCCGGGCCACCTGGTCCACGCTGAGATCGTCGTAGTAGAAGAGCAGGACGACCTCACGGCTCCCCGCAGGGAGATCGCGGACGGCGTCGCGGACCAGCCAGCGGGCCTCGATCGCCTCGAACGGATCGACCGCGTCGCCGTCGGCGTACGGGTCGAGCGGGGATTCGCGCGGCAGGCTCCACCGGCGGCTGAGGTTGAGCAGGATCCCGTGGAGCCAGCTGCCGAATCGGTCGCCGTCGTTGAGGCTGGGGAGCGACGTCCAGGCCTGGAGGAAGCCCTCCTGGACGAGGTCGTCGGCGGCGTCCGGACCGCGGGCGAGGTGCCCGGCGAGGCCGCGGGCCATCGGCCGGTGGCGGCGGACCAACTCGTGGAAGGCCTCGGCGTCGCCGGTCGCGGCGCGGGCGACGAGCTCGCCGTCGGATGGGTTCACATCTCAGTAGTGGCGTCGGGCGGCGGAAAGGTTACGCGACGGCTCGTCGTCTTGGCCGATCTTGTAAGGGGGCTTGTCGTGGGATGGGCTCATTCGGCGCGGTTTTCGCGGGGGAGGCCCTCGGCGGCAGGGTGGACGGCCTGCCGCGCTTCCGAGAGGACTGCGGCGATGTGCGAGGACCCGTGGACGGGGACCTCCAGGAAGCCCTGGTCGGGGTCGTAGGCGATGTCGAGATCGTTGTCGACCAGGCGCGTGGCCCAGCGGAGGGCGGTGTTGAGCTTCTCCTTGGGGATCGTCCGGCCCTGGATGACGGCGGACAGGTTGCGAAGGTTGGTGGCCGGTCCGCTCTGGCTGTGCTCACGGCTCAGTTTCCAGGGCAGCGCCCGGCTGTGGTCGGTCATCGGCTTGGACAGGCCCGCGGCACGCTTCGCCTGCAAAATGCCGGAATCGGTCACCCCGAAGTGCGCGGCGAGCTGAGCATTCGACCAGCCCTCCGCGGCCAGGCGGCGGAGCTCGTCTTGATCGATGCGAGGTTTCCTACCCATGATCCAAAGCCTAGGTGTGGCGGGGTAAGCCTGTACGCACGTGCCCTCAAACTGCGCTAAGGTTGGTGAAGCCCGAACGGGCAAGCGGGACGTAGCGCAGCTTGGTAGCGCACTTGACTGGGGGTCAAGGGGTCGCAGGTTCAAATCCTGTCGTCCCGACTCTGTTTCGGCAGGTCGGAGCCGTGATCGCGAGTAAGCGATCACGGCTTTTCCGCTTCTCGTTGCTTATTTGTTGCTCGGACGAGACGTCAGTTGCCGACAGTTGCCTGCCCGACGTTGCCGCAGGTTGTCGTGTGCTCCGGCCAGGCGCCGAGGCTCTCGCCGCGAGTGTTCAAATGAATTGGGCTCGTTAGGAATCTACAACGTAAAGGCGCTGGCTCCGGCACAGGGATCAGGCCGGGTGGTTGGGGATCTTGCGGCCGTCAGAGCTTCAACCTGGCAGTGTTGAGGGTCTCTTGAATGGTCCTTAGCTAGCGCGGTGATCTGTGGTGCTGGCATGCATTCCGATATCGCCGGCAGGCCGCGTTGAAAGGAAGAGCCCGAATCTACGTTGCATGGGGCGGGGTCGGACTGACGCGGCAGGCGCGGCCATGCCCACGGCCAGAGTGGGGATGTGACAGCGTCGGTGGCGAATCGCACGAGGCGTCCCTCAGGGTCGTAGCCCTGGCCGCCCACCGAACTCGGCAGGACCCGCTGCCAAGGGGTTATGCCGGATCGTGACCATGTCTCACTCATGACAGGCGTATTCCATGTGAGCCGCGCTCCCGGGTGGCGGCGGCAAATGGGCTGATCGGCCGCGACAGTGATTGACCTACACGGTGGACGAGGGTCGCGAATGTTCCCTGCGGTCGGTGCGCGACGACCCGCGAGACGACCTTGAAGACCTAGGCGATGGAAGGAACAATCCGTGCCGGGCGAGCCGTCCCCCTGAGACGAGCGGCCCGAGGAGGCTGGTGTGGAGGAAGTGACATATGGCTTGTGCCATCGTGTCCGCAGCATGTGCGCGGAGGCGTTGACGGCACTCCGGCCGGGCCCGTTCGCGGATGCGGTCGGTGCTGTGGCAGAACGGCTCGCCGGCGACACCCTCGTGGTCGCCGTCGGGGGACGGCTGAATGCCGGAAAGTCGACGCTGGTGAACGCCCTGCTCGGTCAGCGCCTCGCGCCCACCGGCGGAACTGAGACGACCTTGGTCTCCGCGTGGTTCAGGAGCTACCACATGAACCGCGTATGGGTGCATTTCAACGATGGCCGCTCTCCCGCATCGATCCCGTCTCGCGTGGGTGGCGGCGTTCCGCAGTCGCTGCAGTACGACCACTCCGAGGTCAGCCACCTCGTCGTCGAAGCGGCCAACAAATCGATCGACCGAGCCTTCGCCCTGATGGATACGCCAGGCAGGGATGCCGTGAGCGCACTTGACGACTACTCGATGGCATCAATCCGCAAGGCCGACGCGCTCATCCTCGCCATGCCCCAGCCGGGCGAGGGCGACGCAGCTGCGCTCAGGGAGTTCCAGGAGACGATGCGCGGGTCGCGCCTGTCGGCGGCGAACGTGCTGGGCGTGCTCACCAGGATCGACCAGATTTCCGAGGACACCGACCTGGAGGAGGTGCGGAGAGAGGCGGACAAGGTCGCGGGCCGTTCCGCCGACCGGATGACCGGTCTGGTGGCCGAGGTGATCCCAGTCGCCACGAAGCTGGCGGAGACCGCCCGCTGTGAGCGGCTGACCGAGCAGCACCTTTACGCGCTGGGCATCCTCGCCGCCGCAGACCGCGACACGCTCGAGGACATGCTCTTCGATCACGAGGATTTCCTGTCGGTGGCCCCGGACACCGTCCCGGTCGACCCCGGTATGCGGAAGGAACTGCTCGATCTGCTCGCCATCTACGGAATCCGCCAGGCGGTCGACGCCATCGACGGTGGCGCGCGGGACCTGTCGGCGCTCCGCGACGCGCTGTGTGAGAGATCGGGCATCAACCGGTTGCTGGAGCGTGTTCAGCAACGGCTCGTCACGGGCGCTGACGCGCTGCGCGCCGACGCCGCCATGGCCGCGCTTCGGACGGCGGCTGAGCTCGCCGGTGCGGCGGAGCAAGAGGTCGCGGGTCGCCTGCGTGGCCTGTTGCGGGAGCTCGGGCGGCACCCCGCCATGCGCCGGGTGGAGCTGGCGGAGGCCGCCCAGGCGCAGGCGGCCGGAATGTTACCGCTGCCCGACCAGAACTCCGGTCAGCTGCACATGCTGATGGCCGGTGTGACGGACGCCCAGCGCGTCGGGCTGCCTGAGGACGCTTCGCCGGAGGAACTGCGGAGGAGGATCGGCGAACTCGTCGACGAATGGAAGATGCTGGAGGCTTCGCTTCCGCGAAGGGCCAGGCTGCACGCCACAGTGGTACGCGAGATGTTCGAGGCACTTTACTTCTCCCTCTTGTAAGGAACATCCCTCCCCGGCGCGTCCTCTAAGGGCTGATCAGCGGCAGAAGGAGAAATAGTTCAGATGTCTCGGCATCCACTCGCAGACGAGGTCATCTTGGCGGTGGCGGCTGTCGCCGACACGGCCCGGCAAGTGGGAGACACCGACAGCGCGACGATTCTCGCTCAGGAATGCAGCCTGGCGCTGATGCCAGGTTCAACGGTCGTGGTGGTCGGCGAGAAGAACCGAGGGAAGAGTTCGCTGATCAACGCCCTGGTGGGGCGCCGACAGCTCCTGCCCATCGATACGGACGTCTCCACTCGGGTACACGTCGCGGTGTCCTATGCCGACGAGGACCAGGCCGTTGTGTACGGCAGCGCCTTTGAGGACGGCAAGAAAGAGATCAAGTCGGCCGAGCTACCGGAGTACGTCGACGAGACCGCCGCGGTTGACCCGAAGACGGGGGTGGACCGGCATCCGGACGTGGAGCGGGTCGAGCTGGGCGTAGCGTCGTCGCTGCTGTCTGAAGGGCTGGTGCTGGTTGACACGCCCGGCGTGGGCGGGCTCATCGCCGGGCACAGCGACATCACGCTTGCCACACTCAACCGTGCCGACGCGCTGCTCTTCGTGGTGAACGGCGCCGGCGAGCTGCACGCATCGGAACTCGCGTTCCTGGACCGCGCGACCGAGCGCATTCAGACGGTCCTGTTCGTTCTGACCGGGATCGACAAAGCTCACGACGGGTGGCGTGCCGCGCTCGAGGAGAACCACCGCCTGCTGCGCGTGCGCGGGTCGCGGTTTGCGACGGCGCCGTGGTACGCGGTGAGCAGCCGCTACAAGCAGGAGGCCGACCGAGCCGCAGAGCAGGGCCGGGAGGCACGTGCGGCGGACCTGATGGAGCGCAGCGGGTTCGCGCCGCTGCTGGCCGAGCTGCGTGACAACGTGGTGCTGCGCATCACGTCGGATCGGCTGAAGGCGGTGCTCGGCACCGCCGACACCGTCATCACCACGCTCGACCAGCAACTGGAGATGCGCCTGCGCTCGCTGGAGCTCGACTCCGGGTTGGCCGCCTCGGTGCGTGCACGCCAGGCCGAGCTAGCCGAGCTACGGGGCAAAGGCGCCAAGTGGCGAACAGAACTGAGCGCCGGTTTCCGCCGGCTGGAGTCGACGCTCCGGCGCGAACTGGACGAGGGGCTTCGGCGGCTCGGCGACCAGGCCCGGCAGGCGATCGACTCAGGTGGCCGGGAAGCATTCAAAGAGGTGCCGCGCAGCCTGGAAGACGGGATCCGCGGCCTCGTCCTCGACCTGCAGAACACCGTCCACTCGGGTATCGAGGAGCTCGTCGGAAAGCTCGGAGACGGCTTTGGCGTCCACGGTGTCCACGTCCCGCGGGTGGGGATCTTGCTTGACCAGTGGAATAAGGCAGTGCGCCAGGAGGCAGGTCTCGGCGAGCCCATCGACTGGCCTGGGCCGGTCGACGGAGCCGCCCGAGGAATTCTGTCGGTGGAACAGATCAGGGAGAAGCTCATCGAAATCGGCTCCGCCGTCGGTGATGTCAGCAGCGTCGCCGTCGGCCTCCTCAAACGCGCTGGCGACGGGTTTCTGAAGCTGTCCAAGTACGGCAAGCTCAGCGTCGGACTGAGCGTCGTCGTCGCCGTCGGCGCGGGGGCCGCGGTGTGGGCCTTCGGCCGGGACGCCAAGACGAAAGAGGAACTGCGCCGGCTGACCGACGACAAGCTGCGCCGGGCCCGTGAGGCGCTGCCTCCCGCGCTCCAGGAGATATTGCGAGAGGTTGTTGCGGAGGTGGAGGCGGCCATCATGGAACGGATCTCCGTCCGGCAGGCCGAGTTGGAGGAAGCGCTGGCGAGATCCGAGCGCGACCGCGAGATCGCTGAAATCGAACGCGAGGCACCGCGTGCAGAGGTCATCGCACAGCGGGAACGCCTCGCCCGTCGTCGCACTGAGCTCGGCGACCTTCTTCGCCGGCTCAGCACGGACGGGGTGTGACGCGATGAGCGCTTAGACCGCCGCCATCGACTTCGGCACCTCCTTCACCGGTTGGGCCCGGTCGGTGGGCACGGTGAAACATTCCGGGCTCGGGGGCCGTCCAATATGTGAACTCATCGGCTGCCGTCCATCAAGAGGCTCGCGGTGGACTATTTGTCGGACGACTATCACTACGACAGCGTCGGGGCCGGGATCGGCCCGAATGTCGGGTACCCGCCGCCGTGCCGGCGTACCAACCGGTCGAGTACCACGTTGACCGGAGTGGACTTCCCGGCGTTCAGCCGCGCTCGGTTGTGCCGTCTTTTTGCCATTTGGCGAAGTAGTCGTAGACCGTCTTGTAGTGCGGGAAGTCGTGGGCAGGCACTCCCAGGCGATTCCGGTTCGGTTCACGTACAAGATTGCGTTGACGATTTCGTGCAGCGCATGGATGGGTGGGCTGATGCCCAGGTCGGTATGGGCGGTCCGCCAGGCGGTAGTGATCGGTTCGATCAGCGCCCAGCGGGCGTCAGACAGGTCGGTGCGATACGGGCGACGGTGGGATGCCGCCGACGCCTACCAAGCCGACCCGTGCAAGTGTGGGACTTTGGCGAGAGATCTTTCCCGTCTACCCGAACAGCGTTCGGACCAGACGCCCTATCAGGGATTCCATCCGCGGTTGCATAAGGGCGCCGTGGGCGACGACGGCTTTGGGGTCGCCGGCCAGGTCGGGTGCGCGGTTGAGGAGTTGGCTGAGCAGGTCGCTGACGAGGGGGATGCGGCTGGAGCCGCCGGTGAGGTAGACCGCTGCGAGTTCGTCGATGGCCAGGCCTGCACCGGTCACCACGTCCTGGAAGGTGGTGATGGTCGCGCGCAGGTCGTCGCTGATGGCGGTTTCGAACTCCGCACGTGTGATGCTGATCGGCAGGTTTCCGGCCATGACCTTGCAGATGGTGGTTTCGGATAGCAGTTCCTTGGCCTCAATGATGTCCCGGTGCAGGATCGCCCGGTCGCGGGTGGCTCGTTCGGTGGTGCCGAGGGCGAGTTCCTCCCACGTGCTGGGGTCGCGCGTCATGGCGTGGTCGGCGATCAGTTCGTAGAGGGCCTCGTCGAAGTCTTCGCCGCCGATGTGGTCGCCGCCGCCTTGGGCGACGACGTCGAAGCCGGTGGCCGTACGGCGGAGCACGGCGACGTCGAAGGTTCCGCCGCCGAGGTCGTAGACGGCGACGGGGGCCCCGGCTGGAATGTCCTCACTCTGGGCGTAGAAGGCGGCGGCGGCGACCGGTTCGGGAACGAATTGCACCGGAGCCAGTTTCGCCCGTTTGGCGGCTTCGCCGAGGGTGGCGATTTGCTGGCCGTCCCAGGCGGCGGGGTGGGTGAGTACGACCTGTTCGGGCGGCGCGTCACCTGCCCTCCGGGATGCCTCGACGGCCATCCTGGACAGGACGGCGGCGACCAAGTCTTCCGCCTCCACCGGCGTACCGCCGAGCAGCATCGGCGCCCCCTGGGCGAGGGCGCGTTTGGGGGTCCGGGCGACGTTCGCCGCTGAGACGGCTGCTTCGCTGGTGGCAAGCCGCCCGGTCAGCAGGTCGCCGTTCTCATCGCGGTACACCAAGGACGGCAGGCATCTACTGCCGTCGACCTCAAGAACCTCGGCCTGGTCATCAACCATGATTGTCGCGCAGGTATAACACGTACCGAAGTCAATCGCCAACGACCAGTCACTCATGTGCCTCAAGCTCCCAACTTGGCTGCATGGCCGCTATGACCAGAACCGCCAATCCGCGACCACCGTTACCCACCTTCGGTGGCGCGCCATAGCCGGACGATGTTATCGCCGCCGGTGTGGCGAGGGTGGTTCCGTCAGGGCTGAAGGCCGCGCCCCAGACCCAGGCTCTATGGCCCTTGAACGTGGCGAGCTGCTGGGGACGGTTGGGGCTGCGGACGTCCCACAACCGGACCGGCTT